>CAWFVT010000001.1:0-169616 GCA_963819325.1 uncultured Pseudomonadota bacterium
ACCGCCTGATCAATGTCGCGCTACCGCGCGTGCGAGACTTCCGCGGCCTCAACCCGAAGAGCTTCGACGGCCGGGGCAACTATTCGCTCGGCATCAAGGAACACATCATTTTCCCCGAAATCGACTTCGACAAGATGGGGGAAACGTGGGGCATGGACGTCACGGTATGCACCACGGCGCGTTCCGATGACGAAGCGCGAGCCTTGTTGACCGCATTCAATTTCCCGTTCCGGCAGTGAGACGCTGATCAGCCTCTCAAACGCGGAAACCCAGGAGCCAAGCATGGCAAAGAAGAGTTCGATCGAGAAGAACAACCGGCGCAAGCGGATGACCAAGAACGCCGCCCCCAAGCGGGCGAAGCTGAAGGCCATCATCGCCGACAAGAAGAAGCCGATGGAAGAGCGGTTCGCCGCGACGCTGAAGCTCGCCGAGCTGCCGCGCAATTCGTCGGCGACCCGGATCCGCAACCGCTGCGAGATGACGGGGCGTCCGCGCTCGGTCTATCGCAAGAACAAGCTCAGCCGTATCGCGCTGCGTGAACTCGGCTCCAAGGGCCTGGTTCCCGGGCTCGTGAAGTCGAGCTGGTAAGGGGGGTCGGACATGTCAACGCACGATCCAATCAGCGATCTCATCACCCGTATTCGCAACGCACAGATGCGCGCCAAGCCCAAGGTCTCGACCCCGGGCTCCAAGATGCGCGCCAACGTGCTCGAGGTGCTCAAGGCCGAAGGTTACATCCGCGGCTATGCCAGCGTCGAGCATTCCAGCGGCCGCAGCGAGCTTGAGATCGAGCTGAAGTATTTCGACGGCGAGCCGGTGATTCGCGAGATCGAGCGGGTATCGAAGCCGGGGCGGCGGGTTTATGCCTCGGTGAAGAACCTGCCGCGCGTCAACAACGGTCTCGGCATTTCGGTGTTATCGACGCCGAAGGGAATCATGGCTGACCACGAAGCGCGCGACGCGAATGTGGGCGGCGAAATTCTCTTCACGGTATTCTGAGGAAGGCATCAGTATGTCACGTATCGGCAAGCGGCCAGTGGCGGTCCCGTCGGGCGTTACCGCGACCGTCGAGGGACAGACCGTAAAAATGAAGGGCCCGAAGGGCCAGCTTCAGTTCGTCGTGCATGACGACGTCGAGGTGAAGTTCGAAGGCGGCCAGGTCAAGGTAGCACCCCGGGTCAAGACCAACCGCGCGCAGGCGATGTATGGCACCGCGCGCGCGCAGGTCGCAAACCTGGTCGCGGGCGTCACCAAGGGTTTCGAGAAGAAGCTCGAGATCACCGGCGTCGGCTATCGCGCAGCGCTGCAGGGCAAGAACCTGCAGCTCGCGCTCGGTTACAGCCACGACGTGGTCTATGCAATTCCGGAAGGCATCGCGATCACGGTGCCGAAGCCGACCGAGATCGTCATCGCGGGCAATGATTCCCAGCGCGTCGGCCAGGTCGCCGCCGAGATCCGCAGCTACCGTCCGCCGGAGCCCTACAAGGGCAAGGGCGTGAAGTATTCAGATGAATTTATCTTCCGCAAGGAAGGCAAGAAGAAGTAACGGAGCCGGTCATGTCGAGACTCAAGATTACGAATGCCCGGCGCAAGCAACGCGTGAGGCTGTCGCTGCGCCGCACCGCCGGCGGCCGTCCGCGGCTGTCGGTGTTCCGCTCGTCGAAGCACATCTATGCGCAGGTCATCGACGATCTCAAGGGCGAGACGCTGGCGTCGGCGTCGTCGCTGGAGAAGTCGATGCGCGAGAGCGGCAACACCGGCGCCAACATCGATGCGGCCAAGGCGGTCGGCAAGCTGCTGGCGGAGCGTGCAGTGAAGAACGGCGTCACCGAAGTGGTCTTCGACCGCGGCGGCTATCTCTATCACGGCCGCGTCAAGGCGCTGGCCGACGCGGCACGCGAAAGCGGACTCAGCTTCTAAGAGACTGGTTTCTAAGGTTTTGGAATCGAACGGACACAAGGACAGGGGCGCTAGTCTTCCAAAGATGAGCTCCGCAAGGATTGGAAAACACCATGGCAGGTGAACGCGAACGCGGTGGCGGCCACAGGGGCGGCCGGGAAGAGCGCGACAGCGAATTCGTCGACAAGCTCGTCCACATCAATCGTGTGGCGAAGGTCGTCAAGGGCGGCAAGCGCTTCGGCTTTGCGGCGCTGGTCGTGATCGGCGATCAGAAGGGCCGGGTCGGATTCGGTCACGGCAAGGCGCGCGAAGTTCCCGAGGCGATCCGCAAGGCGACTGAGTCAGCCAAGCGCAACCTGACGCGGGTGGCCCTGCGCGAAGGCCGCACGCTGCATCACGATATCGCCGGCCGTCATGGCGCGGGACGGGTCTATCTGCGCGCGGCGCCGGCCGGAACCGGCATCATCGCCGGCGGCCCGATGCGCGCGGTGTTCGAGACGCTCGGCATCCAGGACGTGGTGGCGAAGTCGATTGGCTCCTCGAACCCCTACAACATGGTTCGGGCGACGTTCGACGCGCTGAAGCATCAGGACTCGCCGCGCTCGGTCGCGGCGCGACGCAACATCAAGGTCTCCACCCTGCAGTCGCGCCGTGTCGGCGGCGACGCCGAAGTGGTGGCGGAATAAACGCGGGCATGATCCGGAAAAGTGGATACCGGTTTTCCGACAAGATCATGCCCTAACTAAAAATTCTCGGAGCAATGACGATGGCCAAGGCCGCAAAGATGATCAAGGTCGAGCAGACCGGCAGCGCGATCCGCCGCCACCACTCGCAGCGCGCGACGCTGATCGGCCTCAAGCTCAACAAGATCGGCCGGGTCACCGAGCTGCAGGACACCCCTGAAGTTCGCGGCATGATCGCCAAGGTTCAACATCTCGTCCGCGTCGTCGGCGAGAAATAAGGGGGCATGATCCGAAAAGCGGGTTTTCGCTTGCGATCATGCGCCAAGGATAAAGGAAGCCAACGATGAAGCTCAGCGATATCGCCGACAATGCCGGCTCGCGCAAGAAGCGCATGCGGGTCGGCCGTGGCATCGGCTCCGGCAAGGGCAAGACCGCGGGCCGTGGCGGCAAGGGCCAGACCGCGCGTTCCGGCGTGCGCATCAAGGGCTTCGAAGGCGGCCAGATGCCGTTGCATCGGCGCCTGCCGAAGCGCGGCTTCAACAATATCTTCCGACTCGAATTTGCCGAGATCAACCTCGACCGCATCCAGGGGGCGATCGACGCCAAGACGCTCGACGCCAAGGGCACCATCAACGCCGAGGCGCTGGTGAAAGCCCGCGTTATCAGACGTTCGAAGGATGGCGTCCGGCTGCTCGGCCGTGGTGAAATCAAGGCCAAGCTGAATATCGAGGTTCACGGCGCCTCGAAATCCGCCATCGCGGCGGTCGAGAAGGCGGGCGGCACGGTGAAAATCCTGGCGCCGGCGAAGAAAGACGAAGGCGAGGCGGCGTAACATCTGCGTCATCGTCCGCTTCGGCGGGCAATCTGCACGCCAGGACGATGGACTTATCGAAGCCGAGCACCAAATAATGTCCGGCGTCTGCTCAATGTCCCGCCCGCGCGGGGGGACATCGCAGCGGGGGGCGCGGGAGAAAGCCAAACATGGTCTCAGCAGCAGAACAACTGGCGGCAAACCTCAACTTTTCGGCGCTCGGTAAAGCCGAAGAACTGAAAAAGCGGATCTGGTTCACACTGGGGGCGCTGCTGGTTTATCGGCTCGGCACCTACATTCCCTTGCCCGGCATCGATCCCCACATCTGGGAACAGGTGTTCAAGTCGCAGGCCGGCGGCATTCTCGGCATGTTCAACATGTTCGCCGGCGGTGGCATTCACCGCATGGCGATCTTCGCGCTGAACATCATGCCGTATATTTCGGCCTCGATCATTATTCAGCTCCTGACCACGGTGTCGCCGCAGCTCGAGGCGCTGAAGAAGGAAGGCGAGTCCGGCCGCAAGACGCTGAACCAGTATACACGCTATCTCACGGTGATCCTGGCGGCGTTCCAGTCCTACGGCATCGCGGTCGGGCTCGAAGGCGCCGGCAATGTCGTCGCCGATCCCGGCTTGTTCTTCCGCCTTTCGACCGCGATCACGCTGACCGGCGGCACCATGTTCCTGATGTGGCTCGGCGAGCAGATCACCTCGCGCGGCATCGGCAACGGCATCTCGCTGATCATCCTGTCCGGCATCGTCGCCGAACTGCCCTCGGCGCTCGCCAATATGCTGGAGCTCGGCAGAACTGGCGGCATGTCCACCGGCCTCATTCTGATCGTCATCATCATGGCGATCGCGGTGATCGCCTTCATCGTGTTCATGGAGCGGGCGCAGCGGCGGCTTTTGATCCAGTATCCGAAGCGCCAGGTCGGCAACAAGATGTTCGAGGGCCAGTCCTCACATCTGCCGCTCAAGCTGAATACCTCGGGCGTGATCCCCCCGATCTTCGCGTCCTCGCTGCTGCTGCTGCCGACCACGGTGGCGAATTTCAACGCTGGCAAGGGTCCGGAGTGGTTTCAGTGGATCAACACGCAGCTCGGCCATGGACGGCCGCTGTTCCTGATTCTCTATCTGGCGCTGATTGTGTTCTTCGCGTTCTTCTATACCGCGATCGTGTTCAACCCGACCGAGACCGCCGACAATCTCAAGAAGCATGGCGGCTTCATCCCGGGCATTCGCCCCGGCGAGCGCACCGCCGAATACATCGATTACGTGCTTTCGCGAATCACGGTGCTGGGCGCAATCTATCTCGCGATCGTCTGCCTGATCCCGGAGATTCTGATCTCCTACGCCGCGGTGCCGTTTTACTTTGGCGGCACCTCGCTGCTGATCGTCGTCAGCGTGACGATGGATACGGTGGCGCAGGTTCAGGGTTATCTGTTGGCCCACCAGTATGAAGGGCTGATCAGGAAGTCGAAGTTACGGGGCCGCCGTCGATGAAATCAGAGTTGGCGCGCCGGATCGCTTTCACGCTCGGCGCGCTTCTGATCTACCGGCTCGGCGCTCACATTCCACTTCCCGGCATCAGCAGTTCAGGCGACCGATTCGTCGGCGTCTCGGGTGCCAGATTCTCGATCTTCGCGTTGTCGATTCTGCCGTATCTTTCCGCGGCGATCCTGATTCAGCTGGTCTCGATGGTGTCATCGAAGCTGGGCGCGCTTCCGGGAAGCGGCGAAGCAGGACGCCGGAAGATCGCGCGTTATACCCTTGGCCTGGCGATATTGCTGACAGCATTTCAGGCGTTCGGCGTGGCCGGGGCGCTGCAAAGCGTCCCCAATTTCGTCAGCGAGCCCGGTGCATTCTTTCTGCTGTCGACAACGCTGACGTTGACGGGCGGAACGATGTTCCTGGTCTGGCTCAGCGAACAGATCACCGAGCGCGGCATCGGCAATGGGTTGGCGTTGATGCTTTTCGCCGGCGTGGTGACAAAGACGCCCCAGGAAGTTGCCTCCGTGCTCGAACTGACCAGGCAAGGGGCGTTGTCGGTCGAGCGCGCCTGGCTGCTTGCCTTGTTCTGGGTGGCGCTGGTTGGACTGGTCGTCTTCGTTGAACTTTCGCGCCGCCGCTTGCCGGTTGAATTCGCCGCCCGAACCCTCGGCCAGCGGCTGCTTCCGGCGCAATCATCGTATTTGTCGATCAAGCTCAATAGTTCGGGTGTGATACCCAGCGTCGTGGCTCCCTGGTTTTACCTTCTGCCGTTGTCGATCGCCGGCTTCGCCTTCGGCTGGACCTCGCCATGGCTGGTCGCGGCCTACACGCAGATGGCCCCGGGCCATATCGGTCACATGATCCTGGGCTCGGTTGCGATCGTCATTCTTGCGTTCATCTATACCGCTTATGTTGTCGATCCCGAGCATGTCGCGGCCTCCCTGAAGAAGTATGGCGGTGTGATCCCGCAAATCGAACCGGGCGAGCCGACCGCCGAGCATGTCGATCGCGTCGTGTCCTATACGACCTGCGTTGGCGCGGTCTATCTGGCCGCGGTTTTCCTGATACCTGAGGTGCTGCTCAGCTATTCGCAGTTGCCGTTTTATTTGGATGGCAGTTCGGTGCTAATTGTGGTTTGCACTATTCTTGATATTGAAAAACAGGTGCGCGGCCAATCGCTCACCGAGCCGGGGGGCGCATATCGATGAGATTGATTCTTCTGGGACCGCCGGGGTCGGGCAAGGGAACGCAGGCCCAGCGGTTGGTGCACAAGCACGGCATCATCCAGCTTTCGACCGGGGAAATGCTGCGCGCGGCGGTAGCGGCGCAGACGCCGGTCGGCCTCCAGGCCCAGAGCGTCATGGCGAGCGGGGGCCTCGTGCCCGACGAGATCGTGATCGGAATCATTTCCGACCGGCTGGATCAGCCGGATGCGGCGAACGGTTTCATCCTGGACGGCTTTCCGCGCACGGTGCCGCAGGCCGAGGCGCTGGACGAGCTTCTGAAGAAGAAGCACATCAAGCTCGATGCCGTGGTCGAGCTGCGCGTCAACGAAAGCGCGCTGTTGCAGCGGGTTGAAACCCGGGTCGCCGAAATGCGGGCACGCGGCCAGGAGGTGCGGATCGACGACACCCCGGAAGTGCTGACCAAGCGGCTGGCGAGTTACCGTTCGCTGACCGAGCCGCTGATTCATTATTACTCGGAGCGGCGCAAGCTGCTGACGGTCGATGGCATGATGACCATCGAGCACGTCACGCGCGAAATTAACCGCATTCTGGCTGCGATCGGGGCGGTGGAGGCCAAAGCCGCCAAAAAGGCCGCTGGAAGGGCTTCCAACCCGGCGCGGAAACGCGCGGCAGCTTCCGGCAAGAGTGCCTCGAAGAACGCCAAGACCGCCCGCAAGGCCGGCAAACCGGCTGCCAAGGCGGTGAAAAAGCCCGCTCGGAAGGTTCCGGCGGGTTCCAGGGCCCGCGTCGCCGCGAAGGCCGGGAAAAGCGCCAAAAAGCTCACGAAAAAGCGAGCTAAAGCATAGAGACGGTTGACGAAACGAAGTTAAATCCTTTAATAAGACGCGTATCCAGTCGGATAGTTTTTCAGACGATGCCGGGCCCCGGGGAATCCAAGGGGAAGGGCGTCGTGTTCGCGTTTGCGGACACCTGCCCGAAACAGCTAAAAACCAGCCGGTCCGCGAGGGATCGGCGACAGGAGAGAAGTCCGTGGCCCGTATTGCCGGCGTGAATATTCCGACCAACAAGCGCGTCCTGATCGCGCTCCAGTACATCCATGGCATCGGCCAGAAGAATGCCGCCGAGATCATGGAGAAGGTAAAGATCCCCGATGACCGCCGTGTGTCGCAGTTGAGCGACCAGGAAGTGTTGCAAATCCGCGAAGTGATCGACCGCGACTATCTGGTCGAAGGCGATTTGCGGCGCGAGACCGGCATGAACATCAAGCGTCTGATGGACCTCGGCTGCTATCGCGGCCTGCGCCATCGCCGCGGATTGCCGGTGCGCGGTCAGCGCACCCATACCAATGCGCGTACGCGCAAGGGCCCGGCCAAGTCGATCGCCGGCAAGAAGAAGTAAGCGAGCGAATAGCGAACAGAGAGTGGCGAATCATTTTCATTCGCTACTCGCTATCAGCTACTCGCCTTTTTTGGTGTAGCCGCTGGCATTACGGCGGCGTTGATATCGCAGGAAAGGTTGATAATGGGCAAGGAAGCCACACGCATCCGTCGCCGTGAACGCAAGAACATTGCATCCGGTGTCGCGCATGTGAATTCGTCGTTTAACAACACCACCATCACCATCACCGACGCGCAGGGCAACACCATTGCCTGGTCGTCGGCGGGCACGATGGGCTTCAAGGGTTCGCGCAAGTCGACCCCCTATGCCGCGCAGGTCGCGGCCGAGGACGTCTCCAAGAAGGCGCAGGAACACGGCATGCGCACGCTGGAGGTTGAAGTGGCCGGTCCGGGTTCGGGCCGCGAATTGGCGCTTCGTGCGCTGCAGGCTGCGGGCTTCACCGTCACCTCGATCCGCGACGTGACGACGATTCCGCACAATGGCTGCCGTCCGCGCAAGCGCCGGCGGGTTTGATTTTTTTCGACCGCGGGCGGCCCGGCCGCCCCGCGATGACTATTGCGATGTATGTGACGCGGACTGATCCGCGGTCTCCAACGCCAGTGATTTGGATCGCAGATCGACTGGCCAATGGGTGAAACAGTGACGATCCAGAAAAATTGGCAAGAACTTATCAGGCCGAACAAGCTCCATGTGACTCCTGGCACCGACCCGACTCGTTTTGCGACCCTGGTCGCCGAACCGCTTGAGCGCGGTTTTGGCCAGACCCTCGGCAACGCGCTGCGCCGCATCCTGCTGTCGTCGCTCCAGGGCGCCGCGGTGCAGTCGGTGCACATTGACGGCGTGCTGCACGAATTCTCCTCGATCGCGGGCGTTCGCGAGGACGTCACCGACATCGTGCTGAACATCAAGGATATCTCGATCAAGATGCAGGGCGAAGGCCCCAAGCGCATGGTCGTGAAGAAGCAGGGCCCGGGTGCGGTCACCGCCGGCGACATCCAGACCGTCGGCGATGTCACGGTGCTCAATCCGGACCTGCAGATCTGCACCCTGGACGAGGGCGCGGAAATCCGCATGGAATTCACGGTCGCCGCCGGCAAGGGCTATGTTGCCGCCGAGCGCAACCGTCCCGAGGACGCGCCGATCGGCCTGATCCCGGTCGACAGCCTGTTCTCTCCGGTGCGCAAGGTCTCTTACAAGGTCGAGAACACCCGCGAGGGCCAGATCCTCGATTACGACAAGCTGACCATGACCATCGAAACCAACGGCGCGATCAGCCCGGATGACGCGGTGGCCTATGCCGCCCGCATCCTGCAGGATCAGCTCAACGTGTTCGTCAACTTCGAAGAGCCGCGCAAGGAAGTCACCCAGGAGGTCATTCCCGATCTCGCCTTCAACCCGGCTTTCCTCAAGAAGGTCGACGAACTCGAATTGTCGGTGCGTTCGGCCAACTGCCTGAAGAACGACAATATCGTCTACATCGGCGATCTCGTGCAGAAGTCGGAAGCGGAAATGTTGCGCACCCCGAACTTCGGCCGCAAGTCGCTGAACGAGATCAAGGAAGTGCTGGCCCAGATGGGGCTGCATCTCGGCATGGAAGTGCCGGGCTGGCCGCCGGAGAATATCGACGAACTCGCCAAGCGCTTCGAGGATCATTACTGATCTTGTCATTTCGGACGTCGCGAAGCGGCGATCCGGAATCTCGAGATTCCGGGTTCACGCTCACGCGCGCCCCGGAATGACAAAGGGGCGAACGCAGGCAGCCCACCTGAGCAAATTGTCCGACGAGCCGTCGCGACAGCACCAGTATCGAGGAATATATCATGCGTCACGGCAAGGTTCATCGGAAGCTCAACCGCACCGCCGAGCATCGGCGGGCGATGTTCGCCAATATGGCTGCTGCGCTGATCAAGCACGAGCAGATCGTCACCACGCTGCCGAAGGCGAAAGAACTGCGCCCGATCGTCGAGAAGCTGGTGACGCTCGGCAAGAAGGGCGGTCTTGCGATGCGCCGGCAGGCGATCAGCGAGATGCGCGACCAGGATCAGGTTCGCAAGCTGTTCGACGTTCTCGCCACCCGCTACAAGGACCGGCATGGCGGCTATACCCGCATCATCAAGGCCGGCTTCCGCTATGGCGACAACGCCCCGATGGCGGTGATCGAATTCGTCGACCGCGATGTCGATGCCAAGGGCCTCGATTCCGGCCCGGTGCAGGAAAAGGCCGCTGAGGCGGCCTGACATTCGTCGAAATAATCAGCAAAAAGCGGCGCCCGGTGCGCCGCTTTTTTGTTTACGCTTCCCTGCGCAGGCCACGATTGCGGTTGTGCGCGCCGCTCCCGATATCCCTGTCATCGATCACGGAGACATCACATGAAAATCGACCTTTCGGGAAAGACGGCCCTGGTGACGGGCTCGACCACCGGCATCGGTCATGCGATCGCCAGGGGCTTGGCTGCTGCGGGCGCGACCGTCACGGTCAACGGCCGCACCCAGGCCAAGGTCGACACTGCGGTTGCCGCCTTGGCCAAGATGGTGCCCGGAGCCAAGATCCGGGGCGTCGCCGCCGATGTCTCGACGGTGGCCGGATGCAAGACGGTGATGATGGTGCTGATGGAAGTCGATATCCTGATCAACAATGCCGGGATTTTCGAACCCAAGGGCTTCTTCGACACGCCCGATGAGGACTGGTCGCGATTCTTCGAGGTCAACGTGATGTCGGGCGTGCGGCTGTCGCGCGCCTATTTGCCGGGGATGCTGAAGCGCAACTGGGGTCGCGTCGTTTTCGTCTCCTCGGAATCCGCGTTGAACATCCCGAAGGAAATGATCCACTACGGCGTCTCCAAGACCGCGCAACTTGCGGTGTCGCGCGGCCTCGCCGAGATGACCCGCGGCACCGCGGTCACCGTCAATTCGGTGCTGCCGGGACCGACCATGTCGGAAGGCGTGGAAACCTTCGTGAAGGATCTCGCCAGGCGGAACGGCCAGTCGGTGGAGGAGGCGGCCTCGGTGTTCGTCAAGCAATTTCGCCCGACCTCGCTGCTGCAGCGCTTTGCCAGTGTCGACGAGATTGCCAATATGGTGGTCTATGTCGCCTCAAAGGAGGCCTCGGCCACCAATGGCGCAGCGCTTCGCGTCGAGGGCGGCATCGTCCAGACCATCGCCTGAGCCGGGGATCAGTTAGATGACGGACGTCCATCTGCGTCGCGCGGTCGCGCTTTCCTGCGAATCCGTGAGCCAGGGAGGCGGTCCATTCGGCGCCGTCGTTGTTCTGGACGGTCGCGTGCTTGGCGAGGGAAGAAACCGGGTCGTGCCGGACGGTGACCCGACCGCACATGCCGAAATCAACGCGATCCGAAACGCGTGCCGGGCGCAAGGCAGCCATTCATTGCAGGGAGCCGTCATCTATGCGAGCTGCGAGCCGTGCCCGATGTGCCTTGCCGCCATTTGGTGGGCAAGGATATCCCGCATCGTGTTCGCCAATAGCCGCGAGGCGGCTGCAGATATCGGCTTCGACGATGCGGCACTCTACAGCGAGGTCAGCGCGCCTCTCGAAAATCGAAAAATCAAAATGGAGCAAAGCGATCATATCGACGCGAAGGAGGTATTCGAGGCATGGGCGCGAAAGGCCGACAAAGTGCCGTACTGAATGATGTCAGCAGGCGTTGATTTGATGCTGACGAATGGCCTAAAATTTAAGGCGTTTCTTGCGCTCTTTGAGTTGAGGTTGAATCAACTCGCCGCCTCCGTCATTGCGAGGAGAGAAGCGACGAAGCAATCCAGCTTTGCTTTGCTGCTCTGGATTGCTTCGCTTCGCTCGCAATGACGGAAGCGTTGGTTCAAGCTCACCTCATGCTTCACCACCCCTCCAGCACGATCTTGCCGCGTGACTTGCCGGATTCCAGCAAGGCATGCGCCCGCTTGAGATTGGCGGCATTGATGGTTCCGAAGGTCTGATCGAGCGTGGTGCGCAAGACACCTTTGTTGATCAAGTCGGCGACATCGTTGAGCAGCATGTGCTGGCCGATCATGTCCGGCGTCTGGAACGACGAGCGCGTGAACATCGATTCCCAGTGGATCGAGATCGCCTTGCCCTTGAAAACGCTGATGTTGAATTCCGGCGGGTCGTCGATCAAGCCGAACTTGCCTTGCGGCGCCATCAAGTCGGCGATCGCCTTGTAGTGCTGGTCGGTGAAGGTGAGGCTAGCGACCAGTGCAACGGGAGCCACTTTCAGTTTCTCGATCTGCTCCTTCATCGGCTTGCCATGATCGATCACCGCATGCGCGCCGAGATCGAGGCACCATTTTTGCGATTCGGACCGGGTTGCCGTGGCCACCACCGTGAGGCCGGTAAGGCGGCGGGCGAGCTGGATCAAGATCGAGCCGACCCCGCCGGCGCCGCCTGTGATCAGAAGCGTGCGCGGATCGACGCTTTTGCCGGGCACGGCGCCGAGACGGTCGAACAGCAGCTCCCAGGCGGTAATCGAGGTCAGCGGCAGCGCTGCGGCCTGCGCGAACGAAAGGCTTTTCGGTTTGCGGCCGACGATGCGTTCGTCGACCAGATGAAATTCCGAATTGGTGCCCTGGCGCTGGATCGAGCCGGCATAGAACACTTCATCGCCGGCCTTGAAGAGAGTGACATCGGGACCGACCGCATCGACGACGCCGGCTGCATCATAGCCAAGGATCTTGGTCTCACCCTCGGGCGGTGCGGCGCGCTTGCGCACCTTGTAGTCCACCGGATTGGCTGAAATCGCCTTCACGGCAACACGGATGTCGTGGCCGCGCGGTTCCGGCTTGGCGGTCTCGAAATCGATCAGCGCCTCGGCGGTTTCGATCGGCAACGATTTTTTGTATCCGACGGCCTTCATGCTCATGGTCTCCATCTGCTGGTGCGTTACCCTTTCGCCTAATTGTCGCGCTGGCACGAATTTGGCAAGTACTGTAAATTGGGGGATATAGTCCCCATTTGGATACTATTGGGAAAATAGCGGATGAAACGGCGAGATTTTGCGCGTAAGCCCGGCTGCGCGGTCGAGGCGACCCTCGATCTGATCGACGGCAAATGGAAGGGCGTCATCCTCTATCATTTGCAGGATGGCACCCAGCGCTTCGGCGAACTGCGGCGGCGGATGCCCGGCATTACCCAGCGCATGCTGACCAAGCAGCTTCGCGCGCTGGAGGAGGACAGGCTCGTGATCCGCAAGGTCTATGCGGAGGTGCCGCCCCGGGTCGAATACCGGCTGTCGGAGATCGGCGAGAGCTTGCGTCCGGTCATCGACACCCTCAAGGCCTGGGGCGAGGGCCATCAGGAGAGGCTGTCCTGTGGAGCTGAGTCAAAGACCATTCCAAAGGCCATCTCAAAGACCATCTCAAAGACCATCAAAGCGCCCGATCACGCGGCCTAATTCCAGAGCGTTTTCCAGCGAAGTGGATACCGGTTCGCGTGAAGAAAACGCGTCAAAATAAAGAGATAGAGCCTCCGTTCCGATCCAATCGGAACGGAAAAGGCTCTAGGGTATCGCGTACCGGTTTCCCTTCTCTCGACGCCACCTGTTGCCTATATCTGAGGCCATCCATTTCAGGATTTTCCACAATGACGCTGATTCGCTCCCTGGCCGCGCTGTTGATCTCAGTGGTGGTCGCGGCACCGGCGCTGGCGCAGGACCGGCGGGTGCCCGCATCGCCCGCCGAGATCAGGCTTTCCTACGCGCCGATCGTGCAGCGCGTGCAACCGGCGGTGGTCAACGTCTATGCCGCCAAGGTGGTGCAGAACCGCAACCCGCTGCTCGACGATCCGATCTTTCGCCGGTTCTTCGGCGTGCCCGGCCAGCAGCCGGAACAGATGCAGCGCTCACTGGGCTCGGGTGTGATGGTGGATCCCTCCGGCCTGGTCGTGACCAACAACCACGTCATCGAGGGCGCCGATCAGGTCAAGGTCTCGCTGTCGGACAAGCGGGAATTCGAGGCCGAGATCGTTCTCAAGGACAGCCGCAGCGATCTGGCGGTGTTGCGGCTGAAGGACGCCCACGAGAAATTCCCGACGCTGGATTTTGCGAATTCCGATGAACTCCTGGTGGGCGATGTCGTGCTGGCGATCGGCAATCCCTTCGGGGTCGGGCAGACCGTGACGCACGGAATCATTTCGGCGCTGGCGCGCACCCAGGTCGGCATCACCGACTACCAGTTCTTCATTCAGACCGATGCCGCGATCAATCCCGGCAATTCGGGCGGCGCGCTGGTCGACATGACCGGCAAGCTGGTCGGCGTCAATACCGCGATCTTCTCGCGCTCCGGCGGCTCCCAGGGCATCGGCTTTGCGATTCCGGCCAACATGGTGCGAGTCGTCGTTGCCTCGGCGAAGAGCGGCGGCAAGGCCGTCAAGCGGCCCTGGCTTGGCGCGCGACTGCAGGCGGTGACGCCGGAGATCGCCGAGACCATGGGGCTTCACCTTCCGAGCGGTGCGCTGGTCGCCAATGTGGTTCCAAACAGTCCGGCGGCGCGCGCCGGGCTGAAGCTGTCCGACCTGATCGTCGACATCGATGGCCAAACGGTCGACGATCCCAATGCGTTCGATTACCGCTTTGCGACCCGCCCGCTCGGCGGCACGTCGCAGATCGATGTGCAGCGTGGCGGAAAGACGGTGAAGCTCACCGTGCCGCTGGAAACCGCGCCCGACGTCGGCCGTAACGAGATCGTCCTGACGACACGCTCGCCGTTGCAGGGTGCGAAGGTCGCCAACATCTCGCCCGCGGTGGCCGACGAGCTGCATTTGGATGCCGATATCGAAGGGGTAGTGGTGACCGATCTGGCAGGTGACGGAACCGCCGCCAGCCTCGGCTTCCAGAAGGGCGACATCATTCTGGTGGTCAACAATCAGAAAATCGCCAGGACCAGCGATCTCGAAAAGGCGACGCGCGATGCCGCCCGGATCTGGCGCATCACCTTGGTGCGCGGCGGCCAGCAGATCAACGTCACGCTCGGCGGATGAGCCCGAAGCAACCACGCGAAGCCAAAACCCTGTTCGCCGCGGCGGGCATGGATCACGATGCCCCGCACCCTTTGCCGGACAGACTGCGGCCGCGCGCGTTGTCCGATGTGGTGGGGCAGGATCACATCCTGGGACCGGACGGCGCGCTGACGCGCATGCTGGCGACGCGCACGCTGGGTTCGCTGATCTTCTGGGGTCCGCCCGGCACCGGCAAGACCACGGTGGCGCGGCTGTTGGCGGATGCGACCGAACTGCATTTCGAACAGCTCTCGGCGGTGTTTTCCGGCGTCGCCGACCTGAAGAAGGCGTTCGACGCCGCCCGCGCGCGGCGCGAGATGGGCAAGGGCACGCTATTGTTCGTCGATGAGGTGCATCGATTTAATCGCGCGCAGCAGGATTCGTTTCTGCCTGTGATGGAAGACGGCACGGTGGTGCTGGTCGGCGCCACCACCGAAAATCCCTCGTTCGAGCTCAACGCGGCGCTATTGTCTCGGGCGCGCGTGCTGGTGTTTCATTCGCTCGATCCGGCCGCGGTCGAGAAGCTGTTCGTTCATGCCGAGACCGTCGAGGGCAAGAAGCTGCCGCTCGATGCGGAGGCGCGCGCGGTGCTGGTGCGGATGGCCGACGGCGACGGACGCGCGGCGCTGACGCTTGCCGAGGAGGTCTGGCGCGCCGCGCGCGAGGCCGAGATTTTCAGCGCCGAAGCCTTGCAGGACATCCTGCAGCGCCGCGCGCCGATCTACGACAAGTCCGCCGACGGACATTACAATCTGATCTCGGCATTGCATAAATCGGTGCGCGGCTCCGATCCCGATGCGGCGCTGTATTATCTGGCACGCATGATGGACGCCGGCGAGGATCCGCTGTTTCTGGCGCGCCGCGTGGTCCGCATGGCGGTCGAGGACATCGGGCTCGCCGATCCGCAGGCGCTGGTGATCTGCAACGCCGCCAAGGATGCCTACGATTTCCTCGGCCATCCCGAAGGGGAACTGGCGATCGCGCAGGCGGTGATTTATCTCGCCACCGCGCCGAAATCGAATGCCGCCTACAAGGCGTTTGGCGCGGCGATGCGCGCGGCCAAGGAGGGCGGTTCGCTGCTGCCGCCGAAGCATGTGCTGAATGCGCCGACCAAATTGATGAAGTCCGAAGGCTATGGCGACAACTATCACTACGACCACGACGCGCCGGACGCCTTTTCGGGGCAGGACTATTTCCCGGAAGCGCTGGGCCGCCAGACCTTCTACGATCCGCCGGATCGCGGCTTCGAACGCGAAATCCGCAAGCGGCTGGATTACTGGGCGAAGCTGCGAAGGGAGCGGGGATCGAAATAGGATGCTTCTTGTCCCGGACGCGACGCGGCACGCCGTGACGCGACGCAGAGCCGGGACCCATCGCGGGCGGTATGGGCCCCGGCTCAGCGGCGCGCCGCGAAGGGCGCTGCGCCGCGTCCGGGGCACGAGATTTGTTCGTCACCATGAGACCCGCTAAGGCCGGTGGAAGCCCAAATAGCCAGATTTCGCAGTGACAATTCGCGGCTTTTGCGCTACCCAAAGCTTTACCTCCGGAGCCACCACCACGATGAGCCGTCGCGTCAAGAGACCACTGGCGAAACGCACTACGGGTGACCGCCCGAAGGGCGCGCGTCCGTATCGGGGATCGCAAGCTGAGCGCTCGCAGTTGCAGACAAAGTCGCATCGGCCCGGCGGCAAGCCCGCACGGTTTGCCGCCTCGACGCCGCGGCCCGCACCGTTTGCCGAAGAACCAGCCAAGGCCGTCATCGAGCCGGCGCCGCTTCCGACCAAAGTTCAGACCGTGGTGGTGACCGCGGACGAGAACAACATGCGCGTCGACCGTTTTCTGGAGGCGCGCTTTCCTGGTTTGTCGTTCTCGCACATCCAGCGCATCGTCCGCAAAGGCGAGCTGCGGGTCAACGGCAAGCGCGCCGACAGCAAGGACCGGATCGAAGAAGGCCAGAGCATCCGCATTCCGCCGCTCAAGCTCGATGCGCCCAAGGTCGCTGGCGAACTTTCGGAAGCCGCGACGAAGACGCTTGCCGCGCTCAAGGACATGATCCTCTATGAGGACGCGGATGTGATGGTGCTGAACAAACCCGCTGGGCTGGCGGTGCAAGGCGGCTCCGGCATCACGCGAAATGTCGATGACATGCTGGAGGTGATGCGCGATGCGAAGGGGCAGAAACCGCGGCTGGTGCATCGGCTCGACAAGGAAACGGCGGGGTGTTTGCTGATCGCGAAAACGCGATTTGCCGCGACCGCGCTGACCGGATCGTTCCGCCATCGCTCGGCGCGCAAGATCTACTGGGCGCTGGTGGCCGGCGTGCCGAAGCCGAAGCAGGGCCGTATCTCGACTTATCTCGCCAAGGAAGAGAACGAAGACGATACCATCATGCGGATCGCAGCGCATGGCGACGAGGGCGCCAGCCACGCCGTGACCTATTACGCGGTCGTGGAGACGTCGGCGCAGAAGCTCGCCTGGGTTTCGTTGAAGCCGGTCACCGGGCGCACCCATCAATTGCGCGCGCATATGGCGCATATCGACCACGCCATCGTCGGCGATCCCAAATATTTCAACAAGGAGAACTGGCAGCTGCCGGGCGGCCTGCAGAAACGGCTGCATCTGTTGGCGCGCCGGATCGTGATCCCGCATCCGCGCGGCGGATTTATCGACGCCACCGCGCCCTTGCCGCCGCATATGCTGCAATCGTGGAACCTGCTCGGTCTCGAGGCCGACCGGTTCGATCCGATCGAGAATGCGCCGGAAGAATAATCTCGGCGCATGACGCCACGCGCCACCATTGATTTCATTAGGAAGCCGCAACAACGATCAAGTCGAGGGCAAACCGGTCAGGTATCGCTCGGTTCCCGTCTGTCCTGGCAGCCTGCTGCCCGTGAGCATTCAAAGGATCCGCCCATGATTGGGAATTGGCTTCGTGTTGCGCTTTGCTGTTTTCTTCTTGGCGGATTCGGGTGCTTCAGCGTCATCGCGGATGCGCAGACGCTCGTCCTGCTCGGAGGCAGTGTCTATGCGTCGCCGGACGCCGCGCCGCTCCCCGATGCGGTCATTGTCATCTCCGGTGGCGTCATCACGGCAATCGGCAGCCGTAGGGACGTTCCGGTTCCCCCCGATGCCCGTGTGATTGATTGTACCGGCAAGACCGTTGTTGCGGGATTCTGGAACAGTCATGTTCATTTCACGCAAGCGGTCTGGAAAAATGCCGCCAGCGCGCCGGCAGCACCCCTGGAAGAACACATGCAGGAGATGCTGACCCGATGGGGCTTCACCACTGTCTGGGATCTTGGTTCCGACCCGAGGGATTCGTTGCCGCTGCGCCAGCGCATCAATTCCGGCGAAGTGCCGGGTCCGAATATCTTCTTTGCCGGCAGCATTTTCCCGAAGGGCGGGCATCCCGTCTATCTGCCGGCTGAACTGCAACTTCCCGAAGCCGCCACATCCGACGAAGCCACGCAAATGTCGCGGAATTATCTCGGAATGGGTCTCGATGGTATCAAGCTCTTCACCGGCGTCTACATGGGCGACAAGGCTGTGGTGAATATGGACGTGGCGATCGCCAGGGCCGCGGTGGAAGCCGCACATGCCCAGGGCAAGCCGGTGTTCGCCCACCCGCAAAACAGGACGGGTCTGGAGACGGTGATCGAGGCCGGCGTTGATGTGCTGGCTCACATCACGCCGGGAGAACAGGGCTACAGCCCCGAGCAGCTGGCGCGATTTAAATCGCAGCGGACCGCATTGATCCCGACGCTTTCTCTGTTTGCAAAAACGATCGGCGGGGCCGCGTTGTCCGCCCGGCTGGTCGATTCCGGCGTCAGTCAGCTCAAGGCATTTTCGGAAAACGGCAGCCCTGTGCTGTTTGGGACCGACGTCGGCTTCACCACCATCTATGACACGTCGATCGAATACGAACTCATGCACCGGGCGCTCTCGGAACGACAAATCCTCGCCTCGCTCACGACCAATCCTGCCGCGTATTTCAAGGTTGCGAAGAAGGGCAAGGTCGAGAAAGGGTTTGACGCCGATCTCGCGGTCCTCGATGGCGACCCCGTGGCCGATATTCGCAATCTCGCCAACGTCGCTTACACCATTCGCGCCGGCGAGGTGATCTATCGGAAGCCGTGAACGACTAGTGTCGACCTCGCTCAAAAGCGGTATAAGAACCGCATGCGCGAATTGTTCGACGAAGTTGCCGGAAAATCTCCGCTCGATGCCGAGGAAGCGGTCCGGCGCACCACGCGCGCGCCGCGTCGCAAGCGCTTCTACACCCGTGCCGGCGTGGCCGAATCGCCGGACGGATTTGTCATTACCCTCGACGACAAGCCGATCCGCACCCCCTCCGGTCGTGCGCTGGTCGGGCCGACCCGCCAGATTGCCGATGCGATGGCGGCGGAATGGGAAGCCCAGCAGGAAACCATCGATCCCCTGACCATGCCGCTGACCCGGTTCGGAAACAGCGTCGATGCCGTTCTCGACCGGGTCGAGGCCGTCGCCGACGACGTCGCCAAATACCTTGGCTCTGATCTGTTGTTCTATCGCGCAGGTCATCCGGAGGCGCTGGTGGCGCGGGAGGCCGCGCTCTGGGATCCGGTATTGTTCTGGGCGGCGGATACGCGGGGCGCCCACTTCATTCTGGCCGAGGGAATCGTGCATGTCCGCCAGCCGGATTCCGCCATTGCCGCGATGCGCAGGACATTTCCGGCGGATCCCTGGTCGATCGCGGCGCTACATGTCGTCACCACATTGACCGGCTCCGCGCTGCTCGCCCTGGCGCTGCTGCACGGCGTACTTGATCCGGATCAGGTCTGGAGCGCTGCGCATGTCGACGAGGACTGGAACATCGAGCAATGGGGCGTCGATGAAGAGGTCGCCGCCCGCCGCGCGGCGCGGCTGGTCGATTTCAAAGCCGCCGCCGGCATTCTCACTTCAGGCGCATCGCGCGCAGTCGGTTAACGAGAGGTTTACGTCGTTACGGCCAGCGGACCGCGAGTTGTTGTTGTGTAGCAGGGCTAACCGGCATTTCACCTTTCTGCGGAGAGTTGCCGTTTAAGGTAATTTGACCCCTACCGGCCATGTAAAAACGCGGCCCCGCGTTTTTTGAGACCTCACCTTAAACCGTCCGCCAACCCGCCACAGTGCGGGGCCTGACTGCCTGCGCGGCGAGGGTCTATGATGTCGGTCAGCGGCGGGATCGGCTCACAGAAAGATGGCCTGCGGCCTTGCTGCCATGTCTAGTTCCATGACTGGTTACCGTTCAAGGCCATCGGCCGCCGCATCTAATGAAGGGCCAAGGCAAATGGATCGTGATGAAATGCTATCACAGGAACAATTAAATCGCGTCTTCGACGAGATGACCAAAATAGCTAATGCTGGCGATAAGAGGAGCGATCAGGTGCGTGCGGGAGCGGCAGCCATGAATATGGATGTTTCGAAATTCTGGCGGATGTGTCTACAGGTCAGAAGGTTATGGACACGATCCGGGGTCTGATATAAAAAGACCTTGGGGTTGCAGCCCCAAGGCCAAAGGTGAAGCAAAGAGAGCCCGAGTGATTAGATCACTGGGGCTTTTTTCTTGGTCGTCTTCGTTGACGCCGTATCATCTTCGATAGCTGCCGGAGGCGCACTCACGATGCCCAGCAACTTCGCGGCATAGTTTCTTACAAATTCATCACCCAGCTTCGCCCGTTGCCCGATGTCAAATCCAGCTTGATGAGTTTGTAGTTTGCCGCGCAAAGATGTGTTCATCTGACCGGCACTTTTGGGATCGATAGATTTATTCATCAGCCCATCATAGATGTTCGCATATCCTTCAGCGATGCCCTCCAGAGGATTATCTCGCTGTAGTGCGGGTATGCGACTGACAACAGGCTCGCCGTTATCATTGTCGATTGTGAGTGGTGCTGTTTTACGCTTAGCCATTTAACTTCTCCTCGTTGATCGCTTTGTTAAGGCTCTTGATCAAGCGAACGGCTTTTTTGGGTTTGATTGTTTTATTCATCACCCCGTCAAAAATGTTCGCAAAACCTTCGCAGATACGGTCCATAGTAGGGTCTCGCTTAGGGCGTCTTTTACGTCTGGCCATTTAACTTCTCCTTCAATCGCCTTTGGTTTCTATACACTTCACGCAATGGTCGGATCAAAGGCAATACCTCCGACCAGCATGACTTGCACAGGGCGACGCGTGTGTGCGCCCCGAAAAATTTGGCGGGCTCGCCTAGTCTGTAGACGCGCCCAAGGCCGTTGCATAAACGGCAGTCGCGAACTAACCGCAGGCCACGACGCGCGCGCTGTCGATCTGCATTGGTGTAATATATTCGATCTGCATAGCGCATGTTCTCATCATCCCTTTTCAATCGTAACGTTACGATTGAAATATTACTCATCATGTATCGTTATCTCGATATCGTCCCATGTTTTCTTCATCCGTTTCAGTTCTGTTTTGATTTTCGTTGCTGCGTTGCTCCTTTCGTTGGCGCTATCGCTCATAAGCATCCCCAGAAGTTTCTTCAATTTGACCACTCTTGCGTCATTGATCGTCGCTCCCCTTGTCCTTCGAGCCACCCAGCGCTCAAGATATTCCAACCTCTCTTTTTGTCGCTCGCGATATGCCTTTTGGCGCTCTGCATTGCTGTCATACTCTCGGTCTCTAACCATCGACAAAATCCCGATTTTCAATCGTAACGTTACGATTGAAGCCTCTTTACTCCCTCGTTGGCATTCTCACTATGCGTGGCTTATTATCGTCACTCATCCATGCCAACCAAGCATCCAACTCCGCTTCAGTATCGAAGATGCTTACATATCGTTCACCGTTCGGATCAGAACAAAGCTGTTCAAGCGATCTAAGTTCATATGATGTTAGTTCTGCGCCTACGTGTTTGATCAGGATATGATTAGATCCAACCGCCATGGCGATTTGTCCGCACAAACTATATTCCCCTTCAAGAATATGTATCCATCTGTCCTGTAGGTTATTGCTCATCACGCACCTCCCTTTGATCGTGACTGGATGTCGGCCATGATTAATGCTCCGTCTCTATGCCTTGCCGCTTGTCGTGCTCTTCTGCCGTTATAACTTCGGCCCTGTACCCGCAAGCTCTTAGGTCGCGCGCCAGCGGCTCAGCAATGAAGCCATCTCTTACTTCAATCTCAAGTTGAGTAGTCCTATAGCCGTCATCGTTTTCTTCTTCCAACCACAGGACAAAACTTCTGTGGGCAGGTACACCGCCAATCGAGATTGGCATCGGGACCGCCGCCAATGCTGGATATTTGGCGAGAATTGTTCTGGTATCTTTGTCACGGCCTTCTGATTGCTCCGCTTCGGCAACTACCATCATCACTTGTTTGCGATTGCTCATCACTCATCCTCCTCTTCGAGTTCCTCATCGAGCAGTTCATCATCATCATCAAAAACAGGATAGACCTCAGCAGCCGCGCGATACAGAGCTCGACATTCTTTCAGGAACGAGAGATCAGTCCCGATAGCCTCTGCATATTTAGACAAGTCCTCATCGCTCATTTGATCGACCTGTTCGCCGAGATGCATTTTTAAATCATGCTCGGCTTGGGCCAGCAGTTTGCTCTGGCGCACGGCATCATCCCATTTAACCGCCTTCTTCATCACCTATTCTCCATCTTTACTTAGCGACAACTGTACCAAGGGCCGCAAAACCTTCCAACAGCAGTATTTTGCGGCCCTAATACTATATAAGGAGCCTTATTTCTAGTATATACGTCCCATAAACCCTTGATATTACTGCGGTTTTAAACTCGAAAAAGCCAGTATTTGCTGCAAACTGGGAGGGTATCAGTTTGGAGAAACTACCTTAGGTAGTCGCGTAGCGTGGCCTACGGCGCATTTTTGGGGCGGGCCAAGGGTAAGGGCGGGGGAGCGGAGGCGGCGGGCCGGGTGGGACGCGGGCCAAAGGCTAGCGGGCAGCGGGTAGCGGCTAAAGCACCAGCAAGAGAGCAAAACTCACGGCCGCCACAATGGCTACGCCGTTTAAGAAGCTACACACGCGTTCGCCTTGACGGCTCATGTTCTAATTCCGCCAACAAATCTTCAATGGGAAAATGTTGCCAAGGGTAAAGGCCGACAGCCGCGTGCAGCGCTACCTCTAGCTCAATACGCGTGTTAGGGTTCTTGCAGGCCTTCAACTGCGCATGAATAGCGCGGGCTCGTGGGGTAATATGGACTTTGAGATTTTGATCAGCCATCTATGGTCGCTCCTAACCGCCGCAGCGCCGCCAACACTTGTTGATGCGCGCTACGCTCCTGCGCGATCAGCGGATGAGCCTTAATGCCATTGGGACCTTCGACCGTTAGGCCGTCCTTCTTAATTGCCTCGCGGCAGACGCGGGCACGCGCATGACTAGACACGGCGATCTCGAGAATGGCGGCGGCTGCATGATCGCGAATGTCGTATTCTGTGGCGAGACGGTCAAAGAGCTTCTTGTCCTCAGGCGAGAAGTGCGATGGTGCGAGCGCGATATTTTCCACGATGTGTTGGCGAGATGGAAATGGAACGATCTTACTAGCTGACTTTCGACCTCGTTGTGCCATCTACCTATTCCTTACCTAGTTTGACCGACCGACCAACACGGAAAAATACAAATTTACATCATCTCACCTTGCGGGCCGACAGGGCGCCATGAGACGCCGGATTTTTAAGGGTCCCCCCGGCCCGACAACTTTGCCTCGACTACCTTTCCCCCAGCTTTGTCGTTGTTGTACTGACGCGCGATGCAGATTGCTTTTGCCGTTGGCGTAGACTTCTTTGCGGAAGGGATAGAGCCGTGCATTGCAGTCATCGTTGCTTGTCCTTGCTAGTCCGTATCCCGCGGATGTAGTCAACCAAAGGTGATCTTGGTGGTGAATATCGCAGGAGGGCTAACGCCTCGCTGAGTGATAGCAGGGCCGGACCGTTCGAGTTGCCGGGCATGAGCCACGGCTCACCACGCTCAAACGCTTGCCACGATGCATCACAGAGCCATTCGAGCTCAATTAGGCGGGACTGGATCAGGATATCATTGGGAGCCGTAGCCATACACGAGCTCCCGATCACTTGCGATGGTCCGGCATAACTGGTCGTTGGTCGCGTTCGCTTGGTCGAGTTTGATGCGAAGATCGCGCAGATTTTCACCTAAGGTGAGCATGTCGTTTTGGTGCGCTAGCTGAACGCTGCGAAGTTGGAGATCGAAGCTGCGCTCCTGATCCGCCAAACGTCGATGCACGTTGCCCAATGCCTTGTGCGTGTCCGCTAGCTTTTGTTCGAGCGATTTGTTTTTCTTCTGCTGCGCAGCGCGATCCTCATTGACATTCTTCATGAATGCTTCGATCGCAGGCAGTATCTGCGCCATGACGGCTAAATGAGCATCGAGACGTGCAGCCACGGCTGCGGCTGCAGGTTCGGTGTCGAGTTTTACTAAACTAGGGTTTTCACGTAACCCGAGTTTTTCCGGCACGCTCCATTCCTTCTCGACCAGCAACGGCTCCGGAGACACCTCAAGATCACGCAACCGTTCGAGGTTGTCGCGCGTCTGCTGCATTGTCCGCCGCACTTCATCCGGGCTGTACTTCATGGCTTCACCCATGCCACATTCGCTACTACTTGGGCCGCATACGGTGCCGCTGCCCACGCGCACTCAGCGATGACGCGGATCGCGGTGGCGTCTATCTGGAACATATTCTTGGCGGAGGGTGACGAGGGGCTGGGCATGGTGTCTTCCATATGCAACAGCGTTTCGCGTGACGTTTGTACGCGCACCGGCCCTTGGTAGCCTGACGCTATGCCTGCGGGGCAAATGCCGATGACCATCTTGTCGGGAACGCCATTGGAGGCCAAAACTTCACTGTCAAATTTTGGTCCTGCGCGTAATTTTATGATCGCCGCTGCTTTCGCGCTCGCCACATACACCATGTCGGAGGCGTCTAGACCTTCACCCGCCGCTGCACCTGCCAAATTAGCTAGATCTTCTATCATGGCGTCTGTCGGGTTGGCGGCTGAACTGGGATTGATCGGGCTGGCGCCGAAAAGTAAGCCAGCTGGCCGAAGTGCTGAGGCTGGGTTGGCGTCGAAGCACGCAAAGTCAATGCTTCTCGCGGTAGCGTCTGACAGAATTCTTCCGATGACGGCTGCCGCGCTCTCGGGTCCGGCATTATCTAGTTCATTGCTTACGGCGGCGATGGCGGCCATTTTGCGTACGGGACCCAGCGTCGTCTTACCGAGCGCCCATTGGAGCACCGGCATCTCGCCGCCTTCCATCACGAAGGTAGGCACGACAGGCAACTGCCCGGTGTTCGGGAGGCTAATGGTTGCAATTCCATCCAGCGACAAGCGCAAGGCGGATGGGTGATTGAACAATCTCCACGCCGCACTCACCGGGCTGAGTGAACGCAACGTGGAGATCGCCACTTGGCCGGGCAGGCTAGAGGTATCCGTTGGACTAACAGCACCGCGCAGGATCAATGCGGCCCGCGCGTCGTCAGGCCACGCACCACGAAGAATTTGGCGCGGGTTGCCGCGTTGAGTCTCCGCTAACACGAGCGCGGCAATTGCCCGGCAGAAGCTCCTGCGCTCGATCAGATGATCCCACGGCAAAACAAAATCTGATACTTCGGCGGTTTTGTTCATGTGTAAAAAATCCCAAACGCTAAAAACCGCTCGGAACTTTAGGCCAGGAATTTTGGCGGCGTCGTAACGCGCTACGAAATCTTCCGGATGTATGACTGAACAAGAAGACTGACTAGCTTTTCGGCCAGATTGGAGCGGTCTCCCGGCCCACTCCGCAAGAGCATTTCTATAAGCTCCGGCCGGACCGCCACAGTCAGGCAGATTTCGCCCCGCCGCACACGGGCACGGAACCGCTTTTGCCGGGCGGCGGCGGTAGGCTTAGGCTTGGGCATCGAAAATTTCTCAATGTTTCCCAGTTTCGGTTTCGGTTAGGGGGGTCATTTTCTATAACTATTACGCGCGAGAGAAAGAGAGAGAGAGGGGGTACTATATAAAGTTTTAGAAAATGGGGGGGTCAACCGAAACCGAAACTGGACCAATATCAGTACAAATCATCCTCCCATTTCCATACGTCCTCCGGCCTAAAGCATAATGGTTCAAGGGCCGCCCACGGCGCATCCGGATCAATCGTGTAATTGGCTATGACCCTGAACAAGGGACTGTCCTTCGTCCTGTACTGCTTAACCCGTTCCGGATGATTGTCGGTCTTGGGGAGTTTGGGGCTCACGAGCCCGCAGCCACGCAAAACGCTAGCGATGGTCTCGGCTGACTCAAGATAATTCTCGTTGTGATATTTTTGCGGATTGAATGCCGCCTTCTTGAAACTCAGCCATGTCTTAACATAGTCGAGCCGCATCAAGGCCGGACCATCATGACGCTTTAACCTATCACCTAGCTCAGCGACAAACCGTTCTCCATCTGACTGCGCTGCTGTGGTGACTTCTTTCTTGCGGGCAGTCGGCGGCGGATACTCGCCGGTGTTTACGACATTCTCCGGTTCTTTCACGAACTCAATAGCCCAGTGCATAATGGCCGGTAGACCATCGCCAGCCAGCCAAGCATAAAGTTCATTCCAATATGCCTCATCATGCTTGTTCTCGCTCACGCTAGGCAAAAACCAACGCCGATCACCCTTGTCCAGCTTCAAGGCTCGCAACGAGTTACTGCAGGCGATGACGTGAGACCAGTTGCGTAGCGGGAAGGCATTAAGATATTTGAGATGGATATCGATCACGTCGTCAGTAATGATGTTCTTCAGCTTGTTGTATGCCTTAGAGCTATGGCCTTGATAGATTTCGTTGGCGTAAATCAACCGCTTATTGTACGCCCAACCGTTGTGCGCGCTTTCAATAAGTTGTTCCTCGCTCGGTGTGCTAACGTTATGCCGCCCGAGCAATGGGGCTATCACGCCGGATATCAACGTATCCTTGCCCACGCCTTGCGCCTCGCTTATCAACAACACGCCGTAGCGCATCTTAATGTCTGGTCGCGCGACCAAGGTGGCGATCCAGCGCTGCACGTTGCGGCGTTCCTCGGCCACCGGGAACAGATGCTCCAGAAATGAAAACCACGGCGTCAGATCATCAGCCACCGGCCTTATGCTACCCGGACGATAGGCATTATAGACATGACCCTCATTTTTCAGCGCGATGCTGCCGGTAGGCAAGCCGGGCTCAAACGCCAAGGCTTCGCATTGTGCGTGGGAGCTCTTCTGGAGCAGGGCAGTTAAATTCTTGACGTCACTAAACGGGCTGAATTTGCCGTTGAACTCCCTGTCTGTGTAGAGCCGGTCCGGACGGCTATGGTGGATGAACACTTGAGGCTTATTGACACAATTGCATTGGCTTTCGAATTCTTCCCGCAGTTCAAAATGATCCCCCACCTTGCGGGTGGCCCATGTGGCGCTAAGCAAGCAATCAGAGAATGGGGTGGTGTTGCCAGCCGGCCAAGGGTCGGCCAGATCAAAGTGCTCCGGAAAGATCTTGCCGAATTTTATCGCTTCGCATTGGCGCTGGATCAGTCGGCTGATCTGCGGCACGGCGTTATTGCCGGATATGTCGTGATCGCCGACAAGTATCACGCGTCTATGGCGCGAGAAGTTTTGGATCGGCGACCAATCTACCCGGTGCGGGTTTGGCGCGCCACCGGGCCACCCGAGGTGGGCAATGCCATAGCCACAGAGCTCATCACGCCAAGGGTGATCCTTCCAATGATCAGGATCACTGCACACCAACGCGCCCTTGGCGCCTTCATGAATGAATATCTTGGCCGCATCGCGCAACTTTTCTAACCCCCACAAGGGCAGGGCGGTGTCGGGCTCCATCATGCGCCAGTGGCCGTCCGACCAATATGACCAGGGCAAATCGCGCTTCTTTAAAGTATCGTCCACTACCCGCTGTTGTACAAAGCTGATCTCCTTGCCGTTCTCGGTAAGGTACTCGTACAGCACGGCATCTTTGGGGAGCATGTCGCGCAGGGCGTCAGCGCTGTGGGCAGTGATGGAATGCGGCCATAGCTTAAGTTCAATCTGCGCCGCTATCTCAGCTTCAATATGGATGCGCTCTTCATCGGTCGGTTCATATTTTTTATCGGGACAGATGATCACGCCATCTTCAACGCGGATCACTGTCGCGTCGTAATGGTAATGGTCCTTGCCCTCCCGCTTAACAACGTAGCGGCGGAAATTGCGGACTTCCGCACCGATGCGCGCCAGATAGGCGGCCAATTTGGCAGGGGGTTTCCAAGTTTCACGGGAAGAGCTAATATCGAGCATCCAGGGCTCCTCTTGCATCGGTCTCTGGGTTACGGTCTCACCAACCGGCTTGGCGTTCCTTCCGGCCTCTGCTTCCTTTCAGGGATGAAGCAGGGGCCGATTGTTGTTTGGCCTACTTTACTATCTTAAGTTGAGAGCGGCGCAAATTTTTCTGCCTCACAATTTCCCCGGCTGCCCAAATGGCATTCGCTAGCGTGACCTTGCCTGCCTGTTCGCCATCCAGATCGAAGCGTGGCGCATTCAGCAATTCCGCCGCGAGATATTCCGGCGCATGCGTCCATTGATGCAATGCCTCACGCAGCGCCAAACCTTGTGGCGACATATCAAAATTTCTATCGTCTTTGGGGTACAGTACGCGGACGATGGGGTAGTAGATGTCGATCATCAATGGTCGCGGCGGCCAGGTAAAGGCAGCGGGAAAACGACCGCGCAGCTTAAGTGTCATGCGCTCGACCGCTGCCCGTGGTACGGGCTTCTCAAACCAAGGGACAAGCTCCTTCACCGCTCACGCCTCCGCCTGCGGCGGCTCACGGAATTTCGCGGTGTGGGTATGTTCGCGTTCCGACAACCACCGCAGCAGCGTGCTGCGCTTGTAGCGGATCGTGCCCGGAGACAATTCTTGAAATGGCGGCCCATAGCCGCGATGACGGCCGATTTCGACCCATTGCACGCTAGTTCCAAACCATGCAGCTACTTCGCGTGTCGTCAATAGATCATCCGGACCTTCGGCGGCTTCCGGCAGTAGCTTAATTTGGGCGGCGCGGCGATCAATGTGATGGCCGGTGGTGCGGCGCTTGCGCGGGTTCTTCGTTTTCATAACAAGAGCTCCCTGTCGCGCGGGATGACCCGAGCGAGGTAAAGAGGGATGGGATTACTCCTGTGTGTGAAAAGCTTTTTATGGCCGCCGATTAAGTCGGGGTCCTTACCCGCTATATACTACCGGGCACCCTAAATTAAAAATGTTATTTTCTTTCCCCAAGACGCTTTACGTTGTCGCCGCTGACCACATTCACGCTGCACAACATTTTCATTCGGTCGCAAACTTTTTGGCCCGCCTCTTTTAGCGTGGGCATGGAAACGATGTAACCAGCGGTGACGTCACTGCCGACGCTGTGATTGAGCAGAGCCTTCAAGGCGAAGGGCGCTATCTCGGTGTTGCCCGCTACAGTGGCATATGTTCGGCGCATATCGTGCGCGCTGACCGTGATCCCGCACAGCGCCGCAATATCCGCCCAAGCGTTGACGTTGGCCGACAAATGACGACCGCCAATGCGGCCGGGGAACACATACTGAGCATTACCCAATGCCCGCCGCGCCACTAGCAGGTCAGCTACAAAATCACTCATCGGCAGATCGAGCGCGCGCTTGGCTTTTGTCGCGGTCGCCGGCAAGCGGATCACGCGCTCGGTAAAATCAATATCAACCCAGCGCAAGCTGGCGGCTTCTCCGCGTCTCAGCCCGGTGAACAGCAACAACAGAATAAAGTCACGTACAATTGGGTTGTCGAGTTTCTGTACGGCGCTATAGAACACGGGCAGTTGTTCCGCGCTAACGTAGCGGGTGCGGCGCGGCTCCGGGAACATGCCGCGCTTTAACCGGCGCACCGGGTTGGGCGGCAAATCAGGCACGCGGTCAGAAGCAAAATTCCATGTCGCGCGCAGAACCTTCATGGCGAAATTGGCGGTGGCCTCTCCGGTGTAGCGATTTTTCTTAACGCCAATGATAGCGGCCAACCTTTTGTGCATCGTCTCGACCATGTCGCCACTGATCTGATGCAATTCCAAATCCATCCAGGGCGCGAGGGTCCGCTCAACGGTTCTGTAGGTGCGGACCGAACCAGGGCGCAAGTCGGTCCGGTGTTCCAGGTAGCGGTTCAGCCAACTTCGAAGAGTTGGATTTAGTGCGGCCCGGTGCTTCGGGTTGACCCCTTGCCGCAGCGTAATCAACTTTTCCGCAGCCATGATTTTCGCCTCGGCGAACGTCACCTCAGCGACGGAGCCCAAAGTGATCCGGACGCTCCTACCGCGAATGTCGCGCTGCACAATAAACTTTTTCTGGTTGCTCTTACCGGAGCACAGCAGAGCGAAGCCGCGCAACTCAGTGTCCCAATGCAGCGCGGCCCTACCGGATGGGTCCGGAGCCTTCAACCTGGCTATGGCCTTCTCGTTGAAGTGTCAGTTTCGGCATCTCGTTGGCCTCCTCCGTGTAAGGTTTTTTGACCCCTCATGGCCACCATATGGCGTTTTAATCACCTCCTTAGTTTACGTCGCCGGGCATAATTTAATAGCAATATGAGCAACTTAGCGTCAGGTTATACCCGGCTTTAAAAGGTCGAAGGAGCAAAATTACGAGAGGTTTACGTCGTTCGGCTAGCGTTCATCGCTCAGCGAGACCGCCATCATGCCGATATCCGTCAATCCGACCGTTCCGGTAATCACGGCCCAGGGGGCTGTGTCCGGTGTCGTGCTGCAGCCGGGCACCGTGATCAACGCCCAAGTGCTGAAGATCCTCGCGGATAATCTCGTGCAGATCGCGATCGCCAACCTGTCAATCGATGTTCTCTCGGAAGTTCCGCTGCAGGCCGGCCAGAACTTGCAGTTGGCGGTATCGCAGACGCCAGACGGCATCCGGCTCGCGGTGGTCGGGCAGGGCGCCGCTACGGCGACCGGCGCCGCGCCCGCGGATACCGTCACGCTGGCGCCGGGTGCGACGCTTGCTCCAGCAACCCTTGCGCCCGCAGGGAATGCCGGTGCCGTAGCGAATCCGCCGGTGAATGCGGTCCCGTCCGTCAACGCGCTGACCGCGCTTGAACGATCGGCGGTCTCCGCGGCGGTGCAGACGGCGGTAACGCAGCAGGGAAGCCTGGCGCCGCTGTTCGCCAATCTCGGCGTGGTCGCGTCGTCGGGCGGCCTGCCGCCGGCGCTACAACAGGCGGTGGCGCAGGTCTTGGCCCAACGCTCCAGCCTCGATCAAAACCTGACCGGCGGCGACGTCAAAAATGCCTTTGAAAGCTCCGGGCTTTTTCTGGAAGCCTCCTTGGCGTCGGGGTCGGCTTCGACCGCATCCGGGACGCCCGATCTCAAGGCCGCCTTGATCGTACTTCGTCAAACGCTGTTGTCGTCGCTCGGCACGGCGGATAGCCCGGCCGCGACAGCAACTGCTCAGCCGCAATCGGCTATGCCGCAGTCAGCCGTTCCAGCGACAGCCGATACTGCCGCTTCGAATGAAGCCGCCATGCCCCATGCCACGGCGGCGGCAACAACGCCTGCGCCATCGCTGTCTCCCGAACTCGAAGCGCAGGAAATTCTTCTGCCGCAGATCGTGTCATCGGCCACATTGCTCGACACCGGCGTGCACGCGACGACGGCTGGTGCTGCGCTCAATCTGCTGCAGGAAGTGCTGCAAGAAAGTGCGCAAGGAAACCTGCCAGGAAACTTGCGAGGAAACCTTCAAGCAAATCTGCCGCAAGACCTGCGGGAAATTGGCAGTCCATCGCTGGCATTGGCGATGCCGAATGACGGCCGCAACGATGACGTCACCGTCCATACCAACACGCCGCCGCCGCCGTTTCGTGGCGCGTTGCCGTCGGCGCAGCCGGTGGCCGCGCCGTCCATCGCACCTGGTACGCCGCTCGCAACCAGCGCGCGGCATCTGCTGGACGATACGGACGCTGCGATCGCGCGGCAGACGCTGTTACAGGTCGCCTCGTTGCCGGGCCAGGCCGACACGACGCCGTCGCGGCTCGATCCAACCGTGCCGCGCTGGAATTTCGAAATTCCGTTTATGACGCCGCAAGGCACCGCCGTGGCGCAGTTCGAGATTTCGCGTGACGGGACCGGCAATGAGCTCGAAGCGGCCAAGCGCGCCTGGCGGGCGCGGTTCTCGCTCGACGTCGAGCCGGCCGGCCCGGTTCACGTCATGGTGTCGCTCAACGGCGACCGCACCTCGGTGCGAATGTGGGCGGAACGGCCTGCGACCGCCGAGCAGCTGCAGGCCGGCGCCTCGCAGCTCAGCCAGGCCTTGACCCGCGCCGAATTGCTGCCGGGCGACATCGTGATCCGCATCGGCGTACCTGTTCAATCGGCCTCGGCGCCTGCCGGGCATTTTCTGGATCGTGCGCTATGAACCCGAAAGCAAAGTCCCAGCTGGCGGTCGCGCTGCATTACGACAGGAAGGGTGCACCGCGGGTTGTCGCCAAGGGCAAGGGAAGCCTCGGTGCCAAGATCATCGAGGTCGCCAAGGCCCATGACATTCCGATCGAGGAGAACGAAGTGCTGGCCGGCGCGCTCTCCAATGTCGAGCTCGGCGATGAAATTCCGGCAGAACTGTACAAGGCGGTGGCGGAGGTGCTGATTTTCGTGCTGCGGCTGTCGGGTCGTGTTCGCTAGCGATATCGTGCCGCGTCATTGTATTATCACGAGGCCATCACCATCTTGCCGCTGACCTTTCCTCACGCCGGATGCCGCCTTGATCCATCGCCGCCACGTGCTCGCTCTGCTGGCCGCCGCGAGCGCCTGGCCGTCGCGCGGCTTTGCCGACGTGGCGCCCCAGCGCAGCGAGATCCGCGATGATCTCGCCAAGCGCTTCGCCGACGAGGGTACTTCCGGCACCTTTGTCGGCTACAAGGTCGATGACTATCTGGTGATCGCCAGCGACAGGGATCGTTCCGCGGAAGCCAAGCTGCCGGCCTCGACCTTCAAGATTCCGAATTCGGTGATCTCGCTGGAGACCGGCGTGGTCGGCGATCCCGACAAGGATATTTTCAAGTGGGACGGCGTCGTCCGCAGCATCGAGGCCTGGAATCGCGACCACACCCTGCGGTCGGCGATCGCTGCCTCTGTGGTGCCGGTCTATCAGGAGATCGCCCGGCGCATCGGCGCGGAGCGAATGCAGAAATTCGTCGATCTGTTCGAATATGGCAACCGCGATATCGGCGGCGGCATCGACCAGTTCTGGCTGACCGGCAATTTGCGCATCGATCCGGTGCAGCAGATCGATTTTATCGATCGTCTGCGGCGCGGCACGTTGCCGGTGTCCAAACGGAGTCAGGAACTGGTCTGTGACATCCTGCCGGTGACGAAATCAGGCAATTCGATCATCCGCGCCAAGAGCGGTCTGTTGGGGGCTGAAACCGGCAAGCCTTCGCTCGGCTGGATGGTGGGCTGGTCCGAAAAGGACACAGCCCAGACCGTGTTCGCGCTCAATCTCGATGTGCGCGAGCCGCGCCATATTCCCGGCCGCATGAAGCTGGCGCAGCAATGCCTCGGCGATATCGGCGCCATCTGATCCGTCCGGCTGGCGCGGGATACGCGGCTGGATTAGCTTCTCCTGAACTCATAAAGCCCTTGGAGGAAATCATGAAAACCGCGCTCTGGATGTCATCGCTCACGGTTGCTGCGGCCGGCGGCTGGCTTGCGGCCACGATGTTCGCGCAGCCTGCGACCAGCAAGGAGCCGCGCTTTCCGCCACTGACCATGGACGGGCTCAATGAGGCGCAAAAGCCGCTCGGCGAGCAGGTCATGAAGGTCTCGAGCGTCGGCCTTGGCGGGCCGTACAACCCGCTGATGCGCAGTCCGGTGCTGGGTCAGCGGCTGTTCGATCTGTTTCATTATCTGCGCTGGGAGACTTCAGTGCCGATCAGGCTCAACGAATTTGCGATCCTGATCATCGGCCGGCAATGGCGCTCGCAGGTCGAGTGGTACGCGCATGCGCCGCTGGCGGCGAAGGCGGGACTGTCGGCTGATATCATCGCCGAATTGAAAGCGGGTCAGCGGCCATCGAAGATGGCTGAGGACGAGGTGCTGGTATATGATTTCGTCACTGAGTTGACGACCACGCAAAAGGTTTCGGACGAGACCTTTGCGCGGGCAAAGAAGGTCTTCAACGATCAGCAGATCGTGGATTTGACGGCGGTCGCCGGCAATTACGTCATGGTCGCCATGATGCTGGCGATGGCGGAGGAAACCACGCCCGCCGGCAAGGAGCCGCCATTCAAGGCCGGCGAGAAATAGGGGAATCAAGCCGCCTTGGCCGCTTCCTTCCTGGCCGCGTTCATGCTGGCCGCGCCCTTGCCGATGCGGCCGAGATGGGTGAAGCCGAAACCGGCACTGTATTTCAGCCCGAAGCCGAGCGCGCGGTCGATGCCGATATGCGCCAGCCAGATCATCGCGATCGAAAGGATCAGCGGCTCATTGGTTGCGAATCCCGCGACGTTCAGCGCCATCGGCGCCAGATAAGAGTGCGCGGCGTTATAGATCACGGAACCGAATCGCGGACCGGCCAGATAGGCGGCGAAGCTCAGATCGGGCACCAGGAACAAAATAAGATAGACCCACCACGATCCGCCCCAGACCGCGTAAAGCAGCGTCATGCCTGTAAACAGCGCCAGCCCCTCCAGCCGGAGCAGCGTGCGCAGCCCGCCTGTCACGGCGCCTGTGGTTTCCGCGATTGCAGTATCAGTCATTGCCTCGGCTCCATTGGGCCCCGGATATATCGTGCGTCGGTCCGGGGTGCCACATGCGATGCCGCAAGGCTGTTTCCCGCTGCCGAAGTGCCGTGTTAGAACCGACCCAAATCTGGCAGGAACCCCCCATGAAAGACATCCTGGATACCCTTGAGGAGCGGCGCGCCGGCGCCAAGCTCGGCGGCGGCGAAAAACGCATCGAGGCGCAGCACGCCCGCGGCAAACTGACGGCGCGGGAGCGCATTGAACTGCTGCTCGACAAGGGCTCGTTCGAGGAATTCGACATGTTCGTCGAACACCGCTCGGTCGAATTCGGGATGGAAAAGACCAAGGTTCCGGGCGACGGCGTCGTCACCGGCTGGGGCACCGTCAACGGCCGCAAAACCTTTGTGTTCGCCAAGGATTTCACGGTGTTCGGCGGGTCACTGTCCGAGACCCATGCGCAGAAAATCGTCAAGATCCAGGATATGGCGATGAAGGCGAGGGCGCCGATCATCGGCCTCTATGACGCCGGCGGCGCGCGCATCCAGGAAGGGGTCGCAGCACTGGCGGGCTACTCCTATGTGTTCCGCCGCAATGTCATAGCCTCCGGCGTGATCCCGCAGATCTCCGTCATCATGGGGCCGTGCGCCGGTGGCGACGTCTATTCGCCGGCCATGACCGACTTCATCTTCATGGTGAAGAACACCAGCTACATGTTCGTGACCGGCCCCGACGTGGTGAAGACCGTCACCAATGAGGTCGTCACCGCCGAGGAACTCGGCGGCGCCTCGGTGCATGCCACGCGCTCCTCGATCGCCGATGGCGCGTTCGAGAACGATGTCGAGACGCTGCTGCAGATGCGCAGGCTGATCGACTTCCTGCCCTCCAACAACACCGACGGCGTGCCGGAATGGCCGAGCTTCGACGACATCGAGCGCGTCGACATGTCCTTGGATACGCTGATCCCCGATCATCCGAACAAGCCCTACGACATGAAGGAACTGATCCTGAAGGTCGTGGACGAGGGCGATTTCTTCGAGATTTCCGAGACCTTCGCCAGGAACATCGTCACGGGATTCGGCCGCATCGCCGGCCGCACCGTCGGCTTCGTCGCCAACCAGCCGATGGTGCTGGCGGGCGTGCTCGACAGCGATGCTTCCCGGAAGGCGGCACGCTTTGTCCGCTTTTGCGATGCCTTCAATATTCCGATCGTCACCTTCGTCGACGTGCCGGGCTTCCTGCCGGGCACCGCGCAGGAATATGGCGGGCTGATCAAGCACGGCGCCAAACTGCTGTTTGCGTATTCGCAATGCACGGTGCCGCTGGTCACCATCATTACCCGCAAGGCCTATGGCGGCGCGTTCGACGTGATGGCGTCAAAGGAAATCGGCGCCGACATGAACTACGCCTGGCCGACCGCGCAGATCGCTGTCATGGGCGCCAAGGGTGCGGTGGAAATCATCTTCCGCTCCGACATCGGCGACACCGAGGCGATCGCCGCCCGCACCAAGGAATATGAAGACCGGTTTCTATCACCCTTTGTCGCCGCCGAACGCGGCTATCTCGACGACGTCATCATGCCGCATTCGACACGGCGCCGGATCGCCCGCGCGCTCGCGATGCTGCGCGACAAGAAGGTGGAAATGCCGGCGAAGAAGCACGACAATTTGCCGTTGTAGGAGACCATCCATTCTTCGGGCTTGATCGAGCGAGATCACTCATGCCAGCAGCCTTTTTCGTCGTCCGCGCCACCGTTCCCGATCCCGCCAAACGTGCCGCGTTTGATGCGTGGTACAGCAAGGAGCATCTGCCTGACGCTGCGAAATCGTTCGGCGTTGTGAAGGCGTGGCGGTTCTGGAGCCTGGCCGATCCCAGCCTGCATCAGGCGACCTATCAATTCACTGACGAGGCCGCGCTCGATCGCGCCATCAATGGCGCCGACATGAAACGGCTGGTCGCCGATTTCAATCGCGACTGGCCGGAGGTGACGCGCACGCGCGAGACGTTTTTGCTGGCCGAGGAATTCGCGGCGGGGTGAGAGGTCCGTCATTCCGGAGCAGCCCGCGGGGCTGAATCCGGAATCCAGAGATGTTGATGCGCAGAGATTCCGGGTTCACGCTTCGCGTGCCCCGGAATGACGAACGAGAGGGTTGCCGTTCGCGCTATCTCCACTTTGAACCCGTTCCCTTCCCGTCGCGACCAAGAGAGCCGATGGCGGCGAGAGAAGGGGACTTCATGAAGACGTGGTTCGGTGCGGCGGCAGTCGTGCTCGCCGCCTTTCCGGCTTTCGCTGCCGATGTCGCGACCTGTACGCTCAGCGCTGATAAAAAGACGGTCACGGTGACCGCGAGCAATCCCTATCCGAAGGTGATGGCTTGCGAGGTGAACTGCGACATGGCGATACCTGACGGCATCGCGACGGTGGTCTGCGTCAAGCCGGTGCCGGTGGGCTCAAAGGATTTCGTGATGTGCACCCACGCTGCCGCTGAGGGCCATTCCTACGTCAGAGTGAAGGGAACCGAGGCGAACTGCCCGGATCCATCCGCGCCGCCGGCGGCGAGCAAGGCCGAACCCGCCAAAGATGATGTCGACAGCGACGATGATGACGATGCCAAGGCCGGCGAGATGATGAAGAAGATGCTAAAGCAGGGACAGGATTTCCTCGACCGGCAGAAGCAGAAATAAATGCCGATTGAGCAGGCCGGGAACGACGGTAAAATTCTCAGATAATCCTGACAAACGTGAGCAATCATCACTGTAACAATTCTCGTCTTGCCTCGATCATGCAATTCAACGCCCGGTTCAGCGACCGTTCATCTGGGCGCGACGAAAATCAGCCTGTTCATTTTATTCATGCACGAAGGAGAAGAAGTAATGATACGCCGACACTTTCTGAATCTCGTTTTTGCAGTAGCCGCGGGAGTTGCAGCTTTTGCTGCGACCGCGAATGCTGCGCCGCTACCGCCGATTTCACTTCAACATAGCCTGGTACCGCCGCGCGCCGACAGCGCGCAGCCCGCGGTCATTGGACAGGACGAGGTCGATCGCCTCCAGCCTGAACAGGTCCGCTGGCACCACCACCACCACCATTGGCGGCATCATCACCGCTGGCATCATTGGCACCATCACCACTGGCGCCATCACCACTGGCATCATTGGCATCACCACCACTGGCGTCACCACCACTGGCACCACTGGCATCATCACCACTGGCATCATCGCCACCACTGGCATCACCACCACTGATAACCCGATCCTGCGTCTGCCGCGCACTCACATTATTTTCGTCAATTTGAGTTTGCGTCAGTCCGAACTTGCCGGCCTCGGCCAACGCCGAGGCCGCATTTAAGAACCGTCTGGCCAGCTATTTGGCCAGAAAGCCGAGCATCAGCTCGTTGAACGCCTCGGGTTTCTCGAGAAACACCAGATGGCCGGCGTCGGGGATCACCTCGGCCGTGGCATGGGCCATTTTGGCTGCCAGCGCTTTGGCAAGCTCGGCGTTCTGGCCCATTTTCGGCCGCAGCGCCTCCGGCGCATTGGGCCGGCCCGGCGCGTTGTGATCGTCGGCGCCCATGATGAACAGCGTCGGTTGCGCAATCAGCGGAATTTCGTGCACCACCGGCTCGCGGTAGATCATTTGCGCGGAACTGACAAAGGCGCGCAGCCAGCGCGGATACTCCGAACTGCCCTTGATATTGAAGCGCGCGTCGATGAACGGCGTCACCTGATCGGGCGGCAGCTTCAGCGAATAATTGGTCTCGAGCTGCTTGCGGTAGCCGTCGGCGGTCAATTTGTCCTCGTGCTCCAGGATTTTCTCGGTCGGGGTCGGCGGCACATAGAGCCGGTAGTCCTCAAGGCCGATCGGCGCTGCCAGCACCAGATGCTGGATGCGGTCCGGATAGGCGCGTGCGAGGCGCACGGCAATCATGCCGCCCATCGAATGCGCGACGATATCGGCCCTGGCGATCTGCAGATGATCGAGCAGGGTGATGGTGTTGCGCGCCAGCGTGTCGAAGTGCAGGTCGGCTGCGGGCTTGGAGGATTTGCCAAAGCCGATCTGGTCCGGCACCAGCACGCGGTAGCCGGCCTCATTCAGCGTCTTGACGACCGGCGCCCAGTAGCTCGACGGGAAATTGCGGCCATGCAGCAGCACCACAGCACGGCCGTTGGGCTGCGCCGGAGCCACATCCATATAGGCCATCCGCACCTGTTCGCCATCATTGACCAGCGGCAGCATGTTGACGGGGTAGGGATAGGCGAAGCCCTCAAGGCCGATGCCGAAGGGTTCGCGCGGTATCGACGGCGCTGGCTCCGCAGCACAAGCCGCGGTGAGGGGCAGGGCAAGCAGGCCGGCGAGGGCAAGCGACGCGGCAACCAAACGTCGGTTCATCGAAAACTCCGCAACAAGAGAGCATTTTGATACTCTCTTGGTGCGGCGATATCGCGATGTAAAGCGGGGCAGGGTTCACGTTTTTGCGGGCAGGCCGCGATGGTCACACAGCGCTGCTGTTATTCGCTGTCCCGAACAAGGCCGCGAACCGGTTTTCACCGGTGCGGGTGAAATTGACCACGCGGCTGCCCGGGGTTGAGTCGCGCGCGGCCCATTTCAGTTCGGTGAAGCGTCTCATCAAGGCAGCACCGAGCGTGCCGGCGAGATGATGGCGCCGCTCGCTCCAGTCGAGGCAGGCCTTGCACAGCGGACGGCGCGGGTGCGCGAGGCTTTCCGCCGATATCTGCAGCGCCTTGGCCAGGAAACGCTGGCCTTCGGCGGTCAACTCGATGTCGTGCTTGCGCTGCCGCAACAGCTTTTGTTTTTTCATGCTGTCGAGCATCTGCACGCCAAGATCGCCGGCGAGATGATCGTAGCAGACCCGCGCGCGGCGCAGCGCCGGATCCTTCGGGCCGGTGCGCACGCGCAAGTGACCGGCGCGCGCGGCAAGCCCCTCAAGGCCTTCCAGCACGCCGGCGACGTCCGGGTCGGCAAGACGATAATAGCGGTGACGGCCCTGTTTTTCCTGCTCGATCAGGCCGCCGGCCTCCAGCTTCCCCAGGTGCGAGCTGGCGGTCTGCGGCGTCACGCCGGCCTCGTGCGCGAGTTCGCTCGCGGTCAGCGCGCGGCCGGTCATCAGCGCCGTCAGCATGTTGGCGCGGGCGGGATCGCCGACCAGGGCGGCGACCATGGCGATATCGGGGCCTGCTTTCATAGTTCGACCATAGCCGAAGCATCGACGTCGATCAAGCTTCTATCGTCAGTCTCGGAAGATTGGAACACTGGAGGTTATCGTGGCCGTCACCGTTTTTATCCGCTACCAGCTCGATCCGTTCAAGCGGACAATGTTCGAGCAATACGCAAAGCGCTGGCTCGCCATCATTCCAAAGGCGGGCGGCGATCTGATCGGCTACTGGATGCCGCATGAGGGCACCAACAATATTGCGTTCGCATTGATTTCTTTCGAAAGTCTCGCCGCTTACGAAAATTACCGCGCCCGGCTTCGCGCCGACGATGAGGGCATGGCCAATTTCAATTTCGCCGAAGAAAACCGGTTCATTTTGGCGGAAGAACGAACGTTTCTGCGTCAAGTGACGTTATAAGGCTTTCCAGAACCAAGAGGAGACGGCGATGATAGCGGTGATCTTCGAAGTCTGGCCGAAGCCGGAGCACAAGCAGGAATATCTCGATCTCGCGGCCGAACTGAAACCGATCCTGGAAACCATCGACGGCTTCATTTCCGTGGAGCGGTTCGAGAGCCTGACCGAGAAGGGCAAGATCCTGTCGCTTTCGGTATTCCGCGATGAGGCCGCCGTAGCGGCATGGCGCAATGTGCCGGAGCATCGCAGGACCCAGGGCAAGGGCCGCGCGACAATCTTCGAGAACTATCGGCTGCGTATCGCCGGCGTGATTCGCGATTACGGCATGAACGATCGCGAACAGGCCCCCAAGGACAGTCGCGCCGCCCACCATGCGCACTAGCGCTGAGGGCGGTGCGTGGATATCGTTTCGCAACAACCAGACAAAGACAGGGAGAGAACATGCCGGTATCGACCACAGACAAGCGGGCGACGTTCCGGAAGATGCACGAGTCCGGATGTTTCGTGCTGCCGAACCCTTACGACGTCGGCAGCGCGCGGGCGCTGCAGAATCTGGGCTTCAAGGCGATCGCCTCCACCAGCGCCGGCTTTGCGTGGTCGATCGGGCGTCCGGACAATCGCGTCACCCTGGAGGACGTGTTGCAGCATCTCACCGCGCTCTGCGGCGCGGTCGATCTGCCTGTCAACGCCGATTTCGAGGGCGGCTTTGCCCACAAGCCGGAGAAGGTCGCAGCTCACGTCGGGCGGGCGGTTCAGACCGGCGTGGCCGGGTTGTCGATCGAGGATTCAACCGGCGATGCGGCCAAGCCGCTCTACGAGCGCGCGTTCGCGATCGAGCGCATCAAGGCGGCGCGCTCGGCGATCGACGCCGATGGGAGCGGCGTTCTTTTGACCGGCCGCTGCGAGAGTTTTCTGGTCGGGCAGGCCGATCTCAAGCTGGCGATCGACCGGTTGACCGCCTATGCCGAGGCGGGCGCGGATTGTCTTTACGCGCCGGGCATCAAGACCAGGGACGAGATCTCGGCGATCGTGAAAGCCGTGCATCCCAAACCCGTCAATCTCCTGATCGGGGCGTCCGGTCTTTCGGTTGCCGAAGCCGCCGAGCTTGGCGTTCGCCGCATCAGCGTCGGCGGTTCGCTGGCGCGGACGGCGTGGAGCGGTTTCATGCGCGCCGCGCGCGAGATCGCCGACAAGGGAACCTTCACCGAACTGGGGCAGGGATATTCCGGCATGGAATTGAACAAGATGTTCGGCTGACGCGCGACTAGCGCCGCGGGCCAATGCGGTCCGCAGCGCCGATCGTATCAATTGGTAAAAATAACGACGCCCGTTATTGGGTCGAGCTGTTTTTCGCAGCGCCCGAAGTATCGGTAGCCGGCGGTGCGGCAGGGTTCAAGGGTTTGGGGTTTGCGGGAGCAGCACCGGTGGTCGTGCCCGGCTGCATATTGGAGCGAGGCGTCACGTCGCGCATGCCGGGCGGCGCTACGGGAGGCGAATCCTGCGCGGTGTTCTGGGCGGTCGAAGAGGTGCCCGCCTGATGCACCGGGGCGTTGTTCACGCCGTAGAACACCGCGCCCAGTATCACGGCGATGGCGACGGCCAGCATGGCAATCCTGCCGCCGCTGGCGGGGGTCTCGGCGAGTTCAGGGTCGGGCTGCAGTTCATTGTCGAGGCGCGTCTGGCGACGGATGTCGTCGCCGGTGAGCGAAGCACGATAGGGATCGTTCGGGACACGATAGGGATCGTCCGGATGGGGTTGTTGGGCCATGAATTGTTCCTCCGTGGACCCGTACCAACCACCGGCAGCCGAGGAGGTTCCGGCTAATCGAGGGGTCGGCAGGCCCGTTCCGGGATCGCAAGCCCGTCATTGTTGTTTTTCAACCTGTTCAGGATGGAACCCGCGGATTATAGCGAAGGGGATCCCGGCTCGCGTGAGGAAGACGTGCCAAGGCCATGACGGGGTTCTGAAATCCGTTTTCTCCCGAGGTTGCGATGTGGGATCTGCCTCCAAGCGACATCGTTCTGTACGGGCTGTCGCTGGTGGCGCTGGCGGCACAGGCGATGACGGCGGCGCTGGCGGCCGGACGGCGCAGCATGGACTGGGTCGGCGTGTGCCTGCTCGGCTGCATCACCGCACTCGGCGGCGGAACTATCCGCGATGTCCTGCTCGGCCATTATCCGCTGCTCTGGGTGCAGAGCCCGTCATTGCTCGCACTGACGGCGGGTGCTGCCTTCGCGACCATCCTGATTGCCCGCGTGGTGCACCGGCTGAGCCTGGGGTTTCTGGTGCTCGACGCCATCGGCCTCGTGGTATTCACCATGGCCGGCTGCGACGTCGCCTGGCAGATGAAGACGTCGCTGCCGATCGTGATCGTGTCGGGAATGATCACCGGATGCGCCGGAGGCGTGTTGCGCGACATCCTCTGCAACGATGTGCCGCTGCTGTTCCGCTCCGAACTCTACGCCAGCGTTTCCGTCGTCACCGGCGTGTTTTATGCCACCGCCTTCGGCCTGAAATTCAACGATGAGATCTGGACGTCGCTGACATTCGTGCTCGGCCTGTCGTTTCGCCTGCTCGCGATCCGCTACAAATGGGAGATGCCGAAATTCGTCTTCAACGGGGATCGTTAGCTTTGCGCGCTTTGGCGACCTGCTCCGGCGTCACCGCGGGCGCGGCATTACCCCACGAATTGCGAATGTAGGTGGCAACGTCGGCGATCTGCCGGTCCGACAGGTCCCTGGCGTAGGCCGGCATCGAACCGGTATTGGGCGCGCGCGGCGTCGTCACCGTCTGGGCGCCGTCGAGAATGATACGCAGCGTGCTTAAGGGATCGGCCGACTGCAGATTGGCATTGCCGGGCAGCGGCGGATAAATCCGCGGCGCGCCTTCGCCGCCGACCTCGTGGCAGGCAACGCAGGCATGGGCATAGATGGCCGCACCCGCCGCCATCTCGGCCTGCGGCGGCGGGCTCACCGCAGGTTCCGGCGCGCCCGCGGGGAGCCCCTTGAGGTAGACGGCGATGGCGCGGACGTCGGCGTCGCTCATTTTCGAGGTCGAATGGACCACGACCTCTGCCATCGCCCCGCCGGCATGGCTGCGGGCATTGCGCCCGCTCTGCAGGTACTCCGCGATGTCATCGACGCTCCATGATTGCAGGCCGCTGCGGGGCGCATTGTCGAGCCGCGGCGCAAACCAGCCCTGCACCCGGCCGCCGCCGAAGCGCTGCCCGCGTTTGTCGGCGCCGAATATGTTCCGGGGCGTGTGGCAGGCGCCGCAATGCGCCGCACCCTCAACGAGGTAGCCGCCGCGATTCCACGCAGGGCTCTTGTTCTGGTCCGGCTCGAAAATGCCGGGCCGGAAGAACAGCCAGTTCCAGACCCGCATCACCACGCGGTAGTTCAGCGGCCAGTGCAGTTGCGACGGCGGCCTTGCTTTGTGGATCGGCGGCAACGTCGCAAGGTACGCCCGGATCGCCAGCACGTCGTCGCGGATCAGCTTGGTGAAGTTCGGATAGGGAAACGCCGGATAATAGCGCGAGCCGTCCGGTGCTACGCCCTGGTGCAGGGCGCGGTAGAATTGATCGTCGCTCCAGCCGCCGAGGCCGGTTTCGCGGTCCGGGGTCAGGTTGGGCGAATAGATCCCGCCGAACGGCGTTTCGATCAGCCTGCCTCCGGCGAACGGCTTGGCGGGATCGGCGGTATGGCAACCCGCGCAGTCGGCCGCCTCGGTCAGCGCCTTGCCGTGGGCGATCGTCTCCTCCGCTTGGGATGCTGCCTGCGCCGTCCCGCACGCCAGCGCAGCGCACAACAGCACGGCGCCAGGAATGCCGCCGAGAATCGCTCGCATCGTATGATTTTGACTTGGCACCGCCGCCTCGCTTCCCCCATGCACTACATAGCGCAAATCCGGAAACGGCGAGGGCGCCACGTCGTTTCGCAAGTACCCGGTGCTGCGACATAAAGCGAAATCGCCGCCACCCTATCGGGCATGAAATTGCTATCTGCGGACGCGGGGCTCCATTGCCCAGAATTGTGATGCGTTGGCTGCGGAAAGCGACATAGACTGGTTCTAACGAATTGAACCACTAGATAAAAAGAGCCGTTGGGGCCGGGGTTTAAGAGGGTGAAAATGGGAATCAACCAAGGTCCGATCAGTCTCGACCAGAAATACACCCAAGGCTCCGGCCATGTGTTCCTGACCGGGATCCAGGCGCTGGTTCGCCTCCCGATGGCCCAGATCCGCCGCGACCGCGCCGCCGGCCTCAACACCGCGGGCTTTATTTCGGGGTATCGCGGTTCGCCGCTCGGGGGCTACGACCAGCAATTGGTGGCGGCGCGAAAGCACCTCGAACAATACGACATCAAGTTCCAGCCCGGCGTCAACGAGGACCTCGCGGCCACCGCGATCTGGGGCTCGCAGCAGCTCAATCTGTCGCCCGGCGCCCGCCACGACGGGGTGGTCGGCATCTGGTATGGCAAGGGCCCGGGCGTCGACCGCTGCGGCGACGTGTTCCGCCATGGCAATGCCGCCGGCTCGGCCAAAAACGGCGGCGTGCTTTGTCTCGCCGGCGACGATCACGGCGCCAAATCCTCCACCGTGCCGCATCAGTCGGACCATGCCTTTATCTCCGCGCTGATGCCCTATCTCTATCCCTCCAGCATCCATGAAATGATCGAGATGGGCCTGTTGGGAATAGCGATGTCGCGCTATTCCGGCTGCTGGGTCGGCATGAAGGTGATCACCGAGACCGTCGAGACCACCGCCGAGGTCGACCTCTCCGACGAGATGAAGCCCTTCATCATTCCTGCCGATTTCGAGATGCCGCCGGGCGGCCTGAACCTGCGCTGGCCCGATGACCGCTACGACCAGGACCGCCGCCTGCAGGATTACAAGGGCTTTGCCGCGGTGGCCTTTGCGCGTGCCAACAAGGTCAACCGCATCACCATGGATTCGCCGAACGCGCGGTTCGGCATCATGGCGTCGGGCAAGAGCTACGAGGATATCAGGCAGGCGCTGCGCGAATTAGGGATCACGCCGGAAGTCGCCGCCAAGATCGGACTACAACTCTACAAGATCGGCATGCCGTGGCCGCTGGAGCCGCAGGGGGTACGGGAATTCGCCGTTGGCCTTGAGGAAATTCTCATCGTCGAGGAACGCCGCGAGATTGTCGAGAACCAGGTCAAGCAGGAGTTGTTCAACTGGCGTGACGATGTGCGGCCGCGGATCATCGGCAAGATGGACGACCACGACAAGCGCTTCCTGCCCTTTGCCGAAGAACTCAGCGTCGCCTCGCTCGCAAGCTCACTGACCGAGCGGCTGCTGCGCCTCAATCTCAATCCCGAAATCGCCGCGATGCTGCGCGCCAAGGCCGACTGGTTCAACGGCCGCCAGGCCACCCAGATGCAGCCGGTCGCGCCGATCACCCGCACGCCGTATTTCTGCTCGGGCTGTCCGCACAATACCTCGACCAAGGTGCCGGAGGGCAGCCGCGCCTTCGCCGGCATCGGTTGTCATTTCATGGCGCTGTGGATGGATCGCAGCACAGAAACCTTCACCCATATGGGCGGCGAGGGCGTGCCGTGGGTCGGCGTGGCGCCCTTCACCAATGAAGAACATGTGTTCGCCAATCTCGGCGACGGCACTTATTTCCACTCCGGCAGCCTTGCGATCCGCCAGGCCGTCGCGTCCAAGGCCAACATCACCTACAAGATCCTCTACAATGACGCGACCGCGATGACCGGCGGCCAGCATGTCGACGGCGATCTGTCGCCGCAGCAGATCACCTTCCAGCTGCACTCGGAGGGCATCCGCGACATCTACCTGGTATCGGAAAATCCCGACGCCTATCCGGCCTCCGACATCGCCCCCGGCACCAAAACCGCGCATCGCGATGAGCTTGATGCCGTCATGAAGACGCTGCGCCAGGTCAAGGGTGCTTCCGCCATCGTGTTCGTGCAGACCTGTGCCGCCGAAAAGCGCCGCCGCCGCAAGCGGGGAACGCTGGAGGATCCGCAGCGCCGCGTGCTGATCAATCCCGCGGTATGCGAGGGCTGCGGCGACTGCTCGGTGCAATCGAACTGTATTTCGGTGGAGCCGCTGGAGACCGAGATGGGGCGCAAGCGCACCATCAACCAATCCTCCTGCAACAAGGACTATTCCTGCCTGAAGGGTTTTTGCCCGTCGTTCGTCACGGTGGACGGCGGCAAGCTGCGTCGCCGCGCGCCGGCGGATTTAGGCAATATCGGCGATCTGCCCGAACCGGCCGCAAAGCCTTCGCTGGACCGGCCCTACAACATCGCGGTCGGCGGAGTCGGCGGCACCGGCGTGCTGACCATTGGCGCACTGCTTGGCATGGCCGCGCATATCGAAGGCAAGGCCAGCATGATCCTCGACATGTCGGGTCTGGCGCAAAAGGGCGGCGCGGTGCTGAGCCATGTCCGGCTGTCCGAGCATACCGCCGACGTCACCTGTTCGCGCATCGTCACCGGCACTGCGGACCTGGTGATCGCCGCCGATGAGGTGGTGGCGGCTGCGAAGGATACGATTTCGCTGTGCAAATCCGGCCGCACCTTCGGGGTCATCAATACCCATCTCATTCCGATCGCGGATTTCATCCTGAACCGCGACTTCAATTTCAGGAGCCGCCAGGTCAACCACGTGCTGGAAACGGCGCTGCGCAAGGATTCGTCGTTCTTCGATTTCACCAAGCCGGCCGAAATCCTGCTCGGTGATTCCATCGCCACCAACATGATGATGATGGGCTATGCCTATCAGAAGGGGCTGTTGCCGCTGACCGCCAAAGCCATCGAGCAGGCGATCGAGGTCAACGGCGTTGCGATCAAGATGAACACCCAGGCGTTCCAGCTCGGCCGTCTGGCGGCGGTTGATCCGGCGCGGCTGGTGGCCATGATGAAGGGCCAGGACGAGACGGTCGCGCCGAAGACGCAGGAATCGATGTCGCTCGATGAAATCATCGCGCACCGCGGCGCGCTGCTGACCGATTATCAGAACAAGAAGCTCGCCGAACGCTACCGCCGTCTGGTGAAGCAGGTACGCGATGCCGCGCTCGATCGCGGCTTCGGCGACGAGTTGCCGCGCGCGGTCGCAATCAACTATGCCAAGCTGCTCGCCTACAAGGACGAATACGAGGTGGCGCGGCTCTATACCGATGGCAGGTTCGAGAAATTGCTCCGCGACCAGTTCGACGGCGATTTCAAGATCAGCTTCAACCTGGCGCCGCCGCTGCTGGCGGGCAAACCCGATGCTCTCGGGCGGCCGGGCAAGCGGGCGTTCGGCGCGTGGATGATGCCGCTGTTCAAATGGCTCGCCGGCCTGCGCGGCCTGCGCGGTACGGCCTTGGATGTCTTCGGCTACAGCGCCGATCGCAAGCTGGAACGCGAGCTGATCGCTGCCTACGAGAAGGATGTCGCCGCCGTGCTCGGCGCGCTGTCGCCGGTCACGCTCGATACCGCGGTCGAATTGCTATCGCTGCCGGATCGCGTTCGCGGCTACGGCCCCGTGAAGGAGAAGGCCGCCAGGGACGCGCAAGCCCGCCACGGGCAACTCGTCGCCGACCTCGCCAACCCGCCACCGGCGCCACGGCAGATCGCGGCGGAGTAAAATCCGCGGCCGGCGTGATCCTGAGACTAGGGCTAGGCCGCAAAGTTCGTCATGCCCGGCTTTGTGCCGGGCATCCACGTTTTAGCGACATATCTGCAAGAAAGACGTGGATGGCCGGGCATAGGCGAGCGGAAGCGACGCCGTCCTTCGGACGGCCATGCCCGGCCATGAAGAAAAATCGCGCCAAAGCGCGATGACATGACACGTTCATGATCGCGGGCGATTTTACGCGAGCGTTTTGCCGAAACAGCCCATTTTCACGGATCGCTCATGATTGCCCGCGGCGCCGACCTGATTGTCGATTGTCTGGTCCATTGCTTCCGATTGGTTTTTTGCGATTTCTTTATCTGGCTTGTCCTCGGCGCCTGGCTCGTCGCATCGATGGCGGGCGCTATCGGCGCCGAGCCGCCCGAGGCCGCGCCGCTTCGTGTCGCCGTCTACGACGTGGCGCCCTACGGATATGCCAACCCGGATGGTTCGATTTCCGGCATCAGCGTGGACCTTTGGCGGAGGGTCGCCGAAAGGCTGGAGCGGCAATTCAAGCTGATCCCGGTCTCTGAAATGGAATCGCTTCTGAGCGGTCTCGAGCAAGGTCATTTCGACGTGGCGATCGGCGCGATCACGATCACGCCGGAACGAGAGAAACGCGTGGATTTTTCCTATCCCGCTCACCGGTCAGGGGTAGCGGTGGCGCTGCCCAAGGAAAAAGGCCCGTTTGCCGCGCTCAAGTCCTATGTCACTGCTGCGACAGAGCTGAGCCCCTTGATTGTCTCCAGCCTCGCCATGCTGGTTCTGATCGGCATTGTGATGTGGCTGATCGAGCGCCGTCATCCCTCGGCGCAGGGTTCGGAATCCTCAGTCATCACACTGCGTGACGGGCTGTATTGGGCGATCGTGACCATGACGACCGTGGGGTATGGCGACAAGACGCCGAAATCGACCGTTGGCCGCGTCATCGCGGTGTCCTGGATGTTTGCGAGCCTGGTGTGGGTTTCGCTGTTGTCGACCAGCCTGGTGTCGCGACTTACCGTCGAGCGCGTCGAATCCCGCGAACTGGCGACGACCATCGATCTGACCAGCAAAAGGCTGGCGGCGGTGGCGCAGTCCTCGGGTGCCGAATATCTCGACCAGCACCACCTTCAATACGTCAAATTCAACAATCTGCCCGACGCGCTCAACTCTCTGGTGAGAGGAACATCGGATGCGGTGGTCAACAGCGTCGGCGCCTTGCAATATCTGATTTCAAAACGTTACGCGAGCACCGCGGAAATGCCGCAAGGCCTGCTGGCGCCGGCCTACATGGCAATCGCGCTCCCCGAGCACAGCCCGCTCAAACGGCCGGTCGACGAGGCACTGGTGAAGATCACCTCCGACCCGGAATGGATATCGATCGAGGATAAGTTCTTCGGCAAGTGATCCCGAAACAAGTGATCGAGATCGACCGCACCCCGCCTTGAGTCAGTTTGCAGTCCGACTCTCCGTCGTGGATGAAACGGCTTGCGGAACCGCAAAAAGCTCCGGAAGGCCTTGATACCAGGACATCAACCAGGCGACGGCAACCATGAGCATGATGCCGGCGATGCTGACCAGAATTTGCGCGACGGCGCCGCCGGCGACCTGAACCAGGAACCAGTGGGCAGCGAACGACAGCAGCACGCCGAAGCAGAAGATGGGAAGCGAATGCTGTCCGCACAGGATCAACGGGCGCAGCAGCATCGAGGAGAGCTCGGCCGAACTGCTTGGAAGAAACCGCGCGATCAGAACCAGTGCCGCGAGGAAATGAACGACACGCGGCGGGTCCATATTTGTCTTGCTCATCGGATAGAGCACCTCATGCAACCAGTGCGGCACCAACGGCTTCAGGCTCGGGACATGCCAGGTCATCGCGATCAAGAAGCCAAAAACCAGCATGGCGACCGCGAGCACCATGACGGTGCGCGATCGTATCACCCACTGCAATCTGAGACCGCCACCGCATGCGCACCATGCGCCGAACACGAACATCAGCTGCCAGTCGAAAGGGTTGAAGTACCAGGTCGTGCCGTGCGGGAAGGATGGCAAATTCCAGCCGAACCGGTGTGCGAGGAAATACAGCACGATGGAGCCGAACAGGCACCAGTTCGGGCGGCGCACCAAACCCCACAGCATGAACGGCGACGCCAGCATGAAAACGATGAAGAGCGGCAGCACATCGAGGTTGACGGGCTTGTACCTCAGCGTCAGCGCCTGTTCGATCATCACATCAGGATGCTGAAGAAACTGAAAGACGTTAAACTCATGCTCGTACATCGGGTTGTCGAGATGACGGGCGGAGCGCGCGATCTGCGCGGTGAAAAGCAGAAACAGGAAAATGTGAGCGATGTAGAGTTGCCAGGCCCGCCTGAACAGGCGCTTGGTGACGGCGATGAACTCGCCACGGCGCATCGCCGGGCCATAGATGTAGCCGGCACAATAGCCGGAGATGAACACAAAGAATTCGGTGGCGTCGCTGAAGCCGTAGTTGCGGATCGTCAACCAGCCGACGATATCGTAGGGGGTGTGATCCAGGAAAACCATCCACTGCCCGATGCCTCTCAGGAGATCGAGCCGCAGGTCTCGCTCGGGCGGGCCTGAGGGGCTCACTTCTGTATGATCGGTCATGACGGCTCTCTCTTCTTCGGCGTTTCCCCTGCGATCTCAAAAGCCGATCGCTTGACCGCTGGTATTATTACGTCGTTCCGGTGGATGGCGGAACCGCGCAGATGATCGATCCTGACGCGAAAATTTGTAGCCGGCGCCGACTGATTGTGCCCGACGGGCAAATCGCCGTGTCGCATGTCCAGCCCCTTTTGCAAAAATATTTTCGTTTTCCTCTGCCGCAAATCACTTCACCGTCCTTTGCCATCCCGCCCTCACAAGAGGGGCGTATCGCGATCGTCACGGACGTTGGGTGCGGGATGCGATGGACGTGAGGTGGCGCGTTGACGAAGGCGCTTATCTTGCGGACGGCGAAGTCGTGTGGTCCTGACGCCCCGACGCTGGCGTCAAGTGGGTGATGATGCTTCGCATCACGCCGATGACGGGGGCAACAAAGCCCGGTCCCCGGGGAGAGCTCGAAATAAGCCGTAAAACCGTCGCGCAGGGAAGGCCGGGTGTTCCGGTGAACCTGTGGTGATTAACGCGCGTGCTTTCTACACTACACGCGCGGCCGCGGGTGCAACGGGCACCCGGCTTTCCCTGCGCCCTCTGATTTTCAAGGCGAAGGAACACGCACAACTCGGGCGCATCGCGCCGCGAGAATGCGAAATCATATCTTGCCGTTATTGCGAGGAGCGACGAGGCAATCGAGCTGGTAGCCCGGATGAGCGAAGCGATATCCGGGGCCGCGTCGCGTTCGTTCCCGGATTTCGCTTCGTTCATCCGGGCTACGGGGCGCGCTGCAAGCCACGCCGGCCAGTCGCACATACCGTCTCGCCTGACGGAATATTTCGGCGCTTGCCAAGGCTGCTGCGAAAGGCCAGAAAAAAGCCGGGACGAAACGCCAGCGGAGCGAAATATTGAGTATCAAGGGCAAGGCCTATATCGCCGGGATCTACGAGCATCCGACCCGGCATGCACCGGATAAATCCACCGCACAGCTCCATGCCGAGGTCGCCAAGGGTGCGATTGAAGATGCCGGGCTGACCAGAGCCGATGTCGACGGCTATTTCTGCGGCGGCGACGCCCCGGGCGGCGCCTGGCCGATGGTCGATTACCTCGGCCTCAAGGTGCGCCACATCGACTCCACCGATACCGGCGGCTGTTCGTACATGATCCATCTCGGCCATGCCGCCGAAGCGATCGCGGCCGGCAAGTGCTCGATCGCGCTGATCACGCTGGCCGGCAAGCCGCGCACGAGCGCGATGCCGCCGCGCGCCGCGGGCGCCGAAGCCGATTTCGAGGCGGCCTATAACGCCACCACCCACAACGCCTACGGTATGTGTGCCATGCGCCACATGCACGACTACGGCACCACCAGCGAGCAACTGGCCTGGATCAAGGTCGCGGCATCCCATCACGCGCAATACAATCCGCATGCGATGCTGCGCGACGTCGTGACCGTGGAGGACGTGCTTAATTCGCCGATGATCTCCGATCCGCTGCACCGCATGGATTGCTGCGTCGTCAGCGACGGCGGCGGCGCTCTGATCGTCACCACGCCGGAAATCGCCAAAAGCCTGAAGAAGCCGCTGGTGCGCCTGATCGGGCAGGGCGAGGCGATGAAGGGACCGCGCGGCGGCAAGGATCTCGATCTGACCTACTCCGCCGGCGTCTGGTCGGGACCGCGGGCGTTCGAGGAGGCCGGCGTCACTCCAAAGGACATCAAATACGCCTCGATCTACGACAGCTTCACCATCACGGTCTTGATGCAGCTCGAAGACCTCGGCTTCTGCAAGAAAGGCGAGGGCGGAAAATTCGTCGCCGACGGCAATCTGATTTCCGGCGTCGGCAAGCTGCCGTTCAACACCGATGGCGGCGGCCTGTGCAGCAATCATCCGGTCAACCGCGGCGGCATGACCAAGATCATCGAAGCGGTGCGGCAACTGCGCGGCGAGGCGCATCCGAAGGTGCAGGTGCCGAACTGCGATCTTGCCGTCGCCCATGGTACCGGCGGCCTGCTCGGCGTGCGTCACGCCGCCTCAACCTGCATTCTGGAGCGTGTGTGATGGCCGATGCCAAGAAAGAAGCCAAGCAAGAAGTCAAAAAATATCCGGCGCCGCAAGGCAATCCGGAAACCCAGCCGTTCTGGGACGCAGCCGCCCAAGGCAAATTCCTGATCAAGCGCTGTACTGCTTGCGGCGAGCCGCACTATTTTCCGCGCTCGGTCTGCCCGTTTTGCTATTCCGACCAGACGGTGTGGGAAGAAAGCCCGGGCGAGGGCGAGATCTATACCTTCAGCCTGATGCGCAAATCTCCGACCGGCCCTTACGCGATCGGCTGGGTCACGCTGAAGGAAGGCCCGTCGCTGATGACCAATTTCGTCGATTGCGATCTGGACAAGTTGAAGATCGGCCAGAGGGTCAAGGTGGTGTTCAAGCCGACCGACGGCGCGCCGCTGCCATTCTTTACGCCGGCGTGAGGCACGTTTTTTCCTTCTCCCCTTGCGGGAGAAGGTGGCAGCCGCAGGCTGCCGGATGAGGGGTCTCTGGCGCTGACCCCACACCCAACCGGGTGTGTGATGAGCGCCGGCGAAGCCCTCTCCCGCAAGGGGCGAGGGCGTAGCAACCAGCGCCGCAAATGAAGCTATTCGGGAGAAAACAAGAATGCCGATCAAGTACGACGAGCTGATGGCGCTGAAGAATCTCGGCCAGAAATACGCCTATACCGACCGCGAGGTGATGCTGTACGCCTACGGCATCGGAATGGGCGCCGATCCCATGGACGAGAAGGAACTCGCCTTCGTCAACGAGGCGGTGGCTTCGCCGCGCGCCCTCAAGGTTGTCCCGACGTTTGCTTCGGTCGCGGCATGGGGAGCCGGGCCCGGCGAAATGAATCTCAATCGCGTGATGGTGGTCGACGGCGAGCGCGACATCACGTTCCACAAGCCCCTGGCGGTGGCTGCGCACATCGTTGCTGATTCAACCGTTCTCGACGCCTTCGACAAGGGCAAGGACAAGGGCGCGGTGATCCGGCACAAGACGGTGCTGAAGGATGAGAAGGGCGAGCCATTGGCGACGCTGGTCGCTTCCCGGTTTGCGCGCGGCGATGGCGGGTTCGGCGGGCCCTCCGAAGGCCAGCCTGAACCGCACAAGGTGCCGACCCGCAGCCCCGACCGGAGCATCGATATTACGACCCGGCCGGACCAGGCGCTGGTCTACCGGCTCTGCGGTGATCGCAACCCGTTGCACTCTGATCCCGAATTCGCCAAACGCGCCGGTTTCCCGAAGCCGATCCTGCACGGCATGTGCACCTACGGCATTACCTGCCGCGGGGTGTTGCAGACCTATGCCGATTACGACGCTTCCGCCTTCCGCCAGCACGCCGCGCGGTTTTCCTCGCCGGTCTATCCCGGCGAGACCGTGACGATGGATTTGTGGAAGGACGGCAACGTGATTTCATTCGAGGCCAAGGTAAAGGGGCGCAACGTCGCCGTCATCAAGAGCGGCAGGACGGTGCTGGTATAATTTTCCGTCATTCCGGGCTGGTCCAACGGACCAGACCCGGAATCTCGAGATTCCGGGTTCGCGTTTCGCACGCCCCGGAATGACGGTAAACGGGGAGACGACCCTATGGGACTACTCGACGGCAAGGTGGCGCTGATCACCGGGGCGGGCGGCGGGCTCGGCGAGGCCTATGCCAGGCTGTTCGCGCGCGAGGGTGCGGCTGTCGTGGTCAACGACCTCGGCGGTCCCCGTGACGGCAGCGGCGGCGACGCCTCGATGGCGCAGAGGGTGGTCGATGCGATCAAGGCGGCGGGCGGCCGAGCGGTTGCCAATGGCGCCGATATTTCGACCATGGCGGGCGGCCAGTCGGTGTTCGACGACGCCATCCAGCATTTCGGCCGCGCCGACATCCTGGTCAACAATGCCGGCATCCTGCTCGACCAGACCTTCGCCAAGGCGACCGAAGCCGCCTGGGACAAGGTCATGAAGGTGCATCTGAAGGGTACGTTCTGCGTCACCCAGCCGGTGTTCCGCTGGATGCGCGAAAACGGCGGCGGCGTCATCGTCAACACATCCTCGACATCAGGCCTGATCGGCAATTTCGGCCAGACCAATTATGGTGCGGCCAAGGGCGGCATTTTCGGCCTCACTAATGTGCTGGCGATCGAGGGACGGAAATACAACATCCGGCTGTGGTGCCTCGCGCCGGGCGCGCTGACCCGGATGACCGCGGATTTGCCCCGCTATATCGAAAATCCCAACGCGGCGCTGGGGCCGGACGGCATTGCGCCGGCCGTGCTATACATGGTCAGCGGTCTGTCCGGCGACCAGACCGGCAAGATCCTCGGCGTTTCCGGTCCGCGCGGCGTGCGCGAGATGCGGATGATGGAAAAGCCGGGCTGGAGGCCGCCGCATACCGGATGGAAGGCGCAGGACGTTGTCGAGCATGCCAGCGAGATTTTCTTCTCCGAGGAAGAGATCAAGATGGGGGCGCGGCGGTTTTGATACTCTCCGTCATTCCGGGATGGTCCGCAGGACCAGACCTCAGATGTGCAATTGCACATCGGGGAATCTCGAGATTCCGGGTTCGATGCTGCGCATCGCCCCGGAATGATGGAGCAAAGAGTAGAGGCACACGTCATGAAACTCACCCACAAGGCCGCAGGCACCTTCGCCATCGCGCCGACGCCGTTCCACGATGACGGTCACATCGATGAAAAATCCATCGATCGGCTGACCGATTTCTACGCCGAAGTCGGATGCGACGGCGTGACCGTCCTTGGCATCCTCGGCGAGGCGCCGAAGCTCGAGGGTTCGGAAGCCGAGCAAGTGGCGAAGCGCTTTATCAAGCGCGGCAAGAATATGCAGATCATCGTCGGCGTCTCCGCGCCGGGATTTGCCGCGATGCGCTCGCTGGCGCGGGCATCGATGGATGCGGGTGCTGCCGGGGTGATGATCGCGCCGCCGCCGCATCTGCGCACCGACGAGCAGATCACCGGATACTTCAAGCAGGCGGTGGAGGCGATCGGCGACGATATTCCGTGGGTGCTGCAGGATTATCCGCTGACGTTGTCCGTGATCATGACATCAGCGGTGATCCGCAGGATCGTGATGGACAGCCCGTCCTGCGTGATGCTCAAGCACGAGGACTGGCCGGGGCTGGAAAAGATCTCGGCGCTTCGGGCCTTCCAGAAGGAAGGCTCGCTGCGGCCGCTGTCGATCCTGACCGGCAATGGCGGGCTGTTTCTCGATTTCGAGATGGAACGCGGCGCCGACGGCGCGATGACCGGCTACGCCTTTCCGGAATTGCTGATCGATGTGGTGCGGCTATCCAAGGAGGCCCGCCGCGACGCCGCGCATGATCTGTTCGATGCACATCTGCCGCTGATCCGCTACGAGCAGCAGCCGGGCGCGGGACTGGCGGTGCGGAAATATGTGCTGCAAAAGCGCGGCGTGATCGCGTCCAGCGCACAGCGCAAGCCGGGTTCGAGCCTCACTGCAACGGCAAGGGCCGAAGTGGATTATCTGTTGTCGCGGGTGGCGCGAGTCGACAGGCGCGCGAACCTGAAGCCGCAATCCAGTGCGGCGGGTTAGAAGGAGAAACTTGATCATGCCCGCCGAAGCCGTCGTCCCGCGTCCTGCCTCGACCATTCTGTTGCTGCGCGACGGACCCAGCCGCGAGATCGAGGTATTCATGATGGTGCGCCATTATGAAATCGATTTTAATTCCGGCGCGCTGGTATTCCCCGGCGGCAGCGTCGACAAGGGTGACCAGGAGATCATCCAGAGCCCTGAACTTTACGGCGGGGGCGAGGGGCTCGAGGCGTCGGCGCTGAGTTTCCGGATCGCCGCGATCCGCGAGACCTTCGAGGAGAGCGGCATCCTGCTCGCGCGCCCGCGTGGATCGAAAGCCCTGATCGATGCCAAGCGAGCCGGTGAGATCGAGGCGGCGCATCGCACGGCATTGTGCGAGGGCAAGACGACTTTCCGGGAGGTGCTCACCGTCAGCGGAATTCTGTTGGCGCTCGATGAGCTCGTGCCCTATGCGCACTGGATCACGCCGGAGGGGGTGCCGAAGCGATTCGACACCTGGTTCTTCCTGGCGGCAGCGCCACCGGAGCAGGTCGGTGCCCATGACGGCAAGGAATCCACCGATTCGATCTGGCTGTCGCCGCGCGAAGCGCTGGCCGGCGGCGAGACCGGGCGGTTCAAATTGCCGTTTCCAACCACCCGTAACCTGATCAGGCTTGGCAAGCAGCCGGGCGTGAGGGCTGCGCTCGATGACGCCGGCGGCAGGCCGATTGTGACGGTGATGCCTGTCGTGACCAAGGTGAACGGCAGCCGGCAGCTCCGCATCCCGCTGGAGGCCGGCTACGACGGCGAGTTATTTGAAATCAACGCGAACTGACGCCGACTGCGGCACTTCGACGTTTGATTCGTCCGGGTTACAGGGATAGGGGCATGTTCCCCTTGGAGCGGATTCGGGCGTATAAAAGTGGACTGCTCGGAGTCGGTCCCGAATCCCATGCCCTTTGCCGCATTAGCCCAACGGATACGGTCGTTCTCGCTTTCGATCGGTCAATTGACCTTTGCGAGCTTCATGCTGCTTTTGGCGATGATCGTGATGACGAGCGTCGCCAGCGTCATTGCCATCCGCCACACCGATGCGACCTTCGCCGAACTGCAGCGCCTGCAAAGTGTCGACGATCTGGCCGAGGAGATCGACCGGCGCATGAACGAACTGCGGCTGGCGGCGCGGGACTTCGTGACCGATCCGGCGGTTCCTTCGAGCCGGGTCTGGGAGGCGGCGGCCTCGTTGACCCCGCTCCTGAAGAAAACCCGGCTCGAGCTTGCTCCCGAGCAGCAATACATGATCGACGGGGTTACCCAGCGGCTCGTGAACTACCGCGACGGCATCGAGCGCGTCAGCGCCCTGATTGTTCGCCGCGCCGAACTGGTTGCAGCCTTGCCGCCGGTACGCGAGCGGTTCGAAGCGGCGATCGCCGAGGTGACCGACCGGGCCACCGCGAACAATTTGTTTCAGACACAGAACCGGATTGCCGAGGCGTTGCTCGCGCACGCCCCGACGGAGGCCCAGCAGTTCGCGCAACGCATGCGGGCGACAACGATCGACGAACCGGCGCTGCGTTCGGCGGTCGATGCCTACGCCGATGCCATCATTTCGATATCCGGTACCGAAAGCCAGATCGCCGATCTCGACAAGGAGGTGCTCGGCACCGAAGGCCGCGAGATCGGCCGTGTCACCGATTTGTTGCGGGCGGCGAGTGCGCGGCGGGGCCGGGTGCTGGCCCGCGATTTCGCAAGGACCCTTGCCGATGACAAGTGGCAGAGCATCGTGCTCGGGATTACGGGGGTTCTGATCGGGGTGCTGGCGGCGCTGTTTGTGGTGCGGCGGACCGTTCGTCCGCTCAAGGCCATCGCCGGGGCCATCCGCGCGCTTGCCGGCGGCGAGAAGCACACCTCGATCCCCGCCACCGAGGTGGAGAACGAGATCGGCGACATCGCCCGCGCCGCGGAAGTGTTCCGCCGCTCGCTGGTTGACGCCGACGAGGCGCGCGAGGCAGCCATTCGCGCACTGGCCGAGCAGCGGCTCGCCGAGGAAAGCTATCGCAAGCTGTTCGAGGGGTCGGTCGACGGAATTTATGTGACGACGCCGGCCGGCAAGCTTCTCAACGCCAATCCGGCCCTGGCGCGGATGATGGGATACGAGACACCGGAGGCATTGATCCGCGCCATCGACGATATCGCGCACACGGTCTACGTTGATCCGGCGGCGCGCGCCAAATACCAGTTGCTGATGGCGCGCGACGGTGTGGTACGCGAGTTCGAGTATCAGGTACGTCGGCGCGAGGGAGCGATCCTCTGGCTCTCCGACAGCGCCACTGTGGTGCGCGACGAAGCCGGTGAGGTCGTTCGCTACGAAGGGACGCTGCGCGACATTACCGACCAGAAGCGCGCCGAGGATGCGATCGCCGAGGGCCGGCGGCTCCTGCAGCAGGTGATCGACACTGTGCCCGCAGTGATCAATGTCAAGGACAAGAACCTGCGCTACGTGCTGATGAACCGTTACATGGCCGGCATTTTCGGGGTCGAGCCGGCCGACGCGATCGGCCGCACCACCTCCGACCTGATGTCGCGCTACGGCGCGAAAAAGACCGACGAAAATGATCGGCGGGTCTTGAAGGCGGGCAAGGGGCTCGGATTCTACGAAGAGGAATATCTGGATTCGGCGGGCAATCTGCGGCAATGGCTGGTGAACAAGCTGCCGCTTTTCGACGCTGACGGCGCGATCGAAAGCATTGTCAGCGTCGCGCTCGACATCGGCGAGCGCAAGCGCGGCGAACAGGAGATGCGCAAGGCCAAGGATGCCGCCGAGGCGGCATTGCACAATTTGCGCGCGACCCAGAATTCACTGATCGAGGCCGAAAAGCTCGCCGCACTCGGGCGGCTGGTGGCGGGCGTCGCCCACGAAGTCAACAATCCGGTTGGCATCAGCCTGACGGTGGCCTCGTCGCTGGAGCGGAAGACTGCTTTGTTTACGTCCGAGGTGGCGCGCGGCGATCTCAGGCGATCGTCCCTGAATGAATTTCTCGAGACCAGCCGTGATGCATCATCGCAGCTGGTGGCCAACCTCAATCGCGCGGCCGAACTGATCCAGTCCTTCAAGCAGGTCGCCGCCGACCGGAATTATTCGGATCAGCGCAGCTTCGACCTCGGCGATCTGACCGAGCAGGTCGTGATGAGCTTGCGGCCCGGACTGCGAAAGCACCATCTGACGCTCAACGTCGACTGCGAGCCCAATCTCACCATGAACAGCTATCCGGGGCCTTACGGACAAGTGCTCACCAATCTGTTCCTGAATGCGGTGGCGCACGCCTTTCCGGACGGCAGGCCCGGCGAGGTGCACATACTGGTTCGGGAATCCGGCAAGGACAATGTTGAAATCATCTTCTCCGACAATGGTTGCGGCATGAGCCTCGACGTCCGGCGCCGTGCATTCGATCCGTTCTTCACGACGCGCCGCGATCAGGGCGGCACCGGGCTTGGCCTGCATATCGTCTACAGCATCGTGACCAATCGCCTGGGCGGCCGGCTCGACCTCGATTCCGAACCCGGGAAGGGTACGCAAATCCAGATCATCCTTCCCAAGGTCGCGCCGCTGGAGCAGGCCGCCGAGTGACGCGGCAGATGGCGCTAATCGCTTTCGGCGAGTTTGCGCAAGGTCGCCCTGAAGATCTGGCTGGCCTTGCCGACGAGCGCCGTGCCATTCATGACGGCCTCTGTCTCGGTGAAGGTGCCTGTAACGCCGACGCCGACCGGGCTCGGCCCACCGAACAGCGGACTCTCGTCCGGGCTACTGGTATGGCGCTGGATCAATACCTCGCCTTTGAAGGTGTCGCCCTTGGCAGTGTAGGTGCCGATGTAAAACAGATAGGCGTCGCCGCCGAGGATCTTGCCATCCCGGAACACGACAACGCCGCTGCCCTTGCCGGAACGACCGTCCTGCAAGCTGACGTGGATCGAATAGAGGCCGTTTTTCATACTGTCCCGATACCGTATCCGGCCCAGCGGAATAGGTAGCCTGTTATGCCAAACTGGGCCCCACACCGTCAACGTGACAGGTTAACCCCGGCACCCCCGGGGGTTGACCTCAACCCGGTGGGGCCGGGGCAGGTTCGGCATTGTGTCAGCCAGAGGTGGCGCCGCGCCGTCGCGGCCGTCCCTCTTCACGCATATTTCTTGTCGCGCTCGAGCAGTTCGATCGAGATTCCCTCCGGCCCGCGGATGAAGCAGACCCGAACGCCCGGCCGGATGGTGGTTGGCTCCCTGGTGAACTCGACCCCCTTGGCCTTGATCTCGGCGGCCACCGCGTCGATATCCTTCACCGTCAGTCCGAAATGATCGAGCCCCTGATAGGGGGTTGCCGGCGGGCTGTTGACGCCGTCTCCCGCTGCGACCGGGGCGATGAAAACGTTGGCGCCGCCAAGTTTGACGTCGATCCGCCCGGGGCCGCGGATGATCACGCCGCCGAGGATATTTTCCAGCCAGGCTGCCGTCGCCTCCGGGTCGGGACTGCGCAGATGAACATGGTCCCAGGTCACGATCGGCATCATCGGTCTCCCGTTCGCTGTTTTCCAGCCGCGCGGTCAATCTAGCGGCCGGAATACCGCATGGCCATCCCTCGAGGGGTGCGACGGCGACACCACAGCCCCCCAATTTTGCTCCGTTTCGATGCAACCATTTCCGTCTTCGTCGATTGAGGAAACAACGGCGAAACCGCGCAAATCGACAGTCGTTTCAGGAGCCGCGCGGTGCGACGCCCGCGCGGCTTTGTGCTGTGCGGCGGAGCAGCGGTGCCTGTTTGGCCGCCGGTTGAGGGCATGGCCATGGCAATGGATGTTGAGCCGTCTTGCGCTGAAATGATTCGGCCGGTGGGTCGTAGTGACCGCCCAAAATGGGCAGCCTTCGCGAACCTGAGAACCAATCTTGTCGTGCTCTCCATTGTCGTGTTTATCGGATTTGTGACGTGGGGCATGCTTTCCGGTCCGAGTGGCGCCAGGAGCGAGCGCACTACGGCACCGTCAGCAGTTATGGTGGCGCAGAATGCGTCAACGCCCGATCCGATCAACACTCCGACCCGGGCCACCTTCGTCGCTGCTGCCGTAGAGGCTGCTGCGCCGACGGAAGCGGCGCCGGTCGATGGACTGAAGATTTCATGGCAATCTTGGCGAAGGGGCGGGCTGGGCTCCAAAGCCCAAGTGACGCTTACGCTCCGCAACGGCAACGGTTACGCGGTCAAGGATATCGAGATCTCCTGTGCCTTTAGCCGCCGGGACGGCAGCCATTTGACCGACCGGAAGCGCACGATTCATGACACCGTCAAAATGAAGAGCCGGAGAACCTTTGCCCGCCTGCATGTCGGTTTCGTCAATATCAACGCCGACAAAGCAAAATGCTCGCCGATCGCAGCCAACCGCATCTAGTCGGAACTAATTGCAGCGCGGCTATAACCTCGCAGTAACTTCATTGTCAGATCGAACGGGCCGGTAACGGGAACCAAATCCCAGCACCGCAAGTTAGGATTGATCCGCGCTTGGCGCGGGCAAAATGGTGCTGAAATGCCCTTGGCGCGATATTTTCTGTTCGTCGGCGGAGTGATGCTCGCACTGTTGCTTGTCTCGGGTTGGTTGCTGCCGAAGCTCCCGATGACCGAGACGGCGGACATCGGCACCTACAAAGATATGGGCGCCGACAAATCCATCCTGCGGATCAGTTCCGATCGGAAATGGCCGGAGCGTGTCGTTTTCGATACCAGCGTCTCGCCGATCACTGCCGTGCAGACCGCAGTGACGGAGGAAGCTGTCACGCCCCCCGCGACGGACGCGGTTGTGGACGTTTCGGCCAAGGTGCGCGATGCATTTGCGCAACTCGTGCCACCTGACCAGAAAAAACCTGAGGCGAAGCCGCAGCGGAAACGCAAAATCGCAAAAAGGCATCACGGCCCGCCGACGATTTTGGTCGCGCAACAACCGCGGTTTGGCTTTTTCGGCAGCAACATCTGGTAGACCGGCCCGCTGGCCTTGCCCGTGTGAGCCGCTAACTTGCAGCGCGTCCGTTTCCAGAACTTCCAAGGGGCCTTTGCTCGCCTCGCGAGATCGGCCGTCAGCAATTTGTCACAGCGCAAAGAAAAATGGCCCCGGTCAAGGGGCCATTCGTCTTGTTGCCTCTTTCAGATCACTTGCCGTGGTGATGATGGTGGTGGTGGGGATGATGATGGTGGTGATGATGATGCGGGGGACGCATCGCCTGTGCGCTTGGAATCGCGAAGGCAACAGCGGCGATGGCGGCCAAAGCGAAAGCAAATTTTCTCATGAAATCACTCCTAGGCTGGTTTCCTCAGTGCCCAAACGATGGCGAAAGCGCCCGCTCGCGTCAAACAGATATTTATGAATGGGCGTTCAGGATTGTTCCCTGTTTTCATATTCCATCTTGATGCGTGCCAAGAATGATGTTGGCACGCCGCGATTGAGCACGGGTGGCTGACAGGCTTCGATACGGGCAAGTGCCGCACGGGCTGGTAGTCGCTTCAGGCTCGTTCCAGAGAGAAGGGCGCGACGCAAAATCCTCAAAGCTTCCTGACGGCAAGGTTCGGAATGAACTGACATGCGTCCGATGGATCGATGCGGTGTTGATCATATTGAATTACGTCGCCGACATTCACCGCGAGTCCGGAAGGAAGCCGCACGATGAACTTCCGCGCGCCGTCCAATGAAAGAGGCCTCCAACTGAGGCGGCCTTACTCTTTCTCGTCGTCGCGCTTTTGTTGATCGGCCTTGTCCCGCGTGAGATCGCTTGTCAGTTGATCAAAACGGGCCGATGCAACGGAATCGATTGCGCCTTTTGACATGTGCCGCGATTGTTCTAGCTGGCGGTCAAATGCGCGTACTTCGTCGGACGTGTGATTGTGCTTGAGCAATTCAACGAGGCGAGCGCCGCTCCAAAGCTCGACATCGTGTCCGTCAACAATCTGTCTGGCCCTTTCGAGGGCTTCTGCGTCGTCGTCGCATACCATCTCTTTGAAGTCGAAAAAGTGTCCGTCGCCGCCGACGAGATAGGCTCTGTAATCCGGCATGGTGCAGCTCCCTTGGATAAGGCGGGAGCGCAAAACTCTCAGTCACCGAAAATGGCCACGGGCGGGGCGGTGATGTCGCGACCCTGCGCTGAATCTGCTGTCACGAAAAGTGCACAAGTGCACACAACAGCGAATTATTGACGATCAGCCAACGACGGAAATCGAACAAGCCCTCACCATCATCCGCTTAGTCATCGATCTCGCGGAGCTTCTGTTCCAATTCAGCAGCTAGCGCCACAAGTCGCTCCCGCGTGGTGTCGTCAGCTGCCCGGGCCAGTTGCCGGGCTAGCGCGAACGGAAAGCTCTACCGCGGCGCGCGCTTGGCCAGAATGCGCTGCAGGCTGCGGCGATGCATGTTCAGCCGGCGGGCACAGCCTTACCGACGGTGGGGATGCAGAACTCGAACTCGGGCATGGATCGGGGACAGTTTTTGGAATCGAGCCGGTATGACGAAAGCTTAATCTGGGCGGCTGAAGCTTTGAGCGTCGTGGGCCGTACCTGGATTGTCGGCGGTGATGTCCCACCTTTAGCCAGCTGCCGGCGGGCGGCACCATCCCTTTCACCCGGGGGGATGGGCCGTTCGGCGTGCTGGTCGTGCTGAGGTCCGCGCCCTGGGGGGGGTGACTTGTCATTGTCCAGCCGCAAGTCGCATTCTGCCAATGTTGGTCAGGCGAAGACCGTCAGGAAGCTTTTTCACGCAGCCCAACTTGATCAGCTTCTCTTCATGTTCGGCCGGTATGGCACTCTGCGTTACACCCTTCCTCAGCTCTTGCAGGGAGGCGAATTCTTCAGAACTGAGAGGCGGTCCCACGAATGGTCTCATCTCGGCAATATGCGCTCGGTTTCGATCAGTTTCCATCCCCACGGCTGCCGCAAGGCGCTGGATTCGCTCCCGCCGATAGGCCGGTTGCTGCAGCCCGCATGCGCCGGACTCACCAGCGGCTTCCTAGAGTTGGCGAGGGCTATCCGCCGGGCATATTATCGTCCAGAGGAACTCGCTTGGCCAGTTAGCGGCTCGTTCGAGACCTGGCGAACGATCGAAATGATCTCCTGCACGATATCACCGCGGACGCCGTCGGTAGTACCCTTGAGCAAATAGCGAATTGCCGCGCGGATCGTCATCTTGGCATCGTCGGCGCCGGCAAAATCCCAATTATCATTGTCTGACATGACCGCCTCGGATGCATAACGTGATAGCAGCGGCCGCGCCTTTGGCACACTTCGGGTTGGGTCTGGCGAGGCCGCGCGGACCACGCCCCAGTTGGGTTAAAGCGGCGGCCCGCGCAGGCAATGCCGATATCATCGACGAGTTCCCGCGATTTCGCTTGGGGACGTTCCTCAAAGACCGGCGAGCTTCCTAAGAGTGGGGGGCATTCGGCGCCAGCTAATCGCTTGCGTCGTCCTGACCAGGCATCCGCCTCAGCAATCGGAGCAGCATGATCAACATGAGCAGCGCCACAACACCACGGCACTCAGATCGATCCCGCGCGAAAAGCAGCGAGCGCAGCGCGGGCGAGTACGTCGGCAGCGCTTCCCAACCGCTTCCCAGCGCCCTTTTTCTGGGAAGCAAATAGGTTCTGAAATGGTCGTAAGTTGTTGATTTTGCTTGGCGCGCTCGGAGAGATTCGAACTCCCGACCCTCGGATTCGAAGTCCGATGCTCTATCCAGCTGAGCTACGAGCGCAGTTTCGAATGCCTCGGATATCAGAGTTGTTCGCGCAGTTCTACGGGCGCCGCAAACAGGAACGTTCAGAGAACTGTTCCCGAGGGCCGGGTCCTGTTGCCGGTCTTTGGGCGTCGGACCGGGATTTTGGGCGCCGAGCGGGATGCTTAACGGATTGCCAACACACTAACGCCGGAGTCTCACCGTCTGGTCGCTTCACAGACCGGATTCTCCGGATCCCGACAGGCTCCATCCGGTCCGCGATCGGCCCATGCGCATCACGTCTTTCGCCCTGCTGTTGCTCCCGCTTCTGGCCGCGACGCCGGCGCGTGCCGATCTGCGTATCACCAACGATCACGGCGGCTACGTCAGCGAGTACAAAGCGAAGTATGAGCGCATCCGCGATCGCCACGAGCGGGTGATCATCGATGGCATCTGCAATTCGGCCTGCACCCTGGTGTTCGGCATCGTGCCGCTGAACAGGGTTTGCGTGACGCCGCGCGCCATCCTCGGATTCCACGAGGCCTATTACGACAAGGCCTTCACCTTCGGCATCAAGGTCACCAGCGCGGAGGGCACCTCGGACCTGATGTCCTACTACCCGCAGCCGGTAAAGGACTGGATCCGGCGCAACGGCGGGCTGACCACCGAGATGAAGAAGATCAGGAACGGAGTGGATCTCTGGAAGATCGTCGATCCCTGCCCGGAAGCGTTTTGATCTTCAAATCAGATCGATCGTTCCAGACATCACAGGCACGCAGCGGCCGCCGATGAAGGTGGCGGTGACGACGCCGTTCTGCTTTTCCGCCGTTGCCTGCAGGATGCTCGTCCGTCCCATCTCGACCCCCTGAGCAATCGTCTTCGACAGTGACAGGTTTGCCTCGGGGCGCAATTTTGCCAGCAGTCCGATGAGGGCGACGTTGGCGCTGCCGGTTGCCGGGTCCTCGGGAATGTTCAGGTGTGGCGCAAACATCCGCGCCCGAATGTCGATGTCGGCTTCATCGACCTGTGTGTAGAGCATGATGCTGACTACAGGATGTTTGGTGACTTCAAGCCGGAACACATCGCCGTTCGGGCTCGCGGCGGCGAGCGCGGCACGGCTCTTCAATTCGGCCAGAATGAACGGGGCACCGCAAGACGCAATGCAAGGGCGATGATTGGCGATCTTGATATCGGTTGGTGAAATTCCGCAAGCCGACGCCACGAGTTCGCCCGCAATCTCGGCACCGACCGAAAGCGGTTGCGGCGAAGCCAATCTCGCGCCCACGACCGCCGTGCCATCCTTGAGAATTTCAATCCGGACCAGACCGGCTTTTTCCTCAAAGATGACGCGGTCGCCGTCGACGGTCCGGCCGTAACAGACGCCTGCGCGAGCCAGCACGAAGGCGGTGCCGACATTGGGATGACCGGCAAACGGCATCTCGCTGCGCGGCGTAAATATCCGGACCTCGGCGCTGTGCGCGGGGTCCTTTGGCGGCCGGACAAAGGTCGTCTCCGCGAGGTTGAATTCGGCCGCGATCGCCTGCATCTGCGCGGTCGACAGCGCCTCGGCGTTCAAGACAACGGCCAGCGGATTGCCCATGAACTGTTTGCCAGTGAACACGTCGACGGTCTGGAATTGCAGATGCATAGCGTCTTTCCAAAAAGTACCACGCCCGGATCGGACTCGCCGCCGCGTCCTCGATCTGCGTTTTCCAGCGAGCGGTCCCGCCGGATTTGCGATTGCCGGATAGCATATGTTCAGGCAAGCAAAGCCGCAAATGAGCAAAGACTTTGAAAATTTTGCCGCGCGGGCGGCGCCGGCGATTTTTGTCGTGCTCTGGAGTACCGGCTTTATCGGCACCAAATATGTGCTGAACAGCGCCGAACCGCTGACCTATCTCACCATCCGCATGCTTCTCGTGGTGGTGCTGATGGCGATCATCGTCGCGATCGCGCGGCCGAGATGGCCAACTCGATCAGGCATTGCCCACAGCGTCGCGGCCGGCATCCTGGTGCACGGATTTTATCTGGGCGGGACCGCAATCGCGATCGCGCATTCGATTCCGGCCGGGCTCTCGGCGCTGATTCCGGGCCTGCAGCCGATCCTGACATCGACGCTGGCGAACCGCTGGCTCGGCGAACGCGTTACACCGCTGCAATGGAGCGGGCTGCTGCTCGGGCTCGCCGGCGTGGTGCTGATTCTGCATAATCGCCCCATGAGCGGGGAGGCCGGCTGGGGGTGGCTCGCCTCCGGCGTGTCGCTGGTCAGCATCACGCTCGGAACGCTGTATCAGCGGCGCTATTGCGGCGATATCGACTGGCGCACCGGCAATCTCGTCCAGTACATCGCGGTCACGATCTTCTTCGCCGTCGGCGCGTGGCTGTTCGAGAGCAACGTCGTGCACTGGACCAGTGAGTTCGTGCTGTCGGTGATCTGGCTCGCGGTGGTGCTGTCGATCGGGTCGATCGGGCTGTTGTACTGGCTGATCCGGCGCTCGGCCGCCACGTCGGTGGCGAGCCTGTTCTATCTGGTGCCGGCGGTGACGGCACTGATGGCCTTCATCCTGTTCGGCGAACGGCTCGACGGGATCGCGATCGCCGGCATGGTTGCCTGCGCCGCGGCGGTCTTCCTGGTCAACCGGCGCGCGCGGGTCTGAGCCGGCTGCGCGAGGCGCGTCGCGTCTATGCGTTGCGGACCTTGGCATAGGCAGCAAGCGCGCGTTCGCGGCCCTTCCGGTGATCGACGATGGGCTCCGGATAGGTCTTGCCAAGCTCAACGCCCGAGCTTGCAAGTTCAAGCGGCGTCGCACTCCATGGCTGGTGGATCACACTGGACGGCAACTGCGCGAGCTCCGGCACCCAGCGCCGGACATAGACGCCATCGGGATCGAACTTCTCGCCCTGCAGAATTGGATTGAATACGCGAAAGTAGGGTGCGGCGTCGGCGCCGCAGCCGGCGACCCATTGCCAGTTGGCAGGATTGCTGCCGGGGTCGGCATCGACCAGCGTATCCCAGAACCATTTTTCTCCCTCGCGCCAGTCGATCAGCAGATGCTTGACCAGAAACGACGCCACCACCATCCGGACCCGATTGTGCATGACGCCGGTGTGCCAGAGTTCGCGCATTCCGGCGTCGACGACGGGATAACCGGTTTGACCGCGCTGCCACGCCTGGAGTGCCTTGTCGTCGTGCCGCCATGGAAAGGCGTCGAATGTTGGTTGCAGGTTGCGACTTGCAAGGTCTGGCACGTCAAACAGCAGATGACGGCAGAATTCACGCCAGCCCAGTTCGCTCAGGAATTTGTCGATGTCGCCGGCAAGGCCATGGCGCCCGGCCGCGGCAAAGCGGGCGGCGTGCCAGACCTGCCGTGGACTGATCTCGCCAAAGCGCAGATGCGGCGAGAGCCTCGACGTGCCGTTTCGATCGGGCCGGTCGCGGCCGACGGCATATCCGGCGACACCGTCTTCTAGAAATGCACCGAGCTGGGCCTGCGCCGATAGCTCACCTGGCCTCCACGTCTCGCGCAGTCCGCCGGCCCAATCCGGTTGCGTCGGCTCAAGGCCCCAGCCTTCGATGCTGTCGCTGGCAAGGGTCGGTCCCGGACGCAGCCGTTTTGGCGCGGGCAGGGGTGACGGCGGATCGCCCAGGGCCTGCACCCGCCGCCAGAATGGCGTGAACACGCGCAATCCCCTGTTTTCCTGGCTCCGGATCGCGGCGGGCGCCACCAGGAGATCGCCGGGAAAGCCCTGCGACGTGACGCCGATTTCCTTGAGCGCCGTGGCAACCTGATCGGCGACGGCCTGGTGCGGCGCCTGCGTCACCTCATTCCAGAACACCGCGTTGGCCTCGGACTCGCGGGCCAATTCGGCGATGATCCGGGCCGCCGGCCCTTTGCGCAGCACCAGCGCTCCGCCGATCGCGTGCAGGCCTTTCTGTAGGCTGCGGAGCGACTGCGCCAGCCACCAGCGCGCAGCACCCCCGAGGGGGCGCGCGTTTCCGCTCACCTCATCCAGCACATAAAGGCAAATCGTCGGCGCGCCGGTCTTCGAGGCGGCGTGCAGGGCGTAATGATCGGAGAGGCGCAGATCGTCGCGAAACCAGACGATGCAGGGAGGGGCGGATTTGCTGGCCATCGGGCGATTCAACTCGGGAATCGCGCGTTGGGTCCGCTTTGAAAATGCATTGAAACTTTATCCCGTCCGATCCGTATTTGACATTTGCGCGCAAACGGCGCCGGAGGACCACGTGAAACGATACGCCATCCTGTATCTGGCGACATTGATTGTGATCATCCCGATCGATTTTCTGTTTCTCGGGACCATCGCCAAGAGCTTTTTCACCTCGCAGGTCGGCGACATGCTCGGCGAAATCAGGCTCGCACCCGCGATCCTGTTCTATCTGCTTTTCGTGGCGGGCATCCTGATCTTCGTCAGCGGCCCGGCCACCGCGACCTGGCAATCGACGCTATTGTACGGCGCGCTGTTCGGGTTGTTTTGCTATGGGACGTTCGAGCTCACCGCGCTGTCGCTGTTGAGGCACTGGACCTGGCCAGTAGTCCTGGTCGATGTGTGCTGGGGAACGTTCGTGACCGCCGTGTCGGCCACCATCGGCCTGATGCTCGCCAACCTGATCGCGCCGGAAATTTAGTGGTCCCAATTCGTCATGGCCGGGCAATGCCCCGGCCATGCACGTCTTTCGCATGCTGCACGGCGACGTTACTTCGGCTGCGGCACGATCCGGATATAGGGCTTCGGCGATTTCCAGCCCTGCGGATAGATCGTCTTGGCTTCGTCGTCGCTGACCGAACCGGCAATGATGACGTCGTCGCCTTGCTTCCAGTCGGCCGGCGTTGCGACGCGATGTTTCGCCGTCATCTGCAACGAATCGATCACGCGCAGGATTTCCTGGAAATTGCGTCCCGTCGTCATCGGATAGACCAGCACCAGCTTGATCTTCTTGTCAGGCCCGATGATGAAGACATTGCGGACCGTCTGGTTGTCGGCGGCGGTGCGGGTGGCGACATCGCCCGAGGTCGAAGCCGGCAGCATGTCGTACAGCTTCGAAACCTTGAAATCGGTGTCGCCGATCATCGGATAGTTCGGCGCAGCCCCTTGCGTCTCGCGGATGTCTTCGGACCATTTTGTGTGCCGGTCGACCGGATCGACGCTGAGCCCGATCAGCTTGACGCCGCGCTTGTCGAATTCCGGTTTCAGCTTGGCGAGCGCGCCGAGTTCGGTGGTGCAGACCGGTGTGAAATCCTTCGGATGCGAGAACAACAGCGCCCAGCTATTGCCGATCCAGTCATGGAATTTGATCTTGCCGTCGGTGGTTTCGGCCTCGAAATCCGGGGCCACAGCGCCAATCTGAAGAGCCATTTTCGACCTCCTGTCGTTCATGTCGGGGGTGAAATCCGTCCCCTGATCATAGGAGGAGGGGGAGCCGAACGGAACAGCCCTAACGAAAGGATAAGATCCTTCTCAGGCTTAACAACTTCCTAGCAAGTTCTTTTGATCCCGGTCCCCGCAACGGAAAAACCGCAACGGTTTCAGAAACATAATTGCCCCGATCTTGCCGCTTGCGCGCCCCACCCCTGCCGAACCATGTTGCGATGCACATGAACCGTGACGGACGTCACAGCGACCAATCAGCAACCATTTAAAAATGTCGGAGCGCAAGTTTCGAATCGTTAACCACTCGTTTACGCCCGCATGGAAATGCTGAACCAGAAGAAGAAATCGAGAAGAGTACCATGTCTGCCGCTGCTGCTAACGTTGCCGAACTGATCGGCGCCATCGAGACCCCGAAGATTTCCTGCCGGAACACGGCCGCGCAAGCGCTGACCATGGTGCGCGATGGCGTGATCACGGGCGAGGGGCCCACCACCAAGGGCCGTGTTCACTTTTCCCGCGCGCTGGACGCCGCCGACGCCGCCTGGTGCGCGCGCATCCTGACCGCGTCCGCGGTCGAGCATCAACCGGTCAGCCGGGCCGAAGCCGAGGCTCTGTTTCAGATCAACGATGCGGCCGCCGAGCGCAGCGACGGCGGGCGGTTCGACGACCTGTTGGCCAAGGCGGTCGTGCATCATGCGGCCTCGGCGTCCGGTTTGCCGGTACCGCCGCGCACGGTTGCACTTTCGCCGGACACGGCCATCGAAAGCTGGGCGCCGACCCGGGCGGTCGGTGTCGATACCGAAGTGCTGGAATGGATCGCCAGCCAGATGCGGGGCAGGCATCGCAGCAGCCGCACCCTGATGAGGCTGGTCGCCACCATTGTGGGCGCGGCGGCGCTGCCGCTGGCGCACCTGCCGAATGTGTTCGACATCGGGATGTAAATTCGTAGGAATCTGCGAGCGAGGACGGCGGGCTTACTTCCCCGCCGTTTTTCGTTTGTCGTCCTCCGCATCGAGGCCGACCGTCCGTCCTGGAAATCCCGCTGCATCGAAATAGCGTTGCGACAGCACGCGCTGATACTTGACGATGGTCCGCAGTCCGTTGGCCGCGGGCTTGGAGGTGATGGTTGCGTCAGCCGCCTTCGGGATAATTCCGTTGGGCAGGGCCTCCGACATCACCCGGCCCGTCAATCCGCCGGCGGCGGCGGTGCGCAGCCCCATCAGTTGCGCGATGGTCATGCCGACGTCGGCGTTGCTGACCGGCAGCGGATCGACATAGCCGGCCTTGAAATCCGGCCCGATCGCTGCCGTGAAATTCAGGGTGTCGCCGCGGCCGAAACTGCCATGCATGCCCTGGCCCTGCCGCAGCACGGTATCGGCGACTTCGACCGAGCAATTGGTCGGCTCCTCGCAGCCGGTCGTGTAAGAACGGAAATTGACCACGATCGAGGGGGTCGGCGTGACCGCCTTGCCCTTGAGACCAAGCTGCGACATTTCCAGCGTGCCGGGGAACCTTCCGAGTTTGTCATCGACGAAAAGCCCGCTGACGTAATCCTGCTCGAGCAGCGCCTTGATGGTGCGCGCCGCCAGTTTCTTGTCCTTGTTCGGCAGATAGATCAGGTCCGATCCGCCATTGTCGGCGACCACGAGGTCGGGCTTGTCCGGATCTTTGCCGAGCAGGCCGTTGCCGGCCTTGGGATGCGTATTGTCAGCAACGCGCGCATTCTTGTCGTTTGGATCGAACAGCGGCAGGTCAAGCGCCTTGGCCAGATCGATCGCGACAAAGCCCATCGGGAGGAAATCCTTAGGCGTGTCATCGTAATTCGCTTTCGCCGCCGGGCTGGACTTGCTCTCCTTTGAAATGGTCGAGAAGCCGTGATCGGACGTGATGATGATGTTGGTGCTGGCGGCAAGGCCGAGTTCGTCGAGCGCCTTGCGCAGTTGCGCCAGATTGTCGTCGGCATTGCGGATGCCGGCCATCGAGGTCGGACCGTTGATGCCGGGGGTCACGGTATTGAGGCTGTCGCCCTGATTGTGCTGGCTGCCGTCCGGATCGCGCGACCAGAACACCAGGATAAACGGCTTGTTGCGCGCCTTGAACATCGGCAGCACCACCTTGGTGGCGACGTCGGCGAAATAGGCCTGCTGGACGGTGTTTGGCACCAGGGTACCCGGCGTTTTGGCGTCGCCGATCTTGGCGTGCTCGCCGCGCGAGGGCGTTGCCAGCGGAAGGTTGGCCTTGGTCAAGGCGGCCTGCATCTCCTGCGAGAGCGGCACGCCGTTTTTGCTGCCGGTAGCATCGTCGATCACGATCGAATGCAGGCCGTCGGCGCCGGTCTTGTCGGTATGGTCGAAAATCAGGGTGGGGCCGAGTTTGCCCATCGCGGCCGTGCTGTAGCCTTTGACCCGCGCCATCTTCAGCACGGTTTCCTCGTTCAGATAGTCGCCGCCGAAATGCTCATCGACATCGCGCAGAACCGGATCGGACTCCAGGAACGGCGTAACGGTGCCGCCCGCGGCCTCGACCGGATAACCGGTATAGATCGTGTTGCTGAAATCGCCGGTATCGCCGAGATGGTGGCCGGTCGCTATCGCCGAGGCGTTGGCGGTGGTGAAGGTCGGAAACAGCGAGTGCGAATTCTTGAAATTGACGCCCTTGTCGCGGACTTCGGCCATCGCCGGCGCGGTCTGCGGCGTCACGATCCGTCCCCGCAATCCGTCCGGTACGAACAGAATGAGATTTCGGGGCCGGTCGTTTTGCGCCGATGCAGCCGTCGCGAACAACGTGGTCAGGCCGACGGTTAGCAACAGGGTTGCGCGGCGCATCAAAATCTCTCCATGACGACAAAAATGACAGGCAAAATTCGGCCTAGGCCGTTGCCTCTCTTTAGTTTTCCTGTACGACGGAATTGTTACAGGTAAGCGTGCGGGCTCCAAGTACGGCCGTGGCGGATCAGAGCCTGTATTGTTACTTCGGTCGCCCGGCGTTGGCCCGGCAATTATACGCCCTCCGAAACCCGGCGGCTTGAGCATCGTCCTCGGAACAAAACCAGCGGTCCGGCTTGGCCAGGGACGGATAGTTGCGGCACCCCTGCAGCTGATAGACGCCGATATTGCCGGTGACGCGTGCGCGTATCGCAAGCTTGGCCTTGATGCTGCACCCGGACGGCATCGCGGGATGATCGGGGAATAACACCTCGCGTATCTCGCGATCCTTGTCGGTTCGGCACGATCCGCCCAACAGGGCGCCGTCCTTTCGTCCACGGCGGAATTCCTGCGGTGTTACAAAGCAGCCCTTCCAAAGTCCGAGGCGATTGTCTTTCGCAGCAGCTTCGTCGTCCTTGAATCGCCCCTTCGCCGAGGGTTCGGAATTCAAGGCGTAACCCTTGCGAACCAGCGACTGGTTCAGACTGACGGTTTCGCCCTCAACGGTGCAGATGCCGACATGCCGTTTGCGGGAGCCGGCATCGGCGCCGAGATCCTCGCAACGGACCTGGTGGCCGCCGATCAAGCTCGCCAGTTGATCGCGCGCTGCAACGCCGCAAGCCCAGGTATCGGCGTGTTCGTCGATGCATATCTGGTCGAACTCCGGCGCATCAATGCCGTCGAGCCTGTAGGTCACCTCGGCGAGCTGAAGGGTGCGTCCGTCCCTGACGACCGGGGCGGCAGCCCAGCTCTGGCTTGCCGAGAGCAATGCCACTATGAAGATCAACGAACGCATCGAATACCTCTCGGAGAAGCCGGTTTCGGGGCATATCAGCCGTTGCCTCAGCCCGGTTTTGCTGTACGACGGAATTGTTACATCCGCCCCCGCGTGCCAGATTGCGCGTGAGTGCCCCGCCCAAAGGTTGCAAGTAAACAAGCCCATGTTCAAACGAATTCTGATCGCCAATCGCGGCGAGATCGCCTGCCGGATCATCAAGACTGCCCGCCGCATGGGGATAGAGACGGTCGCGGTCTATTCCGAGGCCGACCGGGACGCGCTGCACGTCGAAATGGCCGATGATGCGGTTCTGATCGGGCCGCCGGCGGCCGCCGAAAGCTACCTGCTGATCGACAAGATCGTCGAGGCCTGCCGCAAGACCGGCGCCGAGGCCGTGCATCCGGGCTATGGATTTCTCTCCGAGCGCGAGGCTTTTCCGCGCGCGCTGGCGAAAGCCGGAATCGTCTTCATCGGACCCAACCCGGGCGCCATCGCGGCGATGGGCGACAAGATCGAATCAAAGAAAGCCGCCGCGAAAGCCAACGTCTCCACGGTGCCGGGCCATCTCGGCGTCATCGAGGATCAAGAGCACGCCGTCAAGATCGCCGATGAGATTGGTTATCCCGTCATGATCAAGGCTTCCGCCGGCGGCGGCGGCAAGGGGATGCGGATCGCGCATTCGACCTCGGAAGTCGCCGAGGGGTTCAGTCTGGCCAAGGCCGAAGCCAAATCGTCGTTCGGCGACGATCGGGTTTTCATCGAGAAATTCATCGTCGATCCCCGCCACATCGAAATTCAGGTGATCGGCGACAAGCATGGCAATGTGATCTATCTCGGCGAGCGCGAATGTTCAATTCAGCGCCGCAACCAGAAAGTCATCGAAGAGGCGCCGTCGCCGCTGCTCGACAAGACCACCCGTCGCAAGATGGGCGAACAGGCCGTGGCGCTCGCCAAGGCCGTCAATTACGATTCCGCCGGCACCGTCGAGTTTGTCGCCGGCCAAGACAAGAGCTTCTATTTCCTGGAAATGAACACCCGGCTGCAGGTCGAACATCCCGTGACCGAATTGATCACCGGCATCGATCTCGTCGAGCAGATGATCCGCGTGGCGGCCGGCGAGAAGCTTTCGCTGGCACAGAAGGATGTGACGCTGACCGGGTGGGCGGTGGAATCGCGGGTCTATGCGGAGGATCCGTTCCGCAATTTCCTGCCCTCGATCGGGCGGCTGGTCAAATATCGCCCGCCGGTCGAAAGCAGCATCAACGGGATAACCGTTCGCAACGATACCGGCGTGCAGGAGGGCGGCGAGATCTCGATCTATTATGATCCGATGATTGCGAAGCTCGTGACCCACGCGCCATCGCGCGCCGCCGCGATCGAGGCACAGGCGACCGCGCTCGATTCGTTCTACATCGACGGTATCAGGCATAACATTCCGTTCCTGTCGGCACTGATGCATCACCCGCGCTGGCGCGAGGGCAATCTTTCCACCGGCTTCATCGCCGAGGAATTTCCGAAAGGCTTTGCGGCCCGCGCACCGGAGGGCGAGATCGCCCGCCGGCTGGCCGCGGTCGCAGCCGCCATCGATCATGTGCTGGGCGAACGCAAGCGGCAGATCTCAGGTCAGATGATCGGCCGCCCGGTGAAGCGCGAGCGCCGCCGCGCGGTGTGGCTCGACCGCCATGAAATCGCGCTCGATGTTACCCGTGAAGCCGACGATATCGCGGTGCGTTTTATCGGCGCGGACGGTGCGCCCGGCAACCGGCACCATCTGGTTTCGCCATGGAAGCCCGGCGATCCGGTCTGGCAGGGCACCATCGACGGCCACCTGGTGGCGATGCAGGTGCGCCCGATCGCCAACGGCTTCCGCCTCGCGCATCAGGGATTTGAAGTCGCGGTCAATGTCTTCACCGAACCGGAAGCCGCGGCGGCGCGGCTGATGCCGGTCAAGACCGCGGTCGATACCGGCAAGAAGCTTTTGTGCCCGATGCCCGGGCTGGTGGTCTCGATCGCGGTCAGCGAGGGCCAGGAGGTCAAGGCCGGCGAAACGCTGGCGGTGGTCGAGGCGATGAAGATGCAGAACGTGCTGCGCGCCGAGCGCGACGGCACGGTCAAGAAAATTCACGCCGCCGCCGGCGCTACGCTGGCCGTCGACGCGCTGATTCTGGAATTCGCTTAAAACCGGTCATTCCGGGGCGATGCGAAGCATCGAACCTGACGCACCGTCCCGGAATGACGGAGAAACTCTCAGGAACCAACAAATGACCTTCCGAAAGCGCCGCGATGCATTGCGTTCGATCCTGTCGGGATCGGGCTGCATTCGACCGGGGTCGGTCTATGACGCGATTTCGATCCGCATTGCGCAGGACCTCGGCTTCGAGGTCGGCATGTTCGGTGGATCGATCGCATCGCTTGCGGTGCTGGGTGATCCTGATGTGGCGCTGATCACGCTGACCGAGCTTGCCGAGCAGATGCGCCGGATGTCGCGCGCGGCCTCCTTGCCGGTGCTGGTCGATGCCGACCACGGCTACGGCAACGCGCTTAACGTCCGCCGCACGGTTGAGGAACTGGAAACCGCAGGTGCCGCCGGCCTCACCATCGAGGACACTTTGCTCCCGCAGGCTTTTGGCCAGCCCGGGGTGCAATTGATCTCGCTGGAGGAGGGCGTCGGCAAAATGAAGGCAGCGGTGGACGCGCTGGGCGATCCGGCACTGGTGATCCTCGCGCGCACTGGTGCGGCGTCGGTCTCCGGTCTCGATGACGCAATCGCGCGTGCGAAGGCCTATCAAGCCACCGGTGTCGATGCTCTGTTCTTCACCGGCATCAAGACACGCGCGGAGCTGGAGGCGATCTCGGCGGCGACGACGCTGCCGATCGTGCTCGGCGGCTTTCCCGAAGAGCTGGTCGACCGCGATTATCTCGCCGGCCAGCGGGTGCGGATTGCGTTGCAGGGCCACGCGCCGGTCGTGGCCGCGACGCAAGCGGTCTATGAGACGTTGAAAGCGCTGCGGGATGGCCAGTCGCCCGGAGATCTGAAGGGCCTCGCGTCATCCGGGCTGATCGGGCGTGCCACACGCGATGCCGACGTGAAATCGCGGCTCACGCAGTTTCTCGGAATCAAGAAATAGATGAGCGGCGCCATCCGTCAGGTGATGATTACAGGCCGGGTGCAGGGCGTCGGCTATCGCGCCTGGGTCGAGCATCAGGCGAGGGTGCATCATCTGGAGGGCTGGGTGCGCAACCGCCGGGATGGCAGCGTCGAGGCGCTGTTCGCAGGACCCGCGGACGTCGTGTCGAACATGATCAAGTTATGCCGACGCGGCCCGGTATCGGCGCGCGTCGAAGCGGTGCAGGAACAACCCGCCAATTCCGATGCGCTCAATCTGCGATATGCGGGCGAGCGGTTCTCGGTGCTCTCGACGGTTTAGGCCTGGTCGATCCGCCCCCATCTACGGCGCGGGTATCAGTCCATAGCGCAGCATGGTTTGCTTCATCTCTGGCCGGATCGGGCGCGCCGACCGCCAGCAGGGCGGCCATTTCCCTGAAGTACTGCGGACCGATCACGCCCGGACTGAGCGTGCAAAGACACCTCGCCGGACCCGACGTTCGATTGGTAAAACCGTGCACGATGCCGCGTTTGATGAAGACGGTTTCGCCCGGCGTCAGGTCGATATCGCTGCCATCGACCCGCCAGGTCGTGGTGCCGGTGAGGCCGTAAATCGTCTCGTCCCAGCTCTCGTGATAGTGCGCTATCGGCATCCGTGCGTTCGGCTGCAGCGTCATCTCGAACATGTCGAGGCTGCCGGCGGTGTCGTCCTTGCTCTGCAGGAATTTGAGCTGGAGTGAGCCGAGATTGATGATTTCAACCATGGTGCTTTGCTTTCGTCAGAATCACGCCGCCGGCAGGGGCTGCGTACGCCGAACCATAACCGGGCCGGCCCGGCAATGCACGAAACGGGATGCAAGGGCTCCCTTGACATTCGGCCATTATCGTCAGATATTTCTGTCATGACAGAAACAACAGGCAAAAAGAAATTACCTGCCGCCGTCGAACGGTTCATCCTGCATTGGGGCGACATGGGGGACGAGTGGGGCGTCAACCGCTCGGTCAGCCAGATCCACGGCCTGCTGTATCTCGCCGAAGCGCCAATGACCGCAGATGATATCGCCGACACGCTCGGCATGGCGCGGTCCAATGTCTCCAATTCGATCAAGGAATTGCTGGCCTGGAACCTGATCCGGCGGGTGCCGATCCTCGGCGACCGCCGCGATCATTTCGAGGCCGAGACCGACATCTGGGAAGTGGCGGCGCGGATCGCCGCCGGCCGCAAGGAGCGCGAGATCGACCCCGCCGTCGATGCGCTGCGCGCCTGCGTGTCCGACGCCGCCGACGATCCGGCCATCAGCCAGGTCGCGAGCAAGCGGCTGAAGGAGATGCTGGCTTTCACCGAACTGGTCGACCGCTGGTACGTGCAGATGCTCAACGTGCCGCGGCCGCGATTGATCGCGCTGATCAAGCTCGGCGAGAAGATCGTCGGTTTTCTGCCGATGGGAAAGACCAAATAGGGCGGAGCGTGTCGGGAGTGTGCGATGGCGTCATCAAGGATTTCAAGGCTTCCGTTACCGCCCACTTCCGATAGCCAACTGCTCGACGACCATCGCTTCCGCGCGCTGCTGCCCGACGAGGATTGGGGACGTCTGCCGGTCGCGATCTGGCGGCGGTTTTCAAAACGCCTCGGTGAAGGCAAGACGGTGGTCTATGTCGGCGAGATCGACGACGCCTACTTCAGCCCGGCCGGCTGGTGGGTAACGCAGATCGCGCGCCTGATCGGCGGGCCGCTGCCGACCGGCTGCGAGACCGGCGTACCCATCATTGTCACGGTGACCGAGGATGCCGCCAGCGGCGGCCAGATCTGGACCCGTATCTGCGCGCGCCGGAATCGCTTTCCGCAAGTGATCCACTCCGCCAAGCGGTTTGCCGGTCCGACCGGCCTTGAGGAATACATTGGCTTCGGCGTCAGCATGGCGCTGGTTCTATCGGTTGCGAACGAGGCGCTGTGCTTTCGGAGCGCAGGCTACGCGCTGCAGATCGGGCGCTTCAGGCTGCCGCTGCCGGGGTGGCTGACGCCCGGCGACCTCACGGTGACCCATGCCGATCTCGGCGGCGGCACTTTCCGTTTCACGCTCGAGATCATCAATCCGCGGTTCGGCACGCTGGTCCGTCAGTCCGCCATGTTCAAGGAGGCTGCGTCATGACACCGCTGCTCTGGACCCTGATCGCCGTTCAGATCGCGATGGGAGCGTTCGATACGTTCTATCATCACGAACTGACGGAGCGGCTGGCCTGGCGCCCGTCGCAGCGCCACGAATTGCGGCTGCATGGCGTGCGCAATATCCTTTACGCTATGCTGTTCCTGATCCTGGGCTGGTCGGAAGTCCATGGCTATCTGGCCGTGATGGTGATCGCGGTTCTTGTTGCCGAAATCGTCATCACCTTGATGGATTTCGTTGAAGAAGACGTGAGCCGAAAACTTCCGGCAAGTGAGCGCATCAACCACACCTTGCTGGCGTTGAACTACGGCGCGATTCTCGTTCTGTTGCTGCCGGTCCTGATCGAATGGGCGGGCCAGCGGACCGCCGTCATACCGGCGTTCTATGGATTCTGCAGCCTCCTTGCCGCGGCAGCGGCGATCGGTGTCAGTCTGTTCGGTCTGCGCGATCTTGCGGCGTCTCGCCGTCTTGCAAGACTGAATCGCCAGTCCGTCAGCGGCTTGGTCGCGGGTTTGCCCGGACACCAGACGATTTTGGTTACCGGGGCGACCGGGTTTGTCGGTAGCCGGCTTGTTGCAAGTCTCACCGACGCCGGTCATCACGTCATTGCGCTGGTCCGCAATCCAGCCAAAGCGGATGCGCTGTATCCGCCCATTAGATTGATTACCAAACTCGATCAGCTTGCCGACGACACCAAAATCGATGCGATCGTGAACCTGGCCGGTGAGCCCATTGGCAACGGATTATGGACCGAAGCCAAGCGTCGCAGGATTCTCGATTCCCGAATCGGCATGACAAATGACGTCGTTCGATTGATTGGACGCCTTGAACGTCGGCCGGGTGTCCTGGTCAGCGGTTCAGCCATCGGCTGGTATGGTCTTTGGCAGGATCAACCCTTGACCGAATCTTGCAAAAGCCCACGCCTGTTTCAGCCATGAATTGTGTGATGCCTGGGAGAAACAAGCCAGCCGGGCAACCCAATATGGCGTCAGGGTCGTCCATCTGCGCACCGGTTTGGTGGTCGGGACCGAGGGAGGATTTCTCACGCGAATGCTGACGCCCTTCGAGTTCGGTCTCGGTGGTCCGATGGGATCAGGAAAGCAATGGATGTCCTGGATCGAGCGCGATGATCTCGTCCGCCTGATCGGCCATGCACTCGCCAAATCCGATATTTCGGGCCCGATCAATGCGACCGCGCCGATACCGGTGACGAACGGCAAATTCAGCGAGGAGCTTGGCCGGCGGCTGCAACGGCCTGCGGTTTTGCGAATTCCGGCGGCGCTGCTCCATCATGCGGCCGGCGAATTGGCCGACGAACTTCTGCTGGGTGGGCAACGCGTCATCCCGAACAAGGCGTTGAGCAGTGGATTCGTGTTCCGGCATGAAACCTTGCGCAGTGCTTTCGAGGCCATTTTGTAGCGAGCGCCGGGGTCCGAACAAGGCCCGCTGACCGGGACTCAGGTCATCGCTTTCGGCAGGCATGTTCTGGAGCCGAATACGTCCTCGAACGCCCGGCGGAGCGTCATATCGAGATTCGCCATGGTTGCGGGATGGCCGAGATCGGCGAGACTGGTGACGCCGTAACGCGGGTCGGCGAGGCCACAGGGTACGATACCGGCGAAATGCGTCAGGTCCGGCGCCACGTTGATGGCTATGCCGTGGAACGAGACCCAGCGCCGCATCCGCACGCCGATGGCCGCAATCTTGTCTTCGAAGCCTGAGCCCTTGTCCGGCCGCTTCACCCAGACCCCGACGCGGTCCTCGCGGCGCTCGCCCTTTATCTCGAACGCCGCCAGCGCCTGGATGATCCATTCCTCGAGACCAGCCACATAGGCCCGCACGTCGGGGCACCGCGGTTTCAGGTCGAGCATCACATAGGCCACCCTCTGGCCCGGGCCGTGGTAGGTGAGCTGTCCGCCCCGTCCTGTGGAAAACACCGGGAAGCGGGCATCGAGCAGGTCGTCGGCTTTGCCGCTGGTCCCGGAGGTGTAGAGCGGGGGGTGTTCCAGAAGCCAGACCAGCTCGGGCGCCTGCCGCGACGCAATAGCCGCGACCCGTGCTTCCATCGCCGCGATGGCCTCGGGATAGGGCACCGGCGCCTCGGAGATCCGCCATTCCACGGCGCCAGCGCCGGCAGGCGGCGCAAACGTGGCCAAATCCAGCTTTTGGCGGACATTAACCATTGGCTAACCATAACGTGTTGATCTGAAATCAGCAATTTTGCAATTGTAAGTACGGGTAGCTTCCCCAGTGCCAACCCTCGATAAAGTCACCGTCGATCTTATGGTGGTCCTCGGGACCACGTCGATGCCGGTTCATCAGGTCATGCGCCTCAGCCGTGGCGCCATCATCGAATTGGACGCCACCGAGGCGGACGAAGTCAAGATACTTGCCAACAATCTGCCAATCGCCAGTGGTGTAGTGCTTGTCGATCGCAACCGTATCGCGGTCGAAGTCAAGCAAATGCTGCCGCGGCTGCCCGGCACCCGGTAAGCCGTTTTTCGGGTTTGCCGGCATCTGAAACACCACGTCAGCAGGCCTTGTCCCACCATCGCTGATTTGTTACATCGGCGCCGTCGATCCGGTGCGGCGCAAAATCCCGTGCCGGTCTTCCAAGCGCTCGTGGCGGAATTGGTAGACGCGCTGCCTTGAGGTGGCAGTGAGTAAAATCGTGGGGGTTCGAGTCCCTCCGAGCGCACCACACCCTGCGATGATGGTGCGCCGGCCCAAAAGCCGGGGCCTGATCGTGTAACAATCGCGGCCGTCTCCGGCGGATTGGACAGGGCACGCGTTGCCTTGTTGTTACAACATTGGCGTACATCGACAGATGCAAGGGCGCCGGCTTTCGATACCGATCTGCGGACTGGATTGCTTCGGATCGCTTTCGATCGGGGCTGCCGGGCCGGTCACCGATCGGAGCACGTGAATGAGATTCCTGAGCTACGCCTACCGGTTCCTGTCGAATTTTGTCCTGCTGGCGCTCGCCTATTTCAGCCTGAACTACATGAAGAAATATCAGCAACGCGCGGTGGTCGCCATACTGGTGCTGATCTATGCGGCGATGCGCGCGGCTTCAGCACTTCGTTCGTTTTATTTCTTCCAGCGTATCGAGCGGCTCGAACTGGAGACGCGCCGCCTTGCGGCGTGGTCGGGGACGGGCCGGCTGCATCGGCCGCGCGCAAGCAGATTGTCACTGAGGTCGGGACGCTGCGTCGCGACGGCGAGAGGAAGTCCTACATCGATCTGTTTTTTCTCGCTTTGATCGTGCTGCTATGCGTGTCAAAGATCGTGACCGACTAAGGCGTCTTGCAGCGAAAGGCTGCTCCGGAAGAAGTGGAGCCTCCGTTCCAATCCAATCGGAACAGAAATCCCTCTGAGGCGTCACGCGTTTCTTCGCTTCTTGACCTGCACCACATGTTTCAGCGGGCCCCGACGGGCACCGGCTGCGTTGCTGTTGGCGTGGCCGGCAAATTTGGACGCGCCGGGCTTCCGGGCGGCTCCGAAATTTGGCTTGCCCCGGATCGTGGCGGCGTTGACTGCGATCCGCTTTGAGACGCCGCCGCGTTGGCGCACCGTCTGGACGGCTTGCTGGGCGTGATGTGAGAACGGAAGCAGCGACTGCGCTGTCGCGTTCGGGTTTTCCTCGATCTCGAAGATGCTCTGCGCCGGCACGGGCAGGGCGATGGTCGCGCTGGCCAGCGCGAGCGACAATGGCTGCGGCCAGAGCGTCTGCTCCGACAGCGGAACGCTGCGCAGATGCCGTCTGGCCGCGTCAGGCGGCTCGACCAGCGCCACCGACTCTGCGTCACGCCAGTCCAGATCGGACAGTGAGGGGGCGGGAAGCATTTCGGTCTGGGTGAAGACGAAATTACGAATTTTTGGCCAATGCGAAGTTGCCACGTTCTCGGCGGCGGGATGCAACTGCCATTGCCGCGGCTCGGTCGGCGTTGCCGCCAGCTCCGGTGTCGCCGGCACCACATGGACGATGCGATAGCCTCGCGCCTTCAACTCCTGCAAAATTCGCGGCAATGCGGCCACCGTGCGCGGCTGGATGTCGTGCAGCAGCAGAATGCCTTTTCCCTTGGCCTCGATCCGCCTGATCGCCAGATCGTACACCCGCGACGCCGGAATATGCCGCCAGTCGTCGGCCGGGAAATCGGCGCTCCAGGTCTGGATGCCCTGCGAGCCGAGGTAGCGTTCGACCGCTTCGGCGCGCAGCAGGCCGGGGATCCGAAAGAACGGGGCAACTGCCTTGTCATCGCCAAGGGCCGCTTTGACCGATGCGATCCCGTCATCGATCTCCTGCCGGGCGCGCTCGATCGACATTCGGTCCATGCTCAGTGGGTGGTTCTGGCTGTGGGTGCCGATGGTATGCCCGGCGTCGCGCAGTTTGCGGACGCCTTCCGGAAAGGAACGGGCCATGCGCCCGATCTCGAAGAAGGTCGCCTTGATGCATTCCGAGGCGAGAATTTGCAGAATCTGGTTGCTGTTGTGCGGCAGCGGCCCGTCGTCGAACGTCAGCACCACTTCGTGATCGTGCAGCGGCAGCGTCTCGGAGTATTGCATGGTGCCGATGCGAGGGTGCTCCAGGGGATCGACCACCAGCGTTCGCGAGGTGCCCAGCGCACCCGGATTGCCGGGACAATCGGCGGCCGACGCCACCTGCGGGGCGATGCCGATGAACAGCCCCAGGCATAGCAGAGCCCATTGCCGCGTCCGAACACCAGCCACCACATTACCCGTCATGAAACACCGTCTAATTCTCGTTCGCGAAAGCATGATTAAACACCGCGCCATGAACGGGGCCTTAATTTGACTTCCGCCCCCGGTTTTGGGTTCAACGTGCGCGGCTAACGTTGCCGCCGGGCCCGGCCGGAACATGGTCGTGCGTCGCCGGCACAAGGTGGACCACACGATAGTGATGATCCGCAAGATAGCGCAGAAAAGCCGGCAGCATGGCTGCGGTTCGTGATTTGGGGTCGTGCAGCAGGATAATCCCCTTGCCGGCGGCGGCGAGCCGATCGGTGAGCAGCTTCAATTCCTGGGCCGGCGTCATCGGATTCCAGTCGCTGGCCCACAGGTCGGCCCCGAACACGACGATGCCGCGTGATTGCAACACTTCGAGCGTGGCCGGCGTGCTCTCAAAGCCGGGAAAACGAAAAAAGGGCGTGCCCGGATACCGGGTGGCCGCGCCGTGAAGCGCCATTTCATCCGCGGCGATGCCGCGGTCGATCTCCTCGGTGGCCGCGCTCAGCGTCATTCGCTTCAGGCTGGGATGCCGCCAGGTGTGATGTCCGATGGTATGACCCTCGGCGGCGATCCGTCGCACCAGCTCCGGGTGTTCCGATGCGCTTCTGCCGATCAGGAAGAATGTCGCGCGGACGCACTCACGGGCCAATGCCGCCAGCACCAGCGACGTCGTGGCGGGCCACGGACCGTCATCGAAGGTCAGCACGACCTCATGATCGTCGAGCGGTAGCGTTTGCGGAAAGCTCTTCAACCCGACCCGCGGCGTGGTGGCAGCATCGACGGCGAGAACGCGTGAGGTGCCGAGCGTCCCCGGGCGCGGACAATCCGCCGCGTGGGCTGCCGCCATCCACCCGATCGAGACGACCAGGATGGCCGTCAGCATATTCGAGAATTTCAGGGCCGTTTTTCGCGCGTGCATGTTTGTCATTGCGCTTGGCGTTGCCTATTGGGTAATGCCTGATGCGTCAGCTCAAGACGAATTCAGCAATCCTGTCAAACCGGCGAGGCGCGGCATGGCCGAAGATTTGGACGTGGCCCAACTGGTCGAGACGTTGCCGCTCGATCGTCTCCCGATGCGCGACGAAAATGGCGAAATTCGCCACGAATTTGTCGAGGCGATTTCGCATGCGATCCATGACGCCAATACGTCATCGCTGCGCGCGACTGTGGCGGAACTCCATGAGGCCGATCTCGGCGATTTGATCGCGGCACTCGAACCCGACGATCGGGTCACGCTGGTAGAGCTCACCGGCGCGGATTTCGATTTCTCGGCGCTCAACGAAGTCGACGACACCGTTCGTGAGGAAATCCTTGAGGAACTCGAACCGGAGACGGTCGCGGATGGCGTTCGCGAACTCGAATCCGACGACGCCGTCGAGTTGCTGGAGGGTCTCGACGAAGAAGACCAGGAAGAGATCCTCGAAAAACTGCCGCCGTCGGAGCGTGATGCGCTCGAACGCAGCCTGGAATATCCTGAAAATTCCGCCGGGCGGCGGATGCAGACCGAGTTCATCGCCGTGCCACAGGGCTGGAACGCGGGGCAGGCGATCGACTACATGCGCGATACGCCGGATTTGCCGGACCGGTTTTATGAAATCTATGCGGTCGATCAGGCACAGCACTGGCAGGGCGCGATACCGCTCGATGCCTTGCTGCGCGCGCGCAGGCCGGTGCCGCTGGCCGATCTGATCGACGAAGACCGCCGCCGTGTTTCGGTCCTGGATGACCAGGGCGAGGTGGCGCGGATGTTCGGCAAATACAATCTGGTCGCTGCCCCCGTGGTCGATACCGAAAACCGGCTGGTCGGCGTCATCACCATCGACGACGTGGTCGACGTCATCGAGGAAGAGGCCGACGAGGACCTGAAAGCGCTGGGCGGCGTTACCAGCGACGAAGAACTGTCCGACAATGTCTGGACCATCGCGCGGGGCCGCTTCAACTGGTTGCTGGTCAATCTTGCCACCGCCTTTCTGGCCTCCTCGGTGCTCGGCCTGTTCGAGGGCCAGCTCGAGAAGATGGTGGCGCTGGCAGTGCTGGCGCCGATCGTCGCCAGCCAGGGCGGCAATGCAGCGACCCAGACCATGACGGTCGCGGTGCGGGCGCTGGCGACCCGCGAGCTCGGCTCCAACAACGCGTTCCGCGTCGTGATGCGCGAGGGCCTGGTCGGCTTGGTCAATGGCCTGGCGTTCGCGGTCATTACCGGCATCGCTGCCGTGGCCTGGTTCAAGATTCCGGCGCTCGGCGTCGTCATCGGCCTGGCGATGTTGTGCAATCTGGTGGCCGGCGCGCTCGGCGGCATCCTGATCCCGATGGTGCTGGAGCGGGTACGGGCGGATCCGGCGGTGGCGTCGGGCACCTTCGTCACCACCGTGACCGATGTGGTCGGTTTCTTTTCGTTTCTTGGCATCGCGACGCTGTGGTTCGGTCTGAAATAGACGGGTTTTTCGCGCGCGTTATCGTTAATCGAACCTTAACGCGCATCGACGACGATTGCGGCGTGCGATTGACAGAAGCGGGGTCCGGTTTTGCATCCCGGATCACGCGCCATGGCTGGGTCGAACATGCAGCGCTTGCGGCTGAAAGCGGACGGGCGGATCGTCGAGTTGCGGGACGGGCGGGAGTTTCCGCTTCAGCCGGCGGCGGCTTTGGCCGCGCCCGAACCGACAGGACCGCTTCCGGCGGTTCGCGACCTTCGCCGGCGTGCGCGTCTGACACAGCTGGAATTCGCGGCGCGGCTGGGCGTGCCGGTTGAGACCATCCGAAACTGGGAGCAGGGCAAACGCATGCCGCGCGGGCCGGCGAGGGCGCTTCTTGCCGTGATAGCCCATGCCCCGGAGACGGTGTTTGCCGCATTGGCGCGGGTCTGACGACACGCTGCATTGTTGGCAGCGCCGCGGCAGCGGGACATAATGGGCTCGATTTGCTCGAGCACCTCCCACATGCAATTCGTCGAGGCCAACGGCGCTAGGATTCCCGCGATCGGGTTAGGCACCTGGGAGCTGCGCGGACGAGCCTGTGCGCGTCTGGTCGAGCAGGCGCTCCGCCTCGGCTATCGCCATATCGACACGGCACAGATCTATGAGAACGAGCGCGAGGTCGGAGAGGGTCTGCGCGCCTCGAAGGTTCGACGCGACGAGATATTCGTGACGACCAAGGTCTGGACTACCCATTTCGCGCCGAACGACCTGGAGCGTTCCACCAAGGAAAGCCTGACCAAGCTGCGGCTTTCCGAAGTCGATCTGTTGCTGCTGCACTGGCCAAATCCGCAGGTGCCGCTTGAGGAAACGCTGGGCGCGCTGGCACATGTCAGGGAACTCGGCATGACCCGGCACATCGGCGTCTCGAATTTCACCGTGGCCTTGATCGAACGAGCGGTGGCGGCCTGCCCGGGGCCTCTGGCGTGCGATCAGGTCGAATATCATCCCTACCTCAACCAGACCAAGGTGCTCGAGGCCTGCGCACGCCAGGGCATGGCTGTGGTCGCCTATAGTCCGGTGGCGAAGGGGCGCATCAAGAACGACCAGGAGCTGGCCCGGATCGGGCGGACCTACGGCAAAACCGCCGCGCAAGTCTGCCTGCGCTGGCTGGTGCAGCAGAATGTTTCGGCGATTCCGCGGACGTCGCGGATCGAACGGCTGTCGGAAAACATCGACATCTTCGATTTCGTGTTGTCCGATGACGAGATGCACCAGATATCGCAGATGGGAAGCGCCAAGGGCCGGCTCACCGATTTCGGTTTCGCGCCGAAATGGGATTGAGGCATGTATGGGTCTTGTATCAATAGCTAAGGGGGATTTCTTCGCATGGCGCTGAAGCTCGTCATCGGCAACAAGAACTATTCGTCGTGGTCGATGCGGCCTTGGCTGGCGCTGAAGGCCAATCAGATCGCCTTCGAGGAAATCTTCATCCCGCTTTATACCGGCGACACCGACAAGAAGCGGATTCTGGGTTTCACTCAATCGGGCAAGGTGCCGGCCTTGCTCGATGACGACGTCACGATCTGGGATTCCCTGGCCATCATCGAATATGCCGCCGAGCGGTTCCCGCAAACACGGCTATGGCCTGAGGATCGCGCCAGCCGCGCCCATGCGCGTTCGATCTCGGCGGAGATGCATTCGGGCTTTGCGGCGCTGCGCAACGAATGCGGCATGAACCTGCATCGTCCGGTCGGCGCTGTCGCGCTGTCGGACAATGCCCGCGCCGACATCGCCCGCGTTCAGCAAATCTGGATCGAATGCCGCGAGCGCTACGGAAAATCCGGGCCGTTCCTGTTCGGCGCCTTTGGCGGCGCGGACGCCATGTTTGCACCGGTGGTGCACCGTTTTCGCACCTATGCCATCGAGGCGGCGCCGCAGGCGCGCCAATACATGGATACGATGATGTCGTTGCCGGCCTTTCAGGAATGGACCCGCGCGGGTCTTGCGGAGACCCTCGTGATTGAAAAATTCGAGACGGCATGAGCGTGAACATGGGCACGAATTGCGCAGCGCCGGGCGCCATCGTGCCTTGACGGAGCCTTGCGAAACCGGTCTGAATCCCGACCTGACTTGGCGCATCGACCAAAAAGGTATGATCATGGGAATTCTCGATTCATTGGAAAATTCACCGGCGTTCAAGGCCGCGCTGAGCCAGCTTGGGACCATGCTCCCCGCGGTGCTGGGTGAGCTCATGGGTAATGGCGGCCAGGGCGGCCTTTCGGCGATCGTCGCCAAGCTGCAGCAGGCGGGCTTTGGCGATCAGGTCAAATCCTGGATCGGAAACGGCCAGAACCTGCCGATCACGGCCGAGCAATTGCAGCAGGTGCTGGGCACCGATGTCGCCAAGCAACTGGCGGCGAAGTTCAACATCCCGCTCGATCAGCTCTCCAAGATTTTGGCGGAGCAACTTCCCAAGTCGGTGGATGGCGCAAGCCCGAACGGAACCCTTCCAGCGTCCTCATAACGCTAGGAAATAGTGGTTCCGGACGGTTACGGCGCGGATTCGTCCGGAACCCGCAGAATGCGGTTTATCGCACTGAAAAACCTGCAAAATTTGCGCATTTGCTATGTCCCTTTGTAACTGGCCATGGAGAGCGCCGCTGTGCTAGGTTGTCGCAGGGTTTTCAGTCGGCCATTTGCAGCGGGACCGTGAGCATCTGGTCGACGTTCCTTGCGTGATGGAGAGGGCGTTGAAGCACAAGTTTACCGTTGGAGAGACCGTCTATTTCACAGCCAGCAACGTCGCCCGTCCGGCCGCCAGCGGCACCTATGAGGTGATCCGGCTGCTGCCGACTGACGGCGACGACTGCCAGTACCGGATCAAGAACTCGACCGAGGCTTTCGAACGGGTAGCCAAGGAAAGTCAGCTCGACATCTCCTGATCGATCGCGGGTTTGACCTGACGAAGCGGTTCGATTTCGTCCGCCGTCAAAAGGCCCGGTTCGCGGGTTCATTCTGCGCAGACTGATTCCGGCAAGAGCCGGCTTTCACTTCGCTGAGCGCGTTTTATGCGGCGTTGAGGGACATCGCGCATGAACTGGGCTACATCACTCGATCAACTCTGGCGTTCGCCGGCCTTTCCGATGTGGTTGACGCTGGCCGCGGCGGGATTCTTCACGGTCATCGTTGTGATCACGATGTTGCGGGCCGAGAAATCGGTTGCCAATGGCGCGCTCACCGTGATCACGCTGCTCGCGATCGGCGTCGCGGTCGCCGCGAGCATCCGCGGATTCGGCACGCCCGGCAGCGTCGCATCCGGTGAGACCGCATCGGTCCAGACCATCAACGTTTCGCTGCCGGCCCTGTCATGTATCGACGATCTGGCCGGGGAAGCCGTTTTGGCGGCGTGCGAAAAGTCGCTGTTCGGCTCTGCCGAATCGGCCGCCGCGGCGGTGTCGTATGCGGCGTCCCTGATCACGCAACTGACCGCGTCGGGTGATGTCGCCGCTGCGAATCGCAACATGACACCCGAATTGCAGGCCGTGCGCCGCGCGGTGGAACGCGACCGCTATGGGTTGATGGCCCAGGCGCTGGTCGCGCGCGACCATTGCACGCTGTCGGAATGCGCGGCGTTCCGGGCGATACCCGATACCCACCAGATCGTCGCCAACATGGACGAGCGGACGTATGACGGCCTGGTTTCACGTCATGCGCCGTCGTGGAACGCACCCACGCCGGCAGCCGCGGCGGGAGCGGTCGCCGCGCTTGCGCCAACGATGCCCACCGGCAGGCCCACCAATGCCGAGTTTCCCACAGCAGCCTCGACCCCGGCGGTCAGCATCATGACGCCGGAGCCGGGTCTGGCCGCGACGCCACCCGTGCCGCGCGCGCCAGCTTCCGCCGCCAACGCCTCATCGCCGACCCCGACGACGGCCCCCGTACTGGCAGCGGCCAAGAAGCCACCGAAACCCAGGCACACGCCAGCGCCAGCGCCGGCGGCGCCGGTGCAGATCACGCCGGCTGCGCCATCGCCACCGTCCGCGGCCACAAACGATTGATGCTTTCAAAAGCCGTCGCTGATCGCTAACCTCGCGACCATGCCCCTTCATCTCATCAAGCTCGCCGTCGGCTGCGATTCCGTCAAGGAACTCAAGAGCTGGGTCGCGGAGCGCATGCGGATCGCGAAGCAAAAGGGTCTGCCTCGCCATCATATTCACATCACGCGGATGACGCCGAAACGCGACGAGGAGTTGCTCGCCGGCGGTTCGCTCTACTGGGTCATCCGCGGCGAGATCGCGGCCCGCGAGAAAATCCTTGCGATCGAGCCGTTCCGTGACCGCGACGGGATCGGACGCTGCCGCCTCGTGATGCAGCCCAAGGTCGTCGCGGTGCTGCCGCGGCCGATGCGGGCGTTCCAGGGCTGGCGCTACTTCACGGAAGACGCAGCACCCCCCGATCTCGGCAAGGCCACCGCCGCGAGCGTTGCAGCGATGCCCGAGCCGTTGCGGCGCGAGCTGCGCGATCTCGGGCTACTTTGAATCCGTCGGGCTGCTAAGCGAGGGTCGGCGATAAACGACGGAAGTGCGCTCAAACTGCCGCGACGCCTAAACCCCGATATTGTCGATCAGGCGTGTGCTTCCGATTTTGGCCGCCACCAGAATTCGCATCGGTCCATCCTTCACCGAGGCGATCGGCGCCAGCGTTCCGGCGTGGCGCACCTCGAAATAATCCAGTGTGAAGCCCGCGCCGACGACCATTTCGGCGCCAGCGCTCATTGCGGCGTCGACGTCGTCGCCGGCCCGCAAACGTCCCGCGCTTTCCTTCATGGCCTTGTAGAGGGTCGGCGCCACGCGCCGTTCGTCCGGCGACAAATAGACATTGCGGGAGGACATCGCGAGGCCATCGGCTTCGCGGACGGTGCGCGAGCCTGTCACCTTGACGCCGAGGTCGAGATCCCCGGCCATCCGGGTCACGACCTGCAACTGCTGGAAATCCTTTTCACCGAATATCGCAAGATCCGGCCGGCATTGTGTGAACAGTTTGCCGACCACGGTGGTGACGCCACCGAAGAAATGTGGGCGAAAGCGATCCTCCAGTCCTGCCGTAGCTGGCCCGTCGGTCAGTATCCGTGTGGCAAAGCCGTCCGGATACATGGTCTTGACGTCCGGATTCCAGATCAAGTCGACCTTCTCGGCGGTCAGTTTGGCGACGTCGGCCTTCCAGGTGCGCGGGTACGAGCCGAAATCCTCGGTGGGCGCGAATTGGGTAGGATTGACGAAGATGGAGACGATCACCTTTGCGGCGCGGCGTTTCGCCAGCCGAACCAGCGACACATGGCCGTCATGGAGCGCTCCCATGGTTGGCACCAGCGCAATGCGTGGCTTTTCGCGCGCGAAGGCCATCGATGGCGCGACGCAACGCAGGTACCGTACGGACGATCATGGGGCTTCGCGGCATCAGGGCTCGATCTGTGGGGAGTCAGGCAGGCAAGTTGCGCTGACGTGGGGCGGGGACGTCACCCTATCAAGGCCGATGCTGCGTCGCCAAGCCGGTCCCCCGACGGAATAAGCCGGGTCGGCAGCGGAACAGGGCTCAATCGATCTTGATGATTGTCGCCGATGTGGGGCCAATCATGGCCGCTGCCGGGCCGCGCATGCGATTCATGATTAAGGCGGACGATCAATGGTTTGAAGCAGTTATCGCGCATTTCGCTTGACCGCGGTCGCGGGTAATTTGAAGATATCCACAGGGGTCGAAGAATGCTGGTGCAGTCTAGTCAGGGGCAATCGGGCTCGGCTCATGTCGTTGTGCTGGGCAATGAGAAGGGCGGTTCGGGCAAGTCCACCACCGCCTTGCATATCGCCGTTGCCCTGATGAAAGCCGGCCAGCGCGTCGCCACCATCGATCTCGATTGCCGGCAGCAGAGCTTCACCCGTTACATCAACAACCGGCGCGCCTGGGCCCGCCGCACCGGCCTTGATCTTGAAGTCCCGATGCATTGCTGCATCAAGCTCGGCGACACCATGCAGATCGCCGACAATGAATCTTCCGAATTTCAGCAATTCATGGAAGCGGTGAGCGCGGTCGAGCGGACGTTCGATTTCATCGTGCTCGATACCCCGGGGTCCGACAGCTATCTGATGCGCCTGGCGCACTCGATGGCCGATACGCTGGTGACGCCGATCAACGACAGCTTCCTCGACTTCGACGTGCTCGGCACTGTCGACCCCGCGAGCTATTCCGTCATTGGCGAGAGCCACTATGCGGAGATGGTACGGGATACCAGGCGCAAGCGCCGTCAGCTCGACGGCGCGAGCTGCGACTGGATCGTGGTCCGCAACCGGTTGTCGATGCTGGGATCGCGCAACAAGCAACTGGTCGCCGACAGCCTGAATGATTTGTCGTTGCGGCTCGGCTTCCGCGCCATCGATGGCTTCGCTGAACGCGTCGTCTATCGCGAATTTTTTCCACGCGGGCTCACCGCACTCGACAACCTCGACGAGGCGACGCTCGGCACCCGTCCGAGCATGGGCCACCTGACGGCGCGCGAAGAGGTCACGACCCTGCTGCGTCAGTTGAAACTGCCGCTCGATGAACGCGGCCGCCGCCGCGCCGCCAATCGGGCCGAGTGGTTCAACCAGGTCGACAAGCCGCTTGAACTTCACGACATCATCGCGCCCGAGACTTTGCCAGCGTAAGTTGAAGGCCTGCAGTTTTGCAGCCTTGATACGGGCTGCCCCGGCCGTGGAAGCGCGGCTTCTTATTAAACTTGTATGGATTTCGCGGCGGAACCAACCGTCCGGGACGAGCGTTTTTACCGGGTCTTTACCCAAGTCCTGAACTTGCCGTTCATCTGCGCCGTTCCACAATCGAAACGCCCCCGGGATTTTGGTATTGTGCACCTGCACAATAAGTGGGTGCATCGCACAACGATCAGGCGGTCGATTCACAATATTTAGCCTTCCTGTCACGTTGTGGTCACGTATATTGCTCGCCAGCGATGAGGGATCGTTGGAGCTCCAAACGTCGGATCTGGTCTGGTGAGATCAGCGCGCAGAGGACGAATATGAAACGTGGAATTACCGTTCTGCTTTCGGTTTGCGTGCTGGTGGCGGTTGCCTATTTCACCGCGAGCAAATGGGCGATACGACACGAGACCATGACGTTCTACGATACGACGCGGGACAACCGTCTGGTCGCCGTCGACATCGCGGTGAGGCGCGACAAGGAAATGCAGGCGGAGGCCGGCATGATCACGTTGCCGGTGGCGATCCTCAATCACGGCAACACCGTCAAGTTTACCGAGTACTCGTTCCTGGCAAACGTTTTTGCCGCGCGCGGCTACCTCGCCATGAGCATCCAGCATGATCTGCCGACGGATGCACCCCTGGTAACCAAAGTCGGCGAACTCTATGTCGGCCGGCTGCCGCAGTATCATCGCGGCGTGGCCAATATCCGCTTTGCCGTCGATGAAATGAAGAGCGTATTGCCGAACGCCGACTACGATCACCTGACTATGGTGGGACACTCCAATGGCGGGGACATTTCGATGTACTTCGCCAAGATGTATCCGGACCATATCAAGAAGGTGGTCACGCTCGACAATCTTCGCGTGCCGTTCATGACCGACGGCCGATTTAAGATTCTTTCGTTCCGATCGAAGGATCCGGTGTTCAAGCCCGATCCCGGTGTCGTCCCCGATGACGAGGATTGCGAGAAGGCCGGGATTACGGTCGTGCAGACCGGTTATCAGCACACGGATATGAGCGATCGCGGTCCCGAGCAGGTCAAGCTGACGATCGAGGGCATGCTCGACAAATTCCTCGATGACGACAGCAGCTCGCTGAAGCCGGTCGTCACCAAAGCGCCGCCGCTTCTGACCGAGCCGGGGCCGGTTGCGCTGTACTCGCCGGTCAAGAACTGACGGTACCCATCGCCCTCCAGGCCGCCTCGCGCCGCAACCATTCCGCGACCCGGTTCGCCTAGGGCGCGAACAAGACCGGCGTATCCATCGCGCATTGACCACTGCCTTATCGCGCTCCACATAAGGCTCGCGGCAATTTGCGAGCGCCTATGTCCGGTGAACCGACCAAACCGAAATCTGCCGGCGACGTGTCATCGGCGCAAAAGGGCGATTCCGGCAAAGCGCCGTCCGGTAGAGCCGGTTCGCTCCCCGCGAGCCCTTCAGCGTCGGAAGATATCGCCGCCTTTGTCGCCAAGGCCCGTGCAATGTCGCCGCACGCACCCGGCGCACGGGGCCGGCTGGTTTTCGCGCTTGACGCCACCATGAGCCGGCAGCCGACCTGGGACATGGCCTGCGCGCTGCAGGCGGACATGTTTCGCGAGGCGGCCGCACTCGGCAGTCTCGATATCCGCCTGGTCTATTATCGCGGTCTCGACGAGTGCCGCGCCAGCGGATGGATCTCCGACACTGAGCAATTGGCAAAATTGATGGCCAGGATCGATTGCCGGGGCGGCAACACCCAGATCGGCAAGGTGTTGTCGGAAGCGCGGCGGGAGGCCGCGGCTTCCGCGGTGCGCGCGGTGGTCTTCGTCGGCGATGCCATGGAGGAAAAGGTCGACGACCTCTGCCGCAAGGCGGGCGAACTCGGTCTGCTCAAGGTGCCGGTGTTCATGTTCCAGGAGGGACATGACGGCATAGCCGAGCAGGCGTTTCGGGAGATCGCGCGTCTGACCGGCGGTGCGTGGTGCAGGTTCGATCCGGGGGCGGCGGCGCAACTGCGCGAATTGCTGCGCGCCGCGGCGGCCTATGCTGCCGGCGGCCGCGAGGCGTTGCTGCGCTTGTCGAAGACCGGAAGCGGTGCGGCCAAACTGCTCGGGCAGATGAAATGATCGCGCCTTCATGTGTCTTGGCGGCGAAGACCATCGCCCGAGCATGCTTTTTGCCGCCGGCCGCGCTATATTGATGTCATGCCCACGCTGATTGCCGGCGCTGTCGCCGTTATCCTGCTCTACTCGCTGCTGCAGATGTTTCGGGCAGCCAATCCGGTCGTGCTTGCGCGCGCGATCAAGATCGGCGGCGGCATTCTGGCGCTCGCGGTTGCCGCCTTCACCGGGATCAAGGGTGAGCTTGCGGTGGCGATTCCGCTGGGGATCTTCGGCGCGGGCCTGCTCGGCTGGTCACCCTTCGGGGCATCGGGTTTCGGCAACATCAGCGGGATGTTCGGAGGCTCCGGCGTCCAACGCTCGCCGGGACAAACGTCGCAGGTGCGCTCGCAGTTTCTCGATATGCGGCTCGATCACGACAGCGGCGAACTCGGCGGCCAGATCGTGGCGGGGCCGAATGCCGGTCACATGCTCGACGAATTCGATCTGCCGCAATTGACGGCGATGATGGGCGGGTTCGACGCCGAAAGCGTGGCGCTACTTGAAAGCTATCTTGACCGCAGGTTTCCCGCTTGGCGTCAGCACGCGCAGGGAAATGCGGCAAGGGGGCAGGGCCGCCCGGCGGCGAGTGGCAAAATGACGGACGAGGAGGCCTATCAGATCCTTGGCCTGCAGCCGGGGGCGGGGCGTGACGAAATCGGTCGGGCGCACCGTGCCCTCATGAAGAAACTGCATCCCGATCAGGGGGGGTCGACGTACCTCGCCTCCCGTGTAAACGAGGCCAAGGATACTTTGCTTCGCACGCATCACAGCTAACTCCGGCAACGCCACCAAACGCTATTACCTGCGAGTTGCTTCTGCTTTCTGCTCCGGTTAACGCCCCGTTGTCGCCCGCCGTTGTCCGGCGTGGTCGATCTTTCGCTAACCAGTTTAGCCTTTAAATCTTGACGAGAGGTTGCGAGACGCAAATTCGTCCTTCGCGGGATCTGCTCGGCACGGCCGCCGCGGTGGCATGCGTCGTTTCCGGTTCGATTGAATCGGACCGGAGGCTTGAATTGGCAACCTTTGGGGGAAGGGGGGCTTGCTTCAGGCGAACCGCTATCCGCCCCGCATCAAATGCGGGGCAGGCTTTCGCTGCAAACGTCCCTGATCAGTTTCGGACCGTGAAACAGGAGATGTCGGAGCGCTTCAAGGTGCGGCATACCGCTTCTGCCTGATCGCTGTCGAGACCGGCAAAGCGGGCACGGAACAGCTTCCGCTCGCCTTTGGCGACGACCGGTTCGGTAAACGGATCGGCCTTGCTGAGCATGCCGCGAGCCTGGTCGCGCGCGATTTCGAGACGCTGGCGTGCTTCGCTCTCGCTTTCCAGCGCGCCGACCTGAATGATCCATCCGGTATGAACGGCCACCGGCTTGATCGCGCCATTTTGCTGGGCGGACTGCGGCTGGCCGCGAGAGTTCGTATCGGCATAGGCCATCGCCTGTGACGTAGAGGAGGGCGATGCACTCGGCGCCGGCAGCACCCCGAGCAGGCCGTTTCCGGTGCCGTGGTTTGCCGGTTGCGGCGGCATCTCGGTCCTGGCGACGTCAACCTTGCTGGATTCAGCCTTGTTAGATTCAGCCTTGTTAAATTCAGCTTTGGCCATGATCGCGCTGGATGTCTCCGGCACATCGGGATGGGCCGATATGGCGCTGGTGACGGGTGTAACTGGTTGGGCCGCACCGGCCGCGGCCAGCTTCACCTGTCCGGCCTTGACCTGGACGGTCTTCACCTTGACCGGCTTCATCGGCTCGGACGAGCCGGGGATCGCGGCAATGGACTGAGCCTGGATCACCCCATTGGTGAACGGCGCCGGCTCGGGCTTGGCCTGCGGCGGAGGCACAGCCGCCGCGGCAGCCGCGAAGATCGATGATCGTGAAGCCTGTGAACGCGGCGCCGGCGCCGCGGCCGGCTCGGGCGCTTCGGATGCAGCCTGTGCCTGAGCCGTCTGGGCCGGCCGAGAGGCCGGTTCGGCTTCCGCGACATCGGTGTTGGCTTCAGCAGGATTGCGCTCGGTGATTGCGGCAACGGTACGCTTGCTCGCGGCCTTCTCCAGATTTTCAGCGAGCAGGTTGCGCATGATGGCGTCGCGCGAACCGCCGCTGCGACCTCCCAACACCACGCCGACCAGATGGCGATTGCCGCGGCGCATCGAGGTCACGAGATTGAAGCCCGACGAACGGGTGTACCCGGTCTTGATGCCATCGACGCCCTCGACATTGCCGAGCAGGTGATTGTGGTTGCGGATCGACTGGCCGTGATAGTTGAACGTCTCGGTCGAGAAGTAGCGGTAATAGCGGGGGAAACGATCCTGGATGGCGCGGCCGAGGGTCGATTGATCCCGCGCCGTTGTCACCTGGTCATCATCGGGCAGCCCGGAGGCGTTGACATAGACGGTACGGGTCATGCCGAGCGCCCGCGCCTTGCGGGTCATCAGCTTGGCAAAATTCTCCTCGTCGCCGGCGATGGCTTCCGCGATCACGACGGCGGCGTCGTTGGCGGAACGTGTCACAAGTCCCTTGATCGCGTCTTCGACGCGAATGCTTTGGCCCGGGCGCAGGCCGAGCTTGGTGGGTGCTTGGTCGGAGGCATGCTCGGATACGGACAGTTCGCTGTCGAGATTCATCTTGCCGGCGTCGAGACGCTCGAACAGCAGATAAAGCGTCATGATCTTGGTGAGCGAGGCAGGGTGGCGGCTCGCGTCGGGACTGCTGGCGGACAGGGTCGCGCCGGAATTGCCGTCGACAATGATGGAGGAAAATTGCGGGCTGTAGCTTTCGCGCTCCTCGTGGTGACGCGCATGGTAGTGATGATAGGCACGATGGGCATGGTAGCGATGCCTGTAATGCCGCGCATCGGCGGTGCCGGTCGTGCAGACGGCCGCAGCCGTAAGGGTGACCAGCCCCAAAACGGAAACCCGCAGAACACGGGAGGAAGCCAAGGTGGTGCGAAGCATAAACTTCCCCGTCCAATTTCTATCTTGTTCACCGGTTCGTGAGGCTAAATTATGCCCACCTGCCGGCGAGGTTTCCTGTCCAAACTTCCCGAATCCGGAAGCATCTTTCCTCCGGAACGGCCGATCTGATCGCTATTTCAGCTAAGAGGCTGTATCCAAACGGTTTTTGGCGGCGGCATGCTGAACGCGAACAGGCACCGAATCAGGTTAGGTGGCTGGAGTTTCCAAAAGCTTAAACAACCCTTGCGCGACCCAAAGGTATTTGGCGCGAAATCGATTCTATTTGTGCGTCGCACAAAAATCTTGACTTTATTGTGCGTTGCACATATAGCCTGACATGTCAGGGGGCCGGGACCTCCCGGCGGATCGTTCAAACATCAGTCTGGGAAAGAAATCCATCATGGTCAAAGTCGAGGACATTCAGCAGTACGGCAAGGAGCAGATCGATACCGTCGTTGCGTCGGCAACGACCCTCCAGAACGGCCTTCAGGCCATCGCAACTGCCTACGGCGATTACACCAAGAAGTCGTTTGAAGACACGAAATCATTCGTCGAGAAGCTGTCCGGCGTCAGCACGCTCGACAAGGCGATCGAAGTGCAGACCGAATATGCGAAGTCCGCCTACGAGATGTTCGTCGCCGAGTCGCAGAAGATCGCAGGGCTCTACACCGATCTCGCCAAGCAGACCTTCAAGCCGCTCGAAGGCATCGTGGCGAAGTTCACCCCGCCCGCCGTGCACCAATAGATTGCGCGATTCCGCCGCAGGCTTGCGCGGAAAATGCGCTGACGTGGACATTGCTCGCCAGAATCAAAAGCCCGGCCGTTTGGCCGGGCTTTTTGCTGTTTGGGATGTGCGGAGATTATTTCACGACGCGCGGCTAGCGCGGCTTTGTCAAATCCAACGGAATTGATTAACCTCCGCTGGATTGCCGATCCGGGAGTCGGGCCCGCCGCAAGGAGCATTTGGCCGATATTTGCGCGCTTGCGGCGAGCCAGCGTCGGACCCATATTCCAGCTATCGATCCAGCTGATGGGTCGGGCCGGCCGGGAGCGGCGATCTGGAGAGCGTGCCTGGGAACTTGCGATGGCTCCTACAGGAGAACATCACCTGGCCGCTATCCGGTTTCCCGTGGGGATGTCGAACACCTGTGCCATGCTGCAACTAGCTTCCAAATTTGATTCGCCCGTGCCGCCCGCCGTCGCCGCATTTGCCCCCCGAATGGGCAATGATGAGAACCGTGGTGGCGGGGCCGGGGGTCCTGCGACATCCGTTATCGCCAAGGTCAAACCGAAGACCAAGCGCCCGAATCTGTACCGCGTCCTGATATTGAACGACGATTACACGCCGATGGAATTTGTCGTTCTGGTGCTGGAGAAGTTTTTCCAGAAGGATGTCGAGGCTGCGACCAAGATCATGCTCCACGTCCATCATCATGGAATTGGGGAATGCGGCGTGTTCACCTACGAGATTGCCGAGACCAAGGTGACGCAAGTGATGGATTTCGCACGCAAGCACCAGCATCCCCTGCAATGCGTGATGGAAAAGAAGTAGCGCAGGGCGAAGTCCGCCAAAACCGGAACGGGTTTTGCATCGTAATTGACGATGGATCGGACCGGTACGTGCAATTCCCGGCGTGAACACTCGATTTTGCATGGGTGCGGCGCGTACAGTCCGTGTTTAGAACAACTCGCGGGGAACCGGTCTTTCGCCGTGATCGGGTGTAACTATATGACCAAACATATGACAAAGGTTGTTGTTGCCTGACCGGGCATCGGCGATCATGATGGCCGGGGGCCATAGAGGACGCGAATGCCTACTTTTTCTCAAAGCCTTGAACAATCCCTGCACCGCGCGCTGGCGATTGCAAACGAGCGTCACCACCAGTATGCGACGCTCGAACACCTTCTGCTGTCGCTGATCGACGATTCCGATGCAGCGGCGGTCATGCGTGCCTGCAGTGTCGATCTCGACAAGCTGCGAACCAGCCTGGTCAACTATCTCGAAACCGAGTTTGAAAACCTGGTGACGGACGGCGCCGATGACGCCAAGCCGACCGCGGGCTTTCAGCGCGTCATCCAGCGCGCGGTGATTCATGTCCAGTCATCCGGTCGCGAGGAAGTGACCGGCGCCAATGTGCTGATCGCGATCTTCGCCGAGCGCGAGAGCCATGCTGCCTATTTCCTGCAGGAGCAGGACATGACGCGCTACGACGCGGTGAATTACATCAGCCACGGCATCGCCAAGCGGCCCGGAGTGTCGGAAGCGCGCCCGGTGCGCGGCGTCGACGAAGAGACCGAGACCAAGGGCAACGAGGATTCCAAGAAGAAGGGCGAGGCGCTCGACACTTACTGCGTCAACCTGAACAAGAAGGCGCGCGACGGCAAGATCGATCCGGTGATCGGGCGAAATGCCGAGATCAATCGCGCGATCCAGGTGCTCTGCCGCCGGCAGAAAAATAATCCGCTGTTCGTTGGCGAAGCCGGCGTCGGCAAGACCGCGATCGCGGAAGGTCTGGCCAAGCGCATCGTCGACAGCGAAGTGCCTGAGGTATTGGCGGCCGCGACCGTGTTCTCGCTCGATATGGGCACATTGCTGGCGGGCACACGCTATCGCGGCGATTTCGAGGAACGGCTGAAGCAGGTGCTCAAGGAGCTCGAGGCGCATCCGAACGCCATCCTGTTCATCGATGAAATCCACACCGTGATCGGCGCCGGCGCGACTTCCGGCGGCGCGATGGACGCATCCAATCTGCTCAAGCCGGCGTTGGCGTCGGGCACGATCCGCTGCATGGGCTCCACGACCTATAAGGAATATCGCCAGCATTTTGAAAAGGATCGCGCGCTGGTGCGCCGGTTCCAGAAGATCGATGTCAATGAGCCGACGGTGGAGGACGCGATCGCGATCCTCAAGGGCCTGAAGCCCTATTTCGAGGACTATCACCGGCTGAAATACACCAACGAGGCCATCGAGGCCGCGGTGCAATTGTCGTCGCGTTATATCCACGACCGCAAGCTGCCGGACAAGGCGATCGACGTGATCGATGAATCCGGCGCGGCACAGATGCTGGTCGCGGAGAACAAGCGCAAGAAGACCATCGGCATCAAGGAAATCGAAACCACGATCGCGACCATGGCGCGGATTCCGCCCAAGAGCGTGTCGAAGGACGATGCCGAGGTGCTCAAGCATCTCGAGCAGACCCTGAAACGGGTGGTGTTCGGCCAGGACAAGGCGATCGATGCGCTCTCGGCCTCGATCAAGCTGGCGCGGGCCGGCTTGCGCGAGCCGGAAAAGCCGATCGGTTCGTATCTGTTCTCGGGGCCGACCGGCGTCGGCAAGACCGAAGTGGCAAAGCAGCTGGCAGCCTCGCTGGGCGTCGAGCTGATCCGCTTCGATATGTCGGAGTATATGGAGCGTCATACCGTGTCGCGGCTGATCGGCGCGCCTCCGGGCTATGTCGGCTTCGACCAGGGTGGCCTTTTGACCGACGGCGTCGATCAGCATCCGCATTGCGTGGTGCTGCTCGACGAAATCGAGAAGGCGCATCCGGACCTCTACAATGTGCTGCTGCAGATCATGGATCATGGCCGGCTCACCGATCACAACGGCAAGCAGGTCAATTTCCGCAACGTCATCTTGATCATGACCACCAATGCGGGCGCGCAGGATCTGGCGCGCCAGGCGTTTGGCTTCACGCGCAACAAGCGGGAAGGGGATGATCACGAGGCGATCAATCGGCAGTTTGCGCCCGAATTCCGCAACCGGCTCGATGCCATCGTCTCGTTCGCGCATCTCAATGCCGAGGTGATCGGCATGGTGGTGGAGAAGTTCGTGCTGCAACTCGAGGCACAGCTTGCCGACCGCGACGTCACCATCGAATTGTCGGAGCCGGCCAAGGCGTGGCTGATTCAGCATGGTTACGACGAGCAGATGGGCGCGCGGCCGATGGCGCGCGTGATTCAGGAGCACATCAAGAAGCCGCTGGCCGACGAAGTGCTGTTCGGCAAGCTCAAGGGCGGCGGCCACGTCCGCGTCGTGCTGGTCAAGGACGAGGCGGCTACCGATGCGGCTGCGGAGAAGATCGGCTTTGAATTTGTCGAAGGGCCGGTGACGCCGAAGCCGGAGAAACTGCCCGGCGCGCGCAAGCGCACCGTGCCGCGCAAGCCGAAACCCAACGGTCCGAGCGGCGGGTCGAAGGGCCCGGCTTCACGAGGGCCGCTGGTGAAGGTCTAAGCCAGGGTCCGAGCGGCCGATATCGCGAATGAAAGAGCCGGCGCGTCGCAAGACCGCCGGCTTTTTGGTGCGATGTCCGATTGCGATTGCCCCGATGCGGCGCTTCATCCACAGGCGGCGTTGGCGGCATCCGGCACAGCGAGAAATGTGATGGTCGCAGGCGCTATCGTCAACATGCCGGCCGATGCCGGAACACCCGTGATGGCCGGCAGACGGTCGTCGGGACCGAGCGTGAGTGTATCGCCGTTCAGCCGAACGGTTGCATCCAGCAGGTTCGCCGCATCGAGAGTATAGCGCTCCGAAGCGTCGGCCATCTTCAGCGAGTGCGGCGCATCTCGGTCGGTGTTGATCACGAGCAGCGCAACACCGCCCGGCGTTCCGCGCTGGCAATGGGCATAGACATGCAGGCCAGCTTGTATCGGCACGCCGGAATCGAGCACGGTGGTTCCCATGAATTGCCGCCACAACAGCGCGCCCCAGTAATTTGGCCGGGGTGCCAGCGTTCGCTCGTCGAGCAGGGCGTAGTCGCTGGCCGCCAGCGTATTGTGCATCACAACCTGAACGCCGGCCTTCGCCAGCCGTCCAAGCTGATCGAGATACCTGAACGTATCCAGGAAAGTTACCGCCCATGGGTTTCCACCGCATGCCGTCTCGGCGGTTTCGGTCAGCCAGATCGGTTTGCCGGGCGCAAATTGGTCTCGAAGGGTACGATAGAACGCCAGGGTCTGATCGGTCCGTGAGAGCCAGTTCTCCGAAAGGGCTCCCTCTGGCGCGACTGTGCCGGCGCAGCGCTCTGACAGCGCGCCATAGTGATGATACGAAATGACGTCCACGCCGGAGCCCGACGCGGCGAGCAGCTCTGAGGCCTCCGGCGTTTCATTGATTGCGCCGGGTCCGAGGATCATCATCTCCGGAACGGTTTGCTTCACAAATGCATGAAATAGCTTGAAGTCGCGTCCGTATGCGGCCGGGTCGTAGCCGGCCGGCAGGCCACCGATGGCGGGAAGATTTGGTTCGTTCATGAACTCGGCGGCGGCGATGTTGCCTCCCGCCATCCGCGTGAAGTCGAGCAGACGACGCGCTTGATCCGGCGTCCAGATGCCGGCCGCGTCGCGATTGCCGGCGCCCACCGCGAATGACGTCACGATCCGCGCATCGACCGCGTGTGCGAAATCGATCGTCCCCTGCCATTGCCGGCGCGTCAGAATGCCTTTGAATCCCGTCGGGGGCGCGGAAGGCGCGCTGTCCGAATCCGCGAAATAGGTGGTGTTTGCCCAGGTGCCGCTGACCCTGAGGTAGGCGGGCGCCAGCGCCGAGGCGAGCTTGCGCAAGCGGGCGTTGGTGAGATCGATCGGCGGCCGGTACTGGAACAGGTTCGAATTGTTGTTCGAATTACTGGCCCCCGGCGTGTTCGGCGGGGGCGCGGCCTTGACGCCTCGCTCGGGTCCGTAGGGCTTCCAGAATTCTCCCCCGGTGACCTCGACCATTTCGATATTGTAGGACTGATAGCGCTCGTCGATCGTGCCGATGCGCGCCATGGTCGCAGGCGTGACCGACAACTCACTGGCGAGAGCGGCGGAGCCTGAGGCTGCGGCAAGCACGATTGACATCAGCCATGGCGATGTCAGCCAGCCAGGTATCAGCCAGATTCGGAGTTTCGCGCCGATCATGCGATTCCCCCGCATGCGAATTTCCTGCGCCTGATGGTGGGCAGCGGGAGTATACGCGCTGTCGGGTATCGTCAGAAGGAAATAGAGCTGCGGTCCGATTCCATTGGAACGGAAGGGCTCGCTTTATCAACCTTCCAGAAGCTGTTTGATGCGGCGCTGAAGCTGTCGCTTCTTCTGCTCGCTGCGGCGCAGCCGTTCGCCGAGGTCGGATTCGGGCAGTTCGGATGGCTTGTCTTCGCTGAATGCCACGCCGACGAAGTTGTCGCGCCACCAGATGATCCTGGCGAGGAACGAGCGGCCTTTCCGCGCGATCGCCAGCGACATCTGCTCTTTGGGCAATTTAACGCCGTTGCTGAATTCGATGCCGGCGCCGTTTTCAGAGATGTTGCGGACGATGCAATCCCGGGTCGCGCCACGCTCGCCGATTTCGGCGACGCCGCCATAAATCACCTTGTCCCGCGCGTTCTGGCGTCGATCCTGCATTGCATAATCTCCCAATAAAGAGGGAACCATACCCGGCTTCGCCGCGGACGAAAGGCCGGGGCCGTTAAAATGCAGCGTTAACGTAAATCGATCTGTGTCAGGACGGGACGAATTTCGGGCTTTTGGGCCCGGCGCGAAGCGCCTTACGCCGCGCTTTCGCGTAATCCGCGGGCGATTTCCTTTTGCGCATCGAATTCGCGCCGCCGCCGTGTCAGCTCTTCGGCGCTGAGCAGCGCAACATTGTTGTAGTCGCGTTTCCAGGACGCGTCCGCGCTCCAGCGCAGCGGCGATTGCACTGTCGTTTGCGGACCTGGTGCTGCTTCCAGCACGCTCAGCGCAAGCTCCAAGGTGAAGGCCTGGGAGCCGGGGTCGTGCGGCTTGCCCGCTGAATTGCCCAGCGGAAAATCGCTGAACAGAAACCGCGGCACCGCGGCATGTTCGACGATGTCCTTGGCGCAACCCATCACCACCGTGGAAATGCCGTTGGCCTCCAGATGCCGGGCCACCAGGCTGATGGTCTGATGGCATACCGGGCAGTTCGGCACCAGCACCGCCGCATCCACCTGATCCTCGCGGCAACGCTCGAGGATTTCCGGTGCGTCGGTTTCGATGGTGACGCGATGGCTGCGGTTGGTCGGCGCGCCGAAGAATCGGGGCGCGAGTTCTCCGATCCGTCGCTGGCTTGCGAGCCGCTGCAATTGCGGCAACGGGAACCAGGTGCCGCTGTCGTCGGCCGAGGTGTGCACGCGATCATAGGCAATATGTGAAATCCGCAAATCGTGCGGCTTCGAGGTATCGCCGTCATAGACCGAATAGAATTTGGCGCCGCCATTGTATTTGGCGCCCGGGCCCTGATCGCCCTTGGCGGGATCGAAGAGGGCCGCGGTCGTGACGAGGGCGACGCGAGACTGTCCAAGCGGCTTGCGCAGCTGCTGGAACGGCGCCCCGACATAATGCGCCCAGCGATACGGGGTCGCGTAGCCGATCGCCTGATAATATTCGCGGGTCCGCGCCATATAAGGGATCGGCATGTCGTCGTCGGGCGCGAAACCAGGGAGGTCGTCGGACGGTGCGGTCATCTCTTGCGCTCTCACATGCGCGCCATCATTACAGGATAGCTAGACGGTCCTCAGGGACTGTCAAGCGGGTCCACGGGAACGGCAAATGACGGTGCGAGCGGTCATCGGTCTGCGTGTGGCGATCTGTGTCATCGTGGTGACGCTGTGTCTGGCGCCGGGGCAGGGCGTCGCCGAGGATGCTGCGATCGGCGGCGAGATCGTCGCCTGGCCGAGCCTCGAAGGACCCGCCGTCCCCAACGATGCAGACGAGAACAAGCCGAAAAAGCCGGGCGAAACCGCCGCGGAAACCAACACCCGCGAGGCGATGTGCCTGATGATCGAATCGGCAGCGAAAGCCGAAGATTTGCCGCTTGAGTTTTTCGCCCGCGTGATCTGGCAGGAAAGCCGCTTTCAAGCCGATGCGGTGGGACCGGTGACGCGCAACGGCCAGCGCGCTCAGGGTATCGCGCAATTCATGCCGGGGACCGCCACCGAACGCCGGCTGCTCGACCCGTTCGATCCGGTGCAGGCGTTGCCGAAATCCGCCGAATTCCTCAACGAATTGCGCGGCCAGTTCGGCAATCTCGGGCTGGCGGCCGCCGCCTACAATGCCGGGCCCCGGCGGGTGCAGGAATGGCTCGCCGGCACGGGGGGCCTGCCGCAGGAGACGCGGCATTACGTTGCCGTCATTACCGGCTCGACCGTCGAGGATTGGGCGGCGGCCGGCAAGACCGGCAAAATGCCCGACCGCGCGCCGACCTCGAGTTGTCGCGAACTGATGGCGTTGCTCAGGCGCGCGCCCAATCCATTCGTCACCCAGTTGGAACAACATGTGAAGCTCAGTGAGGCCCAGGCGTGGGGTGTGCAGCTTGCCGCCGGATTCAGCCGCGACAAGGCGATGGCGATGTATGCGCGCGCGATCAAGCGCTTGAGCGCCGTCATCGGCGGTCGCGATCCAAGCTTGTTGGGTACGACGATGCGGAGCCGGGGCAGCCGCACATTCTACCAGGTCCGGATCGGCGCCGACACGCGGCCCGCGGCCGACGACCTTTGCAACCGTATCCGCCGCGCGGGCGGCGCCTGTTTCGTGCTGCGAAACTTCAGGGGCTGATGGACGAACCGCATAACTGGCCTGACCGGGGGTTCGCTTGACGTTGGCTGGTTTCGCCAGCGTTATGCCGACCCCTCCCATGTGATCCGGTTGCCTGTGCCGCTGCCCGCTCTTGATTCGCCCCAATGGCAAAATCCGCTGCGGACCTTCGCATGGGGAATGTGGTCGGTCACCTCGACGGTGCTCGCCCTGGTGCTGTTTGCGACCTATCTCGGCATCGGCGCGCTCGCGCATAGCACGCATTTCAGCCTGGGCTGGGCGCTGGGGAGCACGCTTTTCATATGGGCGGGGCCAGCGCAGATCATCCTGATCTCGACGCTGGGTTCCGGCGCCACGGTGGCGCAGGCCGCCATTGCCGTTACCGTCAGCGCGATCCGGCTGTTTCCGATGGTGGTGTCGGTGTTGCCGATGCTGCGCACGCCAGCAACGAAGCGGCGTCATCTGGTGCTGGCAACGCACTTCATCGCGGTTACGCTGTGGGTCGAATGCTTTCGCCTGCTGCCACAGGTGCCGCGCGAGCGGCGTATCGTCTTCACGCACGGGCTGGGCAGCGGTCTGGTCTCGCTCTGCCTCGTTGCCACCACCGTCGGCTACGGTCTCGCCGCCAATCTCCCGGAATTGTTCGCCGCGGCGATCCTGTTGTTGACGCCCCTGGCATTTCTGCTCTCGACCGCGCGCAATTGCCGGCAGCTTGCCGACGTCCTGGCGCTGGTGCTGGGGCTGGCGCTGTTTCCGCTCACCGCGATGTTGCACACCGGTGTTGACATCCTGATCAGCGGCGTTTCGGCCGGCACCATCGCCTATGGCGTTCACCGTTGGCGGAGGCGCCAGTGAGCGATTTTATCGGCGACTGGAATGCGCTGCTGGTGCTGATGCTCGCGGGTTTCCTGCCCAATGAGGTCTGGCGGATGTTCGGGCTTTGGTTCGGCGGCGGCATCGACGAGGGATCCGAACTGCTGGTGTGGGTGAGGGCGGTGGCGACCGCGATCCTGGCCGGCGTCATCGCGCAAATTCTGGTATCTCCGCCGGGCGCGCTGGCGAGCGTGCCGGAATGGCTGCGTTATGGCGCCGTGGCCGCCGGTTTTGCCGTTTTCATTATGACGCGACGGTCGATTTTTGCCGGCGTGGTGTGCGGCGAACTGGTGATGCTTGCTGGCAAATGGTGGCTCGGGTAATGGTCAATCATGGTTCGAGAGAGTGAAATCCGCGAGGGCGAACTCGCCGTCGAGATGCCGCCGGCGCGCGACGGCGGGCTGGTGTTCATCGGCCGCATCCGCACCCCCTGGACCTCGCGTCTTCAGGCCCCGCGGCAAGGGCGCCATGACGGCCCGGTGTGCCGGCTCGAGATTTTCGAGCCTTGGGTGCCGGCGCTGAAGGGGGTCGATTTCTACTCCAATCTCGAAGTGATCTACTGGCTGCATCTGTCGCGCCGCGACCTCGTGCTGCAAAGCCCGAAGAACAACAAATCGACGCGCGGTACGTTTTCGCTGCGCTCGCCGGTGCGGCCGAACCCGATCGGCACCTCGATCGTCAAGCTGGTCGGGATCGAGGGCAATGCGGTTCTGGTGCGCGGCCTCGATTGTCTCGACGAGACGCCGTTGCTGGACCTCAAGCCCGACCGCTGCGAGTTTACCCCGCTGGCGCCGCCGCAGGCCGGGGATTTCGAGGCGGGGTGAGTTCCCCAGGGCGTTGGTCAAATGCTTTTGCGCTTCGTACTCCCGCGTTCTCATCCCGACACGGGCGTCGAGGAAGGTATCTTCGGCGCTGCGTATGATCTACGCGAGGGCACTCGGATATCCACTTCGGATCGACAGTCGTTGGACGGCCTGTTGGCTTGGTTAGATGTCAATCTGGCAAAGCCACAACGATTCAACAGTAGCAAATCAAAGGGCTATTACCGCAGAAGGACCGCCGGCATATCTTGGCTTAAACCCACAGCGGCCGAGCACATCGCCAAGATGCGTGCGCTGATCGCCATCCTCGAGAGGAACGGCTATCAGGTATCCCAAACTACTACCGATAGGCCGGGATACGTCGTATTTGAGGATGACCACCAGGTGGTCGCAGAACCGTTTCGCGGCGACCAAAAATAGATTCCTCCGCTTTCCGTCATTGCGAGGAGCGAAGCGACGAAGCAATCCATTCTTCGCTTGTCTCGATGGATTGCTTCGCTTCGCTCGCAATGACGGCTAGCCCTTCAGCGCCTCGATCAGCTTCCTCGCATTATCTTCCAGCACCTTGCCGTCTTCCTTGCGGCTCGCGGGCGGCAGCAGCGCAACCCCGTTATGACGCGGCATCACATGCATGTGCAGGTGAAACACCACCTGTCCGCCGGCGGGTTCGTTGAACTGCTGCACCGTGATGCCGTCGGCCTTGAACGCCGTCATCGCGGCGCGGGCGATCTTGTGGCCGCCGCGCGCGACATGGGCGAAATCCTCCGCCGAAATGTCGAGGATGTTGCGGGCCGGCGCTTTCGGAATCACCAAAGTGTGCCCGGGACAGCGCGGCATGATGTCGAGAAAGGCCAGAACGTGGTCGTCCTCATAAACTTTGTAACAGGGAAATTCGCCGCGCAGGATTTTCGCGAAGGGGTTGTTGGGGTCATACGCGGTCATGGTGGCTCCTGATCTCGATTTGCGTTCGATATAGCGCGGTCAAGACGGCTCGTCAGCGGCTTTGCGAAACGGCGCGGCGTCGGTCAGTTCGCGCGCCGCCTCGGCCACATAGGCGCGCTCATGCCTGAGATAATCCGATATCGCCCGGCGCAGGCCGGGGTCGGCGATGTAGTGCGCGGAATAGGTGGTTTGCGGCAGATAGCCGCGCGCGATCTTGTGCTCGCCTTGTGCGCCGGCTTCGACCGTCTTCAGGCCACGCCCAATCGCAAAATCGATCGCCTGATAATAACAGACCTCGAAATGCAGAAACGGATGATGTTCGATCGCGCCCCAGTTGCGGCCGAACAAGGTATCGGCGCCGATGAAATTGATGGCGCCGGCGATCCAGCGGCCCTCACGCTTGGCCATGACCAGCAGCACGTCCTTCGCCATGCTCTGCCCGATCAGCGAAAAGAAGGAGCGGGTCAAATAGGGCCGGCCCCATTTCCGCGAGCCGGTGTCCATGTAGAAATCGAAGAAGGCGTCCCACGCCTCTTCGGTGATGTCGCTGCCGGTGAGGGCGTGAATCGTGATGCCGCTGGCGAGAGCCTCGCGGCGTTCGCGCCGGATCGCCTTGCGGTGACGCGAGTTGAGGGTGGCGAGAAAATCCTCGAAGCCGCCATAGCCCTGGTTGTGCCAGTGGAACTGCTGGTCGTTGCGTTGCAGGAAGCCGTGGCCGGCCAGAAACTTCCATTCGGCTTCGCGCGCAAAGGTGACGTGAGCCGACGAGGCTTTGGTGGCATCGCATAGCGCGACCAGCCCGCGCGCCAGCGCGTCGCCGATCAGGTCGGCATCGACGCCCTTGCGGATCAGAAGGCGAGGGCCGGCCGCGGGGGTGAAGGGAACTGAGGCCTGCAATTTCGGATAATAGCGTCCGCCGGCGCGTTCGTAGGCATCGGCCCAGCCGCGGTCGAACACGTATTCGCCTTGCGAGTGGGATTTCAGATAGCAGGGCACAATGCCTGCGATGGCGCCGTCGAGCCGGGCCAAGAGATGGCGCGGCCCCCAGCCGGTTCGCGCGCAGGCCGAACCGGAAGCTTCCAGGGCTGAAAAAAACTCGTGCGAAACGAATGGGTTATAGCCGGATGCTGAACCGGCGCAGGACTTGGTTGTGGAGCCGGGTGAAGCCAGTGTGTCGAGGCCGTTGAGGCTGTGGATATTGGGCGGCGGATTGGCGCAGGCGTTCCAATCCTCAGCCGGAATCTGGCTGATCGACGACACAGCTTCGAGGGTTATTTCCGATGACGCCATCGACTGTCAGAACCGGCCACGCGTTACGATCAGCCATCGCACATGGTGACCAATCCCAAAGATCGTGCATTGCACCCAGGACTTCAAGGGCGACGTAGGTGCGTCAGGTTCCTGGCCTAAAACCCTCGAAAATCATCTGATCCGCATATCGAGCTGCCCGCGCGCGCTGCTCCGGCGTGCGCACGGTCCAGGTCAATAGCGGCAGGCCGAAAATGTTTCGGGCAATCCATGGCGCCGGCGCCGGCAACTCGTCGATCCAATAGGCGACGAAATGCGGCCGGGTGCGGAACGCGTGGCGCAAATGCAGCATGCTCTCGCGTTGTGCCGGCGTCGCGTCCGGCCAGTCGGCTTCGTCATAGCTTCGTTCGGCGACGATGCCGCGGAGAAGCTCGGGCATCAACGCCCGCAATGCCAGCACCTGGTCCGGGTCGAACGACATGCCGGCGACGGGTCCGCGATAGGAGGCGAGAACCTCCGCCATCCGCGCCACCAGTCTGCGATCGCCGTCGAAATGGCTCTTGACCTCGATCACCAGCGGCACCCGGCCTGCGACCAGCGCGCAGAGATCGCCGAGCGACATCATCCGCTCGGAGGTATCGTTGAACCTGACCGCCTTGAGCTCGGCCGCCGTCATGCCGAGCAGGGCGCCGCTGCCCTCGGTGAGGCGGCCCAGCGCGTCGTCATGATGCACCATCGCCTCGCCATCGGCGGTGAGCTGGATATCGCATTCGATGCCAAAATTGGCGTCGATGGCAGCTTGAGCCGCGCCTGGCATGTTTTCGATGATGCCGCGCGCGCGGTCGTGCAGGCCGCGATGGGCCACCGGCCGCGCCGTCAGCCAGCCGGGCGCGCGCACCGGCGTCTTCGTTACGAGACCTCGAATATCCCTTCGACCTCCACCGCCGCGTCGGCGGGAAGCGAGGCCACGCCGACCGTGGTGCGGGCGTGGCGGCCCTTGTCGCCGAAGGCGGCAACCATCAGGTCCGACGCCCCGTTGAGCACCTTCGGTCCGTCAACAAAGTCGGGCGCGGAATTGACGAAGCCGCCGAGCCGGACCACGCGAACCACCTTGTCGAGGTCGCCGAGAGCAGCCTTGATCTGGGCCAGCAGGTTGATGGCGCAACCGCGCGCCGCGGCATTGCCCTGCTCGACGGTGACGCCGGCGCCCAGTTTGCCCTTGGCGATCAGTTTGCCTTCCGGGTTGACGCAAACCTGGCCGGACACGAACAGCAGATTTCCGGTGCGTACAAAACCGACGTAATTCGCCACCGGGCTCGCAGGCTCATGCAAGACCACGCCCTGTGCCGCAAGTTTCTGCTCGATCGTACCGGCCATGTTTCGTCCCCATCTGATTTCAATTCGCGCCCGATCCAGGGGATCGGACCGGCTTTGTTTCGCGCATCGCGCGGCGACATGCAAGCGAGGGCGGATCGGTGCCGAATGCCGCTGACAGTTGGTATTTGAGCGGGAACAAGCCTAAAAACATTGGCCTTCGGCCGCCAATTCGTGCTTTTCCGTGAAGCGGCCCTAGTTGCGGCGCAATACGCACGTCATTAATGTGGCAACTCCAAGCCGAGGAAAAGACATGGCTCGCTCGTTCCGGTTTTCGTCCCGTGATGTCAGGTCGATGCTGACGATCGCTGCGGTCGCGGCGGGGTCCGGTTTTGCCGGAAGCGGCGCAAATGCTGCGACCGGCGGCCCGGCGAGCCGTCCGTTTCTCGCGCATCAGGCGCTGTACGAACTCAGCCTTGCGAAGTCGCGCGGCTCCAACTCGATCAACAGCGCGCGGGGCCGCATCCTCTATAATTTTACCGGCAGCGCCTGCGAAGGCTACACCTCGGAATTCCGGCAGGTTTCGGAACTGGACAGCGGCGAGGGCAAGGTCACGCTCAGCGATCTGCGCTCGACCTCGTGGGAAGACGGCGCGGGCAAGAGCTATCGCTTCAAGATCGAGTCGCGGATGAACGAAACCGATTTCGAGTCCGGTCGACGGCGTCGCAGAGCGGACCGGCGATCATGTCACGGTGAAACTGAAGCAGCCGGTATCCAAGACGTTTACGCTCGATGGCAAGACGGTATTCCCGACCGAGCAGATCGAGCACATCATCGCCGCGGCGCGTGAAGGAAAATCCGTGCTGGAGCTGATCGTCTATGATGGATCTGACAACGGCGAAAAGGTTTACAACACGCTTTCCGTAATCGGGCAGCCGATCCCCGGCGACCGCACGGTGGCCGCACCGGACCCCTCTACCGCAAACGACATGATGAAAGCGCTGACGCGGTGGCCGGTCACGGTGAGCTACTACGACCACGACGCCAAGTCCACCGACGGCGAGCAGACGCCGCTCTATTCGATGTCGTTCGAGCTGTTCGAGAACGGCGTTTCACGGGCGCTGGTGCTCGATTACAATGATTTCGTCATTTCCGGCGCGCTGGGAAAATTCGACGTCAAGGACAGCAAACCTTGTAAGTGAGGATTCCCCGGTCATTCCGGGGCGATGTGAAACATCGAACCCGGAATCTCGAATTCCCCGATGCGCAACTGCGCATCTGAGGTCTGGTCCTTCGGACCATCCCGGAATGACGGCTTCGGCCCTTCTCTACTCCGCCTTCGCCGGTCCGTCATAGGCAATGCCCCGGATCACCGCGGCCTGGCCGAATTTCTTGCGCAGATCGTCCATCGCACGCTCGGCATGAGCGGAACGGCGGTCGAGCATGTCGGTGTCATCGGCCAGCGATCCCGGGCGCAGCGCGCTGACACCGGTGCCCATCAGCCGGAAGGCGGTACCATCGATTTCCCTGGCCAGCATCTCGCGGGAAACCGCGAAGATCTTCGCCGCCAGTTGCGTCGGGGCGTGGATCGATTGCGAGCGGGTGCGCTGCCTGAAATCGGCCGTCTTCAGTTTCAGCGTGATGGTCAATCCCGAAAGGTCGCCGTTCTTGAGCCGCATCGACACCTTCTCGGACAGCCGCCACAGCATCTTTTCGAGGGTGACGAAATCGCGGATGTCGGTCTCGAACGTGGTCTCGCTGGAGATGGTCTTGGCGCCGCGATCGGGCACGACGCTGCGATCGTCGATGCCGCGGGCCAGCCGCCACAGCCTGCGGCCCTCGGTCGAGAACTGCTTCATCAGTTCGATTTCGTCGGCGCGTTGCAGGTCGGCGATGGTGCGAAAGCCGCGCTGCGACAGCCGCTCCTGGGTCGCAGGCCCGACCCCGAAGATGAATCCGACCGGCTTGTCCGCCAGCATCGCGCGCGCCTCGACCTGATCGAGGACTGCAAAGCCGCGCGGCTTGTCCATGTCGGAGGCGATCTTGGCCAGGAATTTGTTGCAGGACAGGCCGACGGAAACCGTGATGCCGATGCTGCGTTCGACCTCGCGGGCAAAGCGTGCCAGCACTTTCGCAGGGATCATGCCATGGACGCGCTGGGTGCCGGCGAGATCGAGAAACGCCTCGTCGATCGACAGCGGCTCGACCAGCGGCGTCAGCGCCTGCATGGCATGGCGCACCTCGCGGCCGACCCTGACATATTTTGCCATGTCGGGCCGGATCACGGTCGCGGACGGGCACAGCGCCAGCGCCTTGAACATCGGCATCGCCGAGCGCACGCCGAACGTCCGGGCGACGTAGCAGGCCGCGGACACCACGCCGCGCTTGCCACCGCCGATGATGACCGGCCTGTCGGCGATTTCGGGATTGTCGCGCTTCTCTACGGTCGCGTAGAACGCGTCGCAATCAATATGGGCAAGGGCCAGCGAGGCCAACGCCGGGTGACGAACGAGGCGCGGCGAGCCGCATGTGCCGCATCGCCGGGCCGCACTATCGAGATCGCCGAGGCAGTCCCGGCAAAAGCAGTTCGGCCCCGCGAACTCTGCGGCGGCGGCGCTCACGGGGCGTCGCGCTCGGAGCGGCCCTCATCGAGTGCCTGGCGTGCGGCCGCGATCGTGGTCGGATCGAGCTTTGATGTGGCCGCGAACGCCCTCACGGTTCCGTCATCGCGCAGGATGAAATCGAGCACGCTGGCGAGAAAATGCGGATCGGCGGCGGCCGAGCGCAACGTCTCCGGGCCGATCCCGGTTTCGGCCAGAAACAGGCCGAGACGCTCGGGGTCGCCCGCGATAAAGGAAAGCGCCTGAACCGCCACGATTTCAGATACTTCGCGGGGGTTGTGCGTGCGCTTTGTCATCACTGATATTTGCCTTTCCGTAACTTATGGTCTCTATTTTGGAACCATCATGCCCGAGTCTCTCGAACGTGTTCAAGCAAGTGGAAACCGGTAGCCCTGTAGATAAGGCTCCGTCTTAACGGGATAGAGCGAATTTCCGGGCAAACTGCGGCTTCGCTGTTAAACGCATTTTCGGGGTGTTGCGGTGTGTCTTGCGCATCTCGCAGGTGGGTTTCTTGGCTTTGGAATGGAGGGGCGGGATGGCAAAAACCGTCCTGATCGTGGAGGACAACGAGCTCAATATGAAGCTCTTTCGCGATCTGCTGGAGGCGCACGGCTATCAGACCTCCGGTACCAGCAACGGTTTCGAGGCGCTTGATCTCGTCCGCAAGCTTCGTCCCGATCTCATCCTGATGGATATTCAGCTTCCCCAGGTATCCGGCCTCGAGGTGACGCGCTGGATCAAGGACGATCCGGAGTTGCGCGCCATTCCGGTGGTCGCGGTCACCGCCTTTGCCATGAAGGGTGACGAGGAGCGCATCCGCGAGGGCGGCTGCGAAGCATATTTGTCCAAGCCGATCTCGGTCGGCAAATTTATTGAAACTGTTCGACGATTTATCGGGTAGGGGAGAATTTTCGATGTCCGCGCGCATTCTGGTCGTCGATGACGTGCCCGCCAACGTCAAGCTTTTGGAAGCGCGGTTGTCGGCGGAGTATTTCGACGTCCTGACCGCTTCCAATGGCGCCGAGGCGCTCGAGGTTTGCGCGCGCGCCGAATGCGACATCATCCTGCTCGACGTCATGATGCCCGACATGGATGGCTTTGAGGTTTGCCGGCGGCTGAAATCCAATCCGGCGACCCATTTCATTCCGGTGGTGATGGTCACGGCGCTGGACAGCCCCTCTGACCGCGTCCGCGGCCTTGAAGCCGGCGCCGACGATTTCCTGACCAAGCCGGTGTCCGACATCGTGCTGATCGCGCGGGTGCGTTCGCTGACCCGGCTGAAGATGATGACCGACGAATTGCGCATGCGTGCCATCACCTCGCTTGAGATCGGCGTGCAGGCGCCGGAGCGAAATGCGGTGGCCGACGCCGGCAAGGGCGGCCGCATCCTCTTGGTCGATGACCGGCCGTCATCCTATGAACGGCTGGCGCCGGTATTGAGCAGCGAGCACACCGTCGATGTCGAAACCAATCCGGCTGAAGCCGTGTTTCATGCCGCCGACGGCAATTACGATCTGCTGATCGTCTCCCTCGGCCTCGATAATTTCGACGGCCTGCGGCTGTGCAGCCAGGCGCGTTCGCTGGAACGGACCCGGCAGGTGCCGATTCTCGCGATCGCCGATGCCGACAACAATGCGCGTCTGCTTCGCGGCCTCGAGATCGGCGTCAACGATTACCTGCTGCGCCCGGTCGACAAGAACGAGTTGCTGGCGCGCGCGCGCACCCAGATTCGCAAGCGGCGTTATTCCGACCATCTGCGCGACAACGTGCAGAATTCCATCGAGATGGCGATCACCGACGCGCTCACCGGCCTGCATAACCGCCGGTACATGGAGAGCCATCTGGCATCATTGGCCGAGCAGGCCTCGACCCGCGGCAAGCCGCTGGCGCTGATGATGCTCGACATCGATTTCTTCAAGGCGATCAACGACAATTACGGACATGATGCCGGCGACGACGTGTTGCGTGAATTCGCGGTGCGAATCCGCAAGTCGATCCGAGGCATCGATCTCGCCTGCCGCTATGGCGGCGAGGAGTTCGTGATCGTGATGCCGGAGACCGATCTGCATGTCGCGGGCATGGTGGCGGAACGGCTGCGGCGTTCGATTGCCAGCGAGCCGTTCGCGGTGAACAAGGGAGCCAAGCGCATCGAGGTCACGATCTCGATTGGGCTGTCCACCCTGGACCGCAAGGGCGAGCCAGTCGGCGATGTGCTCAAGCGCGCCGACACCGCGCTCTACCGCGCCAAGCACGATGGCCGCAATCGCGTGGTGGCGACGGCGGCGTAGCGGTTTCTATGCGGACGCCCGCATTGCGCCGCGCCCTTGCTTGACTGCTTCATAGGCCAGCCGCTTGAACTCGAACGAGAACGGATGAACGAACGCCATCTGGCGCTGCGCCATCATGACGCCGGCCATGTTATGTCTCGGGGAGATCCACCATTGCGTGCCCGCGACGCCGCCCCAATAGAGTTCGCCTGAAGCATCGGGATGGTCGAACGGCGTAGGGTCCACGATCAATCCGCCGGCTAGCGTGTGCGCCTTGCCGCGCTGTTCTCCCATCATGGCAAAGCGGATCCATTGCCCCTCAGGCAATTGGTTGGTCATCATCAACGCAATCGTCTCCGGCTTCAGCAAGGTCGGCCCCCCGGGCAGCAGGCTTCGGATCAGTGCGACCATATCGGGCAGCGTTGAAACCAGGCCGCCGCCGCCATTGAGCCTCGCGATGGGGCGCAGATAGGCACCGGGAAATGGCGCGTCGTCGGTCCGGGTGAGGCCGGGCTTCATGGGCTCCATCAAGTCCGCGCCGGCGTAATACGCGACCAGCCGGCCCTGATGCTGCGCCGGAACGACGAAACCGGTATCGACCATGCCGAGCGGATCGAGGATGCGCGCCTTGATGAATTTATCCAACGTCTGCCCGCTGACGATTTCGACCAGCCTTGCCGTCACATCGATGGCCAGCGAGTATTCCCACGACGTCCCCGGATGATAGATCAGTGGCAGGCCGGCCAGCACGTCCACCATGTCCGCCAAAGTAGTCCTGGGATCATGCACGCCGCGCTCGTTGAGGGCCTTGAAGATGGTCGAGCCGGGATCGAAAAAGCCGTAGCTCAACCCCGCACTGTGGCTCAGCAGATGACGGATGGTGATCGACCGCTTGGCCGGCTCGGTGTCGTCCAGCGAGGTTGCCCCCGGACGCAGGACCTTGCGGTTGGCAAGCTGCGGTATGAATTTCTCGATGGGATCATCGAGCTGGAATTTGCCGTCCTCGAACAGCAACAGCGCGGCGCAGGAAGTGACCAGCTTGGTATTGGAGAAGACGCGGAAGATGTGGTCGTTACGCAAAGGCGTCTGCGCCTCCTTGTCGGCCCAGCCGACGCAACTGACATCGACCAGATCGCGGCCGACCATCACCGCCCAGGAAATGCCGGACAGCAGGTTGCCGTCGATATACCGCTGCATGGCCGCGCGTGCCGGTTTGAAGTCGTAACCGCTGGCGGTCACTTGCAGATTTTCCATGCTCGTTCCTCTTCTTCCGCAGCCGCAGCTTTGCGCGGCCTCGCCGGAGCGTCGTCTACCACATCGCTGCGTTGAAAGGCCACCGCATACCGGTCCCGCGCTCGCTACTTGGCGCGCTCTGGCTTCGGCGCGGCAACGTTTACGCCCGTCATCACACCGGCATTCGCCAGCAGCACCATGGCGGCCTGCTTCGCAGCCCGGGCCATCGCGGGATCGTCGCGGACGAGGTCTTGCGCGATTGCGCCATCGACCAGCAAAGCCAGTTGCGTCGCCAGCGCATCCGGCTCGGCGACGCCAAGCCGCACCAGGAGATCGCGAAACCAGAGGCGGCGGCTCTCCTTGAATGCAATTGCGATTTTTCTCACCCTGCGGTCCGCCGCGCCCATTTCGGCAACGGCGTTGACGAAGGGACAACCGCGAAAATCCCTCGCGGAAAATCGCCGCTCCAGCGAATCGAAGGTGGCCAGGATCTGTTCGGCGGGCGCCTTGTCGGAGGCGCGAGGCTGCACGAAGCGCCGTTCCAGATAGGCCGATATCAACGCATCCTTTGACGGGAAATGATTGTAAAGCGTGCGCTTGCTGATGCCGATTTCGGCGGCGACGGTATCGACGCCGATGGCGCGAATGCCGCGCAGATAGAACAGGCGGTCGGCGGTTGCCAGAATCCGCTCTTTCATGTCAGGTTTTTCGGACGCAGACATTATTACACAGACCTGTGTTATCGGGCCTTGACAAGGGCGCCGGACGATATCTTAATTACACAGATCGGTGTAATCAAGCCGGCAGCGTCGGCAAAGCCGCGGCCAAAAGAAAGAACAACGGACATGTCCCTGCTGCGCGCGCTTCGTCCCACCTTGCCGATCCTGATCGGCGCCTCGCTGATGCTCAGCCTGAGCATGGGCCTGCGCCAGTCGCTCGGCATCTTTCTGCAGCCGCTGACCCGCGACGTCGGGATCTCGGTATCCGATTTTACCCTCGCGATTGCCGTGCAGAACCTCGCCTGGGGCTTTCTGCAGCCGCTCGCCGGCGCATTTACCGTGCGATACGGTTTTCGCAGCATCATGATAGTCGGCGCGCTGCTGTATATCGCCGGGCCTGGTGCTGATGGCGAGCGCGCAGGGAATGCTCGGCATCATGCTGGGGGCGGGCGTGTTGATCGGAACATCGCTGGCATGCACGGCCGCGGCCATTGCGATGTCGGTGGCGGCGCGCGCAGTGCCGACAGCAGTTCGCAGCACGGTACTCGGCATCGTTTCGGCGGCGGGATCGCTCGGGGCGCTGTTGTCGGCGCCGCTCGGGCAGATGCTGAACGAGGGATATGGCTGGCGAACCGGTCTTGCCGGCTTTGTGGTGCTGTCGGTGGCGCTGCTGCCGGCCGCGTGGTTCGCCGGCAAGGTCGACGCGATACCGCTACCCAAGCCGGCCCCCGACGAACTTGGCAATACCTCGGCCGGCGTCGCGGCGAAGCTGGCATTTGGTAATGCGTCATTTGTGGTGATGACCTGCGCCTATTTCGTTTGCGGCATGCAGTTGGTCTTCATCACCACGCATCTGCCGTCCTATCTTTTGATCTGCGGCATGGATCCGATGCTGAGCGCCCAGACGCTGGGCGTGATCGGCGGCTTCAACGTGCTCGGCAGCCTGTTCTTTGGCTGGGCCGGCGGTCGCTGGAACAAGCTGGCGCTGCTCGGCGGGATCTACATCTTCAGGTCGCTGGCGCTGGCCTGGTATTTCATGCTGCCGCCGACGCCGGCAACGACGCTGCTGTTCGGCGCGATCATGGGATTCCTGTGGCTCGGCGTCGGGCCGCTGGTGGCGGGCGCCGTCGCCGACCTGTTCGGGCTGCGATGGCAGGCGATGATCCAGGGCCTGGCCTTCATGAGCCATCAGCTCGGCAGCTTCCTCGGCGCCTATGGCGGCGGGCTGATCTACGACGCGCTCGGCTCCTACACGATGGCCTGGCGGATTGGCGTCGCGGTCGGCTTGCTGCGGGAATTATCCAGGTCGCGTTCGCCCTGGTGCGCCCGTCGGAGCCACCTTTGGTGGCGGCCGATAAGACCAAACGTAACGAAAACGGGGCCGCAACGGCCCCGTCGAATTCCGTGAGCCGCCGAGATAGCTTACTTGATCTTGGATTCCTTGAACTCGACGTGCTTGCGCGCGACCGGGTCGTACTTCTTCTTCACGAGCTTGTCGGTCATGGTGCGCGAATTCTTCTTGGCGACGTAATAGAAGCCGGTATCCGCCGAGGAAACGAGCTTGACCTTGATGGTGACCGCTTTGGCCATGTTCAGAACCTTTAATAAATCGGGAAATCGAGCGCCGGCCCGTCAGGCCCGCATTTGCGCCGCAACCTAGCTCCAAACCGCCCAAAGTCAAGGTTTTGCAAGCCAATAACCGCATGGTTCCCTGCGATTAACCCTCAAAGAACCGGTTTTTCGGCCGCGGCAGGCCGAGATTTTCCCGCAACGTCCGGCCCTCATATTCGCGGCGGAAAATCCCGCGCTTCTGCAGTTCCGGCACCACTCTGTCGACGAAGTCGTCGAGCCCGGCCGGCAGGTACGGGAACATGATGTTGAAGCCGTCGCTGCCTTCGCTGACCAGCCATTCCTCCATCTGGTCGGCGATGAGGGCCGGCGTTCCGACAAAGGCGAGCCCGCCATAGCCGCCGACGCGCTGGGCGAGCTGGCGCACGGTGAGCTTGTCGCGGGCGGCGACGTCGACCAGCCGCTGACGGCCGCTCTTGCTGGCATTGGTCTCGGGGATCGGCGGCAGCTGTCCGTCAGGATCGAAGCCGGAGGCATCGGTGCCGAGCTGTACCGACAGCGAAGCAATGGCGCTGTCGTAATGCACCATGCTGTCGAGCAGGGCGCGCTTCTCTTTGGCTTCCTCGACGCTATCGCCGACCACGACAAAGGCGCCGGGCAGGATCTTCAGATTGTTTCGATCGCGGCCGAGCTTGTCCATGCGGCCCTTGATGTCGGCATAGAGCTTTTGCCCGTCGCTGAGGCTGCCGCCGCCGGTGAACACGGCTTCCGCGGTTTCCGCGGCAAGCTGCCGGCCATCGTCGGAGGCGCCGGCCTGCACGATCACCGGCCAGCCCTGCACCGGGCGGCCGATGTTGAGCGGGCCGCGCACCGAGAGATATTTTCCCTTGTGGTCCAGCACGTGCATCTTGGCCGGATCGAAATAAAGCCCCTGTTCGACATCGCGCACGAAGGCGTCGTCGGCAAAGGAATCCCAGAGACCCGTGACCACATCGTAGAATTCGCGGGCGCGGCGATAGCGCTCGGCGTGCTCCATGTGATCGTCCATTCCGAAATTCAGCGCCGCGTCCGGATTGGAGGTGGTGACGATATTCCATCCGGCGCGCCCATTGCTGATGTGATCCAGCGAGGCAAAGCGGCGGGCGACATGATAGGGCTCGTCGAAGGTGGTAGAGCCCGTCGCGATCAGCCCGATATGTTCGGTGGCGCCCGCCAGCGCCGACAACAGCGTGAACGGCTCGAACGAGGTGACGGTGTGGCTGCGCTTGAGCGCATTGACCGGCATGTTGAGCACGGCCAGATGGTCGGCCATGAAAAACGCGTCGAATTTTCCGGCCTCCAGTTTCTGGATCAGCCGCTTGATGTGCGCGAAATTGAAATTGGCATCCGGCCATGCCCCGGGATAGCGCCACGCGCCGGTATGAATACTGACCGGCCGCATGAACGCACCGAGCCGCAATTGACGTTTTGCCATCGCCCCATTCCGTGTTGGTTGTCGTTGGGTTGCAGATAGGAATGCCTCGCCGCAAAGGCATCATGTGGGATTGAGAAAATCCTGCGATTTATGCAGCCCGGCGGAGGATATTTTTAGTCAGCGGGCCGGCGAGGTAGCCGATGGTGGCTCCTCGATGCAACTGCGACGCATTGCGCTGCTCCATAATAGGCCGTCATACTCCGCGAAAGCGGAGTATCCAGTACGCCGCAGCCTTTCGATTCTATCACCAGCACCCGGAATACTGGATCGCCCGGTCAAGCCGGGCAATGACGAGGCTGACATCCGCATTCCCGCGGCGCGGCTGCGCCCGAGTGGTGCGTGTATTTTCCGCCCCGAAATGGAGGGCGTGGGGAATGCCGGGTGCCCGTTGCACCCGCAGCCGCGTGTGTAAAGGTTGGTAAGCACACGAGTTAGTCACCACGGTCGCACCGGGACACCCGGCATTCCCGCACGCGATGGTGTTAACGGTTTACTTCGTGCTCTCCCCGGTGATCGGGCTTTGTTGCCACCGTCGCCGGCGGAATCTCTTCCGCCAACTTGACGCCAACCATCGAGGCGTCAGGACCACACGACTTCACCGTCCGCAAGTTAGCGCTCTCGTCAGCCGCGCAACTCGCGTCCATCGCATCCCAACCCTACGTTCGTGACGATCGCGAAACGCCCCTTTGTGTGGGCCGGGATGGGATGAGTTATAGAAGTGATTTGGGTCAAAATGGGAACATAAATATTTTTGCGAAGGGGGCTGGACAGGTGTGTGGGTGATTTGCCCGTCGGGGCGAAATCAATCGACCTATGGTCGCCAAGTCAGTTAAATGCACTGTCAGCGCAATTCTTTGTAATACCGTCAGTGTGCTTTATGTGCGGTTCTTGTGAGCCACTGAGGAGGAACCGTTCGCTCTCTCCGGCTTGCGGAGACCCTCCGTCCTTCAACTGCTTTGCGAGTTCGTAATCCACAAATACTTCGCTCGAACGTGCGCCCCGATAGCTATCAAAGGCGCACACGCGAACAGGCTATCTGATATTGCATCCTACCACGCAAATCTCACTCACGGGACAGCCATGGCCGAAGGAAGTGAATTCGCCGAAGGTAGTTATGAGGAAAAGTACGTCGCATTCTTGGACTTGCTCGGCTTCAAGCGCAAGTTGAAGCGGCGGAGCACGAGGAGGCGGCGCATGAGAAGCTGCGTACCGTGTTAAAGCTGGTATACGAGAGCTTATGTGAAAATCCAAGGATTAGCTTTCGGCTCAACTATTTCTCTGACTGCATCGTTCTGTCGGGTGAGCGCACCGCCGATGGACTGTCAGAGATGTTTCGGTCGATCTGCTTGCTGACATCAAACCTGATGCAGCACGATGTGCTAATTCGCGGCGGTCTGACGGCGGGCAAGCTCCATCATTCGAGGGACTTTCTTTACGGGGCGGCACTGAATCGAGCATACCAACTGGAGTCCGAAGTAGCCAAAAACCCCATGATCCTATTGTCCGGCGAGGTGCTCGAAGATGCCAAAAGCTATGGGGAGCAGCATATGGGGTACCTCGTCGAGCACGATGGCAAATGGTTCATCCACTATTTGCTCCAGTATCAAGTTTACACGGAAGAGCCAATTTACGCGGGCAAGGTCATTCTCGACCGTCCGGCCGCTCGCGTGATTAACTTCATTTGCCAGCGACTGAATAATGATACTGGCTCTGTCCGAGCTAAAGCGGAATGGGTACGTGATTACTGGAACGGGACCGTGGCAAAGTACGGGATCTTCGGGACGATCGAAGAGGGGGTGCCGCCTGATGACAATTTGGGCGGCCCGACGATAGCGGTCCGACGGATCTACATGGGTGACCCTAAACGCTGATGAACGATCTCAGCTGCTTCCGGCTCACCAGACGGGCGCACACTGGAGCGTGTAAGCTGTTATCGCTGAACTATATCACAAGGTTATTAGACACCATTCATAAGGGCGCGGTATGAGCAACGATACGATCAGTGTGCGCCAGCTTCAGGATTATTGGCAGTACGTTGAAGACCTAAAAGTAGGTGAAATCAGAGAAAGGTACATTGGAACACGCGACATGCCTCCTTGGGAGGAGATCTGCAGGGATCTGTGTTGGGATCTATACAGGGTCGATGACGGATACTTCAGCAAGAAGGACATAGGGCATTGTGGCGTTTACAGACTTTTCGGTCTTTCGGACGATGACAAGGTGATAGCGTCTGCGGTCATTAATCGTGTATGCGGCCCGGACAGCAGCGGCACGTTATACATTGGCGAGTTTGGCTGGTTGAACGAGCGCCTCAACCAGCTACGCCGCTCTCTTCACCGCGAAGATACGCACGGTGCAAGTGCACTTTGGCGGCAAAGTACAGCTCTAAGGTCTAAATTCCCGATAGAGAAGCTCGGCGTCGCGGTGCTCTCTACCGGTGCGCGCACGTACAAGATGATCGAAGAAGATTTGGTGCGAGCATATCTAAATTCGTTCGGGGACACTCCCCCCTTGAACTGTAGTTTCTAGCCGCAAAAGCACACACTCGAACCGCTAAGCTGATATGTATCTATCATAGCATCATTCTGCCTCTCGCAACGCAGCTTCAATTACCTCCGCAGCCGTTTCCGTTTCTCCGGCAATGGTGTCGAGCATGATGAGAGTGATCCGTGTCGCGAGTAAAAACCAGCTTTTGCTGCTCAGCTCAAACGTAAGGTCGTTCCCCTCGGTGAAGTTAATTCGGGCGGCTCGCATAGCTTCCAGCATCTTCAAGCCGTCAACCTCGCGCTTCACTAGCTCATGTTCAAACGAGAGAGGCGTCGTCGAGTGCGCAAACGCATTTCTTATGTCTCTCATTACATGAAGTTCGTCTGCCAAGGGGCTAGTCACGATCCCAAAGGCTTCCGCCACCAGTATTTTAGAATTGAAATCGCTTAGTGGACCGCGATTGAGAAAAAGACGGTTTAGGAAATCCTTATCGCCTTTCTTGTGAAGCCGCGTCGTAATCAGTTGTTGAAGCCTCGCCTCCAAGATTGAAACGGCGATGATCCCGATATGCAAGTCGTCCCTGTCGCGCAAACCGTCCATTATCTTTTCGATTTCCGGCCGCGCCGGAAATTTTCGACTCAATCGACGCAACGCGTCACGATTTGGCATACGGGCCTCCTATCGCTGCGTAAGGGTTTCGAAAGGCCCTCGGCCTCGAGTTGGAATTTAGTATAGGTTGTAGATACGACGGATGTGCCAGAAAGGCTACCGATGCAGGATTTAGAGCAGTATCTCAAGGAAATTGTTGATCCAACCCTCAAGGATTTTGAAGCAGAACCGACGTCTAGGCGCTTGGCTTTCTTGGCGTGCGTTGCAACCTGTCACGCCGTCGATTATCTCGCATTCCCCGATGATGCGAGGACGCTGCGGCAGCAGTTTGAGCACGAGTTGTCCGCGTTCAAGATCGTCAACGATGTAGGGCATGCTTTCAAACACGTCGTGCAAGGCCGGCCGAGCGATCCACGTTTGAGGCAATCCGAAGTTATCGAGCGGCCGCCTGCCTTTTGGGGCCAAATGGTTTGGGATTTATCACGCTGGGACGATCCGATTGGAGGCGTAACCTTGGACGGCGATCGAAATGTCGATCTATTGGAAACCGTACGTGTCGCAGTTAGGTTTTTATGGGAGAAGGCAGCGCCTGACGGGGGATCATGGCCTCTATAGCTGTCTTTGGCAGCAATCCCCCACGCGTCCATGCCGCGATGACGATGGTCCGCTCTACGTGTTATTCCGGTCTCAAGCCCCCAGAACATCCTTCTGCATCTTGCCGCCGTAGAAATGAAAGAACGGCACTTCCGCCTCGTGGCTCAGGGGGCCGGTGGCGAGGCGCTTTTCGAGTTCGTTGAGGACATTCCGGGTCATCGCGTGCAGGTCGGCCAGAGGTTTTGATCCGATCTCGACCCAGACCAGCTCCACCAGTTCGGCGTCGGCATGGATCACGCCCTGCACATGGTGGGTGATCGACGAGGCGTCAGCCGTGAAGAACCTGGTATCGAACCGCCGCACGCGGCCGGGCGGGGTGATCGCGCGCGCAATCAGGAACAGTCCGGACGGATCAGGCAGCAGGCCGGCCTCGCTGAACGGCTTCCATGGGCCTTCGAGCGCGGGTGCCGCGCCATTGCTCTTGCGCCCCAGGCAAAGCCCGGTTTCCTCACAGGCCTCGCGGATCGCGGCGACCGCAAGCGAACGCGCCCGCGACGGCGTAATCCTGGGACTGCCCTTCACCAGATTGGCTTCGAGCGGTTTCGAGATCGGTGCGGCCACCGGAATGCGGTTGTCCGTCTTGTCGACGCGCCCGCCGGGAAAGACGAATTTGCCCGGCATGAACACCACCTTGTCATGGCGTTTGCCGACCAGAACCTTCGGCGTCGCGGCCGTGCGATCGACCAGGATCAGCGTGGCGGCATCCACGGGGCGGCGATAGGGGTGATGGTCGGCTTCTTTCTCGTCTACGTGGACTTGGCTCATCTCGCTCCCGCAACTCTTTTTCGTTTCTTGTTTGATTTATTTTTCCGGATTTTGTTCGTCAAATCCGTGCATGCGCAGCGCCCACTGCATTCCGACCACGGCGCCTTTCACCGGTTGCAGCAACGCCAGGGATGCCACCAGCGTCACCGGCAGATAGATCGCCAGTTGCAGCGCCACCGGCGGTGAGTAATTGGTTTCGATCATCAGTGCGGCGGGCACCACGATGTGACCGACGATGACGATGACGAGATAGGCGGGCAGGTCGTCGGCACGGTGCGGCGTGAAGTCGAGGCCGCACACCGAGCAATTGTTGTCGACCTTGAGGAACGCGCGAAACAGTTTGCCTTCGCCGCAGCGGGGACAGCGGCCGCGAAAGCCGCGCTTCATCGAGGTCCACACGTCACGCTTTTCGGCTATCGCCTGATCCCGGGTCCAGACCCTGGTCGCGGTGCTTACGGTTTCCATGATTGGCCCTTTCTCGATTTGCCGGGTTTTGTTTTGCCCGGCTTGCGGTCTTTCTTGCGCGGGGCGCGGCCCGGACGAGCTTTCGCCTGCGCGTTCGGCCGAGCCTTCGCAGCGTCGCCGCGCGCGCCATCGCGCCTTCTGCCGCGCGGCTCGACGTGGCCTTCCGACAATAGCTCAAAACGCAACGCGCCCGCTACAGGTGCTGCTTCTACCAGACGAACGTCGACGACGTCACCCAGCCGATGCATGGCTCCGCTGCGCGAGCCGACCAGCGCGTGGCGCGTCTCGTCATAGTTGAAATATTCGGTGCCGAGTGTGCGGATCGGGATCAGGCCGTCGGCGCCGGTGTCGCTGAGCTTGACGAACAGTCCGGCGCGGGTGACGCCGGAAATGCGGCCCTGAAAGCTAGCCCCGATGCGGTCGGCGAGGAAATGCGCAATCAGCCGGTCTGCGGTTTCGCGCTCGGCCTTCATGGCGCGGCGCTCGGTGACGGAGATTTGCGCGGCGACCTCGCTCAACGTTTCCATCGTCTCGGTCTCTGGAAGCGCGCCTTCGCCAAGACCCAAGCCGCGGATCAGGGCGCGATGCACGATCAGATCCGCGTATCGCCTGATAGGCGAAGTGAAATGCGCGTAGCGCCGCAGGTTCAAGCCGAAATGGCCGTAATTCTCGGCTGAATATTCAGCCTGGGCTTGCGAGCGCAACACCACTTCGTTCACCAGCGGTTCGGAATCCTGTCCCTTGACCTGCGCCAGTACGCGGTTGAACAGCGCGGGCCGCAAGGCGCCGCTTTTCGCGAACGGCAGATCGAGCGTCTTCAGGAATTCCTGCAGGTTGTGAATTTTCTCGAGCGTCGGTTCATCGTGCACCCGATAGATAAGCGGCAGCGCCTTCTTTTCAAGCATTTCGGCCGCGGCGACGTTGGCGAGGATCATGAATTCCTCGATCAACCGGTGCGCATCGAGCCGCTCCGGCACGATCACGCGATCGACGGTGCCGTCAGGCTTTAGCAGGATCTTGCGTTCGGGAAGATCGAGATCGAGCGGATCGCGTTCGTCACGCGCGCGCTTCACAGTCGCATAGGCCTCATAGAGCGGCTTGAGGATCGGTTCGAGCAGGGGGCCGGTGGTATCGTCGGGCCGGCCGTCGATGGCCGCCTGGGCCTGCGCGTAATTCAGCTTGGCGGCCGAGCGCATCAGAATGCGATGAAAGCTGTGCGAGCGCTTGCGGCCGTCGGACGCGATCACCATCCGCACCGCCAGCGCGCCGCGCGGCTCGCCCGGCACCAGCGAGCACAAATCGTTGGAGATGCGTTCGGGCAGCATCGGCACCACGCGGTCGGGGAAATACACCGAGTTGCCGCGCGTGAGCGCGTCCCGGTCGAGCGCCGAGCCCGGCCGCACATAGAACGCGACATCGGCGATCGCGACCGTGACGATGTGACCGCCTTTGTTGTTCGGATCGGGATCCGGCTCGGCATGAACCGCGTCGTCATGGTCCTTGGCGTCGGGCGGATCGATCGTCACCAGCGGCAGTTTGCGCCAGTCTTCGCGCCCCGCTGATGTCGCGGGTTTTGCTTCCTCCGCTTCGCGCAACGCGGCGGGCGAGAAGGCCTGCGGAATTTCGTGGGCGTGGATCGCGATCAGGCTGACCGCTTTCTCCGATGCCAGCGAGCCGAGCCGCTCCTTGACCTTGCCGGAGGCGAGGCCGAAGCCGCGCGTGCGCACCAGATCGACGCTGACGAGATCGCCATCCTCGGCGCCGTGGCTGTCGGCCTTGGCGATGTTCAATTCGCGGCCGGCCTGCTTCTTGTCGACCGGCACCAGCCGTCCACCGCCGCCGGGCAGCGCGCGGAAAATTCCAAGCACGCGGGTCTTGGCATGATCGACCACCTTGATGACGCGTCCGCGATAGACCGCGCCTTCATTGTCGTCGGGCTTTTCGACGCGCAGCAGCGCGCGATCGCCGACGCCGGCCGCGGTGCCCGGCTGCGGACGGCGCGGAATATGGATCCGGATTTTCGGCGGCGCGCCGCTTTGCTCTTCATCCCACTCGGTTGGCGTTGCGATCAGTTCACCGTCGCTGTCGCGGCCGGTGATGTCGGCCATCACGGTTGGCGGGAGGGCTGCCGGCTCGTGGATTTTCTTGCCCTGTTTGGCGATCGCGCCCTGGTCGGCGAGTTCGCGCAGGATGCGTTTCAGTTCGACGCGGTCGGCATTCTTGAGGCCGAATTCCCGCGCGATCTCGCGGGTGCCGACTTTCCCCGGATGCGCACGGATGAATGCGACAATGGCGTCTCGCTCCGGAAAACCCTTGTCGCGTTGCCTGGCCACTCTATCCGCTAGCCTTATCCACTTGCTTTGCCGACGTTTTTCTTGGCGACGGGTTTGGCGACCTTGGCGGGTGAGTGGTGGCCGTCGCCGTCACCGGCGCGCGCGCCTTGCTGGCGGCATCGGACTTTGGTTTCGCCGCGGATTTTTTCGCGACCGCCTTCTTGGCCGGCTTCGGTGCCTTGGCCGCAGCCTCAACCTTGGCAGGCTTTACTGGTTTGGCCTTCTTGGCGCCGCGCTTCGGTTTGCCGCCCCCCTTTGCCACCCGTTCGTCGATCAGCGCGATGGCTTCCGGCAGCGTGATGGTTTCCTGGGTCTTGTCGCTCGGGATGGTGGCATTGACGCCGCCGGCCGTGACATAGGCGCCGTAGCGACCGCTCTTGACCGCGACACCGCCGAGGGTCGGATGATCGCCCAGCGGCTTGCCGGGATCCGCCCCAAAGCGCCGGCCGCTCGGGCCTTTTGCAATTTTTTCGGCGATCAGTGTGACGGCTCGATTCAATCCGATGTCGAACACCTCGTCGCCGGCCTCGAGGCTGGCATAGGTTTTCTCGTGGCGCACGAAGGGACCGAAACGGCCAAGCCCGGCGGTGATCGGCTCGCCGGTCTCCGGATGCTTGCCGATCTCTCGCGGCAGCGACAGCAGCTTCAGGGCGAAATCAAGCTCAATATCGCCGGGCGACATGTTCTTCGGAATGCCGGCGCGCTTCGGCTTTTCACCTTCGGCATAATCCTTGGGCTCGCCGAGCTGGATGTAGGGACCGAACCGTCCGGCCTTTACCACCACTTCGAGATCCGAGACCGGATCCTTGCCGAGGATGCGATCGGCGCTGGCTTCGCTGTCGGCCGCGAGCGGACGGGTGTAGCGGCATTCCGGATAATTGGTGCAGCCGACAAAGGCGCCGAATTTCCCAGCCTTGAGGTTGAGCTTGCCGGTGCCGCAGGTCGGGCACTGCCGCGGATCGCCGCCGTCCTCGCGCGGCGCATAGATGTGCGGTCCCAGCATGTCGTCGAGCGCATCGAGCACCTGGGTGACACGCAGATCCTTGATCTCGTTGACGGCGCCGATGAAGTCGCCCCAGAAATCCTGCAACACCTGCTGCCAGGATATCTCGTTGTTGGAGATGCGATCGAGCTGTTCTTCGAGGGCGGCGGTGAAATCATATTCGACATAGCGCGCGAAGAAGTTTTCCAGGAACGCGACCACGACGCGGCCCTTGTCCTCGCCATGCAGGCGCTTCTTGTCGAGCTTGACGTAGCCGCGGTCCTTCAGCACCTGCAGGATCGAGGCATAGGTCGAGGGTCGGCCGATGCCGAGCTCTTCCATGCGCTTGACAAGCGAGGCTTCGGAGAAGCGCGGCGGCGGTTCGGTGAAATGCTGGGTGACGGCGAGATCCTTGCGCTTCAGCGCTTCGCCTTCGCTCATGGCGGGGAGGCGGCGACTGTCCTCGTCGTCGCCGTCATCGTCGCGGCCTTCCTGATAGAGCGCGAGGAAGCCGTCGAATTTTATCACCTGGCCGGTGGCGCGCAGCTCCAGTACGCGCGCGCCCGCTTTGGCGGCGATATCGACGGTGGTGCGTTCCAGTTCGGCCAATTCCATCTGGCTGGCGATGGTGCGGATCCAGATCAGTTCATAGAGCTTGGCCTGATCGGCATCGAGGCGGTGGCGCATATCGGCCGGCCGGCGCGACAAATCGGTGGGCCGGATCGCTTCGTGGGCTTCCTGCGCGTTCTTGGCCTTGGTCTGGTACTGGCGCGGGGCGTCCGGCACATAGGCGTTGCCGTAATCCTCGCCGATCACCTTGCGCGCCTGGGTGATCGCCGAAGCGTCGATCTGCACGCCGTCGGTTCGCATATAGGTGATGAGGCCGGTGGTCTCGCCGCCGATATCGATGCCCTCGTACAGCCGCTGCGCGATCCGCATGGTATGCGCGGGCGCGAAGCCCATCTTGCGGCTGGCTTCCTGCTGCAGCGTCGAGGTCGTGAACGGCGCCTGCGGATTGCGGCGCGCCGGCTTGGCTTCAACGGTGGAAACCGAAAAGTTGGCGCTCTCGATCGCCTTCTTGAAGTCTTCCGCCTCGGCGCCGGTGCCGATGTCGAGGCGCTGAATCTTCTTGCCGTCGGCGCCGACCAGGCGAGCCTCGAACGCATCGCCGCGCGGCGTCGTCAATGTCGCCACCAGCGACCAGTATTCGCGGGGAACGAATTTCTCGATCTCGAGTTCGCGGTCGCAGACCAGCCGCAGCGCGACCGACTGCACCCGGCCCGCCGAGCGCGCGCCCGGCAGTTTGCGCCACAGCACCGGCGAGAGCGTGAAGCCGACCAGATAGTCCAGCGCGCGGCGCGCCATGTAGGCATCCACCAGTGCGCCATCGATCTGACGCGGATGTTTCATCGCGTCCGTCACCGCCTGCTTGGTGATGGCGTTGAACACCACGCGTTCGATCTTGTGATCCTTGAGGGCGCGCTTTTCCTTCAGGACCTCCAGCACGTGCCACGAGATCGCTTCGCCCTCGCGATCGGGGTCGGTTGCGAGGATCAGGCGGTCGGCACCCTTAAGTGCCTTGGCGATGTCGTTGAGTTGGCCGGCGGCCTTGGGATCGACCTCCCAGATCATCTGGAAATTGGCCTCCGGATCGACCGATCCATTCTTGGCCGGCAGGTCGCGGACATGACCGAAAGAGGCCAGAACCTCGTAGGAAGCGCCCAAATATTTGTTGATCGTCTTGGCTTTCGCCGGCGACTCGACAATGACGATATTCATGTCATTCCAATGGCTTACGGGAAAAATAAAGGCCGGTTCCGCGAGATTCGCGTCGGCCGTTTCGTTTCGAACATGGGTGCAGCGAAGGCCCCTGTCAAATCGACAGATGTTGAAGAGACCCCAAACGGTCAGGGCATAGCGTCAAAAAAGTTGTAAAATGCGTCCCATAGTTGCACTCTGAAATGGGTATATTTTTCCAAAAAGACAATGCTGGATGCCGTTTTTGACCAAGAAGAAAAGCGACCGGCGGAGCCGCGCAACCGCTGGCAAAAATCAGCAAACGCGCCCCGATGAACCGCGCGGCGATGGCGGCCCGGATGAGGCCGCGGCATTCATTGCGGAGGCCGCCGCCGATCTGGCGTTACTGGCACAGCGGCATCGGCTTGAGATGCTCGGTCATCTCTTGAGGATGTCGCAACTGGAAGCTGAGGAACACGTCCGGCTTCGCAGCAAGCCCAGGCTCTCATGACGCCGCGCCGGATTCGGGCCGGCATCTTCGCGCCGGCCGAGACATCGTTCAGGCCGAGCGGCGCTGGCGGCGCCTGGCTGCGGGATTTGGCCTTAGTTCGGTATCGCCGACGCCGAGCAACCGGCCATCGCGGGCATGCAGTTCGAGTTTGCGGACCGGCTGGCCGTTGTCGCGATCGACCAGGAGGGTAGGGCACCCGCCGGGAGAGAAGGAGAATTCCTCGCTCCACTGCCGCAGCGCGACCAGCACCGGAAACACCCCGCGCCCTTTCGGGGTCAGCAAATACTCCTGATAGGCGCTGCCGTCGGAAGCTGGCGCCGTCTTGAGGATGCCATGGTCGACCAGGGCGCGCAGCCGCACCGTCAGGATGTTCCTGGCGAGGCCGAGGCTTTTCTGAAATTCGCTGAAGCGGCGGATGCCCATCAGGGCGTCGCGAATGATCAATAGCGACCACCAGTCGCCGATCGCGTCGAGCGATCTGGCGACCGGGCATTCGGCCTTCTCGAAGCTCGTCCGTTTCACGCCTGTGTCCTCCGGCTCGCACAACGACAACCCGCCGATCACTCCGTTGTGTGGTTGCATTATGAAACCAGGTGCTCTATTTAGCAACCTAGTTTAATGATGCAACCATTGGAGGCACTCGTGCGGCTGGCAAACAAGACGGCGTTCATTACAGGCGGCAACAGCGGCATCGGACTGGCGACCGCTCGGCTATTCGTGGCCGAGGGCGCCAACGTCGCCATCACCGGGCGAAATCAGGCGACGCTCGAGGCCGCGGCAAAGGAACTGGGGCCGAACGCGCTGGCGCTGGTCGCCGATGCCACCGATATCGCGGCGACCGAACAGGCGATCCGGCGCGCGGTCGAAAAATTCGGCAAGCTCGACATTGTATTCGCCAATGCCGGCATCCCCGGCAATACGCCGATCGGAACCACCACGCTTGAGGCATTTGAAACCGTCATCCGGACCAACATCACGTCGGTTTTCTTCACCGTGCAATCGGCCGCCCCCCATCTCAATGACGGGGCATCGATCATCCTGAACGGCTCGGTGATCTCCGTGCTCGGCAATCCCGGCTACTCAGCCTATGCCGCGAGCAAGGCCGGCGTGCGCGCGATGGCGCGGGTGATGGCGTCGGAGCTTTCGCCGCGAGGCATCAGGGTCAATGTGGTCGCGCCAGGTGCGGCGCGCACGCCGATCTGGAAAGGTGCGGCACCTACCGCCGAAGCGTTCGCGGCGCTGGACAAGCGAATTTCCCGCACCATTCCGCTTGGGCGGATCGGGGAGGCGGAGGAAGTCGCCAAGACGGTATTGTTTCTGGCCTCCGACGATGCGTCGAACATTCAAGGCGCGGAGATCTTTGTCGACGGCGGCTCGACCGGTTCGCCGGCCGGCGCGCCGATCTATCGCGGATAACCGCAGAGGTCATCCATCAAGCGCCCCCCGCCGTGGTTCGACGACGGCGGGCGGTGTCTTGCTTCACTTGCTTATGCTGCGTGGAGATTAGTGGCCGCCTGCAACGCGCCGGCCAGCGCCTTCTCGCGGTGTTCCGGCCCGACCTGGATGCCGTCGGCGGAGATGAATTCAGGGTTTTGGACCCCGATGAAGCCGAACACCCAGCGCAGATAAGTCTCCAGATGCTCGCCGACCGCGTACGGCGTATCGGCGCCATAAAAACCGCCGCGCGAGACCGCGATAATGACGCGCTTGTTGCCGGCGAGACCCTCCGCGCCCTGCGCGCCATACTTAAAAGTCTTTCCGGCAATGACGATGCGGTCGATCCAGGCCTTGAGCTGGCTCGGAATAGTAAAATTGTACATCGGCGCGCCCAGCACCACGATGTCGGCGGCCAGAAATTCCTCCAATACCGCCTGACCGGCGGCAAGGTCCGGCTGGAGCGCCGCTTCGGGGACAGCCCCTTGTCCAGCGGCAAGATGGGAACCGGAAAGGTGCGCCAGCGGCGTCAGCGTCAGATCGCGATAGACGATGTCGAGGCTAGGGGTCGTTTTTGCCAGACGGTCCACGATGGCGGCGGAAACCTGCCGGCTGACGGAATGGGGGCCGAGGACGCTGGAATCGATATGCAGGAGTTTCATGAGGGTCACCCTTGGTATATGTTTGTAACTGAGACTATATGAGTGACTGTCCGCAAACCCCGCAAGAACGCACATTTTTGAAACCCGAGCACAATCGTTGAAACCTGAGCACATCGAAGTGCCTGTCTCTAAAGTGCCTGTCCTGCCGCCCAACGCCCACCTCGACAGCGACTGCCGCGGTGTCGCCTCGGTGCTGGCACGGGTCGGCGACAAATGGAGCGTGTTCGTGATCATGCTGCTCGGCGGCGGGCCGCGGCGCTTCAACGAGATCAAGCGCATGGTCGGCGGCATTTCGCAGCGGATGCTGACCCTGACGCTGCGCGGATTGGAGCGCGATGGCCTGGTCACGCGGACCGTATTCCCGACCATTCCGCCGCGCGTCGATTACGAACTGACCGATCTCGGACACGGACTCTCAAAGCCGGTGATGGCGCTGGGCATGTGGGCGCGCGAGCACCAGCCGGAAATCGAAAGCGCACGAGCCCGGTTCGACGGCCGCAACGCAGAGCGTTGATCGGATCAACTGTAGATCAGCGACACCAGTCCGCCGCCATGGCGCTCCAGCCGTCCGGCGAGTTCTAGCTCCAGCAGCACGGTGCGCACGATGGCCGGCGAGGTTCCGGCCATCCGGATCAGATCGTCGAGACCAATCGGGCTTGGTCCGAGCAGATCGACGATCCGCGCGCGATCGCTGGCGGCGGGGTCGGTCTCCAGCGGCTCATCATTGTCCGGTTCGCGGAGTTCGATCGGCCGTCCCATGATCGGCTCGACCGCGTTGATGACGTCGGAGGCTTGCGTGGTCAGCGTCGCGCCCTGCTTGATCAGGTCGTTGGTGCCGGCGGCGCGCGGATCGAGCGGCGAGCCGGGCACGGCGAACACTTCGCGGCCCTGTTCGGCGGCGATCCGTGCCGTGATCAGCGATCCCGAGCGAAAGGCGGCCTCGACCACGACGACGCCGAGCGCTGCGCCTGAGATCAGCCGGTTGCGCCGTGGAAAATCGCGGGCGCGCGGCACATGGCCGAGCGGCATTTCCGAAATCGCAGCGCCGCCATTGCCGACGATGGCGGCCAGCAACTCTTCGTGCTCGGGCGGATAGATCTTGTCGTGGCCGCCGGCCAGCACTGCTACGGTGCCGCTGGCGATACTGGCGCGATGCGCGGCCTGATCGATGCCGCGCGCCAGTCCGGAGGCAATGACGAAACCGGCCTCGCCGAGATCGCGCGCCAGGGAGCCTGCGAATTTGAGGCCGGCGCCGGAGGCATTGCGCGAGCCGACGATCGCGATGACGGGGCGCATCAGCACGTCCAGGGCGCCACGCACGCCGAGCAAAGGCGGCGCATCGTCAAGCACCGCAAGCCGCGGCGGATAACCGGCTTCACCCGGCGCGAGCAGGCTGACGCCGAGATTTTGGCTGGCCGCGAGTTCGGCGCGTGCGTCGGCCTCGCTATAAATCCGGCTTGGCCGTGTCGCGCCGCCGCGCCGCGCCAGATCGGGCAGATGCGCCAGCGCGCTTGCCGCATCGCCGAAATGGCGGAGCAGGGATGCAAATGTGCGCGGGCCGACATTGTCGGAACGGATCAGCCTGAGACGGTTGAGCCGTTCGATGTCGGAGAGCTGGTGCGGGCGGTCGTGCATGCGGCTCAAGCTTGGCTCAAGAGGGGATTGTGATCAACGGCCTCATTGGCACATCTCGCGTGGCGCGCTAGGTGGAGATGCCAACAGCAGCGGAGTGCAGCGCCAATGATCTCACTTGCAGACCTTCAACAGCGGATCGAGCAAGGCTCGCTTTCGCCGGACGCCGCAATCGCCCAGTCGCAGGATGCAATCCGCGCGCATGACAAGACCATTGGCGCCTTCGTCTGCACCGACGAGACCGCGCGCGCACAAGACAGCGGGCCGCTGCGCGGGATCGCCGTCGGAATCAAGGACATCATCGATACGGCGCATTTCCCGACAGAGATGGGTGCAGCGATCTACCGCGGACATCGTCCGCGTGCCGACGCACCGGTCGTGATGGCGCTGAGGCGGGCGGGGGCGACCATCATCGGCAAGACCGCCACGACGGCATTCGCCGCGAACGATCCGGCCGCGACGCTCAATCCGCGCAATCACGCGCATACGCCGGGCGGATCGTCGGCGGGCTCGGCGGCGGCGGTCGCGGCCGGGATGATCCCGCTGGCGCTGGGCACGCAGACCGCCGGCTCGGTGATCCGGCCGGCGTCGTTCTGCGGTATCGCTGCGATCAAGCCGAGCTACCGGCTGCTGCCGACCGTCGGTGTGAAGTGCTTTTCCTGGACGCTCGACACCGTCGGACTGTTCGCGGCCAGCGTGCGCGACCTCGCGCAGGGGCTCGCGGCCATCACCAACCGGCCTGAACTCGTCGTACCGCAGGCTGTGGCGACGCCGCGAATCGGCGTGGTGACGCAGGCGTTTGCCGGCGCGCCGGAAGCTTCCGGCGCGGCAGCGCTGCAGCGGGCAGCGCGCGCCGCAGAGCAGGCCGGCGCATCGGTGCGCGAGCTCGCCATGCCCGAGGTGGTCGCGGAGGCCTGGCGCATTCATCCCGTCGTGCAGGATTTCGAGGCGCATCAGTCGTTCGCCTGGGAGTACCGGCAGAACTACGACGCGATGCCGCCGCTGTTGCGCGGCCGGCTCGACGAGAGCAGGGACATCACGCCTGCCGATTACGATGCGGCGGTGGCTGTCGCGTTGCGCGCGCGGCCGGCGCTCGACGCTGTTTTCAACGAGGTCGATGTGCTGCTGACGCTCTCGGCGCCGGGTGCTGCCCCCAACGGATTATCGTCGACCGGCGATCCCCGCTACAACCGGCTGTGGACCTTGATGGGCACGCCTTGCGTCAATGTGCCGGCGCTCGTCGCGGAGGGTGGATTGCCTGTCGGCGTGACTGTTATTGCGCGGTTCGGCGCCGATGCGCGGGCGATGGCGTCGGCGAGCTTTGTCGAGGACGCGCTGAAGCGGCGGTAGCGGGTGCGCTATTACTTCTGCCCGATCCGCGTCTCGGTTCCGGCCTGCAAGCGCGCGATGTTGGCGCGGTGCATGTAGAACAGCAGCAGGGTCAGCGCGGCAAACAATGACGCCAGCGTGAGATGGCCGAGCCACCACAGGAAAATCGGCGTGACGACACTCGCAACCAGCGCGGACAGCGACGAATAGCGGCTGATCGCGGCGGTCACGATCCACAGCGCGCAGAACAATACCGCGGCCGGCCAGAACAGCCCGATCAGCACACCGATATAGACCGCGACGCCTTTGCCGCCTTTGAACCCGAGCCAGACCGGAAACAGATGGCCGACAAAAGCGCCCAGCGCCGCCAGCATCGCCGCATCAGGTCCGCCGAAATAGCCTGATATCAGCACCGCCAGCGTGCCCTTCAGCATGTCGCAGATCAGGGTCACTGCGGCGAGGCCCTTGCGACCGGTGCGCAGCACATTGGTGGCGCCGATATTGCCGGAGCCGATCGAGCGAAGATCCGGCGTGCCGGCAAGCCGCGTCAGGATCAGCCCGAATGGAATCGAGCCGAGCAGATAGCCGAGGATGAACGCAAGCAGCAACAGGACTTCAAGTGACATCGCAGCACCTTCCGTCGCTTGAAAACGCTTCAGACATGCTCGTACACGGTCCGTCCGCCCACGATAGTACGCGCGACGCGGCCCGAGAAGCGCGCTTCGTCGAACGGCGTATTTTTGCATTGCGATTTGAGATCGGCGGGATCGAGTACCCAGGGCGTATCGGGATCGATCACGATCACGTCGGCGGGCGAGCCCGCGCGCAGCGATCCGCCGGGCAGGCCCAGCAGTTCGGCCGGGCGCGTCGACATCGCGCGGATCAGGGTCTTGAAATCCATTTCGCCATTATGGATCAGCCGCAGTGCCGCCGGCAGCATGGTCTCGAGGCCGATCGCGCCGGATGCCGCTTCCGCGAACGGCAGCCGCTTGACCTCGACGTCCTGCGGATTGTGGTCGGACATCACCACGTCGATCAGTCCGGAGGCAACGGCTGCGACCAGCGCGAGGCGATCGTCCTCGGTGCGCAGCGGCGGCGAGAGTTTCAGAAAGGTCCGATAGGGACCGATGTCGTTTTCGTTCAGCGTCACATGGTTGATCGACACCGAGGCGCTGACCTTCAGCCCGGCGTCGCGGGCGCGCCTTAGAATTTCCAGCGATTCGATGCAGGTCAGCGATGCGGCGTGGTAACGCCCGCCGGTCAGGGCGACCAGACGGATGTCGCGCTCCAGCATGACGGCTTCGGCGGCATTGGGAATGCCGGCAAGGCCCAGCCGTGCGGCGAACTCGCCCTCGTTCATGACGCCTTCGCCAACCAGATGGGGATCTTCGGTGTGATGCACGATCAGCGCATCGAAATCGCGGGCATAGGTCAGCGACCGCCGCATCACCAGCGCATTGGTGACGCTGTGGTCGCCGTCGGTAAACGCCACCGCGCCGGCGGCTTTCAACAGGCCGATCTCGGTCATCTCCTGGCCGCGCAGGCCCTTGGTCAGCGCCGCCATCGGATGGATGTTGACGATCGCAGTGTCGCGGGCGCGGCGCAGGACAAAATCCACCGTCGCCGAATTGTCGATCACCGGCGATGTATCGGGCTGGCAGATGATGGTGGTGATGCCGCCGGCGGCCGCGGCCTGGCTTGCGGATGCGAATGTCTCGCGGTGGCTGGCGCCGGGCTCGCCGACAAAGGCGCGCATGTCGACCAGGCCCGGGGCCACGATCTTGCCGGAGCAATTGATGATGTCGGTGCCTTCGGGCACCCCGGCGGCACCGATGCCACGCCGGCTCTCGCGGATGGTGCCGTCGGCGATCAAGACGTCGCCGATGCCGTCGAAATCGCGCGACGGATCGATCAGGCGGGCGTTGGCAAGCAGGATCGGGCGGCGGTCGGTCAGCATGACGTCACGCGTTCGGCAGGTTGCGGGCGAGCGCTTCGAGCACCGCCATCCGCACCGCCACTCCCATCTCAACCTGTTCGCGGATCAAGGATTGCGCGCCGTCGGCAACGATCGAGTCGATCTCGACGCCCCTGTTCATCGGCCCCGGATGCATCACCAGCGCGTCGGGCTTGGCATAGGCGAGCTTCTTCTGGTCGAGGCCGAAATAATGGAAATATTCCTGGCTCGACGGCACGAACGATCCGTTCATGCGCTCGCGCTGCAGCCGCAGCATCATGACAATGTCGGCGCCGTTCAGGCCCTCGCGCATATCGCGCGCCACCTCGACGCCCATCCGCTCGATGCCGCGCGGCAGCAGCGTGGAGGGCGCCACCACGCGGACGCGGGCGCCCATGATGTTGAGCAGCAGGATATTGGAGCGCGCCACCCGCGAATGCATCACGTCGCCGCAGATCGCGATCACCAGCCCGTCGAGCCGGCCCTTGTTGCGGCGGATGGTGAGCGCATCGAGCAGCGCCTGGGTCGGATGTTCGTGGGCGCCGTCGCCGGCATTGATCACCGAGCCGTCGACCTTGCGCGCCAGCAATTCGACCGCGCCGGAGGCGTGATGCCGCACCACCAGAATGTCCGGGTGCATGGCGTTCAGTGTCACGGCGGTATCGATCAGGGTTTCACCCTTGCGCATCGACGACGACGATACCGACATGTTCATGACGTCGGCGCCGAGCCGCTTGCCGGCGATTTCGAACGAGGACTGGGTGCGGGTCGAGGCCTCGAAGAACAAATTCACCTGGGTGCGGCCGCGCAACGAGGTGCGCTTCTTGTCGACCTGGCGGTTGAGCTCGACATATTCCTCGGAGAGGTCGAGCAAGCCGGTAATATCGGCAGCGGAAAGGCCCTCGATTCCCAGCAAATGCCGGTGACCGAGGACGAAGGTCGATTTCGATGCAGTGGTCATTAAAACGAGAGCTATAGGCAGAGATGACCGGCGGGGCAAGGGCGAAGAGGGCGCCAGCGAGTTATCCCCTGAGATGTCCCGTTCCCGTGATGCCCGGCCGTAGCAGTCCGCCTTGCGCAGACTGCGTCAACTTGTCTGTGATGCCGGATTGCTTCTGTTAACTATGGAACAGGACGGGACGGTCGGAACAAGTTGGTCATGACGATGTGGAAACTGCTTTTCATTAAAGCGGCTGCGGTCACGCTCGCGGCCCTCGCAGGTGCCGCTTCAGCGCACGCGCAGGGCTTGCCCGGCGGCTTCGTGTTCCTCCGCGACATCGATCCTTCCATCCTTCAGGATATTCGCTATGCCGGGCCGAACAATTTCCTCGGCCGGCAGGCTTGCGGGTTACGACGCTGCCGAGTGCGTGGTTAAACGTGAGGTCGGAATGGCGCTGGAACGCATCCAGCAGGAACTGGCGCCACAGAAACTGTCGCTGAAGATGCTCGATTGTTACCGCCCGGAGAGCGCGGTGCACGACATGGTGGCGTGGGCGCGGAACGGCCGGGAGACGCCGGCCGAGCGGCGCTACCATCCCGGCTTCAGCAAAGCCGACCTGTTCCGGCTGGGCTACATCGCCGAGCATTCCGGCCATTCCACTGGTGCTGCGGTCGACCTCACGCTGGTCGATTTGAAGGCCGGTCCTCCGGCCGCTTTCGATCCGGACAGGGCCTATGCCGATTGCACGGCATCTGTCGACGCCCGCGCGCCGGAAGGCAGCGTCGATATGGGGACCGGCTATGATTGTTCCGATCCCAAGGCACACACCGCGGCAGTATCGATCACGGCGGTGCAGCGGGGCTGGCGCAAACTCTGTGCTGTCCGCCATGGGCCGGCAAGGCTTTGTGAACTATTCGAAGGAGTGGTGGCACTTTTCGCTGCCGGGCGCGGGCGGGGCGGCCTATGATTTCCCGATCACCGCGCGCCACAATTGATTCTGCCGAATTCCGACGTGAGGGACGCCATGACCTCGTCATCATCCGCGACCCATGAGGTGCTCAACCAGTCGCCGCCGTTCGAGGACGTCGACCTGTTCGGGCTCGACAAGCCGCTGGCGGAAGCGGTCGCGGCCAATGGCGGTGCTGCGGCTGAAAAGGAATTGTCCGAGTTCGGACAGCATTGGGGTTCGGCTGAGATGGCGGCGCGGGGCCGCCTCGCCAACGAGAACACGCCCAAGCTTCGGACTTTCGATGCGCGCGGCAACCGGCGCGACGAAGTCGAGTTTCATCCGGCCTATCACGAGTTGATGGCGCGCAGCGCCCATGCCGGCGTCCACAATTCGACCTGGAACGCGGAAGGCAAGCCGGCCGGAGGTGCAGCCGAAGTCGTGCGCGCCGCGAAGTTCTATATGGCGGCCCAGGTCGAGACCGGGCATTTGTGTCCGATCACGATGACGCGCGCCTCTGTCGCGGCGCTGGCGGCGCAGCCGGAACTGCTGGCGAAGACGATGCCTGTGATCGGCACGCGCTCCTACGACCCGAGCTTTGCACCGTGGCCGACTAAACGCGGCATGACGCTGGGCATGGGCATGACCGAGAAGCAGGGCGGCACCGACGTGCGCAGCAACATGACGCGCGCGGCGCGCGACGGCGACGCCTATCGCATATCAGGGCATAAATGGTTCATGTCGGCGCCGATGTGCGACGCATTCCTGGTGCTGGCGCAGGCGGATGAGGGCCTGACCTGTTTCTTCATGCCGCGATTTGGGCCGGATGGTTCAGTCAATGCCATTCAGTTTCAAAGGCTGAAGGACAAGCTCGGCAATCGCTCCAATGCCTCCTCCGAAGTGGAATTCGCGGGCGCCTATGCAATGCGCGTCGGCGATGAGGGCAGGGGCATTCGCACCATCATCCAGATGGTGCAGTTGACCCGGCAGGACTGCGCCATTGCATCCGCCGGGCTGATGCGGTCCGGTTTGGCGCATGCACTGCATCACGCCCGTTATCGCAGCGTGTTCCAGAAGCATCTTGCCGATCAGCCGCTGATGCAGGCGGTGCTTGCCGACATGGCGCTGCATGTCGAGGCCTCGATCGCGCTGGTGATGCGGCTGTGCCGTTCGTTCGATCGCGCCCCCCATGATGCCAGTGAAGCGGCGTTCATGCGGCTATTGACGCCCGCCATCAAATATTGGGTATGCAAGAGCGCGCCGGGATTTCTCTACGAGGCGATGGAGTGCCTCGGCGGCAACGGCTATGTCGAGGAGGGCATCCTGGCGCGGCACTACCGGGAGTCGCCAGTCAATGCGATCTGGGAAGGCTCGGGCAATGTGATGTGCCTCGACGTGCTGCGGGCATTGTCGCGCGAGGCGGAAGCAGCCTCTGCGGTGTTGCAAGGCCTCGCCGGAGAAGCAAAGGGATTATCCGGTGCGGCCGATGCGGTGGCATTCATCGCCAAGGCATTCCGCCGGCCGGACAGCGAACGGGTGGCGCGGCTGGCCGTCGAGAAGCTGGCGCTGCTGGCGGCTGTCGCAGCGCTCAACAAGGTCTCGCCGCATCATGCGGAACTGTTCGCCGCGACGCGCCTCGCCGGAAATCACGCCAGCATGTACGGCGCCGTCGATCTCGCCAACGATGACATCCGGGCCCTGCTGGAGCGGGCGCTGCCGTGACGTCGGTTCAACCTGAAAGCCAGTTGATGGATTCCTCGAAATAACGTCAGACCCGGCCGCGCCTGCGCCGGTCATTCCAGGCGGGCGACCGCCGCGTGTCTGGAAGTTCTGGGGCACTCTCTTCTGGGGCCTGTTCGTGTTCGCCGCGATGTTTGTCGGGCAAATCGCGGTGGTCGCCTATTTTGTGTTGCGGCAGCAAGGACCGATCGATGTTGCCGCTGCGCTCCATGTGCTCGGCGATGGTCTCACCATTTCAATCTCCGTGATCACGGGACTGCCCGCCGTTCTCGCAGCCTTGTGGGTCGCCATCCGTCTGTCGCGCACACCGTTCGCCGATTATCTGGCGCTGCGCTGGACCTCGTGGACCAATGTTTTGATCGGCGTCGTCGCGCTGTTGGTGGTGGTGATGGGGTGGGATCTGGTGTCGCGCCTGACCGGCCGCGAGGTGATCCCCGGATTCATGGGCGAAGTATTGGAATCGGCGCGCGCCAGCGGCGCACTATGGCTTCTGGTCATCGCATTCTGCGTCGCTGCCCCGATCACGGAGGAGTTTTTCGCGCGCGGTTTTCTCTATCGAGGCTGGTCGGAAACGGCGCTCGGACCTGCCGGCGCCATCCTGCTGTCGTCGCTGGTATGGACCTCGCTGCATCTGCAATACGACTGGTTCTTCCTCGGCGAGGTGTTCTCGATCGGCCTGTTGCTCGGCTATCTCCGCTATCGCAGCAACTCGATCTGGCTGACGGTGGTCTTGCACGGCCTCAACAATCTGGGCGCGGTGGTGCAGACGATGCTGCTGACGGGGACCTGACGCCTCAGCGCGGGTCGCCAAGCTTCGCCAGCCGATCGAGCGCGCCCTGCAGGATGAAGATCGCGGCGTGTTCGTCGATCACCTCGGCGCGCCGGGCGCGGCTCATGTCCATGCCGATCAGCTCGCGCTCCACGGCGACGGTGGAAAGCCGCTCGTCCCACAGCGCGATCGCGAACTCGGTAAGCTTTGAAAAATTGCGGGCGAAGGCGCGGGTCGATTGCGCGCGCGGGCCTTCGCTGGCGTCCATGTTGATGGGCAGGCCGAGCACGAAGCCGACGGCGCTGCGTTCACCGGCGATGGCGAGCAGGCGCGCGGCGTCGGCCTTGAAAGCCTTGCGCTGGATGGTCTCGACGCCGGTTGCGAGCCGGCGATCGGGATCGGATACCGCGACCCCGATGGTCTTGGTGCCCAGATCCAGCCCGACCAGCGCGCCGCGCGGAGGCCAGTGCGCGACGGCGTCGATCAGCGGTAGGATGAGCGCAGGCATGGCGTTCGCATACCACGTGGACTGCGTAACGTGCAAAGCGGGAAGAACTCATGACAATGGATTGGCTGACATTATTTGGTTTGTTCGCCGTCACTGCGATGCTCGTGTGCTACGCGCTGGAGCATCGCAGCCATTGGTTCATCCTCGCGTTCGCCGTCGCCTGTGCGCTCGGTTCAATCTACGGATTCCTGCAGGGCGCCTGGCCGTTCGGGCTGGTCGAAGCCGTCTGGGCGGTCGTCGCGCTGCGGCGCTGGGGCGTCAGGCAGCAACACTTGGCATAGCAGTCGAGGCACCGCCACTTGGCATAGCTGCGCGGCACCGGGGGTGCTAGCCTTGCGGAGGTCTGGGGCATAGATGCCCTGCCGACCCCCCATCAACCCGAAATGAGCTGACCATGTGGCCGGACCGCCGACTTCTTGCTCTCTTCAAGACCGAACTTCCCATCGTTCTGGCGCCGATGGCCGGGATCATGGACGCGGAGCTGGTGATCGCTGCGTCCCAGGGTGGGGCGTTGGGCTCCTTGCCTTGCGCGATGCTCTCGGTCGAGAAGGCACGCGAACAGGTCAATATCGTCCGCCAGCGGGTCTCGACGCCGGTCAACATGAACTTCTTTTGCCACCGCGCGGTCGATGCCGATCCGGAGCGTGAGATGGTGTGGAAAAAGCGCCTCGCGCCTTATTATCAGGAGCATGGGATCGACCCGGCGGCGCCCGTCAACGCCGCCAACCGCGCGCCGTTCGATGCTGCGATGTGCGCGCTGGTCGAGGAGCTGAAGCCGGAAGTCGTGAGCTTTCATTTCGGCCTGCCGGATCAGGCGCTGTTGAAGCGGGTCAAGGCCGCCGGCTGCACGGTGATCGCGAGTGCGACCATTGTGAGGGAAGCGATCTGGCTCGAGGAAAACGGCGCCGATGCCATCATCGCGCAAGGCGCCGAAGCCGGCGGCCATCGCGGCATGTTTCTGACCGAAAACATCCATGAGCAGCCCGGCACCTTCGCGCTGGTGCCCCAGGTCGTTGACGCGGTGAGGGTTCCTGTCATCGCGGCCGGCGGCATCGCCGACGGGCGCGGCATCGCGGCGGCGTTCGCACTGGGGGCGGCCGGGGTGCAGATCGGAACGGCGTACCTGCGCTGCCCGGAATCCAAAGTGACGGCGGCGGCGCGGACCGCATTGGCCCGGGCGCAGGATGACACCACCGTCATCACCAATGTCATGACCGGCCGCCCGGCCCGCGGCGTTGCCAACCGGGTGATGCGCGAGGTCGGGCCGATTTCGCCGGATGCACCGGCTTTCCCCCATGCCGCGACGGCACTTGGGCCGCTGAAGGCCGCCTCGGAGAAGCTCGGCAAGGTCGATTTCACCAATCTGTGGGCAGGGCAGGCGGTGCGGCTCGGCCGCGAGATGCCGGCGGCGGACCTGACCCGAGCACTGGCGGGTGCCGCGCTGGCGCGGCTGAGCGCGCTCGGCGGGTAGAGCAACCCGGCGTTCTCCAGCGCCGACAGCCGGATTAGTGCGCCGGTTCGTTGCGCCTGACGTCGAGGTGTTCGGCGGCAAGCGCTCGATAATGCGCGGCCATCTCTCTATAGTGGCCTTTCGTGATGGGATCGGTCGCGCTTTCGGCGCGGCGCTCGAACATTTCCGCCTTTTCCTGAAGGACTTTCGCGCGGGACATGATTGGGCCTCGCGTTTGTCAGGTCAGGCAGACGAGATAGACGACCGCAGCGGCGAACGCGGTACCGATCGACCAGAGGGCGGGGTCCCAGCCATCCGATCGGGCGCTGTCGTTCTCGGTGTTCCACATGACACGGCCTCCAAGTTCTTTGGTGCCGGGCGAGTAGACCTTCCGACTGTTTCAGGACGACTGCGCGAGGTGTCCAAAATGGTTTCGTTGGGGCCTTTCGCGCCCAAATTCACGCTCTCCCGAGCCGGCCTCCGGGGGCGTGGCCCTGGTCCGGCATCCAAGGCGGCGAATCCCTGCGGTTGCGGCGCAAAAGGCCCCTCTGCTATACGGCGGGCTTAATTCCCGGGTTGAGGCCTTATATAATGTCCGTTGACGCTGCCACCGTTCGCCGCATCGCGCATCTGGCGCGGATTGCGGTCGCTGACGAGGAGGTTCCCCATCTACAGGGCGAACTGAACGCGATGCTGGCCTTTGTCGAGCAGTTGAGGGAAGTCAATGTCGATGGGGTCGAACCGATGACTTCGGTGATGCCGATGGAAATGAAGAAACGCCCCGACGTGGTCAATGATGGCGAGATCGCGGACGAGGTGGTTGCCAATGCGCCGGAGACGCAGGACCATTTCTTTCTGGTGCCGAAGGTCGTCGAATAGGTAGCGAAAGCGTTTTCAAGCGAAGTGGATACCGGTTCGCGTGAAGAAAGCGCGTCAAATATGAAGAGCCTGGAAGACGGGAAATCCGATGTGTCTGCTCTGCGACGATGAAAAGGCCTACGCGGCCTACATGACCTATCTCGACGCCATGGAGCGCCAGGGCAAGGCCGCCGATCCCGACAAGGCGATGGACGCTGTGCTCGATCAACTCGCGGCGGACGACAAGGCGAACCACGCGATTTCGCGCGACGACCCGGCCAACGACAAGACGCTGTCGCCGTTCTTCTGCAGCCCGGTTGATAAATGACCGATTTGACATCGCTGACGCTCGCCGAGGCCAGAACCGGCCTTGCGAACAAATCCTTTACGTCGCTTGAATTGACCGACGCGCATCTCAGAGCGATCGAGGCGGCGCGCGCGCTCAATGCCTTTGTGCTGGAAACGCCGGATCAGGCCCGCGCCATGGCGCGCGCGGCCGATGCCAGCATCGCCAAGGGCGAGGGCGGTCCGCTCGGCGGCATTCCGCTCGGCATCAAGGATCTGTTCGCGACCAAGGGCGTGCGCACCACCGCCTGCTCTAAAATCCTCGGCAATTTCGTGCCGCCTTACGAATCCACCGTGACCTCGCAGCTCTGGCGCGATGGCGCCGTGATGCTCGGCAAGCTCAACAATGACGAGTTCGCGATGGGCTCCTCGAACGAGACCTCCTGCTTCGGCCCGGTGGTCAATCCGTGGCGGCGCGAGGGCTCCAATGTCGGCGCGGCAGTGAGCGGCCAGATCGAAGGCGCGCATCTGGTGCCGGGCGGCTCATCGGGCGGCTCGGCGTCGGCGGTGGCGGCGCTGTTGTGCATGGGCGCGACCGCGACCGATACCGGCGGTTCGATCCGCCAGCCGGCAGCGTTCACCGCGACCGTCGGCGTGAAGCCGACCTATGGCCGCTGCTCGCGCTGGGGCATCGTCGCATTCGCATCCTCGCTCGATCAGGCTGGCCCGATCGCGCGCAGCGTGCGTGACGCCGCGATCCTGATGCGCTCGATGGCCGGTCACGACCCCAAGGACACCACCTCGGTCGACCGCGAGGTGCCGGATTACGAGGCGGCGATCGGAAAATCCGTCAAGGGCATGAAGATCGGAATTCCCCGCGAATACCGTCTCGACGGCATGCCGGCCGAAATCGAAAAGCTCTGGACCGAAGGCGCGGCGTGGCTGAAGGCGGCGGGCGCGGAGCTGGTCGAGGTGTCGCTGCCGCACACCAAATACGCGCTGCCTGCCTATTACATTGTAGCGCCTGCGGAAGCCTCGTCGAATCTGGCGCGCTATGATGGCGTGCGTTACGGCCTGCGGGTGCCCGGCCGCAGCATCGGCGAGATGTACGAGAACACCCGCGCCGAAGGCTTTGGCGCCGAAGTGCGCCGCCGCGTCATGATCGGCACCTACGTGCTCTCGGCCGGCTATTACGATGCTTATTATCTGCGCGCGCAAAAGGTCCGCACCCTGATCAAGAGGGATTTTGAGGAATGTTTCGCCAAGGGCGTGCAAGCGATCCTGACGCCGGCGACGCCGTCCGCGGCCTTCGGCATCGGCGAAAAGGGTGCCGACCCCGTGGAGATGTATTTGAATGACATCTTCACGGTGACGGTGAACATGGCGGGGCTGCCGGGGATCGCGGTTCCCGCCGGCAGAGATTCACAAGCGTTGCCGCTCGGCCTGCAATTGATCGGGCGCCCGTTCGATGAAGAGACATTGTTCTCGCTGGGCGAGGTGATCGAGCAGGCGGCGGGACGCTTCACGCCGTCGAAATGGTGGTGAGCATGGCGGATTTCAAAGCCAGTCTGTCGGACACCGCACCCGCGCCGGAACTTGACGCGCCGCTCGCCGCTCTGTGGTGGGCCGCAAAGGGCCAAGTGGGACGAGGCGCACAAGATCGTTCAGGACGAAGACGACGCCAATTCCGCCTGGGTCCATGCCTATCTGCACCGGGTCGAAGGCGATCTCGGCAATGCCGGCTATTGGTACCGGCGGGCCGGCCAACCGGTCGCGACCGGTTCGCTGGAGACCGAATGGGACGAGATGGTGTCTGCGCTGCTCGGGAGAGCAAAAGCATGAGTGCGGCAGTTGGCAAGCTGATCAAGGGCACAACCGGCGACTGGGAAATGGTGATCGGCCTGGAAGTCCATGCCCAGGTGATCTCCAACTCAAAGCTGTTTTCGGGGGCCTCGACCGAATTCGGCGGTGAGCCGAACAGCCATGTCTCGCTGGTCGATGCCGCGATGCCGGGCATGCTGCCGGTCATCAACGAAGAGTGCGTACGCCAGGCGGTGCGCACCGGCCTTGGGCTGAACGCCAGGATCAATCTGCGCTCGGTGTTCGACCGCAAGAACTATTTCTATGCGGACTCGCCGCAGGGCTACCAGATCAGCCAGTACAAGTCGCCGGTCGTGGGCGAGGGCGAGGTCGTGGTCGAGCTCGACGGCGGCCGCACCGCGACCGTGGGCATCGAGCGGCTGCATCTGGAGCAGGACGCCGGCAAGTTGCTGCACGACCAGAACCCGACGATGTCGTTCGTGGATCTCAACCGGTGCGGCGTCGCCTTGATGGAGATCGTTTCCAAGCCGGATATCCGCTCCTCCGAACAGGCGAAAGCCTACGTGACCAAGCTGCGCTCGATCCTGCGCTATCTCGGCACCTGCGACGGCGACATGGAGAAGGGGAGCCTGCGCGCCGACGTCAATGTGTCCGTGCGCAAGCCGGGCGGCCCGCTCGGCACCCGCTGCGAGATCAAGAACATGAACTCGATCAGCTTCATCGGCGACGCCATCGAATATGAGGCGCGGCGCCAGATCGACATCCTCGAGGATGGCGGCGCGATCGAGCAGGAAACCCGGCTGTACGACCCCAACAAGGGCGAGACCCGTTCGCTGCGCTCCAAGGAAGAGGCGCATGACTACCGCTATTTCCCGGATCCTGATTTGCTGCCGCTGGAGTTCAGCGAAGCCTTCGTCGCCGGCTTGAAGGAGACCTTGCCGGAACTGCCGGACCAGAAGAAGGCCCGCTTCATCGCCGACTTCGGCCTCTCGCCCTACGACGCCAGCGTGCTGGTGGCCGAACGTGAGAGCGCGGACTTCTATGAAGCCGATGCTGGCGCAGCTTGCCAACCGGACCCGCGACGGCAAGCTCGCAGCCAATTGGGTGATCAACGAACTGTTCGGCCGGCTCAACAAGGAAGGCCGCGACATCCTGGCCTCGCCGGTGTCGGCAGCGCAGCTTGGAGCCATTGTCGACCTGATCGGCGAGGGCACCATCTCCGGCAAGATCGCCAAGGATCTGTTCGAGATCGTCTGGCAGGAGGGCGGCGACCCGCGCGCGCTGGTGGAGACGCGCGGCATGAAGCAGGTCACTGACTTGGGCGCGATCGAGAAGGTGGTCGATGACATCATCTCGGCCAATCCCGACAAGGTGGCGCAGGCCCGCGCCAAGCCGCAACTGATCGGCTGGTTCGTCGGCCAGGTGATGAAGTCATCCGGCGGCAAGGCCAATCCGCAAGTCGTGAACGATCTGCTCAAGTCCAAACTCGGCATCTGAATATCTGATGGCGGTGACGCCGGCATGATCGGCGCGGCGTCGCGTCAGACGTGCGCAAGCGTGCATTAACCATGCGCCGCCCGCCGCGACGCGTGGCGCGGCGGAAAATCGCGTCCCGAAATCAGCGGCGGCGATTCCGGCAAAAAACCGGGTTTGGCGAGCGACGATGAGACGCCAGGCCGTTGTGCACGAAAATTTTTTTATTGCCAAAAACCCCGACTCAGAGTCCGCGACGACGGTGTTTTGCCAGCCTCGATGAGTCGCAGCGACATCGATGGCAGAGTGAGCGTGCGTTGTATGAATCAAAGAAATGCCTGCGGCACAGGTGTTTCTTCTGACGTTGACAATCGCCGATGCTGCATTTTCGCGCACTACTCGCTTCCTCGCAGGCGTGCGTTGTCGTGTTGTCGAGCCGCTTGCGCCGCGCGCTCACGCACTGGTGCGTCAACACTTCCTTAAGCGGGACACTGTTTTTTTCGATGTGTTGGTGTATTCGGGATGTAGTGCATCTCAATTCCCGAGTGCACGCAGCAATTAAGCCATCTCACTACATTAGGAGGGCAACATGGCCAAGAAAGCTAAGAAGGCAAAGAAGGCGAAGAGCGCAGTGAAGAAGACTGCGAAGAAGACCCGCAAGGTCGCCAAGAAGAAGAAGTAATCTCGCTTTGAGAAAATTGCCGGCAGCTTGATGCCGGCAACGTCACAAGGGCCTTCAGGACGATCTGCTTCTCGATGCAGGTTCTGATCGGAAGGCTCGGGTCGACGAAAGAGGGTGTCGGCGAGACATCAGGTCAAACGGCCGGGTCGTAGTTTCGAGGAGCTCGCTCCGAGAAATCTTTCCGGCAGAAGAAACGAGATTTCTTCGTTCGGTGCGGATCGCATGGTCCGCAGTTTCACCAGGCCCCAAGGCCTTCCGTGAAATCTGGTCCTGACGTGTTCGCCGACGCCCTCGTTCGCCGACGCCCTCGTTCCCGGAACGCATCGTTCCCGGAACATCCGGTTCCCCGGATACCCTTGTTCCCCCGACGCCCTCGTTGCCACGCTCGCGGTCGAACGCATTGATCCATTCGACCGGTTTGAGATTAGACGGGCCTGTCGTTGCATTCTTGCAACATCCGCTTGAAATATGCCGTGTTCCATCGTGAGCACGACGATCTGTCGTTGCCTCGCGCGACGTCGTGGTGGATTGTACTGCCACGGCGGAGGGGGGCACCTGATGTCGTGCGAGCAGGGTCTGATTCAACCGGGGGAGTTGAATCAGACCCTGCTCGTTTTTGGGCACTCAAATCCGTGCCTCAGCTCCTGTTGCCCTGCGGATAGTCCCTGCGCCCGGACATTTCGAACAGTGCGCCCGGATGATTGTCCTCGAAGCGCAGTTCGAGATCGTGAAGATTGGCGATCGCTGCGGCGATGCTCAGCCCCAGACCGCTGCCGGGCACCCGGTGGCCGCTGGCGGTCCGGTAGAAGCGCTGGAAGATCTTGTCGCGCTCGGCCGGTTCGACGCCGATGCCGTTGTCGCGCACCCGAATGACCGGACGGCCGTCCTCCAGCGTCACCGACACGCGCACCGTGCCATGCTCGGGGGTGAATTTGATTGCGTTGCCGATCAGGTTGGACACCGCTTCGCGCATCAGGTCGCCGTCGCCGAGGATTTGCACCGGCGACTGGATTTCCAGCGCCATGTTGATCGATTTCGACGTGGCCAGCGGTTCGAAGAACTCGAACAAATCGGCACAAATCGCGGACAGGTCGATCGGGTGGAACTTGCTCGACTTCGGCCCGTATTCGACGTCCGCAAGACGCAGCAATGCAGCGACCGTGAGCATCGCCTTGTCGATATGCGCCAGCGCCTGATGCGCCACGCGCCGCAACACCTCGTCGTCGGAGCTTTCCACGCCGCGTTCGAGCTGGGCATGCACGACCGCGAGCGGGCTGCGCAGATCGTGGGCGATGTTGTCGCTTACCCCCTTGATCTGCGCCAGCAGCCGGTTGATCTCGTCGAGCATCAGGTTCACGTCGCGCGACAGCATGTCGATCGCGTCGCGCCGCGATCGCACCGGCAGCCGCAGCTCCATGTCGCCTTTCATGATCTTGGCGATGGTCTCGTGAATGCCGGTCAGGCGCCGCGAGGCGCGCCGCGCCATGAAGGCGCCGATCGCCAGCGCGAGCAGCAGCATGGGGGCAAGCCCCGTCGCCAGTGCTTTCAGCACGATCCGGCGAAACGCGTAGGTTTCGAGCAGGCTTCGTCCCAGCACCAGAATAGTGCCGTCGGGGCGGATACGGGCGACGAAGATCACAGGCTCGGTGCGATCGGTGCCCGGCGCGCGGGAGGCGGCGTAGTGCGATTTGCCGTCCAGCGGGATCGCCGGCAATCGCTCGATATTGCCGAACATCGCCTTGTGGTCGGACGCAAACAGCGCAGCGAAGTCCAGCCGCCGCAAATCATGCGTCAGGCGCAGTTCAAAGGCGCGCCTGAGCTCCTCGACCGAATGATCGAGGCTCTTGGCGGCTTCGTCCTCCAGGATCAGGCGGTTGCTCTTCTCGTCGGCCGCCCTGATCTGCAGATAGACCAGTCCGAAGATCGCCGCGGTCGCCACGATCGTCGCGAATGCGAAGGTGAGGGCGACCCGCAGCGCCGAGGATCGCAGGAGCTCAAGCATCGGCGCTCAGCATGAAGCCGGCACCGCGGATATTGACGATCAGCGAGGGCGCGCCGCGGGCGTCGATCTTTTTTCGCAGGTTGCTGATGTGAACATCGACCACATTGGTCTCCAGTGAAAAATGATATTGCCAGACATCCCGCAGCAGCATGGCGCGGGTGATGACCTGGCCGGGGTGACGCAGGAAATATTCCAACAGCTTGAATTCGCGCGGCAGCAGGTCGATCCTGCCGTCGCCGCGATACACGGTGTGCTCGATCAGGTCCATCTCCAGGTCGCCGACGCGCAGCTTCGTGGTGCGCACATCGTCGAGCCGGCGCAGCAAGGCCTCGACCCGCGCGGTCAGCTCGATCATCGCGAACGGCTTGGTGAGATAATCGTCTCCGCCCGCCTTCAGCCCGCGAACGCGCTGGTCGATCGACGACAGCGCCGAGATCACCAGAACCGGCACCTTGACGCCTTCCTTGCGCAGGATTTCCAGCATGTTCAGGCTGTCCTCGCCAAACACCATGCGATCCATGACCAGGATCGCCGCATCTCCGACCCGGGCCGCGTCCGCGGCTTCGGCGATCGTCGCCATCTGCACATGGTAGCCCAGCCGTTCCAGCTCGGTTTTGATCTCGTCCGCCAGTTCCTTCTCGTCTTCGACGAGAAGGATGGTCTGCGGATGGGTCGGGGTCGCCTTGGTCAACGACGTGCTTCCTTGATCGCGTCAGGGCTTAAGCCCGGGCGGTGGCGGAGGAGGGGGCAGATGCGGTGGATCCTGCGTGGCGCGTTTGACGGCGGCAATCACCGCAGGGTCCGGATGCCGGATCGGTGGAATGATCTCGTTCGGCGGCCAGCCGCCGCCGAGCGCTTTGTAGAGGGTTACGAAGCTGTCGCCCGCCAGCCGGACCACCTCGGCACGCTGCTGCTCCAGAGCGAATTGCTGGCGTTCGGCGTCGAGAACGTTGAGGAAATCGGTCAGGCCCCGGTCGTAGCGCTCGGTCGCCACCTTGGTCGCCTGGCGCGCGGCATCGATGGCGCTATCCAGGCTGCGCAGGCTCTGCCGATAGCCGCGATAGGTGGCGTTGGCTTCGTCGACCTGCTGCACCGCCACCAGAATGGTCTGCTTGTACGCCGTGGCAAGCTCGTGCGCCCTGTAATCGGCGATTTCGATGCTGGCATCGAGCGCACCGAAGTCCAGAATCGGCGCGTTGATCGACGGTCCCACCGATCCGATCCAGGTGATCGGAATGCCGGAGCCTGATCGCGGACCGGCCTGTGCGCCGCCGGCGGCGGTGAGCACCAGGCTCGGAAACAAGTCCGCGGTCTTGGCGCCGACATCGGCGACCGCCGCTGCCAGGAATCGCTCGGCTTCGCGGATATCGGGGCGCCGGCGCAACAGGTCGACCGGAAGCCCGACCGGCGCGCGGTCCGGTAACCGTGGAACCGCGGCCGTGCGCTGCAGGTCACGAGCCAGCGCCTCCGGGTATTCGCCCACCAACACGGCGATGGCGTAGCCGCTGGAGGCGATCAGCGCCTTGAGCGGCGCGACGTCGGCCTCAAGCGTTGCGACCTGGCGCTTGGCCAGAGTCACGTCCAGTTCATTGGTCAGCCCGCGATCGAGCCGGGTCTGGGCCAGATCGAGTACCTTGCGCGCGGCCTCGATTTCGCGATTGAGAATCTGAAGACGATCCTGCCGGGCCCGCAGATCAAAGTACAAACGGGAGACGTCGGCGGCGATCACGACATAGACCCAGTCGCGCGCCTCCTTAAGCGCTTCCGCGGTGTAGGTCTGCGCCTCGACGCGGCGCGCAATCTTGCCGAACACGTCGATCTCCCACTGGGCGCTGAGACCGCCCGCGCCATCAATGCTCTTGAGACCTGTGCCATTGTCTGCCGAAGTCATCGCCTGCGGCACCCGGCCTTTGGTTTCGTCCGACCCGGTGCCGACGCCACCGCCGGCCCCGCCGTAGACTTCGGGCAGCCCCTGGCTGCCGATGACGACGAGCTGCAATCTCGCCTGCTGCAAGCGGTCCAGTGCAATCTTGAGATCGAGATTGTTCTGAAGCGCGCGATCGATGAGGCTGTTCAGTTGCGGGTCGTGCAACGTCCGCCACCATTGCCACCGATCCGGGCTCGCGCCGCCGGACGCCGGTTCCTTGATCGCGGGCTGTGTCAGAAAGGCAGCGGGCAGCGCGGAATCCGGCGTCTGATAGTCCGGACCGACGGCGCATCCCGCCAGAAGACCGGCCAGTACAATCGCACACCCAGGATTTCGAACGCTCATACGCTTATTCCAGAGGACCAGAGCCAAGATTGAGAAAGCCTATGAAGCAATGCCGGACTATTTTGCTTCGGGTTCCCCAACTTCCGAAGGTTGCGCATCTTTCGCGAGCTTGACAACTTCTCCCGACGACAGGGAATCCGGCGGACTGTTGATCACGGTGTCAGACACCGTCAGGCCCTTCAGGACTTCGAACTCGGTTCCGAGATTCCGGCCAAGCTTCACCGTCCTCAGTTCAACCTTGTTGTCATCGCCGAGCACCGCCACCTGCACGCCATTCTCTCGAAAGATCAGTGCGCTTGTCGGAATGCGGATGGTACCGGGATTGCTTGCCAGGTTGAAATGCACTTCGGCAAACGTCCCCGGCTGCAGCAGGTTGTCGACATTGTCGGCATGGAGTTGGACCAGAAGGGTTCGCGAGGTCTTGTTGATCGATTCGGAGGTGGTGGCCACCACCGCCTTGAACGTCTTGTCGGGATATTGCGGCAAGGTCAGATCGGCCGTCAGCCCGTTATGCACCGCGGCCGACATCTCCTGCGGCACCTGGACGAAGACCCGCATCTCATGCACGTCGGCAACGCGAAAGAGCTGCGGTCCGTTGCCGCCGCCGACGCCGCTGCCGGCGTTGATCAGCGCGCCGACATCGGTGTTGCGCGCGGTCACGATGCCGTCGAACGGCGCGACGATGCGCTTGAAGTCTTCGAATGCCGTGAGTTGATTGACCTGGCTCTGGTCGACATTGGCATCCGCCACGGCCGCGTTGTAGCGGGCGACCGCACTGTTGTACTCGGCCTTCTTGGATTCCTGCTCCTGCACGGACACGACGCCCTTCGGTGAATCGCGCCAGCGCGCATAGGTGGTGTCGGCGAAATCGCGTTCCGCTTCCCTGACCTTGACTTGCGCCTCGGCGGATACGAGCTTGGCCTTGGCGGCAGCAAGCTGGGCATCGAGATCGGGTGCATCGATGTCCGCCAGCAATTGCCCTTTCTGGACGTGGGTTCCGAAATCGACGGACCAATCCTTGAGATAGCCGCTGACACGCGCGTAGATCGGCGCCTCGTACCAGGCCTCGATATCGCCGGGCAGGACGAGTTGCTGACCTGAAACGCCTTGCTTCGGTGTAATCGTGGCCACGGTCGGTACGGCCTGCTCCACGGTCCATTTGGTCACTTCGCTTTCCTGGTGCCGACGCTGCAGGATTCCGGCAAGCGCAATCCCGATCGCGACGAGCAAGGCGATCGCGGCCACCCAACGGGTTCTGCTGGCCGGCGGCGGCGGTTCGCGTTGCCTGCCGGGCGTTTCCATTTCGTGCCGGGCGTCGTGCGGATGGGTATCAAGCAAGGTATTTCTCCGGGATCACAGGCTTTGCCCGACCAACGGTGCGCCAGAAGTCTCCGGTGCCTGGCTATGGCGGTTGCGGTGCAGGACGCTGAACACGGTCGGAACGAAAAAGAGCGTGGCGATGGTAGCGACGGTAAGGCCGCCGATCACGGCGCGACCGAGCGGCGCATTCTGCTCGCCGCCTTCGCCCATGGCCAGCGCCATCGGGACCATGCCGATGATCATCGCAAGCGCGGTCATGAGCACGGGACGGAAGCGGGTGAAGCCGGCTTCCAGGGCCGCAGTGGTGGCGTCGAGACCGTTCTGCAGGCCTTCGCGGGCGAAGCTGACCAACAGGATGCTGTTTGCCGTGGCGATGCCCATGCACATGATGGCGCCGGTGAGGGCGGGGACCGACAGGGTGGTGCCGGTCGTGAACAGCATCCAGACGATGCCGGCAAGCGCTGCGGGCAACGCCGTGATGATGATGAACGGGTCGACCCAGGACTGGAAGTTGACGACGATCACGAGGTAGATCAGCACGATGGCGCCGGCCAGACCGAAATAGAGCTGGCTGTAGGCGTTGTCCATGGTCTGGACCTGGCCGCGCACGGCGACATAGGAGCCGCGCGGCAGATCCTTCCTGGTGTCGCTCAGTATCTTCGAGACATCGCCGGAGATGGCGCCGAGATCGCGCCCCTGGGTGTCGCCGTAGATGTCGATCACCGGCTGCACGTTATAGTGCGAGACCACGCCGGGGCTTGGTCCCTGGGTGATGTGCGCAAGTCCGCCCAGATATCGCGGCGAGGTGGCGTCCTGGGCCGTAACCGGAATGTTGGAGAGGTCGGACATGCTGTTGGCCCGGTATTGCGGCATCTGGGCGACGATCGGATAGGAGACGCCGTTTTCGGTATTGAGCCAGAAATTGGGTTTGACCTGGCTGCTGCCGGAGAGGGTGACGAGCAGGCTGTTGGCCACGTCGCGCTGGGTCAGCCCGACCTCGGCGGCAAGGGTGCGGTCGACGTCGACGTTGATCTGCGGATAGTTGAACACTTGCTGGATGCGCAGATCGGCGATCCCGGGCACCTGGCGGATGCGCTTCAAGAGATCGGTGGCATAGGCGTAATTGGCCTTCTGGTTGTTGCCGATGACCTGCACGTCGATCGGCGCCGGCAGGCCGAAATTCAGGATCTGCGAGACAATGTCGGCCGGCAGGAACGAGAAGGTCGTTCCCGGGAATTTCTGCGGCAGGACGGTGCGCAGCGCCTTGACGAAGCCGGCGGTCGGACCGTGATCTTCCTTCAGGCTGATCAGGGCGTCGCCGTCCCCGGGTCCGATCGTTCCGGTGTTCTGATAGGCCATGTTGATGCCGCTGAAGGGCAAGCCGATATTGTCGACGATGTTGTCGAGCTGGTCAGGCGGAATGGTCGCGCGGACGGTCTGCTCGACCTGTTCCAGCAGGCGGGCGGTCTCTTCGATCCGCGTGCCCGGCTGGGCGCGCACATGCATCAGGATCTGGCCGGAATCAACCGCCGGGAAGAAATTCTCGCCGAGGTACGGCGCCAGCCCGAACGACAGCACGACGCAACGCCAGAAACGCAGCCATGAACGTCTTCGGGTGGCGCAATGCATCGGTCAGGAGCGAGCGGTAGCGGCGGCGGAACTGCTCGAAGCGAGCCTCGAAGCCCTGTTGAAAGCGCAATAGCGGATTGCGGGTCGGTGGCGGCGGCGTCTCCCCGACATGGCTTTCCACGCTGTGATGGCCGTGCATGAGATAGTTGGCCATGGTCGGCACCAGAGTCCGCGACAGGATGAACGAGCCGATCAGCGCGAACACGACGGCTTCAGCCAGCGGCCTGAACAGGTATCCCGCGACGCCGCCAAGCTGGAACATCGGCACGAACACGATGCAGAGGCAAAGCAGGGTCACGAAGGCAGGCACGACGATCTGCTGCGCGCCGTCGAGGATCGCCGTTTCGATGGGCTTGCCCTGCTCGAGGTGGTAGTTGACGTTTTCGATCGTCACCGTTCCGTCGTCGACCAGGATGCCGACGGCAAGCGCCAGACCGCCGAGCGTCATGACATTGATGGTCTCGCCGAGGGTCGCCAGCGCGATCAGCGCGAACAGGACGGCAAGCGGGATTTCCGTGAGGATGATGACCGTCGAACGCCAGCTGCCCAGAAACAGCAGGATCATGACGCCGACCAGGGCTGCGGCCAGCATCGCCTCGCGAATGACGCCGAACACCGCGGCTTTGACGAAGACGGATTGATCGCCCACGGCATGGAGATTGAGGCTCGAGGGCAGGCTCTGCTCGACGCGCGGCAGCAGCGATTTGACCCCGTCGATGATATCGAGGGTCGACGCCGATCCCGCCTTCAGGATGGTCATCAGCACCGCGCGCGCGCCATTGACGCGGACAATATTGGTCTGCGGCGGGGAACCCTGGTGCACGAAGGCGACGTCATGCACGTAAATGATCGTGCCGTTGATTTTCTTGACCGGCAGATCATTGATCTCGTCGAGCAAGGTCGGGCTGGCGTTGAGAGCCACGTTCCAGTCGAACTTGCCGATCTTCTGGTCGCCGGCCGGCAAAATCAGGTTCTGCACCGAAACGGCGTTGACGATATCCTCCGCCGAAACGTTGTGCGACTGCATCGCCTGCTGGTCGAGATCGACCTGCACCTGCAGCACCTTGCCGCCATAGGGCGAGGGCACCGCCGCTCCCCGGACCGTGGCGAGCTGCGGCCGGATGAAGTTCTGGCCAAAATCGAACAGCTTCATCTGCGGCAGCGCGTGGCTCGACAGCGCAAGCTGCAGGATCGGCACGCTCGACGCGTTGTAGCTCAGGACGTAGGGCGGCGTAATGCCGGGCGGCAACAGCTTCAGCACGGTCTGCGACGCCGCCGTCACCTGCGCCATGACGGCGGCGATATTCACTCCCTTCTGGAAGAAAATCTTGACCACGCCATAGCCGTTGAGCGATTGCGACTCAACATGCTCGATGTCGCTGACCTGCGCGGTCAGGTACCGTTCATAATAGGAAATAACGCGGCTCGACATGTCGCTCGGCTGCAGCCCGTTATAGGTCCAGACCACGCTGACGACCGGAATATCGATGTTGGGAAAGATATCCGTCGCAGTTAACAGCGCTGCCCGTATCCCGAAAAGCGCGATCAGCAGCGAGAGAACGACGAAGGTATAGGGACGCCGGAGCGCAATCTGGACCAGCCACACGTCGATAACCTCCTAAAGACCCGGACGCTTTCCGAGCAGGGGTGAGGCAATGGCGCTCCTCGGATGGGACAAGCAAAATACCGTCCCCACAACGACGCCGATCGCCGCGAGGCCAGTGCTACGTCGGGAACATGGCGGCGACCTCCGCGCGCGGCAACTAATATAATTTTTAGCAGTACGGGAGTTTCCCGACGTGTGGCCTTTCCCGGCCCATCGGCGGCGCCACGCTCGCATGAGCTTCCGAGTTGATCCAAAAAATGACCTCCGGCGGGGCTCACCGGAGGTCAAAAGTGGGAATTTAAGCGCAGCGGAAAACGTTACGTTCTGGCATTTTCCGGCACGGGTTCAACGACGACGAATGACCGTTTTGGGGCCTGTCATTAATCGCCGGCGCTGATCGGATCCGGCACCGCACCGCGGAGCCGCTTGGCGGAACGCTGCGAGGATCGCGCTGCCGCTTCCGGGCCGCAACTAATATAAAATTTAGCAACGCAACGCTTGAGCGGCGGCACATTTTTCCGAGGTGTCGGCGGACCTGCCCGGGTTGCCGGCTTGCCCGTGGCGGACCATGACGATATCGGCTAGCCTGCAATCGAAATCGCTTCGGGCGATTTACGGAACCGACGAGGGAATGACACCGGTGAATCAAGGAAGCTGAGAAGCGCAGTACCTGGCGACGCGAACTTTCGTGAACTCCCGTGGTTTGCGGCCGCCTGCTGACGTCCCTGGTTCCTTCCACCTTTTCACCGGACTTCCTCATCATGAAAGATCTTACTCAGGGCTCGGTTTTGAGCCATGCCTTGACCATGGCCGTCCCCATTTTCGCGGGACTTGTCCTGGTGTTGCTCTGCGGATTGATTGACCTTTACTTCGTGGCCGGCCTTGGCGAGGCAGCTATCGCCGGCGTGGGCGCGGCGGGCAATGCCGGATTTCTCGTCAGTGCCCTGACGCAGATTGTGAGCGTCGGCACGCTGGCGGCGGTCTCACAGGCAGTTGGCCGCAAGGACCGAGCCGATGCGAATTTCATCTTCAATCAGTCGCTTGGGCTGTCGGCCGTGTGCGGGTTCTGCACCCTGGCCGTCGGGTTTGCCGTTGCACGCCCTTATATGAGCTCGGTTGCGGCGGACGCGGCGACAGTCGAGGCCGGCACAACATATCTGGTCTGGTTCATGCCGGCGCTGGCTTTGCAGTTTGCGATGCTGGCGATGGCGTCCGCGCTGCGCGGCATCGGCATCGTAAAGCCCACGATGGTGGTCCAGGCGCTGACGGTGACGATAAATGTGATGCTTGCCCCTGTGCTCATCGTGGGCTGGGGGACAGGCTGCGCGCTGGGCGTGAAGGGCGCGGGGCTCGCCAGCTCGCTCGCGGTCGCCATCGGCGTCGTCGCCCTCTGGGCGTATTTCCAGCGAGCCGAGAATTACCTCACCCTCAACCGCCGGCAATCGCGGCCGCAAATCGAACCGTGGAAGCGCATCCTGAGCGTGGGGCTTCCGGCCGGTGGCGAGTTCGCCATCATGTTCGCCTACATGGCGGCGATATATTATGCCATCGGGGAATTTGGTCCGGCCGCGCAAGCCGGCTTCAGCATCGGCTCGCGTGTGCTGGGACTTGTTCAGGTACCCGCGATGGCCGTTGCTTTCACGGCGGCGCCGATTATCGGACAGAATTTCGGCGCCAGAAATGGCGCGCGGGTGAAAGCGGCGGTCGGAAATGTCTTGATCGCGGCCACGGTGGTGATGGTGATCGCCACCGCCGTTACACAGTGGCGGCCCGAGCTTCTGTTGCAGGGATTCACACAGGACACGGCCACGATTTTCGAAGGCGCATTATTCCTGAAAATGGTTTCGCTCAACCTCGTCGCGCAGGGCCTGATTTTTGCGTGTTCGAGCGCCTTCCAGGGATTGGGCAATACGAGGCCGCAACTCATCAGTTCGACGGTACGTTTGATAACCTATGTGATCCCGACCTTGTGGCTATCGGCGCGATCCGGCTTCCGGGTCGAACAGATTTGGTACTTGTCGATTGCCACGACCACGATGCAGGCGCTGCTCAGTCTCTGGTTGTTGAACCGGGAACTCGGGAAACGGCTGGTCTTCCCGCAGGTTCGCTAGACCGGCGTCGCATCATGCCGCGTCATAAACGAAGGAGGCCGCCCGAGGGGCGGCCTCCCTGATTCTCGTTCCGCATTCAGCAACCCGCGTCGCCGGTGCGCATTCAGCCGTCAGAACCGGAAACGAAGACCAGCCGTGGGAGCAAAGTTGTTCCTGAACAGGAAGCCGCTCGACAGACCATTCGCGACAGCCGAATACATGAAGCCGCCGTAGAGGTCGAACTTCTTGGCGAACTGCCAATCGACGTTGAACGAAACCGCATTCAGCTGACCGGAGCAGGTCGATGCCACGGCGGTGTTGCAGAACGCCTTGCCGAAGCTGTTCTGGTCATAGTGGTAGTAAGCGACACCGGCATCGAGCGTGCTGGTGATGGCGTAACGTGCACCGGTCCACATGATCTGCAGATGCTCATTGTTGGGAAAGGCGGTCTGCGTGATATTGGCGAAAGCGAAGGGGATTCCAGCGATGCCGGTAAAGCCCGTCGTCACCGGTGAGCTTGGGTTTGCGAACGTGATGTACTCGTAGCCGCCGTACACTCTGAGATTCTGATAGGTGTACTTGGCCAGCAGCATCACGCTGTTGTTGTCCGATATCGTTGCCGCGATCGTGCCTGGGGTGAGCAGATTTTGCGCGGCGCTTAGCGCCGACGCTGCTACGGCGCCCTTGTCTTCAGTGTAGATGGCGTCAAACGAGAACTTGCCATAAGCGCCGAGGTTGAAATCCCTGCCGATCTGGGCTCCCCATACGCTTTGCGCGCCGTTGTTGTTCTCGTAGCCGCCGACCTGATAGATGGCGCCTACGCGGAACCAGTCGCCGACATCGACGCGGTATTTCACGGCCGTCGAAATGCGGGCATCTTCGGTGTCGCCGCCGCCGACCGCCGTTCCCTGCCAGCCGATCACCGAGAACCCGTAAGAGGCACCCATCGGGTCGTAAGCGATCACGCCATCGAGTTCGAGCGAGTTTTGCCGGCCGAAGGTCAGGGTGCCGTAGGCCGAGCTTAAACCTGCGTAGCCTACGCCGTTATAGAACTGGCCGGCGCGGCTGGAATCCGCGTTCGAGCTTTGCGAAGCGAGCGGGACGCCGTTGTTGTCGAGGAAGGATTTCGGCCCGTTGGCCGCGGTCAAGGAGTAGGGGTTAAATCCGAAATTCAGATCGAAGACGAAATCCAGACCGGAAGTGATCGCTTCCTTGCCCTTGATGCCGATGTTCGACTGGGACATGCCGCCGGGAGTCAAAAACCATCCCGGGTGGTTGCTGTTCTTGCGGATCAGTTCCTGGACGCCGCTGATGATGTTCTTGTTGAACGGTGCGCCATGGCTCTCATAGCCTACGCCCATGTCGATGGTGCCGTAGACGGTGATGCCGTAATAGGTCAGCGGGCAATCCGTGACGATGAACTGTACGGCGCTGGTGCACGACACCAGCGGCGGGGGCGCCACCGGCGGCGGCGCCTTGGTGTAGACCGGCAAATCCGCCGCTTGTGCCGCGCCGCACAGCGCGATCGCTGCCGTGGACGCCATGAGAATCTTTCCGATATTTTTCACAACTTGCCCCTTTGTCGCACGCGGTCGAGTGTCGCAGGCGATATAGTTGTCCGTGCATAGCGCGTGTCAATCGGTGAAGCCGCCAATTGCCGGCGCACGAGGGGGAGAGCACGACGATCTCTGGGCGGGTGTGGCGATTGTGCAACGGTTTTGTGACGATCGCGACCGTTTTCAGGCTCAACTGGCTTATACGGGACTTCAAAACGAAAGAGGCCGCCCGTGGGGGCGGCCTCTCGATTCTCGTTCCACATCCAGCGACCCGGGTCGCTGGCTCATGCAGCCATCAGAACCGGAAACGAAGTCCCGCGGTGGGAGCAAAGTTGTTGAAGACCTGGTAGCCGTTCGCCAGGCCGTTCGCGACAGCCGAATACATGAAGCCGCCGTAGAGGTCGAGCTTCTTGGCAACCTGCCAATCGACGTTGAACGAAACCGCATTCAGCTGGCCTGCGCAGGTGCCTGCCACCGCAGCACTGTTGCAGAAGCCACCCACGTGATAGCTGTTCTGGTCGTAGTGGTAGTAGGCGACGCCGGCGTCGAGAGTGGGAGTGATGGCGTATCGCGCGCCGGCCCAAGAGATTTGCAGGTGCTCATTGATGCCGAAGGCAGTCTGCGTGATGTCGGGGAAGGCGTAGGGGATTCCGGCGATACCGGTAAAGCCCGTCGTCACCGGCGAGCTTGGGTTTTTAAACGTGATGTATTCGTAGCCGGCGTACAGTCGGAGCTTTTGATAGGTGTACTTGGCCAACAGCATCGCACTGTTGTCGTCGGAGATCGTTGCCGCCAGCGTGCCTGGGAACTTCAGGTTTTGCGCGGCACTGAGCGCTGCGGCAGCTATGGCGCCCTTGTCTTCGGTGTAGATGGCGTCAACCGAGAGCTTGCCATAAGCGCCGAAGTCGAAGTCCTTGCCGATCTGGGCTCCCCACATGGCCTGCGTGGCATTGTTGTTCTCGTAGCCGCCGACCTGATAGATGGCTCCCAGGCGGAACCAGTTGTCGCCGACGTTGACGCGGTATTTTATGGCCGTCGAAATGCGGGCGTCTTCGGTATCGCCACCGCCGACCGCCGTTCCCTGCCAGCCGATCACCGAGAAGGCATAGGAGCCGCCCATCGGGTCGTAGGCATTGACGCCGTCGAGCTCGAGCGAGTTTTGCCGGCCGAAGGTCAGGGTGCCGTAGGTCTGCGAACTGAAGCCCGCATAGCCCACCGAGTTATAGAACTGGCCGGCGCGGCTGGAGTCGGCGTTCGAGCTTTGCGAAGCGAGCGCGACACCGTTGTTGTCGAACAGCGATTTCGGACCGTTGGCCGCGGTGAAGGAATAAGGGTTGAAGCCGAAATTCAGATCGAAGACGAAATCCAGTCCGGGAGTGATCGCTTCCTTGCCCTTGATGCCGATGTTCGACTGGGAGAGGCCGTTAGGCGTTTGAAGCCACATCGAGGTCGGCCGGCTCTGCTTCCGGACCAGTTCCGAGACGCCGGTGATGATATTCTTGTTGTACGGTGCGCCATGGCTTTCCCAGCCGCCGCCCATGTCGATGGTGCCGTAGACGGTGATGCCGTAATAGGTCAGCGGGCAATCCGTGACGAAGAACTGCACGGCGCTGGTGCACGACACCAGCGGCGCCGGCGTCAGCGGCGGCGGCGCCTTGGTGTAGACCGGCAAATCCGCAGCTTGTGCCGCGCTGCAGAGCGCGATCGCTGCCGTGGACGCCAGGAGAATTTTTCCGAAGTTTTTCACAGTTTACCCCTTTTATCCGCACTTGGTTACCGTATAGTTGTTGGGGATAGCGAGTGTCAACTGGCAATTCGCGCCAATGCCCCCTAGGCGAGCGGGAAAACAGGATTATCTCCAGCGACTGTTGCGAACGCGCAACACGTTTCCGATTTGGCCCTTAAGGTGTGCCGCATCCCGCAAGCGGACGACGCTCTAGCCGCTGGCCGCTATCTGAAGGGTGGGCAAGTACGATCGATCGACGCCCCGATCGGAGATCCACGCGGCGCCGATGAGCAGCCTAGATGCGTCATCGCGGGGCGGAAAGTGAAATCACCTTTGGCGGCTCGGGCGCGGCCAGCATCTTGTCAGCCTGCTCAATCAAAGGGCGCCCATCGTGGCCGATCAGGTAGGCATAGAACACCGCCTCGAACGACAGAATGCCGCTCTCGATCGCGAATCGAAGTCACGTAGGATCGAATTGATGGCGACACTGCCTTGCCGCAGGGCGGCCTGCTCCCATTCAGGGCGGCTGGAGCGGCGGCTCGGCTTCCATGGCTCGACCTTGAGGTACATCGCGGCCCAGCCTTTGGCGCTGGCGCGCAACCGCACCTCGCGGCCACGATGGACGAATGCCAGCACGACTTCATGAGCGTTGTAATCGGCGAAAGCGATCTTCTCGCAGCCGAACCGGCGCAAGATCTTAATGACTTCCAGACGGGCGCGCTCGCCGGAGGTGGCGCCGGCATAAGGAATGGACATGTCGACCTTCTTTGTTTCGAGCTTGACACAGCCTGCCCGGAATAACGACGACCGGCAAATTGCCGATCACGTTTTATTACCTGCTATGAGCAGGCTTTTGACGCTCCGCAGCCCTGATGATGGAGCGAGTTCGCCGCGCGGTTCATGTCGCATCCGGCTCCGAGATATCCGCGAGCGACGTAAAGCAACCGGATCCGACAATTCGGTCATTCCCGCAACCGTGGCGACAGTTGTCCGGGACAATTGTACCGGACAATGACCAGCGCGCAGCCGGCGTATACCGGGACAATTGTCACGGTATCATCCTCAATCACCGGACCGTTGGCGATAGAGCGCCTGCCGACAGCGCATTGCTGCAGGTCCGTGCATCCGAGCGGCGCCGCGGCGTGAAGGCGTCGCCGCAGGATTTGCAGCGACGCGGCTTGACGTCGACATGGAGCCGGGCACGGCGATCGCGCCAGTAGCACGCCGTGGAGCAGTGATAAGTCAACCGCCGGCCGATGCCGGTGGCGCAATCGCCGTGGCCACACTGCCAACGCCGGCGAACGGCCTGAGCCTCCGTGAAGATCGACGCAACGGTCGCCGCAATGGATGATGGCGCGGCACTTGCCGCAGTGGACGGGTTCGCAAATGAATTCCGGACGTCCCGTAGCATCGATCTGTAACATGAAATTTGGGCCTGCGGCGCTCGTGACATAGCGTCGAAGTGTAACATGAGATTCGGGTGCGGTGTTATGTTCTTCCCCCGGGCCGATCAATCGAGGGTTGTTTCATTACACCTCCCCCCCCTATGATTGAATGATTATTCCTCATCCCGAGAGAGATCAGCAGCGCAACAGAGGGAGGCAAGCCCATGTCGGGGACCGCTCTTCTCAAGACGGCGGCGCTCCATTTGATCCCGAGCGGCGAACCCTCATATTGGGATGATTGCGTGATTGACGGCCCCGAGTTGACCGTTTCTTCGGCAACGGGTTTCAGCGGCACGTGTGGCCCCTCGACCGCAAGCAAATAAATGCCAACCGCTAAGCAAACTGCGCCGATGATTATGACCACGAATGCCACTCGCCTTCTCCCATTGCGCGTGCCAAGCCCTTCAAATGCGTTCCGATGGATTGCGATTTCGAGACTTGCAAAGCAGCCCAAGAGAGCAGCGGCGGCCTGATAGAAGTGCTTGATCCATGGCCCTCTCGCCCGCCAAGAGCAACCAAATCCAGTGAGCGTTGCCCAGCACAGGATTGCCGGCCTCGGCCCATGTTTTCGGTAGTGTGGAGTTAGACACAGGCACCCATTGGGGGACGAAACCTAACCCATTAGCTAGATCAACCAGTAATCTTTTAGGCCACATTCCGCTTCATGGCCCTAGCGTTCCGCCTTTGGTTTGAGACCCAACCCATCATCAAATATCCATACCGATTTTCCCGATAAACACGAAAAAGAGCCACCACCATCTAATTCGCCAAACGGGCTGCGCGTTAGGAGAAGCGTTGAAAGATGTCCTCGCGAAGCTTCCGAACGCAAGGGATGGTGCTTGCCTTCGGTTTCCGGCGGCAGGCCAGCGTTCAACTTCGGATCCGCGTGGTACAGCCCGTGCTCCAATTTCTGAATACTTATCGGTGTTTTTCCTGCAATTGTTTTGCGGTATCACCGTCATCAACGAAATCGGGGACCATGAACGACACTACTTCTTCTTAGACATTCGCGCCGCATCCAAAGCCCGCCTCATAGAGCGGCCGATTGCGAATACGTCCGGCGGTTCACGGCGTCCGCGCCACTCCCCCTGCCCCAAAAGGATCTGTCGCCCATGCCACCAGGAGGCCCGCCAGATGACGCGCCGGCGTCGGGATAACGTACAGAATCTTTCGCACTTTCAGGATTGCCACCGGCGCCTGCGCCACCTGCCGCCGAACCAGCAGCGCTGACGCAGCAACACCGGGCAAAAGCCACAGCCGATTCCCGCACACGCCGCTTACCGCGCGCGTGAAACCTGCCAGGTCCTCAAAGCGATCGCCACCGCGCTGGCAGCGGATGGCGCTGCCTATCGATGAGGTGGCCAAGGCCGCGCGGGTGCGGGTTGAGGTGAGGCGACCAGACTTGAGTTATCATCAAGGCCGGGCCTCACCCTTCAAGTTTTGAATGACCATTGCTGGTCGACTGGCTCGAGAAACGCTTCGCAACCCTTACTCGTCACTAGCCGCGTTGGCCGAAAATCGGCAAGTCGGGAAGAGATGGGTAACGCGCCGTGAGGCTGATTCCAATCCGACGCCATGGGCGGCCGTGGTGCCGCTGATCCTGTACATGCGCAGCTCCGAGCTTCGGCTGATTGTCGCTAGTTTCCTCTGACGTATTGCGTTAAACGAACTTAAGGCGCCAGGACCTCGGTGAACCAGCGCGCCACCGCGGTATTTCGCTCAGCGGCATGATTGTAAATCGTATGCTCACCATCAGCCCATGTCAGGGTGCGCGAGCGGCGATCATTATTGCCCGCTCTGAAGATGTTCTGTGACCCTAGCGGGACCAACGGGTCGGCTCCCCCCTCCAAGACCAGGACGGGGCACGTCAACGGCGTGGCGTTCTGATTGAACGCGAGCGCTCGCATCTGCATTCCCACCTCGGAAAGATCATAGCGGCCGAACATTGCGGCCATCTGTTCCGCCGCCATCCGAAATGGAGGCTCTTCGCACTTTGCGGGCGCTCCGTTGATGCAGCAAGCCTTGATGCGCGCATCCGCGGCGGCGCTCAACGCTGCGAACAATCCCCCGAAGCTGTTTCCCCAGAGCCCGACGGGAGCGCCACCGGTGTCATCGAGCGCGAAGTCGACGAAACGCGCGAAGCCCTTCGTGACTTCGGCGTCGAGGTATACGTTGCCCTCAACGCCGGGCCCTGTCCCGGGCCATCGACGAGAAGACAGGACAAGTTTTTCCTGCATAATATTTTTCTCAAGCCCGAAATAAGCCGTAGACCATCCGCTCATACCGCCAAATATTATAACCATTGGCCCGCGCGCTTTCGCGTTGGGTCGGCAGCGCCAACCGAAGAGTTTTCCGTCGCGATAGGAAAGCTCGACCCTGTCGATCGGCAGAGGAGCGCGTCGAGCAAATTCCTGCATGCAGCCCGTCATGCGGGAATAAAGAGCGCGTCTGCGATCACTGTCGAAGTTGAATGCCATCTGTGCAAAGATGAGGGCCGCGGCTGCTTTGGCGCCAGCCCTCGGCCGCTGCCGTTGCACTACTCGCGTTGCGCACAACCTCAATCGCTGCTTCCGCTATGGCCTCCAAAGCTTCGTCCCAAGCAGCGCCCTCCTCCACGACAGTGTGAGCGCGGTTCGCGTCTTCAACTGCCATGCCATAGTCTAGCATCCGGCTTACTGGCATGGCGCGCCGAAAGGCGACAATCTGTTTGGCGCGTTCGTCGTCTAACATGAAGCCTAATCTTTCCCGTGTGAAGACTTCACGCCGCGTGCGACAGGCCGTCTTGAGCGCGCCAGTGAAGTTTGCGGCGCAAGTCGTCGACGAGCGGTGAAAGTTTGGGCGCATCCGTAGCGAAACCAAAGAGATTAGTATCCGGGCGCGTCAAAAACGCGAAGGATGCTTTGTCCTTGAGATAAGCGGCGTAGAAACCCTCGACATCATCTAGCCGAGGTGCTTCCAGCGAGGCGTCGTCGGAAAGGGTAAATAAGCGGCAATTAAGCTCGCTTAGAAAAACGAGCTGAGCTTGCGATAGCAGGATCGCAGGATTACTCTTGGCAATCAGAGCGAAACGGTAGCCAACAACATCGTCGAGCCGGACGCGGTCGCCATCGTCGACCACAAATCCTTGAGGCGGAACGGAACCAACGACTTTGCCGGCCTCTCCGATCCGCTCGCTTTGCACGACTCCCTCCGTAGAGGGCGGAAACGGCGGTGGAGGCGGGACGATCTTGAATTGAAATGCCATGTCGCGAAAGAACGCAACGACGCGGCTGCGTAGTGTTCGCTACCTTGCCAAGCATCACGGCGGTTTTCTGCATGCTGCTAACATGAGGCTTTCGCTCCAATTCGTAGGCGTCGAGCAAATTGGGGGACGCTTTCCCGTCTAAAACCAGATCCAGTTTCCAGGCGATATTCGCGGCATCGCGAATTCCGGAACAGGCCCCCTGCCCAAGATAGGGGGGCATTGTATGTGCGGCGTCGCCGCCCAATAGCGCGCAGCCTTTTCTCCAAGTCTGAGCTAATCGGCATTCAAAGGTGTAGACGATCTGGCGGTTGATCGAGATGTCCTCTAGACCGACATCGTGGTACTTTCGAAGCAATTTCCAGGCTGT
>CAWFVT010000002.1:0-464459 GCA_963819325.1 uncultured Pseudomonadota bacterium
ATGATGATGCTGCGCCTGATGGGCGGCCGACGCTAGAGTAACATCCTCGCGCGCGACAACTCGACTGGCGTGCCCGGTCATCGAACCGATCTCCGCGCTGACGCCGGGAACGGGATTTCAGACCGCGGAGAAGGCTCGCGAAACCGGGCCTTGTGCCGAGCAGAGACACTCCGCAGAGACACGTCCGGGGTCGAAAAGCCCCCGTTCCGGCGCGATGAACGATAAGAGGCTGCCGAAGGTCTCAACCCAAGGACTGGGTGGTGGGCGCACCAGGGCTCGAACCTGGGACCCGATGATTAAGAGTCAGCGAAACTTTGTTGAAACATTAGGTGTTTTCTACAAACTGCGTCAATTTGACAGCAAGATAAATCAATAGGTTGCACGCGAAAATACAAACCGCCGAATGCTCGTCCGGGTCTCGCACCGGCGCACTTCACCTTCAACCAGCCGTAACCCCGTCGAGACATTGCGATGGTTGGCGAGGGCTGAGCCGGTCCACCAGAGCCTACCATACGCAGGACCACGCAGGGGCTTCGGCGCGGTCTGCCTCCCGGGTGGCCTCTACAGTTAGATTGCAGGCACGGTCGGCGTTCATCTTGGCCGCGCGGACCCGACCGCCGATATGATTTATCGCGATTTCGTGCCCATCGCCGGGGATTGCAGCGACCTTTGCCAGCCATCGCAATCCCACTAAAATTTGCGGGTCGGAACAGCCAAGCGGCCCCACAGTTTCGGTCTATGCGCCTGCCCCGGCTTCGGACAACCTGCAAGCAGACCGTTATGAGTGTAGTGGTTTTACAGGAATACCCAAAATGAAATCGGTGGCTTTTGCGATTTTCCAGTGATGTTTTCACGCGGTCAGAAGCGTGATTTCTGGATAACCGTGGGGATGGGCCGCCGCCTGGGCGCGACCGATCAGCCTTCAGGCAGCGGTACTCAGTTTCTCGAATGCGGAGGTTTTCAGACGGTTGAGGTCGCGTACGCCGGACGCCGCCTGCTCAAGGATATGCTCCGCTACTTCAAGAGGCGTGACGGACTTGCGGACCATGAAGCGTCGATCCGCGACAACCTCATTCAGCGCCTGCCGCATGACCGCGATCGTCGGTGCATCAAATTTCTGTTTCAATAATCATCCATCGTTCGCAACCCAGATTGTTTGGGTGCGTCTTAGGGTACTTTTGTAAAGGCATGATGAAATGAAGCGAAGGCGCGTTAACCGAACCCCTTAAGAAATCGTGAACAAATCTCTGCAAGATTTGAATTGCTCCAAGGCAGGGATGGCACATGAGTAACATCGGTCCCACGTACCCGGCGCATATTATCGTCAGTCAGGCGGAAGTCAGGCTCGTCGCAGACGAAACAGGCAGCGCAACCGCCGCCAAGATCAAATCGGATCAAAATCAGGTCGAGGAGGCCCAGGAAATCGAGGCGGCTGAGGCGAAGGCAGCCAGCGTGGATTTCGTTACCTGACAAGGAACAAGCCAGAGTTAGGCCGCCTTCACTCGGTTGGCTCGTTGCAGGCGCTTATTCTCGACCTGCGTAATGCGGACGGCTTCGGTCAGCATCTCGCGCAGTTCAGCCTCGGTGTTTGCCGACTACTCCCCAACTAGCTCAGCGGCCACGCCTCGCCGCAGCTTTGGTTGAAAGGCGGCTGGATGCCATAACGACCGTTTCGATTTTACGGGATATTAAAAATGAAACGAAGAAAAATACGAAATATCCGGAGGAGAGAAACAGGTTCGGCAATCTGAAATCGACGGCCAGACCGATCAGGAATCCGACGAGCGCCGATAGAGCAAACCGATTTTTCCGCTGCCGGGCAGTAAAAAGCCCGGCCGTGAAATAGGCCGCGAGGACGCAGATCACCATCGTCGGCGCCATCGAATAGCTGGCCTTGGTCGGGTTGATCGTCAGGTAAAGCGCCAGGCCGCCAAAGGCCGCCGCCAGCAGGAGCGCGGGCCAGGTTCGCGCCAGCGAAATGGCAAGTAGCACAAAGCCGAAAACAATGACGGTCGCCAGAACGTAAAGCGGTATCACCTGCAATCCGGCGGGAAACAGCGCCAGCGCAAAACCGGTACCCGGCGGATATTGCATCACCCGCCTTTGCGTCGCCGGCATCAGGCTGTGGCAGGGAGCCGTCGCCGGATCGCTCCAGGTCGAAAAGCCGATCGCCTTCAGTTTTGAAGCCAGATAGTGATCGTCATCCCGGGAAATATCGGTGTTCAAACCATCAAATCCGAATCTCTGGAAAAGATGCGCCTGCCGCAGATAGCAGATGTCGTCGTAAACCCCCCTGCTTTCACTCCAGCGCGAGATGGTCCAGACGTTGCTGGCGAGAATCAGAAAGCAGACCAGGCCGAAGAGAATTTTCGCCGTCTTGATCTTGCTTTCATCGGACGCCTTCGAGGATGCGAAAAAATCGGCCAGCACAGTGGATTTCCTAACGGCAAATTTCTAACGGCGAATTTCCAACATCAACGTTTCTAACGCCAAGGCTCCAGACGCCAACGTTTCTATCGCCAGGTCGCAGCGGGCGGCCGGCTCTCAAGTACTTCCGATATCCGCAGCCGCGTGCCCTCGGTGGTCTCCGCCGGCAGCGCCCCCACATCAAAGAACCCGCAAGCGACAATCTCGTGGTTCGGCTCGGGCAGGCGATCCTGCCGGAAATGCCTGACAATATAAACCGCGACGTGGTCCCGGCGCGAAACATGGCTGTTGAAGAACAGGCCGTGCAGGGTGGGCTCGCCGACGAGTTCAATTCGCCCCTCCTCCGCCAGTTCGCGCAGCAGCGCCTCGCCGAACGTCTCGCCGACTTCGACGCCGCCGCCCGGCAGGTGCCAGCCGGCGACATAGCTGTGCTTGACCAGAAACACCCTGGCGTCACCGTCCAGCACCACGGCACGGACCCCCAGCGTCATGCCGCGGGCGAAGCGCCAATACAGATGAAAAACCCGCCGCAGCAGCGGCTCAAACCTCTTGCGCAGGTCCTGCCCGTTCATCGCCGCCGGTGCCCCGGAGTTCCAGCCATTGTTGTTTGATCCTTGCGTCGCGGCAGCCAGCTTGCCAATACATGGTGGGGTATAACAGGATATCATGAGATGATCGTGCAGGGGTTCTGTCTCGCGAGCGGCCCGACCGGATCGATGTGATGGCGGCATTCACGCTGGCCCATCTGTCGGACCCGCATCTGCCGCCGCTGCCCGCGGCGCGGCTGCGCGATCTCGCAGGCAAGCGCGCGCTCGGCTATCTCAACTGGAAGCGCAACCGCCGCAAATTCCACCGGCGCGACGTGCTCGATACTCTGGTGTCGGACATTCGCAGCCAGACGCCTGATCACATCGCGATTACCGGCGACCTCGTCAATCTCGCGCTCGAAGCCGAATTTGCGCCGGCGCGGGCATGGCTGGAGAGCGTCGGCACGTCGGACCGCGTCACCGTGATCCCCGGCAATCACGACGCCTATGTTCGCGCCACCCAACATCGCTTCGCGGAAACCTTGGGACATTACCTCGACGGCGACGATGCGCCCGATCACAGCGCCACATTTCCCTTCCTGCGCCGGCGCGGCCCGCTGGCGCTGATCGGCGTATCCTCGGCGGTCCCGACGCCGCCGCTGATGGCGACCGGATGGCTCGGGCGCAGCCAATATGATGCGCTGGAGCGGATCCTGACGCGGCTGTCCGGCGGGCAGGCCTTTCGCGTGCTGCTGATTCATCATCCTTTGCGTTCGACTTCGCGCGCCAAGCGATTGACCGATTCGGATCAACTGCTGGCGCTGTTGAAACGGCACGGCGTCGAACTGATCCTGCACGGGCACGATCACATGCATTCGACGATGTGGTTCGAGGGGCCGAAGGGCAAAATCCCCGCGATCGGCGTGCCGTCGGCCTCCGCGATCGCCCATGGCCGCTCTCCCGCCGCGGCCTATAATCTGTTTGCGATCGAGCGCGACGGCGACGCCTGGCGATGCCAACAGACGGTGCGCGGTATCGACGATTCGCTTGGCGTCGGGCAATTGCGGCAGGTGCGGTTATCGTAGCTCGCGTCAGAAATTCCGGAAGCTCGCGAGCAGCGCGAGGCCGAACAGCGCCAGCGCGCCGAGGATAAATCCGAACGCGAACGGCCAGAACCGGCCGCGGCGGCGCGGCGGCTCGACGGCGGCAGGTTTGGCCACCGCGGTCGCGACCAGCGCGTGTTCACGCTCGATCATGCGGCGAGCCACATAATCGGTGACGGCGGCGACGATGGCCGCGACCTCATGCGACTCGGCGATCACGATGCGGCCGAAACGCGTGTCCTGCACGAAGCGGTAGATGCGCTTGTCGCGGCCCATCAACACATGCGCCACCACGTCGATCCACAGCCGCGGCGTATCACCCTGGCTGATGCCGCGATCGAACAGATCGACCTGATCCGGCACCTGCGCGAACAACGGATCGAGCGCCTCGTTCAGAATTTCGAGCCGGGCGACTTCCGCGTCGCGCAGATCGACGACGACGGCGGTGCGATCCGCGGCCTCGATCCGCGCCTGGCGCAAGGCATCGCGCAACCGGATGGGACGCGTCTCAACCGCCGCCTGGGTTCCGGTATTTGACGCGTCTGACATCGCGCGGCGGCCTTTGTCCTGAGGGGAGCGAATGCCGTTAACCTATCAGTAACCGATCCGCTCGCAAAGGCCGTTTGTTCCCAATGGCTTGCACCTTCGTTAGGCCCCCACCCCGGCCCTCCCCCGCAAGCGGGAGAGGGGGAAGAGGCTCCTCCGCCCGGATCACGAGACGCGAGCGGCCCCGCCCGGGATCGCCGGACGGGGCCGCTCTGGTCCTTGGACGTCTTCTTATTAGGTGTGTGTGTCGGCTTCCTTGGCAACAGGTTTCAGGCAGAGACGCGCGAAGGTTCTTCCACAATGGAAAAGCGCACGCCGGCCTTGTGACGGTTCTCTTCCGAGACCACGCGCCAGGCGTCCTCGGCTTCCTTGCGGGTCTTGAACGGACCTTGAACCTGGGCCGAGCCTTCCACGAGCTTGTGGAAGTTCATCGAACCGAACTCGCCGCCAATCACCCAGAAATTGCTGCTCATGATCGCCTCCTATCCATTATCCGAACTGGTTCATCGTATTGTGGGCGCCGCCGGCCTTCAGAGCAGCCTCGCCGGCGAAATATTCCTTGTGATCGTCGCCGATATCGGAGCCGGCCATGTTCTGATGCCTGGCGCAGGCGATGCCCTGACGGATCTCCTGACGCTGAACATTCTTCACATAGCCCAGCATGCCCTGCTCGCCGAAATACTCCTTCGCGAGATTGTCCGTCGACAGAGCTGCCGTGTGATAGGTCGGCAACGTGATCAGATGGTGGAAGATGCCGGCACGCTTTGCCGAATCGGCCTGGAAGGTGCGGATGCGCTCGTCGGCTTCGATGGCCAGCGGCGTATCGTCGTATTCCGGCTTCATCAGGTCGGCCCGATTGTACTTACTGACATCCTTGCCGGCTTCCTTCATCGCATCATACACCTGCCAACGGAAGTTGAGCGTCCAGTTGAACGACGGCGAATTGTTGTAGGCCAGCTTCGCGTTCGGAACGACCTCGCGGATGCGGTCGACCATCTTGGCGATCTGCTCGATATGCGGCTTCTCGGTCTCGATCCACAAGAGGTCGGCGCCGTTCTGCAGCGAGGTGATGCTGTCGAGCACGCAGCGATCTTCGCCGGTGCCGGCGCGGAACTGGTAGAGGTTGCTGGCAAGCCGTTTCGGACGCATCATCTTGCCGTTGCGGTTGATGATGACATCGCCATTCCTGGCGTTGGCGGCTGTCACTTCCTCGCAATCCAGGAAGCTGTTGTACTTGTCGCCGAGGTCGCCGGGCTTGTGGCTTACGGCGATCTGCTGCGTGAGACCGGCACCGAGCGAGTCGGTGCGGGTCACGATGATGCCGTCTTCAACGCCCAGTTCGAGGAAGGCATGGCGGCAGGCACGAATTTTCGCGAGGAACACTTCGTGCGGCACAGTCACCTTGCCGTCCTGGTGGCCGCACTGCTTTTCGTCGGAGACCTGATTTTCGATCTGCAGCGCGCACGCACCCGCTTCAATCATCTTCTTTGCGAGCAGATAGGTCGCCTCCGCATTGCCAAAACCGGCGTCGATGTCGGCGATGACGGGCACGACATGGGTCCGGAAGGTGTCGATTTTTTCGATCAACGCCTTTTCCTTCGCCTTGTCGCCTGCCTTGCGAGCGGCGTCGAGGGCGCGGAAGATATCGTTGAGCTCACGGGAGTCCGCCTGACGGAGGAAGGTGTAGAGCTCTTCGATCAGCGCCGGCACCGAGGTCTTCTCATGCATCGACTGATCGGGAAGCGGTCCGAACTCGGAGCGAAGTGCGGCGATCATCCAGCCGGAGAGATAGAGATAGCTGCGATCGGTCGTGCCGAAATGCTTCTTGATCGAAATCAGCTTCTGCTGCGCGATGAAGCCGTGCCAGCAACCGAGCGACTGGGTGTACTTGGTGGGATCCGCGTCATAGGCAGCCATATCGCTGCGCATCAGCGCCGCGGTATACCGGGCGATGTCCAGGCCGGTCTTGAAGCGGTTCTGCAGACGCATGCGCGCCACGGCTTCGGCGGTGACACCGTTCCAGGTCGGCTGGGTCTTGAGGAGCGCCTCGGCAGCTCCGAGCTCGCTCAGATAGGAAGCCGGTCCCATGATGCCTGGTCACTGATCCCACGTGGCTGGTAGTTCATGTGCGTAATCCTTCAGTCGACAATCTTGACAGTGCATTGCGATACGTGGCGAGAGCTAAACGCTAAACTTCGGAACGCGTACAGATACCTTGTCATCAAATGGTGATGTAATGTAACATCACGACTTGTATGTATTGTAATTTTGTCAAATTTGTCATAACACTGATCGTCATTTCGGGATGGTCCGCAGGACCAGACCTCAGATGCGCGATTGTGCATCGGGGAATCTCGAGATTCCGGATCGCCGCTTCGCGCCGTCCGGAATGACCACTGGGATCAAGAGGCGGCCATGGCGACCGATTCCGGGAAAAAGCTGTTTGTCGGTCCCCGGTTCCGGCGGATCCGGCAGCAATTGGGGCTGTCGCAGACCCAGATCGCGGAAGGCCTCGGCATTTCCCCGAGCTACATCAACCTGATCGAGCGCAACCAGCGCCCGGTGACGGCGCAGATCCTGCTGCGGCTGGCGGAGACCTATGACCTCGATCTGCGCGATCTGGCCACCGCCGACGAGGACCGGTTCTTCGCCGAGCTGAACGAGATCTTTTCCGATCCGCTGTTCCGCCAGATCGATCTGCCCAAGCAGGAACTGCGCGACCTCGCCGAATTGTGCCCCGGCGTCACCCATTCGCTGCAACGCTTGTACGCCGCCTATACCGAAGCCCGCCGCGGCGAGACCCTGGTCGCCGCCCAGATGGCCGACCGTGACGAGGGCGCGCGCTTCGAGGCCAATCCGATCGAACGCGTCCGCGACCTGATCGAGGCCAACCGCAATTATTTCCCCGAGCTCGAACAGGCCGCCGAAAGCCTGCGCGACGAATTGAACGCTTCGCGCCGAGGACCTGTTCGCCACGCTCTCCACCCGTCTGCGCGAAAAGCATTCCATCGTCACCCGCATCATGCCGGTCGACGTCATGCGCGAGACGCTGCGGCGGTTCGACCGGCATCGCCGGCAACTGCTGATTTCGGAACTGGCGGACGGACCCGGCCGCACGTTCCAGCTCGCCTTTCAGATCGGGCTTGCCGAATGCAGCGGCAGCTTCGAAACAATAGTCAATCGCGCCGGTCCGCTCGACGATACACCGCGCCGGCTCTACCGGATTACGCTGGCCAATTATTTCGCGGCCGCCGTGATGATGCCCTATCAGGCTTTCCATGCCGCCGCGGAATCGCTGAGCTACGATGTTCACGTGCTGGCGCAGCGTTTCAATGCCGGCTTCGAACAGGTCTGTCATCGCCTGACCACGTTGCAACGGCCCAACGCGCGCGGCGTGCCGTTCTTCCTGCTGCGCGTCGACAATGCCGGCAATGTCTCCAAGCGATTTTCCTCGGGCACGTTTCCGTTTTCGAAATTCGGCGGCACCTGTCCGTTGTGGAATGTGCACTCGACCTTCGATACGCCGGACCGCCTGCTCAAGCAGATCATCGAACTGCCCGACGGCGTCCGGTATTTCTCGATCGCGCAGATGGTACGGCGGCCGGTGGCGCCGCATCCGCAAGCCCAACCGCGCTTCGCCATCGGCCTCGGTTGCGAAATCCGCCACGCCGCGAAGCTGGTCTACGCCACCGGCATGGATTTGGAGAAAGCCGAGGGTACCCCGATCGGCGTCAACTGCCGGCTCTGCGAGCGCGAAAATTGCAGCCAGCGCGCCGAGCCGCCGATCACGCGGACATTGATCCTGGACGAGAACACAAGGCGGCTGTCGTCGTTCGCATTCAGCAATGCGCGGGAGTTGTGAGATGGAGTGGGGCGCGACGGGTCGTCCTGCACAGATCGTCATACTCCGCGAAAGCGGAGTATCCAGTACGCCGCAACTGCTCGGCTCTATCATTGACGTCTCGGAATACCGGATCGCCCGCTTTCGCGGGCGATGACGATTAGACCGTCATTGCGAGCCAACGGGTCGCGCGAATGCGCGCCCGATGACAGGCTCCGCGAAGCAATCCATGCGGCAACAAAGAAGCAAGAGTGGATTGCTTCGTCGCTTCGCTCCTCGCAATGACGGCAAGATACACTTCCGCTATCTCGCTGCGCATTGCGCCCGAGTTGTTGCCTGAATCTTTTCGCCCCGAAATGAAGGGAGCGGGGAATGCCGGGTGCCCGTTGCACCCGCAGCCGCGTGCGCGAAGTGTAGTAAGCACACGCGTTAGTCACCACGGTCGCACCGGGATCACCCGGCATTCCCGCACGCGATGGTTTTAACAGCTTATTTCGCGCTCTCCCCGGTGACCGGGCTTTCTTGCCACCGTCGCCAGCGGAATCGCTTCCGCCAACTTGACGCCAGCGTCGGGGCGTCAGGACCACACGACTTCGCCGTCCGCGAGCCAGGCGCCTCTCGTCAATAGCGCAGCCGCGTCCACCGCATCCCAACCTTACGTTCGTGACGATCGCGAAACGCCCCTCTGTATGGGGCCGGGATGGCCGCGGATAGAGAGGTGATTTGCGCCAAAAGGGAACAGAAATATTTTTTCAAGAGGGGCTGGACAGGCAATGGCGAAACAGCCCGTTGGGTAATGCTCATGACAATAGTTGTGAAAGGTACGCCCGCACTGCTACGTTCCCGCGTCAACAAAATCGGCGCCGGGCGGTCTCATGATCCGGCGCATCTGCGGGGAGAGAGACACGATGTTTTCGCATGTGATGATCGGCACCAACGATCTGGAAAAGGCCAAGTCGTTCTATGACGCGGTGCTCGGCACGCTCGGCGTTCCGCCCGGCCGGATCGACCACCATCGCATTTTCTACCGCACGCGGACCGGCACGTTTTCGGTGTCGCTGCCGATCGACGGCAAGGCGGCGACGCCGGCCAATGGCGGCACCATCGGTTTTGCCGCGACCTCCCCCGAGCAGGCCGACGCCTGGCATGCGGCCGGCGTCAGCCATGGCGGCAAATCTTGCGAACAACCGCCCGGCGTGCGCGAAGCCCCCGTCGGTAAATTCTACCTTGCTTATTTGCGCGATCCAGACGGCAACAAGCTCTGCGCGTTGCACCGGATCGGATAAGGCAAACACTCCAGGAGGGCATCCATGCGTATTGCGGTAATCGGCGCCGGCGGAGTCGGCGGTGGATATGGCGCGGCGCTGGCGAAAGCGGGCGCCGACGTCACCTTCGTGGCGCGCGGCGCGCATCTGGCCGCGATGAAGAGCACGGGATTGAAAGTCGTCAGCGGCCGCGGCGACACCCATCTGGTGCCGACGCAGGCGACCGACAATCCGGCCGAGATCGGCAAGGTCGATATCGTCTTGTTCTGCGTCAAGTTGTGGGACGTCGACAGCGCCGGCGCGCAGATCAAGCCGCTGATCGGCGCGCACACGGCCGTGATCCCGCTGCAGAACGGCATCGACGCGCCGGAGCGGCTGGTCGCCATTCTTGGGCCTGCGGCCGTGATGGGCGGCGTGGCGCAGATCTCGGCGTCGATCACGGCGCCCGGCGTGATCCATCAGGTCGGCACCTTCACGCGCATGATCTTTGGCGAGCTCAATGGCCAGCGCAGCCGGCGCGGCGAGGATTTTCTGGCGTTGTGCCTGAAGGCCGGTTTGGAGGCGACTTTAAGCGAGCAGATCCTGACCGATCTCTGGATGAAGTTCATCCTGCTCGCCAGCAATGCCGGCATGATGGCGCTGTCGCGCCAGCCGATCGGCAAGCTTCGCGACGATCCCGATATGGATCCGATCTTCCGGGCGGCCTATCGGGAAGTCATCGATGTCGGCCGGGCCCGCGGCATCGCACTGCCGGCCGACGCGCTGCAGCGGGTGCTCGAACTGACCAAAACCTTTCCAGCGGCCATGAAGGCCTCGATGGCGCTCGACCTCGACCGCGGCAACCGGCTCGAAGTGCCCTGGCTCAGCGGCAAGGTCGCCGAACTCGGCCGCCAGCTCGGCGTCCCGACCCCGACCCACGGCATGATGTACGCGATGCTGAAGCCGTATGCGATGGGCGCGAAGGGGTGAGCTAAATGTTCGTCATTCCGGGGCGATGCAAAGCATCGAGCCCGGAATCCATAATCCCTGCAGTGGTTATGGATTCCGGGCCTGCGCCAAGTGGCGCATCCCGGAATGACGGCGGTTGTGTTGAACCGCCGCGACCACATGCCCCGGAACCGGGGCCGCAAAACCGCCTTCAAAGGTGCTGACTGATACCCCCCAATTCGGTATCTTGCCGGCCCGGTCCCAAAGCCGGGTACCAAGGCCGGGTTCCAAGACCGAGTCCGGCCCCGGGACGCTCCAGGAAGGTTGTTCTCATGCTTCGTGCGCGCTTGCCTGCTCTTGCTGCGACGACCCTGTTGCTTGTCGCAGCACTGGCGTTCGGCGCCGATGCGGCGTCGGGCAGTTGCCCGGATGCGGCCGATGTCACGGTGCTGCCCTCGCCGGTCTCGCCATGGAAGGGCGCGCCGCTGCGCGTCATGGTGGTTTCCGGAAAGCCGCTCCAGGGCGTGCTGTCGCTGATCGCGCCCGATGGCAGCGTCGCCGCCAAATCGGGCGACCGGCTCGGCGGGTCGGCGCCTTATTCCTGGTTCGCGGAGGTCGCGGTGCCCGTCCCGGGGATGTGGCACGCCACGCTGACGCTCGACCGCGCGCCGGCCGAATGCAGCGCGACCGCGAACGAGATCGTCGTGAGCGCGACCAAGCCGGAGCCACCGCGCACGCCGTCAGGAGCGTTCTGGCAGGTGCGCAATAGCTGGAATTCCACCACCGAAGCGCTGTTCGGGGCGTGGATCGAGAAGCTGTTCGATGCGCCGCCTGACCAGGATCTGAACTGGAAGGTGTGGAGCGAAGTGCTGCACGACCGGTCGCGCAATTTCCTGTTCAACCATCTTGGCCGCGGCGAAGATAACGGCAAGAGCGGCCTTCGCCCGGACTGCGCCGACTTCGTCTATTTCCTGCGCGCCTATTTCGCCTACAAGATGGGCTTGCCGTTCGGCTATTCGAATTGCTCGCGCGGCTTCGGCGGCCGGCCGCCCAAATGCGCCCAGTGGTTCGACATGGAGCATCCCGAGCTGACGCGTCCGCCGGCGCCGCCCGAGCCGGACTCCGCGTCGGCCACGCCGGGCGCGCCACCGCCGCGCGCGCCGGGCCTGATTGGAGTGCTGACCGGACAGCAAGCGGATGCTCCGGGCGGTCCGGCGGCAAAACCGCCGCCGCCGAAGCCGAAGCACCCGACGAATTTCGGCGAATATCTGCGCGATGTCGGCGACGTCGTCCATACCGGCGCGGTGCGCGTCGCCGGCAATGACGACACCACCGATTTCTACACGGTGCCGCTGACCCGAGAGGCGCTGCGCGCCGGAACGGTGTACGCCGACCCCTATGGCCACGTTCTGATCCTGGTGCACCTCGTGCCGGAGGTGGACGGCAAGCCGGGCGTCTTCCTCGCCGTCGACGCCGAGCCCGACGGATCGATCACCCGCAAGCGTTTCTGGCGCGGCAATTTCCTGTTCGCGCACGATCCCGCGCTCGGCAGCCCCGGCTTCAAGCATTTCCGCCCCATCGTGCGCGAAAAGAACGGCCCGTTGCGGCGGCTGAGCAATGCCGAGATCGCCAAGAATCCGCAATATGGCGATTTCTCGCTCGAGCAATCGCAGATGAGCATGGAGAATTTCTACGATCGCATGGATGACGTGATGTCGCCCGAACCGCTCGATCCGGTGAAGGCGATGACGGACGCGGTCGCGAGCCTCAACGAGCAAGTAAAGACCCGCGTCACGTCCGTGGAGAACGGACGGAAATGGCAGGAGAAGGCCGGCAGCGACACCGCGATGCCGAACGGCGCCTCGATCTTCGAGGCGTCGGGCGCCTGGGAAGACTTCTCGACGCCGGCGCGCGACTTTCGCCTGCTGATCGCGATCGATGTGGTGCGCGGATTTCCCGATCACGTCGCGCGGCGCGCCGACCGCTTCGCGATACCGGCCGGCAAGAGCGCCGCGGACATGAAGGGCCAGTTACAGGCCGTGCTCGCTTCAGAACTGGCCTCGCGCAAGATCACCTACACCCGCAGCGACGGCTCGCCCTGGACCTTGTCGCTCAAGGACGTGCTCGACCGGGCGTCCGATTTCGAGATGGCCTATAACCCGAACGACTGCGCCGAATTACGCTGGGCCGCCAAGGAAGGCACCGACGAAGCCGCAACCTGCAAGCGCCGCGCGCCCTGCCGCCCAGCGCGCCAAGATGTCGTCGGACTACCGGGTCTGGTTCCGCGAGCGGCACTGGCCGACGCATGGGTAGGTGATTTTCGAAGGGGTCGATCATGATCGCGTGGTTCGAGACGCGCGGCGCTGCCGCGCTACTCACCACGAGGACCTCATCCTGAAAGTCTAAGTCGGCAGCCCATCAATTGAGGCCGTCATTGCGAGCGAAGCGAAGCAATCCAACCTTTGCATCCCGAAGAGTTGCTTCGTCGCTCCGCTCCTCGCAATGACGTTTGGAGAAGACCTTGTCCTTGCAGCGAACGTCGTCATGCCCGGGCACTGCCGTCCGAAGGACGGCGTCGCTTCCGCTCGCCTATGTCCCGGGCGTCCACGTCTTGACGGCACTCGAACAAGAAGGACGTGGATGGCCGGGACGAAGCCCGGCCATGACGAAAAGGAAGACGGATTGGAGCATCGATGAATCCCAGCGGCGTCCGCATCGAACTCGCGCCGAGCGCTACCGAAGAGGTGCGCTCGCTCATCGATGAACTCGAGACCGTTCTCGCGGCGGAGTATACGCCCGAGCAGCGGCATGGCCTGGCGCTCGATGCGCTGTTTCAACCGCACATCCGGTTCTTCCTTGCATGGCTGGACGGTGCCGCGGTGGGCTGTGGCGGCGTGGCGCTGTTTGATGATTTCGCCGAGGTCAAGCGCATGTATGTGCGGGATGCCGCGCGGAGACTGGGCGTGGCCGGCGCCATTCTGGCGCGGCTCGAAGCGGAAGCACGCAATGCCGGGCTTTCATGGTTGCGGCTGGAGACCGGAGACAACCAGATCGCCGCGATGCAACTTTATGCGCGGTCCGGATTCCGGCGCTGCCCGGCGTTCGGCGATTATGCGCTGATGCCGCCGCAATCGATTGTGACCAGCGTGTTCTTCGAGAAGCGGATTGGCTAGAAACTTTTCCGTTCCGATGGAATCGGAACGGAAAAGTCTCTAGTTCTTTATTTGACGCGTTTTCTTCACGCGAACCGGCATCCACTTCGCTGGAAAACGCTCCAGCCTGCCGCATGAGGCGGCGCAACTCTCCCCTTCATGACAGGTGAACGGCGGACTATGCTGGCGCCATTCCGCCCTGCGGACCGGGACCAGGGAAAGATCGAGGATGGTTGCAAGCGACAGCTTTGCCCAGTTCCTGCGTGAGCAATTCGCTCCGCTCGGTCGCGTCACCATGCGGGGCATGTTCGGCAAGACCGGCGTGTTCTGCGACGGGGTGATGCTCGGGATGGTGCGGGACAACACGCTCTACTTCAGGGTCGATGACGACAACCGCGCTACCTTCAGGGAAGCCCAGTCGTTTCCGCCCCTCAACTACGCGAAGAAGGGCGGCACCATAGATCTCTCGTTTTGGCGCGCGCCGGAGCGACTGTTCGACGACCCCGATGAGCTTGTCACATGGGCGCGAGCGGCGTTAGCGGCGGCGCGCAGGGTCGCCGCGAAGCGAGAACGCGCGGCACCAAAACGAAAATCAGCCCCTGTAGCGGAATAGCCAAGCTGCATCTTCCGTTTGCGGATGGCCCGCGCGCCGCACGCGTCAAATAGCCGCTCAATCATAACGAATAGTTGTGCAGGTTTGATGCGAATTCGACGCAACCATTCGATCTCCCTCGTCGTTGTCCCGGCAGTGTCGATTGGCGACGAAGCAAATTGAAGGAGGCTCCGATGCGGAAACAGCTTATCGCAGGTGCGATGGCCGCGGCCCTTGCAACAACAATGGCGACCGGCGCGATGGCGGGCGGCCATGGCGGTGGCGGTCACGGCGGAGGTGGCATGGGTGGCTTCCACGGCGGCGGCATGGGTGGCTTCCGCGGAGGCGGCGGCGTAGCTGCGTTCCGTGGTGGCAACGTCGGTGCTTTCCATAGTGGGAACGTCGCAGCCTTCCGCGGCGGAAACATCGGCGCCGTCCATAGCGGGAACGTCGCAGCCTTCCGCGGCGGAAACATCGGCGCCGTCCGTAGCGGAAACGTCGCAGCCTTCCACAGCGGGGCTATGCGCAATAACGCCATTCGCGGCAGCTTCGCGGCGATGCCTGCCGGCGCAGCGGTGGTTGCCGGACGTAACTGGAATGGACATGGCTGGAATGGACACGGCTGGCATCATGGCCATGGCCACCGGCACTTCGTCCGCGGATTTGGCTTCGGCGGGTTGGGCTATTATGGCGGGTACGGCTATTATGACGACCCGGTTGACTATTCCTATCAGGGAACCTGCTCGTCCTATTATTATGACGAGAATGGCAACACCTATTGCGCCGATAGCGGTGTCACCTTCAACGCGGTTGGCTGGTAACCAGCACCGCGGCTGACGGCAACAACCTGGCACGGGCTGCCCTGAACGGGCAGCCCGTTTTTGTGCGAGTTGGCCGATTCAGGAAAATCTACCGCTTCACTTCGCAAACAAACCGGACGCCCGCCGCAGCACGTCGTCCAGCGCGGTTCTGTTGGCCTCGATCGACTGACGCTTTTTTCCAGGATCGTCGAAATCATGGGTCGCGCCGGCATAGTCGACGATCTCGAGCGGGCTGCCGCCCGTTCGCGCGGGGTCCAGCACCCGATGGCAAGTCACCGGCGACACCTCTTCGTCGTCGGAGCCAAGAAAGACCGTGACCGGCGACGCCGCCTTGTAGTCCTGTGAAATCAACGCGTGAGGGCCGCATCCCGGGTAAAATGCCATCGCGGCACGAAAACCGCCGGAGGATTTTGTGGCCTGCCGGTACATGACATTCAGCACCGTGCTGGCGCCGTTCGACCAGCCTTGCAGAAAGATATGATCCGGCACGACGTCGGCGCGCGATCGCAGATAGGCGAGCGCGCCTTCCGCGTCGAGCGGACGAACGCTGCGCTCGTTGACGTCCTCCCGCTCCGGATCGCCATGGCTGAACCGTCCGAAACCGTGGCCCTTGTTGCGAGGCCCGAAACTGTCCGGCAGCAAAGCGAGATAGCCATGATCGGCCCAATAATTACCCCACGCCTCGTGGCGTTTCGAAAGCGACGAGGCGTTGCAGGGCGAACTGACATCCCTGGCGACCAGCGTGCAGTCTTCGTTGATGTTGGCGGAATAGGGCCCCGCCCTGCCATGCAACATCACCACCGCCGGATGCGGACCTGACGTGCCCGGCGCGAACAAATAGCCGACCAGGTGCGTGGTGCCGTCGCCACTGGCGAAATACACCGCGGCGGGCTCTGCCTTTGCATCGGCGCCGACAAGGCATCCCAACAAGGCGACGAAGAAGCTCGTGCTTCGAACAAGCGCGAAGAGCTTCCGTCGCCTCATTGCCGCTCCTTCGTCGACGCCCTCGCGGCTTACACCTTGGCCGGCTCGGCGATTTTTTCGCCGATCTTGGAGTCGATCTTGGGGTCGATCTTGGGGTCGATCTTGTCCTGGGTTTTGGTCTCGAAATCGCTGGCGTCGTGGCGCTCGTGCAATTGACTGGACGGCTCGCCCCAGGTGCGGTTGACCATGCGGCCGCGCCGCGCGGCCGGGCGCTTGGCGATGGCGTTGGTCCAGCGCTGCACGTGGGTATATTCCTGCACGTTGAGGAATTCGCCGGCGCCGTACAACAATCCCTGCGCCAGGCCGCCGTACCACGGCCACACCGCGATATCGGCGATGGTGTATTGATCGCCCGCCAGATATTCGTTGTCGGCGAGACGCCGGTTGAGCACGTCGAGCTGGCGCTTCACTTCCATGGCGAAGCGGTCGATCGCGTATTCGATCTTGCTCGGCGCATAGGCATAGAAGTGGCCCAAGCCACCGCCAAGATACGGCGCGCTGCCCATTTGCCAGAACAGCCAGGACAGGCACTCGGCGCGGGCCTGGCCGCTCGCCGGCAGCAAGGCTCCGAATTTCTCGGCGAGATGCAACAGGATCGAGCCGGATTCGAACACCCGGATCGGCGTCGGCCCGCTGCGGTCCATCAGCGCCGGGATCTTGGAATTCGGATTGACCGCGACAAAGCCGCTGCCGAACTGATTGCCGTCGATCTTGATCAGCCACGCATCATATTCCGCGCCGCGATGGCCGAGCGCCAACAGCTCTTCCAGCATCACCGTGACCTTGACGCCGTTCGGCGTCGCCAGCGAATAAAGCTGCATCGGATGACGGCCGATCGGCAACTCCTTGTCATGGGTCGGACCCGCGATCGGACGATTGATGCTGGCGAACTGGCCGCCGTTTTCCTTGTTCCAGGTCCAGACCTTCGGCGGCGTGTAGGCGGATGGTTCGGTCATTCGTTTTGGCTCCGGGCGGTTATTTTGCTTCAGGCATTTGACAGGGCGTCAATTGGCAGCAAATGGGGACGGATAGCAAATTGGCTTCGCCAATCCGCGCTGCGGACGTTAATATAGGGCCCCGCCTCGCCTTTTCCATCAATCACCCGTGAGTTCGATGCCGATCCCCTTGCCTGGACTTCGAATGGCAGCCGCGAGCTTCGCGCTGTCGCTGGTTTTTTCATCCGCAGCACTGGCTCAATTCACGCCGGCTCCAGACCAACCGGCGGCGGCATCGCCGAGGCGTGCCGCGGCAAAACCGAGGCCAGCCGCGGCACCGTCGCAACGCACGGCGTCCTGCCATAACGGCCTGTCGTTCGAGCGTTTTCTTGGCGATCTGAAACAACAGGCGGTCGCCGCCGGCGTGTCGCAACGCGCGATGGCCGAGGCCTCGCCGTATCTCGTCTACGATCAGGGCATCGTCAATCGCGATCGCGGCCAGCGCGTGTTCGGGCAGATCTTCACCCAGTTCGCCGGCCGCATGGCAGCCCCGTCCCGGATGCAGCAGGGCCAGGCCCAGATCAGGACCTATGCGTCCGCGTTTGCGCGCGCCGAAAAGCAATATGGCGTGCCGCCGGCGGTGATCGCCGCGTTCTGGGGCCTCGAGAGCGATTTCGGCGCCAATATGGGCAACCTGCCGACGCTGCGCTCGCTGGTCTCGCTGGCCTATGATTGCCGGCGTTCGGAGATGTTTGCCAACGAGACCATCGCCGCGCTGAAGGTCATCGATCGCGGCGATCTGGAGCCTGACGAAATGGTCGGCTCCTGGGCCGGCGAACTCGGCCAGACGCAATTCCTGCCGACGCATTATTTCAACTATGCCGTCGATTATGACGGCGACGGACGCCGCAATCTCTTGCGCAGCCCGGAGGACGTGATCGGCTCGACCGCGAACTACATCGCCAACGGATTGAAATGGCGGCGCGGCGAACCGTGGCTGCAGGAGGTGCGCGCGCCGCAGGAATTACCGTGGGATCAGGCCGATCTGACGATCCAGCTGCCGCGTTCGAAATGGGCGCAGCTCGGCGTCACCTATCCCGACGGCAAGCCGCTGCCGAACGACGAATTGCCGTCGTCGCTGCTGCTGCCGATGGGCCGGATGGGGCCGGCGTTCCTGGCCTATCCGAATTTCGCCGCCTATACCGAGTGGAACAACTCGCTGATCTATTCAACCACGGCGGGCTATCTCGCCACCCGCATCGCCGGTGCGCCGCCGATGCGGCGGCCTTCGGGGACGATCGCGCAACTGCCGTTCAACGAGATCAAGGAACTGCAGGGGCTTCTGGTGCGCGCCGGCTTCAATGTCGGCAAGGTCGACGGCGTGCTCGGCCAGCAGAGCCGTTCCGCCGTCAAGGCGATGCAGGTCAAATACGGCCTGCCGGCGGATTCCTGGCCCACCGCCGAATTGCTGGCGAAAATGCGCGGGAGCCAGTAGGCCATCAACCGTCATGTCCCGCTGCAAGCGAGGCGATGACGGGGGAGAAGCGTTTTGGCGCTATTGGAAATGCCTCTGGAATATCTAGCTAGGAACAGCGGCCTGAAGAGTTGTATTCATCTGCCGCCGTCCCAACGGTTTGCCTAGCGATCGATATCCCCCACCAACAGAGAGCATCACATGTCCTTTTACGACGCCGTCGTCCCCGCCTATCTGCAAATGCTGGGCAGCCTCACCGGCATCCTCGGCAAGGCCGAAGCGCATTGCAGCGCAAAGAACATCCAGCCCGAGGTGCTGCTCGGCTCGCGGCTGTTCCCGGACATGCTGCCGCTGAGCAAGCAGATCCAGCTCGCCAGCGATTTCGCCGCCAAGGGCTGCGCACGGCTGACCCATAGCGAGGTGCCCTCAACGCCCGATACCGAAAAGACGTTTGAGGAGTTGAAGCAGCGGCTGACGAAGACCGCCGATTATGTCAAGGCGTTCAAGCCGGCGCAGTTCGACGGCGCCGACGCCCGCGACGTCACCTTCCCCGCCGGCCCCGACAAGACCATGACGGTGAAGGGACAACAGTTCCTCAGCCATTTCGCGCTGCCGAATTTCTACTTCCACGCCGCCACCGCGCACGACATTCTCCGGCACAATGGCGTCGAGATCGGCAAGCGCGATTTCCTCGGCGTGAGCTGACGCGTCGACGTCATTGCGAGGAGCGATAGCGACGAAGCAATCCATGCTTGCTTGGCGGCCGTATGGATTGCTTCGCTTTCGCTCGCAATGACGCATAGAATAACAAACAAGAACAAAAAGCTCAGGGAGAAGCTGCCATGTCCACCACCACGCAGGCGCCGAAACATCCCGATCCCGCCGCATCGCTGCATGCCGAAGCGCTGGGGCTGGCAAAAAATCATGGCAGGCTCACGGGCCGCCGCATCATCGTGGTCGGCGCCGGCCAGCGCAACATCGTCGATGAGGATCCGCCGATCGGCAATGGCCGCGCGATGTCGGTGCTGTTCGCGCGCGAGGGCGCGCATGTCGCCTGCATCGACGTCAACCGGGAGGCGGTCGACAACACCTGCGCGCAAATCACGTCCGAAGGCGGCAAGGCTTTCGCCGAGATCGTCGACGTCGCGGATGTTGCCGCGATCGCGCCGGCGGTGGAGCGCTGCGCCGGCAAGCTCGGCGGCCTCGACGGGCTCGCGTTGAATGTCGGTATCTCGCAAGGATTGCCGCTGTCGAAAATGACCGCGGAAGCCTGGGACACCGATTTCGCCGTCAACGTGCGCAGCCATATGCTGTTCGCGCAGAAGGCGCTGGAACTGATGGCGCCCGGCGGCTCCGTCATCCTGATGTCGTCGATGGCAAGCCAGCGCGCCAATGGCCGCAACCCGGCCTATGAATCCTCCAAGGCCGCCCAGATCGCGCTCGGCCGCGCAATCGCCCGCGCCGGCGAGGAAAAGGGCGTTCGCTGTAATGTGATCGCGCCCGGTTTCATGGATACGCCGATGGGCCGCGACGCCAGCCGCAGGCGGGCCGACCGGGCGGTGACAGTGCCGTTCGGCCGCCAGGGCACCGGCTGGGAGGTGGCTTATACTGCGCTGTTTCTGATTTCGAATAAATCATCCTACATCAATGCGCAGACCCTGTTTCTCGACGGCGGCCACCTCGCCGGCATCGTGCGCGCCTAACCCGCGATATCCGAATAGCTCGCGGTATTGCCGCGGTGCTAGGAATAACCACCTGCCATTTACTGTTCACCACGCACCATCCATTTTTCCGGAACCCTGACATGAGCCAGCCGACCAAACTGCTTGAGTCCTACAAACTCGGGCCAATCACCCTGCCCAACCGCTTCGTGATGGCGCCGCTGACGCGCAACCGTGCGGTCGCGGGCCTGGTGCCGAACCCGCTTGCGATCGAATATTACGGGCAGCGCGCCTCCGCCGGCCTGTTGATCACCGAAGCGAGCCAGGTCTCGCAGCAGGGCCAGGGCTATCAGGACACCCCCGGCATCTATTCGAAGGAACAGGTCGCCGGCTGGCGCAAGGTCACAGACCGCGTGCATGAGCGCGGCGGCCGCATCTTCATCCAGCTCTGGCATGTCGGACGCATTTCCCATGTGACCTTGCAGGAAAATAACCAGCTCCCAGTCGCGCCGTCGGCGATCCGCGCCAAGGGCAAGACTTTTGTGGGCGGCACATTCGCCGAGATCTCCGAATGCCGCGCGCTGGAGCTTTCGGAAATCCCCGGCATCATCGAAAGCTTCAAACGCGGCGCGGCCAACGCGCTGGAAGCCGGCTTCGACGGCGTCGAGATTCATGGCGCCAACGGCTATCTGCTGGATCAGTTCGCCAAGGACGGCACCAACAAACGCACCGATGCTTACGGCGGCTCGATCGAGAACCGTGCCAGGCTGATGCTTGAAGTCGCCAAGGTCGTGACGGCGGAAGCCGGACCCGAGCGGACCGGGATTCGGATTTCGCCGGTGACGCCGGCCAACGACGTCTCCGACAGCAACCCGCAGCCGCTGTTCGATTACATCGTCGATCATCTCAATGCGCAGAAGCTGGTCTACATCCATGTCATCGAAGGCGCCACCGGCGGCCCGCGCGACATCGCGCCGTTCGACTACGCTTCCTTGCGCAAGCGCTTCAAGGGCGCCTATATCGCCAACAACGGCTATGATTTCACGCTTGCCGCCAAGGTGCTCGCGGCCAACGAGGCCGACCTGATCGCGTTCGGAAAGCCGTTCATCGCCAACTCCGACCTGGTCGAGCGCTTCAGGAGCGGTGCGCCGCTCAACACGCCGGACAAGGCGACGTTCTATGGCGGCGGCGCCAAGGGCTACACCGATTACCCGGTGCTCGGCGAAGCCCTCGACGCGGCGCAATAGGCCCTCCTCGCCGTCATTGCGAGGGGGCAACGCGACGAAGCAATCCATACCGCCTGTGCTCGCTGGATTGCTTCGCGGAGCCTGTCATCGGGAGCGCATTCGCGCTACCCGTTGGCTCGCAATGACGGATATAGTGCTACCCGACATGAATCAGCCCAGCGCCGAGAGCATCGTTCGTCGCGCGACGGCCGCCTTCAATTCCGGCCGGCCGGACGAGGCACGCCTCCTCTGCGAAAAAGGTCTCGCCCGCGCGCCGGGCGAGCCGATGCTGCATCATCTGCTGGCTGCCGTGCTGTTCTCCAAGAACGAAATCCAGCCGGCCCGCAAACACGTCGAGACCAGTCTGGCCAGGAAGCCCGGCAATGCCGCGGCACATCTTCTGGCCGCGCGCATCGCCCGCGCCGCCGGGGATTTCGATGCGGCCCTGTCGCATCTCGATCGCGCGATCACGATCAAGCCGCAACGGGACGCCTTTCTCGAAAAGGCGCGGACGCTGGACCAGGCGGGTCTCCGGCCGCAGGCGCGCGAAGCCTGGCGGGCGATCCTGGATGTCGTTCCGCAGCACCGGGAGGCCGCGGCTCGATTCGGACGATTGGCGTGGGAAGATGGCGACACCACCCTCGCCGCGACATATCTCGAACGCGCGGCGGTAACGGATGCGCCAGCGCCGGTCTGGTTCGATCTCGGCCTCGTCCGCCAGGACCTGCGCGACTACGAAAAAGCTGCCGCCGCCTACCGCAAGGCGCTCGACAAGAAGCCCGATTATGCCGAGGCGGCGCTCAATCTCGGCATCGTGCTGCAGGAAGGCGGCGATCTCGACAGCGCCATGCGTGCCTATCGCGAAGCCTATCGGCTGCGTCCGCAAGCCTTCGGCAAGATCGCGATGGCGCTGACCTCGGCCTCACATGGCCGCCTGTGGCTCGACGAAGCATCGCTGCGCCGCTCACTCGGCGGTTAGGGTACGAACCGGAAAAGCGCGTGAGGCGAGGCCTGCACGATGGGCGGCTTTAGAACGCCTTCATCGTCGTGGTGCCCCTGACGTAAAATTCCGGATTGCTAAACAGCGTGATCGCGCTGATCGGTGGCTGAGGCAAATGCCAGGGATTATGGCCCGGCGTAGGGGGCTGCGGCATATGCAAAGCGCCGCCCGAGATCTGATCCAGTTCGGCATCGCTCAAAATGATGAAAACGTCGGTCATGCGAATCTCCTGTATTGGTTTCGAGTGGGACGCTCGTCCTGCTCGATGAATGTTTAAGGGAGACCCCGCGGCCGTCCGTGACGCAGCGCACTCACGCTGCCGGTCATTCGCGTTCACATCGCCGCCTCAAGAACCATGAGGGCAAGTTGGCGTTTGCGCTATCATACCGGAAAAGTGGACTCATACCCTTTTCAACCCGAACGCTTGCGCGATCGGTAACGGTGCCAGTGCAGGATGGCTCCCACGATCAATACCGGCGCGAATGCCGCGCCAATCAGGAAACCAGGCAACGGCACCGGCGAGATCCACTCCATCGTCAGCACCGCAACCAACCAAAGTGTTGTCAATATCAACATGAAATCGATGGTCGGAAATCGCAAATAATAGGAAAGTCCCGTACCAATCACCGCCGGCGCGGTCGCCGCGGCGATCATGTAAACCGTCAATTCCTTGGGCGTCAGATAGTCGAGGACCATCGACCCCAGCAGCCAAAGGGCTGCAAACATGATGGCGATGTCGATCGGGTGCCGCACGCCTAAAGCGTAAAGCCTGCACGCCTGGTTCGCAACTGCCGGTTTAAGCCGGAGGACGTAGTCCGCGATGGCGCGATCGATACCGCCGCGCGACGCAAGACCGTGACGAAGGTCACGAACCTGGCGCCAGGCCGAGCGACCAATCATTACCGGCCGTACAATCCCGTTTTTCGAAGTCAGTGCCTGCTGTCAGCAAGGCGGCGTCATGGAAAAGGCTATCCGACTTATCAAGCTCGATCAATTGCCGGGCGCGCTCGATCTTCTCGCAGTCCTGGCAGGCGTCGCGGGTGGTATTGTTACCATCGCAATTAGCCGGATGATTTCCGGTCCAAACCGATGGGACTTCATCGGAGGGCTAATTTGCGCAGCGTGGACCGCTGCAATCGCTATGAAGCGGCGGCAAAAAGCAATCGACGACAACGGCGATCCTCGGCCGGAATAGAGCAAACCGATTTTTCCCCTCGGCCAGCGTGAAGTGTTTGCGCTGGTTTGCGTGATGGGGTCGGGCATCCACCTTCGACAAGAAGCAGAGAAGTGGACAAAGCAACTCGCGGAATGCGCAGGGCTTGCGTGTCCATCAACTGCCAGGCCCTTCTTCCGACGCCAAAATGCAGTTTGCAAATATTTGTCCCACCGTGGAACTTGACAATATTTCCTAATAGTTAATAATGTTTCTCTGACAGAACAGTTGGTTTTTACCCGCTATCGGGATGCAGAACGCGTTGGGCAAGGCAATTATATCACCTCGAAAGATCACCACTAATCTGGCGTGAACGTCGGCGTTCAATCGATCTGGATCGGCAGTTTCAAGCTACGTTCTCCGTCATTTATTTCGCAAGGCCAACACTCAGCGCGAAGTCGAAGTACCGTGTGGCTTCTCGACATCTGAGCGTAACGGTACGACGACATCGTTCTGAATTCCGCTTACGCATTGGAAACGACGCCGAGAGATCAAGCCAGGAGGTAGAGATGACGTTGAATGCAAAAAGCAAACCGATCGCGACCATCCATCCAGTGTCACGACGCAAGGCATTGAAAATCGCCGCTGGCTCCGCCGCTGCTGCGGTTGCTGGGCTCACGGCGCCTGGCGTGATCGCCGCCGGCAAAGACAAGTTGTTGATCGGCGTTCCATCGTCTCTTTCCACCCCCTACGGCGTGGCCGACGACACTGACCATCTGAATGGCACTAATTTGGCTATTGAGGAAATCAATGCGGCCGGTGGCGTGCTTGGGCGTGAGATCGAGTTATTCGTGCCCGACGTCGACAAGCTTAATCCCGAAAGCTGCCGCCAAGCCATCGCTGCTTGCATCGACAAGAAGGTGCACGCGATCTCCAACGCCTTCCTGTTCGCTCCAATTCCAGCGATGGACGAATCCGCCAAGTATAAATGCCCCTATTTGCAGGGGAATACGCAGCGGAACGCGACGATCGCTTACAAAGCGGAGCCAAAAAAATATAGCCACGTGCTCCAAACCGACCCCTCGGAGGTTAACTACGGTTGGACCTACCCGCTTTGGCTGACCAAGATGGAGCAAACCGGTGTCTGGAAGCCCAAGAACCGCAAAATACATATTGTCGCCGAGCAAGTTGGCTATTGCCAGACGATTCTAAAAGCGGCCCGGGAGTTTATCCCGAAATACAATTTCGAACTCGCAGCGGTGACCGACATCCAGTATCCGGTCAACGATTGGGGCCCGGTTATTCAGAAACTCAAGGAAGTCGATGCTGGGGCCATCATGATCGACCACTGGGTCGCAGCCGAATACGCTGCCTTCTGCAAACAGTTCATTGCGGACCCCGTGCCCGGCGCAATCGTCTATTTGCAATATGGGCCTTCGCAGCCTGAATTCCTCGAACTCGGAGGATCGGCGACGGAAGGCTTTTGCTGGAGCACGGTGCTGGGAGTTTACGGCGACAAAACGGGACAGGAATTCCGCGCAAAATACCTCAAGCGCTTCCCGAAATTCGTCGGCAACATGGGCCTCGTCTATACCGGCAACGGCTATGACATCGTCCAGTACCTCAAGCGATCGTGGGAAGCGACGAAAAAGCCGGAAGATTTCGAAGCCAACTGCAAGTGGATTCGGGAAAATCCCTATCGCGGCGTCTGCGGCATGATGAACATGAACAATGAATTCCAGGAAGCGCTACATTTCCCGGACAACGGCTTTGGTAATCAAGCTGGAGAGCTGGAGAAGGGAATGAGCCAGCTTTTCGTGCAAGTGCAGGACGGTCATCACAAGATTATCTGGCCGACCGAAATTGCCGAATCCAAGCTTCGTCCATCGCCTTGGTGGTAAGTAGTAGGCCTAGGGGGCATGCCGGAGACGCCATACTTCTCTTGCGAAGGCCTGTCGCTGGATCTGGGTGGCCGCGAAGTGCTGAGGAATATCTCTCTCGATCTTCGTGAGGGCGAAGTCCTCGGCATTATCGGACCGAACGGCGCCGGAAAGACGAGCGTCCTCGAAATCCTCTCGGGGCGTTATCGCCCCAAGACCGGCAAAGTCTATTTCGAGGGACAGGACATCAACGGCCTATCGCTCTTCGAGCGGGCACGGCTTGGTATCGGACGTACCTACCAAACACCCATCGTGCCCGAAGAACTGACCGTGGGTGAGACGATGAAAGCGGCGCGTCAGGCCTTCCGTCCTTGGCTAACTCGCTTTGACGCCGAATACAGTGCCGATCTCGTTCACTTCCGGGTGCCTTACGACCGGCCGACTGTCAGCCTGAAAACCTTTGAGCGACGCAAGCTGCTGATGGCGTGTCTGCTGATGCGCCACCCCAAGGTTCTCCTGATGGACGAACCTGCTGCCGGGCTCATCAACGCAGAGATCGACGAAATCGACCAGATCCTGCGAATGTTGTCCAAGGAAATGAATGTTGCGGTTCTGATCGTCGAGCACCGCATCGAACTCCTCGAATCCATTGCGGACCGAGTGATTGTGATGGATGCCGGCGAGATCATCGCGCGTGGTGAACTCGCGGAGATCATCGACAGCCCCGCCGTCCGAGCGGCCTATTTCGAGACCCAGTGAGCGCGGTGATGACCGAAGTTCTGAAAATTGAGGGTCTTTCCGCCGGTTACGGACCCTTGAGGGTTATTCACGACCTTGATCTCGCTATCTATCCTGGTGAAAGGGTTGGTATCGTTGGACTCAACGGCCATGGAAAGACGACGCTCTTCTACGCCATTGCTGGACTTACCGGCTGGCAACGCGGATCCATCCTTCTCAACGGCAAGCAGATCGGACGAACCCGCAGCCAGGGCCCGGGGCGCTATACCCACCAGATCGTTCGGCAAGGCCTGGCCATCATGCCGCAGGGGGACGAGATCTTCCAGGGGCTTACGGTGGAAGAACATCTCGACTCCGGCGCCTTCACGCCCGAGGCCTGGCGAACCCGTAAAGAGCGCAAGGAACGCGTTCTGCGCATTTTCGAACCGCTACGGAAGCTCATGAAGACACCGGTCGGACGTCTCTCGGGCGGCGAGCGTCGAATGGTGTCGATCGGTCGAGGGCTCATGACCGACGCAAAGCTTTACCTTTCCGATGAGCCATCGCTTGGGCTCGCACCGAAACTCGGCATAGCCGTGATGCAAGCGCTTCTTGCCATCGACCTCAAGGACAGCGCGATGTTTATTGCTGAGCAGAACGTCGCCCTCCTCGAGGGCAAGGTCGATCGCATCATTGGAATGCACGCAGGCAAGCTGAAGGGTGAGGCCTCGTCGTCCTTTCGTCTGTCGGGCAGCCATTGATGGACATCGCCTTCGTCATCATCAACGCCATCACGGTCGCTGCGATCTACGGCCTCATAGCCATCGCCGTATCGATCACCTGGTCGAGTCTCGGTCTCGTCAACCTCGCCTATGGGTTTATCTTCTCCTTTGCCGGCTACGCGGCCTGGCTGGTCTCGACCGAGATATCCAAGAACCCGTTTTTGATCGCCGGCGCGGGTATCCTCGCCGGTGCGGTCGGCGGAATCATCGTCTGCCTCCTCGTCTTCATTCCCCTCCATGACAAGCCCGCCTTCACCTCAAGGGGCATGATTGCAACTCTGGCAATCAGCCTGATCGGCAGCCAGTTGTTTCTGATGATCTTCGGGCCGAACTCGAAGTCGCTCCCCGACATATTCGGACGGTGGAAGCTGAAGTTTTTCGACATCACGCTGACTGCCGACAAGATCGGTATTGTTGTCTGCTCGGCCACCATGCTCATCGGCGCTGTCATGTGGATGCGCTCCAGCCGGCGCGGGCTTGAAATCAGAGCAATGATGATGAATCCGCACGCTGCGTCGATCGTCGGCATCGGCATTCGCCGTACGGGCCTGTATGTGATGGCGTTGACCGGCGCAATGGCCGGCCTTGCCTCCGTGCTGCTTTCCCAGACTTATTACATCGCACCTTTTTCGGGGCTTACTCCGCTCATCAAGGGCGTGTCCATCGCGCTCTGCGGCGGACTCGGCTCTGTACAGGGGGCTGTGATAGCAGCGATCCTTCTCGGTCTCGTTGAAGCGCTGACCAATAAATTCCTGGGCGGTCAGTTTGTCCTGATGACCCAATTCCTCGTCATCATCCTGGTTCTGATGGTGCGACCGCGCGGCATTTCCGGGCTGGTCGACAAAGCACGCGAACAATAAGCATGAGCGATCCCGCACCATCCAAGCCTTATATCTGGAAAAATCCGCTTTCCGTCTGGGGAACGGCTTCCGGCAATTCTGAAGCCCCGTCCACCCGGGTACCCGATCCGCGTGATGCCTGGCGCAAGAACACCACGTTCAAAGTGGCGCCCTACCCGGTCGGACGGCTCAAATATTTCGTCGTATGGCCGCATCACGGCAATCGAACCTGGAACCGGACGCGTTGGTGGCCGACGCGACGGAACCTGCTCAACGTCAAGGGCCTCTACAATCGCAAGACGGCGATCCCGGAGAAAAAGATCCTCGATCGGCGACCGATCTACTGGGTGCTCAGTCTCATTCTGCTTGCGATCGGCCCCTTCCTCTTCCCCGATACGCAGATGAACGCGTTGCTCACTGCTGGCGCGACCTTCGGCATTTTCGCCGCGATCAACGTCTGCTGGACGCTGATCATCGGGACGGCGTCGATTTTTTCCCTTGCGACCTATGCCGTTGTCGGCACAGCGGCCTTTGTCACCTCGCTGCTCTCCATTCGCCTGGGCCTGCCGTGGTATGCGATGCCTCCGATCGGAGCTGGTATTGGGCTTGCGTTTGGCGTCCTTATCGCTGCGCCGGCGCTTCGGCTTGACGGCTTCTACTATGCCCTCCTCACCCTCGGCCTCAACGAGCTGTTCCGTGTCTTCTTCACCACCTCGAAGCAGTTCGGCGCCGCCTCCGGCGGGCTCTACGGAGCCGATTCTTTCATCAACCAGAACTGGCCGCCGCTCACCCAATCGATGGTTGCTTACTACGCCTCGCTGTGCCTGCTGATCGCTGCGCTTTTTCTGTTCCGCTTTATCAACGGCAAACGGCTTGGCCGTGTCCTGCGGATGGCCCCCGAAAAGCACGAAGCCTTCGCCGCTGCCTGCGGGGTGGATTTCAAGCGGGCGCGAATAACCATCTTCCTCCTTACCTCCGTGGCGCTCGGATTCATCGGCGGCTTCTATGCGGCACAGTATCGTGGGGTCGCCTATTCCATCTTCGATTTCCAGACTGTGCTCCTTGGGCTCGCCATGATCACCATCGGCGGCATTGGCCGGGCGGAAGGCGCGGTGCTTGGAACATTGATCGTGATCTTTCTACGTGACGTTCTCCTGGAACTTGGACCCTGGCGTTACCTCATCATCGGATCCGCGATGCTGGGCGTCGTTCTCTTTCTGAACAACGGCTATTTCGGTATTCGGCGGCAATTCAATGCCTGGCGAGCGAAAAAGCGCGGAGAATGGAGGTCGACCCGCGCCGAAAAAGGTGGTGAGACGCTCCCCGAGGAGGCGACTGAAAGCAATGACAAGGACGCGCATCTACTTTCGGCGCTTCGACAAGGTTCAGCGCGACTATCTAAAGGGGCTTATTACGCCCGAGGCAATCGAGGAACACCGGCGCCAGCCACTCGGGCAACATTCCGAAGGGCTCGAGCGCATACTGCTCTATTTTCGGCGCGCCAAGCTGGATGACAAATACGCCCTCCACCGCGCGGGTCCTCGGGGGCCGTACAAGATCATCGCCTTCTCGGGTGTTCGCGGCGTTTCACCACGGCTTGTCGATGACCGTGAGTACGGCACGCTCGATGAGGCCTATCACGCTGTCTTCATGAGGCGCGTTCACGATCTGCTGGAAAGCTGATGGAGACTCGAATGCCGGTGACGGACGGGAAAGATCAAATCAATAAGGACGATGATGTGCGCGCTCATTTCGATCGGATGACACGCGCATACCTGCTCTCGGTTCTGGACGATGAATTGATCGAGGAGCATCGAACCGGCAGCGGTCGCCATGCCAGCGAGCCGCTGTCACGGCTTCTGGCCTGGTGCCAGCGTCGCCCGCTTGGCCAGCAATATGCCGTCAAGGCGGAAGCTGATGGCGCTTTCCGCCTCGTCAGCTTTTCAGGCCGGCGTGGTCAATCCCCGCGCTATATCGGTGCAGAGCGCTATGCGACCCTGCAAGAAGCTCGCCACGGCGTCTTTCTTCGCCACATCAATGATCTGACAGAGAAGTAGCAATGGCTCAACAAAAGATCTTCGGCTACGCGAACCGTATTTCTGTTCGACCCGGCGAAGAAATTTCCTTTCATGTGAATTGCGACGGCGCCAGCGAGGCGGATGCACAACTCGTCAGGCTGATACACGGCGACACCGGCGAAGCGGGCCCCGGTCATGTTGAAGTCGAGGTGGACAGCCCTGTTAACGGACGCTGGGCGGTGAAGAAGCAGTTCACGCAACTTGGCAGCTTTCTCGAAGTACCCGATCCGGAAAGCAAGCTAGCCGTCGCCGGCAACTTCTCGCTTTTGGCCTTCATCTGGCCGACAATGCCGCAGCGAGGAAGCCGCCAAATCATTTTGGGGCGCTGGGATACGCTTCGCAATATTGGCTACGCACTCGGGATCAATCCGGCCGGACATCTCGAATTTTGGGTCGGTAACGGTACCGAAGTCGACTACGTTACCGCTGAACTGCCTTTGATTGCGAAAGTGTGGTATCTTGTCGGCGTTTCATATGATCGGGAGACCGGCCGCGCTGAACTTTATCAAGAGGGCGTGCTCAACCGCTACAATTCGCTTGTTGGCAAGGTCGTTCCCCATGATTTTGCGAGCCACGTTGTCCAGCAATTCCGCTTCAAGCCCGAAAACAAGATGCGGATTCCGTTCATCATTGCCGGCGCGCGCGACGAGCACGCTCTGCGCGGTCCCTTTGTAAATGACCTTTATGCCGGAAAGATTGACCGTCCCGCTATCTGCAACCGAATCCTGAGCCGCGCCGAATTAGACGCATGTCGGCAGGGCGGATTGCCGCCCGGAGATTCGGTGCTCGCCTATTGGGACACTTCCAGGGGCTATTCTGCCAATGGCGTTGGCCATGAAGTGGCCGACACCGGCCCCCATGGACTCCACGCGAAGGGGTTCAATCACCCCGTGCGAGCGATGACCGGTTGGAACTGGAACGGCAAGGACGATTGCTTCCGAATTGATCCTTCCCAATTCGGCGGCATTGAATTCCACCCCGATGCGGTGACCGATTGCGGCTGGGAAGCATCTAACCGCATGACAGTGCAGACCGGTCTCAAGAGTGGCATCTATGCCATGCGCCTGCGGATCGGATCCGGCACCGGCATTGCTGAGGAATATATCGTGTTCGTTGTGCGGCCAGCGAAACCGGCCGGAAAACTCTGTTTTCTGGTGCCAACGGCAAGCTACCTTGCCTACGCCAACGAGGCTTTGAGCTTCGACGCGCAAATCATTCAGCCGATGACTGGACAGCCGCCCGTTGTCACGGATCTTGACGTCGAGACCTACGAACACCGCGAATACGGGCTGTCGACCTATGATCATTACGAAGACGATGCCGGCGTCTGTTTCTCCTCCTATCTGCGCCCAATCGTTAACATGCGACCAAGGTACCGCATGTCGAGCATGAATATAACGTGGCAATTTCCCGCCGATCTTTCCATCGTGGCTTGGATCGATCATATGGGCTACGACTGCGACTTCATCACCGATGAGGACCTGCACCGGGAAGGCCTCGACCTGCTCAGTCCCTACCTCTGCGTTATTACCGGGACCCACCCCGAATACGTATCGGAAAAAATGCTTGATGCGCAGGAGGATTATGTGGCCGGCGGGGGACGGCTTATCTATATGGGCGGTAACGGTTACTATTGGGTCGTTGGCTTTGACCCCGAAATGCCCGCATGCATGGAGGTTCGCAAGCTTGATTCCGGCATGCGCGCCTGGGCGGCCAAGCCGGGCGAACACTATCTGCAAACCACCGGAGAAAAGAGCGGACTTTGGCGCAACCGCGGTCGCGCGCCGCAAAAGCTCACCGGCGTCGGCTTTATCGCCGAGGGATTCGAGACGTCAGCTCCCTATCGCAAGATGCCAGATGCCTGGCACCGAACCGTATCCTGGATCACCGATGGCATCGACGGAGAGGTTTTTGGAGACAAAGGCCTTGCCTACGATGCCGCTGCCGGGGTCGAACTCGATCGTTACGACCTTAGCCTCGGCACGCCACCCCACACCAAAATCATCGCCTCTTCAGGCGGACATTCCGACAATTACGTGCTGGTGACTGAAGAACTGCTCTACGCTTATGCCGGTCTCACCGGCTCCCTCGACTACCGCATTCGTGCCGACATGACGTATTTCACGGCCCCCAATAATGGCGCGGTTTTTTCGACCGGTTCCATTGCTTACGGTCAGGCGCTTCCGGCGAATGGCTTCAACAATTCTGCCGCGCGACTGCTCGCCAATGTCGTCAACGCCTTTTTGAAGCCTGGCAGCCTCCCTGGTGGCAACTGGACGATTGAAGAAAAGCAGTGGCGTTAAGTACGGGCATCCCTTCACCCGCCGAGAACACAGCGAGCAAATTCTTCCATTTGGAGAATGACATTGCGTTGTATTCGCGACAAACGCGAAGCGCCTGCGCGGCGATCATCCCCGCCCGCGGCGCGCGCGAAAATGCTTGCGGTAGACGTTGGGCGCGGCCAGCACGTCGGCGACGGTTTTCGAATAGGCCTGCCGGTGCGCCTCATCGAAGCTCTCGAATTTCAGGTGCGGTGTGGCGCGCGGCACCGCGAAGCACTGCGCCACGGGCGTGCCTTTCGGCAGCACGCCGGAAAAGTCCGGCTTTGTCCAGACCGCCGGGAAATTGATGCCGCCGTCATGGAAGCGATCGGCATCCACCAGTCCCGAGATCAGGCGAAACGGCAGATCGTCCCGGTTGACGGGATGGGTGGCAAACAGCGACCAGCCGGGCTCGAGTTCGATGGTCCAGAAGCTGTTGAACTTGAGCGCGGCCTGGCCTTCTTTGGCAAACGGCGCTTCTGCGAATTGCGCCGCGACATGAAAGCTTAGTGGCGCCCGTGGATGTCCCGGTGTCCGCGGCTCGGGAATGTTCCATTGCCACGAGAACGAACCCCGATCGACCGTAATGTCGCACGGCAGCAGGATCGCAATACCATGGGCCATCGCGTCGATGAAGGGCGGGCATTGCTTCACGGTGCGAATGTCGCGTCCGTGAATTTCCGAATGCGCCTTCGCCGGCATCGCGCGAAGCCAATCCGGAAGCGCGCTGCGCGCCGGGATCGGCCGCGGAAGATAATCGGTCAATGCCGGATCGCAACGAAAAATCATGCGCATGGCGGACTCCCAGGGTGGCGGCGGGCATGGTGCTGAACCGACGCACGACCGTCAAGGATGGCCGCGCAAACAGTTTGGATTGCTTCGTCACGGAGCCTGTCATCGGGCGCGCATTCGCGCGACCCATTGGCTCCTCGCAATGACGGCCAGAAAAAAGGCCGGGATCACTCCCGGCCTTCGTTTTTTCTTTCGTCAAGCCCGGCCATGACGATGTTGGCAGGTCTCAGTTCGAAGCGCGCTTCGGCGGCGAGGCCGGCCACGACTTGATCAGGGTGTCGTAGTCGATGGTTTCGCCCTGCGGCTTCTCGTTCGCCAGCTTGCGCTGGGGCGCGATGTTGCCGTCCTTGGCCGACTTCGCGAACCAGTACTCAGCCGTCTCCTTCTTGTTGAGCTTCGGTCCGCAAGCGCCCTGCACGCCGGATTTCTCCAGACGTTCCATCACCGAATCCTGGGCTGCGGCCAGCGAGTCCATCGCGGCTTGCGGCGTCTTCGCACCGGACGACGCATCGCCGATGTTCTGCCACCACAATTGCGCCAGCTTCGGATAGTCAGGCACGTTGTTGCCGGTCGGGGTCCACTGCACGCGCGCCGGCGAGCGGTAGAACTCGATCAACCCGCCGAGTTTCGGCGCGCGCTCGGTGAACGACTTGTCCCAGATGTCAGACTCACGCGTGAACGTCAGACCGACATGGCTCTTCTTCAGGGTTACCGTCTTGGAGTTGATGAACTCCAGATAGAGCCAGGCCGCCTTGCGGCGATCGAGCGGAGTGGACTTCAGCAAGGTGGCCGAACCCACGTCCTGGTAGCCGAGCTTCATGCCCTGCTTCCAGTACGAGCCGTGCGGCGACGGCGCCATGCGCCACTTCGGCGTACCGTCCGCATTCATGACCGGCAGGCCGGGCTTCACCATGTCGGCGGTGAAGGCGGTGTACCAGAAGATCTGCTGGGCGATAGCGCCTTGTGCCGGCACCGGGCCGGATTCGGAGAAGGTCATGCCTTGCGCCTGCGGCGGGGCATATTTTTTCATCCAGTCGAGATATTTAACGATCGAATAGACCGACGCCGGACCATTGACGTCGCCGCCGCGCTCGACCGACGAGCCGACCGGACGGCAGCCTTCCATGCGGATGCCCCATTCGTCGACCGGGAGTCCATTCGGGATGCCCTTGTCGCCATTGCCGGCCATCGACAACCACGCGTCGGTGAAGCGCCATCCGAGCGACGGATCCTTCTTGCCGTAGTCCATGTGGCCATACACCCGGACGCCGTTGATTTCCTTGATGTCGTTGGTGAAGAAGTCGGCGATATCCTCATAGGCCGACCAGTTCACGGGAACGCCGAGATCATAGCCGTACTTGGCCTTGAACTTGGCCTTGTATTCGGGATTGGAGAACCAGTCGTAGCGGAACCAGTACAGGTTCGCGAACTGCTGGTCGGGCAACTGGAACAAGTGTCCGTTCGGCGCCGTCGTGAACGACCTGCCGATGAAGTCATCGACGTCGAGCATCGGGTCGGTGACGTCCTTGCCTTCGCCCGCCATCCAGTCCGTCAAGTCGACCGCCTGGCCGTAGCGGAAGTGGGTTCCGATGAAGTCGGAGTCGTTGATCCAGCCGTCATAAACGTTCTTGCCGGACTGCATCTGGGTTTGAATTTTCTCGACGACGTCGCCTTCCTGGATGATGTCGTGCTTGACCTTGATGCCGGTGATTTCCTCAAAGGCCTTGGTCAGCGTCTTCGATTTCATACTCGTGCACCGTCAGGGTTTCGGAGGTGATGTTGACCTCCATTCCCTTGAAGGGTGCGGCGGCCTTGATGTACCACTGCATTTCCTTCATCTGGTCTTCCTTGGACAACGTCGAGGGTTGAAACTCGGCGTCGATCCATTTTTTCGCGGCAGCTTCGTCGGCAAAGGCGGGCGCAGTGACCGCAGCCGAGGCTGCCATCAGCGCGACGGCGCTTGTCATCATCAATAAACGGGTCGGGGCCGAAGCACCCTTCCTTCTCTCCAAGTGTCGCATGGTGTTTCCTCCGTTGCAGCGACAAACATACTCAGGCCCGGGTTGCCCCCGGATCTGCTCTTTTTCGCTCGTCAGACGGTGCGGAAAATCGCAACGGCTGAAACAAGCGAAATCACGGTGGCGAGCCACAGGCTCGACAATTCAATTCCTTCCCCGATCGGCAGCGTCGCGATCGGGTCGGTGCCGACGAATCCGATCCACAGCAGGTGGATGACGGCGGCCATGATCAGCGAAATAAACAGCCGATCGCCGCGCGTGGTCGGAATCCGCAAGATCCCGACCCGCTCGGCTTCCGGATAGGCCATGGCAAGCCCGGTCATGACGGCGAGCGTCATGGCGAGCAGCACAAAGAAGATCGCGGTCGGAAGCGTCCAGGCCATCCATGCGATGTTTTCCATGGCGCGCCTCCTACACCCTGCCGAGCGCGAAGCCGCGCGCGATGTAATTGCGGACAAACCAGATCACCAGCGCGCCGGGGATGATGGTCAATACGCCGGCTGCGGCCAGCAATCCCCAATCCATTCCGGCCGCCGAGACGGTGCGGGTCATCACGGCGGCGATCGGCTTGGCGTTCACCGACGTCAACGTGCGCGCCAGCAGCAATTCGACCCAGGAAAACATGAAGCAGAAAAACGCGGCGACGCCGATGCCGCTCGCGATCAGCGGCACCAGAATCTTGATGAAGAATCGCGGGAACGAGTAGCCGTCCAGAAACGCCGTTTCGTCGATCTCGCGTGGCACGCCGGACACGAAGCCTTCGAGGATCCACACCGCCAGCGGTACGTTGAAGATGCAGTGCGCCAATGCCACCGCCCAGGGCGTGTCAAACAAGCCGATCGCCGAATACAAGTTGAAGAACGGCAGCGCATAGACCGCCGCCGGCGCCATCCGGTTCGACAGCAGCCAGAAGAACAGATGCTTGTCGCCGAGGAAGCGATAACGCGAAAATGCGTAGGCGGCCGGCAACGCCACCGAAATCGAGATCACGGTATTGATGACCACATATTTCAGCGAGTTGATGTAGCCGGAATACCAGCTCTCGTCGGTGAAAATGCGAATGTAGTTGGCGATGGTCGGCTGATGCGGCCACAGCGTCATGGTCGAGACGATCTCCTCGTTGGTCTTGAAGCTCATGTTGACCAGCCAGTAGATCGGCAGCAGCAGGAAGATCAGGAACAGCGAAATGATGATGCGGCGTCCGGGGATCGAATGCATCATTCGACTCCCTTGGCGACCGGACGCTCGGCGCCGGCATTGGTCATGACGGTATAGAAGATCCAGCACACGATGATGATGATCAGATTGTAGACCAGCGACAGTGCCGCGGCCTTGCCGAGGTCGAATTGCCCGAGCGCAATCTTGACCAGTTCAATCGAGATGAAGGTCGTCGAGTTGCCGGGGCCGCCGCCGGTCACCACGAACGGCTCGGTGTAGATCATGAAACTGTCCATGAACCGCAACAGCACCGCGATCAGCAGCACCCGGTTCATCTTCGGCAACTGGATCGCGGTGAACACCGCCCAGCGCGATGCGCCGTCGATCTGGGCCGCCTGATAATAGGCATCCGGGATCGATTTCAGCCCGGCATAGCACAACAGCGCCACGAGGCTGGTCCAGTGCCAGACGTCCATCACGATGACGGTGGCCCAGGCGTCAAAATCGTTGGACACATAATTGTAGTTGATGCCGATATTGTTCAGCACATAGCCGAGCAGGCCGATGTCCGGCCGGCCGAAAATCTGCCAGATGGTCCCGACCACGTTCCAGGGGATCAATAGCGGCAGGGCCAGGATCACGAGGCAGGCGGCGACCCGCCAGCCTTCGCGCGGCATCGACAGTGCGACCACAATTCCAAGCGGGACTTCGATTGCCAGAATCACGGCGGAGAAAAACAGGTTGCGCCACAATGATGCGAAGAACCGCGAGCCCAGATCGGTCGAAGGATCGAGCAACTCCTTGAACCAGCCGACGCCGTTCCAGAAGAACTGGTTGTTGCCGAAGGTGTCCTGCATCGAATAGTTCACCACCGTCATCAATGGCAGGATGGCCGAGAACGCCACCACCAGGAATACCGGCAGCACCAGGAACCAGGCCTTCTGATTGATGGTCTTGTCCATTACGCAGCCCCCTCGACCAGCAGGCTGTCGGCATAGACGTGAACGTATGACGGGTCGAAGACCAGCCCGGCGACCTCACCGGGGATCGAAACGCCCGGCGGCACCCTTGCTGCAAATTTGACGTCGCCGATGCGCAGGCGCGCGAAGCGGACGCGGCCGAGATCATCGATCCGCTCGATGTTGGCCGACAGCAGGCCCGGCGCCGGCGGCGCGACATCGACGAATTCCGGACGCACGCCGAGTTCGATCTTCGCACCGGCCGGCAAATGATCGTAGCTGCGGTTCAGCGCAATCGGATGACCGGATATCCGGGCCTCGCGTCCTTTGACTTCGGCCGGCACGATGTTCATGCCCGGCGAACCGATGAAATAACCGACGAACGTATGCTCCGGCTTGTCGAACAATTCCGCCGGCGTCCCGCTCTGCACCACCCGGCCGTCATGCATCACGACCACGGTATCGGCGAAGGTCAGCGCCTCGGTCTGATCATGGGTGACGTAGATCATCGTCAGGTCGAGATCGCGATGCAGCGCCTTCAGCTTCGAGCGCAATTGCCACTTCAATTCGGGATCGATCACCGTCAGCGGCTCATCGAACAGCACGGCTGCGACATCGGAGCGGACCAGTCCGCGGCCGAGCGAGATTTTCTGCTTGGCGTCGGCGGTCAGCCGCATCGCCTTGCGCGACAGATAGGGCGTCAGGTCGAGCAGGTGCGCGATTTCGGCGACCCGCGCGTCGATCTCGCTCTTTGGCGTCCCGCGATTCTTGAGCGGGAATGCGAGATTCTGTCCGACCGTCATGGTGTCGTAAATCACCGGAAACTGGAACACCTGCGCGATGTTACGCTTCTGGGTTGACAGCGGTGTGATGTCGACCCCGTCGAACAGGATCCGGCCGCGCGACGGCGTCACGATCCCCGAGATCAGATTGAGCAGCGTGGTCTTGCCGCAGCCCGACGGCCCGAGCAGCGCATAGGCGCCGCCCTGCCGCCAGGTCATCGTCACGGGCTTGAGCGCATAGGATTCCGGCGCCGCGGCGTTGCCGCCGTAGGAGTGCGCGAGATCGACGAGGTCAATGCGGGCCATGCTGGATGCCCCTCACATCGCCAGAGTCTTTTTTTGACGCGTTTTCTTCACGCGAACCGCCACGCACTTCGCTTGAAAACGCTGTGGGTGCGGCGACCAGGCGGTCGGCCGCGTCGAATACAAAAAGATTGTCCGGGTCGAGTACGGCATCCAGCACGTAGCCCGGCGGAAATTCGTGGACACCCTGCAGCACGGCGACCCAGTTGGAATCGTCGCGGTTGAGATGCACGAAGCTTTCCGAGCCGGTGATTTCCGTCACCGTCACGGTGGCTGAAAACGCGTGACGGCCGGCAATTCCGTTGGCGACTTCGAGCTGGTGGGCGCGGAAGCCGACCCGGTAGGCGCCGTCGCCGAGGCCGGCGTAAAGACCGGTGGCAGGCGCCTGCACGCCGCCGGCATACTGCACCGAGCCGTTGTGCTTTTCGATCCCGACAATATTGAGCGGCGGATCGGAGAACACCTGGGCAACCCGCATGGTGTCGGGATGGCGATAGACACTGGAGGTCTGGCCGACCTGCAGCACCTCGCCCTCCCACATGCAGACGGTGCGGCCGCCGAGCAGCAAGGCTTCGGAAGGTTCGGTGGTCGCATAGACAAAGATCGCACCCGACGCCTCGAAGATGCGCGGCAGTTCAGTGCGCAGTTCCTCGCGCAGCTTGTAATCGAGATTGGCGAGCGGCTCGTCCAGCAACACGAGGTCGGCGCCCTTGACCAGCGCGCGCGCGATCGCGGTGCGCTGCTGCTGGCCGCCGGACAATTGCAGCGGCGTGCGCTTCAGATACGGCTCCAGCTTTAATAGTCTCGCCGCCTCCTGGACCCGGCTCTCGATCTCGGCGCGCGGCTTGCCCTGCACCCGCAGCGGCGAGGCGATGTTCTCGTAGACGGTGAAGGAGGGGTAATTGATGAACTGCTGATAGACCATCGCCACCGAACGCTGCCGCACATCGAAGCCGGTGACATCCTTGCCGTCGACCAGAACCCGGCCGCTGGTCGGTTTGTCGAGACCAGCGAGCAGCCGCATGATCGAGGTCTTGCCGGACAGCGTCGGGCCCAGCAGCACGCTGAGCGTGCCGCGCTCAAGCGTCAGCGAGACATCCCGTATGGTCGGAACACCATCGACTGCGCGCGTAACTCGTTCGAGCGTGACGCTCATGTCCGCCCTCCTGCTTCCAGCAAGGACCGTTCGAGCGGCACCCGATGCGCGGCGATCCAGTCATCGATGGAAGCAATTTCGGCAGTCGACAATCGCAATCCAAGCTTGGATCGCCGCCAGACGATATCCTCAGCGCTGCAGGCCCACTCGGCCGCCATCAGGTACCTGACTTCGCTTTCCGTCAAGGTGGCGCCGAACGACTGGCCGAGATCGGCCATCGATTTGGCATCGCCGAGCAGCTTGCTGGCGCGCGTGCCGTAGGCATGCGCCAGCCGGTTGGCATGCGCCGGCGAAAGGAACGGGTAGCCACGCACCAGTTCGGCGGTCAATGCTGCGATCGCCGAAACATCCAGATCGCCGCCCGGCAGCGGCGACTTGGCGGTCCAGCCTTCGCGCGCCTTGGAGCTGCGCAGATAGGGCGAAAGACGCTCGAGCGCCTCCTCGGCGAGGCGGCGATAGGTCGTGATCTTGCCGCCATAGATCGACAACAGCGGCGCGCCGCCGGGCTTGTCGAGCTCGAAAACATAATCGCGGGTGGCCGCCTTGGCTTCGCTGGCGCCGTCATCATAGAGCGGACGCACGCCGGCATAGGTCCACACCACGTCCTGCGGCTTGACCGGCCTGGCCAGATATTCGCTGACGGAATCGCAGAGATATTTGATTTCCGAAGGTGACGCCTTCACCTTCGCAGGATCGCCGTCGTAGTCGCGATCGGTGGTGCCGATCAGCGTGAAATCATCCTGATAGGGAATCACAAAGACGATGCGGCCGTCGCTGTTCTGAAACATGTAGGCGCGGTCGTGCGCATAGAGCTTCGGCACCACGATGTGGGAGCCCTGCACGAGCCGCACCTTGGCCTTGGCGTTGACGCCCGCGCCCGACGCCAGCACCTGCTCGACCCACGGGCCGCCGGCATTGACCAGCGCGCGGGCCAAAATGGTGCTGCGCTCGCCGCTTGCGGTGTTCTCGACGGTGACCTGCCAGATTCCGTCGATAGGGTGGATCTCGACGGCGCGCGAACGGGTGCGGATTTCGGCGCCGCGGTCCGCCGCATCCCGTGCGGTGAGAACCACCAGTCTCGCATCGTCGACGAAACAATCCGAATATTCGAAGCCCTTGGTGTAGCGGTTGGGAATCAGGGGCCGGCCGACTTCGTCGCGCGAAAGATCGACCGAGCGCGTCGGGGGCAACAGATGCCGGCCGCCGATATGGTCGTAGAGAAACAGGCCGAGCCGCAACAGCCACGCCGGCCGCAACCCGGCATGGTGCGGCAACACGAAACGAAGCGGCCGGATGATATGCGGTGCGATCTGCCAGAGGATCTCGCGCTCGATCAGGGCCTCGCGGACCAGCCGGAACTCGTAATATTCCAGATAGCGTAGGCCGCCATGCACGAGCTTGGTCGACCACGACGACGTTCCGCTCGCCAAGTCATTCATTTCACAAAGGAAAACAGAATTTCCGCGTCCGGCGGCATCGCGCGCGATACCACAGCCGTTAACGCCACCCCCTATAATCGCGAGGTCGTAAATTCGATCCAAAGACGCTCCCCCGGGCGTTCGCCTATTCACTTTGGCGATTTCGCTTTCGGTTTGGATTAAATCACAAATAAAAACGAAAGCAACCGAAAACAGAAACGGGTGTCCGTTTCGGCACCGAACCGAAAAAGGGCCCCTAGCGCAGGCGGGTAACGGTTGAGGGTGTGTCCACGGCCGGCTCGTCGATATCGGCCGGACGGTTTCGGCATCGCTTCGATCACCTCGATGCCGCGGGTCTGGCAGATGTTGGCGAGCCTCGTCGGCAAGCGCCACGTCAGTCACAAAGGTCTGGATCTGGCTGATATGGGCAAGGCGAACCGGCGCGGTGCGCCGCAGCTTGGTGGAGTCGGCGACCAGCACGACACTGCGCGCATTGGCGATGATGGCTTGGGCTGCCTGGACTTCGCGATAATCGAAATCCAGGAGCGCGCCCTCTTCATCGATCGCGGACGCGCCGATGATGGCGTAATCGACCTTGAACTGGCCGATCAGGCTGATCGCCGTCGAGCCGATCACCGCACCGTCGGCGCGGCGCACGGTGCCCCCGGCCACGATCACCTCGATGCGGGGATGCCTATAAAGAAGCATCGCGACATTGAGGTTGTTGGTGATGACCAGCAGATCTTCATGCGAGGTCAGGGCGCTCGCGACTTCCTCGGTGGTGGTGCCGATATTGATGAACAGCGAGCAGCCATTGGGGATCAGCGCCGCGGCTGCCGCCCCAATGGCCTTCTTCTCTTCGGCGGCGACGAACCGGCGGGCCTCATAGGCGAGGTTCTCGACGCCGGAGGCAATGATGGCGCCGCCATGGATCCGGGTCAGCGAGCGGTGATCGCACAGATCGTTCAGATCCTTGCGGATGGTCTGGGCCGAGACCTCGAAACGCCGCGCCAGATCCTCCACCATCACCCGGCCAAAGGCGCGGGCGATGTTGAGGATTTCAGATTGGCGGTGAGTGAGACCAGTCACGACGGCACCCCCGGGACGAACGCCCCATGGTGCGGCCGTTCCTCGATTGGGTCAACGCGCCAGATCGGCCTTGACGGCGCGGCGATCAAATCTAGTTAATCGACCGGACCCCGGGGTGAGCAAGAACGTCTAGATCGCGAACGGCGTCGGGTCCTGCTTGATCAGCTGCGGATGTCCCTGATCGTCGATGGCGACGTAGGTAAAATTGCCGTCGGTCACCAGGATCGAATGCACTTCCTTGCGGCGCACCACCCAGGCCTCGAGGTGAACCGTGATCGAGGTCTTGCCGACCCGAACCAAACTGGCGTGAACCGAAACCAGGTCGCCCACGAAAACCGGTTTGCGGAAATTCATCGCGTCGATCGCCACCGTGACGGTGCGCACCTTGGCGGTTTTGGCGGCGAAGATGCCGCCGGCGATATCCATCTGGCTGAGCAGCCAGCCGCCGAAAATATCGCCGTTCTGGTTGGTGTCGGCCGGCATCGCCAACGTGCGGATCGACAGGTCGCCGCAGGGTTCGGTTTCCGTGTTTGGTGGCGCATGCACGGCTTGGGTGTCGGTCATGGAGGGCCCTGTCAAAATCGGATTTGAAATCGGTTACTTGAAACTATCCCAGCCGGCATCCGGCGCAAACCGCCCGCCGAACTTTGTGGCCAGCGCCTGCAACATCGACACCACATTGTCAGGCCCGCGGCTTCGGGCATAATTCAAAGGACCGCCGCGGAACGGCGCATAGCCGGTGCCGAAGATCATGGCGCCGTCAACCACATCGGCGTTGTCGACAATGCCCTCGCGCAAGGCTGCCACGCAAACGTTCGACATCGGCAGGATCAGCCGGTCGGTCATTTCCGCCGTCGGCGGCGCAGTGGCGGGCGAATCCGCGACCTTGACGGCCTTGCCGCCCTTCCAGAGATAGAAGCCCCGGCCTGTCTTGCGGCCGAGTTCGCCCTTGGCGACCTTGTCGCGCAGCCATGCCGGCGTCGGCGGCAGCAGATCGCCGAATTTGGAGCGCAGCATGTCGCCGACCGCCAGACAAATGTCGAGGCCGACCTGATCGGCCAGTTCAATCGGCCCCATCGGCATGCCGAATTTCTCGGCCGCCGCATCAATGGTGACCTTGTCGATCTTCTCGTCCAGCATCACCATCGCCTCGAGCATGTAAGGCGTCAGCGCGCGGTTGACGAGAAAGCCCGGTGAGCTCTTGACCGGCAGCGGCAGCCGGTCGATGGCGCCGACAAAGGCCAGCGCCTGTTTCAACACTTGCGCATCGGACCCGTCATGGCTGATGACCTCGACCAGTTGCAGCCGCGACACCGGATTGAAGAAGTGCAGCCCGACCAGCCGCTCCGGCGACTTCAATGTCGCGCGCAAATCCTGCAGCGGAATGCTCGAGGTATTGGTCGCGAGGATCGCGCCGGCCTTCATCTTCGGCTCCAGCCCCGCATAGACCTTCTGCTTTAGTTCCAGCTTTTCCGGCACCGCCTCGATGATCAAGTCGGCGTTGCGGACGCCCTCGCCGTCCAAATCCGGCATCAGCCGGTCCAGCGCGTCGCGGATGTCCGTGCGCTTGTGCGTGATCTTGCCGAACAAATCCGCGGCGCGCTTGATCGCGCCGGCGATCGGTTCCGGCTTCATATCGGCGAGCGTGACCCGCATGTCCTGATGGGCGCACCAGGCCGCGATGTCGCCGCCCATCGCGCCGGCGCCGATCACGTGGACATGGCGGATGGTGTTGCCGCCGCCGGCGAGCTTCTTCATCTGCTCGCGCAGAAAGAACACCCGGATCAGGTTCTGCGCCGTCGGCGTCACCATCAGATGGGCGAACGAGGTCTTTTCGGCGGCCAGCATCGCCGCCTTGTCACCGCCGTGCTTTTCCCAGAGATCGATCAGCGCATAGGGCGCGGGATAATGCTCATGCGGGGCCGCCTTCTCGGCCTCCGCCCGCATCCGCGAGCCGAGAAAGCCGCGCACCGGTGTGAAGTTGAGGATGGCGTTCAGGATGCCGGGATGAGCGCGCTTCAGGCGGCCGAACACCGCGTCCCTGACCGCGTTGCGAACATGGCGCTCCTGCGTCACAGCATCGACCAGGCCCAGAGCTTTGGCCTTCCGCGCATCGATGGTTTTACCGGTCAGCATCAGCGTCATCGCCTGCATCGGATTGCACAGACGGGTGAAGCGCGCGGTACCGCCGAGGCCCGGATGCAGCCCGAGCATGATTTCCGGAAAACCAAACCGGGCACCGTCGATCGCGATACGCGAATGGCAGGCAAGGGCTACTTCGAGGCCGCCGCCGAGGCAGAAGCCGTGGATCACCGCCACGGTGGGAATCCTCAACGCTTCGAGGCGGTCGATCACCGCATGCGCCCGGCCGATCGCGGTCTCGACCGGACCGGGATCAGTGGCGCCGCGGAATTCATTGACATCGGCGCCGGCGATGAAGCCGGACGGCTTCGCGGAGCGAATGACAATTCCCGCGGGCCGCTGGCTTTCCAGCGCCGCCAGCACGAAATCAAATTCTTCGATGACATCGGCCGACAGCGTGTTGGCGCTGGCTTCGGCGCGGTCGAACAGCAGCCAGGCAATGCCATCGCTATCGCGGGTCAGCTTGAAATTGCGCCAGGCCGAACCGGCGTCGGGCTTCGGCCCGAGTTCAAGCACCCGATCTTCCAGAACGTCCATGATCTTCGAGTCCATGACGTTCCCTATACCATCTCGATCAACATCGCGCCGCCCTGCCCGCCGCCGATGCACTCGGTGGCGATGCCGCGTTTGGTGCCCAGCCGCTTCATCGCATTGACGAGATGCAGCACGATGCGATTGCCGCTGCAGCCCACGGGATGACCGAGGCTGATGGCGCCACCATCGACATTGAGTTTGGCGCGGTCGATCTCGCCGGCCGCGCCGTCGAGGCCCAAAATCTCGCGGCAGAATTTGTCGTCGTTCCAGGCCGCCAGGCATCCCAGCACCTGCGTGGCGAAGGCCTCGTTCAATTCCCAGGTCTCGATATCACCGAGCGATAATTGATGGCGCTTCAGGAGTTCGGTCGCCGACAGCACCGGCCCGAGACCCATGATGCTCGGATCGAGCGCCGACCACTGGCTGTCGACGATCACGGCCTTTGGCGCGAGACCATGCTTCGCAACCGCCGCTTCCGACGCCAGAATGGTCCACGAAGCGCCGTCGGTGATCTGCGAGGAGTTGCCGGCGGTAACCTGGCCCCAGGGACGCTCGAACACCGGCTTCAGGGCAGCCAATTTCTCCGGCGTGGAATCCGGCCGCACGCCGTCGTCATGGTCATAAAACTTGCCGTCGCGCGCGAAGGCGGTTTCGACCTCGCCCTTGAGCCAGCCCTGCTCTTGGGCGTTGGCAAGCCGCTTGTGGCTTTCGACCGCGTAGGCGTCCGATTGCGCGCGGGTAATGCCGAACAGATGGCCGACCACTTCGGCGGTCTGACCCATGTTGAGTTCGGTGATCGGATCGGTCAGCCCACGCTCGAGCCCGATGATCGGCTTGAAATACGCCGGGCGCGCTTTCGCGATCGCCGCCAATTTGCCGAGAATTCCCCTGGCGCCGGCGAGGCCTGCGAACCAGCGCACGCCCTGCTGCGGCCAGACCAGCGGCGCATAACTGAGTGCCTCAGAGCCGCCGGCCAGAATCAAATCGGAGGTGCCTTCGCGGATATAGCGGTAGGCCGTGTCGATCGACTGCATGCCGGAGCCGCAATTGATCTGCACCGTGAAGGCGACCATCGCCTCGCCCATGCCGAGCCGCAACGCGGCGACGCGGGCCGGATTCATCTCGTCGGCAATCACATTGACGCAACCAAGAATGACCTGATCGAAGGCATCAGGCGCGAACGGTTGCCGGGCCAGCAGCGGCCGGCCGCATTGCACGGCAAGATCGACCGGTGTGAACGGACCGGGCCCGCTGCGCGCTTTGAGAAATGGCGTCCGGCTGCCGTCGATAATGAAAACCGGTCGCGCCATCAGCTTGCCGCCCTTGTCTCACCCAGACCTTGCGGAAATTGATGCACGTCGGCGGGCTTCTTGTAAATCGGCGACAGCGCTTCCGGCGCAAAATCGTCGACCTCGATCACCTTCGCGACCGCCTCGTGCGCGGCCGCGATCTGTTCGCCTTCGGCCTGGGTGATGACGCCCTTCTTCACCGCGTCCCGCCAGTCATGAAGATGCGCGGCGCGCATTCTCCTGGCGATATCCTCGGCGGCGGTGACCAGAAGAAACGCCTTCTCCAGCCGCGCCACGCCGCGATCGTCATCGACATGCGACAGATCGGGCGTCAGCCGATCGCGCGCCGCCGACGGCTCCAGCACCAGTTGCGCGCATTGATGGGTCACACGGTCCGAAGGGCCCAGCACGCGCGCGCCGAACGGCTGCACCAGGAATTTCAGAACGACGGCGACAAACCGATTTGGAAAGTTCGCCAGGATTTCCGCGAAACGGTTTTCGATGGTCTTGAAGCCGCTCGCCATGCACCATTCGAGTGCTGCAAAATCCGCAACCTGCCGGCCCTCATCCTGCCAGCGTTTCAGCGCGGCGGACAACAGATACAATTCCGACAGAATATCGCCGAACCGCGCCGACAGCATTTCCTTGCGCTTCAAGGCGCCGCCCAATGTCAGCAATGCCATGTCCGCGCATAATGCGAAGCCTGAAGAGTAGCGCGAAAGCTGGCGGTAGAATCCGGTCGCGGCGCCGGCGTCGGGCACGGTGATGAAGGCGCCGCCAGTCCAGTTGCGGCCCCAGGCGCGGAACAGCGTGACCACACTGTGACCGACATGTTTCCAGAACGCCTTGTCGAAGGCGTCCAATCCCCTGGCGTGATCCGGGTCGCCGAGCGCGTTCATCTCTTCCAGCAGATAAGGATGCGCGCGGATCGCGCCCTGCCCGAACACGATCAGGTTGCGGGTGAGAATGTTGGCGCCCTCGACGGTGATGCCGACCGGCACCGAGCGATATTGGTTGCCCAGATAGTTCTGCGGCCCGTCGATCACGGCCTTGCCGCCATGGATGTCCATCGCGTCGTCGATCGCGATCCGCATCCGCTCGGTCGCCTGCAGCTTCATGATGCCGGAGATCACCGCGGGATGACGGCCCTGATTGAGCGCGGCACAGGTCAGCCGCCGCGCCGCATCGAGCAGATAGGCGGTGCCGGCGATGCGGGCCAGCGGTTCCTCGATGCCTTCGAATTTTCCGATCGGCACGTTGAACTGCTCGCGAATGCGCGCATAGGCACCGCTGGTGCGCGCGGCGTAAGCGGCGCCCGCCGCCGACAAAGACGGCAGCGAGATGCCGCGCCCGGCGGCCAGCGCGGTCATCAGCATTTTCCAGCCCTGACCGAGACGCTCCTGGCCGCCGATGATGTAATCCATCGGGATAAAGACATCGCGGCCCCAGTTCGGGCCGTTCTGAAACACCTGCATCGACGGCAGATGGCGATGGCCGATCTCGACCCCGGGCAGATGCGTCGGGATCAGGGCCACGGTGATGCCGAGTTCATCCTGCTGGCCGACCAGGTGATCGGGGTCGTAGGCCTTGAAGGCGAGACCCAGCAGTGTCGCGACCGGGCCGAGCGTGATGTAGCGCTTGTGCCAGTTGAGCCGCAGGCCGAGCACCTCGCGTCCTTCGAACTGGTCCTTGCAGATGATGCCGCTGTCGATCATCGAGGCGGCATCGGAGCCGGCTTCCGGGCTGGTCAATCCGAAACAGGGAATCTCGCGTCCATCGGCAAGCCGCGGCAGCCAGGCCTGCTGCTGGTCCTTGGTGCCGAAGCGCATCAATAATTCGCCGGGGCCGAGCGAGTTCGGCACCATCACGGTCACGGCGGCGGTCAGCGAGCGCGACGAAATCTTGCGCACCACTTCCGAATGCGCATAGGGCGAGAAGCCAAGCCCGCCATATTCCTTGGGAATGATCATGCCGAAGAACTTGCGGGTCTTGATAAAGTCCCAGGCTTCGGGCGGAAGGTCGCGCCATTCCCAATTGATCTTCCAGTCATCGAGCATCGCGCACAGTTCGTCGACCGGGCCATTGAGAAATGCCTGCTCCTCCGCCGTCAGCGTCGCCGGCGCATGGCTCAGCAGTCTGGTCCAGTCGGGATCGCCGGTGAACAGGTCGGCATCCCACCACACATCGCCGGCCTCCAGCGCCTCCCGCTCGGTATCCGACATGAGAGGCAATACCGTGCGCGCCCAGGAGAAAATCGGTTTGGTGATGATATCGCGGCGAAAGGCAAAGGAGGTCATGGCGATGTCCTCATGGTCGGCGGCGCGGTGGTTCATTGTATCGGAAGTTCCCGGATTCGGGTGAACACTTCGCCTTGAAAATAAAGAGAAATTGATGCGGCTTTGCGCCGCGCAGAATAACGAACAGAATCCGGTTTCAGTTCCGAGAACGCCGTCGCGACCGCAATTCACCTCGCCCCGCTTGCGGGGTGAGGGAGAAGAAAAAATCAATCCGGCCGCACCATTTCGAACATGGCTTCCGGCCTGATTTCGAAATAATCGCCCATGCGGCCGGCGCGCACGATGGGGTGCGCCAGCGCGGTCTGGTAGACGCCGTCCTTGATCAGGGCCTTGTCGATGTGAACGGCGACCACCTCGCCAAGGGTGAGCCAGGCCTGCGCTTTCCTGCCGTCGGCGCCCTGCAATTGAATGATCTGGGCGAGCTTGCATTCGAACGAGACCCGGCTCTCCGCCACCCGGGGCACGTTGACGAGCTTGCTGGCTGCTGCCGTCAGGCCGGCGATCTTGAATTCGTTGACGTCGTGGGCGACATGCGCCGCGGTGGCATTCATCTGCTTCGCCAGATCCATGGTCGCCAGATTCCAGACGAATTCGCCGGTCTCCTGGATATTGGCGACACTGTCCTTCCAGGCCGAGGAGGAAAAGCCGATAATCGGAGGGGTGTAGCAGAAGGCATTGAAGAAGCTGTAGGGCGCGAGATTGATGTTGCCCTTGGCGTCACGCGACGAGATCCAGCCGATCGGGCGCGGGGCGATGATGGCGTTGAAAGGATCGTGCCGCAGGCCGTGGCCGTTGACCGGTTCGTAATAATGCAGGTCTTTCGGGCTTGATGCGTCCACGTCGCGTTTCCTTCCAGCCTCAGCTCAAATGATAGTCGTCATTGCGAGGAGCGAAGCGACGAAGCAATCCATATTTTCGAGCCTTCTTGGGTGAAACGACCCCGCACTGTTTAGTAACTTTCTTTTTTGCCTTAGCCTTCTTGCCCACCTTCATTTCAGAATGAGGCTTAGGCTTCATGCTCAATAGGTTTTTGAGCGTTTTTTTGAAATTCAGGGTCGTTCGTGGGGGCCGCCTTGCTCATTGCAAAGTGCCCCCACGTCCGATTGCTTCCCGCGCAATCCTTTGTACGGCAGCGACTTCATCACCTCGAAATTCCGTTAGGAACTCAAGTCGATTGGTGGCTTGTTGCCTTACCCTCAAACTAAGGGTGCGAGGCTTTTCTATAAGCGCAACAATCGAACACGGCTCATGAATCTCGTGCTGGTTTCGCATTTGGAGAAAAAGCGCCTCCAAAACCCTATTGTCGGACGTTCCAAGAAAAACACCTACGGGTCGCCTTCCCGGCGCGCGCAAAACGAAATCGGCGGGGAAATCCGAAAGCTTTGGCGTAATCGGCGTATTTTCTTCGATAGTTGCTCGACCCTTCCGTCATCATTACGAACTGGTCCCGTCGATGCTTGGCCCGCGCTTTTGGCAGCCGAACACTTGGGTAAGGCTTCACAACTCCAACTTGGACATTGTGAAGGTCGTCACAACTTGCGTGGCAATGCAGGCCCGGTTCGCTCCCGTGGAATTCAAGACGCGCTGCCATTGTATATGAATCGCCGCGACGAAACGACAACCACGCAAGGAATCCATTTTTCGAAGGTTCGAACGCAGTCAGCAATCTGCACTCGTTGCCATCTATTTCGAGCACGTCGACGCGCCACGTCCATCGCACACCAAGCTGAAAATTCCGTGTACGCGACATCGGGAAGGCGTTCCGGGTCATTTTCCCGGTCTTCCAATCACCGGCCTTCGCCAGAACCTTCGGTCGTAAAATGACACGTACCCGCATAGCGGGCATCGTGGCTCAAGTTCCATTGCTCCGCAACTTACACCCCCCAAAAGAACAAATCAAGAACATACCACGGATTCTCGCACGCTTGCCTGATTGAACGCCAAATGGATTGCTTCGCTGCGCTCGCAATGACGGAACAGACGCTCTTGCTAATGTTTCGCCGCCTTGCCGCGTGGCGCCAGCCCCGCCAGGACAAAGTCGATCATCTGGTCGAGCGACGGTCCCGGCTTTTCGGCGCATTGCGCAATCATTTGCGGATGAAAGAACCGCATCATCGCCGTGCAGGCGCACATCGCCGCCAGCGGCACGTCGGCGACCTCGAACTCGCCTGACGCGGCGCCATCGGCGATCACGCTGCCGATGGTTTCGGTAATCTGCTCCATGTGGGCCACGCAGACTTCCCAGCTCTCCTCCATCGCGATCTCGACCATCTCGTGCAGCTTTGAAATCGCCGACATAGCGCTCGCTGTTCATGCGATGGATGGTGGTCATGAGTTCGCGCAGCCGGGAGGCCGCCGGTCCGCGCCTGGTTGCGATGGCCGCCGTCGCATCCTCGACACCGCCCATCAGGATGCGCGCGACGCCTTCGTGGATCGCCTTCTTCGAATCGAAAAAGCGATACACATTCGCCGGGCTCATGCGCAGCTCCTTGGCGATATCGGCCACCGTGGTCTTCTGGTAGCCGATCTGGCGGAACAAACGCTCCGCCACCACGAGAATGCGTTCTCGCGTGTCGGGTTCGACATGTTCAGAAATCAAAGTCATGGCACTCAATGTTCAATTATTCCGCGGCCTCGGCAAGCGGAAATGCGGGTTCAGATTCGCCGTGATGTTGCGGCGCAAGATCGACACCTTCGCCCGCGCCGCTTTCTTCCAGGCTGTTGCGGAACCAGAGGGCATAGAGGCCCGGCAGGTACAGCAAGGTCAGGAAGGTTGCAACAAACAGGCCGCCCATGATGGTGATCGCCATCGGCCCCCAGAACGCGGAGCGCGACAACGGGATCATCGCCAGGATCGCGGCCAGCGCCGTCAGCACCACCGGGCGGGCGCGCCGCACGGTGGCTTCCACGATGGCTTCCTTGCGCGTCAGGCCCTGGGCCACATCGGTTTCGATCTGGTCCACCAGGATCACCGCATTGCGCATGATCATGCCGGCCAGCGCGATCAATCCGAGCAGCGCCACGAAACCAAATGGCTGGTTGGCGACATTCAACCCGAGCGATGCGCCGATGATGCCCAGGGGGGCTGTGAGAAACACCAGCACCAGCCGCGGAAAGCTCTGCAACTGGATCATCAGCAGGGTCAGCATCACGATGACCATCAGCGGAAACAGCACGAAGATCGAGGCATTGCCCTTGGCTGATTCCTCGAACGCGCCGCCCGCCTCGATCCGGTAGGCCGGCTCCAGGCTGTCGCGGATTTGCTGCAGCTTGGGCCAGATCTGGTTGGTCACGTCGGGCGCCTGCACGCCATCGACGACGTCGGCGACCACCGTGATCGCCATGTCGCGGTTGCGCCGCCACAGGATCGGCTCTTCGTGGGCGTATTCGATTTTGGCGATCTGCGTTAGCGGCACCGCGACCCCGTTGCGCGAGGTCACGGTCAGATCGCCGACATGGCCGAGATCGAGCCGTTCCGACGGCACCGCGCGGGCCACCACGTCGACCTTCTCGATGCCGTCGCGGACCGTGGTCACCGGCACGCCCGAGATCAGCATGCTCAGCGCCTGCGATACATCCTGCGGCGTCAAGCCCAGGGCGCGCGCGCGGTCCTGATCGACCACGAGCTTGAGATATGGCGTCTGTTCGTTCCAGTCGAGATGCGGGTCCTTGACCTTGTCGCTCTGCTCGACCACGTCGCGCACCCGGTAGGCGATGTCGCGAACCTTCCTGGTATCGGGGCCGATCACGCGAAACTGGACGGGAAAGCCGACCGGCGGGCCGAAATTGAAGCGGTCGACGCGCACGCGGGCTTCGGTCAAGGCGCCGTCATCGACCGCCTTCTCCAGCCGGGCCTTGATTCGCTCGCGCGCCTTGACGTCCTTGGCGACGATGACGATTTCGGCGAAAGCCTCATTCGGCAATTGCGGATTCAGTCCGAGCCAGAACCGCGGCGAGCCCTGGCCGACATAGGCCGTGTAGGTCGAAATGTCGTTGTCGTCCTTGAGCAGGGTTTCCGCCTTCTTCACCGATTGCTGGGTGACGTTGAACGCGGTGCCTTCCGGCAGTCGCAGTTGCAGGAACAGCTCGGGCCGCTCGGACAGCGGGAAGAACTGCTGCTGCACGTGACCGAATCCGACGATCGAGAGCGCAAAGATACCAACCGTCGCCAGCACCACCTTGATGCGGTGGTCGACGCACCATTGAATCATACTGCGGAGAATGCGGTAGATTCGGGTTTCATACACCGCATGCGGATCGTGGTTGTGGCTGACCGTGATGTTGGGCAACAGCTTGACGCCGATATAGGGCGTAAAGATCACCGCGACGAACCAGGACGCCACCAGCGCGATCGCCACGATCCAGAAAATGCCGCCGGCATATTCGCCGACCGCCGAATTGGCAAAGCCGATGGGCAGGAAGCCCGCGGCCGTCACCAGCGTTCCCGTCAGCATCGGGAAGGCGGTCGATTCCCAGGCAAATGAGGCCGCGCGGACGCGGTCCCAGCCCTGCTCCATCTTCACCACCATCATCTCGACAGCGATGATGGCGTCGTCGACCAACAGGCCAAGCGCGATGATCAGGGCGCCGAGCGTGATACGATGCAGATCCAGCGACATCGCGTTCATGACGACGAAGACGATCGCCAGCACCAGCGGCACCGACAATGCCACCACGATGCCGGTTCGCCAGCCCAGTGCTACGAACGACACAAACAGCACGATCGCCAGCGCCTCGATGAAGGAATGCACGAACTCGCTGACGGCATGCTCGACCACCTTGGGCTGATCGGCGATCTGATCGACATTGATCCCCTGCGGCACCGCCTTCATGAATTCCGAGGTCGCGTTCGAGACCTCCTTGCCCAGTTCCAGGATGTTGGCGCCGGTGGCGGTGACCACGCCGATGCCGATCGCCGCCTTGCCCTCCTGGCGCACCACAAAGCTTGGCGGATCGGCGTAGCCGTGCGTGACGGTGGCGATATCGCCCAACCGAAACACGCGGCCGTTGCTTTCAACCGGCGTCTCCGCGACCGCCTTGACGCCGTCGAGCGCGCCAGTGACACGCAGCGGCACCCGCTGCGAGGAGGTTTCCACGGTGCCCGTGGGCACAATATTGTTCTGCTTGGCGAGTGAATCGAACAATGCCTGCGGCGTGATCCCCAGCGTCGCCAGCTTGGCATGCGAGAACTCGACGAAGATCTTCTCGTCCTGGGTGCCGTAGAGATCGACCTTGGTGACGCCCGGCACCTTGAGGAGCCGCTGGCGCATGCCTTCGGCGGCCTTTTTCAGTTGCGCATATTCGGCGCCGTCGCTGGTCATCATATAGAGGATGGAGTTGACATCGCTGAATTCGTCGTTGACGACGGGACCGAGCAGATTGGCCGGAAGCTGGCTTTGCACGTCGACCAGCTTCTTGCGCAGCATGTAAAACAGGTACGGCACTTCCTTGGGCGGCGTCGAATCCTTGAACGTGACCTGCATGGCGGTGAAGGACGGCTTCGAATAGGTCTGCACCTTCTCGAAGTAAGGCAGCTCCTGAAGCTTTTTCTCGATGGGGTCGGCGACCTGGGTCTGCATCTCCGCGGCCGTAGCGCCCGGCCAGATCGCCGAGACGTTGACCACCTTGACCGTAAAGAACGGATCTTCGGCGCGGCCAAGCCGCTGATACGAGAAGAAGCCCGCAGCGCCCAGCGCCACGATCAGGAACAGGATCAGCGCGGGATGGCTGACCGCCCAGCCCGAAAGATTGAAGCGTTTCATCGCACTGCTCCCGCTTAAAACGACAATGACGAGACGACCCGGACCTTCTGGGCCGGATCGAGCTTCTGCACGCCAAGCACGACGACCCTGGCGCCTTCGTCGACGCCGCCGGTGATGACGACATTGTTGGTCTCGTAGGATTTGACGGCGATCGGCTTCAGCACGACCTCACCCTTGTCATCGACGATGTAGAGCGAGGGATCCCCGCCTTCGCTGAACAGCGCCGACAGCGGCAACCGCGCCACGCGCTCGGTTGTGGGATCGGCCAGCGTCAGCGTCGCGGTCATGCCGAGCGAAACTTTATCGCCGGCCTCGGGCAGCGAGAATTTCGCCAGATACGTTCGCGTTGCCGGATCGGCCGACGGCGCGACCTCGCGCAACTTCGCGGCATATTTCCGCTCCGGCTCCGACCACAGCGTGACGCTCGCCACGCCGTCCTTGGCGCGCGCCAGCAGGGTTTCGGGGATCGCGACCACGGCTTCTTTTTCAGCAATGCGCGCGACACGGATCGCGGTTTGTCCGGACGCCACCACCTGGCCGGGGTCGATCAGTGTCGCGGTGATGACACCGCGGGTGTCGGCGACCAGGGTTGCATAGGAGAGGCTGTTGTTGGTGAGTTCGACCGAGCGCTCGGCGCGATTGAGGCGCGCCCGCGCTTCGTCGGCGGTGGCCTTGGCCTGGTCCAGTTGCGCATCGGTGGTCCAGCCCTTGACGCGCAGGTCCTTGGCGCGGGTTTCGGCGGCGCCGGCCTGCGCCAGCACGCCGGTGGCGGCGCGGAATTCGGCTTCGGCCTGCTCGGCCTGCAGCTTGAGGTCGACTTCATCCAGGGTGGCGAGCGGCTGGCCGATATCGACGGTCTGGCCGACCTCGACCAGACGCTTGGCGACCTTGCCGGGCACCCGGAAGCCCATGTCGGTCTCGATCCGGGGACGAATGGTGCCGACGAAACTGCGCGCCGGGTTTTCTGATTCGTAATGCACCTCGGTGACCAGCACGGGGCGTCCGGGAGTGCCCTTCTGGGCGACCAACTCGTTGCAACCGGCCAGCGCAATCGCCAGAAATGCCAACGTCAAACCCGCTAAAAGCCTGGAATAGCTCGCTAAAATTGAACGGACCAGCATCGTCGGCTCCCTTAAACGAAACATCTCAGGGAGTATTAATTGTGTACTGATGATTGTCAACATTCGTCAGTAATCATGATTTCGTGATGGGCCAGTTCTCGTGAAGTGGCCGATTTCCTCGTCCTGGTCCGTGGCAAACGGCGCCATGGGTCTCCCCGTCTGCGCGAAATCTGCACAACAATCCGCAAATTCTCGACAGGACGAACAAACGCGCTGCCAACCCGCCATGCCATCGTCATGGCATGGCAAAGATCATCCCCGTTCAATTTCGAAGGTCGCGGCTGCCGCGGCGGCTCCTGAACGACGGCTGGTGGCTGGAATCAAAACCGGTTCGGCCTCCGGTCATCGCCCGCCCGAAAGCCATCACGCGAAAGCGCGGACCCAATTCCAAGTCCAATTCCGAGGGCGAGATCCCACACCTCACCCTCGTTACGCCAGGGCAATGAAACCATGTCGGTCGCGACCGCCGCCGATCTCGACGCCGCCTTGAGCCTTCTGACGTGGCGCCTGGAGCGATATTTCGCTAACACACGAGCGGAGCGGCTGCCCCCCATCGTCAACGGCAAAGGCTAGCGAACGTGGCTCATTCCATTCTCGTCGTCGACGATGACCCGCATATCCGTGACGTCGTGCGCTTTGCGTTCGAGAAAACGGGAATGGCGATCTCGATCGCGCAGGACGGCAAGGAGGCGCTGCGCCAGTTCGACCGCAATGTCCACGAACTGATCGTGCTCGACATCGGCATGCCGGAGATGGATGGGCTCGAAGTCTGCCGGCAAATCCGGAAAACCTCGGATACCCCGATCCTGTTCCTGTCGGCGCGCGACGAGGAAATCGATCGCATTCTCGGCCTCGAAATCGGCGGCGACGACTACGTGACAAAACCGTTCAGCCCGCGCGAGCTGGTTGCACGGGTTCATGCGATCCTGCGGCGCGCGCGAAATGCGCCGGCGCCGGCCGCGGCGATGAACCATGGCAGACTTGCGATCGATACCGACGCGCGCAGCGTGGCCTTCGAAGGCACGCCGGTTTCGCTGACGGCGCTCGAATTCGATATCCTGCGGACGCTGCTGGCGCGGCCCGGTTTCGTATTCACCCGTGAATTGATCCTCGACGCCGCCTATGCCGGCAATATCCATGTCGCGGATCGCACCATCGACAGCCATGTCCGCAACATCCGCGCCAAGATGGCGGTCGCCGGCTGCGAGACCGTGATCGAGACCGTCCACGGCGTCGGGTTCAAGCTCGGACGGTGCGAGGCGTCGCGTTGATCGACGCACCCAGAGTAGACGTACCCAGGCTTGCATCCCGCCCGCCGCGAAAATGGCGGCCCAGCCTCAGCCTCGTGGTTTTTCTGGTTCTGACCGCCGTGCTTTTGCTGCCGCTGTTCAGCCTCTACTTTCTCAAGGTTTACCAAAATCAGTTGATCCAGCAGACCGAGGCCGAACTGATCGCGCAAAGTGCGGCGCTGTCGGCGGTGTTTCATCGCGAAATCCAGACCGCTGTTCCGCAAGGCACGGCGTTGGGCAAGAAGATTCCGCCGGACACTCAAAAGCCGGCAGATGAACCGTATCAGCCGATCTGGCCGAAGCTGGAACTGGCAAACCAGAGCGTGCTGCCGCCGCGGCCGGAAGCGCGCGCAGCCGCCGCACCCGCCGATCCCGCCTACATCGCTATCGGCGCGCGCATGATGCCGGATCTGGTCGCGACACAGAACGTGACGCTCGCGGGCTTTCGGCTGCTCGACCCCAACGGCATCGTGATCGCCGGCCGCGAAGAAGTCGGGCTCTCGCTCGCGCATCTGGAGGAAGTGGCCGAGGCGCTGCAAGGGCGCTTCAGTGCGGTGTTGCGCGTGCGCATCTCCAAGCATGATCAGCCCTCGCTCTATTCCATGAGCCGCGGTACCGGCATGCGTGTGTTCACGGCCATGCCGGTGATCGTGCGCGACCAGGTCGCCGGCGTCGTCTACGCGTCGCGCACGCCCAGCAACGTCTTCAAGTACCTCTATGAGCGCCGCGGAAAGGTCATCCTCGCGGTACTTTCGATGATCGTGCCGACGCTGCTGATCGGATTCCTGTTCCATCGCACCATTACCGAGCCGATGCGCGAACTGATCGAGCGCACCGATCTGGTCGGCAATGGCGACCGCCAGGTCCTGGGCCCGCTCAAGCGCCACGGCACCAGCGAATTCGCCCGGCTGTCGCAGAGCTTCCTGGAAATGGCGCGCCGGCTGAACACGCGCTCCAGCTTCATCTCGACCTTCGCCACCCACGTCTCGCATGAACTCAAATCGCCGCTGACGTCGATCCAGGGCGCGGCCGAACTATTGCGTGACGATGTCGACTCCCCCGACATGGACGACGACGACCGCCGCAAGTTTCTCGATAACATCATCGCCGACACTGGCCGGCTGTCGGAAATCTCGTCCCGCCTGCGCGATTTCGCCCGCGCGGAAAATCCGGTCGCGGTCGGCGCTACCCGACTGTCCGCCGTGATCACCACTTTGCGCTCGGCCTTCACCTCGCTCGATATTCGCGCCAGCGGCGACCTCGATACGCCGATGCGGGTCGCGGAAGAAAACGCCGCCATCGTCTTTTCCAATCTCGCCGACAATGCCGGACGCCATGGCAGCTCATGGCTGGATATATCGGCCCGGCGCGAAGGAGATTTGCTGCGAATAAAGGTCGCCGACGATGGCGAGGGCGTCTCGCCCAATAACCGCGGCCAGATATTCGACAGCTTCTTCACGACGCGGCGTGACAGCGGCGGCACCGGGATGGGCCTGGCCATCGTGCGCGCGATGCTTGACGCCCATGGCGGTGCGATCCGGCTGCTCGATTCCGAGCGGGGAACCGCATTCGAATTGACGCTTCCGGTGGCCGACGCCTTGCCGTGACGAAGAAGAGCGCCTCGATCAGTTGACGCCGGGAAGCGCGACGGTGTTTGACAATCTCGCGGGCTTGCCTTTGCACGCCGTTGTTGTTTCCGGCTTGGCCTTGCGCCGATACGGGCTTGGGCTGCCGGCGTCCATCGTGAAATATGGCGGCTCGGGGCGTGGGGAACGATGGTTTTCTTGCTCGTCGCGATCGCCACCTCGCGCCTGCCGCGGCCGGTTATCGCGGCGATCGCCGCCTTGATTGCGATCGGCGTGGAGCTATTTCGGCTTGTGCACGCCCCCGGCTCGATAGTTTCCGGCTGACCGCGGCAGGCGCGCTGCTCCTCGGCCGGTTGTTCTCGCCATGGAATATGGTCGCCTATGGCTTCGGGATCGCTGCGGGTGCCTCGCTCGACCGTTGTGCGACGCCCGCTGTCGCTGGCGCGGGCGCCGTGCGGGAAACTTCCTCCGCGAGTTGAAAGCGCTCGAAACCGTGCAATTCTTCCTCGATCCCCGGCTTTAGCTCCTGCGCGCGCCCCGACCCGCATGGCCGACCCAGCTCCATCTGCACCGGCTTGGCGAGGAAGGTTGGCAAGCAGAGCTGCCGTCTCATTGCGCTAAGTAGCCGTCACTGCGTGCGAACGGCGCCGCTCAAGTTTACCGGGGTATTGCTCGACCGCTCAAGAAAAGCTCGCACGGGTTCTCTCGCCATGTCGATCATGTGGAATGAGCCGGCCAGAGTGAAGTGGGTCAAATCCCAATAGAGCCAGTGCCCTGCGTGAAAAACGGGGCAGTTTGTGTCGCATAAATAATCGATGGGTCGGATCAGTTCGACACGATTTGCGAGGCGCGCGCGGACTCGAGCGAGCACATCATTGACCGCAGCGCCCATGCTCTCGATTTTTTCTCTTGATATGGACGGGCACGGTCGCGGCGTCGCGTGGTGCAGCGGTCCCTGCAATAGTCTTGGGCGGTTTATCTCGCAGCCGGCCGGCACTTGCGCTCCTATCAGCAAGACACGCCTATCCTTCGTTAGCTCGCTAAGCGTCTTGAAAAGAGCATCCTCTAGCTTCGTGAAAGATCCTGCTCGGCTCGACCATACGCCTTCAGCTTTATATTCGACACTTGCGTCGTCATAGGTTTCCCAACGCTGCACCCAAATGATCGGGCTGGACCTCGCTCTCAACATCTCCAGCGATTGATCGCGCGCAAGAGCACAGATGTCATGTCGACGGCTCTTAAGGGTCACTCCCAACATGATAGGGCAACCGGCGGACCCCACATATTCAAGGTTGCCTTGCATGTCATTGACTAACGGCAGCAGGCCAGCGAAGTACATCTCAGCGTGAGAATCGCCCACAAGATCGATAGTCGGCGGATTGCTCGTTATCCTCTCGACGCTGTCAATGATGGATGGGCTATCGAGGCGTCCCTCAGCAATGACGCTTGCCGGCATTCTCCAGGCAAAGCCTTTCGAAAAGAATGTGGCGTCAGTGAGCGCCGCAATTGCCAGCGTAGCCGCGCCGAATTTTGCGAGCGCCTTCCACGGTCCTGGCTCGATGTTGCCGATGACGATAAAGCGAAGCTCAATAAATCGATGCATCGCAATCGCAACGAGCAGCATGCTCGCTAGCATAATCAAGGTGCCGGCGGTCGAGTCCACGACTTCCCCGAAAATAAATCGCGAGTAGAAGATGATCGGCCAGTGGCAAAGATAGAGTGAATAGGAGATCGTACCGACGGCAAGGAATGCTGACGACCGGAGCGCGCGACAGAAGAAGGTCGCATCTCCGGACCAAATGACCGCCGCAGCGCCGAGACACGGTATGAGAACTAGCAGTTCCTGTCTTGCCGTATCCGGGCGCAACAGCAGCACGCTGGCCATGATCACGGCTAGACCGCCGGCCGAAAGCAATTCGCGTAATGCACGTTGGCGAGGAGCCTGACCAGCAAAGAGAACTAGCGCTCCGCAGCCGAACTCAAAAATGCGAAATGGCATCAAGAAAAACACCGCGGAGCTATCGATGGGGCCGACCCAGATTGTCGCGATGAAAGACGCCGCTGTGACGAGGATGACCGCCAGCCTCAGATTTCCAGTGCGCGCAGCTGCGATCAGAAGTGCTGGCCAGGCCAAGTAGAACTGTTCCTCAAGCGATAGCGACCAGCAGTGGAGCAACGCCAGTTCGTCCGACTTCGCCGCGAAATAGTGACTGGCTTCTCTCCAATATTGAATGTTCGCGATCGAGAGGAGTGCGTGCGTGCATTCCTTTGCAATGTCGAGAAACAACACCGGGGCCGACCACAACGCTCCGGCCAAATACGTCACAAACACGGTGAAGATCAGCGCCGGATAGATGCGTCTGGTTCGGCGCAGATAAAAAGCGCCAAACGAAAAGCGACCGGCCGCCGCCTCTCGCAGGATGTTGCGGGTGATCAAGTAACCGGAAATGACGAAGAAGACGTCGACGCCAACGAAGCCGCCTTGGAAGCCCGGGACCTTCAAATGAAAAAGCAGGACGCTCAGAACCGCAAGCGCGCGGAGTTGCACGATTTCGGTGCGGAAGTCCTTTCCCCGTGCCTCCATCCCCAATGGCGCCACCAGAAGCTACATTGTTTCAAAGAATGTCTATTTGATTTCAATCCATTACCGTGTGGGTTGGGCGGTGTAAACATCAATCAGAGCTGCTTGGCTTCGCTGGCCTCTGATCGAAAATCGTACTTGACGAAGCGCCGGTAACCGCGCGCCAGGACGCCGCTATCTCTGACGGCTTTGTTTCGCACCGCGGCTCGAGGAATCCTCCGGCATGACATCGGTTTTCATGAGCACAGGCGCCGTGCGGAACTCTTCCTCCGCCAGTTGAAACCGCTCGAAACGGTGCAGCTCTTGCTCGATCCGGCGCTTGAGATCCTTGCGCGCGCCCCGGCCCGCAGCACGGCCGACCCAGCTCCATTTCTGCAGCAGTAACTCGCCGGCCTTGCGATCGGTCTTGAGATCGATGGCGGCGACGATGTCGTCACCCACCAGAACCGGCAATGCGAAATAGCCGAACAACCGTTTTTCTTTCGGCACATAGGCCTCGAAGCGATGGCCGTAGCCGAAAAACAGTTCGGTCCGCTTGCGCTGAATGATGAGGGGATCGAACGGCGACAGGATGTGCACCAGCGCCTGCACCGGATCGCCCGTCGCCTCCAGGGTCTCGGACGCGGTCCAATGCTCCTGCTTGCCCGCGCCTTCGAGCGCGACCGGCACCATCGTCCCGGCGCGCACCCTTGATTCGATCAGGCGCCGGATCGCCGCCTTGCTCGGCGCATCGAGATGGCAGATCGAATCCAGGCTGACGACGCCTTGCGCGCGCAAGGCGCGATCGAGCAGATAGGCATGGGTTTCCCTCGCCGAGGCAGGCTTCGGCGGCTTGCTTGAGGGCACATCCCAGCCGAAATGCCGCGCCATCAATTCATAGGTCTTGAGCATGCCGTTGCGTTCGCTGATGGTCAGGAGGCCCTGGTAGAATGCCAGTTGCAGCGCCCGCTTCGACGGCTTGCGGCTGGCCCATGGATGTTGCTTGTCGACCAGCACGTCGTCATCGATATCGCGGATCGTCAGGGCGCCGTCGCGCCGGACCAGCCGCATCACCTTGCGCAAATCCGCCGGGCTGACCGAGTTCAGCCATTTGTGGCCTTCGCGCCGGTGACGCTTCATCGCTGCAATGAAAAAGCGCAAATCCTTCACCGGCACATAGGACAAGGCGTGGGTCCAGTATTCGAACACGCTCCTGTCGACGCTCTGGGCCTGGCGCAAATCGGCGCGCCGGTAATTCGGGATTCGGGTCCAGAGAATATGGTGATGGCTGCGCTCGATGACGTTGATGGTGTCGATCTGCACATAGCCCAGATGTTCCACCGCCGCGGCCGTGGCAGCCGGCCCCTCGCCGAACGGCGCCGGCATGTCGAGCCGCTGCGCGCGCAGCCAGATGCGCCGGGCTTCGGCTTTGGTCATGCTGACAGCTTTGGCGGCGCGGGACATCGCCGGGCAATGTAGCCGGATTCGCTGAGCGCCAAGAGCCGGAAATAGCTCCGGGCTGCGTTGCATTGCGGCCCGCGCGGACGCGGAAGATGCTGGTTTCCGAAAGGCTCATCAGCGAGCGTGATGCAAATCACATTCGCCGCTTCGAACCTGTCGTAGCGTCCGAGCATCAAACGCTTATGAAGCGTAACAGCGAGGATAGAGCAATGACCAGCTTCAACGGACTTTCCGGAATCAAGGCGATCGTGACCATTGGTGCCGCGCTGTCGATGACGGCCGGACTGGCGCTCGCCGGCGAAAATGTTTCTTCAGATCAAATCCTGCAAGCGCTGAAGCCCCAGGCGGTGACGCGCGGCCTGTCGGCCGGACCGAAAGTCGATCCGGCGGTGAAGGCCAAGGAAATCGGCTTCGTGCAAAACCTGCGCAACCGGAGGACCCGGTCGCTGTCAATGGGCGAACGCGAGCAAATCGCCGAGATCGCCTCGACCAAACCGAAAATCGATCTCGACATTCAGTTCGACTTCAACTCGGCCAATATCAGCACGACGTCGATGCCTTCGGTGCAGGCGCTCGGCAAGGCGCTCACCGATGTCAATCTGAAGGGTTCGACATTCGTCGTCGCCGGTCACACCGATGCGATCGGCAGCGACGGCTATAATCAGGACCTGTCCGAGCGCCGCGCCGATACGATCAAGCGCTATTTGGTCGAAAAGTTCGGCATCGCCGGCACCGATCTCGTCACCGTCGGCTATGGCAAGAGCAGGCCGAAGGATCCTAACGCGCCGATGGACCCGATCAACCGCCGCGTCGAGGTCGTCAACATGGACACCAAGACCGCGTCGAAGTGACGGCCACAAGGCTTTCCGCCTGCCGCGATGCGGCAGGCGGTTCTAACAGCGCTTTTCGCCTTCGACCCGGCTTTTGAAAGTCATCAGCCGGAGATGATATCTCCCTCGACGGTCCTACCGCCGAAACCACGCCGATCCCACTGAACTACTTTGAGCTTTGGCGTCACTAAGGAGCGCGCGCCGGTTAAGTGTGATCTGTGGCAGTTTTGCAACATGGTTGACCGTGGCAATCGGTTACCATGACCGGACAAGATTGAACGGTGGGGAAATGGGCTGGCGTAACTGCACTCTTTTAATGTCCGGCATTTGCCTGCTGGCTGGCTTCGTGTCGGCTCCGGCAACCGCGCAAACGCGCGTCGGCCAGGCTGCCGTGATCAAGAATCAGGTTCACCGGGTGACGGGATCGGCGACCAGCCAGATCAGCGTCGGCGACAGCGTGCTGCGCGACGAAGTCGTGCGCACCGGCCTCGACAGCGCGGCGCGGCTGGTGATGGCCGACAGCACCAACCTGTCGCTTGGCCCCAATGCCTCGATCACGCTCGACCGCACCGTCTTCAACGACGAGCACAGCTACCGCGAGATCGCAATCCGGCTGGCGACCGGAGCGTTTCGTTTCGTTACCGGACATTCGGCCAAGTCCGCCTACAAGATCACCACGTCGCTGGGAACGATCGGCGTGCGCGGCACCATCCTCGATGTCCTGAAGCAACAAGGCAAGATGACGGTGGTGCTGCAGGAGGGCGCATCAACCGTGTGCACGGGGGACGGACAGTGCGTCGATCTGACGGAACCGGGCCAGACCGCCATCATCACCTCGTCGGGCGGCAAGGTTACAATTAAAAAAACCAACACCCCGCCCTGGACCTTTGCCTCGAACTGCGCCGCAGCCGCGGGACTTTGCACCGTCACGAATTTTGCGGATGCCACGCCCCCTGGTGACGGCAGCGACCCCACCGGCATGTTGTGCGGGCGCTGACGATGTCAAAATTCGCAACGAGCTTCCTCGTATCGGCCGCGCTCACGGCAGCGGTTACGCTGATCCTGATTCCGGCTCTGACAAATCCCGCCGCGGCGCAACGTTTTTGCGACGGCGATTGCCCTCCGCCACCGCCGCCTCCGCCGCCACCACCACCGCCACCGCCCCCGCCGCCGCCGCCACCGCCTCCCGCCCCACCAACCGACGGGGGTTCGAGCGGCGGATCGATCAACGGTGTGTCGCAGCAGCGCTTCAACCAGATGATCACCAACCGGGTGCTTGGCTCGGTGCTGCTGGGGGTCAACGAACAGGTCAATTGCAGCGATTGCGTCAGCGCATTCGGGTCCGCCGGATCGTTTTCGGCCGGCGTTCATGGCCGCAAGGAACTGACTCCCAATCTGTCGCTGCTGGCCGGCATCGCCTACACCCAGTACAGCGAGGGCGGATACAGCGTCACCAGCGCGCCGATCGGCGCCTTTGCGCTTCGCTACGATTTCGTCGACTGGGGATCATCACGGCCGTTCTTCGACATCGGGACCATCCTGTCGCCGTTCGAGAAGGTGAATTATAGCCGCGGCTATGTGACGAACTTCGGCGCGGTGGCGGTGAACAGCTCAACCAACAGCAGCGATTACGGGGTTTATGGCAGGGCGGGCTGGATCAGCCGGCTCTCGGCCCGTGACGAGGTCGCCGCCTCCGTCGAACTGTGGCAGCTTTGGCAGCGGGTCAGTGGCTACAGCGATCCGTCCATCGCGTTCAATCCGTTCAACGCAGCGATCCCGACCGGCACCGATCGAACCAATCTGGTCAAGGTCGGCGGGCAGTGGACGCATCTGTTCGGCAGCAGCATCGAGACCAACATCAATGGCGGGTTCGTGCAGTCGTTTTCAGGACACTCCGGCATCATCGCCACCGTGACCGGCGACGGCACCATCGTCCCGACATTCGGCAACCAGAGCTGGTTCGAGTATGGCGGCCGTGTCGGCTTCCGCATCACCCAGGGCTGGGTTGCCGACCTGTTCCTCAACGGAACCGCGGGACCGCAACCGGTCGGCAACACCCTCCATGGCGGGGTCGGATTGCGGATCAGCTATTAGATCGCTTCGAGCGGTCTATGCTGGCGCGGGCGCCCGGAGAGCCGGCGATCCGCCGCCAATTGTGCGTTCGCCGACGATATCGAACGGGTCCACCGCGAGGCCCGCGGACGCGATGGCAGCCCGCACATGGCGGCGCTTTTTCCGATCCGAGAGACTCTCACGCTGAGTGGCAGTATCGTCAGCCAAAATAGCCCGCGAGGATTTTTTTATCGACCTTGCAGATGTAAGTATATTTTGGATTGACCACCTGGGTGCAACGCGCTTCGGCAACTTGGCCCAGAAGCATGTAGCCTTCCGCGGCAGGAATTTTCCAGTCGTCCTCCAGCCAATACACCATTTCCTCGAAGGCAATGCGCATCGCGTCTTCGAGCGGTCGCGCGCAGCCCAATGTGCAAATATGAGTCGGTGTTTCGATGCGCGGGTGATTCAATCGCGGCGGCGCCTTCCCCAGAGAGACTTTTACCGTCAGTGTCGCAGCAATTTCGATCGCACCCATGCCATTGCATTCGCCGTCGCCCTGGATCGCGTGGCAATCGCCGAGAAAGAGATGTGCTCCTGGCTTGTTGACGCGCAGCAACACGGTATTGCCTGTCGTAATTTCCTGAACATCAAGATTGCCGCCATGCGGACCGTTGTCGATCGTGAGGACAGCGCCATGCACCGGCGCGACCCCAACGACTCCGATCATTGGCTTTATTGGAAGCTTCAGGTGCTCGTTCCAGTGCACCAGGTCACCCTTCACCTCAACAACTCGCGTTTGTCTGCCGAACTCTTTTCTCCGCACCCAATCGGGGAACATTCCGATGCCAGGCCACAAAGCCGTAAAACCCAGATTGCCGAGTTCCATTTTAAGGATCTCGACGTTCAGAACGTCCCCGACTTTCGATCCCCGCACTTCGATCGGGCCGGTTGCACCATTTACGAAGGGAAGAGTGACGTCGGCCTCGACCAATTGCTGGCCTAGATGGCGGATCGTGCCGTCGTTGACGTTGATCGCGCATTCCACAACGAACGTCTCGCCAGGCTCGACGCTGGCGATGAAATCGTCATCTCCCGAGAGGGCATATTTGATATTTCCTGCTTTGCCGACACGCTGAATCATTTTTGCTCCTGATTGGAAGTTTCGTCTGATCTCAATGAATGCGGCGCCATGGCATGAGCAATCGCTCAATTCTGCCCACCACGGAAGTTAAAAGCAGCGCCAACGCAATCGTTGCGACCAACGCGGCAAAGACCTTGGGAATGATGTAGAGCGAGCCGGCCTTGAAGATTGCGTGTCCCAAGCCCTCGGATGACGACATGAATTCGCCGACGATGGCGCCGATTAGCGCAAAGCCGACCGTAAGCTTCAGCCCGGCGAAGATATCGGTGAGCGAGGCCGGTACGATGAGCTTGCGAAAGATCTGAAATTTTGACGCGCCCAGCGTCCGCATCAGATTGATCTGGTCTGTATCGACCCCGACCGCGCCCTTGTAAGACGTGACCAGGGCAACGATCACGACGGACAAGGTCGACATCGCAATTTTCGAAATCAGCCCGGTGCCGAACCAGATAATGATAATGGGCGCCAGGGCGATGATCGGGATCGAGCCAAGCGCAATCACGAACGGTTCAACGACCCGGGAAACGAACCTGGAGTACCACAACGATAGACCAATGATGGTGCCGATAAAATTCCCGACCAGAAAGCCGAGCACGGTTTCAACTCCGGTGACATAACTATCGCGCCACAGACTGCCATCCTTCACCATCTGGCCGAGAAAGCCGGCGATCGCCGCAGGCGATCCGAACATGAACGCCGCCTGCTTGTTGTTCGCCGTCATGTAGTGCCAAAAACCGAGCAGCACGGCCAGCAGCGCGCATTGTGTGGCAAGGACGATCGCCGCGGAGCGCAGCCTCTGCCAACGCCGGACCGTCGCCGGAACAGGCTTTCGTGCAGCCAGATCAGTTGCGCGGCTCATCCCGCTCTCTGTATCCGCGGTCATTGCAACACGACGTCGAGGTCGGCCCAGATCTGCCTGACATATTTGCTGAAATCGCGACTGTCACGCGCCGCCATCATGTCGGTCCGTTCGATGCCGAGTTGGATATCATAGATCGCCTTGACCTGGGTCGGCCGTTTCGAAAGCACGATGACACGATCCGCAAGCGAAACCGCCTCCTCGATGTCGTGGGTAATGAGCAGAAGCGATCGGCCGCCCTCGCGAACCAGTTTTGCGGTGTCGCTCTCGATCAAGAGCTTGTTCTGGAAATCCAGCGAAGCGAACGGTTCATCGAGCAGCAGCACGGCCGGTTCGTTCACCAGGGTACGAGCCAGTGCCACGCGCTGACGCATGCCGCCCGAAAGCGTCGATGGATAGTGATCAGCGAAGCCGTGCAGCCCGAGCTGGTCGAGCATGGCACGGCTGCGGTCGTGAGCCTCATTAGCCGCCACGCCGCGGATTTCAAGACCAAGCATGACGTTGCCGTGCGCGGTTCGCCAGGGCAGAAGCAAATCCTTCTGCAGCATGTAGCCAACATTCTGCGGCTGACCGACGATGGCTTGGCCGTACCAGCTGATCCGGCCCGTGTCCGGCGTCAGCAATCCGCACAAGGTGTTCAGCAGCGTCGTCTTGCCACAACCTGACGGACCGACAATGCTGACGATCTGACCGTTGTCCAGCGTCAGACTGAGGTCGCCGATGACCGGAACAACCCGGTCACCGACGTCATAGCTCTTGGCAACATGCTCGACGACGAGCGGAATCACGCGATCGGCATTCGGGCCGCCGGTGGCAGCCTTGGCGGTACTCGATCCCTTCAATTCACCCGTCATTTGAGGCTGGCGACCGCCTTATCCGCGAAACCGTTGTCGATGATCTGATCAAACGGAATCGTGCCTTTGGCGTTGCCAAGATAGACCTGCATCTCCATCAGATTCTTCCATTGGTCTTGTTTAGTGACGACGGACTGAGCGGGTATGAGATATTTGAGCTCCGCATCGATAGCCTTGTCGACAACGTCACCCGGCAGGTCGGGAAATTCCTGGCGGGCGACTTGCTTTGCAAACGCAGGATCGGCGTAGGTCTTTCGGGAAGCTTCTTCAAAGGAAGTTACCAACGCCTGTACCATTGCCGGATCCTTCTGAATGGTGCTGGGCAGCACCATGATGCCGGTGTTGCAGAATGGTCCAATATAGCTTGCGAAGTCGAACACCACTTTTGCACCCTGCGCTTCGGCAGCGGCGACGCTTGGCTGATAGGCGATAGCGATATCGGCTTGACCCGCCAGCATGGCCGCGATTTCGGTACCCGGATTCACTGGAACAATCGTCGCATCCACGCCGACCTTGAGACCGGCCTTCTCCAAAAGCCGTTTTGCGACACTGTAATTTGTATTTGGTTCGGGCGAAGTGACGATCTTCAGGCCCTTGAATTCTTTCGGGTCGGTGATCGGCTTGAGCGTTTTGGATACGCCGAAATAATGTGCCCGTTGCACGACGGTGCCGACCACAACGCCCGGGCCACCGTTCTCGCGCGAAATCTGCGCCATCGTGGCATCCCCGATCGCAAAATCCGCCGAACCTCCAAGCACCGCGGCGAAAGTTTGAGTGTCGCCACCGGCCGCGGTCACCTTCATGTCGAGGCCGTTTTTCTCGAAGATGCCCGAGCGCATACCGACATAAAGATTGATGTAACCGAGATTGTGGACGGCTTCGCTGAAACGCACTTGCTTGAGAGGAGCGGCGCGGGCAAGACCCGAGCCGACGGACGCAATCGCCAGACCGCCCGCGACCGCGGCGGAAGTTGATAGAAAATCACGGCGGTTGAATGAAGCATAGTCCAATGAAGCATGGTCTAAGCTAAGAAATTGGCGGACCTTATTGATCATCGCTGTGCACTCCTCGCAAAAGAAACGCCCGGTGGCAGGAAAGCTATTCCCTTAGGCGAGCAGGCCGCAAGATAAAAGAAGCGACAGCGAAACATGCAGCTTTGCCGTCTGCCGTCACTAACGCAATGCCAGCGCGCCGGAACGTTTCGTTATAATTTTGCGACTCTTCAGGGCAGCGTGATCAATCGCGCATCAGCCATTTGGATTAATGTCATTTTTGCCATTATCGCTGCCTGTAGAAGAAGCTTTCCAAGCCCAACCCGACACATCGAGGACGAGCATCGGGCCGACTGAGCAAACCCAGGCGCGACGAAGGTCTTGAAAATATCGCTCAAAACGGTCGCAGGCGGTCAAGACGGAAAAAGTTCGGCGGCGCCTACGGGTTGACCCGCACCGATGCGAAGCGTCCGGTAAGTGCGCCGCCGCATTTTTCCGCTGCAATCCCGATGGCACGCTGTTGTTCGCGAACCTTGTCGCGGGTTTTCGGCAAGGTCACGTCTGGCTCACGCGTTGCGTTTTCGGCACGCAGGCGCTCAAAGAGACTGCTGACGAGCCCTCGAAGCCGGAGATTCTCCGCCGCGAGATCCTTCATCTGCATCACCGCCGGAAGGTTGAGACCGCCGAAGCGCCTCCGCCAACGGTAGAAAGTTCTCGGCGACACCGCTGCGATCCGGCAGATTTCGGCGACTGATACGCCAGTGCTCGCCTCATGGAGCAGATGGAGGATTTCGCTGTCAGTGAATTGGGACCGTCTCATCGGGATCGCCTCATGCAACTGCTGGCTCGGGACCACCCTCTATCGCAGCTCGCGGGGATCCCTTTCGCGACCGCGCGAAGCTAGCATAAAGCGCTTGGCGCTCGAAGTGCGCAAACGAGCAGGTGCGCCGATGCATGGCGATGATCTCGGCTTGCCTGACACAGGACCGTCTGGTCTTGTTGTCTCTCGGCAATCCGGAGAGATCGATGTCACGCCGCCATGAAATTCCTGCCACGCCTGAAAATATGGTATGGGGATACCTCGACAGCGCCAGTCCACCCGTGCTGTCCGTGAACTCGGGCGACACCGTTACCCTGCACAGCTTTCCGGCCGGTGGAAAAGAAACGTTGCCTGATGATCTGGAAATTGTACCGGCAGACTACATGCGAGCGCTTGAGACGATGCCGCACGGACCAGGCCCGCATTTCATTACCGGACCTGTCTATGTGAAGGGCGCCAAAGTTGGCGACGCGCTGCAGATCGACATTCTTGACGTGAAAATTCGACAGGACTGGGGGTTTGTCTCGATCTTGCCGCTGCTTGGGACGCTGCCCGACGAATTCACCGACTACGAGACAATCCATCCAGCGATCGATCGCGAACGCAATGTCTGCATTATGCCTTGGGGGACCGAGATTCCGCTGGATCCGTTTTTCGGTATTGTCGCAACGGCTCCGCCTCCCAGCTGGGGACGATGCGGCTCGCCCGTGCCACGCGCGTTCGGCGGCAACATGGACAACAAGGAGCTGCGCGCCGGTACGACACTCTATCTACCTGTGTTCAATGAAGGCGCGCTTTTTTTTGCGGGTGATGGGCATGCAGTCCAGGGCGATGGGGAAGTATGCATCACGGCGCTTGAAACAGGCGTGACCGGTACCTTTCGTCTCACCTTGCGAAAAGACATGGAATTAGACTGGCCGTTCGCGGAAAGCGCGACGCATCTGATGTCCATCGGATTGGACGAAGATCTCGACGATGCGGCCAAGCAGGCCGTGAGGGAGATGGTTAAACATGTCTGCGCACGCACCAATCTGACGCGCAACGAAGCTTATATGCTCTGCTCGCTCGCGGGCAATCTGCGCGTAACCCAGCTCGTCGACGGGAATAAGGGCATCCACATGCTTTTGCCGAAATCGCACCTTTGAGGACGAAATCGATTTCTGAGTGACATTTGACAGGCTACCAGGTTCGGGCCCTCGGAGCTGGCGCCCGATCAGGGATTTGCGATGGAACAGCCGAGCGTACGTATCTACACCGACTACAAGAGTCCCTTTGCCTTCGTCGCCAACCAGGCGCTGTTCGAGCTGGAAGAAAAGGAAGGCGTGAAACTGGAATGGCTGCCCTACACGCTCCGGATCCCCGAGTTCATGGGCACGGTCGAGGAGCGCACCCCGCACTTCTGGCGCAAGGTCCGTTACTCCTATATGGACGCCCGGCGCTATGCCAACGCGCAAGGGCTGACGATGAAGGGCCCGCGGCAAATTTATGATGCCTTCTATGCCAGCGCCGGCATGCTGTTCGCCCAGCGTCACGGCATTTTCCGCGCCTATCACGACACGGTTTTCCGGCGCTTCTGGAATCACGAACTGGAGATCGACGAGCTCCACGAAATCAGCGGCGTGATAGCAGCACTTGGCGGCTCGGCGCCGGCGTTCGAGACCTATGTGAACGGTCCGGCGCGCGGCGAGCACGATCGCATCATCACCGAGGCTGAAGCGATCGGCGTCTTCGGCGTGCCGACGATGGTTTTCAACGGCGAACTGTTCTGGGGCAACGACCGCATTGCCCTTCTCACCGAACGCATCCGCGCGCCGGAAACCATCAAGACGGCGCTCGGCAACAGGCAACCGCGTTAGTTCCCCGTCGGCGGCCGTAGCGGAACCGCATGCGTCACATGGGGAACCGACGCCCCGCAGTTCCGTTCTTGTTTCATGAAAGTGATATTTCTGGATATTGACGGCGTACTCAATTGCCCGACGACGCCTAATCCACGGCAATTTCCATATGTGGTGGACAAGCGGCTGCTCCTCCGCCTGCAAAAGCTGCTCGATCGTACCGGCGCGAAGGTGGTTCTTTCTTCATCCTGGAGGATCGATCCTGTCGGTCTGTTTGCTGCAAAGCATTGGGCCGTCCCGTTCATCGACGTTTGCCCCGACAAGCCCAGGAGCCCGCGCCGCAAGGAGATCCTGGATTGGCTGTACGACCATCCAAGGATTACCCGCTACGCGGTCATCGACGACGAGGACGACGAACTGGATGAGCTTCCGCTTTTTCAGCCTTCAGGACAGACCGGCCTGACCATGGATATCGTCAAGGCCGCGGAGAAATATCTGAACGGAGAGACCGACAAAACCCTGCGGGCCAGCGCCGTCGTCTGGCTTGGCCAGAATATTCATTCTCTCTTCAAGAGAAACAAGAGTTGAGACGATCACGCCGGGGCGCGTGAATGTGATGCGCGGCGATGGCTGGAACGGCTTTTTTTCAAGCCAATACCGGCCTAGTTTCAGATCCATCCAACCAAGGCGCGCCTCTCGTCGCGCAAGCCAGGGAGCAAGAAGTCATGAGCAGCCAACTGACCGAGGCCGAACTTGCGGCGCTGATGCCCTCGGAATTGTGCCAATACCAGACGCCGATCCCGACCCAGATCGTGGCCAGCGACGAATTCTATCCCGATCCGCAAAACGAGCGGCAGCGCGAGGTCGAGGCCCGGCTGCTCGCGATGGCCGACGATCTCGGCGGCAGGCAGGGCCTGAGCCGCCGCCGGTTTTTCCAGACCGCCGCCGGCATGGCCGCCTCCTTTGTGGCGATGAACGAAGTTTACGGGCCGCTGTTCGACGTCACGCCGGCGGAAGCCGCTACGCCTGCGATGGCCGAGGAGCGCGCCAACGCGCTCAAGGACCAGTTCATCATGGACATGCATACCCACTTCCTGAGGGACGACACCCGCCTCACCAGCTTCGTGGAGATGCGAAAGGCGGTCGGCAAGGCCGGCTGGAACAAGCAGTTGAACGACCATGAGCAGACCATCGAGGATCTGAAGTTCAACAACTACAAGAAAGAGATGTTTCTCGATAGCGACACCAAGATCGCGCTGATCTCGTCGGCGCCCTCCGACATCGAGCAGGACTGGTTCCTGACCAACGAGCAGATGGCCGCCGCGCGCAACAAGATCAACGACGAGGCCGGTTCGCGGCGGTTGTTCTCGCACATGATCTTCACGCCCGGACAGCCCGGCTGGCTCGAGAAACTCGACGCCGGGCTCGCGCTGAAACCGGAATCCTGCAAGGGCTACACCGTCGGCGACAATACCCACAAGGACATCAGCCGCTATCCGTGGCGGATGGACGACGAGAAAGTCACCTACAAGGGCTACGAGCGGATGGTGAAGGCCGGCATCAGGAATATCTGCGTGCACAAGGGGCTGTTCGCGCCGGGTGTCGAGAAGGCGTATCCCAATCTGCGCGGCTTCGCCGACGTCGCCGATGTCGGTCAGGCGGCCAAGGACTGGCCGCAACTCAACTTCGTGATCTATCACTCCGCCTACCGCCATGTCGGCGGCGACCCGAAGGCGGCGCTGGCCGAATTCGAACGGACCGGGCGGATTTCCTGGACCAGCGATCTTGCCGACATCCCCGAACAATATGGCGTCAACAATGTCTATGGCGACGTCGGCCAGATATTCGCAACGACGCTGATCGCAGAGCCGAATGTTTGCGCGGCGCTGATGGGCATCCTGATCAAGGGGCTCGGCGCCGATCGTGTCTGCTGGGGCTCCGATGCGCTATGGACCGGCGCGCCGCAATGGCAGATCGAAGGCCTGCGCCGCCTTGAAATTCCCGAAGCGATGCAGAAGAAGTTCGGCTTCGCCCCGCTCGGCACAGCCGAGGGCCCGGTCAAGACCGCGATCTTCGGCGACAACAATGCCCGGCTCTACAACATCCAGCCGAAGCGCGCGATGCTCGACCTCAAGGGCGATCGTTTCGCCGCCATGAAGGCGGAATACGAGAAGGCCGGACCGGAGCCGTCCAACACCCGCTATGGTTATGTGGTGCCGAACGGGGCGGTGGATCATTCGGTGTTTGCTTAGAATTGCTCTTGTCATTCCGGGGCGGGAGCGAAGCGAGCGAGCCCGGAATCCATAACCCCTGCAGGGAGTATGGATTCCGGGCCTGCGCCAAGCGGCGCATCCCGGAATGACGAAGTAAGGGACAGAAACGGCCTCGGCGAATCTATTTCCTCTCCGCCGGATCGCGATGCACGGGGTCGATCCACAGAACCGTCTCCGGCTTTTCCACCGGCTCGATGTCGAGATTGATCGCGACCGCCTGGCCGTCGCTGCGCACCAGCACGCATTCAAGCACCTGGTCGGGGCTGGCGTTGATCTCCTGATGCGGCACATAGGGCGGAATGAAAATGAAATCGCCGGGATTGGCTTCCGCGGTGAACTGCAGGTGCTCGCCCCAGCGCATCCGCGCCTTGCCCTTGACGACGTAGATGATGCTCTCGAGATGGCCGTGATGATGCGCGCCGGTCTTGGCGTCGGGCTTGATGGTCACGGTGCCGGCCCACAATTTCTGCGCGCCGACGCGGGCGAAATTGATCGCCGCCTTGCGGTCCATCCCGGCGGTGGAGGGCACGTTGGGATCGAGTTGGTCACCGGGAATGACGCGGACGCCATCGTGCTTCCAGCGCTGCGCGTCGCCGTGATCGTGCGAATGATCGGCATGGGTGTGATCGTGGGAACCTGTCATCGTGATGCTTTCCTGGCAATCGTCGCTGCAAAAACTATCGAAAACCGTGATCACAAACCAGATCGGAACAGGAACTTTCGGCGCATGGGAGGCTTGTCCCCGCAAGACGTAACCATTCGAAGGAGAGTTCCCATGGGTGCAACAGCAGACAAGATCAAAGGCGCCACCAACGAGGCCATCGGCAAGGCCAAACAAAACATCGGCGAAGCCACCGGTTCCGACCGGCTGAAGGGCGAAGGCGTCATTCAGGAAGTCAAGGGCAAGGGCCAGAAAGCCGTCGGCGACGCCAAGGAGGCCACCAAGGACGCGATCAACAAGACCGCCGCCGCAGCGAACAAGAATCTTTGATCGGCGCTGCGATTTAGACTTCAAAGACCGGCCCTTGGGGCCGGTCTTTTTGCGCGAAGCGGTCTGGTCCGGATCAGCCCTTCACACCGAGCAGTTCGACATCGAATATCAGCGTCGCGTTCGGCGGAATGACGCCGCCGGCGCCGCGGGCGCCGTAGCCCAGTTCAGGCGGAATGATCAGGGTACGCTTGCCGCCCACCTTCATGGAGGCGACGCCCTCGTCCCAACCGGCGATCACCTTGCGCTGTCCGATCGGAAACTCGAACGGCTCGTTGCGATCGACCGACGAGTCGAATTTCTTGCCTTTCTTGCCGTCCTCATAAAGCCAGCCGGTGTAATGCATGACGCAGATCTGACCCGGCTTTGGCGCGGCACCGGTGCCGGCGACACTGTCGATCATCTGCAAGCCTGAAGCTGTGGTCATGGTTTTTCCTGTGGTCTGGGCCGATGCTCGGTGCGGGATTGCCACGAGAACAGCGCCGGCCGTGCCGATGGTAACGGCTACGGCGATGGAGAGATTTCGAAACGAGCGTCGCATCCTTTTCAGCTTCCTTTGCAACAGAGGGGGGACCGCATGCGCTGCAAGGGTCGCTCATAGCCAGTTCTTCAGTAACCCAATTCTTCAATAACCGAGCGCGCAGCCATCCTTGCGCGGATCGGAGCCGCCGGTCAGCGTGCCCTTGTCCCAGTCGATCCAGATCGCCTGACCGCCGCCAAGCGGGGAGGTCACGCCGGCGGTCCGGTGCCCGAGCTTCTTCAAGCCCTCGACGATAGCGGCGGGCACGCCGTCCTCAAGCTGATAGACATTTTCATAATGCAGGCCGCGCGGCATGTCGATTGCCTCCTGCACGTCGCAACCGTAATCTAGCATGTTGGTCAAAACATGGACCTGACCGACCGGCTGATACTGCCCGCCCATCACGCCGAACGGCATCACCGCCCGGCCCCCCTTGGTGACAAGGCTCGGAATGATGGTGTGCAGCGGGCGCTTGCCGGGCGCGATGCAATTGGGATGGCCGGGCTGCACGCGGAAACCACCGCCGCGATTTTGCAGGAGGATACCGGTCTTGTTCGACACGATCGCCGAACCGAACGAATGCGCGATCGAATTGATGAAAGAACAGGCGTTGCGGTCCTTGTCCACCACCGTGATGTAGATCGTCGAGGGATTCATCGGCGGCGCCACGTCAGGCAAATCCAGCAGCCGGTCCATTCGGATGCTGTCGCCGTGCTCGTCGGCGAATTCCTTCGACAAGATCCGCGCCACATCCACATCGACATGGGCGGGATCGCCGATGTACTGCTCGCGCATCATGTAGGCGACCCGCGCGGCTTCGGCTTCGAGATGAAACCGCTCGACGCTCATGGCCGGAAATTTTTTGAGATCAAAGCGCGCCAGGATATTCAGCATCACCAGCATGGTGATGCCCGGACCGTTCGGCGGGCACTGCCAGACATCGTGGCCTTGATAGATGGTGCCGATCGGCACCGTGGTCTCGGTGGTGTGGGCGGCGAAGTCTTCAAGCGTATGCAGGCCGCCGATGCCGCGCAACGTCTCCACCATGTCCTCGGCGATGGCGCCGGTGTAAAAGGCGTCGCGGCCATGCTTGGCGATAGCGCGCAAAGTCTGCCCCAGCTCGGGTTGATGGATCACATCGCCGGCGACCGCCGGTCGGCCGTGCGGCAACAGATAGCGCGCGCTGTTGGTGCCGTTTTTCAACTTGTCGAACCCGTTGTTCCAGTCGAACGCGATCCGGGGTGCGACGACATAGCCCTCTTCCGCGGCCTTGATCGCGGGTTGCAACAGGGCGTCGAGCCCCAGCCTGCCGTGATCACGCAGGATGGTCGCCCAGGCGTCGACCGAGCCTGGAATGCTGACGGCGTGCGCCGAGGTCAGCGCCGATCGCATTGATGTTGCGCTCGAGATACCACGACAGCGTCGGCGGCCTGCGGCGCGCGGCCCGAACCGTTATAGGAGACGATCTGGCCTTCGCCGCGCGGCTGAACCAGCGCAAAGCAGTCGCCGCCGATTCCGGTCGATTGCGGCTCGATCACGGCGAGCAGCGCCGAGGCCGCTACCGCGGCGTCCGCGGCGGTGCCGCCGGAACGCAGCACCTCGATCGCGGTCAACGCCGCCTGCGGGTGCGACGTTGCCACCATCGCATTCTCCGCGTGGACCGTCGATCGGCCGGCGAGCTGGAAATTCCTCATGCCAAATTGCTCACTCTATTGGTCTTTTGTGCCTTGCCCGCCGCTTTCGGGGCGCGGGTTACATGGCACATTCAGGAGGCGATGGGCAATGCTCGGGGACGAATGGGGGCAATGCGGCCGGCTGTTTTTGCGGACCTGATTGTGTTGATCGCATCCCCGCCCCCCTGATAAACCACCGCGATGCCCTACAAGGTCGCCGCCTTCTATCAATTTGCCGCGCTGCCGGATTTCCGGGAGCTGCGCGCGCCGCTGCGGGCGATCTGCGCCGGGCTCGAGCTGAAAGGCAGCGTGCTATTGGCCGAAGAAGGCATCAACGGCACGGTGGCGGGCGCAGCCGGCGCCATCGGCCATTTCATCACGCAGTTGCGCGGCGCGGCGCTGTTCGGCGGCCGCTTCGACAACCTCGAACTGAAGTTCTCGCAAGCGTCGACGATGCCGTTCCAGCGCCTGAAGGTCCGGCTGAAAAAGGAGATCGTCACCCTCGGCGCACCCGGGCTGGATCCGGCACGGCAAGCCGGCATTTATGTCGAGCCTGCCGACTGGAACGCGCTGATCGCGGCGCCGGACACGCTGGTGCTCGACACCCGCAATGCATTCGAAGTTGCGATGGGCACTTTCGTGGGCGCGCTTGACCCCGGCATCGACAGCTTCGGACAATTTCCGGATTTCGTCGCGCGTCATCTCGATCCGGCCAGGCATCGGAGGGTCGCGATGTTCTGCACCGGCGGCATTCGCTGCGAAAAGGCCAGTGCCTATCTGCTCGCGCACGGCTTTCCCGAGGTCTATCATCTCAAGGGCGGGATTCTCGGATATCTCGAAGGCGTGCCGGAAGCGGAAAGCCGCTGGCGCGGCGAATGCTTTGTATTCGACGACCGTGTCGCACTGCGCCATGGATTGCAGGAGCGTCCGATGACGCATCAGTCCGAGAGTGACGCACATGAGTGACGCAAAGACGCTCGGCGAGCGCATCGACGCGCTGGAAACCCGGTTGACGTTCCAGGACGAGACCGTCGAGACGCTGAACAAGACCATCACGGAGCAGTGGCGCAAGATCGACGCGCTGACGCGCCAGGTCGCACATCTCAGCGAGCGCCTGCTGGAGGCCGAGACCCGCGCGCCAGGCGCCACCAACGACCCGCCGCCGCATTATTGAAGGTTGCAACCTCGCTGGCCTTGGCCAAGCCCGTACCGGCGTGTATCAGAAGCGGCAAAGGCCCTTCGACCGCCAATGGAACCACGCTTGACCCGGATTGCCACCATCAAACCCCTGCTTGAATTGCTGTCCGGTCACAGGCAGCCGGTACCGCCAATCTGGATGATGCGGCAAGCCGGCCGTTATTTGCCGGAATATCGCGAATTGCGCGCCAAGGCAGGTGGCTTTCTCGATCTGTGCTTTACGCCGGAATATGCCGCCGAAATCACGCTGCAACCGATCCGGCGCTTTAATTTCGATGCCGCGATCATCTTCTCGGACATTCTCGTCATTCCCTACGCGCTCGGCCGCTCGGTACGGTTCGAGGCCGGCGAAGGCCCGCGGCTCGATCCGCTGGACAGGCCGGAGCAGGTTGCGACGCTGGCGGCGCAAGCGGACTTTCGCAAGCTCGAGCCGGTCTATGAAGCACTGCGCCGCGTGCGCCGCGAGCTTGATCCTAAAATTGCGCTGATCGGTTTCTGCGGAGCGCCATGGACGGTCGCGACCTACATGGTCGCCGGACAAGGCACGCCGGATCAGGCGCCGGCGCGGATGATGGCCTATCGCCATCCCGAAGCCTTCCATCAAATCATCGATGTGCTGGTCAAGAACTCGATCCAATACCTGCTGGGCCAGCTTGAGGCCGGCGCCGACGTGCTGCAGATTTTCGACACCTGGGCCGGCGTGCTGCCGCCGCGCGAATTCGAGCGATGGTCGATCGCGCCGACCAGGCGCATCGTCGAAGGCGTGCGGGCGAAAGCCCCCGATGCCAAGATCATCGGTTTTCCCCGCGGCGCCGGCGCGCTGCTGCCGGCCTATGTCGGCGCGACCGGCGTCGATGCCGTCAGCATCGACTGGGCGGCCGAGCCATCGCTGATCCGTGAGCGGGTGCAGAACCGCGTCGCCGTTCAAGGCAATCTCGATCCACTGGCGCTGATCGCGGGTGGCGCTGCGCTGGACCGCGCCATCGACGATGTGCTGGCGAATTTCGCCGGTGGCCGGCTGATCTTCAACCTCGGCCACGGCATCCAGCCGGAAACCCCGATCGCGCATGTCGAGCAGATGGTCAAGCGGGTGCGGGCGTATAGGGGGTGAGAGCCGCTTTCGTGCTAGGACCGCATCGACCCATCACACCGGCCGGCTGCGTTCGATGATGCCGGCGGCGCCCTTGCTCAGCAATTCGAGCCCGACGGCGCGGCCGAGTTCGCGCGGCCGGTCGGCGGGGCCAGAACGCGAAACCTCGATCAACGTGCCACCGGCCAGATCCAGCACCGACGCGGTCAGCGACATCTGCGCGCCATCGATGGTTGCAAATCCCGCGATCGGCGAGTTGCAGTGACCGTTCAGAACCCACAGCACCTCGCGCTCGGCATCGGCGCATCTGTGCGCGGCGGGATCGTCGATGCCCGACAGTATCCGCCGCGTCTGCCAATCGTGAGCGGCGCACTCCACCGCGACAATCCCTTGGCCCACCGCGGGCAGCATGTCCCGAACCGGAAATTCATGGGCGATGCGATCGGCCAGACCGACGCGTTCAAGCCCGGAGCGCGCCATGATCAGCGCGTCGGCCGGACCGACCTCGCCGCCATCCGGCAGCCGCTGCATTTGCAGGCCGTCGAGCTTGCGAACGCGGGTATCGGCGGCACCACGATAGTGAATCACCTCGATGTCCGGAAATAGCCGCCGCGCATAGGCCGCGCGCCGTACCGCGTTGGTTCCGACCTTGAATCCCTTGCCGCGCGAGCGCCTGACATCGTCGATCGAAATTCCGGCGCGCAGCACCAGCACATCGCCGGGCGGATCGCGCGAAAGCGTCGCGCCGATCACAAGCCCCGGCGTATCCTCATTGCCGGGCATATCCTTGAGCGAATGCATCGCGGCGTGCAATTGGCCCGACAGCACGGCATGGCGGATTTCGGCGACGAACGCGCCGCCCTTGCCGCCGTGCTGCAACAGCTTGCCGGTCTGGTCCTGATCGCCCGTCGTTTCAAACTTGACGACCTCGACCTCGATATCAGGCGCGATTGCGGTCAGGCGACGGGCAATTTCCTCGGTCTGGGCAAGCGCCATGGCGCTCTTGCGCGTGCCGATGCGAATTCGAATTGCCACCACTCACGCTCCATGCGACGCCGCGCAGCATCCTGGTTGATTCCGGCCGGAAGATAGAGCCAGCCGATGCCGAAATGCAAATGCGCTACCTCGCATCCTCCAAAATCATGTCCGAGGCTTTTTCCGCGATCATGATGGTGGGCGCGTTGGTATTGCCCGACATCAGGTCCGGCATGACCGAGGCATCGACCACGCGCAGGCCCTCGATGCCGCGAAGGCGAAGCCGCTGATCGACCACCGCCAGCGGATCGTTGCCCATCCGGCACGTCGATGTCGGATGATAGACCGTGCTGCCGGTCTTGCGGCAGAACGCCAATATATCCTCGTCGCTCGTCACCTTCGATCCCGGAAGGATCTCGTCGACCGCATAGGGGTTGAGCGCTGGTGCTGCCAGAATCTGGCGCAGGATCTTGAAGCCCTCGATGAAGGCCGTGCGGTCGGTTTCGGTCGCCAGATAGTTGATGCGGATCTCCGGCGGCACCGCCGGATCGGCGCTCCTGATGCGCAGCGAGCCGCGGCTCTCCGGCCGCAACTGGCAGACCGAGGCGGAGAATGCGGAAAACGAATGCAGCTTCTCGCCCATCCTGTCGGTCGAGAACGGCAGGAAGTGAATCTGGATATCGGGTGTCGCCAGACGCGGATTGGTCTTGAAGAACGCGCCCGAGGTGCCCGCCGCGATCGTCAGCGGCCCCTTGCGGAAGGCCGCGTATCGCGCGCCGGCCATCACCCGACGCACCGGATGATTGACGACATCGTTGAGCGTGACGGGCTGCGAGCACCGCGTCACCACCCTGACCTGCAGGTGATCCTGCAGATCGTTGCCGACGCCGGGCGCGTCGAGCACGATGTCGATGCCGTGTTGCTTCAAAAGCTCCGCCGGACCGACGCCGGAAAGCTGCAGCAATTGCGGTGAATTATATGCGCCGCCCGAGACCAGAATTTCCCTGCGCGCCCGCGCGGTCCGCAGCGCATCGCCTTGCCGGTATTCGACCGCCCGCGCCCGGCGTCCCTCGAACAGGATGCGCTGGGCCAGCGCGGAAGTCTCGACGTGCAGATTGCTTCGGCTTTTGGCGGGACGCAGATAGGAATAGGCCGTGCTGGCGCGCCGGCCGCGCTGCGTCGTGGTCTGGAAAAATCCGGCGCCTTCCTGGCTCGCGCCATTGAAGTCGGGATTGGTCGGAATACCGGTCTGCGCGGCGGCCACGACAAAGGCTTCCGACAGCGGATCTGAATGCCGCCAGTCCGACACCGGCAGCGGACCGTCGGCGCCGTGATATTTATCGGCGCCGCGCTGTTGATTTTCGGCCTTCCTGAAATAGGGCAGCACATCGTCAAAGCCCCAGCCGGCGTTGCCGCGCTGGCGCCAGCGATCGTAATCCTCGTGCTGGCCGCGCACATACAACAGGCCGTTGATCGAACTCGAGCCGCCCAAAACCTTGCCGCGCGGTTGAAAGACAGTTCGCCCGTCCAGTCCTGGCTCCGGTTCGGTCTGGTACATCCAGTTGACGGTTTTCTCCTTGAACAGCTTGGCATAACCGAGCGGCACGTGGATCCAGAGATTGGTATCCTTCGGACCGGCTTCCAGCAGCAGCACCGAATTCCTGCCGTCCGCGCTCAGCCGATTGGCGAGCACGCATCCGGCCGATCCCGCGCCGACGATGACGTAATCGAATTCCAGCGCTTCGGACGAGCGATTACTGGCCGCGCGCGAGGGAGCTGTACTGTTCATGGTTCGTATTTTTTTGGGGCATGGACCCGGTGATGAAAGGAGAGTTCGACGTCAATTCGAACCTTCCAGCTCCATCGGTTGCAGGCCGAGCCGGCGAAACAGATTCATATCCTTGTCGTTCTCCGGATTGGCCGCGGTCAACAACGTGTCGCCAACGAAGATCGAATTGGCGCCGGCAAAGAAGCACAGCGCCTGCATTTCATCGCTCATGGCGGTGCGGCCGGCCGAGAGCCGTACCACGGATTCCGGCATCATGATTCGCGCCAGCGCAACAGTGCGCACGAAATCGATCGGCTCGATCGGCGTTGCCTTCGCAAGCGGCGTGCCTTCGATCGGGATCAGCATGTTGATCGGGACGCTTTCGGGATGTTCGGGAAGATTGGCCAGGATCGTCAACATCTCGATGCGGTCGCTCGCCTGTTCGCCCATTCCGACGATCCCGCCGCAGCAGACTTTCATGCCGGCAGCGCGGACGTTTTCCAGCGTCAGGAGCCGATCGGCAAAGCTGCGGGTGGTGATGATCTCTTTATAGTAGCGCTCCGACGTATCGATATTGTGGTTGTAGTAATCGAGGCCGGCGTGGCTGAGCTGTTCGGATTGCGCGCGATCGAGCATGCCGAGCGTCATGCAGGTTTCCATTCCCAGCGCCTTGACGCCCTTCACCATCGCAACGACGGCGTCCATGTCGCGCGGCTTCGGGTTGCGCCATGCCGCGCCCATGCAATAGCGGGTGGCGCCGGCGTCGCGCGCCTTGCGTGCCTCCGCGACGACGCGTTCGACTTCCATGAGCTTCGATGCGGTCAGGCCGGATTCGTAATGCATGGATTGGCTGCAGTATCCGCAATCCTCCGGACAGCCGCCGGTCTTGATGCTCAACAGACGGCTCAGTTGAACCCGGTTCGGATCGAAGCTTTGGCGATGCACGGTCTGCGCCTTGAACAGCAGGTCGTTGAACGGCATCTCGTACAGCGCCGTCGCCTCCGCCTCAGTCCAGATCTTTCTGGAATCCGGGCTCTTGCGGTGACCGAGGCCGATCGCCGAGGGATTTTCTTCATGGGTCGCAGCAAACGTCATAGTAGCTCCATCACTTCAGCGGTTCCCGCGGATAGCTTTGACACATCTCAGGTTTGACGACAATGACTGACCTGTTTGATTTCAAGCGGTTAGCCGGAATCTGGCTGCGGGAGAGGGCCGCCAGCTTTCCCCACACCACTCAATCTGCAATATTTTCTCCAGTTGTCACAACCGTTGTCACAACCGCAAAGGCGTTCCTGGCTGGCTCGCAAGCTTCCCATTGATACTGTTTTCCTTTTTTCCCGCCGAGCGCGCCCTTCGCCAGAGATCCAACCAGCCAGGTTCAGCAGCCCGTTCGATCGCGGCAGTATTGGTCGCCGTGGCGACTGCGACCTTAAGCCCAAAGGCGACAAACAACCGCAGCGCGCAAGTCTACGCCCTTGCCAAGTCTACGCCCTTGCATTGTCTCCCCGGTTGTTGAACGCTACCTGAAAAAAATTGGAACATGGGAGGGAGCATGAGCAAGGCGCTCGCCGTCTTCCACGGCCGGTTCGGTCGCGCGACGGTGTATCAGTTAAATCGTCGTTTCAACACACACGCCCATCGTGAGGGTCATCTGATTTTTTACGTCGACGGAATGCCTGCCGTCGCCAACATCTGTAACCAGCCCTACTACCTCGACGACCGGTCAATCGCTGCCGTTAACCCTTGGGAATCGCACAACTTTATTCCGTCGTTGGACGACGGCGGTATCTTTTTAGTGCTCTATGTCAACGCCGAATGGTTTGCTCCCGACGCAGGAAATTCTTACAGACTCCGCTTTGGTCGCAACCATTTCAAACGCACCGCAGGGCTTGATCAGGACATCCGACGGACCGCGGCTTTGGTCTGCAACGCCCCTTCGCTGACCCATCTGGACGGCGAGTTGAGACGCCTGATCGAGATTTGTTACGAAGAGAGTTGGGAGCAAGCCGAGAGGGCGCAGGAGGCAAAGGTCACGGGGATCAACGACTTCCGCGTGCGCAAATCCATCAAATTGATATCCGAGAGTCCCCGCGCCGAAATCGAGCTCGATACGATTGCGCGTAAATCCGGTCTCTCGCGGCCCCATTTCTATCGGTTGTTCCGCACCGAGACCGGCATAACGCCAAATCTCTATCTGAATACGCTCGTCATGGAGCGCGCGCTGGACGCGCTGGTTACGACCGAATCCCAGGTAGCCGACATCGGGTTCGACCTTGGCTTTTCGTCCCAGAGCGGATTCACCCACTTCTTCGCCGGCAATGTCGGCATGGCCCCCACCGAGTATCGACGGGTGGCCAAGGTTTTGCGCACGTGAGGATGCGCCATAAAGATACTGACAATCAAATGCTGCCGTTGCGGCCTCGCTAGGATACGCGGAACGCGATCCCAACCGGTCGCGGGGCGGAGCAAGATTCAAGGGGTTGACCCTCGGCGTGTTCTCTTCGCTGCCGGCCAACGGCTTCGCGTCATTTTCGGCATGAGGTTCGGTATCAAAAACCGCGCACTGGTTTGATAAATTCATCTGCAGAAGTTTTGGGAGGCAACAATGAGGTTAGCTGGAATTGCATTAACGCTCTCTATCCTGGCGCTTGCGACACAGACTCAAGCGGCTGACATGCAACTGCCCGAACTCAAGACCCAGCCAAATCCGCAGGCTGTGCTCGATGAACATCTCGATGCCTTGAACAAATGCGACTGGAATAGATTGCTCGCCCAGTATCCAGACGATGCGCAGATTCATGTTCTCAACGGCACAGTCGTCACGGGTCGCAAGGCTATTGGAGACTTGTTCGCCGGCTTCTGCAAGGATTCGAAAGACGGCGGCTTGAACGGGATTAACTTCAAGGTGGTGCAGAGCACGCTGATTGGAAACACGTTTGCGACGCATTGGGTGGCTACCGCACCGTTCCTGGCCGAACCATACAACGGCTCGGATGCTTACATCACCAAGGACGGTCTTATGCAGGCGATGGTAACAACGTTCGATGGCGCGGCGCTGAAACTCAAGAAATGACTTTGATTGAGTTCACCAAGCGCTTTCGAGCGCATATGCCAAGGCGCGACTGGACCGCACCGTAAGCGGTTCTTTCGCGCTGTCAAAGCGCAGACCAGCGCCGTGTGCGATCTGCAACCACCCGCAGAGCGGGCGCCGATGGCACGGCATGGTCATGCCGGGCTCATCAAGCGCGATATGTCGGTAACCTCATCCAGGCGCCATACATCTTCAATGATGACGTCTACGTCCCAGGCGGATCCGCTGAGCCGCGAACCGTCACGCAGCTTTGCCTCGATATCGAGGTCGGAAAGCGGATCGGCAAGGCTGCCTCTGGCATCCACCACGGTCTCGCTGAGTATTTCTCCCGATGCCAGCAGGATGTTGACGCGCGCGGCACCTTCCCGAAGCGAAGCGTCAAGCTGCGCCCTCACCTTCTGACGTAGCGCCACGATGTCAGGACGAAATACCATCGCGGCGGAAAATTCCGGCACCCCCGCCGCGCCGAGCAGCAACCCGCAGGCGACGCAATGATGAATGCTGACCCGCGCATCACGCTCGTTGCGAACCGGACGATCGCCACGGGCGAGGAAGAGCGCCGAACCCTGCACCGTGACGGATACAATCTCGTCGAGACGCTGATCGAGCCTCGCCCGCAGCTTGAAGCAGGCGTCGATGACCGCATGAAAGACGATGCCCGCGGGATAGGGCTTGTAGGTATTCTTGGCAATTTCCCAGCTCGCGCCAAGGCCTGCAACCAGACGTCCCAAATCTGGCTCGTCCCCCATGGCGCGCGCCCAGCCGAGCGGCCCTTCGATCGCGCGCGCCGAGGCCGAATAGCCCTCGGCGGCCAGCAACGCTGCGAACAGACCGTTGCGCGCGGCGTTGCCGACACTGACATTCTTGGCTGCGGTCGGCAGATTCTCGACGAGGCCGGCCGACTGGCTGGCGGCTACCCCGATCGCATTCTTGATGCCGTCGGCCGGCAAACCGAGCAGCTTTGCGCAAGCGGCTGCGGCGCCGAACACCCCGCAGGTCGACGTGATGTGCCAGCCGCGGGCGTAATGGGTCGGTGAAACCGCATTGCCGATCCGGCACTCCACTTCCACCCCGAGAATGAACGCCATCAGGACGTCGCGGCCGGAGAGCCCCCGCGCCTCCGCCAGTGCCAGCACCGGCGCTGCGACCGGAGCCGTCGGATGGATGATCGTTTCCAGATGGGTATCGTCGAAATCGAGCAGATTGGCCGAAATCGCATTGATGAAGGAAGCGGCCAGCGCATCAAACCGCTCCGGCCTTCCAACGATGGCCGATGTCGCCGCGCCGCTGAAAGGAGACAGCGTCCGCAGCGCGGAAGTGACCGCCGGATCGTAGGCCGAGCCAATCGCAGTGGCGAAGAAGTTCAGAATCGAGCGCTTCGCTTCGTGACTTTGCGCCGCGACATCCGGCCACGTAGCGGCGGCAACGAAATCCCCAAGAATCGCGCCGGCCCCTTGCCCGTCATCCTGTCGCACTGAGCGAATTTCCCCGACTTGTTGTCTTTCGAATCCTAATCCGGCGGAACCGGGCGTGTCGACAGCAAATCTTATTCTTGACAGATTAGCTGACAATCTGGACATTTGCCGGCAGTGTCCCGAGCCGGAAGGGTCCCGGGAACCTTTGCCGCGACAAACAACAAAAAGCGCCCGCCGCAAGCAGCGCGACAGGGAGAGAATCTATGGCGGAAAAGACCATCGGCTTTGTTGGCGTCGGTCGCATGGGCGGACCCATGGCGGGGCGACTGCTCGACGCCGGCCATGCGCTGTGTGTTTACGACACCCAGGCTGAGGCGACCAACGCGCTGGTCGCGCGAGGTGCCCGTCTTGCAAAATCGCCGGCCGAGGTCGCTTCGGCCGCGGATATCGTCCTGATGAGCCTGCCGACCCCGGACATCGTCAAGGCCGTCACGCTCGGACCCGATGGAATCATTGCCGGCAACCGCGCCAGCATCGTGATCGATTTGTCCACCAGCGGACCCGGCACCGCCAAGCTGGTCGCTGAAGGGTTCAAGCCCAGGAAGCTGACGCTGGTCGATGCTCCCGTCAGTGGCGGTATCAAGGGCGCGGCGAGCGGTACGCTCGCGGTCATGGTGTCCTGCCCGAAAGCAACCTATGAGACGGTCGAGCCGATCCTGAAGCATTTCGGAAAGCTGTTTTATTGCGGCGACAAGCCGGGCACCGCGCAGACCGCGAAACTCGCCAACAATCTGATGGCTGCGGCGGCGCTGGTGATCACCTCCGAAGCGGTGGCGATGGGCGTCAAGGGTGGCGTCGACGCCAGAGTGCTGATCGACATCATCAATGCCAGCAGCGGGCGCAACAGCGCATCGGAAGACAAGTTCCCCCGCGCGGTGCTCCCCGGCACCTTCGATTTCGGCTTCACCACCGGCCTTTCCTACAAGGATGTGCGGCTTTGCATCGATGAAGCGGAGGCCATGGGCGTTCCAATGGTCTGCGGTTCGGTGGTCCGGCAGATGCTGGCGATTACCAATGCCAAATTCGGTCCGTCATCCGACTTCACCTCGATCGCGAAAGTCCTGGAGGAATGGGCCGGGGTGGAAATGCGCGGCTAGATACACTGCAACAATCAAGCGAGAGGCGATTGCGATGACGATCAGGTCGATCGGACCAGGCGAAGCGTCTTTGGCGCGACAGTTGGCGCGAGCCTCGCTCGCCGTCGATCTGGCGCGTTTCGATGCGGACGTCATCGCCAAGGCGAAAATCTGCTTGCTGGATTTTCTCTCCTGCGCGTTCGAGGCAAAGGACCACCCGTGGAGCCGTCAGGCGATCGGGATCGCGCGCGCCGTCGAAGCCGGCGCAACCGTCATCGGAACCGGCAAGCTCGCAACATCGGGTGATGCGGCCTTTGCCAATGCGACGCTCGGCCACGGTCTGGTGCGCGAGGATATGCACGCCGCCAGCATCTGCCACCATGGTGTGGTGATCTGGCCGACGCTGCTCGCCTTGTCGGAGCGAACGAAACTGTCCGGCGCCACATTTCTCACCGCTGCGATCATCGGCTATGAGGCCGGAGCACAAATTGGCGCCGCGCTTTTTACCGCCGATCTGGCGCGGCTCTACCGTCCGACCGGACTGGTAGCCCCGCTCGGCGCAGCCCTTGCGGGCAGCCATGCCCTTGGTCTGACCGAAGATGCCGCGACCAGCGCGGTTGCCATTGCCGCCAATACATCCTCGGGCCTGAATGAATGGCCACGCACGGGCGGCTCGGAAATGTATTTCCATCCAGGTTTTGCGGCCCGTAACGCGATTGCGGCGATTGAACTCGCGGAAGCCGGTGCCTTTGGCTCCGAAGCGATTCTCGAAGGCGAAGCCGGATTGTTCGCCGCCTTTGCCCGACGGCCCGCTCCCGCCGGCATTCGATTGTTTGCCGGCCGCCAGCCGGAAATCATGGCCGTCTACAACAAACCCGCCCCGGCCTGCAATTTCGCGCAAACCTCCGCGCAGGCAGCATTGCTGGTCGCGCGCGAACTCGGAAGCTCAGAGAACATCGAGACCGTTTCGATACGCGTCCCCGAGGCGGCGGCCCGCTATCCCGGCTGCGATTCGACGGGACCATTCCAGAATGCGCTGCAGGCCAAGATGAGCATTCCTTTCAGCGTCGCCGCCGTGCTCGCGCGCGGTGCGCTCGAGGAAGACAATTACGCAGAGATCGACGATCCGGAAACGCTTCGGCTGGTCGACCGCACCGATCTGCGAAGCGAGCCCGGTTTCACCGCCGCATTCCCGGCGAACCAGGGCGCCGAGATTCTCGTTGGCCTGCGCAACGGAACGACCCTGCGTCAGCGCCTCGACAATGTCATCGCCGCAACGCCGGAGGAAATCCGGGTCCGCTTCCGGCAGGCTGCCGGCGGCGTGATCGGCGGCGGTCCCGCAAAGCGCCTGGAACAGATTGTCGACGATTGCGCGTCGCTCGCGGATAGCAGCGCGATCGCGGGTCTCTGCCGGCTCAACCGGGCAGACGATGCGATCGGCGTGACCGTCAGCGCCGAACAGAAATGGGGGGTGCGATGATCCGATCGGGAGCTACCGGCCATCCGCAACGATCCCCCATCGCTGCGCGAGGCCGCCGGTGACGCAGGCGCTGGAAGGCTTTTTGCAGGCATTGACCGCCGGACTTTTGATCGGCGCCATCTACGGCTTGATGTGCGTCGGGCTCGGGCTGATCTTCGGCGTCATGCGCGTCATCAATTTCGCCCATGGCGATTTCATGATGCTCGGCATGTATGCGGCGTTCTATCTGTTCACTGCGCTCGGGATTCAGACCACTTTCGGAAACGCTGTCGGGCCGTTCGTCGCCATACTGCTGGCCGGTCCGGTGCTCGCCGTATTCGGCTATGCGGTGCATCTCGCCCTGATCTCGCGCGTATCGGGCACCCGTATCGTCGGCGCTTGAGGGAGACGGCCATTATGCCCAGTTGATCCTGACGCTGGGGATCGCCCTGATCCTGCAGAACGGCGGCTTGATCGTGTTCGGTTCGGTGCTTGCCTCGATCCGCACACCGTTGTCGAGTTCGGCCTGGGAACTCGGCCCGTATTTCGACATCAGCGTCTTCATCAACAAGGCGCGCGGCATCGACGCCATTGTTGCATTCGTCACGATGGCGCTGCTGACGCTATTGATCACCCGGTCGCGGATCGGAAAATCCCTACGCGCGGCGGCCGACAATCCCACCGCGGCGACTTATATGGGGATCGACGTCGATCGCGCGCACCGCGTTGCTTTCGCGCTCGGCACCGGCATTACCGCGATTGCAGGCGGCCTGCTCGCCACCAACTATCCCTTTCATCCCTTTGTCGGCGTCGAATACGTCATCGTCATGTATGCCGGCGTCGTGCTCGGCGGCATGGGCAGCATCATCGGCGCTTTCTGGGGCGGCATGACAATTGGCCTGGTGCAGCAGATGTCGACCCTGGTGCTGCCGACCCAGTTGCAGAACGCGGCGATCTTCGTGGTCTTTCTCCTGATCATCTTCTTCCGCCCGCAAGGTTTCTTCGGACGAATGGTCGAGAGGACTTAGGCGATGCCCGCACTGCGTTCGCTGCTGCCGGTCATGGTCTTCACCTTGCTTTATGCGGCGCTGTCGCTCAGCGTCAGCAATTCCTACTATCAACTGATCCTGACGCTGGTTCCGGTCTGGGCGGTGTTCGGCCTGTCCTGGAATCTGCTCAGCGGATACACCGGGCTGATCTCGTTCGGTCACGCGGCCTTCTTCGGCATCGGCGCCTATACGGTCGCGCTCGGCCAGATCTATTTCGATCTGTCGCCCTGGCTCCTGATCCCGATCGCCGCCATGCTCGGCGGACTCGCCGGACTGCTGATCGGCTTTCCGACCTTCCGGCTGCAGGGACATTACTTCGCGCTGGCGATGCTCGCCTACCCGCTCGCCATCCTCTACGTGTTTGAGTGGCTCGGCTTTCAGGAAATCACCCTGCCGATCAAGCGCGACAATCCGATCGCCTATATGCAATTCGGCGATCCCCGCATCTATACGCTGCTGGCGCTGGCGATGATGCTCGGCAACGATCCTGCTGACCTTGCGCATCGAAAGCTCGCGTTTCGGCATGGCGCTGCTGCGCGATCAAGCAGAATGAGGCCGCAGCCGAAGCCGCCGGAATCAATACGCTGGCCTGGAAGCTCCGCGCCATCGTCCTGAGCGGGGCGATTGCCGGAGCGATCGGCGGATTCTACGCCGTGGTGCTGCTGGTGGTGACCCCGCAATCGGTATTCGGCATGCTGGTGTCGGCGCAGGCGCTGACGGTCGCCATGTTCGGCGGCGTCGGAACGGTCTGGGGTCCGGTGATCGGATCGCGTGATCCTCATCCCGCTGGCCGAAACGCTCAACGCCGAAGCGGGCTCTTTCCTTCCCGGCATTCAGGGCGTGATCTTCGGGCTCGCCATCATCTGCGTCATCCTGGTCGCGCCCGAGGGGCTGTTCTGGAAATTTCGCGATTTCTGGCGCAAGCGATCGGCGACGCACGCCACGGCGAGATCCGGCGCGCCAGATCTTCCACTGCCAGGTGTTCCGCCCGCCGACGCAGTCCCAGCTTCACCGGCACGACCGCGTCCCGAACGATCCCAAATGGCGGATGACGTCGTTCTCGAGGTCCGCAACCTGTCGCGCGCTTTCGGTGGCCTGAAGGCCGTCCAGGATGTCAGCTTCAAACTGCGGCGAAACGAAATCCTCGGCATTATCGGTCCCAACGGCGCGGGCAAGACCACCGTGTTCAATCTGCTCAACGGCTTCCTGCGGCCGGATCAGGGCGAAATTCTTATCAACGGCCGCAACATGTCGGGCCGCAAGCCGCACGAACTCTGCGAAGCGGGCATCGGCAGAACCTTCCAGATCATGCGTCCGTTCCTGCGGATGTCGATATCGGACAATGTCGTGGTCGGCGCCTATATCCGGACCAGGACCGACGCCGAAGCGAGGCAACTGGCAACTGAAGCGATTGCCCGGGTCGGCCTGTCCGATATCGCCGGAGCGTATCGCCGGCGAACTCACGACCAAGGAACTGCGGTTGATGGAATTGGCCCGCGCGCTGGCCGGGCAGCCGCGCATCCTGCTGCTCGACGAAACCCTGGCAGGCCTCGGACATGACGAGGCCAACGAGGTCGTCGCCGTCATTCAGCGGCTTGCCAGCGACGGCATGACCATCGCCATCATCGAACACACGATGCAGGCCATGGTTCGCCTGGTCGACAGCTTCCTCGTGCTCGACCACGGCGCCGTCATCGTCGAGGGCGAGCCGGAAGTCGTCACCCGCGACAACCGCGTCATCGAGGCCTATCTCGGCAAGAAATGGGTGGCGCATGCTCCGCATTGAAGGGCTGAGCGCCGGCTATTCGGCGATCCCGGTCTTGAACGGCGTCTCGATCAAGGTCGAGCAGGGACAGTTCGTCGCGATCGTCGGACCGAACGGCGCCGGCAAGACCACCCTGTTCAAGACGATTTCCGGAATCGTGCGGCCAAGCGCGGGCACCATCACATTCGAGGATCATCGACCTGTTGTCGGTGCGGCCTGCGCGACGCGCGCATCTCGGCATCGCCCATGTCCCGGAGGGGCGCCAGGTTTTTCCATCGCTCACGGTGATGGAAAATCTGGAAATGGGCGCGATCACCGAGGCCGGCCGCCGCGACTGGAAAGGCAATATCGAGCGCATCTTCGAATGGCTGCCGGTGCTGGCCGAACGCCGCGGCCAGTTCGCCGGAACGCTGTCCGGCGGACAGCAGCAGATGCTGGCGATCGGCCGCGGCCTGGCGTCGTCGCCCAAACTGTCTGATGCTGGATGAACCATCGATGGGCCTTGCGCCCAGCATTGCGGATTTCATCTTCGAGCGGCTGATCGAAATCCGGCAACAGTCGAAGCTGACGATCCTGCTGGTCGAGCAGCGCGTGGCCGAAGCGCTGGAATCCGCCGATCACGGCTACGTCCTCGAGGCCGGCCGCGTCGCGCTCGAAGGCAACAATCAAACCTTGCGGGCGGATGACCGCGTCCGCAAGGCCTATCTCGGCATGTGAGAAGCATCGATTAACGAACGAGTTGGGAAGACGAATGAGCCGGGAAAAAACATCGAAAAGGACGCCGAAAGCATCGGTGACGCGTCGAACCGTACTCACCGGCGCGGCAGCGGTGGGACTGTCGACGATCGCAGGCGCGCAAGCCCCCGCCGAGGTCAAGGTCGGCCTGATCGTTCCGCTTTCCGGCATCTATACCCGTCCGGGCCAGGTGATGAAGATGGGCGCGGAGATGGGCATCGAGCACATCAATGCGCAAGGCGGCATCAAGTCGCTCGGCGGCGCGAAGCTCAAGCTCGTCGTGATCGATTGCGGCGACACCACGGAAAAGGCCAAGAACGCCGCGCAGCGCATGGTGGCGCAGGAGACCGATCTGGTTGCCGCGACCGGCTCATATCTGAGTTCCTTTACGCTGGCCGTGACCGAGGTAACCGAGCGCGCCGAACTTGCCTATGCTGACGCTCTCCTATTCGGATCTGCTGACCGAGCGCGGCTTCAAATTCATCTTCCAGACCGCAGCGCCCGCCAGCCGGCAGTCGGAGCTCGGCCTGCCCGAACTGATGAAGCTTGCCGAAGCCGCTTCCGGCAAACGCCCGAAGACGGTGGCGATGCTGATGGACAACACCGCGACATCCGTCGCGACCGCCAAGGCGCTCAAGGAAAAGATCTTTGCGCAGGAAGGCCTTCAACTGGTCGTGGAGGAAGTGTGGACGCCGCCGCTTTCCGACGCGACCTCGCTGATCCAGAAAGTCAGGTCGGCCCGCCCCGATCTTCTGCTGTTCATGCCGAACGCCATTTCGGACGCCAAACTCGGCCTGGAAAAAATCAACGAGTTCGGGCTCGGCCAGGGCAAGATTCCAACGGTCTCCTTCAGCATCACGATTGCGGAGCCCGACATGCTGCAAAGCGTCAGCCCTGAGGTCGTGCAGGGCATCATGACGATCGTCGCCAACTGGGGCTCGAAGGGCCACGAGGACTCTGATCGCCGAACTGAAGGCGAAATACAAAGAGCCCTGGATGACGCAGAACGTCATCTCGACCTATGGCGACATGTGGCTGATGAAGGCGGCGCTGGAAAGGCCGGCAAGGCCGACCGCCTCGCCGTCGCGCAAGCCTTCCGGACCATGGATGGCGGTCCTTCGAAATATTATCCCGGCGGCCAACTGAAGTTCGACGAAAAGGGCCGCCGCGTCGGCGCCGGCGTCGTGATCGTGCAATGGCAGATCCGGCGTACCTGTCACGGTGTTTCCGCAAGACCTCGCGCATGGCGGCGCCGTTCTGGCCGAAAAAATCCTGAATTCGAACCTGTCTCGTCAATTTCAAGGAGTGCATGTTCATGAGCAAGATCACACGACGCACGATGCTCGCCGGCGCATCGATCGGATTGATTTCGCCTCGTGCGTGGGCGCAGATCCCCTCCGAGGTGAAGGTCGGACTGCTGGTGCCGGTCTCCGGCACTTTATGCCCGGCCGGGAACGGTGATGCGCGAGGGCGCCGAGATGGCGGTCGAACACATCAATGCGCAAGGCGGCGTGAAGTCGCTCGGCGGCGCCAAGCTCAAGCTGGTCGTCCTCGACTCCGGCGACACCACGGAGAAAGCGAAGAATGCCGCCCAGCGCATGGTCGCACAGGAACCCGATCTGGTGGCCGCGAGTGGCGCCTATCTGAGTTCGTTCACGCTCGCGGTCACGGAGGTTACCGAGCGGGCCAATCTGCCGGTTCTCACCCTCTCCTACTCCGATCTGATCACCGATCGCGGCTTCAAATATGTATTCCAGACCTCCGCGACCGCAGGGTCACAGGCAAGACAAGCTCTGCCGCAGATCGTGAAGCTGGCGGAAACCGCTTCGGGCAAGAAGCCCAGGACGGTCGCCATCATCACCGACAACACCGGCGCGTCGGTCGCCTCTGCCAAGTCGATGCGAGAGGGTTTGCTTGCCGAGAACGGGCTGCAATTGATCGTCGACGAAACCTTTACGCCGCCGCTGGCCGACGCCACCTCGCTGGTTCAGAAGGTTCGCTCGGCGAAACCTGACCTGCTGTTCTTCCTGCCAACGGTGATTTCCGACGCAAAACTATTGCTCGAGAAAATGAACGAGTTCGGCCTCGGACAAGGCAAGATTCCGACCATCTCGTTCGGCATCGCCATCGCCGAACCCGACATGCTGCAGACCGTCAGCGCCGAATTGCTGCAGGGCGTGCTCACCTGCGTCGCAAGCTGGGGCGCCAAGGGCCACGAAGCGCTGATCGCGGAACTCAAGACCCGCTACAAGGAACCCTGGATGACGCAGAACGCGATTTCCACCTATGGCGACATGTGGGTGATCAAGGACGCGCTCGAAAAGGCCGGCAAGGCCGACCGGATGGCCGTGGCCGATGCGATACGCTCGATGGACGCCGGTCCATCCAAATATTATCCGCTCGGCGAGATCAAGTTCGACGAAAAGGGCCGCCGCGTCGGCGCCGGCATGACCATCGTGCAATGGCAATCCGGCGTGCCGGTCACGGTATTCCCGCCGCAACTGGCGCTGGCCCAGCCGTTCTGGCCGAAGAATTAACTCCTTCCCTGCAACACCAAAAAGATCGGATAACATCATGGACAAGGCGACATACGATCGGGGCCTCAAGATCCGCAAAGGCGTGCTCGGCGAGGAATTCGTCGACAAGGCCATCGCGTCGGCCGACGACTTCAATCGGCCGATGCAGGATCTCACGACGGAATATTGCTGGGGCTATGTCTGGGGCCGCGACGGCCTTTCACACAAGACCCGCAGCTTCCTCAATCTGGCGATGCTGTGCGCCCTCAACCGCCCGCACGAACTCAAGACCCATGTCCGTGGCGCGCTGACCAACGGCGCAACGCGTGAGGAAATACGCGAGGTGTTCATGCAGGTTGCGATCTATTGCGGCGTACCGGCCGGGGTCGATGCTTTCCGCAATGCGCGGGAAGTATTCGCCGAATTGGACCAGAAGAAATAGCTTCGGAGTCCCTCTGATGTTGAAAGGCAAATGGGTTCTCGTGACCGGTGCTACGGCCGGCCTCGGACTGGCTGTGGCCGAAAGCCTTGCCGGCGCGGGAGCCAATATTGTCCTGCACGATCTGGTCGAGCCGAAAGAGACCAAGGATCGTCTTCGGTCCCGCTTTGGCGTCGAAGCGATGAGCGTGGCCGCCGACCTGTCGCAGCGTTCGTCCATTGAGACCATGATGGCCGACCTGCTCGGCCGCCTCGGCGCGATCGATATCCTGGTGAACAACGCGGTAGTTCGGCATTTTGCGCCGGTCGAAGACTTTGCACCGGAACGATGGGAGGAAGCGATCGCCGTCAATCTGTCGGCACCGTTTCACCTGATCCGCCTCGCATTGCCCGCCATGAAGAAACGTGGCTGGGGCCGCATCATCAACATGGCTTCGGTCTATTCGACCCGGGCCGTCGCCAACCGGATCGATTACGTGACGACCAAGACCGCTATCGTTGGCATGACGCGGGCGGTTGCGATCGAGACAACGACGAGCGGAATTACCTGCAACGCGCTGTGCCCGGGCACGCTGCCGACGCCAGCCATTCAGGGGAAAATTGCATCGATCGCGGCCGCTGAAGGGCGCTCCGTCGACGACACGACGCGAGACTATCTGTCGGCGCGCCAGCCGACGGGACGGTTTATCGCCATGGAGGCCGTCGGTGCGATGGCTGTCTTCCTGTGCAGCCACGCCGCGCAAGACATTACGGGCGCGGCCCTGCCGATCGATGGGGGCTGGTCCATCGCATGAACGCGAACCATCGAACAGCAACGGAAATATCCAATGGCTGAAACATCGGAGCAAAATGCCGTGGAAACCGCTGCGGTGGATCACCACCGACGACAGACCGCGAGCGAAAAAACGATGGACAAGGGCGTCGGACTGCAATCAACGCTGCGGATCGACGACGTTCCAACCGTCCGATCGATGGTCGCGCAGAAATTGCGTCAAGCCATCATGTCGGGAACGTTCAAGCCCGGACAGCGCCTGGTCGAACGCGAGCTTTGCGAGATGACCGGCGTCAGCCGGCCGTCGATCCGCGAGGCGCTGCGGTTGCTGGAGGCAGACGGCCTGGTCAACACGGTTCCCCATCGCGGGCCTGTGGTCTCCACCATCAGTCTTGAGGAAGCAAGGCAGCTCTACGCGGCTCGCGCCGTTCTCGAAGGATTTGCCGGACGTGAATGCGCGCGTCTGCACGACCCCAACGTCGTTCACAGCATCGGGAATGCACTCGCCAAATTGAAAACCGCGTTCGCCGAAGGCAGTTTGCGGACGGCGATCGAAGCCAAGACGGAATTCTACGCAGCGTTGATCGGCGGCTGCGAGAATTCGTTTATCGAACGAATGCTGAGGCCGCTGCACGACCGGATCACATTGTTGCGAATTACGTCAATGTCGCAGCCAAAGCGAAATAACGAGAGCCTGCGCGAGATCACCGCAATCTGGCGCGCCATCCAGAATGGCGACCCCGACCTCGCCGAGCAGTGCTGCGTCGACCACGTCAGGGCGGCTGCCGTGGCCGCGCTCAGCATGATCGAACAATCATCCGCGCCGAAAACGCGAGAAAGCGCGTTAGCTCTGGAGACGAGCTTTGGTACCGCGAGCTCTGACCTCCCGCCGGACTAGCGGTGCAAGAGGCGGCCGCGCGGCTGCCGACGCCTAGACTAGCCATGACGCCGTTCCGAACTCGGCGTCTTTCCAAAACGCGCCTTGAAGGCCCGGGAGAAGTGACTGCTGCTCTGGAAACCGCAGGCGACGCCGACGGCGGTCACCGACAAGCCGGTCTTGCGCAGCAGCTCTGCCGCCTTCTCAAGACGAATGCGAAGGTAACGTTCGGTCACCGTCTCATGTAGATGTTTGGCAAACAGCCTTTCGAGCTGGCGCAACGATACACCGGCCAGTTTTGCCAGTTCCTGCATTCCCGCCGGCTCCTCCAGCGTCTCCTCCATTTTCGCCAAAACCCTGAGAACGCGGTCGTTGCTGATGCCGACACGTTCCCGCAGGCTGAGCCGTTGTGATTTGCCGGCCGGACGCGGCTCGGTGCGGATGAACCATTCGCTGACCTGGGCGGCAAGCCTGTGCCCATGCTCCCGCTCGATCAGTTCGATTGCAAGGTCAAGCCCGGCGGTACCGCCCGCACAGGTGAGCCTGCGCCGGTCAATCACATAGAGCCCGGGTTCGATGGCAAGCGTCGGGAACGCTTCCAGAAAAGCGGGCTGGTGGTCCCAATGGATCGTCGCCCGATAGCCGGCAAGCACGCCGGCGCGCGCCAGCAGAAACGGGCCTCCCGAAACGCCGGCCAGCCGCACATTCGAACGGGCGAGACGCCTGAGCCACGCGAATGTCCTGATGTCGGAGAACTGCGCCGGATCGCCGGCGGCAAACACGAACAGCGTATCGCACGCTATCGGATCTCCCACCGCGTGATCGGCGAGGATACTGGCGCCGTTCGAGGCAGAGACCTTGTGGCCATCGACCGAAATGTGGGTCCAGCGATAGAGCGCGCGGCCCGCCAATGTGTTGGCCGCCCGAAACGGCTCGATCACCGAGGCGTAGGACATCAACGCGAAACCGTCGATCAGAAGCAGCCCGAGGGTTCGGACGGGAACCTGGTCGACCCTGTCGCTTTTGGACATGAAAACGTCGCCTGCGATCAAATCTGGATAGCTTTTAGCGCGTAAGTTTCTTCTCGATCAATACTCTTTCACGAGCTCATGGCCCGCTTTTCGATCCTCAGCCTCGCGCGCAACGCGCTGTCCGGTCATCGCCGGTGGCAGCGGACCTGGCGCGATGCCAACCCGCGCGAGGCCTATGACGTGGTGATCGTGGGCGGCGGCGGCCACGGGCTGGCAACGGCCTATTACCTCGCCAAGGTGCACGGCATCACCAATGTCGCAGTGATCGAAAAGGGATGGATCGGCGGCGGCAATGCCGGGCGAAACACCACCATCATCCGCTCGAATTATGGGCTCGACGGCAACACTCCGTTCTACGAATGGTCGATGAAGCTGTGGGAGGGCCTCGAGCAGGACTTCAACTATAACGCCATGATCAGCCAGCGCGGCGTCCTCAACCTCTATCACTCCGACGCGCAACGCGACGCCTTCGCCCGGCGCGGCAATGCCATGCGGTTGCATGGGGTCGATGCCGAGCTGCTCGACCGCGCGGCGGTGCGCAAGCTGGCGCCCTTTCTCAATTACGATCATGCGCGGTTTCCGATCATGGGCGGGCTATTGCAACGCCGCGGCGGCACCGCGCGGCACGACGCAGTGGTCTGGGGGTATGCGCGCGGCGCGTCCGATCGCGGCGTCGACATCATTCAGAATTGCGAACTGACCGGCTTCATGCGCGATACGCGCGGCGCCATCGTCGGCGTGGAAACCACGCGCGGCACGATCCGGGCCAAGAAGGTCGGCGTCGCCGTTGCCGGCCATTCGTCGCGCGTGGCTGACATGGCGGGCCTGCGGCTGCCGATCGAAAGCCACGCCCTGCAAGCGTTCGTCTCCGAGGGATTGAAACCACTGATCCCCGGCGTCATCACTTTCGGCGCCGGACATTTCTATATCAGCCAGTCCGACAAGGGCGGTCTGGTTTTTGGCGGCGATATCGACGGTTACAACAGCTATGCGAGCCGCGGCAATTTGCCCACGGTCGAGGATGTTTGCGAGGGCGGCATGGCGCTGATGCCGATGATCGGCCGTGCGCGCCTGCTTCGAAGCTGGGGCGGCATCGCGGACATGACGATGGACGGATCGCCGATCATCGATCGGTCGCCAATCGATGGCCTCTATCTCAATGCCGGCTGGTGTTACGGCGGCTTCAAGGCAACACCGGCATCCGGCTGGGCGTTTGCCCATTTGCTGGCAACCGACCGCCCGCACCAGACCGCAGCCGCCTTTCGCCTCGATCGGTTCGCAACCGGGCATCTGATCGACGAAAAGGGCCAGGGCGCCCAACCCAATCTTCACTGAGGACGCCGGCAAGATGCGCATCCCCTGCCCTTATTGCGGCGAACGCGACGTCCACGAATTCGTCTATCGCGGCGACGCCGCACCGGTGCGCCCGGCTTCGGATGAAGGCTTCTACGACTATGTTTATCTACGCGACAATGTCGCAGGCGCGATGCGCGAGCACTGGTATCACGCCCAGGGTTGCCGCAACTGGATCGCGGTGACGCGCGATACCCGGACGCACCAGATATCGAACGCCACGCTGGCCCGGGAGGTCACGCGGTGAGTCGCTTGTCCTCCGGCGGCCTGATCGATCGGGCGCGGCCCCTCGGCTTCACCTTCGATGGCAAGCATTATTCGGGCTTTGCCGGCGATACGCTGGCCTCCGCGCTGCTGGCCAACGGCGTCAAGCTGGTCGGCCGTTCCTTCAAATATCATCGGCCACGCGGAATCCTGACCGCCGGAAGCGAAGAACCCAACGCGCTGGTCACGCTGCGCAACGGCGCCCGCGCTGAACCGAACACCCGCGCCACAACCGCACAATTGTTCGATGGCCTGGAGGCGACCAGCCAGAACCGCTGGCCAAATCTGGCCTTCGACGTGATGGCCGTAAACCAGCTGTTCGCGCCATTCCTTGTGGCCGGCTTCTACTACAAGACCTTCATGTGGCCGGCGAAATTCTGGGAAAAGATCTACGAGCCCGCTGATCCGTCGCGCTGCCGGCCTCGGCGCGCTCTCGATGCTGCCCGACCCGGACAGCTACGACCGGGCGCATGATTTTTGCGACTTGCTGGTGATCGGCGGCGGCCCCGCCGGATTGGCCGCGGCAACGACCGCCGGACGATCCGGCCTGCGCGTCATCCTTGTCAATGAGGACTGGCTTCTCGGCGGACGCCTGCTGGCGGAACGGCATGAGATCGAAGGAATGCCGGCCGGCACCTGGGTCAACGCAACGGTTGGCGAATTGAGGTCATTGCCCAACGTGACCGTGCTCAACCGGACCGCGGTTTTCGGCGCCTACGACGATCGGGAATATGGCGCGCTGGAGCAGGTGTCGGATCATCTGCCCGCGCCGCCGCCGGGCCAGCCGCGGCAACGGCTGTGGAAGATCGTGGCCAAGCGGACGCTGCTTGCCAGCGGCGCGATCGAGCGGCCGCTGGTTTTCGGCGGCAACGACCGGCCCGGCGTGATGATGGCGTCGGCGGTCGCCACCTATGTCAATCGCTTCGCCGTTGCCCCGGGAGACCGCGCCGTCGTTTTCACCACCAGTGACAGCGGCTGGGCCACAACGCTTGATCTGCTGGCGGCGGGCGTCAAGGTCGTGGCGGTCGTCGACGCGCGCAGCGATCCCGGATCGCCCGCGGTGATCAAGGTCCGCCAGGCCGACGTCGAAATCATGACTGGCGCCGTGGTCACGGACGCCCATGGCAAAACCGTCCATGCGGTGGATGTCCGCACCGCCAAAGGAGAACTACGCCGGATCGAAACCGATGTGCTCGCGGTGGCCGGGGGCTGGAATCCCTCGATCGGCATTGCAAGCAATCTCGGAGATCGGCCGGTCTGGTCGGAGACGATTCAAGCCTTCGTGATGGCAACGCCGTCGCAAGCCATGATTCCGATCGGTGCGGCCGCCGGACATTTATCGCTCCGGGAGGCGCTCACCGACGGCGTTCGCTCGGCCGAAGGTATCGCACGGGATCTGGGTCGCACCGTTGCGAAATCGGCCATTCCGCGAACCACCGAAGACGCATCTGAGGTCAGGCCGCTCTGGCACGTCGGCGCGCACAAGACCAAGGCGTTCGTCGATTTCCAGAACGACGTGACCGACACCGATATCCGCCTCGCCGCACAGGAAGGCTTCGTCTCGATCGAGCATCTCAAGCGCTACACCACGCTCGGGATGGCCACCGATCAGGGAAAGACCAGCCAGTTGAACGGCCATGCGCTGCTGGCCGCTGCGACCGGAAGAAGCATCGCCGAAACCGGCACCATTCTTTCGCGATCTCCTTACACACCGGTCGCGATCGGCGCGTTCGCCGGCCATCACCGTGACGAGGATTTCCGTCCCGAACGCCGCACCGCCAGCCACCAATGGGCTATCGAACGAGGTGCCACCTTCGTTGACGCGGGCCTGTGGAAGCGCGCGCAATGGTTCGCGCGACCGGGAGAACGCGACTGGCTGGAGACCGTCAACCGGGAGGTAACGATGACCCGGAACGGCGTCGGCATCTGCGACGTCTCGACCCTCGGCAAGATCGACGTCCATGGCCCGGACGCCGGCAAGCTGCTCGACCGGCTCTACATCAACACATTCTCGACGCTTCCGATCGGCAAGGCCCGCTACGGAATCATGCTGCGCGAGGATGGCTTCGTGATGGACGACGGCACCACCACGCGGTTCGCCGAAGATCGTTTCTTCGTCACCACCACCACCGCCAATGCCGCAAAGGTCATGCAGCACATTGACTACGCCCGGCAGGTATTGTGGCCGGAACTCGATGTCCAGGCGACGTCCACGACCGAGCAATGGTCGACCTATTCCGTCGCCGGACCCCGCTCGCGAGCGCTGCTGCAAAAACTGTTGCCCATGCTGGACCTGTCGAACGAGGGCTTCCCCTACATGGCGGCGACCGAACTGCGCTGGCAGGATGTGCCCGCGCGACTGTTTCGTCTCTCCTTTTCGGGCGAACTCGCCTACGAGGTCAGCGTTCCGGCGTCGCATGGTGAAAAGCTCGTTCGCGCCCTCTTCGAAGTCGGAAAAGACTTCGATGCCATCCCCTATGGCACCGAGGCGCTCGGGGTGATGCGGATCGAGAAAGGCCACCCGGCAGGCAACGAGCTCAGCGGCCAGACCACCGCGGGCGATCTCGGGATGGGCCGGATGATGTCGGCGAAAAAGGATTTCATCGGCCGCGTCATGGCGGGCCGGCCGGGTTTGACGGATCCGGACCGTCCATCGTTCATCGGCATCCGCCCGCTCGGCGGCGAACGTCTGCGCGCGGGTGGGCACCTGATACCACGCGGCGCCCAGACGATAGCGGCCAACGATCAAGGTTACGTCACCTCGGTGGCCTTCTCGCCGACCCTTGGCCACCCGATCGGCTTGGCGCTGCTGAAGCGCGGTCCGGACCGTATCGGCGAGCGCGTCATCGTCCACGATCCGGTGCGCGGGCCCGACGTCGAGGTTGAAGTTTGCAATCCCGTTTTCGTCGACCCGGAAGGAGTGCGCGTCCGTGGCTAATTCGCTGATTGTGGAGGAGCGATCCGGCTTCGGAATAGCCACCGTGATGGGCCGCAAGGACGTCAGCGCAGCCGCCCTTGGAAGCGCACTCGGCTTCGCCCCGCCCGAAGGTCCGGTGCGCATCAAACGGGACGGAATGGCGTGGATCGGCACCGGACCGGCGACATGGCTCGCCATGACCGATGCTCCCGAAACCGTCTGGCCGGCTTCCCTTGAGCAAAAGCTGAAGGGATTGGCCTCGATCTCCGATCAATCGGGAAGCTACAGAATATTTCACATCGCCGGCAACAGAGCGCGGTCGCTACTGCAACGTGGCGCCTTTATCGATCTGCACGCCGACGTTTTTGGACCGGGATCGGCCGCAACGACCGTGATCGCGCATATCGGCGTCGTCTTCTGGCAGGCCGATGACGATCCCGGCTTCGAGGTCGCAACGTTTCGCAGCTACGCGCCGAGCTTCCTACGATGGCTCGACGCAACTTCCGCCGCCCTTGATCGCCCTCCGTCTCGCGCCATGAGATTCTGATGTCCGATACCTCGTTTCTTTTGACGCTGTCCTGCCCGAACCAGCCTGGCATCGTCGCCCGTGTAACGGCCGAGCTATTCTCCCATGGTGGCAACATCCTCGAGGCGCATCAGTTCGACGATACCGAAACTGGACGATTCTTCACCCGCATTGTCTTCAATCTCCACGATGATCGGGAGATTCCGAAGCTTGTCGCCGGCTTCAAGCCGATCGGCGACCATTATCGGATGATTTGGGAGATCAGGCCGAGGAATGAGCGCCGCAAGGTTCTGCTGCTGGTGTCGAAACTCGACCATTGCCTGGTCGACCTGCTCTATCGCTGGCGTATCGGCGAGCTCAGGATGGATGTGGTCGGCATCGTCTCCAATCATCCGCGCGAGACCTATAACGGCACCGACTTCGGCTCGATACCCTTCCACTATCTGCCGATTACCAAGGAAACCAAGCCGCAGCAGGAGGCGCAGATCAAGGCTATCGTCACCGAGACCGGCGCCGACCTGGTCGTGCTTGCCCGTTACATGCAGATCCTGTCCAACGATCTCGCGGGCTTCCTTTCCGGTCGCTGCATCAACATCCATCACAGTTTCCTGCCCGGCTTCAAGGGCGCCAGGCCCTACCATCAGGCTCACAGCCGCGGCGTCAAATTGATCGGCGCCACCGCGCATTACGTCACGGCGGATCTCGACGAAGGCCCCATCATCGAGCAGGACGTCGAACGCATCAGCCATCAGGACAGTCCGGAAGATCTGGTTCGCAAGGGTCGCGACATCGAACGCCGCGTACTGGCGCGCGCGGTGTTTTTTCATCTGGACGGGCGCGCGCTCGCCAACGAGCACAAAACCGTCGTATTTCGGGACTGAACGATGCCGGCACACATCATCGACGGCAAGGCTCTGGCGGCGCGATTGAGGACAACCATTGCCGGCGACGTCGCGAAACTCGCGGGCCGCGGCATCAAACCGGGACTGGCGGTCGTTCTTGTCGGCAACGATCCGGCAAGCCAGGTCTATGTCCGCTCCAAGGCAAAGCAGACCCTGGAGGCCGGCATGGCGTCCTTTGAGCATCGCCTGCCGCTCGATACCACGGAAGCGGAACTCCTCACGCTCGTAACAGCGCTCAATCATGACGATGCGGTCGATGGCATACTGGTGCAGCTGCCGCTGCCTCCGCAGATCAACGCCGACAGGGTGCTTCGCGCCATCGATCCCGCCAAGGACGTCGACGGCTTTCACCCGATCAATGTCGGTCTCGTCGCTACCGGAACGGGCGGCATCGTGCCATGCACCCCGCTCGGCTCGATGATGTTGCTCCGATCCGTTGGCGCCGAGCTGTCGGGACTGAACGCCGTGATCGTCGGCCGCTCAAACATCGTGGGCAAGCCGATGGCTCAACTGCTGCTCAAGGAGGGCTGCACCGTCACCGTCGCCCATTCAAAAACCCGGGACCTTGCGGCTCTGGTACGGACCGCGGATATATTGGTGGCTGCGGTGGGCCGGCGCGAGATGATCCGTGGCGAATGGATCAAACCCGGCGCCATCGTCATCGACGTCGGTATCAATCGTGTCACCGATGATGCCGGCGGCTCCCGGCTCACCGGCGACGTAGCTTTCGTGGAAGCGGTGCAGACCGCGGGAGCGATTACTCCCGTCCCGGGCGGCGTCGGTCCGATGACGATCGCCTGTCTGCTCAGCAATACGGTCGATGCGGCAACGGCCCGTCGTGGCAGCCGGGTGCCAGGGTTAAGCGGAGCAGTCTAGCAATCCAGCGTCGCGTCGCGCTCCCATTGGGTAAGATGGCGGCAATAGCTGTTCCACTCCTCGTGTTTCAGTTTGAGATAGGATGGAACGAACTCGCCCAGCGAACCCTTGATCGTCGCACTCTTGCCCAGCGCACGAAGCGCATCGAGCATGTTGAGGGGGAGCCGCTTGGCGTTCTTCACCAGATGTCCGTCGGTATACATGTTGATATCGAGCCGCTTGCCGGGGTCGCGCTTGTTCTCGATACCATCGATGCCTGCCGCGATAATTCCGGCCTGCAGCAGATACGGATTGGCCGCGGCATCCGCGAGTCGAAGCTCGAACCGCCCGGGTTCGGGGATGCGGATCATGTGGGTGCGGTTGTTCCCGGTGTAGGTTACGGTGTTGGGGGCCCAGGTGGCGCCCGAGGTTGTTCGTGGCGCGTTGATGCGCTTGTATGAGTTCACGGTTGGATTGAACAGCGCGCATAGCGCGTCCGCCGAATGAATGATCCCGCCAATAAAGTGATAACCGAGATCAGAGACGCCGAGTTCGCCGGTTTTGCTTTCGAACAGGTTCTTGCCGTCGCGCCACAGCGAAACATGGGCGTGACAGCCGGAGCCGGTGAGATCGAGAAACGGCTTCGGCATGAACGTCGCGCGCAGGCCGTGCTTCTCGGCAACGGATTTCGCCATATACTTGAAAAAGGAGTGACGATCGGCCGTGATCAGCGTGTCATCGTATTCCCAGTTCATCTCGAACTGACCGTTCGCATCCTCATGGTCGCTTTGGTATGGCTTCCAGCCCAGCGCCAGCATCGCATCGGAAATCTCGGCGATGATGTCGTACTGACGCATCAGGGCCGACTGGTCGTAGCAGGGTTTGGCCTGCCGGTCGGCGGCATCGCAAACGGCCAGGCCGTCGGGCGTGGTGAGAAAGAACTCGCATTCGACGCCGGTCTTGACGTGAAAGCCCTTGGCCTGCGCCTCCGCCTTGAGCTTCTTGAGCAGATTGCGTGGCGCCTGGGCCACCTCCGCACCGTTCATCCACAGATCGGCCGCAAGCCACGCCACCTCGGGTTTCCACGGCAATTGCACCAGACTGTCCGGATCTGGAATCGCGAACAGGTCGGCATCCGCCGGCGTCATGTCGAGCCATGTTGCAAAGCCTGCGAAGCCCGCACCTGCCTTCGCCATCGCATTGATCGCTGCCGCCGGCACCAGCTTGGCGCGCTGGACGCCGAACAGATCGGTGTAGGAAATCAGAAACGACTTGATGCCCTTCTGCCTGGCCACGTCTTCGAGATTGACAGTCATAGCGATCCCCTGTGCCGGCCCTCGCGGCGTTAGAATTTTCCGGGTATCCAGTTGGTGCCCGCAAGCGGAACACCGGCCATCGCCGCCGATTCAACCGTCAGCGCCACGAGATCTTCCGGTTCGAGATTGTGGACGTGGCTTTTGCCGCATGCCCGCGCGATGGTCTGGCATTCGAGCGTCAATACCGCGAGATAATTGGCGAGCCGGCGCCCGGCCTTCACCGGATCGAGGCGCGCCGCCAGCACAGGATCCTGCGTGGTGATGCCCGCCGGATCGCGACCCTCGTGCCAATCGTCGTAAGCGCCGGCGGTGGTGCCGAGCTTGCGATATTCGGCTTCAAGGCGCGGATCGTTGTCACCGAGTGCGATCAGGGCCGCGGTCCCGATCGCGACCGCATCGGCGCCAAGCGCAAGCGCCTTTGCGACATCAGCACCGTTGCGGATGCCACCGGATACGATCAGCTGGACCTTGCGGTGCATCCCGAGATCCTGCAGCGCCTGAACAGCGGGGCGGATCGCGGCAAGAATGGGCAGTCCGACGTTTTCGATGAAAACATCCTGGGTGGCGGCGGTGCCGCCCTGCATTCCGTCGAGCACCACGACATCTGCGCCTGACTTGATCGCCAGCGCCGTATCGTAATACGGGCGACTGGCACCGACCTTGACGTAGATCGGCTTTTCCCAATCCGTGATCTCGCGCAGCTCCTCGATCTTGATCTCGAGATCATCGGGGCCTGTCCAGTCCGGATGACGACAGGCCGAGCGTTGATCGATTCCTTCGGGAAGGTTTCGCATCTTGGCGACGCGCGGCGAGATCTTCTGGCCCAGCAACATGCCGCCGCCGCCGGGCTTCGCGCCCTGCCCGATCACGATCTCGATCGCGTCGGCCTTGCGCAGATCCTGAGGGTTCATGCCATAACGTGAAGGAAGATACTGATAAACCAGTGTCGTGGAATGCTCGCGCTCTTCCGCTGTCATGCCGCCGTCGCCGGTTGTGGTGGACGTGCCGCTCGCCGACGCGCCGCGACCGAGCGCTTCCTTCGCAGGTCCGGACAGGGCGCCGAAACTCATGCCCGCGATGGTCACCGGAATCTTGAGTTCAATGGGCTTGCTGGCAAAGCGCGACCCCAACACCACATTGGTTCCGCACTTTTCCCGATATCCTTCGAGCGGATACCGGGAGATCGACGCCCCCAGAAACAGGAGATCGTCGAAATGCGGAAGCTTGCGTTTGGCGCCGCCGCCGCGGATGTCGTAGATGCCGGTTGCCGCCGCGCGCTGGATTTCCGCGATCGCATGCGGGTCGAACGTCGCCGAATAACGCGGCAAGGTTCCGTGCGACACGGTCAGTGGCGAATCTTGCAAAAGCAATTCTTGCGCCGATGCGTCTTGCGCAGCCATGGAACAACTCCGATCAGTAAGCGTCAGCGTTATCGACGTGGAAATGATAGAGACGGCGCGCCGATCCGTAGAGCTTGAAGTCATTCGCCGACACGTCGGTGATGTCGGCCCGCCCAAGAACCGCATCGAGTGCCGCGCGATCCTCGTAACTCATTTCCTTCTCGATGCAGTCGGCGCCGAGACTTGCAACGGATCCCCGCACGAACAGCCGGGCCTCATAGATGAAATCGCCCAGCGCCTCGCCGGCATTGCCAAGCACGACCAGATTGCCCGACTGCGCCATAAAGGCGCTCATCGAGCCGATCGATCCCTTGACCACGATGTCGATACCCTTCATCGAAATTCCGCAGCGCGCCGACGCATTGCCGTCAATGACCAGCAGGCCACCGCGCCCGGTGGCGCCGGCCGACTGACTGGCGTCGCCCTTTACGCGAACCTCGCCCGACATCATGTTTTCGGCCACGCCGGCGCCGGCGTTGCCCTCGATGATGATAGTCGCGTGGCAGTTCATTCCGCCGCAGTAATATCCGACGTGACCGGCAACCTCGATGGTAACCGGCAGATCCACGCCGCAGGCGATCGAGTGTTTGCCGCCAGGATTAAGAATGGTCCAATGCGTTTCATTGGTATCCTTGGGCAACCGGTGCAACGCGGCGTTGAGGTCGCGCAGCTTGACCTCCGAAAGATCGACACTCGGCATCAGTTGCGCTCCCACGCATAGACGGTTGCGGGCTCCGGCTCGAAAACGCGTGCCGAAGCGATGCCGGGAAGCTCGGCAAGCGCGCGATATTCGGAGCCGAAAGCGACATAGTCGTCGGTCTCGGCCATCAATGCCGGCTTGCAGGCAACGGGATCTCGCAGCACCGCAAAGCCGGATTCGGTGCCGACGACAAACGTATAAAACCCGTCGAGGTCTTTCAGGCTTTGCGTGAGCGCTTCCTTCAGCGACGCGCCCTCTCGCATCCGCCAGGTCAGATATCCGGCAGCGACCTCGCTGTCGTTGTCGGTCTCGAACGACAATCCCTCGCGCTGCAAACTGCGTCGCACGCCGTTATGATTGGATAGCGACCCGTTATGAACCAGACACTGGTCCACTCCGGTGGAAAACGGATGCGCGCCCTTGGTCGTGACTGCCGATTCAGTCGCCATCCGGGTATGGCCGATGGCGTGCGTGCCCGACATCTGGGCGAGATCAAAGCGTCTGGCGACATCGCCGGGAAGGCCGACGTCCTTGTAGATTTCCATGCGCGTTCCACTGCCGACGATTTCGACCTCGCGGAGCGAGGGTGATTGCCGGATGAACGATTGGACGGCCTCGAGTTCTGGCGGCCGGAACCGTGATAACGACATGGTTGGCGTGAAAGGCAGGGGCTTTCAGCTCGAACTGCTTTGCGGTTGCAATAATCGCGTCGCTCGCCTGCGATCCGGCCGGCAATCTCAGCGTGAGCTTGACGAGATCATCCGCACCTCGGCCGTAGACGGCAAAACCCGCGCTATCCGGACCACGATCCGACAGCACCGTGAGCATCCGGCTGAGCATCGAACCCAGTTGGGGCTCGAGCGACGACCGCTTGAGAAAGAGCCCGGCAATTCCGCACATCCATTTTCCTCTCAAGAAACGTTATATCCTCAGAATTATCTTTGCATCCTCCCCCTGTCAATAGGGTCAGGTGAAGAGAATGCGTCCCGCCGCGTCGATCGAGCGGGTGCATCGCCGCAAATCGAACGGTCTGCTTCAGCGCGGCGCGGAATCAAGTGGCAGGCGTCTTGCTGCCCGGAAAAATGCCAGAGCTCAGGTCCGCGGATAAACGATGATCGAGAGATACGTCATCGGCCGCTTCACCAGGGACTCAGGTCCATGCAAGGCGCCCGAGTCAAACAATATCGAATCGCCCGGACGGAGCCGATAGGTGTTGTCGCCGTGACGATAAATCACTTCGCCCGTCAGCATGTAGATGAATTCCATGCCCGAATGCTGAAACCCGGTGAAGGCCTCGGCGTCCTCCTTGAGCGTAATCATGTAGGGTTCGACCACGACGTCGCCGCCGATCACATGCCCGAGCAGCTGGTAGACATGTCCGGCTTTGGTGCCGCGGCGCTCGATGACAACGCCTTGCCTGGCGCGGACATAAGAACAGTCGCGCCGTTCCTCGGATGCGGCGAACAGCAGGCTGAGCGGCACGTTGAGCGCGCTGGCGATGGATTGCAGCGTGGAAAGCGACGGTGAGATCTGGCCATTCTCGATCTTTGAAAGCATGCCTGCGGATATGTCAGATGCATTGGAAAGATCGAGCACCGAGAGCTCGCGCTCCCGCCTGATCGCCCTGATCTTGGCGCCCAGCGCGCGCTCCAGACTTCTGGCCTCGTTTGGCGCGTTTGATCCGGTTCGATAATCAGGCTGGTCGCGGCCCGCTTCTCTTGGCGACAACTTTGGGTTTCTCTTCATCGAATGTCCCCGGTCAAACGTTTTTCTTCCTGTCACAATTCTCCCTAACACAATCTGTGGCTTTGTTGACGATAACTTTGTTGGCGCTGAAAGCTGGCGTAAATCAATCAACGCTTCCAGATGGCGGTGCTCCGCTCTCTCCACCGCTTCCGTCGGACCGTACTGCTTCAATCTGGTTTCTCTCGGCGTCTTGAAACCTCGCAAGGCCGCAAGTCTTTGCTGTTGCGAGACGACAGAGCCGATACTGGTGTTGGAGGCCTCTGCCGGCGCTTTGCTCATGAAGCAGGCGAGATGAACTGAACTGCGCCACTGCCCGGACACTCATTCAGGATTCCTGCCGATTCATTTATCTACAGTGCACAATGTTTACTCTTGAGAAACCTTTGGTTCCCCGTATTTTCCGGAAATAAGATTTCTTATTAGGAAAGTCAGCACAGGAGACGAAGATGCGGGCTAGTCGTCGATCATTCCTCAAGACTACGGCGCTGGGCGCCGGCGCAGCGGTGGCCGCGCCCTATATGTTTGTGCGCAACATCGATCAGGCATGGGGCGCGCAGTCGTGGATCAAGAAGGGCGAGCCCATCAAGATCGGCCTGTTGTTCTCGCTCTCCGGCGGATTGGCGGTCCCGGAAGAAGATTCCACCCTCGTGATGCAGTATGCGATCGACGAGATCAACAAGGCCGGTGGCGTCGCCGGGATGCCGATCGAGCCGGTGATCGTCGATGCCAAATCCGATTTCAACGTCTATTCGGAAAAGACCAAGGAGCTGATCCTTCGCAACAAGGTGGTCTCGATCTTCGGCTGCTACACGTCGGCGAGCCGCAAGGCGATCCTGCCTACCGTGATGGCCCAGGATCATCTGCTTTATTATCCGACCTGCTACGAAGGCGCCGAATGCACGCAGAACACGATCTGCACGGGGCCGCTGGCCAATCAGCATTCCAAGGATCTCATTCCCTACATGGTCGAGCAGTTCGGCAAGAAGGTGTTCTTCGTCGGCTCCAACTATGTGTGGCCGAAGGAATCCAACAAGAACGCCAAGATCTGGCTTCAGAAGGCCGGCGGCGAGTTGCTTGGTGAAGAATACATTCCGCTCGGTGGCTCCGAATTCGGTCCGGTGCTGAACAAGATTCGCGATGCGAAGCCGAACTTCATCTTTTCGACGGTGGTCGGGGCGTCCGACATCGCGTTCCACAAGCAGTTCAAGCAGGAAGGCTTCAAGGCGGACACCATGCCGATCGCCTCGCTGACCACCGGCGAGATCGAAACCCGCGCCATGGGCAACGAGTTTGGCGCCGGCCACTTCCTTTCAGCACCCTACTTCCAGGGATTGGACAATCCGACCAACCACAAATTCGTCGAGGGATTCCTCAAGAGCAAATACGGCAAGAACGGAACGACGCACTACAACATGGAGGAGACCTATACCTCCGCCTATGTATTCAAGTACGGCCTCGAAAAAGCGATCAAGGCGGTCGGCCTCGACGCCGTGACGCCGCGCGCGATCCGCGACCATTCCGGCGGTTTGCGCGTTGAAGACGATGTCTCGCCCGAAGGGCTGATCTGGATCGACGATCAGAACTTCAACACCTGGCTGAAACCCAAGATCGGACAGTGCCAGGCCGATGGCAGCTTCAAGATCGTCAAGGCTTCGGAACAGCACGTCGCGCCCGATCCGTATTCCATCTATCCCGATCTCGGAAAGTGCACGGCGACCGGTCTCGAAGCGCCGGACGGCAAGACGCGCAAGAGCGTCATCTGAGGCGACGGGTTCGCCCGTGTCGAAGGCCTAAGTCTGCGATCACGGCTCCTGGCTCGATGCGAGGGGCCGTTATCGGCGGGCGCCTGGCGGAAAGCCGAGGGCAGATTCCGGGCGGTCGGCGATGCTGTTGTTGTGGAGCGAAAATGGCTTTGGGATCGTTTTTTGGCTCGTTCGACCTCAGCGCGTTCTTCAACGCGCTGATCCTTGGCGTCAGCATCGCCAGCATCTGGCTGATCGCCGCCCTCGGCCTCACCATCATCTACGGCACCGCCGGGGTCATCAACATGGCCCATGGTGAATTCATCATGCTCGGCGCTTACAGCTCCTACATGCTGCAGGACTATTTCGGTCTGCCGTTCCTGCTCTGTGTGCCGGCCGCGTTTATCATTGTCGCCGCGGTGGGGCTGGTGCTGGAGCGCGGACTTATCCGCTATCTCTACAAGCGTCCGCTGGACACGCTGCTGGCGACGTTCGGGGTGTCGCTGGTGCTGATGCAGGGTGTCCGCCTGATCTTCGGAAGCGATCCCAAATATCTGGCGGTGCCGCCGATCTTCACCAGCAATTTCCAGCTCGGTTTTGTCAATATCTCGGCGTTCAGGGTGGTCGTCCTCGCCATCACCATCGCGCTGGTCGCAGCCCTTTGGGCGCTGTTCTACCGCACCCGTTTCGGCGTGCAGGTCCGCGCGGTCATGCAGGACAAGGAGATGGCTGCCTCCTTCGGCATCAATTCGGACCGGATCTACATGCTGACCTTTGCGATCGGAGCCGGTCTTGCCGGTCTCGCGGGGTCGCTGTTTGGCGTTCTCAACATCGTGCTTCCGACCATGGGAGCCGGCTATGTGGTGCAGGCCTTCCTGGTCGTCGTGGTCGGCGGCGGCACCCTCGCCGGCAGCGTTGTCGCCGGCGGAGCCACCGGCGAACTGCAATCGATCTTCGCTTACTTCACCAACGATACGTTCGCTCGTTTCGTTCTGTATGTCCTGATCGTGGTGTTCCTCCGCATCCGCCCGCAAGGCTTGTTCGCACCATCCGCCACGCGACGTTAGCTGCGGCCGGGATCAAGGGACCGAGGAATAGCCTGAAGATGAACCTCTACCATAACGTCAAAGCACAGTGGCTGGCTTACGGAGTGTTCTTCGCATTGCTGGCGTCACTTCCGACGTTTGTCAGCGACTCGTTTCTTCTCAATCAGTTCGCGACCTATGGCGTGTTCGGCATGCTCGCATTGTCGATCAGCCTGTGCTGGGGCTTTGGCGGCATTCTCAATCTGGGACAGGGAATTCCGTTTGGCCTTGGCGCCTACGGCATGGCGATGACGATGCAGATGCAGACGCAGGACGCGTCAAATCCGATCCCCCCATTCATGTTGAACAACAGTCTCGACCATTTGCCGCTGTTATGGGAGCCGTTCCGCCATACCGCGCTGGGTATCGCGCTGTCGCTGGTGGTGCCGACGCTGTTTTGCGCGATCTTCGGCGGTTTGATGTTCCGGGCGCGGGTCTCCGGACCGTTCTTCGCGATCATGACGCTCGCGATGCTGAGCGCCTGGTACACGCTGATCCTGGACATCCAGCCCTACACCAACGGCGCCAACGGCATTACGCCTCCTTCTCCGCTCAAACTCGGCGACTACGCCGTCGATCCCTATAGTCCGGTGGCCTATTGGTCCGTGCTGGCGTTGCTGCTGGTGGCGACCGTCGGCGCCAAGCTGATGACGTTGAGCCGGTTCGGGCTCGTGGTACAGGCGGTGCGCGGAGACGCGGAGCGGGTACGCTTTCTCGGCTACAGCGTCGCCGGCTACGAGACCACGGTGTACACGATCGCGGGATTTATCGCTGCGGTCGCGGGATGCTGCTGGGTCGTGCTGACCCAATACGTCTCACCGGCGCAGTTCGACACCACATTCAGCCTGTCGATGGTGATCTGGGCGGGTATCGGAGGCCGGCTGTCGTTGATCGGGGCCATCATCGGCGCCTTTCTGATCCAGGGCGCGCAAAGCTACCTCGGCGACACGTTCCTCAACACCTGGCTGCTGGTGCTCGGCGCGTTCTTCATACTGGTGGTCCGGTTCCTGCCGAAGGGATTGGCCGGTCTGGTCGAAAGCATTCTCGGCCGCCTGTCGGTGCCTTCAAAGCGCAACGGCAACGATGTCGCCGCGCATCGCCTCTATCCGCAACCCGGCGAATAGGGAACCGAGCGATGAGCTTTTTCGAGATCAAACATCTCTGCAAGAGCTTCGACACCACGCCTGTCATCAATGATTTCAGCATCGAGATCGTTGAACAAACCCTTTGCTGCCTGGTCGGGCCGAACGGCGCCGGCAAAACCACCACGATGGATTTGATCACCGGGCGCCAGAAGCCGACCTCCGGACAAATCATGTTTTGCGACGACGATATTACCGGCCTTGACGAGCATGAGATTGCCCGTCTCGGCATCGGCCGCAAGTTTCAGGTCCCCGCGGTGTTTCGCGATCTTTCGGTTCGTCAAAATCTGGAGGTCGCCTACAGCCGCAGCACCAACCCGCTGAAGAACATCTTCCGGTTCAGGGAGCCTGGCTTCGCGCAGCGATTGGATCAGATCGCGACGCAAACCGGTCTCACCGAGCGGCTCGGCGTTGAGGCCGGAATCCTGTCGCACGGCGAAACCCAGTGGCTCGAGATCGGGATGGTCCTGATGCAGGATCCGCGCCTGCTGCTGCTCGACGAGCCCGTCGCCGGGATGACGGAAGCCGAGATCGAGAAGACGGTTTCGATTTTCAAGGATCTCAAGAAAACCAACACGCTGGTGGTGGTGGAACACGACATGGCATTCGTGCGGGAAATCGCCGATGTCGTGACGGTGATGCATATGGGGAGCCTGCTGGCGCAGGGTCCGATCAGCGATATCGAGGCAAATCCGCGCGTGCGCGAAGTCTATCTCGGCGACGAGGAGGGCTGACGATGTTGCTCTCGATGGACAAGGTCACTTCCTATTACGGCAAAACGCCGATCCTGAAGGATTTCTCCTTCGGCCTCGAGCAAGGCAAATGTCTCTGTGTTCTGGGCCGCAACGGCGTCGGCAAGACCACGCTGATGCGCACGATCATGGGGCTGACCGACCGCTCCGTCGGAGATATCGTCGTCAACGGGCAGAACATCAATAATTCGCAAACCTATCAAAGGGCCAAGCTCGGGATCGGCTATGTCCCGCAGGGACGCGGCATCCTCGCCGAGTTTACGGTTCGCGAAAATATCATGCTCGGAACCTTCGCGCGCCCGGACGGCAATCCGGATATCCCCGAAATCTGTCTGCGGCTGTTTCCGTACCTGAAGGCCAATCTCGACCGGCGCGCCGGCCTGCTGTCCGGCGGCCAGAAGCAGCAGCTCGCCATCGCCCGGGCGCTCGCGGTAGATCCCAAAGTGCTGCTGCTTGATGAGCCGACTGAAGGCATCCAGCCCAACATCGTCCATGAGATCGGCGACACGCTGCTGAGGCTGAACAAGGAATTCGGCATCACGCTGCTGTTGACCGAGCAACACATCAAGGTGGCGCGCCGGCTCGGGGACGCTTTTCTGATGGTCGATAACGGACGCGTCGTTGCAACCGGCGCCATTGAAAACCTCGATGCGGCCCTGATCCAGAAACATCTCGCGATTTAACTCAGCCAGGAGGACACCCATGATCCCGATTCCTCGAAAATCGACCGCCGACGCGCAGCGCATGATGAAGGTGCACAAGGAATGCATCGACTCGATGAAGGGCGTTGCCGGAAACACCATCCTGAAATGCGCCACGCCGGGCGACACCACCACGGTGACAGGCGGTATCCACGAGGATTTCCAGCTCAATCGCGTGCTGCTTCGGATGCGGGCTCAACCCGCCAAGGGCAAACTGGTGGTGGTCTGCACCAAGATCGAGAAGGAATGGCGGATCGCACGCCTCTCCGGCATTCGCGGCGTACCGCCGGAGTTTGTCACCGACAAGGTTTACGACAACGAACAGGATCCGCAGCACGACATCTTCGTCATGCGGCTCGATGAGTTCGCCGAGACTGACGGATTTCCGGAACACTTCAGGGAGGGCTGGAAACGCCGCGACGATTTCTGGACCGTCACCTGAGCATTCCCGCGTTGCGAATTAACCACCGTCGTTTTTGAGGACACAGCCATGAGTTGGATGAAGATTACCGGATACGCCGACAAGTTCAGCGTCCATCCGGGCGACACGATCAAGTTCTTCGTGAATTGCGACGGACCGGCTGAATACCAGGCGGAAATCGTCAAGATGATCCACGGAGACACAAATCCGCGCGGGCCCGGCTTCATCGAGGAAGCGATCAAGGCAGACTGCAATGCCACCTACAAGGGACTGAAGCAGGAGATCTACAGCGGATCCTACGGCTTCGTCGTCGACAAACCGCAGTTCCGCGTCGAGAGCGTCACCCTGCAGTGCTGGATATGGCCGACCACACCGAAGACGCACCCGAAATACTGGAAGCACGGTGCGCAGGGCCTGGTGACGAAATGGCACGACGGCAAGGGTTACGGCCTGTTCATGAACGCAGACGGCTGCATCGAATTTCGCGTCAACGATCAGGTGATCACGACCGGCGCGCCGGTGCGTGACCATGCGTGGCATTTCGTGGCCGCGACGTTCGATGCGGCGACCGGCGAGGCGACGCTTTACCACGAGCCCCAGGTTGTCTACGCGCTCGATCCGGAGATCGCCCCGGTGACAAAAAAGCTTGCAACCAAGCTCGCCTATACTCCGGGCACGCCGACCGTGATCGCCGGCTATTGCGGCAGCATCACCGATTCGCCGCAGGCCAGGGCATCCGTTCCATCCGGCGTCCTGATCAAGGGACACTACAATGGAAAGATCGACAGCCCGCGCATTTCCAGCAAGGCGCTGACGCGGCTCGAGATCGAGACCATGAAACAGGGCGCCCAGCCCGGTCTGTCGGAGCGCAGAAATTCCGGACCGACCGGAAAGCTCTCGGAGTCGATCGTCGCGGCCTGGGAATTTTCGGACGGAATCAATACCATTGTCGGCAAGGACAAGGGCCCGTATCTGTTCGACGCCACCATCGTCAACTGCCCGACCCGGGCCATGACCGGCTACAACTGGCAGGGCCAGGTGTTCGACTGGAAATCAGCGCCGGAACAATATGGCGCTATCCATTTCCACGACGATGACATCGACGATGCGCGATGGGCGGTGAGTTTCGAATGGAAGGTGCCAAAGGGCACCAGCAGCAAGTTCTATGCGGCCAAGCTCACCTCCAAGGATGGCGATGAAGATTACATCCCGTTCTGGGTGGTGCCGCGCGTCGGCGAGGAACAATCGAAGATCGCCTTCATGGTGCCGACCATCAGCTACATGGCCTATGCCAACGAACATCTCGCCAACAACGCCGGCGGTGCCGAGCTTCTGGTCTATCGCGTGCCGATCATGCAGCAGCAGAACATGTTCCTTTCGGAACACCGCGAATATGGCGGCTCGATCTATGACACCCACACCGACGGCAGCGGCCTGTGCCTGTCCTCCCGGCTGCGGCCGATCCTGAGCATCCGTCCGAAGTACGATCATTTTCTGGCGCAGGCGCCGTGGCAATACCCGGCCGATCTGCACATGATCTACTGGCTGGAGAAGATGGGATACAAGTACGACGTGATCACCGACGAAGACGTCAGCTATGACGGCCTCGCCCGCCTTGAAAACTACAACGTCGTCATTTCCGGATCGCACCCCGAGCACAACAGCGGCCCGCAACTCGATGCGTTGCATAACTACATGCAGCGCGGCGGCCGCTTCATGTATATGGGCGCCGACGGCTGGTATTGGGTCCACTCCTACCACCCGGCCTACGATGGAATGGGACGCGGCGTGGTGACCGAGATGCGCCGATGCGAATCCGGCATCCGCACCTGGCGCGCCGACCCCGGCGAATATTATCACCAGGGCACCGGCGAACTCGGCGGCATGTGGCGCTTCCGCGGCCGCTATCTGCACACGATCGCAGGCACCGGCATGTCGTCGGAAGGCTTCGACATCTCGACATATTACTCGCGTACGCCTGAGAGCAACGACTCCCGCGTCTCCTGGGCATTCGAGGGCATCACCTACGACGAGAAGCTCGGCAATTTCGGCCTGGTCGGCGGCGGAGCCGCCGGCACCGAACTCGATATCGTCGATACGATGCTCGGCAGTCCGCCGCACACGCTGGTGGTGGCGACGTCAGCCGGCCGTCACACCGAAGGCTACCTGCTCGTCATGGAGGATTACGGCTTCAACCAGCAAGGGCTCGATGGCACCCAGCATCCGCGCGTGCGTTCGGACATCGCCTATCACGAGACGCCGAACGGCGGCGCATCTTTTGCGTTCTCATCGATCGCGTTCTGCGGCGCCTTGCCCTGGAACAACGGCGACAACAACATCTCGAAGCTGGTCGGCAATGTCCTCAACCGCTTCATGATGGATGGACCGCTGCCGTCGCCGAGCCCCGAGGCGATCATGCATCGCGGCAGGTCGGACTACGATCAGCCGATGAACAAGGCGCGCAAGTAGGATCAGCAGGATCTGAGGCGCCCGCGCGCGGCACGCGGGCGCCTCTTCAAACGTACAAGGAACGATCATGCTGGCTCATCCGGATCTCGGCTTCGTGGACGGGGGCATCGACTTTCTGCAAAGCGCAACCTACGGGGCATGCGGTGCACGGTTCGGCGTGGCCAGCGCCCTGCCGCGTCGCGCCTACAGTTCTGCCGTGTTTCAGGAACTGGAGAACGAAAAGGTCTGGACCCGAGACTGGGTCTGCATCGGGACCAGCCCCGAGATCGCCAATCCAGGCGACCTGCTGCCTTATACGCTGGGTGAACACGCGATCCATGTTCAACGGCTCGCTTCCGGCGGTTTGATCGGCCGGTTCAACAAGGCCCAGCATGGCGGCTGCCGCTCAATTCCCGCGCAATGCCAAACCGGCAGAAAGACCAAATGCTCCTACACCTCCTGCGGACACAGCCGGGACCGCGGTGTCATCGCCGGCGATTTGTTGAACGAGATGACGCCACAGGCCGGGCAGTATTTGGGTGTCTACCCGGAGCGGTTGCTGCCGGTGAATATCCACGCCGCTGGTCCCTTCATCTTCGCCAACATCGATCCAACTCTGGGCCGGGACATCTGTCCTCCAGCCGTCGAAACCGAGATCGACCCAAGGTCGATGCGGGTCGGCGGCGAGTGGCAGGAGCACCGCGCCAACTGGAAGCTTGCCGGCGCGGCCTTGGTCGATACCGCCCGCTCCTGTGAAAGCGGCGGCGGCGCCAGCAATTACGTTTCAGCGGAATGGCATTTCCCGAATCTGGTGCTGATCAAGGCTCGCAATGCGACGCTTGCGATCATTCTGCAGCCGACGGCGTTCGACCAGGCGTTGTGGCGGCTGTCGTTCTTCAGGGAGCAGCGGGCCACCGATTTTTCCTACAGCAGCGACCAGGCCAGACTGGTCAAATTGGCGGGGCACGCCGCCACCAAGGCGTTGTCGGATCAAGCCGGGGCGAATCTGCCGGCGGTCTGCGATGTCACGGAGCAATCGCGGTCGGCCTGGAAATTCAACCAGGAACTCTTGGAGCGCATCAACACGCATCACGTCGCCTACTGGAATGCTCCGCTCACCCACGCCCGGTCAGGGCGCTGACGATGGTCTTCAGCGTGCAGCAGGTCAAATATGAGTTCCTTGCCTACATCAAGGAATTCGATCCGACGTTTTCGAACTGGTACGTCGGATTGGCCGACCAGCCGAGGCAGGCTCTGTTCGAGCGCCATGGCGTACGCGATGCCGAAGATCCGTGGCTGTACAAGCAGCTCCTGACCAACCGCGCCGCGCGGACGGTCCAGCAATATTTCATCGAACACCTGAAGACGGCGGGCGCTCCGTCGATGGAGCAATCGGAAAACGTGGATTGCGTCTATTTGTACAAGGTCGCAGCGCACACGCGACAGTAGGAGAAGGCGATGCTGGCAGTTCAAGACGGCGAAAAAGCATATCTCGAAAAAGATTTCCTGATGGCCAGGCAAATCTGGGAACCGATTGCCGAACGCGGCGACGCGGAAGCTGAAGCCTGGCTCGGCGCGCTCTATGCGAATGGCCTCGGTGTGCAGCAGGACTCCGCACGCGCCTTCGAATTCTATCTTCGGTCGGCCGAGCACGGCAATCCGCTCGCCGCCAACAATGTCGGCGCCATGTATGCGAAGGGAGACGGCGTCGCGCGCGATCCGTCGGAGGGGGCAAGCTGGTTTCTTCGCGCCGCCGAAAGTGGCGATGCGCTGGGCCAGTTCAACTACGCGGTGGCGCTGACAAAAGGCATTGGCGTCGAAATCGATCTGGCGCAAGCCGTGAACTGGTACCGGCGCGCCGCGGAATCAGGCCACTACCCGTCCCAGGCGCGGCTTGGCTACTGCTACGCCAAGGGACTTGGCGTGGCGAATGATCCCATCGAAGCCTTTGTCTGGTTGAGTCTCGCGAGCCGTCACGGGGTCGGCCTTGCCATGACCGAACTCGAGGGCCTCGTGAAATCGATGTCTGCCAACCAGAAAGCGACAGCACAACAACGGCTCTCGCGATGGATGGCGACATCTGAACCAGGCGAGGACGTTCTGCCAATGGCAATATCTCGCTGACCGAGCCGGCGGAGAACGAACAAGGGCGGCGTCACGCCCGAGGCAAAGGGGCGCGGTTGAGGCGGAACTCAAGGATGGCGCGTCACCGCGCCGGTCGGCGTAGCAAAGCCTTGCAGGGTTCTGATCCGCTTCTCGAGCCACCAGCCATACTCGGGCGACCAGTCCTCGAAGCGCGCGTTGATGCCGAGATCGTGCGCCCAGTGGTGGGCGATATTGGGATTGAACTGCGACTGGCGTCCGACAGCGATAAGATCGGCCTGCCCCTTCTGCAGGATGGCTTCAGCCTGCTGCGCCTCGAGAATGATGCCGACGGCCATGGTCTTGATGTCCACTTCCTTGCGAACGCGCTCGGCAAACGGAACCTGGAATCCGAGGCTACGCGTCACCTGCGCTGCCGTAGCCGCGCCGGCGATACCGCCCGAGGAGCAGTCGACCACGTCCACGCCGCGCACCTTCAATTCGTGCGCAAAGGCGACCGTGTCATCCATGTTCCAGCCCTCAACGGTGCCGTCGACGGACGAAACACGCAAGAAGAGCGGCATCGAGGCCGGCATTTCACGGCGCACCGCCTCGACAATCTCCAACGGAAGCCGCATGCGCCCGGCCCGGTCGCCGCCGTACTCGTCATTGCGCGTGTTGGAGACCGGCGACAGAAACGAGGCCAGCAGATAACCGTGCGCCGTATGGATTTCGATGGTGTCGAAGCCGGCGTCAACTGCCCGTCTTGCAGCCGCCGCCCATGTGCCGACCATCGCCTTGCACTCGGCTGTCGTCAGGGGTCGCGGCGTTAGCCAGCCTTTTGCGACCGGCTCGGCGGTCGGCCCGACAGGCTGCCAGATTTTGGCGCCGGCTTTCAGATTCTCCTCGGTCAGCGGCCCCATGCCCTGCATGGCGCTCTGCGCCGAAGACTTGCGACCGCCGTGACCTAGCTGGATGCCGATCGCCGTCCCCTGGCGCTTCATGAAGGCGATTAGCGGCTTGAAGCTTTCGGCCTGCGTATCGTTCCAGATGCCGAGGTCATTCTCGTTGGTCAATCCAACCTCCTCGACCGCCGTCACCTCGACGAAGACGAGGCCGAAGCCGCCCAACGCATAACGGCCCAGATGGACGACATGAAATGTACCGCAGGTATTTCCGGGTTCGCAGCGATAATGGACCATCGGCGGCACAACGAGGCGATTTTTCAGCGTGAGCCCTCGAATCGCGAGTGGCTGGAACAGCATTGGCTTTGCCACGTTTCCGCCGTTGATCGATCCGTCAGTCATTTCGAACATCTCCTTGTATGCTATTCGTATGCATGGCCGCCCGGCCGGCCCTTGTCGTCAGGCATTGCGCTTAGGCGGACCCACTGATGCACGCGAGATGAATTCATTGGGCACCAGCACGCAGCGCGCTTCATGCGAGCCGCCGTTTCGAATCCGATCGAGCAGCAGGCCCGCGGCGATACGGCCGACCTCCGCCTGATCCCAGCCGATGATGGCAATGGGGGGCGTAAACAATTCGGCGAGCTCGGAATGGCCCGACGCGACCACCGAGACGTCTTCCGGTATCCGCAGACTACGTCCCCGTATCGCGCGCAACACGCCCGACAACATGTCGAGGCCGCCGGAAATAACGGCCGTCGGCGGATTGCGTTGTCCGAGCAGCGCCGAGGTGATGCGGAAACCCGCACCGGGCAGGAAGCTGCCGGCGTGGATCAGCGACAGATCAGGTTCGATGCCATGCAAGGCGTGGGCTTCCTGATAACCCTTGACGCGCGCGCGCGACGGATAGAGCCCGGCTTCGCCGGTAATCAGAGCCACGCGCCGGTGACCGAGGCCGAGCAGATGCCCGACTGCGCGACGCATGCCGTCGGCGTGATCCGCCATCACGGTATCAGCCCACTCCACCTCGTCGCGGTCGATCAGCACGATGGGGATATCAAGCTCGCGCAGGAAGGCCTCGAACTCGCCGGCAATCGGCGTATACGGCCCCATCATGACCCCGTCGGCCTGGCGCCGCGACAAGCGGCCGAGCAATTCCCGCTCGCGCTCCTCGCGGCCTTCGGAGTTGGAGATCAGCAGCGAGAAGCCCACCTCATCGAGCACGTCATGCGCGGCTTTGACGAAGCCCGCCAGCTGCGGGATGTTGATCTCGCGCAGGATGCAGCCGATCGTGTGGGTCGAGCGGTTACGCATGCTCTGCGCCACCGCGTTCGGCGCATATCCGAGCTCATCAATGGCGCGCTGAACCTTGCGACGAATGTCCGGATGAACCGTGGCATGTGCATTGAGCACGCGCGACACCGTCCCGGTCGAGACGCCCGCGGCGATCGCTACGTCGCGGATGGTCAACTTGCTTCCGCGGCTTGCCATTGGCTGTTCTGTCATCGTCGCTACCGCGCTCGCCAGCTCAATCCGACCCGCCCGCGCCGGAAGGATCGCTGTTCATATCTCGAAGGCCCATTGCTCGGCGACCAGGCTGTATCGTCCAGCCTCGCGTCGCATATGGCCGAAGCCCGGAAAATGCAAATGCATGCCGCCGACCAGCATGTCGTCTGAGACGACCATATCGAATATCATCTGCCGCGCGACGGCAGCGGCGTCGGGATCGGTGTCGAACTGCATCGTCACTTCGGGGCGGGCAACCTGGATCTCAGGCACATGCACCGTATCGCCCCAAATCACGATCGATTTGCCGCCCGAGGTGACGATGTAAGCGGAGTGACCGGGCGTATGCCCGGGAATTGGAACAGCGATCACGCCGGGCAGCACCTCGCCCTTCCTGAAGGTACGGACGCGGTCGGCGGCCATATAGGGCTTTAGCTGCGCGCGCCCGGCCTCGAAATAACGCCGCTTTGGACGCTCGGCCGCCCTGGCCATCGCTTCGTCGTTGAACCAGTGACTGATCTCGTTCTCATGGACGACGACTTCGGCGTTCGGAAACAGGCGCGTCCCGGTCGCGGTATCGGTCAGGCCGTTGGAGTGATCGGGATGAACGTGGGTCAACAGCACCCCGTCGACCGAAGCCGCATCGATGCCGGCGGCGGCTAGATTTGCCGGCAGACGGCCGCAGGTCGGGCCCATCAGGTCAGCGGAGCCGCAGTCAATCAGATAGGTCCGGTTGCCGATGCGCAAGGCGAACGCGTTGACCGAGATGCGTGGCGGTGACGTCCTGTGATCGCGCGCAAGGATGGCCTTGGTTTCTTCTTCGGGGATGTTACGAAAGATTCCGTATCCCATGTCGACGTAACCGTCGCTGAGGCCGGTGACCACCACATCGCCGAGCTTGCGGTGATAGACGCCGGCGACCTGCGCCAGAGGCAAATGACTCATCGTGCATCCTCTTTCCAAAATTTCGCGACCACGGCAGGATCGTCGCGCCGGTGGTGCCAGCTTCGGCCGACGCGAAGTCCCGCCTTGGACCAGAGCCTGATCTGCATCAGGGCGTAGGCCCAGGTGACGGCAAAAACATCCATCACGGGTGCGCCGGCGATCTCCCGGACCCCATGGCGGACAAGGAGTTCCGCCAAAACACCTTCGGCTGGAATGATCACGTCTGCCCCGCGCGCCACCAGGCGTTCGGCCACGGCGGTGAAGTTGGCGATAACGGGGGCCGGATCGGCATAAGCGCGCCCCAGCGCCGGCTCGTCGAGCGGCGGATCCATCGCCGCGACCTCAAGCACGCGGGCGGCGAGCTTGTGTTTGTCGACCGCGACCTTCGTCATCCACTGCACCGCCGGCGCATTGGAAACCAGCGCCAGATAGCTGCCGAGCGAACAGCCGACCAGCAGCCCGCTTTCGGTGAGCGAAGCCACTGGTATGTCGACGGCGGAGCGGATCTCGCGCAGGAACGGCTCGCTGAACGAGCCGATAACGAAGGCGTCGTAGCCCTGCCGCTCGGCCGTTATGGCATAGTCGATGACCCGATCGAGGGTCCGGTGATAGGCAAACGCATTGCCCAGCACCGCGGTCGCCGAGGCGCCGCCATACGACCCGGACGGAAGGCCATGGACCACGACCTCGGCGTCTCCGCCGAGGATCTCCGCCGCGTGGGCCTCCAGCGCGCGCTTGTAGACATCCAGGTGGTCGAGCTCGTTGACCGATTGATGCCAGATTCGGGGCACCGATCCCTTGGTTTGGGTTGCTCCGGTCATGCGTCGATCCGATCCACGGTCAGGCGGAGCGAACGGATCGAGCCAAGCTCTTCCAGATTCCAGAGCTGCTCGAACAGCGTCGCAGCCTGCGCACGCTTGAAGACCCGCGTCGCGCAATCCATGAACTTGTCTTTCAGTTCGTCTCGCGAGAGCGGCAGCTGCCAACTGCCCTTGGCGTGAACGACCGGCGCGTGCGCCAGTATCTCGCCGGACGCAAGCACGACGCTAACCTGATCGGCCGGGGCAAACGGTTGATCTCCGGGCATCATTTCATCTGTCGTCGTGCACCGAACCTTTGCAAAGGTGGCGCCGACTTCCGGCCGCGAGACAAACTCGTCGGTGAGTTCGGCAAGCCCGACCCTTCCTGCGATCAGCGCCGCTGCCATCGCGAATTCCATGCTGAATTTGGCTTCAAGACCGGTCTGCGGATTGGTGTTGCGCAGCATCAGCTTCTGCGTGACGCCGGTGTGGACCCGGATCTCCCTGATATCGTCGGGTTTCAGTCTGTGCTCGCTCACCAGGCCAAGCATCGCGTCGATCGAGCGGTGGGTGGCATAGCAGGTCGGATAGCGCTTTACGTTGATGCCGAGATCCGCCAACCGCCAGTTCTTGCCGATGTCGATCGTTCCATGATCGATATTCGGCGTACCGGAAGGCGAATGGGCCCGCAGGAAACCGGTTTGATGCTCGATCACGTCGAGCGAAGCGGTAAATCCCTGATCGGCAAGGCGTGCGGCCAGTACGCCCGACTGGGCGGTGCGGCCGGCATGCAGCGATTTGGTCATGGTGCCGAAATTGGCGACCAGTCCCGAGGCGAGCGAAGCGGCAATGGCGATGGCATGCGCGGTCTTGGTCGCATCGAGCTTGCGCAACCGGGCGCAGGCCGCGGCCGTAGCAAGCGCTCCCATCACAGCCGTCGGATGGAAGCCACGCTCGTGGAAGTGACCGGGTTCGAGGGCTGCGACCTGTGCCCAGACTTCGTAGCCCGCGACATAGGCCGCGAGCGCATCGGTACCGCTGCAATCGAGCGACCAGCCCTCGGCCAGGATGGCGGGGACCAGCACGGCGCTCGGATGACCCGCGAGCGCCACATCGTCATAGTCAAGCACATGCGCCGCGACGCCGTTGACAAGTGCCGCATCTGATGCCGCGAGGTTGCGACCCGATGGAACTTCCGGCGCGCCGTCGTTCTGGGTGGAGGCGGCGAGCATGGCGGATACAATTCGTACCGGTTGTTCTGCCGCGCCGGCGATCATGACGCCGACGCAATCGATGATGCCGGTCCGCGCGGCCTCCCGGCATCTGTCGGACAAGTCGGACGGTTTAAGACTCGCAACGAAGTTGGCTGTTCGACGGGTGATATCCAGCATGGTCGCCTCCTCAATAGGAACGTGGAAGACCGAGCACGTGCTGCGCCACGTAAGCCAGCACCATGTTGGTCGAAATCGGAGCCGTCTGATAAAGCCGCACCTCGCGCCATTTGCGCTCGACATCATATTCCTGCGCAAAGGCAAAGCCGCCGTGGGTCTGGAATGTGGCGTCCGCCGCCTTCCAGGTCGCCTCGGACGCGAGCAGCTTGGCGATATTGGCGTCCGCACCGCACGGCCGTCCCGCCTGGAACAGCGCCGCGGCGCGCCGGCACATCATGTCGGCCGCCTCGAGTTCGGCATGGGCGCGCGCCAGCGGAAACTGGACGCCCTGGTTCTGACCGATCGGCCGGCCGAACACGCGCCGCTCATTGGCATAGGCGACGCCCTTGTTGAGAAGCCAGCGCCCATCGCCCACGCATTCGGAGGCGACGAGGATACGCTCGGCATTCATGCCATCGAGAATGTAGCGAAAACCCTGCCCTTCCTCGCCGATCAGGTTCTCCACCGGCACTTTCAAATTCTCGATAAACACTTCAGTGGTGTTGTGGTTGATCATGGCCTTGATCGGGCGGATCTCGACGCCGTTGCCCTTGGCCTCGCGCAAGTCGACCAGGAAGACAGAGAGCCCGTCCGTGCGCCGCTTGACCTGATCGAGCGGCGTCGTGCGCGCCAGCAGCAGCATGAGATCGGAGTGCAGCGCGCGCGATGTCCAGACCTTCTGGCCATTGACGACATAGACATCGCCCTGACGTTCCGCGCGGGTCTTGAGCTGGGTGGTATCGGAGCCGGTGTTGGGTTCCGTCACGCCAAAGGCCTGGAGCCGCAGCCTTCCGGCGGCGATCTCCGGAAGATAGCTGCGCTTCTGCTTCTCGCTGCCATGCCGAAGCACCGTGCCCATGATGTACATCTGCGCATGCGCGGGACTGGCACTGCAGCCATTGGCGTTGATCTCTTCCAGAATCACGGCCGCGGCGCGCAGCGGCAGGCCTGAGCCGCCATATTCCTCCGGAATAAGCGCTCCGAGAAACCCCGCTTCCGTCAGCGCGGCGACGAACTCGGTCGGATAACCGCTGCGGTCATCGAGCTTCCTCCAGTATTCGCCGGGAAAGCCCTTGCAGATCTGCCGCACGGCATTGCGCAGTTCGGTGAAATCCTCGCCCAGGACAACGCTGACCTCCGCGTCGGCCGTTGGGGCGGTGTCGTGATAATTCATGTGATATCCTTTCAGGCGGCGGCGCTGGCCGACGCGCGGTAGGTTTTCGGCAACCCGGCGCGGGCGATCGCGCCGGAGAATCGCTCGCCCGGCAGCCAGCTTTCGACTTCCCGTCGCAGGACAACCAGCTTTTCGACGTCGGCGCCGGTGTCGAAGCCGAGTTGTTCCAGCAGGAAGACCGTATCTTCGGTGTCGATGTTCCCGGTCGCGCCCGGAGCGAACGGACATCCGCCGAGTCCCGCAAGCGAAGCGTCGAACGCCCGCACGCCCGCTTCCAGCGCGGCCGTCACGTTGGCGAGACCAAGACCGCGCGTGTCGTGAAAATGGCAGGCGACCGGCGTTGGACGAACCGCCGCGATCACCGCGCCCATCAACCGGCGAACCTGACCCGGATCGCCATAGCCGACCGTGTCGGCAACGATGATTTCGTCGGCGCCCATGCTGGCGAGCCGCTCGGCGATCTCGACCACACGCGTTTCCGAGACCACGCCTGAAATGGTGCAGCCGAAGGCGGTTGCTATGCCCGCACCAAGCCCGATCCGCGTTCCCGGACGCTGGTCCCGCGCCGCGGCGATGCGGGCAAAATCCAGCAGCGAATCCTCGGTGCTGCGGCGAACGTTGGCTTGATTGTGTTCCTCGCTCGCCGACAGCACGTAGTTGACAACAGGCACGCCGAGCGCGAAAGCCCGCTCCGCGCCTTTCAGATTCGGGACCAGAACCGACGGCTGCAAGCCTTGCAGCGCCAGCGCGCCGCGGGCCACCTCCTCGGCGTCGGCGAATTGCGGGATGACCTTGGCCGGCACGAACGACGTGACTTCAATCTGGCGAATCCCGGCTTCCAGCGCTCCCCGGCACCAGGCGAGTTTGCGCGCGCTCGGCAGGATGGTCTTGACCATCTGAATGCCGTCCCTGGGTCCTACTTCGCGAACATGAGCTTGCTCACGCATCTGGCGGCACTCCTCTATCTGCCCTGAAAGTTCGGCTTGCGGCGCTCGTTGAAGGCGAGCACGCCTTCACGCCGGTCAGCCGTCGGCACCAGTCGATTGTAGGCTTCGATCTCGAAGGTGAGGCCATCGGCAAGCGACATCTGCAGACCGCGATGGATCGCCTGCTTGGCCTGACGCACCGAGATCGGGCCGTTGGCGGCAATGCGATGGGCGATACCGAACGCCGCCTCCAGCAATTCCGCTGGCGGCAGCACCCGATTGACCAATCCCCATTGTTCGGCCTCGGCGGCCGAGAATGGCAGACCGGAAAAAATCAGCTCCTTGGCGCGGCGTTCACCGACGGCGCGCGCCAGATTCTGCGTGCCGCCACCGCCCGGCATGATGCCGAGCGTCACTTCGGTCAATGCGAAACGGGCATTGGTCGAGGCGTAAACGAAGTCGAGCGCCGCCGCGATCTCGCAGCCGCCGCCGTAAGCCGCGCCATTGATCGCGCCGATCACCGGGATCGGGCAGCCCAGGATAGCGCGCAGCATGCGCTCGAAGACGAGATGCTGGGCTTGCCAGGCCTCGTCGGTCATGCCGTTACGCTGCTTCAGATCGCCGCCGGCGCAAAAGGCCTTGTCGCCTTGCCCGGTCAGGATCACCGCCCGCAGGCCTTCGATGTCGGTCGAGAAGCCCTCAAAGAGTTCGACCAGATCGAGGCCCATCTGGGTGTTCAGGGCATTGGACGCCTCCGGCCGGTTCAAGGTGACCAGCAGGATATGGCCGTCACGCCGTTCGACATTGATGGTCTGGAAATCACTTTGCATTGGTCGTCCCCATGCCGGCGGGCGTTCGAAGGATGGCATTGTGCTGACCCAGCGCGGGTGCCGCCGTGCGAGCGCGGGGCCGCGTCCCGTCGAAGGCAAGCGGTATGCCGACCAGTTCGATATCGTCGTCCGAACACCGCACCATCATATCGAGCGCCCGGGTTTGCGCATGCCGCGCGACCTGATCGGTGGTGAGCAGCGGCGCATTGGGAACGCCGGCCTGGTCGAGAATCTTGCCGAGCGCATCGGCCGAATGGCCGCGCACCGCCGCTTCAATTTGCGGGATCAACCGCTCGCGGTTGACGACCCGGGCCGCATTGGTTGCGAAGTCGGGATCGGAAGCAAGCGCCGCAAGGCTCAGGGCGCCGCACAGCTTGCGGAACAGATTGTCGTTGCCGGCGGCAATCATCAGCCAGCCGTCGGAAGCCTCGAAGGCCTGATAAGGCGCAATCTCGGCGATGCCCGAGCCGAACGGTTTGCGCACCTCACCTGAGGCCGCATAGCCGGCGAGCGGCACCGTCATCCATGCGAGCCCAGTCTCGTAAAGCGAAGTCGCGACGCTGCGTCCCTGACCATCCTTGTTGCGCGCGACCAGGGCGGCAAGCATGCCAATCACGGCCCACATGCCGGAGCCCATATCAACCAGGGAAACCCCGACGCGCACCGGCGGACGGCCGCCTTCGCCGGTCACACTCATGATGCCGGTGCTGGCCTGGGCAAGCGGATCGTAACCGGGCTTGCTGGCGAGCGGCCCGGTGGCGCCAAAGGCGCCGATGTCGCACCAGATCAGCGAAGGCTTCTCGGCGCGCAGTGCCTCCGCGGTCAATCCGAATTTTTCCAGGATTCCGGGTCGCAGGTTCTGGATAACCGCATCGGCGTGGTCCAGAATCAGCGACCTCAGATTTTCGCAGTCGTCCGGTGCGCCGAAGTCGACAGTGACACCCTGCTTGCCGCGATTGAGGCTGTGAAAGACACACGCCGTCTCATTCCAAAACGGCGGACCCCAGCCGCGGGCATAGTCGCCGGTCTTGGGGTTTTCGACCTTGATCACGCGCGCACCGAGATCGGCCAGAATGAGACCCGCATAGGGCGCAGCCACGCTGTGGCCAAGTTCGACCACAGTGATACCTGCAAGCGGCTTGTCGACGTTAGCCATCAAATCCTCCCGGCCAGCGATGCAGGCATCGCCGCCATCATCAAAACAACTCTCATCTTGCGAGAAATCCTCCATCGACCGGCAGCGTAACGCCGGTGATCATGCTTGCGGCTGGGCTGGACAGAAACAGAATGGCTGCAGCGACTTCCGCCGGTTCTGCCAATCGATGCATCGGCGTCGCCTCGATCACGTGAGCCGCCTTGACTGGATCGGCCATCATGGCGGCGATGAAGTTCGTCCTGACAAAGGTTGGCGCCACCGCATTGACGCGAATGCCGTCGCCGACCCACTCCAGCGCCAGCGCGCGGGTCATGTTAACGACGCCACCCTTGGTGGTCTGATAAGCCACGTTCGGATATAGCCCGCCTGACAATCCCATAATCGACGCCGTATTGACGATGGCGCCGGAGCGTCCGCGCATGCTGCGGGCCGCGATCCGCGCACAAAGAAACATACCCGTCAGGTTGACGGCGAGGACGCGGTTCCAGCTATCGACCGACAACGTATCGGCCGGCTCACGCACCGCAAGACCGGCATTGTTCACGAGAATATCGACCGGTCCGAAGGCTTCAATAATGCGGGAAAACGCGCGCTCGACCGCCGCTTCGTCCGATACGTCAGCCGTAACCGCGATCGCCTTGCCGTCGACGCCCGCAATCTCCGCCCGAACGGCTTCAGCCTTCGCCACGTCGTGATCAAGTACAGCCACGGCGGCCCCCGCCTCCGCGAGCAACAACGCCGCGGCGCGTCCGATTCCGTCGCCACCGCCGGTTACGACCGCGCATTTTCCCTGAACCAGGAATTGCTCCAACGCCTTTGGAAGTTCGGCCTCGGCCATTTGCTTCATTGCCTCCCGCTTTCACGCATCACGACTTGTCCATGGCGTTGTCAGCAACCAGCACCGCGCCATTGACGAAGCTGGCACGGTCGGACAACGCGAACACGATCAGGTTGGCGAGTTCTTCCGGCTTACCCCACCGCGTGTTGCGCATCGAATTGTTTTCCGACCAGCGCTTTCGTTCAGCTTCCGCCTCTTCCGCGCCCAGGCTTCGCTTGGCCAGTTCGCGTTCCCATTTAGCGAAACGTTCCGGTGTGTTGACGAATCCCGGAACCACGCAATTGACGCGGATGTTGTGCGGTCCGAACTCGTTGGCCAGGATCTTGGAGAACCGGATTTCCGCCGATTTGGCCGGGCCGGTGCAGGACGACAGGAACGGCGGCATCGTCACCATGATTCCGGTTTCGCCCGATACGTTGACGATGCTGCCGCCGTTCTGGCCGATCATGATCGGGATGATGCGCTGGCAGATGCGGAACTGGGCGAAGAAGTTGATCGCCATGCCATATTGCAGCTCCTCGTCGGTGACCTCGAGGAAAGGCTTGTAGGTTCCGGTGCCGGCGTTGTTGACGAGGATATCGACGCGGCCGAGCCGATCGCGCGCGACGGCGGGCAGCCGCTCGATCTGCTTCAGATCAGTAACGTCGAGGGAATGGGTATCGACCTTGACGCCCGTGGTCTTTTCAACATCGGCACGACATTCGGCGAGCGCGTCTTCCCGTCGCGCGCAAACCAGGACCTTGACGCCCTCCTCCGCCAGCAGGCGCACGGTCTCGAGACCGATGCCCTTGCTGCCGCCGGTAACGATGGCGGTCTTGCCTTCCAGTCCAAGCTTCATTTCTTGTTTTCTCCGTGAGAGCCGGCGAGGCGATCGAGCAGCGCGCGCAGAGGCATCGATCCACCGTTGCGCGCCGACGCGAAGGCTTCCGCGGCGAGTTTGCTTCCCTGGCCAGCCGGAATTCCTGATCCGGCCAGACGAGCCTCGAACACCTTCGTGGCGCGGGCTTCGTCCTGGAAAACCAGAAGTCTTCGGCGCCTCGCGGGAGGTGCGGCGGTGGCGCGTACCGTCAACCATTTCGATCTCGACGGTCGCGTCGAGATGCGTGCCGATATCGTCAGGCTCAATTGTCGTCTTTTCGACGAGCGCCATGATCTCCGGATCCTGTCGGTGCTCAACGCCCATGTCGTAGTTCAGTCGCCCATGGCGGAGCATGGCAGCGACCGCGAACGCGGTGCTGGCCTGGGTCTGCACCGTCCGCGTGAAGGGCCCCTTGAAGGATGTCCCCGGGTACTCGGTGTAAGGACGCCAGATCGTGACGGTGATCCGCTTCATCAGCGACAGGTCGATGCGGTCGCGGTGAAGCAGATGGGCGGCCAGTACAGCGGACATATTGTCGCCGAGGGTGGCGAAGGGTTTGGCCATGATGCCGATCATGGTCGCGGTATCGGGAGCCTGCAGCCACGCGTCGGGAACGCGATCAAGGCCGGCGAGCGAACGCAGCAAGCCCTTGGGTCCCTCCAATGCCTCTGGCGCTCCCTGCACGCCGCGCGCCGCGAGCTCGGCGGCGATCAGGCCACCATGGGCGGCGCGGCCGTTCTGCACACGCCACTCGTCGGAGCCGCAACGCACCGGCTCCAGCGTGCCGCTGGTCGTGCAGGCCGCGATAGCGATCGCGTTCGCAGCCCTCACGGCATCGAGCCCAAGCATGACGGCGCCCGCCGCGGCGGCACCGATGGTGCCGAAGGTCGGACTGGTACGCACGCCACGACCGATCAGGCCGCGGGCGACGACTTCGCCGGCGCCCAGCCATTTAAGCGTGGAATAGCCCGCCGTGAGCGCCGTCAGCACCACGCGCAGCGGCGCATCCAGCGTCTCGCCGAGACAAATTGCAACCGGCGAAATCAGGGATCCCGGATGGGTCCATGAATCGTGATCGGTATCGTCCTGAAAATGAGCATGCACCGCGATGCCGTTGGCGAGCACCGCCTCGGATAAAGGCGCGTGCTTGCCGTCGGCCCAGATGCGCGCGGTTCGCGGTCCCGGCGCAACGTGTGTCGTGATGGCGCGAGCGGCCACGGCGGTCGGCTCGTCGCGCGCGGCGAGCGCAAGTCCCAGCGAATCGAGCAGGCAGATCGCGGCCTTCCCCGCGACCTCGGGGGCAAGCTCGCCGGCGGCCGTCGCCGCGGCAAACGAACCCAGACGCGATGTTGCATTCACCGTGCTCGGCATCACAGATACTCTTCAGCGAGAGCGATATCGCGGATCTCGGCGACGCTGCCACTGCGCCGCACTTCACCGCCGCGCATCACATAACCGCGGGTAGCCAACTTCAGCGCCGGACGCGCCATCTGCTCGGTCATCAGAATGGTTGTGCCGCGCTGCTGCATGTGCCGGATCGCCTCGCTGATCCGCGCGATCCAGACCGGAGCCAGTCCGAGGAACGGCTCGTCGAGCAGCAGCAGCTTCGGAAACGAACTCATCGCGCGCGCCAGGGCGACGATTTGCTGCTGACCGCCGGATAATTGTCCGGCCGGCTGGGTTGCACGTTCCCCAAGCATCGGGAAGATGCCGCAGAGCCATTGCCATGCCTCGCGTTGGGCCGAACCGCCGCGTCCGCAGGCACCGCTCAGTACGTTGTCCTTCACCGTCATGGTGGCAAACACGCGGCGGCCTTCCGGTGAGTAGCCCATGCCGGCGCGGGCTCGCCCGTCGCAGGGCAGCGAGCTGATGTCCTCACCGGCGAAGCGCACTCTGCCGCGCGACGTTGCAGCGAGGCCGATGACGGCGTTGATCAGGCTCGACTTGCCGGCGCCATTGGCGCCGACCAGCAAGACCGTCTCGCCCTCGGCAACCTCAACCGAGACGTCACGCAGCGCAGTAATGCCGCCATAGCGAACTTCCAGATTCTCGACCGCCAGCATCAGGCTGCCTCCTCATCGACCGTTCCGAGGTAGGCGTCGATGACATCCTTGCGCGCCAGTACTTCGGCCGGCGCGCCTTCGGCGAGCACCCGGCCGGAATCGAGCACCAGTATCTTCGGGCAGAGACGGCGCACGAGATCCATGTCGTGCTCCACGATCAGGATGCCGCAACCCAGTTCCGCCCTTGCATGACGGACAAGGGCATCGACCCGCAGGCGTTCGCGCCGCTCCAGCCCGGCTGCCGGTTCATCGAGCAGCAGCACTTTGGGCCGAACGGCATAAGCGAGAAGGAGACCGAGCATCTTCTGCAGCCCGTAAGGCAGCTTGTCGCTCTGCTCGTCAAGTTGCGGGGCGAGTTCGAATTCATCGACCAGCGGCGCAATGGCGTTACACGCCCCTTGGCCGCCGCCGCTGAAGCGCACGGCACGGGAAATATTTTCGCGAACCGTCGCTGTTCGGAAGGTGTTGGTCTGCTGAAAGCTTCGAACGATTCCCATACGGCTGATGGCGTGAAGCGGTTTGCAGGTCATCGGATGGCCGTCGATCAGGACGCGGCCCGCGGTCGGCGAGAGCATGCCGCAAATGACATTGATCAAGGTGGTTTTGCCGGCGCCGTTCGGGCCGATGACGCCAAGCACTTCCCCCGGCGGGATGGCAAAACTGACGTCAGTGAAGACGTGCAGCCCGCCAAAACGTTTGGAGATGGAGACGACTTCGAGACGCGCTCCGCCGCCTTTGCGGCTTTCGCTGTTGCCGTCAATGGTTGCGGCTCCGCCGGTCATGGCTGCGGCTCCGTGGTCACCGGCACCCGCAGCGTCGGCGCATTCAGGGAAGACGTGTTGAGGGAAGGCTTGTTTAGGGAAGGCTTGGACGGCGCGGGCGCGAAGCGCAGAGCGAGCCGGTAGAACGTCCCGACGATGCCGTCGCGTGCCGCCAACACCACCACGACGATCAGGAAGCCGAACAGGAACTGCGAATATTCGCCGCGCAGCGCAAATATTTCACCCGCCCAGATCAGCAGCGCGCCGCCGACCACCGGCCCGAGCATGCTGCCTTTGCCGCCGATGATGGCGTAGGCGATGTAATTCACCGACGAGAGCGGGCTGAATGAGGTCGGATGCGCCGTGAGCAGCATGTTGACCAATGCGAAGCCCGCAAGGCCCGACACGCCCGCCGCGATCGCGAAACCAAACGCCTTGTAGTGCCAGACCACCAGTCCGAGACTTTGGGCGAGCAGTTCATTTTCCTCGATCGCGGCGAAATGCTGACGCAAGATGCGGGTGACCGCGGCAGTGACAATCGCGCCGGCAAGGGCCAGTCCAATCGTGACCTGAAGCACCGCCCGGTTGTCGCCAAGCTCCAGCCCAAAGAATGTCACAACGGGCATACCAACGAGACCGTTGGAACCTCCGGTCCATCCCGGCGTCTCGAACAGGACCAGTTGGGTGATCTCGGTGAGGACGAAAGTGACGAGCACGAAGTAGACGCCGGTCAGGCGAAGCACCAAAGCGCCGAGCGGCAGTGCAAACAGCACCGGCACCACGAAACTGGCGAGACCGAGCAACAAGACGTCAGTCACGCCGTGACGCACCCCCAGGATCGCAACCGTATAACCGCCGATCGCCATGAATGTCGGTACTGCGAAGGTCATCAGGTTCATGCGCAACATGATGTAGACGCTGAAAGCCGCCGTTATCGCGATCAGTATCTGATTGGCCAGCGAATAGACCATCGGGTTCTGGCTGATCCACGGAATCACGAAGGCGGAGGCGATGACCGCGACGGCCGACGTCTCGGCAATGCCTCCGCCGCGTGTCGTGGAAGGGGAGCGCGCGGTCATATGCTCATGCTCCCCGAACCCGGTGGCCGAACAGGCCCGAGGGCCTCACCACCAGCATGATCAGAACGAGCACGAACAGTGCGAGCGCTCCTTTCGATCCGCCGAGATAGACCGCCGAGAAGGCCTCCACCATGCCAACGATGAAGGCTGCCACCGTCGCGCCGCCGACGCTGCCGAGGCCGCCGAGAATGACGATGAGGAACGATGTCGCCAGCACCGGATCGCCGATATGCGGCGCAAGCGACAGGATTGGCGTGACCAGGGCGCCCGTGAGGCCGGCCAGCCCCGTCGCCAGCGCGAAAGCGGCCGGGAACAGAACCGTGGGACGCAACCCTTGCGCCGTTGCAACCGCGCGGTCATCGGCGAGCGCGCGCAGCGCACGGCCGAAATCGGTATGGTACATCAACCCGTAGATCGACAGGATGCCGATGACGCAAACACCCAGCACCACGAGATTCTCGATCGGCAGATAGAAGCCGTGGGCGCGAATAACGCCGCTCAAGGGAAAACTGAAGGCGGGCGATTGCGGTCCGAACAGCACCAGGATGCCGCTCGACATCATCATATAGAGGCCGAGCGTCAGCATCAGCGTGGCCAGATGATCGTCGATCAGGCGATCGAGCACGAAGCGTTCGAACAGATATCCGAGCGCCGCGGTGCCGAACGCTGCGCCGGCCACGGCCAGTACATATGGCACGCCGAGATAAGTCACCGCGCAATAGGCCAGATATCCGCCGAGCACATAGAAGCCGCCATGCGCGAAATTCACGACTCCAAGGATGCCGAAAATCAGGGTGAAGCCAAGGGCGAGCAGCGCATACTGCGCGCCCAGACTAACGCCAATGAGGCCGGTGGCGACAAAGCCTTGCACGGGCGTGAGCTACTTGCCGCTAGCGGCTTCGACCCGGATGGTCGGCTGCAGCTTGCCTTTTTCCACAAGTCCGACGCCAAACGGGAACGACAGTTCCTGATTGATGCCGAAGAAATCCTGACCGATCCAGTGGCCGGGACCGATATTGGGATCCGCGACCGGCTGAGATCGCAGAGCTTCGGCAACCTTCGCCGTGTCGGAGATGGTTCCGGCCTTGGCAATGGCCTTGACGACCATGCGCGCGGCGGCGACCCACTGGAAGAACAGGTTGTTCTCCGGCCGCTCGGCACCGAGCAGCTTCTTGTAGTCGTCGGCAATCAATTGCACTTTCTCGTCGATGAGAACCGGCTCGTACCAGTAGAAATCCTTCAGCACATCGTCGCCGCCGGCGACACGGGATATCTCGCTGTACCCCGGACCGCCAAGACGTCCGATCGGCCCGTCAAAACCGGCCTGGCGCAATTGCTTCACCATGATGCCGGCGTCGCCAGGGGGGGACGAGGCGAGGTCGACGGCGTCCGGCTTCGCGTTCATGATCCGTGTCACGATCGGCGCGAAATTGGTGGTGCCGCGCTGATAATACTCTTCGACGGAGGTGATGCCGTTTTTCTTGTAGGCATCGGCATCGACGCTCGCGATATCGGTGCCGCCCTGATCGTTCGGCGCGATCAGCACCACGCTCTTCATGCCGAACTTCTGCTTGGCAATCTTGATGATCGGGTCTGCCCAGCCGGAAGGGCCCGGTCCCATGTGAAAAACCAGCGGCAGTTGCGGCGACAGCGCGTCCTTGGCGTAGCCGTTGCCCATCACCAGCATCGAATTGCGCTTGGCGATTGGCTTCACCCCGGTGAGCTCCGGCGATCCGATCGGACCGATGATGAATTTAACGCCCTGCCCCGCCAGTGTGTTGGCCGCGGCAGCGGCGCCCTCGGCGGTATATTTGCTGTCGATGGCGACCACGTTGATCCTGCACGGCGCCCCATCGATCTTGATCAGGCCATCCCTGTTGGCTTCCGCGGCGACAAACTCCACCGCGCCGCGCAGCGCGAGCCCCCATTGCGCGGCGGGACCCGACAGGACGCCGACGACGCCGAGTGTTAATTCCTGCCCGGCGGCCATCGCCGCGATGTTCGAACTGGCAAGCGCGGCGCCAACAGCAGCACCGGACAACAGCAGGTTTCTGCGTGTGAGGCTCATGACTTCTCCCTGCATTTTTTTGCGGCCGTTCAGCCGTCCACCTGTTGAGTGGAAACCCGGAGCGTTGTTTCCGGGGCCGTGCGTCTTAGCGCCCGGTATCGGGAAGCTAAGACGACGCGGAACGGCTGTCAATGAAACGTTTCATCGTTTTCTCATCGAAACGGCCGGGCCCGGCAAATGACCGTCGCAAATCGGCTTAGCTCCAGTCTTTCTTATCGCCGCGAGAATGAAACGTTTCACGCGAATTTGAAGCAATGAGAGCGCACCATGAAATTTGTCTTTGTCGGAATCGCGTTTGCGAGTGCCATGAGCGTCCAGCCGGTGGCGACCGCCGAGACCGGCATTCATTTTTGGTGGGCCGAAAATCGGTGAGCGGCGGTTGGGCCTTGCCACGACCGCACCGGTTTCGCACCAGAAGCGACATCGCCAAAGCGGAACGAACGCGCTCGATCTCCAACCAGAATCCAATGGGATCGATGAAGCTGAGCTGTATCCTGCTGCTCATAAATGCGGCCCGCCGCCATCCGCGGCGGGCCGCGTCGCTGACCTACATTTTGGTCCAGTCGCCGGCGCCTTCGAACGCCGCGGCGGCGCGGTAGATCGTCGGCTCGTCGTGGTACTTTCCGATCAGCATGAGCCCGATCGGCAGCCCGTCGCTCATCCCGCAGGGAATGCTCATCGCCGGATGCCCCGATGCGTTGAAGGGCGCCGTGTTGGGCACCATTTCGAAGGCGCGCTGGATATACAGTTCGCGCGGCGCATCGGGCGGAGGTATCGGCGTTGCCTTCATCGGCAACGTTGGCATCAGCAGCAGATCGTAATTGCCGAGCGCCGCATCATAGGCGGCTCGCAACTTCCGGTTCAGGTTCTGCGCCTTGGCGTAGAAATGACCGCGATAATGCTTGGTGAAATAGTGGCCGACCAGCATCGTGATCTTGAGGCTGTCGGATAGTTCGTCGGCACGATGGACCCAGCCGGAATGGGCATCGAGCAGCGCGGTATCATAGAGGCCGCGCCAGTTGGTCCCCATGCCGTTGCCCTTCATCATGAATTCGGTGCCGCCTTCGGCCGCGATCGGCAGCCAGATGGCCGGACCCAGAAGATGCATGGGAACCGAGATTTCATCGACGGTGGCGCCGAGCTTTTTGAAAAGCTGCGCCCCCGCCATGACCTTGGCATCGACGTCGCGCTCGGAGACGGGAAGTCCAAAACCTTCCTTGACGATCCCGATGCGCAGTCCCTTGACGCCGCCTTCGAGCGCTTGCGTGTAGTTCGCGACCTTGGGCGACACCTGCCGCGGATCGAGGCCGTCCGGGCCGGCCAGCACCTCGAGCAGAAGCGCGTTGTCGCGGACATTGCGGGTCATCGGTCCGGTATGGTCGATGGTAATCTCGATCGGCATCACCCCGGTATAAGGAACGAGGCCATGTGTTCCCTTCATGCCGTAGATGCCGCAAAACGAGGCAGGGATACGGATCGATCCACCCTGGTCGCCGCCGATCGCCATATCGGCTTCACCCGTCGCCACCACCACGCCGCTGCCCGAAGACGAACCCCCGGACGAATATCCCATCTTGTGGGGGTTGTGGACCGGACCGGTCGCATTGGTATGGCTTCCGCCGGAAAAGCAGAAATACTCGCAATGCGTCTTGCCGAGGATGGTGCCGCCGGCGTCGAGGATACGGGTGACGATGGTGGCGTCGGTGGTAGGCACGTAGCCTTCCAGCGTCGAGGCGCCGTTCATCATCGGCACGCCGGCCAGGCTGACATTGTCCTTGAGCGCAACCGTCTTGCCGGCGAGCTTGCCGCTCGACGCGCCCTTGACCGTGGTCTTGACGTACCAGGCGTTGTGCTTGTTTTCGTCGCCCTCGGGACGGTAGCCGGGCGTTCGCGGATAGGTCACGGCCGGGATGTAATCCGGCATGGCATCGACGAGGTCATAGGCGGCGTAGTTTCCCTGCATCAGGGCGTCGTAGGATTTGAGCTCCGCCTCGCCCATATGCATGCCGAGATCCTCGGCGACGCTGCGCAACTGATCGAGGGTGGGTCTTCTGACGGCCATGGCTTCTCTCCCTGTGATCTGCCCGCTGAATCGGGCTTAGGTGGTGATTCCGATAAATTCTCCGACCAGACCGGCGCCGCCGAGATCGCTCGGCGCCACTTCGCTGGTGATCTTCCCCTTTTGAATGATCAGAATCCGGTGTGACAGTGCGGCGATGAAATCGAGGTTCTGCTCGACCAGGATCAAGGTCAGTCCGCTGTTGTCGCGCAGCCGCTGCAAGGTCTCGACGATCTCGTCGATGATCGAGGGCTGGATGCCCTCCGTCGGCTCGTCGAGAAGGACGAGGCGCGGCTTGCCGCAAAGGCAACGCGCGATGGCCAAGAGCTGCTGCTCGCCACCCGACAGGGCGCCGCCCTGGCGGTCGAGAAGCGGCTTCAGGCGGGGAAATGCTTCCAGCACCGACTCGATGGTATCTGGTTCGGCACCGGCCTGCTTGGTGCACCCCATGCGCAGGTTGTCGTGAACCGTAAGACCGGGAAAAATCTCGCGCCCTTGCGGCACGTAGCCAAACCCCAGCCGCGCACGACGATGAGGCTCAGCCGCCGTCACATCGTTACCGTCAAAGCGCACTGAACCGCCGGTCGCCGGCAGGAAGCCCATCAACGCCTTGAGCAGCGTCGTCTTGCCCATGCCGTTGTGGCCGAGAATGCCGATGAATTCGCCCTCGCTGACCGCAAAGCTCACGCCGTTGAGGATCGGAATGCGGCCATAGCCGGTGCGGAGCCCGTCGACAGTGAGCATCATGCGACCGCCTGCTTGCCGAGATAGATGTCGCGCACCAAGGGATTGCGCAGGATACTTTCCACATTATCCTCCACCAGGATGCTGCCCTGGTTGAACACCGTCACCTGGGTGGCGATCATGCGGATGAACTGCATGTCGTGCTCGACGACGATCAGCGCCTTGCTGCGGTTGATCTCGCGGACGAGTTCGGCGGTCTTGTGCACCTCCTCATGCGTCATGCCGGCGGCCGGCTCATCGAGCAGGATGAGCTTGGGATCGGTCGACAACACGATGCCGAGTTCAACCCACTGCCGCTGACCGTGCGCAAGCTGGCCGACCAGGCGCCCGGCCGCGCCGGAGAGGCCGATACGCTCCAGCATCTCGTCGGCCACTGCATTGGCGCGCACGCCTGCATGGTGGCGGCTCGCGGCGAGCCAGATATTCTCCCGCACGCTCAAGCCATCGAACACGCTCGGCACCTGGGTCTTGATGCCCATGCCGAGACGGGCGATCTGATGGGCGTGGGCGTTGGAAATATCGTGACCGCCGAACAGCACCTTGCCGTGGGTCGGCTGCAGCTGGCCGGTGAGCATCTTGAAGAACGTGCTTTTTCCAGCACCATTCGGGCCGATCAGGCAACGCAGTTCACCTTCGGCCAGACTGAAGTTGACGTTGCGTACCGCCTTGACACCACCGAAGTGCATGCTGAGATCGCGGGTCTGGAGAAGTGGTGCTGCCATCACCCCTCCTCCGCCGGTTTGGGCTCAAGGCTGGCGGCTGCGCGCCGGGTGCGCGAGGCCAGCAACCATTGCCCGAAATCGCCGAGCGTCGGCACCAGCCCCTTGGGCACAAGCAGCACGAACGCGACCAGGATGACGCCAAGGATAAGCGGCGCATTGGCCAATATCTTCGTCCACCAATCCGAGCCGCTGGGCTGGTTCGCCCCCAGCGCCGTGGTGAGCCACTGGATGCCAATGCAACCGACGATCGGACCGATCAGCGTGCCGCGGCCGCCGACGATGACCCAAATGATGATTTGCGCCGATTGAGCCAGTCCAAAAATAGTCGGGCTTACAAAATTTCCCCAATTGGCGAACAGGCATCCGGCGAAACCAGCCAGCGCGCCGCCGATGGTGAAGGTCGCAAGCTTGTAGGCCCGCGGATCGTAACCCAGCAGTTCGGCGCGCCGTTCGTTTTCCCGGATACCGACAATGATGCGGCCGAACCGGCTGGCCAATAACAGGCGCAGTCCGAAATAGGTCACCAGCAGCGCCGCGGTCGCAAGATAGAACATGCCTTCAAGATCGATCACCGCGGCCTTGTTGCCGGGGAAATTGAGCGGCGGAATCCCCGGAATGCCGTTGAAGCCGCCGAGCCGGGCCGTGCCGATATGGAACTCCGGGCCGGCGGTGGAATTCACCGAATTAAACAGTATCAACGTCACCGTCAGCGTAATGACGCCGAGATATACGTCGCTGATGCGCCCGTAAAACATGAAATAGCCGAGCAGCGCGGCGAATGCCGCCGGCACGGCGATCGCCAGCAAAAGCGGGACTGTGCTCTCGCCGATATTGAACATGGCGATGGCATAGGTATAGGCGCCGAGGCCGAAGAAAGCCGATTGGCCAAAACAGAGAATGCCGCCGTAACCCCAGATCAGCGCGAGGCTGAGCGCCAGGATCGCCATGATCATGTAGATCGTCAATTCAAGTACGGTATCGAGTTCGGCGAAGCGCGGCGTCAGGATCAGGAAGGCGATGCCGACAATGCCGACCAGCGCGAGGCCGAGAAAATTGAGGAAACGAAAATTCACAGGCCTCTCCGGAAGAAGCGGCCGGTGATCCCCTGCGGCAGGAGACGGATGAGGACAATGGCGGCGGCAAGCAATGCGACCTCACCGAACACCGGCGTGGTGGCAAAAGTCGCGACCTGATTGATCGTTCCGAACAGCGCGGATGCGGAAACCGTTCCGCTGAGAATGGCCGCACCCCCTCCGATCACGGTGATGAACGACTTGGCGACATAGGCCACGCCGATGGTCGGAAAGACGCCGGAGACCGGCGCCAGCACCGCGCCCGCAAGACCTGACAGGGCAGCGCCGACGCCGAACGTAACGGCGTACACACGCGGCGGATTGACACCGAGCGCCGCCGCCATGTTGGCATTCTGCATCGTGCCGCGGGCAATCAGGCCGAGCCGGGTCCAGCGCATCACCGCAAAGATACCCGCCAGCACGACGACCGCCACCGCGATGACGAACAGCGTATATCCGCTGGTGCGATAGGCGCCGATCTGGAAACTGCCGAGCGGCGCGGAGATGCCGACCGTGGTGTTGCCGAAGATGGCCGTCGTCAACCCGACCAGAAAAAGACTGAGACCCCAGGTCGCAAGCATGGTGTCGATCATGCGGCCATAGAGGAAACGGATGATGGTCCGCTCGATGATGACACCGAGGATGCCGACCACGACCGGCGCCACCACCAGGATGGCGATCCAGATGCTGATGCCGTGGCTGGTGGCCACGATCGCCGCGTAGCCGCCGAGCATCAGGAACTCGCCATGGGCGAGATTGATGACCCGCATCATGCCGAAAATAATCGCCAGCCCGACGCTGATCAGCGCCAGGCTGGCAATCGCGTAAAGAACCTGGATCGCAAGGAGAGCAACGAAATCCACGTTCACCCTTCCCAACCAGGTCCGAAGTCCAACCCGGCGCTAGATCTTGATGACATATTGCTGGTTGTCGTTCGGGTTCTTGATCAGATCGCAAACCGCCGCAGTGTCCGCAGGCTTCTGCTGCGCGAAGTCTTCCAGCACCTTGAGCTTCTTGTCATTGACCTCGGCGATGTGGACATCGAGCACGCAATGGTGGGTCGGCGGATCGATCGTGACCTTGCCCGAGGGCGCGTCAATGCTGATTCCGGTTTCGAGCGCCTCGATGACCTTGAGGCGATCGACGCTGCCGGCCTTCTTGACCCCCTCCGTCCACAGGCGGAAGCCCTGATAGGTCCCCATCGCGAGTTCGGTGACGTTGGGATAGTCGTCGCCGAAACGCTTGTGGAAAGCGGCAATGAAGGCTTCGTTGGCCTTGTTCTTCAAGTCCTGGAAGTAATTGTAGCAGACCAGCATGCCGTTGCATTCGTCGGGTGACAACACGATGTGCTCGTTACCGACGGCAAAGGTGGTCGATGCCATCGGAATGCTCTTGCGCATGCCGGCAGCCGCCCACTGACGATAGAAGGAGATATGCGCGCCGCCGACCAGTGCCGACACCACGAAATCCGGCTTCGCCGCCTGGATTTTCGAGATGGTCGATCCGAAATTGGTGACGTCGAGCGGGAAGAAGTCGATCGACAACACTTCGCCGCCATTTTCGGTAACGTATTTCTTGACCCATTGCGATGTGATCTGGCCGTAATTGTAATCGGCCGCGATGACATACACCTTCTTGCCCCACTTCTTCATGGTGTAGGGCACCAGCTTTTCAACGGTCTGCGCCGGGGTGACACCGGTGTCGAACTGGTTGCGGTCGCAGACGCCGCCTTCGTATTGCGTGTTGTAGAAATAAAGAGTCTTGAAGCGGTCGAGCACGGGGCGGATAACCTCACGCGAAGCAGAGGTAATGCCGCCATGCACGACGGCAACCTTGTCCTTGATCGCGGCTTGCTGCGCAAATTGGGTGTAGAGTTGCATGTTGGACTGGGTGTCGTAACTGATCAGCTTGATCTGCCGTCCAAGCAGGCCGCCGGCCGCGTTGGCCTCTTCGACCGCGAGCGTAAGCGCATCGACCATCGGCTTGCCGTAGATGTCCAGTCCACCCGAGAGATCGTGGACGCTCGCCACGCCAATCGGATCCTCCGCCCAGGCGCTGGAAGAAAACGCGCCGGCAGCGGCGGCGGCAGCCGTGCCCTGTAAGAACCGTCTGCGATTGACCTTCATTGCAGTACTCCTCCTCGTTGTTGTCGATGCATCGTGTAGCCAGATATTTTCTTATGATCGACGCTCCCATGGTAGCTCGGATCGACCATGTTTCCGAGCCGGGTGCGTCCTGCGTGGCTGAGAAGCATGTCAGCGTTGATCTCATCAAGGCCGTAGCCGGCGCTCGTCCCGCGCACGCGTTCGCCATGGGCGATGCGCGACACATCTTCCAGCGGCCGAGCGCTGCCGGTCGTCATGAGAAAGCTTTCCGGCTCACGCGCCGGCCGGGCAAAGTCCAGTCCCTGACGGTGTCGACCGGCAGGGACACGGTGGCGCATGGTTCGATCGCTACCCCGAACAATTCGCCGTCTCCCTGCGCGGCGTGGCAATCGCCGAGATAGAACAAGCCGCCTCTGATGAGCACCGGAAAGGCAAGGATCGCGCCAAGCACCAACAAACTACTCCAACGTCGCAAGGCGGACCACGATGCTTCATCCTATTCTGGTCTTTTGGGAGAAAAACGAAAAAAGCCACCCGCGGCCCGAAAAGGCCCCGAATGGCATCAATGCCGCGGCTATCAATTAGTCACACAGGCTTACCTTGCAAAACGAACCTCGGTAGTCATCACTCAGGCGTCATCGGCTGCGTGAGAACTCTTTCGCTATGCACACGTAAACGTGAGAAGATTGTGTCTTAACGCCGCCAGACTTGTCAATGCGATGCCGGCACCTTTTTTATGCACGGTGCAGCACAAATGACGCTCAATGCCGACCGAACGCGCAAGGTGAGAAACCAGCATCCTTACGATGCGATGATGCTGTGAATCCCGGTTCGCGCGAACACGCGTCAAATAAAGAACCGGAGCCTCCGTTCCGATTCCATCGGAAAGGAAATGGCCTTAGGCAAGATCGTCGATCCGTTGCACGCCGGCCGCGGCCAAGCCCGACCAGGCAGCGTCGAGCGAGCCTGCCAAATCGATCGCCCTGCAGCCGGCCTCGATGAGCACGGCGGCAAAACCGAGCCGGCGCGCGTCCATGGCGGAATAGTAGACACAAAAGTCGGTTGCGAGCCCGGCCAGGAAGATTCGCTGCAAGCCGCGCTCGCGCAAGTAGCCAGCCAAACCGGTGGGCGTGCGCCGATCGTTTTCATAGAATGCGGAGTAGGAATCGATTTCGGGGCGAAACCCTTTGCGGATCACCAATTCTGCTCGCTCGGTTGCCAGCTGCGGATGAAAGGCCGCGCCCGGCGTACCCTGAACGCAATGATCAGGCCACAGGGTTTGCTGGCCATAGGGCATGCTGACGGTCTCAAAGGGAGCAGAACCCGGATGCGACGTGGCAAAGGAGCTATGGCGTGACGGATGCCAATCCTGCGTCAGCGCGACATGTTGAAAACGACCCATGAGGCGATTGACGACCGGCACGACCGCATCACCGTCGGCAACCGCAAGCGCGCCACCGGGGCAGAAATCGGTCTGCACATCAATTATCAGCAATAGATCATCTTCATCAATTTGGTTCTGCATTTTTGACCTGCGTCATCCTTGATCGCCACACTTCAGCGGCGGTACTGGCACGCTATAACCCACACGATCTAAATCTGCGATATTTTCTCCGATCGTCCACCTAAAAGTTTCGCAAACTTGTCGATCCGCGCGGCTCCGGTTTCGACAGCCACGCGATCGCCTTCGCCAATCAGGCGACCGCGAAAGAAGTTCATCGGGGGCGAGCCGACAAATCCTGCGACAAATCGGGTCTTTGGCGTTTCGTACACTTCCTGCGGTGTTCCAACCTGCTCGATTCTTCCGTCGTTCATGACGACAATCATGTCGCCCATGGTCATGGCCTCAACCTGATCGTGAGTGACAAGGATCGTCGTGACGCCGAGCGGCTTTTGCAGATGGACGAGTTCGGAACGCAGCGACTGGCGGAGCGCGGCATCGAGTGCGGACAATGGTTCGTCGAGCAGGAACGCGGCGGGATCACGAACGACGGCTTTCGCGATCGCGACGCGCTGCCGTTCTCAATTGCACGGTGCGGGTCGCTGTCTCACAACAACTATGACAACAACATTTCCCGCATCACCGCGAATGTCCTCGATCAATTCCTGAGTGAGGCTCCGTTCGAAACGCATTAGCGGGTCGCGCTGGCCGGTTGCGTAGCCACTAAACTCAAGTTGATCGATCCAATCTGGACCGACGGATGGCGGCAATCCTTATCTTTCGAACGCCCGCTCTCCCTCTCATGCGTGCCGGGCCAGAAACGGGGTCTGGATGAGCCCGGCCTTGGACAGAGCGCGGTATTTGAGACGAAAGGCCTGCAAAGCCAATCCGCCCTGTTAACCTTCGCCGGACTTTTTCGCCGATTGTTGCGGAACCCGTTCCGAGGGGATTTGGTTTCGCGTTCACCTATTCCGCGAAGCGCCTTGCGGATCGGGAACTATGGAGAAACCGGATGATCGCAAAACCGATCATGATCGCTGCCTGCGCAGCGATAATTCTCAGCTTCGGTGCAGCACACGCTGGTCCTTGCGATGCCGACCAAACTACCGGATCGAGCCGTGTCAACAGGGCCGCTCAGGAACGTCAACAGCAGGAGCGCGCGCAGGGCTTTCCGGAGCAGGCACGGAGTGGAGGAACGACGGTACTGCCCCTTGGTTTTTCGGAGACGGACACGGATCGGTTAGCGACTATGCCGCCGCAAGGAGAAACTCCAGCAAAGATAGAGACTGATCCAGGCTGTTGAGCCGTCTGCGTGCGGCTCCCAAGGCAGGGTTGGTTTCACTCGGCGACCAGATCAGTATCCGGGGATAAATGGCCGTCTTATGGGTGCCGAAGTGTCGGCTCTAGTGATGGTAGCGGGAGAGCGCTACCGCTTTTCCCCACACGACACAAATCCGCGATATTTCCTCCGATCTTCCGCCTAGTCTAATATAAGGTCTGGGAAACTCTGGCAGGGTACGTTCCATACCGACATTCGACCGTGAACAAAGTGGGACTGAAGTGCGCCTGCTCCGACGTCGCCATCTTCGGGAATTTCGGCACGCTTGCTGGGACTCGGGGGGTAAGGTCCACCCGACCGGGAGGCTGGGCGTCACGATGGGCGCGGAGCTGTCCGTGATCCAAGAGGGGGCGCAAAACCTCTTCGCCACTGTCCAATCCTTGGAATAGGTCATCGCATTCGAACCACACACGCTTCATGGCTGGGTGAACGGCGATGAGCCCTTTGATTTCCTGGGCGTAGATCTTCCCGTCCTGCGGAAATGACATGAAGGCTGCAACATGACGACCGATCTTCTGGACTCGCCTGCGCGCAATGAAAGCCGGATTCTCTGCCCCCAGGATATGGCCGCGACGACCGTCAGATATTCCCGGCCGGACGTGCATATTGCTTCAGACGAAACCGCTTCGCCGAAGATCGAAGTTTTCCCGGGCATTTTCGTTCGCTTCTTGAGCTTCGATGTCCGGAGCAATTCTTTCTCAAACATTACCATGGTTCCCGACGGGGGCATCATCGGCCGACATCGTCATCGAGGCTCGGTTGTCGCAATAACTCTGGAAGGAACCTGGCGTTATCTCGAATACGACTGGGTCGCTGGCCCTGGCAGCTTTGTTCACGAAAGTCCGGGAGTCATTCACACATTGTCAGCCGGGCCAGGCATGAAAACCTTTTCTGCGATCAACGGTACTCTCGAGTATTTCGATGATCAGGATCAGCTGACGCAGGTCCAGGACGTATTTTGGGCAATCAATTGTTATCTGTCGCATTGCAATAAATACGGACTCCCTGTCAGTGAGGCTCTTTTCATGTGAACCCGTTTTTGACCCCAGGAACGACGCCTCGACGTGTGCGGGAGCCGCTAGATTGCGAGTACCTGAAGCGGCTAGGGACGATGGTCCACCGGGCGTTCCTTCTTTCGATCCGCACCATCTCGGCTGTCGCAACAAAAGAGGAGCCAACAGTTGGCGATCTTGATTGCCGGAAGCAAGGCATAGGACTCGCGGTCGCTAAGCGGCTTGTTGAGCCGGGCATCGATATTTTCCTGAACTATCTTTGCGATCACAGGGCAGCCGAATCCGCTATGGCTAGGTTACGCGCACTCGGCGCACATCCGCACGCGATTTGCGGGGATGTCAGCACCCCCGAGGGCGTTGGTGCGGGTCTACGCGAGGTTGCAAAAGCCACTCGAAGTTTGGACGTAATCGTCCATTGTGCAGTTCGGGTGTTGGTTGGACCGCTATTGTCGCTTAATCCCAATGCCTTTGGCGAGGCGATGGCGCTCAACGGAGCCTCGATTGTCTATCTCGTTCAAGCGACGCGCCCTGGCGCCGTCCCGGATCGCAAATTCGGCTAAACTTGTCGAGATCGCGGCAGGCTCTGGCGGATGGCGAATCCCGGGATGCTTCACGATCCCCTAGGCCGACTTCCGCTGCGGTTTGGCAGCCGGCTTCTTCGCCGCAGACTCGTTCGCCGGTTTTTTTGCCGGTGATCGGCATCAGCATCGCCTTCTGGCTGCTGACAACCTTGCGCGGCTTTTTGGCCGGCCTCGATTCCTTTGCCGACTCTGTGCCGCCGATGCTCTTGCACAGCGCGTCCATTAGGTCCACCACGTTCTCGCCGCGGGGAAGCGCATTCGCGGTGATGGGTTTGCCGGCGCGCTTCTGGTTGATGAGATCGATGAGGGCGGTTTCGTACTGATCCTCGAACTTGTCCGGCGCGAAGTGACCGGCTTTTTGATTGACTATGTGCCTGGCTAGATCGAGCATATCCTTTGACTTTGACATCCTGGATGTCGTCGAAATACTCGTCCGCAGAACGCACCTCGTAAGGCTAGCGCAGCAGCGTTCCCATCAGGCCCTTGTCCATGGGCTCGAGGGCGATAATGTGCTCTTCAGCACCACCCGCCCGATGGCGACCTTGTTCATCTCACGGATCGTTTCGCGGATGACTACGAAGGCGTCGTGGCCAACTTTCCCGTCCGGCACCAAGTAGTAGGGCCAGATCAGATATCGCGGATCGATCTCGCTGCGGTCGACGAACTCGTCGATCCGATGGTTCGCGTCGATTCCAACGCGACGTTCTCTCCTTTGTCACCTCGATGAACGTGTTGGTGTCGACCTTGTAGCCCTTGACGATGTCCTCGTTGGCGACCTGCTCGCCGGCATCGGCGTCCACCTTGGCGTACTTGATCCGGTGGCCGGTCTTCCGGTTGAGCTGGTTGAACGAGACCTTTTTGGATTCTGACGTTGCCGGATAGAGCGCGACCGGACAGGCGACGAGGGAAAGACGGAGCAAGCCTTTCCAGTTAGCGCGGGGGGCCATGGCGGGGGAACTGCAGGCGCAGATGCTGGCACGACCGCGGGTTTTTCCGATCGCTACCGCGGCACTATGCGAGCGCACGCCCAATATTGCGACGGTTGAAGATCTGCTGCAGGTCCCGCTGATACATGAAGAATCCACCGAGCAATGGGCGGTCCTTTCGTTACCGCTACGCCACGTCGCGCTATACTCTTACGCCCGCGTACTTTGATTCCCAGGGCGCGCTTTTCTCGAGCTGTGATGAAAGCCTGAGTAGCGTAGCCTCATCACCAAAGCGGGTTACCAATTGCACACCCACGGGCAGTCCCTCGGGCGTCCATGAAAGTGGGATCGACGCCGCAGGTTGGCCGGTGATGTTGAATGTCGTCGTGAAAGGACAGAAGGCGGCGAGCGCTCCGCCCGCCTCCGCCAGACTCAACGAAGTATTGATATTTCCCAGTGGGACTGGCAGCTTAGCCAAACCCGGCGTGATCAAAGCGTCGTACTTGCTGAAGAACACCGCTACCTTCCGGCCGGTATGATGAATGGCCTCGATCGTATCGTAATATTCGGTTCCGCTGATCCTGTTGGCCAGATTGTACATGTCCCATGTCATCGGCTCCACGTCCGCCGCCGTCAGCTCGCGGCCAATCTGAGCGGAGCGCCGCTTTAGCATGCTGCGTACCCAAACGGTACAAACGGTTTCAAGCAGCCTGAACATGTCCTCGACGGCAATCGGCAGAACCGCGACCTCGACCTTGTGACCGTGAGATTCGCATAGCTTCGCCGCATCTTCAGCGGCGCGCGCGCAAACGCGGTCAGTAGGCGGCCCGTTCGCATAGTCGGTCAAGAGTGCGATCTTCAATGAGCCGGGATCCCGGCCGACCTCTTCGAGGAAGGGCCTGGCTGGCGCAGCAAGGCCGTACGGGTCTCCTTGCTCGGGCCCATGGGTCGCGTCAAGTATCGCGGCGCTGTCGCGCACGCTTCTAGTCACCACGTGCTGTTGCAGCAAGCTCTGCCATCCCTCCCCCGCCGTCGGGCCGGATGGATTGCGGGCGCGTGTAGGCTTCAACCCGAATACACCGCACGCCGATGCTGGACACCTGATCGACCCGCCACCATCGCTGGCGCCCGCCGCCGGAACAATGCGGGCCGCCACTGCTGCGGCAGAGCCTCCCGAAGATCCCCCCGGGGTCAAACTGGTGTCGAAGGGATTGCGTGAAGGACCGGTGACGAGGGGCTCGGTGGTGCCGACCAACGCGAGTTCCGGCACATTTGTCTTGCCGAATATGACAAGGCCAACTTCCTGATGACGCTTTGTGAGCGTGTCGGTCTTCTCGGCAACGAGCTTCTGATAAAGCTTGGAGCCCCAACCTGTCGGAACACCTGCAAGGTCGTTTGTGTCCTTCATCAAGAACGGCACGCCAGCAAGCCGGCCCTTTGCGGAGGCCGTGGCCGATCGGGCGCGGTCATAATCCTTGTATACCACAGCATTCAGCTTTGGATTGAGCTCCTCAAGAAGTCCGATCGCGGTTTCGAGCACCTCAATACGCGAAACTTCGCCCTTACTCATGAGTGAAGCCAATCCTACTGCATCGTAATTCTTGTATTCCTTGAACACTGACATCTTCCCTCTCCTCCATTCTATCGTGCGTCGAGCCGGGAGTTTTCTCGGAGACACCTATACGTGCAGATGCGCGAGCAGGTCTTCGCGGGCAAGGGCGAGCCGCGATCCCTCGAGTACGGCACGGCCCTGATCCAGAACGAGGTATCGGTCCGCGATCAGTTCCGCGAATTCCAAATTTTGTTCAACAACGATAAACGACGCTCCCTCGAGCTTGCGCTCGTTGATGAACGAAGCCATGTGCAGGATGCTTTCCCATTGCACTCCCTCACTAGCACTACTTTGGCACTTTAGGCTCGGCTGCAAGGAACATGTCACAGTGAGGACATTGTCGGGGTGGAGGTCGTGCGAAGAGGTCGAGGATCGCTTGCCTGATGGCCGGCATGCTTGGTTGTGGTGGCGGTCCTGAGATTCTTTTTTTTCCGTCCCGCTGCTTTGAGGCGGCGGGATTGGAGGAAGGCGTAGGCGATCATCGTCATCAACGCGTGTCGATGCAATCCCGTCCAGGATCTACCTTCGAAGTGGTCGAGCCCAAGCTCCTCCTTGAGCTGCTGGTGAGCCTGTTCACAGACCCACCTGGCCTTTATCGTGGCAGCGAGCGTCTTGATGGTGGCATCGGCCGGCAGGTTCGACACATAGTATTTTTGCTCCCCGGTCGACCGCCGCTCGCCGACGAGCCAGACCTCGTCACCAGGCATGCACTGCATACGGTTATTCAGCATCCTGTGCTTATGGCCATCCGCAACGCGGACACGGCGGGCCGTGAAGAGACATGTCAGCCGACCTTTGGTGCCCCGCCGCCAACTGACCCTTTGCCATTTGCCTTCGGCCAATAACGCTTCAGCAGAGACCGGTGGCTGATCAGGGATGTGGTATTTGCGGGGCTTTCCGGTCTTCGCGATGGGGAAGCTCAGGGCAATGTCGGCGGGATAGACGTTCTGGCGCCGCGACAGACCCAACGCCCACAGCAGACCGCGCTCGCTCAAAGCCTGGCGGAAAGGCCCGCTGGAGCCGTACCCTGAATCGGCAAGCACACAGCCGAAACGCACACCGGAGGCGATGACGCGGTCGATCTCCGCCAAGGCAATCTCTGGCTTGGTCCGCGCTGCGCGGTGCTCGACTGGAACGCCCGCACGCTTCAAACGCACCGGATTACTCGTCCAACTCTCGGGAACGAAGAGACGTAATGCCACCATGACCGGCACTTCACCCCGCGCAAGCGTCAGCGACACCAATGTTTGGCAATTGGCCGTCTTGCCGAGAGACGAGGCATATTGTGGAGCGACACCAACCGAACGATCGCCCTTCTTCGGCATCGCCGTATCATCGATGACCAGCACCGCATCTTTGCCGCCGACCAGGCGATCGGCCTGAACGAGCAATTCCGCCTCCAATGGCGCCGCATCCCAAACGCCATCAGCAATGAAATGGTGCAACTGATCATACTCGCCCGGTGCCAGCCGCGCCGCCATCGGCTGGACGCTCTTGCGATCACCCGGTCCAATCAATCCCGAGATATAAAGCGGACACATCCGCCGCCGCGCCTTGTGACCTAAACGATCCAGGAATGGCTTGAGCCAGCGTCGAAGCTCGTCTTCCCACTTCGACTTCGCGTCCACCATGGTCGGCCCTCCAAAAGCCGACCACCCATAAATCATTGAAAACCTAATTCGGGAATCCAGTTTCGCCAACTAATCGCCAAATTCTGCCAAAGTAGTGCTAGGTTCATCGAGCAAAGCGACGTTTTTTCGCTCGCTGAGCGTTCGCGAAAACGAAAGTATCTTTTTTTCACCGCCCGAAAGCGTCCCCGCGTGCTGATGGAGCCTTCTCCTTAGGACAGGGAACCGTTCGAAGAACGTTTCGAAGCGGGAGAGATCCCGCCCATCGCGCATAAGCGTGAGATTGTTGCGCAAAGAAAGATCATCGAAAACCGGTCGCTCCTGCGGACAATAACTCAACCCATGCCGGCTCCGGGCCGAACAGTCGAGATGATCAATCGGCACGCCGTCGTGGAATATCTTCCCGTTCCAACGTCGCAGGTGGCCTATGAGCAGCTTCATGAGTGTGCTCTTGCCGACACCGTTGCGTCCCAAGACACAGAGCACCTCGCCGGCGCGTACCCCGCCGCTGATGCCCCGCACAACGATGGCGCCGCCATATCCGCCCGTAAATTCTCGAATGAGAGATGCCGATCGGTCATTTGCGGTATCCTGCGTAGACCGATCGTACTTCCTCGTTCGCCTGTATCTCGCTGACGCTTCCCTGGGCCAGAAGCGCGCCGTTGTGCATAACGTGAATTGCGTCAGCCAATTGCAGGACCAAGCTCATGTCGTGTTCGATGATGACGACCGCGCAACGTATCATTGCACTCGCCCATCGGATCACGTCGATGACCGACGATGTCTCCTCTGGAGACAAGCCAGCGCATGGCTCGTCAAGTAACAGGATCCGCGGCTCTGTCAGAATTGCCATCGATAGCTCAAGTATTTGACGCTCGCCGTGTGACAACTCGGAACCTTTGCGAGGTCCGGCGGTGAGAAAGGCGTAACGCAACCGCAACTGAGCAAGCAGCGGATTGGTCCAATGCCGGGCCCGCGGATGCAGTAGATCGAAAGCGGAGGCTCGGCCGCTCCAAAGTGCTATCGCAAGATTGTCAGCGATCGAGAGATCAGGAAATACACTTGGGAATTGCAACTTTCGTCCGATGCCCGCCGCGGCGACTATGCTATGCGTCGGCATTTGCGTCAGCTCAAGATCACCGAAAGTGACTCTGCCGTCCGAGGCGCGCAGTTCCCCCGAAATCACATTGAAAGTGGAAGTCTTGCCGGCGCCATTTGGACCGATTATGCACGCGATCCCCTGCAGTCCGAGGTCGAGGCTTAGCCGATCCAAGATCAACACTTCTCCGATCCTGACGGTCAGACTTTCAATTCGCAGCTGCTGCGGTAGGCCGTCATCCCGGTTCGAGGCGGGGGCTTCTGTGCCTTCGAAGGGTTCGCGTCGACCGTCTAACCAACGAACGGCGGGACGTATCAGAGCCACCAAGCCTTGAGGGAAAAACAGCACAACGATTATGAACGATGCGGCCGTGAGGACCTCCCAAAACCGGAAGGTGTCGCGGAGCTCCGAGGTCAGCGTACCGATGAGCAGTGTCCCGATCGCTGGACCTATCAGGGCGTCCCGGCCGCCGACGGCCGCCCAAATAACCAATTCGGCCGAGAGCCCGAACCCGATTGCTTCCGGCGTCACCAGGCCCTGCTGGCCCGCGTAAATCACTCCGCCGATTCCGGCGAACAGGCCGCTCACTCCGAAAGCGATGGCCTTGAGCAAGTTCGTGTTGAACCCGAACAGAGCCACCCGGCGTTCGTTCTGTGCGATAGCCCGCCATAGCACACCAATCGGCGAGGTCAGAAGCCAATGCCCGATGACCAGTACCAGGACGAGGGCTGTCGCGGAAACCATGTAGTTGGCCATCGTGTCATCGATACCCGGCAGCGACGGAATCCCCTTCAAACCGTCAAAACCTCCCGTGAGCGAGCTCCAATTCGTCGCAATCTGAAACGCCAGAAGCGAAACTGCCAAGGTGATCATCGAAAAATATGGACCGCTCTCTCCCACGTTCCGGAAGACCAGCACGCCAATCAGGAACGCAAGCAGCCCCGAGGCAAAGGCAGCGAAGGGAAGCAGCACGAGAATCCAGTTCGCGCCGTCGGCAGCAATAAGAATGAACCCCGATAGGTAGGCGGAAACGCCGAAGAACAGCGCATGGCCGAGCGGAAGAAAACCCACTTGCCCCCAGCACAACCCAACTCCGACCGCGGCGATGGCGTACAGAAAATAGAGGGTCATCTGATAGGAAGCATACTCGCCGAAAGCGAACGGAAAGGCTAGAAGGAGTGCGGTGCCGACGCTAGCAGCGCGCATAAATCCCCCTCGGCCGCAGCCAAAGGAAGAGGATTGCCAACACGATCACCGAAAGATAACCGTACGCGGCGCTGCTGACAGCGGAAACCGCGCTATCGAGTCCACCGATGGCCAACGCTCCGTAGGCCAAACCGAGCACGCTTCCCAATCCACCGACTACGATCACGAAGAACGTCCGCAATACATAGTCCAATCCCATATAGGGATAGACGGGTGCCAACGGGGCAATCATGACGCCACCAAGAGATGCGAGACATGTGCCGACAATGAAAGTGCCAGACGCAAGCCGCTTCACCGACACGCCAAGCGACTGGGCGAGTTCAGGATTACCAGTCATGGCCTTGATGCGGAGGCCGGTGCGGCTATTGCCATACCAGACCACCAACGCGCAGATGGTCGACGCGCTTACCCCGATTATTGCAGCGCGGTAAGCCGGATAGGACATACCGAACATATCAAGTGTCCCTCCCAACGGAAGATCCACGTTGCGGTAATTAAGTCCGAAGATCGCTTCCACACTCTTGCGAAGAAGCAAACTCAGCCCCCAGGTTGCCACGAGCGTATCGAACGGCCGCCGGTATAAGCGGCGTATGATCGCGACCTCGATCAAATATCCGAGCGCCCCGCACACAAGCAGAGCCAGCGGAATTGCTGTGAGGAACGGCCAACCACTTTGACGGACCACGACGGCGGAATAGGCACCGATCATGATGAATTCGCCGTGGGCGAGGTTGAGCACACCAAGCAGGCCGAAGATGACGGCCAGTCCAAGCGAAAGCACGGCCAGCGTCGTCACCGCATAAATTAGATTGACGGCCTGAGTAGCGACTAGGTCTTGCATGAACTTTCGTTCTGAACCCCGAGTTTGGAGGCGATCACGGAGAAGGCAGCTCCCTTGCATTCGGCAAGGTACATGGGCCGATTAACGTAACGGTTCGTCATGACCGCGGGGCCAGTTGCGGTCGCGAAGCTTAGTCCTTCGGACGCGGCCATGCATTCGCGCGCTTTCGTACCACCCGCCTTCGTCGCGAGCGCCTTTGCGAAATGTACCGCGGCGTATAAATCCACGCCGATTGTGCCTGTTTGACCGAAGAGCTGCGGCGCTTGTGCCCCAAATTTGGCCAAGAAGGCTTCCTTGAAGGGATTGCTCGCACCGCCGGATACGGTCGAAAAGTAGCCCAGTGCGGAGAAAAGATTATGTGTTCCATCTGCACCAATTCCAGCAAGCGTCTGCTCCTCAAGGAGGTAACCAACCCGCAGGATACGGCCGTCCAATCCGAAAGTCGCGAACGTACGATTAAACGTCACGTTGTCGCCGCCGACGAGAGTTATCAGTACAACGTCGGGATTCGCCGACTTGATTCGGGTGACGATCTCTTCAAACCTATTGGGCGCCCCAAAGGGAACGTATTCCTCGCCCATTTCCGGCATCGCCCAGCGGCATGGCGGATTCTCTAACTTCGTCATCTATCCCTGAACGAGCGATGGCCGCCGCAGAACTGCGGTGTGCATGACAACAACACCCAAGGAGAGCAAACATGAGCATCAGACGCGTCGTCACCGCCAGGAACGGTGCCGGAAAGTCGGTGGTGGTGAGCGACGGCGCCTCGCCTCGCGAAATGGCCCTCAAGCACACCCCGGGCTTCGTTTCTGCGCCGATCTGGACGGCTACGCCGTCGCTGCCGGCGGACGGCAAGGATCCGCTGTCCATTCCCGGCAGCAGTCTGCTGCCGGGTCCGGGCGGCTCGACCTTCATGGTCGTCACCTTCCCCCCGGACAGAGTCATGATGTCGCCGGAGTTCAACCCAGCGCTCGCGGGCCCGGAACATCTCGCGGCTGCGCCCGGGATCGCAGAGACATTCGAAATGGAAAATCCCGGCATGCACACCACGCCAACTGTGGACTATGCCTGCGTGATCGACGGTGAGATCGTGCTGGAGCTTGACGACGGAGCAACCGTGCAGCTCGGACGGGGTGATACCGTTGTCCAGCAGAGCACACGCCATGCGTGGCGCAATCCGGGCGACAAACCCGCCACGCTTGCCTTCGTCCTATTGGGCACGGGTCGGACGTGATGCCCTGAGCGTCTGACCTGGCACTCGGGTCAGCCGTCACAAAACGAGCGAGGTCGTCGGTCTTCTTGGCCGGCGATCCCGTTATCGTCCCGTTCGGTTGCAGTGGGCAGCAATGATCTCGATCGGTGAGAAGGAGAGTCGATTGTCTTCAGCCAATGCACCGGAGGTCGTTGTGGTCGGGCTCGGACCGGTCGGCATCACCCTCTGCAATCTGCTGGCTTCCCAAGGGATAAAGGTCGAGGGCGTGGACGCGGCCAGCGAAGTCTACAGCCTACCTCGTGCCATCGGCATGGACCACGAGGTGATGCGCATCTTTCAGAATATCGGCGCGACGGACGCTCTCGCGGAAGCGATCGGCGACTACCGCCCTTCTGAATACCGTTCTGCGCAAGGCGTTCTGCTGCGGCGGTTCGAATCCCCGCCGCAACCGTATCCGCTCGCCTGGCCACCCTATCTCACATTCTTGCAGCCCGAGCTCGAGCGGACGCTCCGCGAAAATGCGACAAGATTCCCTACCCTAACCCTGCGCCCGGGGGTTGAGTTGGTCGAGCTGAAGAACCCCCATGAGCCTATTCTGGCGTTACGGAACAGAGCCACAGGGGAAATCACACGGCGAGCCCCGCGTTTTGTGGTCGGTTGCGACGGCGGAAACAGCTTCGTCCGTCGCAGCCTGGACATCAGCTTCGAGGATCTCGAGTTTCACGAGCCCTGGCTGGTGGTGGACATGATCGTGGACGACGAGTCGCTACCCCTTCCTCAGACGAACATACAGTTCTGCAATCCGGCGCGACCGCACACCTATGTCGTGGGGCCTGGACGGTTGCGACGCTGGGAGTTCATGATCCTACCGGGTGAGAGCGCGGACGAAGTCAATCGTCTGCCGCGAATCTGGGAGCTGCTTTCGCCGTGGCTGCGACCGGATCAGGCTCGCTTGTGGCGTTCGGCGACCTACACCTTCCACGCCCTCGTTGCCGAGAAATGGCGGACGGAGCGCATCTTTCTTGCGGGTGACGCCTGCCACATGATGCCGCCCTTTCTCGCACAGGGCATGGTGCAAGGGATCAAGGATACGGCCAATCTTTCATGGAAGTTGACTCATGTCCTTCGGGGTGGTGAGGAGCGCCTGCTCGAAACCTACGAGGCAGAGCGCCGGTGTTTGGTGCGGGAAGTGATCGAAATTACGAAGCGGCTCGGTCGGGTCATCTGCGAACTAGATCCGGAAAAGGCACGTGGACGCGATGCAGAGATGATTGCAGCGATGGAGGCCGGACAAGGAGTCCAGATCCGCCAAAACCTGTTTCCACCGATCCGCCAGGGTCTCCTCGGGCGCGGCGCCAACGGATCGCCTTCACCCGGAGCCGGTGAGCCATGTCCTCAACCTTGGGTCGTCGGTCCCGGCGGTCGCACGCGTCTTGATGACATGCTTCCCGACGGATTCATTCTTCTGCTTGCCGGAGACATCGATTTGCCGCCTGCAATGCTCGGACAAGCGCGGGAAATGGGTGTAGCCATACATCGAATGGCGCAGGGCCCATCTGAGCGGGCGATACTAACGGAGGAGGACGGCCTCTTTGCCAGCTGGCTTTCGGCGAAGGGAGCGTGCTTCGTTCTCGTACGTCCCGACCACGTGGTGTTCGGCACCGCCGCGGACATTCGTCAGGCCGAAGGACTATTGAGCGAATTGCGCGCGGGCCTGGCAGCTTGAGCCGACCTGCCCTTGATCTGCATCCGCCGCACGCCCGCTCTGTCATAACGCCTGCGCGTGGAACTTCAGGAAATGGCCAAGGTCGGTCGCGGGCAAGTGCCACTTCCATGACCGATTGGTCAGCGCTGGCACCGTTCGTAGTTGAACGGTTCGTAAGTTGAAACTAACGAGGCGCCAATTCGCAGCGAGCGCCCCAAAATCGAAGTTTTGGTTTGCGGCACTAGCCTAACTGCACCAGTTTCGCACCAGAAACATTTGATCGGAACGCAATGAACGCGATCAATCTCGAACGAAAATGCAGCAAAATCAGCGACCGCGTCTTTAACGGTCCCGCTCATAACGGTCTGGTTGCAGGTTCGAGTCCTGCCGCGCACACCAGTGGTCTCCGTGGGCTATCAGCTCGAGCCTAGATCATCGCTCCAGAAACGGGCACCCTCCTCTCGCGTTCACGCAATAGCAAACTCCAGGTGCGCCAGTTTGATTGATCCCGATATCGCTGTTTCGAGGTTCGATCGTCGTCGACCTCCGCGACTTCTGCTCGCTCGTGACCAGATGCGCCTCAGTGACTCCGGCTCCGTAGTGGATCGCTTCGATCTGGTAACGTTTCCGGTCAATCATTTTGAGCGGTTTTGCCATTCCCAATTCTGATGACCGAGGGCACTTTCCATTTGGAACGTGAAGATTCGCTACAAATGGAAGAGGGCCGTAGCATGCGCAGGATAGATCTGCTTGTGTCCGCGTCGCCTCGTATTAGACCGTTCTGATCCGATTCGGAACGATAACCGGAAACGTTGCCGGACCGCAGTTGAAATTAGAACAGGAGCTGCCAAATGAACATCGTACAGGTCGCTACTCATTTTATCGATCAATTGCAGAAGCCTGATTCGGATGCCTTCGCACGGCTGTTCACCCAAGACGGTCTCTATGCCGATCCGGCATTTGGATTGGCACGCCGTGGCCACGAGTTTGTTCGACTACATCACAAGAAATGGCACGCAGCAGTACCCGATTTCAAGGCAGCTATTGAACGCGTACTGGTGGATGGGCAAAGCGCCGTCATCATGTACGATGGGACCGGAAGCTTCAACGGCGAGCCCTTAGGAGTTGGTGAAAGCGCTCTTCGGCCAACTCACAAGCAATTCAAGGCGCGCGTTGTGATCGTGCTCGATCTAAATGCCGACGGTCTCGTTGAGTCGTGCACTGAGTATTATGATCGCGCTATCATGCCATGCGGAGAGAAAGCGCCTTATGCTGACGACCCTCGCGGCTTGCGGTAGCGCCCGGCGGGCGCCGCTGCGGTTTGAGCGACCCGTCATCGCAAGTCCTTAGCCATAGCTTAGCGGGAATGTACTGATTTCAAACAGTCCGAGTGGTCGGGCATCGTTCGCTGGCGACGCGCACATACTTAACTAGGAGCGATTGGACACTGTCGCGAGGCTCAGCCGCCCCTCAAGAACGTTGGGAACAACGCACTCGGGCCACGCGCGCTGGTTCCTTGAGCCTGCCTGGAGGGACGCTCCGCGCGTGCAAGGCAGCAGCACGCGCTCGACAACTGCTTGGAAATCTGGTTACTGCTGCGGGCCATTTCTTGTGGTGCAGTCGAACGAACTCGTGGCCACGGCGTGCCAATCCGAAGGCCTGGATCGACATAAAGGCCGTCTTGGGTGGAACAGCTGTGCGAAGCCATCCGAATCGGACTTCAACTGATCGGCCAATATGGCAACCTGTTCGGCGTTCATAGGGGAAGCTCCGGTTAGAGTTTCTAGGCGTGGTTCGTCTAGGGTACGACGACCCGCTCAGTGCTGTACCAAAGACGGGATGATGCCAGGTCGATAAATTGGGCTTCGTCTTCAAGGAGGATCCGGCCGGCTTCAGAGCCTTCCGGTGTGAGCCGCGCCGCCGCTAGCTCTTCAAGGCTGTCCCACCATATCTCAGCAACACCGTCGTACGACGTGGGCTCCGCGTTTCGGCTGGTTCGTATCTGTTCCTGCGAACGGGGATCATACAGCGTGGCACTTTGAACATAGCGCTTGATCCGTAACGCGTCCGCGTACTTACGTACCAAAGGACCATGAACATCACGCCAGCGACGATCAAATTCCTGCCGGGATATGCCTTGCTTTCGGTTGAGACAGAAAATCAGTTTGATCATGCAACTCCCCGCTCTCTGACGATGACGGCACAGCGGCTGTTGTTGATATGAGATAGGCCTACGAAATTAAGGCTACCCGCGCAGCGGTCATATTCGCACGATTGCTGTACTCTTCAACATCAAACCTTTGCCCCGCTGCCGGTTATTTTTCACTTATTACACGACCGCAGTCATTAATTTGGAATTTAGCATTTTGGCAATAGCGAGATTTCTCAGGCCCGCATCGAACACTTCATGCGAACGTGCTATCTGAAGCGTGAAGATACGAAGCGACAGAGGCGATTTCTCTATGAACAAGAACGTGCAGCCCGATCGGGCGAGAAAGTCCAACCCGAAACTCCGGAAGCGCGCACGGCAGGATGCCGACAAGCAGGCCCTTCGCGAGCAAATTCTCGCAGCCGCTCGCAAGGAGTTCGCGATCGGAAGTGTCGAAACCGTTTCGATCCAACGAATTGCGGATACCGTCGGCTATTCAAAGGGAACTGTGCTGAAGTACTTTCCAACCAAGATTGCGCTACAAATCTCCGTCAAGGAAGAGAACCTGCGGGAAATCGTGGAACGGCTTGAGAGGATTTCGGCGTCGAAAAAAAGACCTCGCGAGCGGTTGCACTCGATCAGCAATGGCTACACCCTTCGGGTGACAAGCAGAGGCGCGGAATTAGAATGGCAATCCCACATAATTTTCGGCCAAGAGGCGCCGCGCAGTCTCTGAGGAGAGTAGATACGACATTTCCGACTGTTGTAGCCCATCGTCATAGGGAAGCCGGTCAGGGAAACGGTGCAGCAGCATCGTCATCCACCACGAGAAGCGCTGCGCCTTCCAAATCCGCGACAGCGCCTTAGCGGAATAGCCCTGGAGTCCTAAATCGTCGCCCCTCTGATAATGCGCGAGCATGGCGTGATAAAGGTAATAGATGTCTGACGCAGCGCTGTTCAGCCCGCGTGCACCAGTCGGCGGAACAATGTGCGCGGCATCGCCCGCGAGGAACAGACGACCATAGCTCATCGGCTCGGCTACGAAGCTACGCAGTGGCGCGATGCTCTTCTCGATCGACGGGCCCGTGATCAGGCGGCCGGCGACTTCCGCTGGCAGACGACGCTTCAACTCCGCCCAGAACGCGTCATCCGGCCAGTCCTCCGGCTTGTCATCCCGCGGCACCTGGATGTAGTAGCGGCTCAGTACCTGCGAACGCATCGAGCACAGCGCAAAGCCGCGCTCATGTTTCACATAGATCAGTTCCGGATTGACTGGCTTGGTGCGCGACAGCACACCGAGCCATCCGAACGGATAGACCTTCTCATATTCGCGCAGCACGTCCTTCGGAATCGATTTACGGCTGACGCCGTGGAAGCCATCGGCGCCGACGATATAGTTGCAATCAACGCGGATCGTCTCGCCGCCCGTGCGATAGGTCACGTAAGGTCTATCGGAGTTTATGTCGTGCGGGGTCACGTCCTCCGCATTGTGCACGACCTCTCCGCCTAGCCTGTCACGCGCCTCGTAGAGATCGCGGGTGATTTCGGTCTGGCCGTAGACCAGCACAGAATTACCGCCAGAATATTTGTGGAGATCGATGCGGTCGAGCACGCCGTCATGGGCAATCTCGAATCCGTCGTGTATCTCGCCCTCGCGGTCCATTCGCTCGCCGCATTGTGCCTCGCGCATGAGCTTCGCAAAACCGTGTTCCAGCACGCCGGCGCGGATCCGGGCGAGCACGTGATCCCGGCTGTATTTCTCGAGCACAATGGTGTCGATACCCTTGAGATGCAGAAGCTGGGACAGCAAGAGCCCCGACGGGCCACCGCCGATGATGCAGACTTGAACTTTCATTTTTCCATCCTCCCGTTTGCATTTTTTTACAGATTTCGCTGCGCAAACGGATGGAGAGATCAGTCTTTGTCTTGTACAATTCGAACATGCGAACCCCGCCTCATTCGACACCGGCCATCCGGGTCTACAACCTCTTCGGCGAGTCCGGCGACCTACCGGACGTTGTCCATTGCGAGACGATCGCGTCCCGCTCGGTGCTGTATGACTGGACGTTCGCCGTCCACCGCCACGCGCGGCTGCATCAGGTGCTGCTGATCGAGCGCGGCGGCGGCGATGCGACGCTGGACGGGCGCGTTCACGCGCTGAATCCGATGAGGATCGTCAACGTACCGGTCGGCCATGTCCATGGCTTCCGCTTCGTGCCTGCTACCCAAGGGTGGGTGCTGACAATTGCCGCCGAGATCATAGATGAGTCGCTGTTGGCCTCGGAGGGCCTGCGCGGGGTGCTGTCGCAATCGGCCGTGGTGCGCGGCACACCACAAATCCGCGCCACCATGAAGCAGATCTTTGCCGAATATGCGGCGCGGAATTTTGGCCGCGCGCACGTGCTGCGCGCGCTGTCGGCGGCTGTCGTCGGGCTGGTGGCGCGCGAGCTCGCCGGCGAAAGCCCCGCCAGCGGGACGGCCAAATCTGACCTATGCCGCCGCTTCGAGGCGCTGCTTGAACAGCACCATTTAGCGCGCTGGAGCGTGTCGGATTATGCCGAGGCCCTGTCAGTGACGCCGACTCATCTCAACCGGGTGACACTTGAGGCGACCGGAGACACCGCCTCGCATCTGATCCTCAACCGGCTGATCCGCGAGGCGCGGCGCAACCTCGTCTACACCAACCTGCCGGTGTCGACGATCGCCTACGCGCTCGGCTTCGACGACCCCGCCTATTTCAGCAGGGTCTACGCCGCCGCAACGGGTCTTTCGCCACGCGCGTTTCGCGCGCAGCTCCAGAGTGGAGACACCTGACGCCTCAGACGTCGAAGAAAGCGGTCTCGTCCGGTCCCTGCAGATTGATGGCAAAACTGTACGCGACGTTGCCTGCGCGCTCGCTGCGCTTCGCAATCGGTGTGGAGCGGCGCACGGGTTGCTCGATCAGATTGAGCACGGGATCAGCGGCGTTGGCGGCTTCTTCATCCGAGAAATAGAGCCGCGTACTGAGCTCGAGATTGATGCCGCGCGCCACGAGCCAGACATTAATATGCGGCGCCGATTTGCGGCCGGCTCTGTCGGTGATCGCGCCCGGCTTAATCGTCTCGAAGGTAGTCGGCCCGCTATCGAAATGCGATCCCGCACGGCCCCAGCCGCGAAATTCCTCATCAAGTGCGCCTGCGGAGCGGTCGGCCGGATGGTTGTAGCGGCCGGCCACATTTGCTTGCCAGATCTCGACCAGTTCGTCGCGCAGCAACATGCCGGTGCCGTCGAACACGCGGCCTTCCGGCGTGATGCGCTCGCCCTTCGTTTTCGACGTGACCAGGACGTTGGAAAATTTCTTCTCAAAAATGTCGAAGCCCGCCATGCTCGGGATCAGGCCGATATGGACGTAGGGACCGGCCGTTTGGGAGGGAGTTTCCGACAAGCCGAAGCTTGACGAACAGGTGACCGGCGACCCAAGATCAAATTGAAAGATACTGCCTTGCAATATCCGGATCTGCGAGCTCGTCTGGAGTATGGAAAGCAATAATTCTTCCCTTTTCCATAACACAACACCGCTCGCTGACCATGTGTACGACCCGCAGGTCCTGTTCGACCAGCAAGATTGTTAGTCCAAGCTCCGCTTGTTGTTGCGCAATTACATCGGCAATGGTCTCAACAATATTTGGCTGCACTCCCTCGGAAGGCTCATCTAAGAATCAAGATTGACGGCCGACCAAGGAGTATTCGAGCGATTGCCAGCATCTGTTGTTGACCGCCGCTTAATGTACCAGCCTTCTGGTTGCGACGCTCCTTTAAGATTGGAAACAGATCATAAATACGCTGATACTCATAATGATCTCTGCGAGGTCCAACCGTTTCACCCATGCACAGGTTTTCGAAGACAGTAAGACGTGCAAAAATTCCACGGCCCTGTGGCACGTAACCCATACCGAGTTTTGTTCGTTCCCGAACGTCCATTGTCGTAATGTCCTGGCCGCCAAAAAGTACCCGCCCACCCAAAGTGTCTATCAAACCGACGATCGTTTTGACCAGTGTCGTTTTTCCAGAACCATTGCGCCCAACGATCGCAACGCTTTCGCCCTTTTCAATCGAGAGCGATAAATCGCGCACAATGGGAGCGCCTTGATAGCCTGACCTGATGGATTCGATTGCGAGCACGTTCACGTCCAATTCAGACTGCACTTTAGCACGCTTGCCTGCTCCGCCTCATTGGCGAACTCAGCAAAGATGTGGTGGCGGAATGAGCTGCCGGGGCACCGCTTGCATTTGCCGGAGATCCTCATTTCAGCGGCCGTCTTGGTCGAACAAAGCGGGGACCGGAAGGCCCCGTCCCCAGATAAATACGCTTAACATCCGCGTGGCGTTCGATGTCAATTAGACTCCCTTCCGCCAACACGCTTCCAAAATGCAACACAGTAATGGGTGAATCGAGTTGCCGCACGAAGGCCATGTCGTGCTCCGTCACAAGCACTGTGACACCGTTACTATTCAAAGAACGAATTAAATCACCTGTCGTCCGGGTCTCCTCGGGTCCCATTCCGGCGGTCGGTTCGTCAAGCAACAACAGCCGCGGCTTCATTGCAAGCGCCATCCCGATCGCCAACCATTGGCGCTCCCCATGCGAAAGATTAGCAACCGTCCAATCCGCTTTGTGATGCAGTTTAACAGGTTCGAGCAGTCTCAGTATTTCCATCTCGAGTGAGCTAGTGTCGCCACTGCGATGGAACGGCACCATCATGTTGTGACGAACGGTCAGATTCGGATATACACCCATATTCTGGAGCTTGATGCCAATGCCGAGTTGTGCCCTTTTGTGAGGTGTCGCTCGCGTGACATCCACACTGGCAAAACAGACAGTGCCCGCGTCCGGCTTGATCATACCCATCAGAAGCTTGAATAAAGTGCTCTTGCCGGCTCCATTGGGACCAATGATGCAGCGGAGCTCCCCGCTTGTTAGCGTAAGATTCAAGTCGTCCATCGCCCGTACGCCGCTGAACGCTTTGGATAAACCCCTAACTTCGAGCAGCGGCTCCGCGCCCTGTACAACGGTTGCACGGGCTGTCATTTGTTTTCCCGCGCCATTAGGCTCTCTGAAGCCACGTCTTTCCGCAGGTGCCCCCGACGCTCAATGGCGGTAGCTAATTGAGTAATTGCGCCCTCCGGCAACAACATCATGACGATAATTAGTATCAATCCCAGCGCGACATGTGCGTAGTTTCCTTGGATGGCCAGCGTCTGCGATAACCAGACCAGAAACACCGCGCTAAGCGCCGACGCTGTCAAGCTCTTTCGGCCACCAAACGCCACCCAGATCACAGGTAGAATATTGTTGTAAACGCCGAAAGCATCCGGCGTAATGAAATTTCCCCACGAGACGTAGAGAACGCCAGCAATCCCCGCGATCAGTGCAGAAATACAAAAAACCACAAGTTGGATCAAGCGCACGTCGTGCCCAAATGCCTCTGTCCGATCTGCATCCTCTCGAATCGCGATCAGGACGTGACCGAAGCGAGAATTGACCAACACTCGCAGCATAAAGTAGACGGCAACTAATGAAAACAAGGTCAAATAGAAGAACGCATGGCTTCGGCCGGGAAAATGAATCAAATTATCGCCGAGCCCAAGAGTCGAACTCGGCGGATCGCGGATCTCTGCGGCAAACCTTCCCAAGCCGTTATTGCCACCAAGGTGCGCCCTACCGATATTCCAACCTTGGCCCGCAGTCTGGTTCAGGAAGGTCTCAAACATCAAGGTAACGAGAAGCATTAGAATAGCGATATAAATGCTTTGCACCCGCGCATAGAACATGATGGCGCCAAGCACCGCGGCGAGGAGAACCGGTGCCACTAATCCACCTAAAAGCGCGAGGTTGGTATTTCCGGCCTCCTCTATCAAGTTTATACCGATTACCCCATACGCATACCCTGCAAGACCCATGAACGCAGCTTGGCCGAGACTTAGAATGCCTCCAAAGCCCCACAGCAGACACAAGCTGAGGCCCATAAATCCGCTGATCAAAAAATTATTCAAATTGAACAGTTGCCACTTCGACAAAAAAGCCGGCGCCGCCGCAGTACCTCCGACAACGATCACGAAACCCAGCCAAAAGCCGCAAGTGCGCCCCATTTCTTGCCGCCCATTGAGACCGGCAATAATTCGAGAGGCCACGCCCTCCGGCACGTTCACGTTCGCCTCGCGAGCGGTCGACCACGCCGCTGTTCAATCCAATCCGAGATACCCGCTGGCATAAGGAGCACAACGAGGAAGGCAAATCCAAGCGTGGCGACGTTACCCAGGAGGATGTTGTATTGCTCGGTAACAATGGTGCGTATTCCAGCCAATGAGAGTACGCTGGCCGATGCGCCGACTACGATGTCAGCAGCACCACCCACCACCACGGTAATGAATGCCTGCGGCGTATAACCGCGTCCGTAAAATGGACCTATGGTAGATGTCATAGCCAGTAGACCTCCGGCAAACCCAGCCAACGCCGTGCCAAGACCGAAGGTGATCATGTACAAGCTCGAAACATCAGCGCCGAGTACGCGTGCCATTTCTGGGTTTTCCATCGTTGCACGGGCGTAAATGCCGAAGCGAGTACGCTTGAAGAGGAGCCAGAGGCCGAACATCAGCAAAACTGAAACAGCCGCCAGGAAAATCCGATAGTAGGAAAACGAAAGCGCGCCGATCGAGAAGCTTCCGAAAGGAGTGGGCACACTTTTTATAAGTTGACCGAAAACGAGAAGTGCACCTTGGCTCAGCACCAGGCTAAGACCCCATGTCACCACCAACGACGATAGTAGCTGTCCATAGAACCGCCTGATCATCAAACGCTCGATAAAAACACCAACTAAACCTGCCGTTATCCCGCCTAACAACGGATCGATCATCGCAGGAATTCCCGCATAATAGCCGAACGATGTTGTATAAGCTCCGATCATCATCATTTCCCCGTGCGCCATGTTTATGACGCCCATCATTCCAAAAATTACAATGAGACCGATTGCGCTTAGCGTCAAAATCGCGACGTTATCAGCGTATTGATAAAGCAAGCCTGCTATTCCCGCGACAAACTCCATGAATTGGACGTCCTCAATTACGTTCGTTAGCGATGACGCATGAGACAATCACGCGCCGCTAAAAACTCAACAGTCGACATATCGACTCATTTATCAGCCAAGAGTGGCGAGTGATGCAAAATTACGACGACGGTTTACTGGCTCTTATACTTGGCCATATGGGGATCGTCCCAGGGCACGTATTGGGTTGACGGACTTTGTTTCACAAGATTGACACCTAGTGACCGCAACCACCACGGCTCGCGCACGCCAGCCGGAAACTCCGCTACAGGTTCAAGTGCGTGCGTTTTCGTCACCTGCGCCATTCTGATTGTTAAGCTGAGATGATGGGTTGCTGGGTCTAAGAAGACCCTCCCCTCCGGGGCGTCGAAGTAAAGGCCGCTTTGAAGCGCGTCGATCATTTTCTCCGTATCGGTACTAGCAGCCCGCTTGATGGCCATCGCCGTGAGATTCATGCCGACGTAAGCATCCCGGGCCATTTCGTTTACGTAGGGGATGCTAGGATCAAGTGCCCTTATCCCATCGACAAATTTTTTCGCCGACGGCAATGTACCTGCCAGTTCTTCCAGAAATGTATAGGAGACAAATGAGTTGTCCATCACAGGGGCGGGATAGCGCTTATGCTCATAGCTCAATTGCACGTTTATCGGCAACAACTTGGGAATGGCGAGGCCCGCAGCATTGGCCTGCGGGAAGAAGTTGAATTGAGCTGCCCCTACCAGGCTAGAGTAAAACCAATCTGGCTTGGCCTTCTGTATGTTAGCGATGGTTGCCGCATAATCGGAATTCCCGAGCGGAATGTATTCTAACCCAACCATTTTACCGCCGTTAGCGGCGACTGTCGCCTTGACCCAAATCGAGGAAACTTGACCGTATCCATAGTCTGCGAAGGCGCCGTAAACCTTCGGACCGTATTTTTTTATCATGTACTCGACGGCGGGAACGATTTGTTCTTCGGGTACACTCGCCGAAAAGAAGGAATAGTGATCGGCTATGCCGCCCTCACCGGTATTGTTATGCCAGTAGAGCTTTTTGCTTTTCACTGCCACGGCTCGAAGCGCCTCACGCTCCGAACTGGTAGTCCCCCCCATTATCACGTCGGCTTCGTCGTCCAAAACGCACTTTTGACCAAATTCCTGGAAGCGCTGCACGTTCGACTGGCCGTCGTAATAGACCATTTGCAGCGGCTTCCCCATCAAACCACCCGCATCGTTGATTTCTTTCGCCGCCATTCGGTATCCAAGAAGCTTGGGTATGCCGTATATCGCGAAGTCGCCGCTTACCAATTCTACCACGCAGATCTTGACCCCTTCCGCTTGTCCGTTCGCTGCGCATGCGATTGCAAAGATGGCTGACAACAGAGCCACACTTGCAAAGCGCCGGTTTTTCGTTCCGTTGGTTGTCATCATAGCGGTTGTTCCCCGAGTTTCTTGCACGACATCGATACGTCCACTTCGTCCGCACTCACAGGCTCGGCCGGCAAGACTTCCAAGGGGTCGTTGCAGACTCGAAAGCCGACGCAACGCGAAATACGGACGCGTCTTCGTATGTGCGACCGACTATTTGCAGGCCAGTGGGGACGCCGGTACTCTCGGCAAATCCTGTCGGCACACTCATTACGGGGCACTGGCTAACCAAGTTGAAGGGATAGGTCATCCACCAACCCGTGTACGTTATTGGAATTTTTTTGCCATTGATGATAAGTGGATCATCGTTTTGGCGTTCGGCCTTCACTGACGGGACAGCCAGCGTTGGGCAAATTAAGGCGTCGTACGTGTCAAAAATCAAAGCTAACTTCTGATACATCTCGTAGCGAGTCTTCTGGACGCCGTAGAACTCTGGAACCGTTCGCTTTTGGCCCTGCTCGACGAGCTTCACGACGTACGGATCGAGTTCATTGTGCCAGCGCGGAAGAAGATCACCGACTAGAGCATTGCAAATTCCTTCCCAATTTATCGTCCACGCGGTTTCGGTGTCCGCACTCCAGCCGATGTCCACAGGATCAACAATGCAACCAAGACTTCTGAGCGTCTCCGCTGCCGCGAGCGTATTTTTCTGCACTTCTTTGTCGACTTCAAAATATCCAAGATCGAGGGAGAGAGCGATCTTCATGCCTTTTATTGAATCAAACTTCTCAGGCAGCGCCACCAACTCACGCAGCGAATAAATGTCCGCCGAGTGGGCGCCAGACATGACATTCTGCATCAATGCAGCATCGGCAACGCTCCGCGTCATCGGACCGTAGTGCAGGACAGTCTCACCGGGATGCTCCCGGTCCAGCGGATTGCGTCCCCACGGAGGCTTATAGCCAAAAACCCCTGAAGCAGATGCGGGAATACGAATAGATCCGCCCCCGTCGGTCCCGTCCGCAAGCGTCGTCATTCCGGCGGCCAAGGCAGCGCCAGCGCCGCCCGACGAGCCGCCTGGACTGTACTCCAGATTCCAAGGATTGCGCGTAACCCCCCATAGGGGACTATGGGTGATGGCCGAATGTGCAAACTCTGGCGTCGTGGTCCGGCAGTGCATGATGATGCCGGCATCCAGCAACCGTTCAACGGTCGGCGCTGATTGATCCGGACGAAAATCCTCGAAAGCTTTGGAGCCGTAGGTTGTGATCTCACCTTTCACCGAGTGAAAATCTTTTATGGCGCAAGGGACGCCTTCTAGGGGGCGCACACTGCCGCCATTCATATATTTTTTTTCGGCGGATTTGGCCTGCTCCAGCGCGCGGTCAAAATGCATTTGAGTGAAGGCGTTCAGTTTCGGATTGACCGCTTCAATCCGCGCGATTTGCGCCTTCAGCAACTCAACAGGTGAAAGCGTTTTCTTGTTGAAGGCCGCAATCGCTTCAGTAGCCGTCATGTAACAAAGATCAGTATCAACCTGAGCCATCGCAAAGCCTCCCGAATGTGCAGTAACCAGCTTGCGACGTGTACGGGAGCATATCCGGTCCGACAATTACCAGCATTCGGTATACCCATTTTTTGGTAGGTCGCAGCATCTGCGAGTCGCAGGTCCTATAAACTGGAGCGGCTGCTTTAGTCGCTACCCAGCGCACGTCAACGGCGAACCTTCTTGGTAGTGAGCGATCCACGCGGTAGCTACGCATCACGGATCAGCACCTGACGCGACGTTGCCGTTTGATCCGACGGAGGTCGTTGCATGGATGGATTCGAGCATTCAGCTCTGGACTCGCTTGTGCTCAGCGCTTTAAGCTCGCGGCCAGCGCCCGATACTTGAGAATAACGTGATCGACGGTAGCCGCGGTCGAAATCGCGATCATCGCTTGGTCCGGGCCACGAACTCATCGACCGCTAATGGCAGCAACCGACCCGCTGTTGCGGCGCGCCGTTCCTCCGACAATCTCCGCGAGAGACTAGGAGATCGCTCGACTAAGCGCACCTCTTGAGATGGTTTGCGTCGCCGGACGATGAACCAAAAGCAACGACCTCAATATAATTGGCGCTCGTCGCAGAAGGATGTGCGTCTTCCCGTTGCTAAGGTAGGAGACCGTGTCGGTCAATTCCGGTCTATCTTACGCGTAAGACAGGAACTGCTTCATTGACACGCATGTTTTTGATAGGTTTAATTAAAATGTTTTTCCGGAGGCCTGATCATGCATTCTGGTGACACAAGATCGTTCGAAAAAATAATGAGCGACTTTGCGTTGGCCCTGGAAGGTGCTCGCGATGTTGACGCGGCGATGGATTGTCTCAGCGAAGTCGCGACGAAAATCGATTTTCCGATGATCGATTACTCGTATCTACCCGTGTGCAGGCTACGTAACGGAGAGTGGGCTCCGCCGCCGGTAAAGACAAGAGGCTTTCCAGCAAATTGGGACATTCACTGGCATCGACACAGGGCAAATGACGCATACTATCATGCTTGTTTTGGAAAAGAGCCGTGGGTCGATTGGGCCGCAGTTCGCAAGCATGCAGCCCTAAGTGACAGCGAGTTAGACGCGATCCATTATTTAGAGGATAAGCAATTGGTTAGTGGAGTTACGATACCGATCCATTTGAGTGGCGGGCGTTTCGCTTTTGTTAGCGGGGTTTGGAATAACGTTAGCGCAAGGAGAGAAAATACCGTCGAAGTTTCGGCAAGGCTACTGTCGGTAATTGCACATTATTTTCACAATACGGTCTCTGCTAAATTTGGTAGTCCATTCCAATCTTCTATCAAGGTCCTTAGTCCTCGCGAACTAGAGTGCCTTACGTGGCTTGCTAAGGGAAAGACTGCCGAAGAGACTTCACGGATTATCGACAGATCAGTAGAAACGGTGCGGGTACATTTGAAAAACTCCATCTTGAAAATGGGCGCGGCGAACTGCGCGCACGCCGCCGCCAAAGCTGTATTTTTGGGCCTAATTGATTTATGAGCATCAAGAAGAAGCTCATTCGAGTTCTATCTTTGAACCTCGGAGGGACGCTTCTGCATACTCGTGCTAGCGAGTTTTTTCGACGCGAAGGCGATCAGAGGCCTGGTTGAGACCGTAACAGTTTTCCGAGACCCCTCGCGGCCGGGGGGGCGACACGATTGAAATCGCGGGGCGCCTGAACGCGCTGCTCGGGGAGCAGGCATATCCCAACAACGTCCGCAGAGTGTGGTGAGCGGCCCGAGACATAGGTGACATTTCGTACCGGACACATGGGTTACACTTTCCGCTTTTGTTCAGCGGGAGGTGTGGATGCCGTGGAAAGCGAGTTCGGTGATGGAAGAACGCCTTCGTTTTGTCGCCCGGCTGCTGGACGGGGAGGCCATGACGGACGTCTGCCGGGATTTCGGCGTATCCCGCAAGACCGGCTACAAGATTTTCGACCGCTACAAGGAACACGGGCTTGAGGCCCTGAGCGATCGCTCCCGGCGGCCGGTGCGCTATGCCAACCAGCTGCCGGTTCAGATCGAGAGCCTGATCGTCCGGCTCAAGGCCGAGAAGCCGCACTGGGGCGCGCGCAAGATCCGCGAACTCCTGGTCAGGCGGCTCGATGGCGATGTCAGGGTTCCGGCCAAAAGCACCATCCATGCGGTTCTCGATCGTCACGGCCTGGTCAAGCGCGGCGGCGGGCCGCGCCACCGCGCGCGCGGCACGCCGCTGTCCGAAGGGCGCTGGCCCCAATGATCTGTGGTGCGCCGACTTCAAGGGCGAGTTCAAGCTCGGCAACGGCCGGTACTGCTATCCGCTGACCGTCACCGACCATGCCTCGCGCTTCCTGCTGTTGTGCGAGGCGCTTGATTCGACCCGCGAAGACACCGCCTGCACGGCCTTCGAACGGCTGTTCCGCGAGCGTGGCTTGCCGCTCGCCATTCGCTCCGACAATGGCGTGCCCTTCGCCAGTCCCAATGCGCTGTTCAATCTCTCAAAGCTCTCGGTCTGGTGGCTTCGGCTCGGCATCGCGATCGAACGCATCAAGCCGGGCCATCCGCAACAGAACGGCCGCCACGAGCGCATGCATCTCACCCTCAAGAAGGAGGCAACCCGCCCGCCGGGCTTCAACAGCCTGCAGCAGCAGGACCGCTTCGATGCCTTCGTCAGCGAGTTCAATGCCGAACGGCCGCATGAGGCGCTCGGCATGAAATGCCCTGCCGAACTCTATGTCAGCTTCAACGCGCCGTTACGACGGCCTGCCGGAACTGACCTATCCGTTCCACGACCGCGACGTTCTCGTCACCGCTTGCGGACGGCTCTGCCTGCATCGCAAGAGGATCAACATCTCTACCGTGCTGGCCGGCCAAAGGCTCGGCATCAAGGAAGTCGACGACGGCATTTGGCTCGCAAGCTTCATGCACTATGATCTCGGATACTTCGACCTGGAGCAGAAAACCTTGCAACCCCTCGACAACCCGTTCGGCACGAGGTTGTCACCCATGTCTTAGGTACGTTCTGTTACCTATGTGTCCGGGCTGGACATGGGGAAAGATGGTAGCGGGAGAGGGACTCGAACCCCCGACCCCAGGATTATGATTCCCGTGCTCTAACCAGCTGAGCTACCCCGCCACGGTTCATCGTCACGGCTCTCTTATGCCGCAGTCGCGAACGCGCGGCATATAAGAAGCCGGTCCGGGGCATGTCAAGCAAACCCGGCCATTCCGCTGGTCGCTGCACCACCGCGGGTCCTGGTGCTGAAAATCCCTGCAAAACGCCGTTATTTCGGCCGTACGTTGGGATTGCCGCCGGGACTGCCGGGCGGAGGAATGACCGGTGTGTTGCCGGTCTCGGGTGTCGGCGCATGCATTTGCGGATCGACGCCCTCGGGCGGACACAATACGCCATCGGACCGCGCCAGTTTGTCGCCGAGCGGCTCGCGGGCTTCCCCGGTCGTCGTGCCCTGCGGGGGCATGACGCCTTGTCGGGGCGCGGACGGCATCGGCGCACACTCGCTGGTGCGCGCGGGCGATGGCGGCGCGGTCTGCGCCGGCGGGGTTGCCGGTGACGGCGGCGCCTGGGCACTGGCCGCGGCGGAAACCGCGATCAGCATGCAGCCAAGTAAGATCGAGTGTTTCGTTTCCATGGAGAGAAAACGGCGAGCCGGCGTGGAGGTTCCGCAGGGAACCGCAGACTTCAGGATTTGCGGAAGCGGATCAGCGAAAAATGCCCCATCGGCGGCATCGGGCGGCGTTCGGCCAGGCTGACGCCGCCGTGCTTGGCGGCCCAGTCGGTCAGGCGCGCCCAGGGAAATTCCGGCCGCCAGCCGAGCCGCCGCGCCAGCGGCGCGAACGCCAGCTCGAAGATGCGGCGCGGACCGCTTTCGGCGCCGATATGATTGACCAGAATGAGTTCGCCGCCGGGTTTCAGCACCCGGATGAAGTCGTCGAGGGTGGCTTCCGGGTCGGGAACCGCGGTGATGACATATTGCGCCACCACCGCGTCGAAGAACGAATCCGCAAAGGCGAGATTCTTCGCGTCCATCACCGCGAGCGTCTCGACATTGGAAAGACCCAGCGCCCGCACGCGTTGCTGAGCCTTCCGCAGCATCGGTTCGGAAATATCGACGCCGCACAATTTCGTGGTGCGCGAATAATCCGACAGCGACAGTCCGGTGCCGACGCCGACATCGAGAACCCGGCCGCCGATCCGGTCGGCCTCGGCGATGGTCGACTGGCGACCCTGATCGAATACCTTGCCGAACACCAGATCATAGACCGGCGCCCATCGACCATAAGCCTTTGCGACCCCCGCGCGGTCGATATCTGCAGCCATGCCCCGCCTTGAAAATCCTAACCGCGCATTGCCTCAATCACGGGCTGCGGCCGAATGGCGCCTTTGGCCGCCGCACTTTTCGCGGTCGCGCGCAGGATGAATCCACCGCCGAGCACGCGCGCCTGCCCCAACGGCGCATCGTAGAACACGCAGGCCTGGCCCGGCGATACACCCTCCTCGCCCGCGACCAGTTCAACTTCATAGCCGCCATCGGCCGCGCGCAGCCACGCCGGCTGCGGCGCGCGGGTCGATCGCACCCGCACGAAAATCTCAAGACCCTGGCCGACCGCGCGATCAAGCGCGCCGTCGCCGATCCAGTTGACGTCGCGCAACACGATGCGGTCCATCCGCAATGCCTCGCGCGGTCCCACGACGACGCGGCGGCTGGCGGCGTCGAGACGCACCACATAGAGCGGCGCGCTGGAGGCGATGCCCAATCCGCGCCGCTGGCCGACGGTGAAGTGAACGATGCCCTGATGCCGGCCGATAACGCGGCCCTCGAGATCGACGATATCGCCGGGCTCGACGGCATTCGGCCGCAACCGGCCGATGATGTCGGTATAGCGCCCGGTCGGCACGAAGCAGATGTCCTGGCTGTCCTGCTTGTCGGCGACCTCCAGGCCGAAGCGGCGCGCCAATTCGCGCGTCTGCGGCTTGGTCATGTCGCCGAGCGGAAAGCGCAGATAATCGAGTTGCTCGCGCGTGGTCGCGAACAGGAAATAGCTCTGGTCGCGATCGGCGTCGGCAGCGCAGATCAGCGCACGCGATCCGTCGGCGGCGCGGCGCGACGCCACGTAATGCCCGGTCGCCAGCGCCGAGGCGCCGAGTTCGCGCGCGGTCCTGAGCAGATCGCGAAACTTGATCGAACGGTTGCACTCGATGCACGGCACCGGCGTCTCGCCCGAGACGTAGCTGTCGGCGAAATTGTCGATCACCGATTTGCGAAAGCGGTTCTCATAATCCAGCACGTAATGCGGAATGCCGATCCGCTCGGCGACGTTGCGCGCGTCGTGGATGTCCTGCCCGGCGCAGCAGGCGCCCTTGCGATGGGTGGCCGCGCCATGATCGTAAAGCTGCAGCGTGATGCCGACGACGTCGTACCCCTCGGACTTCAACAGCGCAGCCGTCGCCGACGAATCGACGCCGCCGGACATGGCGACGACGATCCTGGTGTCCTGTGGACGGCCTTCGAGATCCAGACTGTTGAGCATGGTTCCGGTCATCAATGCGACCGCGACGGCCTCGAACGCCGCGCGATCAGGAAGCTTTGGAGCATTCCCTGGAAAGCGGGTTCGCCAGAGCGGCTGAAAAGCTGCTCTTTAATATAGGCCGCATTCCCGTCAGGCAATCACGCTTGGCCCTTTTGCAACCGCGAACGGCAAATCTTGCCGCAGGGCAGAAAGGGACCTTCCCGGAGCACCGTCTCGGCCCTATGATGTCCGCATAAGATATTGAAATACAAAGGTATTTTATTGGGACGGGCGTGGCCCGGTCCTTGCTGATCACCGGCTGGACCCATTGCGAGAGGCCGCCAGTGTACAGCGTCACATCAGAAGCAGCGACAAACGTGCCTTTTCAGAGCGCGCCGCCGCGGGCTGTGAGGTCCGACTCCAATTCCAGCAACGGTATTTTCGGCGCCTTGGTCGACAATAACACCACCAGCGACGCCAGCAGCTCCGCCTCCACGGCACCGCCGCAACCGACCTGGCAATCCCGCTCCGACAACGCTCCGCCCGCCGCGAACAACGGCGGATCGCAGAACACTGCACCCGCCGACCCGTCAGCCAATAACAATTCCAGCAATCAGGGCGCTTCCGCCTCACAGCCCGCCAACGCGAGCGCCAACGCCGACGCGCCACAGCCTTCCAAGGCAAAGTCCGGCGGCTCGAAATCCGATACAGCAAAATCAACCGAAAAATCATCGTCCGGCGACACGCTAGTTGCCGGTTCGTCAACCGATCCCGCCGCCTCGGCGCAGCAGGACGCCACGACGGCGATAAACGCCATCGCGACCGCGATCCCCGTTGCCGTCGCGGTGACTGTTGCTCCGGCCGCTCCGCCTGCGCCGCCGACCGCCGGCAATGCCACGGCGCCTTTGGCGATCGCGGCGGCAGCGATTGCCGCCAGCATGTCAGCCACCGCCGCCGCACCGGCTGCTTCATCGGCAACTTCATCGACAGCTTCATCCGCGCAAGCCAAGATCGATTCCGGTATTGCCGCTGCTGTCATCGCTGATCCCACCGCAACCGCCGCGGATGCGAGTGCGATCGCCTCGGATACGACAGCGACGACCAAGACGGACGTTCAAACCTCAACCGGTCAGCCAACCGCCGCACCGGTGAAGCCGCAGACCGCGGCACCCGCGACGACGGTAGCTAGCGCTGTTGCCGCTACCGCACCCGTGGCACCGAAGGCCACATCCTCCAAGACCGCGGCCGTAACGCAGGCGGGGACCGCGACTGCGACATCAAGCAGCTCGCAGAGCGCGCCCGGCGTGACCGATCCAGCGGCCGCGACCGCGCAGCCGGCCGCCGCCACCGGCACGCAGGACACCAGCGGTAGCACGATCGACGCGGCGAAAAGCGATGCCTCCGCCAATCCCTCACTGACATCGGTGGTTGCCGGAACGGTCCATGAGCGCCCGGCGGGCGCCGAGACCGGGCATACGCCAACCGATGCATCGGCCGCGGGCGTGCAGGCGCTGGGCGCCATTGGGCCGCAGCTTCCCTCCGCGACGACGAACGCGGCTCCGACGGCATCGCTGAGCGTCACCGCGGCAACGAACGCACCGGTGCCCGTGAGCGGGCTCGCGCTCGAGATCGCCGCATCGGTCAAGAACGGCAAGAGCAGCTTCGAAATCCGGCTCGACCCGGCCGACCTTGGCCGCATCGATGTTCGCATCGATGTCGATCGCAGCGGCCAGGTGACCTCGCATTTGACGGTCGAAAAGCCGGAAACGCTGTCGATGTTGCGGCAGGACGCGCCGCAATTGCAGCGCGCGCTGGACGACGCCGGCCTCAAGACCGGCAGCGGCGGTCTGCAATTCAGCCTGCGCGATCAGTCCTCATCCAGTCAAAACAACGGCAACCAGACCGGCAGCAATGCCCAGCGGCTGGTGGTCAGCGAAGACGACACCATCCCCGCGGCAGTCGCGGGACGAACTTATGGCCGCATGCTCGGATCGAGCAGCGGCGTCGATATCAGCGTCTGAGGAGACGGACATGACAACAGCATCTGGCACCGCAAACCCGGTCGTTTCGGGGACGACGCCCTTACCCGCCTCATCTTCGTCGAGTTCGGCGGGCTCGGCCGCGAACGCGCTGGCTTCCCAACAAATCGCCGGCAACTTTCAAAGCTTCCTGACTCTGCTGACGACGCAATTGCAGAACCAGAATCCCCTCAGTCCGCTGGACACCAACCAGTTCACCCAGCAGCTCGTCGAATTCGCCGGCGTCCAGCAGCAGCTCAACACCAACGACTTGCTGGCAACACTGGTATCGCTGCAGCAGACCGCGCAATCGACCCAGGCGCTGGGATTCGTCGGCAAGACCGCGGTGGTCAATGGCAGCACCGCTGCGCTGACCAACAGCACCGCAACATGGGAGCTCACGGTCCCAAGCGCGTCGGATGTCACCATCACCATCACCAACAGCACCGGTCAGACGGTCTTCAGCGGCACCGGCAACATAGCCGCGGGCAGCAACCAGCCGTTCACGTGGGACGGCAAGGGAAATGACGGCACCCTGTGGCCTGACGGCAATTACACCATGACCGCCACTGCGAAGGATGCCTCGAACAACTCCGTCGCCGTGACAACCCAGGTCCAGGGCGTGGTCACCTCGGTCGATCTCACCCAGTCGCCACCGCTGCTGACCATCGGCGGCAAGACCTACACGGTGAGCCAGATCCAGAGCATCGTGAACTGACGGCGACGCTCGCTGGCGACGCCTGACGTCACCGATTCGGCGTTCCACACCGCCCCAGAGACCCGGATCCCCCGGCGGCTGCCGTCATCGGGGGCGAAGCCGTGGCAGGCATTTTCAAGGAGATTCTTATTGGAGCCTTGGGCTTAGGCAAATTTTAAGCCGGCGGGCGTAGGTTGTTACCGTGAGTTCAGTGGTTGAGAGTTTGTGAGTACGCCATGACAGAACCCCATCGCCCGAGGGTAAAATACGTCATCGGGCCTGACGGCAGTCCGTTAACAATTGCGGACCTACCCGCACCCGGAACCAAGCGGTGGGTCATTCGCCGTAAGGCCGAAGTCGTTGCCGCAGTCCGCGGCGGCCTGCTCTCCCTTGAGGAGGCCTGCAGCCGCTACACGCTGACCGTCGATGAATTCCTATCCTGGCAGTTCTCGATCGATCAGCATGGTCTTGCCGGATTGCGCACCACCCGAATCCAGCAATATCGCCAATAAGCGCGTTATTGCATTATTTGACGCGTTTTCTTCACGCCAACCGGCGTGAAACCCGGATCAGGTCCGGGACAGGCTCCCGGATCAGGTCCGGGGCAGGCTTTCACTGGAAATCCAGAGCCCGTCGAATTTGACGAAAATCGGCTTCGTTTTGCGAAGCCGGTCTTTTTCATTCCGAACTTTCGCCACGGCCCTTAACCTTCGTTAACCATATCGAAACCATCCCATAGGCAATAATTGCCCAGTCGGCTCTTCGGGCCGAATCTCGGGGGGCAGTTGGTTTGCAGGGTCTTGTGGGCTTTCTAAGGGGTCTGGGTGCTTCGCGGTTGCTGGCGATGGTCGCGGTTACAGTCGCCCTGATCGGCTTCTTCGCGTTTGTCATTATGCGCGTCACTTCGCCGCAAATGACCACCTTGTTCACCGACCTCAGCGCCGAGGATTCCTCCGGCATCATCAAGGATCTGGAACGCCAGGCGATTCCTTACGAATTGCGCAACGACGGCGCCGTGATCATGGTGCCGAAGGACAAAGTGACGCGGCTGCGCATGAACCTCGCGGAGGCCGGGCTGCCCAAGGGCGGCGGTGTCGGCTACGAGATTTTCGACAAATCCGACGCGCTCGGCACCACCAGCTTCGTCCAGAACATCAACCATTTGCGCGCGCTTGAAGGCGAACTCGCCCGCACCATCCGCGCCATCGACCGTATCCAGGCGGCCAGGGTGCATCTGGTGCTGCCGGAGCGGCCGCTGTTTTCGCGCGAAACCCCCGAGCCGTCGGCCTCGATCGTGGTGCGGGTGCGCGGCGCGCTCGAGCCGCAGCAGATCAAGGCCATCCGCCATCTGGTCTCCTCCGCCGTCAACGGCCTGAAGCCGCAGCGGGTGTCGATCGTCGATGAATCCGGTCAATTGCTCGCCGACGGCGCCACCGGCGACAATGAAAACACCATCGGAGACGAGCGCCGTGCCGGATTCGAGAAGCGGATGCGCAGCGAAGTCGAGGCGATCGTGTCGTCGGTGGTGGGCGCCGGCCGCGCCCGCGTCCAGCTCTCGGCGGATTTCGACTACAACAAGATCACGCAGACCTCCGACCGGTTCGATCCCGAAGGCCGGGTGTTGCGCTCAAGCCAGACCCGGGAAGAATCCAGCGCAACCGCCGAGACCAACGGCCAGGTGACGGTCAATAATGAATTGCCGGGCAATCAGCGCAGCGCGGATACTGCGGCGCCCGCGCGCGACCAGAGCAAGAAGACCGAAGAGACCAACAACTACGAGATCTCCCATACCACCAAGACCGAAGTGACCGAAGCGGGACGGGTCAATCGGATCTCGGTCGCCGTGCTGGTCGACGGCACCTATGCCAAGAACGACAAGGGCGAGATGGTCTATCAGGAGCGCAGCAAGGAGCAGCTCGATCGCATCGCGACGCTGGTGCGCTCGGCGATCGGCTTCGACCAGAAGCGCGGCGATCAGGTCGAGGTCGTCAACCTCAAATTCGCGGAAGCCCCGGCGGTCGCGCCGATCGCCGAGCCGACCGGATTTTTCGGCATGCTGCAGTTCACCAAGGACGACGTGATGTACGTCATCGAGCTCGGCGTGATGATGCTGCTCGGTCTGGTGGTGATGTTCATGGTGGTCCGGCCGCTGGTCAAGCGCATCATCGCTTCCGAGGTGATGTCCTCGCCCGCGGAAGACTTGCCGGCGCTGACCGATGGCGGCAGCGCGGCGCCCGCCGCTACCGGCCAGAGCCTGGTGCCCAGCCCCAACGCCACCAGCCAGATGATCGACGTGGCCCAGGTCCAGGGCCAGGTTCACGCGCAATCGGTGCATCGCGTCGGCGCACTGGCGGAGCAGAACCCGAACGAAACCGCCTCCATCATTCGTCAATGGCTCTCGGAACCGGCGTGATCTGACATGGCCGTACCGCAGACCACAAGCTCCACCGAGATCGCCAGCGTCATCGCCACGCTGGCCAGCCGTCAGGGCACCCGTCCGAAGGGCAAGCCGCCGAGCGGCCCGAAGCGCGCCGCGATCCTGATGCTGGCGCTCGGCGAACAATATGGCGGCAAGGTCTGGTCGCTGCTCGACGACGACGAGGTGCGCGAATTGTCGATGGTGATGTCGACGCTCGGTACCGTCGAGGCCGACGTGGTGGAGGACCTGCTGCTCGAATTCGTGTCGCGGATGTCGGCCTCCGGCGCGTTGATGGGAACTTTCGACGGCACCGAACGGCTGCTGCAGCAGTACCTGCCTGCCGAGCGCGTCAGCGGCATCATGGATGAAATTCGCGGGCCCGCCGGCCGCAACATGTGGGAGAAGCTCTCCAACGTCCAGGAAGAGGTGCTCGCCAACTACCTCAAGAATGAATACCCCCAGACCATCGCGGTGGTGCTGTCGAAGCTCAAGCCGGAGCACGCCGCGCGGGTGCTGGCGATCCTGCCCGAGGACATGGCGCTCGACGTGATCGGCCGCATGCTCCGGATGGAGGCGGTGCAGAAGGAAGTGATCGAACGCGTCGAGCAGACGCTTCGCACCGAATTCATGTCGAACCTCTCCCAGACCCGCCGTCGCGACGCCCACGAGGTGATGGCGGAAATCTTCAACAATTTCGACCGCCAGACCGAAACCCGCTTCATCACCTCGCTGGAAGAAGAAAATCGCGAGTCCGCCGAACGCATCAAGGCGCTGATGTTCACCTTCGACGATCTCGTCAAGCTGGACGCCGCCTCGGCGCAGACGCTGATGCGCCATGTCGACAAGGACAAGCTCGGCATTGCGCTCAAGAGCGCCAACGAGGATGTCCGCGGCTTCTTCCTCGGCAACATGTCGTCGCGCGCCGGCAAGATGCTGCTCGACGACATGGCCGCACTGGGGCCGGTACGATTGCGCGACGTCGACGAGGCCCAGGCGCTGCTCGTCAATCTCGCCAAGGACCTCGCGGCCAAGGGCGAAATCATGCTGACCAAGAACCGCGCCGACGACGAGCTGGTGTACTGATGGCCGCGCCCGCGAAATTCCTGTTCGACATGGACTTCTCGGCGCCGGACCGGACGCGCGAGCGGCCGGCCACGGCCTCGGAGATCGCGCAGAAGATCGCCTCGGCCGAGGCCCGCGCGTATCGCGACGGCTTCGACGCGGCCCAGCGCGAGGCCAAGGCGGAAAGCGACCGCCGCGCCGCGCTGGCGCTGGAAGAGATCGGGATTGGGTTCAAGACCATCGCGACCGGCTTTTCCGGTATCGAGACCCGGATGGAGACCGAAGCGGTCGATGTCGCGGTCGCGGTTGCGCGCAAGCTATGCGACGCGCTGATGGCCAGCGAGCCGCTCGGCGAGATCACCGCGCTGGTCAGCGATTGTTTCTCGCACCTCGTCTCGACGCCGCATCTGGTGGTCCGGATCAACGCCTCGCTCTACGAGGCCGCCCGCGAACGGATCGAGCGGCTGGCAAAGCAAAGCGGCTTTGCGGGCCGTCTGGTGATCCTGGCCGAACCCGAAATCGACACCGGCGATTGCAGGATCGAGTGGGCCGACGGCGGCGTGGTGCTGGAGCGCGCGGCGATCGAGGCGAAGATCAACGAACTTGTCGGGCGCTACATGGCGTCCCGCGGCCAGGCCAACACGACGGCGATGAGGATTGAACCATGAGTGATACCGACGCACAGGTTCCGCTTCCGGATCTCAACGCCGCCGATGCGCCGAAGATCGACGACGTCGCATACAATGATGACGAGAACGCCTCGCGCATCGCCGCCGATCTGGAAGCCGTGTTCGACGTGCCGGTGCAGGTTTCGGCCGTGCTCGGCCGTTCCAAGATGGATGTCGGCGAACTGCTGAAGCTCGGGCCCGGCACCGTACTCGAGCTCGACCGCCGCGTCGGCGAGGCGATCGACATCTATGTCAACAACCGGCTGGTAGCGCGTGGCGAAGTGGTTCTGGTGGAAGACAAGCTCGGCGTCACCATGACGGAAATCATCAAGGCGGAACGCACCTGAAGCACTTTGCGATACCGCGCCTGAGGCGCGCGAACAGACGAACAGGAGACTAGCATGCGGCTTCTTATCGTTGGCACCTTGAAGGGCCAGCTTACGACGGCCACCAAGATCGCCATGGACAACGGCGCTTCCGTGACCCATGCGGAGGATCACGAGCAGGCGATGCGGGTGCTGCGCGGCGGCAAGGGCGCCGACCTGTTGCTGGTCGATGTCGCTCTCGACATCCGCGACCTGGTGATGCGGCTGGAAGCCGAACACATTCACGTGCCGATCGTCGCCTGCGGCATCTCCAATGACGCCCGCGCCGCGGTGGCCGCGATCCATGCCGGCGCCAAGGAATACATCCCGCTGCCGCCCGACCCGGAATTGATCGCGGCGGTACTCGCCGCCGTCGCCAACGATTTACGCGACATGGTCTACCGCGACGAAGCGATGGCCAAGGTGATCAAGCTGGCGCAGCAGATCGCGGGCTCCGACGCCTCGGTGATGATCACCGGCGAATCCGGCACCGGCAAGGAAGTGCTGGCGCGCTATGTCCACACCCGCTCCAACCGGGCGAGAAAGCCCTTCATCAGCATCAATTGCGCGGCGATCCCCGAGCATCTGCTGGAATCCGAATTGTTCGGCCACGAGAAGGGCGCGTTCACCGGCGCCATCGCCCGGCGTATCGGGAAATTCGAGGAAGCCACCGGTGGCACCCTGCTGCTGGATGAAATCTCCGAAATGGATGTGCGCCTGCAATCCAAATTGCTGCGCGCCATCCAGGAGCGTGTGATCGATCGCGTCGGCGGCACCAGGCCGGTGCCGATCGATATCCGCATCATCGCGACCTCGAACCGGAATCTTGCTGACGCCGTGCGTGAAGGCTCCTTCCGCGAGGATCTGTTGTTCCGGCTCAACGTCGTGAACCTGAAAATACCGCCACTGCGCGAACGCCCGGCGGACATTCTCGAACTGGCGCAGCACTTCGCCAAGAAATATGCCGAAGCCAACGGCGTGCCGCTGCGGCCGATTTCGGCAGAAGCGAGACGCGTGCTGACCTCCAACCGCTGGCAGGGCAACGTCCGCGAACTGGAAAACACCATCCATCGTTCGGTGCTGATGGCGCAGGGCGACGAGATCGGCGGCGACGCCATCCTGACGCCCGACGGTGATCGTCTCGACCTCACCAGGACCGTACCCGCGGTGGCGCACGCCACTTTCGCCGCCGAACAGGTTACCCGCGCGCTGGTCGGGCGCACGGTCGCCGACGTCGAGCGCGACCTCATCCTGGAAACGCTGAAGCACTGCCTCGGCAACCGAACCCATGCGGCCAATATTCTCGGCATCTCGATCCGCACGCTGCGCAACAAGCTCAACGAATATGCCGACGGCGGCTTGCCGATCACTCCCGCCGGCGCCGGCGCCGGCGACTATAGCCGCGTCGCGGCGTCTGTATGATCGAAAAGGGACCTGACCGTCACGAATAGTCCGGCGCGTCAGGCCTGCGGAAGATATGGATCGGGTTCTCGAGCTCGAGGCCGCGCCCGGTGATGGCCGCATAGGCATAGAGCGCGAGGTAGGCGATCGCGAGCGCGCCGATTCCGTAGAAGATCCAGGTCCCGATCCGTTTCATCGGATTAATCTAGTGCTTGATGTGACGCGAAAAAGCCAGAGCCTCGGCCCTGAAATTCAGAACCGAGGCTCCAGGCTGGACTCGGTCACCTTTTCAGGAGCCGGGTCGAAAGGCAAACACGTTATGTCCCGCGCACAGCGCGCGCGGCCGGCAGGCTGACTTCCGCCAGTCTGGCCACATCCTCGTCCTGATCGATCGCAACATACCGACCCTGCCAGTAGGCCAGCGCCGCCGTGCGCTGCGAGGTCTGGATGTCCAGCACGCGCCCGATCACGAGGGCATGGGAGTGCCGCTCGATGATGTCCTCGGCTTCGCAGTCGATCGCGGACAAGGCACCCACCAGCAGCGGCACGCCGGATACGCGGGTAGTCCATTGCGCGCCCGCAAAGCGGTCCGCGCCCTTCAGCCCATCCTTGCCGGCGAACCGCTCGGCGACATCGAGCTGGTCGGCGGTGAGGAGGTTGACCCCGAAAAAGCCGTGGCGCTTGAGCAGCGGCCAGGACGAGGCCTCCCGATTGACGCTGACGACCAGCGTGGGCGGATCCACCGAAAACGACGACACCGACGTGACAGTCATGCCGGTGATGTCCTTGCCGCGCCCGACCGTGATCACGCTGACGCCGCCGGCCAGATGGCGCATGGCGCCGCGAAAATCGAGCGAGGAAACCTCGCGATCGATACTGATATTGCGGACGGCGGAGTTCATGGCAGCCTCACAGGTCAAATGCTTCGTCCGCGGACTGGAGCAGGTCGCGCAGGATCGAGCCTTCCAGCGCCGCGAGATCGGCCGAGCCGCGCCGGCGCGGTCGCGGGATGTCAACATCGATATCGTGCGCGATGCGGCCGTCTTCAATGACCAGCACGCGATCGGCCAGCGCGACCGCTTCGGAAACATCATGCGTCACCAGGATCGCGGTGAAGGCCTGATCGTGCCAGACGCGCTCGAGCAACCGCTGCATTGAAATACGGGTCAGCGCATCGAGCGCGCCGAGCGGCTCATCGAACGCCAGAACGCGGGGACGGCTGACCAGCGCGCGGGCCAGCGCCACGCGTTGCTTCTGGCCGCCGGACAGAACCGCCGGCCATTGACCGCGCTTGTCGCCAAGGCCGACTTCAACCAGGGCGTTTTCAGCGCGCGTTTGCGCATCGGCCGAGGCGCGGTCGCGACCGAGGCCGACTTCCACGTTGGACAGGACCCGTGCCCATGGCAACAGCCGCGGCTCCTGGAACATCACCCGCAGATCCTCGGGGCGCGGCTGCTCGCTGAAGCTGACGGTGCCGGCACTGGCGGTTTCGAGACCGGCGATCAGGCGCAGCAAAGTACTCTTGCCGCAACCGCTGCGGCCGACCACGGCGACGAACTGGCCCGCGGGGATGTACAGGTCGATGCCGCGCAGCACCTCGTGATCGCCGAACGATTTGTGCAGGTCACGAATGGTCAACGCAAGCCCGCGCGACGGCAGGGCCTGGCCGCGACGCGCCAGCCGGGCCTGCCCGATGAAATCCGCAGGGTCGACCGGTTCGGCATCCGGCAGACGAAAACGAAGCGCTTCCTGCATGTGTGCTCTCAATGTTTCTGAAAGGCCGGATGCCAGGACAACGTCAGCCGCTCCAGCGCACGCGAGGCGCTGTCGGCCAGTTTTCCAAGCAAGGCGTAGATCAGGATGCTCAGCACCACGATATCGATCTGCATGAATTCGCGCGCCTGCATCGCCATGTAGCCGAGGCCCGACGAGGCCGCGATGGTCTCCGCCACGATCAGCGTCAGCCACATAATGCCGAGCGCAAAGCGCACGCCGACGAAGATCGACGGCAACGCGCCCGGGAAGATCACCCGCCGGAACAATTCGCCATCGGTCATTCCGTAGATGCGTCCCATCTCGATCAATTGCGGATCGACGGTGCGGATGCCGTGCAGCGTGTTGAGGTAGATCGGAAAGAACACGCCGAGCGCGACCAGAAAAAGCTTTGCGGATTCGTCGATGCCGAACCACAGGATCACCAGCGGAATCAGCGCAAGGTGCGGGATGTTGCGCACCATCTGCAACGTGGTGTCGGTGAGCTTGTTGCTGAGCTGCGACAGGCCGTTGGCGAGCCCAAAAGCAAAGCCGATGCCGCCGCCGATCACAAAGCCCGCGCCGGCGCGCCAGAAGCTGACCCAGATGTTTCGCTCCAGTTCACCCGACAGCAGCAACTTCCATCCGGCCAGCGCCACGTCGCTCGGCGCCGGCAGCACCCGCGCCGGCACCAGGCCGCCGACGCAGGCCGCCTGCCAGACCAGCAGGATGACCAGCGGCACGATCCATTGCACGAGGCCGTCGGCGCGCGGCATTCGCCATTGGCGCAGGCGCGGCAGAGTTTCGATCAGGCTCATGCGATCAACATGACGATGCCTTCACCACCGGCCGGTGTTCGTTGGCGATGGTTTCGCCGAACGGGCCGGTATTGACCCGCATTGGCGTCACGTTATGGGGTTGCGACAGCGACAGCAGCGGAAACACCAGTTCGGCGAAGCGATAGGCTTCCTCGAGATGCGGATAACCCGACATGATGAAGGTATCGATGCCGACGTCCTGATATTCCTTGATGCGCGCCGCCACGGTTTGGGGATCGCCGACCAGTGCCGTACCGGCGCCACCGCGCACCAGGCCGACGCCGGCCCAGAGGTTCGGGCTGATCTCCAATTGGTCGCGGCGTCCGCTGTGCAGTTGAGCCATCCGCTGCTGGCCGACCGAGTCCATGCGGGAAAATATCTTCTGCGCCTTGGCCACGGTTTCGTCGGTGACGTGCGCAATCAGTTCGTCGGCGGCCTTCCAGGCTTCCGCATTGGTTTCGCGAACGATGACGTGCAGGCGGATACCGAAGGAGAGCTTGCGACCGCGTTTGGCGGCAGCGGCTTTGACACGGTTGACCTTTTCGGCCACCTGCGCCGGCGGCTCGCCCCATGTCAGATATTTATCGACGGTATCGACGGCGACATCGATGCCGGCGTCGGACGAGCCGCCGAAATAAAGCGGCGGCCGCGGCGATTGCACCGGCGGGAACAGCAGGCGTCCATCCTCGATATGGATGTGCTTACCTTCCAGATCGACCGTCTTGCCCGCGAGCAGGTCGCTGTAGACGCTCAGGAACTCGCGCGTCACGGCATAGCGCTCGTCATGATCGAGGAAAATCCCGTCACCTTTGTTTTCGACGGGATCGCCGCCGGTGACGACGTTGATCAGCAACCGTCCGTTCGATATCCGGTCGAGCGTCGCGGTCATGCGCGCGGCGACACTTGGGGATTGCAGACCGGGCCGCACCGCGACCAGATAGCGAAGCCGCTCGGTCCAGGGCGCCACCGCCGAGGCGATGACCCAGGAATCCTCGCAGCTACGCCCGGTCGGCAGCAGCACGCCGAAATAGCCGAGTTGATCGGCGGCCTGTGCGATCTGGCGCAGGTAATTGAAGTTGACGTCGCGGCCGCCGATCGTGGTGCCGAGATAGCGTCCGTCGCCATGGGTCGGCAGGAACCAGAGAATATTGGCTTTGGACGCGTCGCTCATGTGCCGGGCCTCCGCGCCGCGTCGGAAATTTTGATCGGCTTCGGTATCAGGCCGAGCGCGAAGAAGGCATCCGCAACCTGTTGCTGATCGGCGATCACGCTGCCGTTGACCGGTTTGATGCCATAGGCCTGCCGCCGCAACGCGACCTCGACGATCGGAACCGGAAGCCCGACGGCGGGCGCGAGTTGTTCGGCTACGCCGTGAATATCGCCTTTGGCCCAGTCATCGACCGTGCCGAGTTCGGCCAGCACCAGATCGACAATCCCGGGATTGCTCTCCAGAAACTTCTTCGACGACAGATAGAACTGGTAGTTCGATACGATGCCGGTGCCGTCGGACAGGGTTCGCGCGCTGGTGGCCGCTTCGGCGGCCGAAAGGTACGGATCCCAGATCACCCAGGCATCGACGGCGCCGCGTTCGAATGCGGCGCGCGCATCAGCCGGCGCGAGGAACACCGGCTCGATCTCGGAATATTTGATGCCGGCCTTCTCCAGTGCCTTGACCAGCAGATAATGAACGTTGGAGCCCTTGTTCAGCGCGACCTTCTTGCCCCTGAGATCGGCGACCGAATTGAGCTTGCTGTCCTTCGGCACCAGAATGGCCTCGCCGCGCGGCGCCGGCGGCTCATAGGCGACATATTGGAGCGGCGCTCCCGCAGCCTGCGCGAAGATCGGCGGCGCTTCGCCGGCATTGCCGAAATCGATCGCACCGACATTGAGCGCTTCCAGCAACGGCGGGCCGGACGGGAACTCGGTCCACACCACTCGGTAGCCGGCTGCCGTTAGCTTGTCTTCCAGCGTGCCCTTGCTCTTGAGCAGCACCAGCTTGCCATATTTCTGGAACCCGATGCGGACGACCTTGTCCTGGCCGTAGCTGGCGCCGACGCCCGCCAGAACAGTACTCATCGACAGCACCGCGACCGCCACCAATCGTTTCAACCAACGCAAGTTTCAATCCTCAACGGCAATGTCGCGATGGCCGCGAGCATTTCGATTCAAGGATGATGATGGTGCTGCTCTGCGGAGGTGTCGAGGGTTCGGCAAAAATAGCAATGACACCGCTGCTTAACGGGTGCGCGACGATGGGTTTATTGCCGAATGAAGTTCTGCCGAGGCTCATTTTTCTCGACATCGGCGCCGCCCGAATTTTGTTAATCTTAAATTGGGCAGCGGAACCCGGCCGGAAGATATTTGCGAATTGACGAACTCAATGCAAAAGGCGGAGCGTGCAGGCTCCGCCGTCATCTGAACGTCACGCTGCGAGCTGATCCGTGTCAGCGACGCCGAGCTTCAAAGCTTGATCGGGAAAAAGTGATTGATCGCGATCAGGACCACCAACAACACAATGCCGAGGCCGAGGCTCCAGCCGATCAGCTTTTTCTCGATCGGAAGCAGCGGCTCGACTGCCGCGTTGATTTCGTTCTTGAGGTCCGGCTGCGGCATGGGGTTTCCTTTCAATCGATCAGCTTGCCAGCGGCGGCTTGAAGCCGCTGAAGAACAGCCAGGAAATCAGCAGCCCGACCCAGATCACAAATCCGAACAGGCTGATGAAATAAACCGCGGCAAGCTTGCCGAAGCCCTGTTGCCAGAGCTTGCGGAAGTCCGAGAGCACGCCGATCGAAAAGAACGTCAGGATAAAGAAGATGACCCGGAAGATGTTGGCCTCGCCCGCCGCGGCGGGAAGCGCCTTGGCAATCTCCGGCGTCGATCCGACCGCGAGCCAGAGCGAGACCGCAAAGACGAAGATGAAGCCGAGGATGAATTTCGGGAAGCGCTGCCAGATTTCCGCGGGCCTCGCCTTGTCCGGTCCCTTGTCGATATGGTTGGTCCAGATGTAGCCGAGGATGAACGCCCAGATCCCGATGAAGATGTCGATGAAGATCTTCACCGTCGTCGTGGTAGCAATAATCCAGCCCGGCTGATAGCGGATGCCTTCGGCGGCGGCTTTCGCCATGATCAGCGACTCGGTGATGCCGCCGCCGGCGACCGCAGCGCCATCGGTCTTGATCGCGAGCCCGATCCAGGCGCCGGCCACCAGCGGCTCCTGCCAAAGAAACGTCTGGGCCAGAAACGGCAGGATCAGCACTTCAACGACCGCAAACACCACCACCAGCGACGATACCAGGATCGGCACCGCCGGCCGCGCCCTGATGGCTCCGCCGGTGGCAATCGCCGCCGCCACGCCGCAAATCGAGATGCCCGACGCGAGCGGCACCGACCATTCGCGGCTGAAGCCAAACCATTTGCGCGAGATGTAGTAGATCACCGCCCAGTAGATCAGATAGGCCTCGACGATCGCCGCAGCACCACGCAACAGCAATGACGATGCGAGATTGAGCCGGCCGGCCGCCGTGACGGCGACAGTGGCCCCGAGAATGACGATTGCGATCTTGATGTAGAGTTCGGGCCGGATCGCTTCCTTCAGCCATTCGGCGAACCGTGGCAGGAAGTTGGCGATGATCAGTCCAACCAGAAGTGCGACGATGAAACCGCCTTCATTGGTCAGTTTGAGCGACCAGGTGATGCCGAATTTCTGCTGCTCGGCCGGCGTCACCGCGGCGATATAGGCGTAGCTGCCGAAAACCCAGCTCGCATAGGCAAGGGCAAACACCGCCGTAAACGCGGCGGCGAACTTCTTGACATCCGCTCCCAGCGTAACCACGCCAGCGCTCAACACCACAAGCAGCGCCGCATAGGTCGCCAGCAGCGCGCCACCGCCGCCGAGCCAGGCATAGGCTTTGGCAAACGGGCTCAGCGCTCGCGCCACGTCGGTATAGACCGATGTCGTCACCGCCCAACCCAAAAGGTCAGTTCCGGTGACGCTGACGAGGGCCAATCCAAACACCAGCAGGCCGATCACGACCGCAAGCCAGTCCTCGTTCAATCGCGCCTTCAGCGCAATCGGCTCCGATACCTTCACCGCGAGATCTGACATTCGACTTCCCCGACCCGATGCTTAAAAAACCCGCAGCCACAATTCGCGCCCGGCCGCCTGAACGGAAAAACCTGCTTCAATTCAAGGCAATATGGGGGCGAAATAAGCCGGACAGCAATCACACAAAATTTCTTTGTTGTCAGCTTTGAAATAACGTCCTTCTCGCAAAACGCGACAGCGGAGAAGGAATACCTAGGCTAGAGGCTCCGTTCCGATTGAATCGGAGCGGAATTTCTATTTTTCCAATCATGACGTTTTGCCCGGCCGGAACCGGTATCATCCATCAAGCGTGAGGCGGGAAACGCCCGGCTACAGGCCCGCGCCCTTGCCGATCGCGCCGGCAAACGAGCGATCGACAATATCGGCGGCGTTGAGCTGCTTTTTGATCAAACCCGACCTGAAATACAGGTCGATGGTCTTCTGTTCGTCGGCAACGACGCCGTCATCGACCGGCGCGAGGCGGATGTTCGCCCGGCTCAACCAGTTGCGCGCCACCGCCGGCGGGATGTTCATCAGCCTGCCCCAGGTCTCGGCGTAGCCGTCGACGTTGGTCAGAGACCAGGCGCGGGCAGTGGCCAGCCGCCGAAGGAAATCTTCAAGCTCCGGCCGCTTGTCGCGGATGGCATCGGGCGACGCCACCTGAAAGCCTATCCCGGGCGTCAGTCCCTCAGCCGTGATCACCCGGCGCGACTGGAACAGCACTTCTTCCTGGCTGACATAGGGCTCCCATGTCGACCAGGCATCGACCGACCCTTGCATGTAGGCGATCTTGGCGTCGGAGGGGGCAAGAAACACGATCTGCACATCGCCGGCGGCCCATCCCCTCAATTCCAGGGCGGCAAGAATAAGCTGATGCCCGATCGAGCCGCGGCCGGTGGCGATTTTCTTGCCTCGCAAATCTTCAAAGCTCTGAATTTTGGACTCGCGCGGCACCAGGATGGCGAGGCCTTGCTGGCTCTGCCGGATCGCGGCGACGGCTTTCACAGGCACGTTGGCCGCGGCGGCAAACGTAAACGGCGCGTCGCCGACCACCCCGGTTTCGATCGCGCCGGCGCCCAGCGCTTCGAGCAAGGGCGCCGCCGCCGGAAATTCCTTCCACTCGATCCGGTAGGGCACATCCTTCAGCACGCCCGCCGCTTCCATCACGGCTTGCGAATTTCCCTTCTGGTCACCGACCCGCAAGGTGGTCTGAGCCGCAGCCAAGGTGGTTTGACCCGTCGTGAAGACGATCGCGCCCAGCAAAACGCCGGCAACAAGAAGATGGCGCATCACTCCGCGGCAACTCCCCGGGAGCTGTCACGCTCGGCGATCAGCTTGCGCGTCAGCGGGATCAGCTCGCGGCCATATTCGATGGCGTCGATCAAGGGATCGAAGCCGCGGATCAGGAAATGGCTGACGCCAAGATCATAATAGTCGCCGAACACCTCCGCGACCTGCTCGGGCGTGCCGACCAGCGCGGTGGTGTTGCTGTTGGCGCCGGTGAGCTTGGCGATTTCGGTCCAGAGACGTTTATCGATGCGGGTGCCCTGCTCGGCCAGCGCCAGCAACCGGCGCGCACCGGCGGTGGCATGGCCATCAGCCGGCTTGCGATAGCCAGTCTTGTCCTGCAGTGCTGTGGCACGTGCGAGAATCTCCTCGGCCTTGGCCCAAGCCTTTTCTTCGGTGTCGGCGAGGATGGGGCGGATCGACAGGCTGAAGCGCGGCGTGGGCCGCCCATGCTTCGCGGCAGCGACCCGGACCCGCGAGGTCACATCGCGCACCTGCGCATAGGATTCCCCCCACAGCGCGAATGTATCGGCATGCTTGCCCGCCACCTCGATCGCCGCATCGGATGCACCGCCGACGAAAATGGGGATGCCTGTGCTGTGATAGGGCTTCACCTGCGAAAAGCCGTTCTCAACCCTGTAATATTTGCCGTCATAGGAAAACGGCTTCTCGCTGGTCCATTCGGCCCGGACGACATCGAGAAACTCGTCGGTGCGGGCGTAGCGCTCGTCCTTGTCGTCGATGGTGTTGCCGTCCTGTTTCAGCTCGGCGGCATTGCCGCCGGTGATGACATGCAGCGCCACCCGGCCGCCGGAAAGCTGATCGATGGTCGCAAGCTGACGGGCAATCAGGGTCGGCGCGGTGAAACCCGGCCGCTGCGCGATCAGAACCTTGAGCCGGTCGGTGATCCCAAGCACATGCTGGCCGATCTGCTGACAGTCCGGCGAGGTCGAATGAAAGGCCAGCAGCGCCCGATCGAAGCCGGCGACCTCGTGGGCCTTCGCCACCGTCTCGAGGTAGGGACGGTCGATGACGGGTCCGTTCCGCACGATGGTCTCGGACGAATTGTTGTTGGTGATGAACCCGATGAATTCCACTGACATTGGCAGCTCCAGTCCAGTTGATCCCGTAGCGTTCAGATGCCGAGCGCCAGCCGCCCGGCGCTGACCCGCGTCGAGTCGTCCTGTGGCGTATGGACACGTCCACATAGCACGTCACGGTAATGCCGTTCGAGCGGATTGGCACGGGTCAGGCCGTGATTGCCGGCCAGCGACAGCGCGTCCTCGACCACCGCAACGGCGTTATTGGTGACGGCGAGCTTGATGGTGTTGGATTCGGATGGGCTCAGCAAAACGCCATGGTCGTAATCGGCGGCAAAGCTGTCGATCAGGCGGGCATTGACGGCAAGACGGGTTTCGATGCCGCCGACGACATCCTGCGACCGCGGCAGCGTGGCGAGCGAGGCGCCGAGATTGGACGGCACCCGGCTCTTGAGAAACCCGACCAGCCAGTCGCGCGCGGCGCGGGCGACGCCGTCATAAATCGCCGCAATGAAGACCGCATGGGCCGCGGCCTGGGCGAAATCCGGAGCCAGCCATTCTTCGGGCCTGCGAACATCGATTTCATGGTCGAGCGGAAACACCACGTCGTCGAATACGACGTCATGGCTGCCGCTGGCGCGCAAGCCGAGATGATCCCAGGTCTCCACGATGCGCGTGCCCGGCAATCCCGCCGGCACCAGAAACTGGCCGACCCGCACGCTGGGTTCATCGGTTTTTGCCCATACCGTGTACCATTTCAGGATCGGCGCGCCGGTCGAATAAATCTTGCGGCCAGAGAGCCGCCATCCGGTCTCGGTCCTGCGCGCGATCGTCGCCGGCAGGCCGCCGCGCGACGGCGAGCCCAGATCAGGCTCGACCCGCAGCGCGTTGATCAGCGCCACGCCTTCAACCGTTTCGCGGGCGAGCTTGCGGACAAGTCGGCCCGGCCAGAGCGTGCTTCGCGCCATCAACAGATGCTGGATGTAATGCATCGACAGCACCAATGCGGTCGATGCGTCGGCTTTTCCGAAAATATTGACAATGCGGACCGCATCGCGCGCGCCGGCACCGAGGCCGCCCAAAGCCGTCGGCACGGTGAGCGCCAGCAGACCTGCCTCCGACAACCGATCGAAGTTCTCGAACGGAAAGCTCGCGTCTCGGTCGTGACCGGCGGCGCCGGCGGCAAACCCGGCAGCGAGCACATGGGCCGTGTCGAAAATGGTCGGCGTTGCATCCATCGAAGGCTCTTCGCGTAACGAACCGCCCTTCGCACTTACCATGCCGCGTCCAATCCGAGTAGCTCCAGAATGTTGTGGCGCAGCTCCGCCAGTCTGGCATCGCCGCGGTGCCGTGGATAGGGACGATCGACCACGATGTCGGCCTTGATGCGCGCGGGCCGGTCGCTGAACACGATGACGCGATTGGCCAGGAACACTGCCTCCTCCACATCATGGGTCACCATCAGCGTGGTGAAACCGCTTTGCTGCCAAAGTGAGGCGATTTCCGCCTGCATCGTGATGCGCGTCAGTGAATCGAGCTTGCCGAGAGGCTCGTCGAGGATAAGGATTTTGGGATCGTTGACCAGCGCCCGCGCCAGCGCGACCCGCTGCGCCATGCCGCCCGAAAGCTGATGCGGATAGGCGTTACGAAATTCCGAAAGCCCGACAAGTTCGATCGCCGCATCGACGCGGTGACGCTGGCGCTTCAGGATGCCCTGAGCTTCCAGGCCAAGCGCGACATTGTTCCAGACGGTTCGCCACGGAAACAGGGTCGGATCCTGGAACACCACTACCCGCGACGGAAACGGTCGCGTGATCGGATCGCCGTCTTCGCGTAGGGTGCCCGACCGCGGCGGTTCCAGTCCCGCGACCAGGCGCAGCAAGGTCGATTTTCCGCATCCGGAAGGACCGAGCAAGGCGACGAATTCACCGGGCGTGGCGTGAAAGCTGACATTATCCAGCACCGCAAGCACGGCGCCATCGATATCGAAGCCATGACTGACGCCCTCGACATCCAGCGAAGCGCCGGCCGTGGACGGTGCAACGCGCTCAGCGATCGCCAACGCTACCACTTGACAACGCCTTTCTGCCAGACCAGCAGCCGATCGCGGGTCCAGAACAGCAAGGTGATGGCGCCTGAGCACAGCAGGGACATCACGATCAACGCGGCGTACATATTCGAATAAGCCGCCCAACCCTGCGCCCATTGCAGATACCAGCCAAGGCCCGCCTTGACGCCGATCATTTCGGCAACGACCAGAACGGCAAATGACGATCCGAGGCCCATGAACAGCCCGACAAAAACATGTGGCAGCGCCGCGGGAATGGCCACTTTCAGCACCAGGAACGACGGCTTGGCGCCGAGCGTTCGCGCCACGTCGTAATAGGCATTGCTGACACTCGCCACGCCGGACCAGGTCAATACCGTGACCGGAAATCCTGTCGCCAGCGCGATCAGGAAGGTGCTCGCACTCCAGCTCGATGGAAAGGTAAAGAACGCGAACGGAAGCCATGCCGTCGCCGGCAACGGCCCGATGAATCGCAGCACCGGGTGTACCCAGTAGCCGACGGTGCGCGACCATCCGATCGATACGCCGGTCAGAAAGCCGACCGCCGCCCCGATCGCATAACCGCCGAGCTGAAGTTTTACGGATGCAAAAACGCTGTCGAGCAGCTTGGGAAGGTCATCGGTATAGACTTCGATGATCGCCTGCGGCGGCGGAAAAAACGGCAGCGGCAACCAGGCGAATTTCGCGGTCGCGACCTCCCACAAGGTCAGAAACAGCCCGAGCACCAGCAACCATGGCGCGCGCTTGCGCAAGGCGACTCCGAAACGGCGGAGCAAACTCCCGCTCAGCGTCGCTGCGAAGATGACGCCGGCGATGATGAACGCGCTCACCGCAAGTCCGTGGGTCCGCGACCAGTCGCCCAAATCCTCCCATAGCAGACACGAGAGGCCGAAGCCGACCCATGCCACGCTGGCGAACAGCCCGGCTCCATTGGCGAAAAACGACGTGGGAAGCGAAAGCGGACGTCCGGCAAATGCCGCGCCCTCCTCCACCGATTGCGGGATCGCAACCGTCCTAGACGGCGAATACGTCGACACAAACGCGCTCCGCGAATTTTGCCGTATCGGTGCTCGGCTTGAAGACAGACACGAGCTTCAGATCGTCTGCATAGGCCTTGAGTTCCTGCTTGAGCACCGCGCCCACGGGATGATGCCGGTGGGTGTGGTAGCGGACCATCGCCTGCAGGTCTTCCAGACTGGCGGACTTCGGCGCATAGGGCCGGAACGCTGCCGCGGCCTGATCCGGGTTCTGCGCGGAAAACATCGCGGCATCGAGCAGTGCCTGGGTAATCGCTCGGGCGACCTGCGGCTCCTCGCGCACCAGGCTGCCGCGCAATCCGACGATGCAGCAGGTCTTGTCCTTGTAGTCGCCGTCCAGATTGGAAGCGACTTCCCGGTAGGCGCTGTCCTTCAGCCAGAGATAGGCGATCGGATCTGACGCAAGGAACGCCTGTACTTCGTTTTTCTCAACGGCGAGCTGCAATAGATTGCCGGGATAGGCGCGCCAGTCGACGTCCTTGTTGGGATCGATCCCCTGCTTGGCAAGCTGGATCGAAAAGAAATTCTTGTCCGGACCGGCCAGATCGCCGACCGCCACGACCTTGCCCTTGAGATCGGCCAGCTTCCCCACGCCCGAATTCGCGCGCGACAAAACGCGCATGCAGCCGCCATGCGTTCCCGCCGAGATCTTGACGTCAAATCCCTGCTCCAGCGGCTTCAGCCAGCGCAGCGCCATGCCGAGACCCGCATCGGTTTTTCCGGTCGCGATCGCTTCCAGCAACTGGTCGGTCGAGCCGCTATAGTTGACCAATTCGACGTCGAGGTTCTGCTTCTGGAAGAAACCGTGGTCGATCGCAACCGGGAGCGGCGCGAGGCAGACCGCGCCGGCATTCCATGACAATTTCAGCTTCCGCGGCGCGCCGGTCAGCGGCGGCGCATCGGACGCGGTCTTGCAGAGCGGAAATTCCGAGAAATCGATGCCGGGCGCTGTCGGGCGGAACGGAAACGCCTGCGCGCCGAACACGCCCATGGGGGCGGCGACCGCCGCTGCGGCGGCCCTGCGCAACAAGGTCCGGCGATCCAGCGCCGCGCTGTGCTGCTTGATATCTCTCGACACTGTTCGCACGCTATTCTCTCCTGCCTTCGATCGGCACAGAGCCGCCATCGGCGCAGCGCAATCACGCTGCGGTCCGGCATATTCCACGTGTCGATCAGTGAATTGGGTTCAATCCCGGCGAGCTTCCAGCTCTCGCTCCGTTGAAATCAGGCACCAATGATGTGCTGCAGCGCCGCGATCGTCAATGAAATGGAATTTTGAAAGTAAAAGCGAACAGAGAGATTATCTCCACAATCATCTCATTTCGCGATGCAACAGTTTTTGCCCCGTCAAGGAAAAAGCGTTGATGGCGCAGCGCTGCCGTCCTCGCACAACGAACGATAGGCATTCGTTCACGCTGCGTGAAACTGATATCGGTGCTCGTAAAGGTTGCCAAATTCGGACGGCTCACCAAATCCGTTTTTGTTCCATTCTGACGGATACTTCACTCCTAATTGCTCTTCCTAAAGAAGATTTTAATTGATCCCAGGGGGCTTTGGAGCAAGAATTTGCCATAAGAAACTAATTTGCGATCGCACCACTTCGCAGAGAAGCAGGAGTGCCCCATGACCCGTCCGATTCGAATTTTGGCAGTTGCGGCCATAGCAGCGGCTGCGTTTCAGATATCATTGCCGTCGATCGCCAATGCGCAAGACGCCAATCGAGGCGTGACGCATCGGCGCCCGACCATGGCCCCGAACATCGGGCCCAACGGATACTTTCCGAACCAGGCGGCGGCGCGCGCTGCGCACCCCATCACCCAGGGCGGCACGACGGGTGGTACGGTCAATCCGGGCCTCACCCGCGATCACATGCAGCATGGCTATAACGGCTGATCTACCTGTTCAGGCAACGCCTTTCAGGCCGGTGCGGAGCATGTCCGTACCGGCCTGAATTGGCTGGGAGCCGCTCGTAACGGCCGAATTTCCTGGCCTCAGCTACCATTGTCGCCATGGTAATCGGGACAGAAGGCAGGTGCTGTGCTGCAGAGCCGTTGCTCCATGGAATCCGCATTCGGCGTGGGTCGACTGGAATTCGACGCGGCCCTATCAAGGCCTCGGTAGGTGGCGTGTGACCGCTTCTTTTGTTCTGGATAAGCCCTGAAGTGGGTTGGTCCTTCGGTAGCTTGCGACGGGGCAACCAGCGGCGAAACCATAAACGTGGCAAAGGCCACGCCAACGAGAATCATTTTCATTGCAGCATCTCCTTGTTGTTCGGGCGGTCACGCCGCTCCAACAACAAGACCGAGATTGAGCTCGCGATATTCCCGGATTTCTCCGATTTTCTCAAAAAGTTGCACGCACGTTTCCGCTCACGCCTGACGCCTGCGGCAGGCGCGACAGGATGTGTTCAACCGCATGAATTAATTTTGTTTCGGCCGGGAATAATCGGAGTGCTCCTCCGATCTATTCATTTTGGTGCAGCGGCGCGCCTTGACGACGCGCCCCTTTGAGGCAAGGCGCAAAAGTACAGATATTCTATAAAATCTGTAAACTTTAGATATTCGTGTGACAAATTCGACCCTGCACGATCTTGTGACGGAACTTTCATCCCTCCATACTTTGCCCGGAAGCATGGGGTAGACCACAGGCGCGCGAGCGCCTTTTGTCGATAGCAGTTGCAGGCTTTGTTTTCTCGGGGGAGAATTGGTGATGTGGAAAAGCGGCATGGCGGTGGCGATCTTCGCCGCGGGAGTTTTGTCTGGGCCGACTGGAGCACTGGCGGCCGATGTCGATTTGGTGACCAAGGCGCCGCCACCCGTGACGCCGACGCTCCCTGCAACGTGCACCGGCGTTTCCCAGTTTTTTATCAGCGACTGTGTGCTCAGCTGGTACGGCATTTCGGTATACGGCACCATCGATACCGGTTACGGCTACCAGACCCACGGCGCTCCGTTCGATCCGCATTTCAATCAGGGCGTTTCCTACAGTGTTCAGAAGATGAGCCGTTCGCCGATGTGGCTGCCCTCGCCCGGCGGCCTGAGCCAATCGGCCATCGGCATCAGGGGGGCCGAGAACATCGGTGGTGACTGGAAGTTCATCTTCCAGCTCGAAGCCGGATTTGATCCGTATTCGCTACAATTCTCGAACAGCCCTCAGTCCTTGTTCAACAATTTGGGGGTTCCGCTCAACCAGCAAACCTCGAATTCCAATTCCAGCCGTAACGGGCAATTCTACAATTCGGTCGGCTTCCTCGGTGTGAGCTCGCCGACCTACGGCACCCTGACCTTCTTCCGCCAGAACTCGCTGACTTTGGACGGCCTCGCGGCATATGATCCGCTGGCACTGTCTTACGCTTTCTCGCAGATTGGCTTTCAGTCCACCGGCACCGGCGCAGGCATTACTGAAACCGCACGCGCCACCACCTCGGTGAAGTACCGCTATCAGTATGGCGACTTCCGCACCGCCGTGCTCTACCAGTTCGGCGGCTATGATCTCGGCAATGGCGCCGACAGTGCGGTGCAGTTGCAGCTCGGCGGCGATATCCATCACCTCGGGCCAGGCACCTTATCGCTCGACGCCATCTACAGCTATGAAAAGGATGCCGCGAACCTGTCGCTCGGTGGCGGAGCAACCAACCTTGCCGGCGTGCCGATCACGTTCCCGGGCCAAACCATTACGGCGACGATCTCCAACAACACCGCATGGGTCGGCCTCGCGAAATATTCCGTCGGCCAGTTGAAGCTCTATGCCGGGTACGAATTCATCGACTTCGCTCCGCCGAGCGATGTTCCGACAACTCTCGAGGCCGTGAATGGAAACCTGGTCGGCGCTGGCGTTCCACTCACCGCAATCAGCGGCACGGCCTATAGCGGCCTGCCGGGCAGCGGCAGCGACAAGCACCTGCAGATCATGTGGACCGGCGCTAAATATTCGGTCAGCGACAATCTCGATATCGCCGCCGGCTACTACCACTATATCCAGAACAACTTTTTTGTTGCGACCAAGGCCGCGAACTGCATCGTCAGCTCGGCAGCGCATTCACAATGCGGCGGCACCCTGGATGCGATCTCCGGTGTTGTCGACTGGCGGTTCGCGGCGAAGTGGGACGCCTATTTCGGCATCATGTATTCGAACGTGAACGGCGGCCTGTCGAACGGCTATCTGGTGCGCAACAACCTCGATCCGACCGTCGGCGTGCGCTTCCGGTTCTGATCTCGAGCGCGAGGATATTTACTCCGGCCGGGGCGATCACGATCGCCCCGGCCGGAAGCAGCTACCCCGCCGCCGCCGCCACCGCCGGCTTTGCGACATCGACCGCCAGTTTGCCGTAACGATCGCTGAACGCCTCGGTATCGATCTCCTCGAGCTGGATCGCGCCGCTCATCACGCCGGCTTTCCAGGCATCGTGTTCGGGATCGCTGCGGAATTCCGGCATCACTTCCGTGGCGAACAGTTCCAGCAACTCGCAGATGTGCTCATGGCTGTTCTTGCCGGCCTGGTTGAGCAGGATCACCTGGTCTATGTGTGACGTCCTGAACCGGCGCAGCTTCTTTCGAATCGTCTCGGGCGATCCGATCAGGCCGCCGCGCAATGCGGCCTCCTGCGCCTGCGGATTGTCGCGCTTCCACTTGTTGTACTCGTCCCACATGTTGACGGTGCCGGGCGCCGGCCGCTGGCGGTTCTGCGAGGCGCCGTAGAAGCGCAGCGCGAACTGGAAGAACGTCGCGCCATCGGCACGCGCCCTCGCCTCCTCGTCGGTTTTCGCGCACATGAAAAACGACACCAGCGCCATGTTCGGGTTGATCTCGTAGTCGGCGAGCTTGTTCAGCCGCTTGGTGATGGCATTGTAATAGGCATGCACCCAGGCATGCGCCGCATCGGCGCTGACGAACTGGAACCCGAGCGCGCCAAAACCGTGCTGGCCCGCGCGCTCGATGGTCGGAAGCTGCGAACAGGCCATCCACAATGGCGGATGCGGCTTCTGCACCGGTTTGGGCACCACATTGCGCAGGGGAATGTCGAAATACTTGCCGTGATGCTCGCTGCCGCCTTCCCGGAACATCGGAAAGATGGCGCGCACGGCCTCCTCGAACACTTCCTTCTTGGTTTCCATGTCGCGGCCGAACGGCGTCAGTTCGGTGATCGAGGCACTTTCGCCCATCCCGAATTCGCAGCGGCCGTTGCTGAGCAGATCGAGCACAGCGACGCGCTCGGCAACGCGCGCGGGATGGTTGGTGGTGAGCTGGAAAATGCCGTGGCCGAGCCGGATGTTCTTGGTGCGCTGGCTGGCGGCGGCGAGGAAGGATTCCGGCGACGGCGAATGCGAATATTCTTCCAGAAAATGATGCTCCACCACCCAGGCATGGTCATAGCCGCAGCGGTCGGCGGTCTCCAGTTGTGTCAGCGCATCCTGGTAGAGCTTGAGTTCGCCACCTTCCTGCCATGGCCGCGGCAATTGCAGCTCATAAAAGATGCCGAATTTCATGACGTCTCTCCCGCGATCGGCTTGTTGTTTTGCCAGAGTGTATTCGCCGCTAGGTTTAAGTCCAGCGTTCCACAATTCCGCAAGGCGGAAGGCGGCTTGTGCTGGCCGCACGAACGGTTAGTTTTGCCGGTGTGAGTCGCGTTCGCATGCGCCGACCGCGGCCACCTCCATCGAGACCCCATGACAACTTCTACATGACAACCTTTACGCCGCATCAGGATTCCGCGCTGAAGGCCGTTGCCGACTGGCTCAAGGCCAAGCCCGGCCGGAATGGCACGCCGCCGATCTTCCGGCTGTTCGGCTATGCCGGAACCGGCAAGACCACGCTGGCGCGGCACATCGCCGATGGCGTCAGCGGCGAGGTGAAATTCGCAGCCTTCACCGGCAAGGCCGCCTTGGTGATGCGCAACAAGGGCTGCGACAACGCCTCGACAATTCACTCGCTGATCTATCGCGCCCGCGAATCCGGCGTCGAACAGCCAAGCTTCGAATTGTGGGACGACGCGCCGGCATCAAAGGCAAAACTGATCGTGATCGACGAATGCTCGATGGTGGACGCTGAACTCGGCCGCGACCTGATGTCGTTTGAATGTCCGCTTCTGGTGCTCGGCGACCCTGCGCAACTGCCGCCGATCCAGGGCGGCGGCTTCTTCACTGGTTGCGAGCCCGACGCGATGCTGACCGAAGTGCATCGCCAGGCGCAGGACGATCCGATCGTGCGGATGTCGATGGACGTGCGCGAAGGCCGCGACCTCGACATCGGCCGCTACGGCGAAAGCGAAGTGGTATCGCGCGCCGAGCTCGATCCGGACCGGGTGATGAGCGCCGATCAGGTGCTGGTCGGGCGCAACAATACCCGGCGTTCCTACAACATGCGGGTGCGGCAGAAGCAGAACATCGACGATCCGTTGCCGGTCGCCGGCGACAAGCTGGTCTGCCTGCGCAACAACCGCAAGAAAGGCCTGTTCAACGGCGGCCTGTGGCGGGTGAAGTCGCGCGCGCAGTCGAAATCGAAGATCATCACCATGCGGCTGTCGCCGGATGAGGATTTCGGCCACAAGGTGACCAAGGTCTCGGTGCGCGGCGACTGTTTCGGCGGCGCCATCGAGACCATCCCGTGGGAGCAGCGCAAGCCCTATGACGAGTTCGACTACGGTTACGTGCTGACCGTGCACAAATCGCAGGGCTCGCAATGGGACGACGTGGTGCTGTTCGACGAGAGTTTTGCGTTTCAGGACAGTCGCGCGAGGTGGCTCTACACCGGCATCACGCGGGCGGCGAAACGGCTGAGCGTGGTGGTGTGAGGGCATCTCCACAAGTCGTCCCGGCGAAGGCCGGGATGACCTCGGGTTTGTAATGCACAAAATCGGACGGCAAGCATTGCGATCTACTTCCCCGCAACAAATAGAAGTCCTCCCGGCCCGGCGGCGCGCAACAGCATGAAAATGCCCGGATTTATTCACGAACTCGTGTGCATCGCGCTGTAACGGCGCCGCTCTCGCTGCGTATCTTGGTACGTCGGGCGAACCGCACTGGTTGCGAAGTGCGGCTCCTGCTCTAGACTACCGTCCAATCCGGTCACCTTTCACCCAGAGGAACCCTGATGTCCCGCAACCCATTCAGCCGCCTTTCGCTTTGCGCCGCAGCTTTTGGCGCGCTGGCGATGACAACCTTCGCGCTCACGCCTTCGCGCGCCGCCGAAGACGCCGTCGTCATTCCCGCACCTGCCGCGGACGTTTCGGCGTCCGACGGCACCCAGACCGTGGTCGTCGCAGGCGGCTGCTTCTGGGGCGTGCAGGGCGTGTTCCAGCATACCGCCGGCGTCGTCAACGCCGTATCCGGTTATGCCGGCGGCAGCAAGAGCACCGCCGATTACAACGTCGTCTCGACCGGGACCACCGGCCATGCCGAATCCGTCCAGATCAAATACGACCCGAAAAAGATCAGCTACGGCAAGATCCTGCAGATCTTCTTCTCGGTGGCGCACGATCCGACGCAGTTGAACCGCCAGGGTCCGGACTCAGGCACGCAATATCGGTCGGCGATCTTCACCACCAATGACGAGCAGAAGAAGGTGACGGAGGCCTATATCGCCCAGCTCAACGCCGCCAAGGTCTACAAGAAGCCGATCGTGACCAAGGTCGGGCCGCTGGAGGGGTTCTATCCGGCCGAAGCCTATCATCAGGACTACCTGACGCTGCACCCGAACCAACCCTATATTGCGTTCAACGACATTCCGAAGGTCGAGAACCTGAAGAAGATTTTCGCGGAAAACTACATCGAGAAGCCGACGCTGGTGAGCAGCGCAAAGGTCACCAACTGACGGCGGCTTCGTGAATGCCCAAGGAGAGGCTTGATGACCGACACAAAGACGATGACCGGCAAGGTCGAGAAGAGCGACAGCGAGTGGCGCAAGGAGTTGACGCCGATGCAGTATGCGGTGCTGCGCGAGAAGGCGACCGAGCGGCCATTCTCGGGCGAATACGAGCATGAGAAAACCCCGGGCACCTATACCTGCGCGGGCTGCGGCCAGACGCTGTTCGAATCGGACGCCAAATTCAACTCCGGCTGCGGCTGGCCGAGCTTCACGGCGCCGGCGGCGGAGAGCCATGTCGACGAGGAACGCGACGTCAGCCACGGCATGGTCCGCACCGAAGTTCTTTGCTCGAAGTGCAACGGTCATCTCGGCCATGTGTTCGAGGACGGCCCCGGCCCGACCGGATTGCGCTACTGCATCAATTCGGCGGCGCTGAAATTGCAGCCGAAATAGTGGTCTTTGGTTCCTTCGCTGGAACCAAAGCCAACGATGTGCTTTGCTCCCGAACGACGGTGTGACAGATTTATGTCCGCCGGCCGTTTGCGGGGGGACGCGCGATGTCGCTTGGTTTGATACTTGTCATAATCCTGATCATCTTCCTGCTGGGCGGCTTCAGCGGCCGGTTCGGCGGCTATGGTTACGGCATGGGCCATTCCGGAATGGGCCTTGGCGGCGTCATTCTGGTGGTGCTGATCATCCTGTTGTTGCTCGGCAAGCTCTAAATCCTGTAACTTATTGAAATATCAGGATTTACCTTGGAACTGGCGCCCCCATGCGCGAATTCATCATCTGGCCGGTGAGGAGTTGCATTTCCGTCAAACGAGCCTATATTAAGGTCTGTCCTGAAATGACGTGTGCCGGCGCAGCCACCGCTTTGGTAGCGCCCGCGCGATCCGTTCGCGGTCTCGATCGCGTTCTCGCCCAAAAAAGATAAGGGTCACTGACCATGGCTTCCTTCAGCTACAACACCGCCGCCGAATTATTCCCCGCCGCGATCCGCAAGAAGAAGCGGGCAGGTTTCGCGTATCGCCGCTTCGACACCGCGGCCGCCGCGGTGCAGTTCGCGATCGAGGAATTGCCGGCGGATTCGCTGAACGGCGCCTATCTGCAGGTCGATGAAGCCCGCTTCGATCAAAGCGGCATCCGCACACTGTATGAGAGCCAGGATTTCCCGCTGCCGCGCCGGCCGCGTGCGCCGGAGCCGGCGCCTGCCAGCGACAACACGGACGCCGACGCGGCCTAATTCCACATCGCCAGAGCGAGATGGGTTTTATCTGAATCGGTTCGGTCCGCGACTACCTTCACTTCTCCCCGTCGGGGAGAGGTATCGCTGAACGCAAGCACCTCGCTTCCGAATTTGACGCGCTAACGCGGCTGTCTGTCGACCCACTGCCGCAGGATGCGCATGTTTCGCATATTGGCGCGGAACATCACGTCGAACGCATCGCCGGCGACCGGCACCATCCCGACCGCGCCTTCCAGCGCGACATTGGCCAGCATCCGTGCCGTGACATGCCAGGGCGCGCCGATGGCGCGCGCCTCGCGCACCAGCCATAGCGAGAACGCCGACGCGATCAGGTCGCCGACCACCGGCACCAACCGGATGATGCCGTCGATGCCGTAGCGGATATTGGTGCCGGGCAGCACGAAGGCGACGTCCAGCAGCCTTGCGATCGCGTCGAGCCGCGCCAGCCGCTGCTCGCGGCTGAGATGGGCGAACGGATTGGCGCTGGAATGGCCGAAATCAAACCGGAAGCTGCGAAACCTCGGACCCAACGCTTCCGCCGGGATTTCGCGTCCGTCCTGATCGATGATGGGGCCGCGCGCATCCGCGCCGTCAAACGTGGCGGCTGTGGCGTTCCCGGAACTGGCGCTCCGGTGGTTGCGGCGGGAATAGATGGGGTTGCTCGACATGGCCCTCACATGGGGTACGCCTGAAGGCGGCGCAAGTCGCGTCTTGCGGCAACGGTCTACCGTCGCCGCATAAATCACGAGGAAGCCCGGGAGGAAGGCAATGGTTGCGGCAGGTCCTTGATCGCCTTATGCGCCAGCCACGACGAGATCGTCGCCGGAATAAAGCCGACCATGCCGTACAGAAAGAACTGGGTAACGCCGCTGTCGGGCCCGCGCGAGCCGTAGAGCAGTTCGGCGGCGAGAAACGCGATCACCCCGACAATCAGCATCCGGACCACCCAGCCGATGCGGGGGATGTGGAACAGGATGTCGTCCACTGCCGCTATCATCAGGCCGGGCAGGATGCCGAACAGATAGCTGTATTGAAGCGTCTTGAGAAAAACCACGAACAGCTTTGCCACTTCGGACAGATCGGCCTGATGCCAGTATCCCGACATCACGGTGGTCGCCACCAGCAGCAAAAAGCCGCCGAGGAGCGGGCCCAGCGCCGCGAAGATCAGATACCGCTTCATGCCAACCTCGACGATGCCAGCGTAGCGTCTGTTGCAGGGTATAGCAGTTTTTGCGGTCAACCGTCAGACCGTGATTCCGCGTAAAACGCGCGAGCAGCTGCAATTGAAGGCGTTATCGCCCGCGCCCTACTCGCCCCAGGCCGCGAAGGCTTCGTTGAAGGCGCGCTCGCCCGGCGGGCCCTTCTCGATGGCGATGATGGCGCGGCGCTGGTTGACATAGACCAGCGGCACGTCGAACCACGAGCGCTCCTTCAGAAGCTGGATGTTGCGCGCGCGGTCGGCCTCGACATTCGACAGCCCGACCAGGAAGAAGCCGTCGGTGACCTTGACCGCGAGGCCCGCCAGCGGCGTGCCGCGTGCCTGCTCGTTGGATTTCATCAGCAGGCCCGGCACGTTGCTGACGCCGCCGCCGGCGAAATCGGACGGCAGGATAAAGGTCAGCTCCGCGGTGTGACTGGCCGGCAGCGAGGTATCGGTGTTGCGGCGGAACGACATCGTCATCTTGAACTTGCGGTCCGGGATTTCGATGTCGGCGCGCACCGCGATATCGGCGGGCTGGCCGGCGGCGGCCTTGATCGGTTCGGTGCGCCAGACCACCGAGCCGACATATTGCTTGCCCTTGGGATCGGCCGGGTCCTCGTCATACAGCACCACGCGCTGCGCCACCGGCGCGATCTGGTCGCTGGACGACGGCTGGCCGACCCGGTCGGGAATCTTCGGCTTCGACACCGGCGTCGAATTGTCCTTTGGCGCCTCGACCACCGGGGTCGACGATTTGAACAGCCCGCTGACGGTCGAGATCGCGGACTTGCCCCACAGAATTCCGGCGCCGACCAGGATCAGCACAATGCCGACCGCGATCGCGCTCTTGAACGGAAACACTGCGCCGATACGGACGCGTTTCTTCGGCTCGCGGTCCTGCGGCAGGCGCGAACGAGGCTGCTGCGGCGGGTAGTGCTCGGCCTCCTCGGCGGATTCGTCATACGAATAGGGCGCGTCGGGATCGGCGCCGCGGTTCTCCATGCTCGGCTCGAGCCGGTCGAACTCGGGCGACGGCGACTGCACGTTGGCATAGGTTTTTCGCGCGGCGCGGTTGGCCTGGGCGGCGGCGCGGCCGAGATCGTCGGCATCGGCGGCAATGTCGCGGAAGCCGCGCACGCCGGGCGGCCCCGACGGAGCTTGCGGGGGACTGTTGTCGTAGCCGCGGCGCGGTGCGCCGGTGCGCTCGCGGGTCGGCGGCAGCGACGGATCCTGTGGCGGAAGCTGCGGCGGCAGTTGCGGCGGTTGCGGCCGCGGCTGTGGCGGGTCGACGCGGAGGTTGCGCTGCGAACGCGGGTCTTGCCGTTCTTGCCCTTGCCTGTCTTGTCCCGGCCGGTCCTGCCCCGACCGGTCTTCCTGTCCGAGCGGCGGACGGTCGTTGCGTTGCTGGGGGGGGCCCGGCGGCCGCGGACGCTGCACGGAGGGCGGTGGCGAGGCTTCGCCCGGCCTCGAACCGGGGCGGGTGGTGGCGCGGAATGCGTCGCCGGCCCGGCCCCCGCGCGAACCGTCGCCCCCGGGGCGGGTCGCGTCGCGGGCTCGCTGGGCGGCCTCGGACTCGACCTTGCGCACGGCCTCTTCCAGCGACAGCCGCTCGCGGGTGATCTCGGATTCGCTCAAGGGAGGCTGCACGCTGCGCAGCTGCGCGATCAGCGCCGCGCGCGCCCGCTCATAAAGCGCACGACGGCTCTCGCCGGGGGCACTGGGGTCCAGTCCGGCAATGGCGCGGGCGATCAGCGGGTAGTAATCAGCCATCTTGACTCAACATTGCGGGCTTTCCGGTAACATCGCGTTAAGCCTCGAACGGGTTTTGCACCAAAATAGTATCCTCGCGCTCCGGACTGGTCGAAAGCAAGGCGATTGGACAACCGACCAGTTCTTCGACCCGGCGGACATATTTGATGGCCTGCGCCGGCAGGTCCGCCCAGGACCGGGCATTGGCGGTCGGCTCCTTCCAGCCCTCGATGGTCTCATAAAGCGGCACCACCCGCGACTGGGCGCCCTCGCCTGCCGGCAAATGGTCGATTTCCTTGCCGTCCAGCATATAACCGACACAGACCTCGATCTCCTCGAAACCATCGAGAATGTCGAGCTTGGTCAGCGCCAGGCCATGGATGCCGCAGGTCCGCACGGTCTGGCGCACCAGCACCGCGTCAAACCAGCCGCAGCGCCGCTTGCGCCCGGTGTTGACGCCGAATTCCTTGCCGCGGCGGCCGATCTCCTCGCCGATCTCGTTCAGGAGCTCGGTCGGGAACGGCCCCTGCCCGACCCGGGTCGTATAGGCCTTGCAGATCCCGAGCACATAACCGACCGCACTCGGCCCGAGGCCGGTGCCGGTCGCCGCCTGCGCCGCCACGGTGTTGGACGAGGTGACGTAGGGATAGGTGCCATGGTCGACATCGAGCAGCGCGCCCTGCGCGCCCTCGAACAGGATCCGCTTGCCCTCGCGGCGCTTGAGGTCGAGCAGCCGCCACACCGTTTCGGCGTAAGGCAGAAGCTGCGGCGCCAATGCGGTCAGGTCTTTCAGGATTCCGGCGCCGTCGACGTTCTCGAGGTTGAGGCCGCGGCGCAAGGCATTGTGATGCGCCAGGAGCCGCTCGATCTTGTGCGGCAACGTGTCGAGATCGGCGAGGTCCATCAGCCGGATCGCGCGGCGGCCGACCTTGTCCTCGTAGGCCGGACCGATGCCGCGCCGTGTGGTGCCGATCGCGGTGATCGCATTGCCGGTTTCGCGGAGCGCATCGAGCTCGCGATGCAGCGGCAGGATCAGCGTGACGTTTTCGGCGACGCGCAGGTTTTCCGGGCTGATGGCCACGCCCTGCCCCCGCAGTTTGGCGATTTCATCGAGGAACGCCTGCGGATCGACCACCACGCCGTTGCCGATCACCGCAAGCTTGGAGGGCCGCAACACGCCCGACGGCAGCAGCGCCAGCTTGTAGGTTTCGCCGTTGATGACCAGCGTGTGACCGGCATTGTGGCCGCCCTGGAAACGCACGACGATGTCAGCCTGCTCCGACAACCAGTCGACGATCTTGCCCTTCCCCTCGTCGCCCCACTGGGCGCCGACGACGACAACATTGGCCATTTCGCGGATGTTCCCTCTGCAAAACTCTCTGCACGAGCATGATCGGTTCGGAAAACCGGTGCCTGCTTTTCCGGATCATGCGCCCAGCCAAAACACGGCCGGGGGCCGCTCGCATGCGAGGCATCTCACCGGATAAAGGATGCGGGCTATCGACGCAAGCAAGAAGGGGTTTCGGTGCCGACTTGGAGGGGTCCCAAGCCATTGATATCCCCCGAAAATCCAAGAGTCCGGCGAGGGTGCGGCGGGACAGCGCGGCGGGTCGCCGCAACCGCCTCCTGAACCGGGGCGGGCCCGGCGGCGCGGCCTGCAAACCAGCGTTTTCGTTACGGCCACAGCAGCGCGCCTGCAGCCGGGCGAGCAACGCCTCCGACCGCCGTACGCATGGTCGCGATGCATCCAGCCCATTGTTGGTTGGCGAAAATCGGTGTCTGTGAGCAGCGCCGGGTAAAAATTCCGGCCTGGTGCCAAGCACCGGGCCGGAGGCCGCGGCGTGTTTGAACCGGATCAAGAACGACCGCCGCATGTCCGCTTCCGATCCAGCCGCCAACGCCGCTTCTCCCGGCGGATGGCTTGCCAACCAGCCTTACGTCCTGCTCTGCATCACCGCGCTGTGCTGGGCCGGCAACGCCATCGTCGGCCGCCTCGCCGCCGGGCATATTCCGCCGGTGACGCTGTCGTTCCTACGCTGGGGGCTTGCCTTTCTGATTATCCTTCCGTTCGCATGGAAACACCTCAAGCGCGACTGGGGCACGATCCGCGCCCGGCTCGGCACCATGATCTTCATTTCAGTTACCGGAATCAGCGCCTTCAACACCCTGCAATACTGGGCGCTCGAACACACCCAGGCGCTGAACACGCTGCTGCTGCAGTCGGCCGGGCCGCTGTTCGTCGCGGTGTGGTCGCTGATCCTGCTCGGCGTCCGCCTGACACTGGCGCAGGCCGGCGGGGTCGCGCTGTCGCTGGTCGGCGTGCTGGTGATCCTGCTGCACGGCGACCTGACGGCGCTCGCCAGCATCCAGTTCAACAAGGGCGACATCATCTTCACCTTCGCGATGGCGATCTTCGGGCTGTATTCGGTGCTGACCTTGAAGCGCCCGCCGATTCACGGCCTGTCGTTTGCCGTATTTACCTTCGGTTGCGGCGCGGCGTGCCTGTTTCCGCTGCTGATCTGGGAACTGTGCTCGCGTCCGCTGGCGCAACTGAACGCCACCAACCTGCTGATGCTGTTTTATGTCGCGGTGTTTCCCTCGACGGTGGCGTATCTGTGCTTCAATCGCGGCGTGCAACTGATCGGCGCCAACCGCGCCGCGCCGTTCTTTCATATGACGCCGCTGTTCGGAGCGGTGATGGCGATGGTATTTCTCGGCGAGCGCCCGCAACTGTTCCACGTCGTCGGCTTCGCGCTGGTTTTGACCGGCGTCTATGTGGCGTCGCGCAAGGCCTCCGCGCCCGCGGCCCCGCAAGTCACGGGGCCTTGAACTTGCTGTAGGCTTCCTTGGTGCAGATGATCACATGCTCCGCGCATCCGTTGCGGCGGTGCGGATCGCAGTGATTTTCGTAATCCGCCGAGGTCATCATGTCGATGAAGGCCGCGACGTCGGGATAATACACCAGCGCCAGATAATCCCATTGATGGCCGTGCCGGGCGCCGAGCGCGACCGCCTTGGCATCACCGGTCCACAGCAACGTTCCGCCGCGCGCCTTGATCATCGGCACCGTGAGCGCGCTGTAGCGCAGATAGGCATCCCAGCCGCTGCCGTCGCCATCAAGCGAGCGCTCGAAGAACCGCATCAGATTCACCATCACGATCGGCCCCTGATGCCGCAGCGCCTCGAGGCCTTCGATGTTCAACAGATCAACGCCCACGGCCGTACTCTCACGTCTTGCGCGTACGATAATCGCCAAAGGCAGAGTCGCGCTGATCGAGCTGCTGCTTGACACTGGCGCCGTCGCGCCTGAACGTCGACATGTAGGCGCGGCTGGCTTCGGTCGTGAACGCCAATGCCTGGAGTTCGGTGCCGGCCCGCATCGCCGCCCGTGCGCCCATGATCTCCATCGCGCGGTGTACCGAACGCTTGTTGAGTTGCTGCAATTCGATCGGAACCTTGGCGGCTCGCTCGGCGAAATCGAGCGTGCGCTGGTCGAGTTCGTCGAGCGGAAACGAGCGCGTCGCAAAGCCCCATTCGGCGGCCTCGCGCCCGGACATCGCATCCCCGGTCAGCATCAATTCCATGGCGCGGCGCATGCCGACAAGCCATGGATGATATTGCATGTCGGGCGGGCTCATCAGCCGCACCGGCGGATACCCGATCTGGGCATCGTCGGCGACGTAGACCACGTCGCAGGCGGTTGCGAGCTCGGTACCGCCGGCAAGACAATAGCCGTGGACCTGCGCGATCACCGGCTTGGCAAGATCCCAAATCGAGAACCATCCGTCGACGACGTGGCGAGGCCATTGACCCGGACCCGACGCCGAATGGTAGGGCTGATCGACCGAATTGTTCGACGACAGGTCGTAGCCCGCGGAAAAGCAGACCGGCGCCACGCAAAATCGAGTTCGATATCTCCGGATCGCGATCGGCCGACTGCAGGACATCGAACACTTCAGCGCGCAGCCGATTGTTCAGCGCATTGCGTTTTTCCGGGCGATTGAGCGTGATGCGCTGAACGCGCGGCCTTGGGTGATCGACAATGATGTGCTGGTACTGCATCGCGGGCTTCTCCCGATCCACGGATCTGTTATGCGATCCTCGGCACGTTCAGTCCCGGATCAGACACGAAGTCATCGACGGTGACAACCGTCGATCAATGCAAGCGCGATGATGCCGGCGGCGCATGCGAATTCGCCAGCCTGTGGATCGCATTATCCGGCCGGCGTCATCACGACGCTTTTGTCCTTGGGCCAGCGCACGCGCCAGGCCAAGGCAATGTCCTTGAGTTCACCTGGCTTGGCTTCGAAGGCCCACTCCAGCACGCCGCGCCTGTCGCGCAGGTTGGTCGCGGTCGGCGGCGTCGTCGAGGGCAGCATTTCGACCTGAATCTCTTCATTTTCGCTGATCGGCAATTGATCCTCGATGGCGATCCTGATCGGGAAATCATGGCCATTGCGAACAACAGTCTTGAACGAGCGCTCGTCGGTCTTCGATGTCGTCACGATCAGGCCCGCCGAGCCTTCGTTGCGTTTGACGACGGTGCGTTCAACCTTGACCTTGTCATCGGCGCCGAAACCGAGCCGTACGCTTTCCTCCTTGCCCGCCGCGGTCATTTGAACGCGGCCGACAAATACACCGTCCCGATAGATCGCGACGCGGCCCGGCAACAACGGCGCTTCCTCGCGTTGTATGAAGCTCGCCTCGAGAAACGCGGTCGGATCGATCACGGGAACCGACCGGACGGTAAGATCCGGCGCAATGGTCGCTGTGGCGATGCGCAGGCTCTTGGCGCCCTCGCTCGCGCCGATGCTGACGCGGCCCGGAATTCTGAACACCACCTGGAAGCCGCTGACGTCGGCGACAGCCTGCTGCTCGTCAGCCTGTTCCGTGGGCGCGTCGAGCGCTTTGAGCGCCGGGGCGGCCCTCTTCATGCTCCGCAAGGCTGTACTCGGCAGGGCTGGACTCGCGGGCATCGGGGCTGCGGGAGGCGGGTACTGGACGATCAGCGAATTGAGCTCGGGCGCGTTGCCGCCGCGCGCGCTGCGCACGGTCGAAACGCTGAGCGCGACATTCGACCAGTCCTCTCCGGTGGTCTGGGTGACTTCGGCGCGACGCACCAGCTCAAGCGCGGGCTTGCGGTCCCTGGCGCCGGTGTCAAGTCGGGCGTCATAGAGCGGCGTCCATCGCGCACCCCGCACGGCATAGGTCACGCGCAGCGTCGCCTTGGCTGCCGCGGCGGCTGCAAGATCAATCCTCACCTCGAGCTTGCTTGGCGGCTTGATCGCGCGATCCGACTCCAGCCGGGCGATCTGCCGATCGATATCGCGTTGTTTGTGCTCCGCGTCGCGAATGGCGGAGTCCGCCGTTGCCACTTCTTCCGCGACCGCGGCAAAGGCCGCGCGCCAATCGGCGATCGGACGCGCCTCGCCCTTGTCACCTATTCCCGCCGGGGACGCATCGGCAAAACGCACGGCGAAACCGCGCCGCGCGGTGGCGGCTGCGATCACGCCCTGCAGGTCGGCGCGTTCGTCCTTTAACGCCTCGATGCGCTTGTCGAGTTCAGGCAGATTGACCGGAGGCGCGGCGCGGGGTGGCCGCGTATCGATCGCCCCGATGGTAATCCTGGTGTCCGCCTCGCCCTCCACCCGCAGCGAGAGCGGATCGAGCGCCAGCGGGAAATCCTTGATCACAAGCGTATTGTCACCGCCGGGAATCTCGACCATGACGACGCGCGTGATGCTGGCGCCGTCGGGATAGACGGTGACGGCATCGACCGCCGATGTCGCTTCTAGGCTGCCGGCCCTGGCCTGCACCGCGGCAAAGCTTGCAAAAACGACGAGGCTGGTCGTTGCCAGGCGTCTCGCAACAATATGCATGATTTCTCTCCCGCAAATCTCTGCGCGTCGCCGGCGAAATCGAGGCTGGTCCAGGCCAGACGCGCGGAAAGGCCTGCCGCCTCGGTCAGGGCATACCGCCCCAAGTGAGTAAGACGTCGTGGCAGAGAAGCTGGTTCGATTGAGGTTTCAGTAAGGCGCGGCCGAGCCGGCGCGCGGCGGGCCTGCTTCCAAAAAACGTGGCGGGAAGAAAACTCATCAAAATGAGAAACAAAGCCTCCGTTCCGATTTCAATCGGAATGGTCAAGGCTCCAGAACCCCGAACGGGCAATCGATTCAAGACACGGCTTTTTGGATCGGCCTATGCCGCGCGGACCTTGGTCAGAAACTCGTCGACCGCATGACGCAACATGCCCGACTGGTTGTCGAGTTCGCGCGCGTTGGAGAGCACATCCGAGGCGGCAATGCCGGTAGCCGCTGCCGCCGTGGTGACGCCGCCGATGTGGGCGCTGATCTCGCTCGATCCAGCCGCGGCCGACTGAATGTTGCGCGCGATCTCACGGGTCGCTTCACCCTGCTGCTGGACCGAAGCGGCAATGCTGGTGGTGATCTCGCTCATCTGTGCGATGGTTTCGGTGATGCCGCCGATCGACTGAACCGCCTCGCTGGTGGACGACTGCATGGCGGAGACCTGCGTCGCGATTTCCTCGGTAGCCTTGGCGGTCTGATTGGCGAGCGCCTTCACCTCGGAGGCAACGACGGCGAAGCCGCGACCGGATTCGCCGGCGCGTGCCGCTTCGATGGTGGCGTTGAGCGCCAGCAGGTTGGTTTGGGCGGCGATGCTGTGAATGAGCTTGACTACCTCGCCGATCTTCTCGGCTCCGGTCGACAATATCTGGACGGTGGCGTTGGTCCGCTCGGCATCCCCGACCGCCTGGGCGGCGATCTTGCTCGATTGCGTCACCTGCCGCGATATCTCGGCGACCGAGCTCGACAGTTCTTCGGCGGCTGCCGCGACGGTTCCCACATTGTTCGATGCGCTGTCGGACGCAGCGCCGACGGTCGCGGCGCGCGCGCTGGCATCGCTCGCAGTCGCGGTCATGGATTGCGCGGTGGTCTGCATTCCCGCCGCCGCGGTCGCCACCGAACTGACGATGCCCTTGACGCTGCGTTCGAAATCGTCGGCGATGTTCTCCATGGCCGCACGCCGCTCGGCCGCGGCGCGGTGTTGGGTTTCCGCCTCGACCTTTTCGAGCCCGCGGATGCGCAGGGCATTGTCCTTGAAGATCTGAACGGTCGCGGCCATCGCACCGACCTCGTCGCCGCGCTCGATCCCGGGAATTTCCGCGTCCAGCGCGCCGTCGGCCAGCCCGCGCATGCGGGCGCCGAGTTGGCTGAGCGGCCGGCTGATGCTGCGGCCGATCAGCCAGGCGATGCCGCCGGAGATCACGCCGATGATGAGAATCGCAAGGCCGAGCGCCCAGATCACCGGTTTCAACTTGGCGTCTAGGTCGTCGAGATAGGCCCCGGAGCCGACAAACATGTTCCAGCCGGGTATCGCGGTGGCGTAGCTGACCTTGCGAGCCGGCTTTTCCTCGCCGGGCCTGACATATTCATAGGTCAGCACCATTTCGCCCTTGGCCTTGACGCCGTCGAGCAATTCACGCGAGATCATCCGGCCATTGACCACCAGATCCATGCGATTGGTGCCGATCTGCTTCGGATCGGGCGCCAGTACCGTAATGCCGTCATAGGTCGTACCGAACAGATAGCCGGCGCCGTTGTCATAGGTCATGGTGTTGGCGCGGCGACCGAATTCGGCCAAAGCAGCTTCCTTGGTGAGCTGCCCTGCATCCACCTGCTTCTGCAATCCGATCGCCATGTTACGCGCGACGTCGACGATGGAGTGAACCTGATCAAGCCGGGCATTGAACATCTCACGCTGCATCAGATAGCCCGCGAGCGCGCCGGCGATGCAGAGGCCGAACAAAGTCACCCCCAGCAGGATTCCGAGTTTGGGGGTAATCGTCAGATTGTTCAGCTTCACGGCAAGGTCTCCGGGATGTGCATATGCGGGCGTGCGAGCGGCGGGGTTGCGTCGATGCCCAATATGGTAAAAATCCCTTAGAACTTTGTTACGAAAGCTCCTTGACCGACGCGACTTGGCGCTCGAATTGAGTGCATCCCATTGCTGAAAAAGCCGGCACTTCAAAAGTGCCGGCTTGAAATGCCTGAACCGCAAAAACTCAGAGTCTCAAAAGATCAGAGCCTTAAAAGATCAGAGCCTTAAAAGATCAGAGCCTTGGCCTGCTTGACCTGCGGCAGCGCCTGCACCTTGGCGAGCACGTCCGCCGGCACCGCGCCGTCAACCTCGACCAGCGCGATGGCGTCGCCGCCCTGCTTGTTGCGGCCGAGATGGAAGGTCGCGATGTTGATTTTGGCGTCGCCGAGCAGGCCCGCGAATTGGCCGATAAATCCGGGCTTGTCCTCATTGGTGACATAGATCATCGATTTTCCGAATTCGGCGTCGACGCGGATACCCTTGATATCGACCAGCCGCGGCTTGCCGTCGGCATAGACCGTGCCGGAAACCGAACGCACCTGCCGCTCGGTGGTGACGGTGACCGTAATCAGGCTTTCGTAGTCGCTCTGCGCCGCGCGCACGACCTCGTCGACCACCATGCCGCGCTCCTTGGCGACGACCGGCGCCGAGACCACGTTGACGTCTCCCAGCATCGGCCGCAGCAGTCCCGACAGCGCCGCCGAGGTCAGCGCCTTGATCTTCATTTCGGCGACGTGCCCCTCATAGGTGATCTGCACCTTGGTAAGGCCGCTCTCGGTGAGTTGGCCGGCGAACGAGCCGAGCTTTTCGGCCAATTCGATGAACGGCCTCAGCTTGGGCGCCTCTTCGGCGGTAATCGACGGGAAATTCACCGCATTGGAGATCGCGCCGCTCAGGAGATAGTCCGACATCTGCTCGGCGACCTGAAGCGCCACGTTCTCCTGCGCTTCGGTGGTGGCCGCACCCAGATGCGGCGTGCAGATCACGTTCGGATGGCCGAACAGCACGTTGGACGTGGCCGGCTCCTCGACGAACACGTCGAACGCCGCTCCCGCGACCTGCCTGGAATTCAGCGCATCGACCAGCGCCTGCTCGTCGACCAGTCCGCCACGCGCGCAATTGACGATGCGCACGCCCTTCTTCATCCTGGCCAGCGCCGCGGCATCGATGATGTTTCTGGTTTTTTCGGTCAGCGGCGTATGCAGGGTGATGAAATCGGCGCGTTTGAACAGGTCTTCAAGATCGACCTTCTCGACGCCGATGTCCTTGGCGCGTTCCGGCGACAGGAACGGGTCGAATGCGATCACCTTCATGCGCAGGCCGAGCGCGCGGTCGGCGACGATCGAACCGATATTGCCGCAACCGATCACGCCCAGGGTCTTGCCGGTGATCTCGACCCCCATGAAGCGGTTCTTCTCCCACTTGCCGGCCTGGGTCGATGCATCGGCCTGCGGAATCTCGCGCGCCAGCGCCAGCATCAGGGTGATGGCGTGTTCGGCGGTGGTGATCGAATTGCCGAACGGCGTGTTCATGACGATGATGCCTTTGGCCGTCGCGGCCGGTATCTCGACATTGTCGACGCCGATCCCGGCGCGGCCGATCACCTTCAGCCGCGTCGCCTTCTCGATGATCTTGGCGGTCGCCTTGGTGGCGGAGCGGATCGCAAGGCCGTCATAATGACCGATGATCTCCGCGAGCTTATCCTTGTCCTTGCCGAGGTTAGGCTGGAAATCCACCTCGATGCCGCGATCCTTGAAGATCTGCACGGCGGCGGGCGACAACGCGTCGGAAATGAGAACCTTGGGTTTGGACATGGGATGATCCGTTGGTGGACGATGCATTTGATATCGTCACCCCCGGGCTTGACCCGGGGGTCCAACTTTTTTTGATGGATGGCCGGGTCAAGCCCGGCCATGACGATGATGGAATGAACGAACTCACGCAGCCTTCGGTAATGCCGCCTTGGTCTCGGCGAAGGCCCAGTCGATCCACTGCGTCAAAAGCGCGACGTCCTTGGCCTCGACGGTCGCGCCGCACCAGATGCGCAGGCCCGCCGGCGCATCGCGGTAGTGCGCAAAGTCGTAGCCGGCGCCCTCCTTCTCGACCAATGCGACCAGCTTCTTGGCGAAATCGGCTTGCGCATCCGGCGTCAGCGAGGTGATGGCCGGATCGACCACCTTCAAGCACACCGAGGTATTGGAGCGGATCGCCGGATCCACGGCCAGAAAATCGATCCACGGCGTTCTCGCCTTCCAGTCGGCGAGCACCGTTGTGTTGGCGTCGGCGCGCGAAATCAGGGCCTTGAGACCGCCGACCGATTTCGCCCAGTGCAGCGCGTCGAGATAATCCTCAACGCACAGCATCGACGGGGTGTTGATAGTCTCGCCCTCGAAGATACCTTCGTTGAGCTTGCCGCCCTTGGTCATGCGGAAGATTTTCGGCAACGGCCAAGCCGGCGTGTGGCTTTCGAGCCGCGCCACGGCGCGCGGACTGAGCACCAGCATGCCGTGGCCGGCCTCGCCGCCCAGCGCCTTTTGCCAGGAGAAGGTCACCACATCGAGCTTGGCCCAGTCGAGCTTCTGCGCAAACGCCGCCGAAGTCGCGTCGCAGATCGTCAGGCCTTCGCGCGTCGCGCTGATCCAGTCGGCATTGGGAACACGCACACCCGAGGTGGTGCCGTTCCAGGTGAAGACAATGTCGGAGGCCGGATCGGCCTTGCTCAGGTCGGGAATTTCACCATAGCCGGCATGCAGCCTGGTGACGTCCTTGAGCTTCAATTCCTTGACGATATCGCTGACCCAGCCCTCGCCGAACGATTCCCAGGCGATCGTGGTCACCGGGCGCGCACCCAGCAGCGACCACAGCGCCATTTCGACCGCGCCGGTATCGGAAGCCGGCACAATGCCGATCTTGTAGCCGGCAGGTACTTCAAGCACCTCGCGCGTCAACTCGATCGCGAGCTTGAGCTTGGCTTTGCCGATTTTCGCGCGGTGCGAACGGCCAAGGGCGGCGTCTTTGAGATATTGGGGGTTCCAGCCGGGGCGCTTGGCACAGGGGCCGGACGAAAAATGCGGCACATCGGGCCGCAAAGCGGGCTTCGCTGCAGTCATGATCTATCCTTCCAGATAGCAAGCCTCCCGTTGGGGGGAGGTGTCCCGCCGCGGTGCATAAGGGAATCGTCTTGCAGCGTCAAGGAGCTTCGGAAGGATCCGGTATTGTCCCGGGATCACGGTCGATTGATGATTCGGCGTCACCGTCCGCCGACAACGGGGCGGCTGGCTGCGAATCCAGCAGTTCGGCGGCGTCGGTGACGAGCCTGGCGGCTCGTCGCCTGCTGGCGATTTTCAGAACGCTTTTTTCGTCCGCCTGCACAACGTACTCGTTGCCGATCCGGACAATTGAATAATTTTTCATTGGCAATCCCCAAGCCGCCCGAGCCCACGGGATACGCCACTCTGTCATGGATCGTTCCACGAAAAAAATTACGAAGGCCTGCTTAGTTTATCGGGCGTTAACCGGAACAAATCGCAAAGCGCGTTTCGCAATGGTCGCAACGGCAGCCCGCATTGTGACAACGATGCCCGTTTTGTCATCAAATCGAAATGTCATCGCGACATCACCGGGATGAAATCCCGAAAATCCGTCTCAACGCGCCGGCGCCAGCCCGAGAGATCGTTCGGTCTCGCCGATCCAGCGCCGCACGGCGGCATAACCGTCGAGGTGAAAGCCGCCTTCATGCGCCAACCTCGTATAGGCGAGCAGCGAGACGTCGGCGAGCGAGACGGCATCGCCGACCAGGAATTGCGTCGCCGCAAGCTGCTGCTCCATCCGCGCCAGCGCCGCATAGCCACGCTTGATCTTGTCCGGATCGAGGTCGGAGGCCGGCTTGCCGAGATAGACCATCTGGTAGCGGCAGACCGCGACATAGGGCTCGTGGCTGTATTGTTCCCAGAACAGCCATTCGTCCATCTTTGCCGCGGCAAAGGCGTCGGCCGGAATGAGATCGCTGCCGCGGGCAAGATAGCGGATGATGGCATTGGATTCGGCCAGCACCCGGCCGTCGTCGAATTCGATCACGGGCACCTGCCCCGCGCTGTTCATTTTGAGAAATGGCGCGGTGCGCGTCTCGCGCTTGCGCGTGTCGACGTCGATCCAGCCATAGGGCAGCGCCAGGGTGTCGCAGACCCATTTCACCTTGAGGCAATTGCCCGAATTGGTGTCGCCGTAGATTTTCATGGCCGGCCACCGTCGTTCTGGAACAGCGACAGAGCAGCAGGCGAAATCCGCCATGTCAACGGGTTTGGGCGGGATCCTGGATCAGCGATCAGAATTTGTAGCCAAGACCGACGCTGAAGGTGTTGACGTCGGTATCGATCGCCGAGGTGAACCGAACGTATTGCCATTCCGCCCGCATAAACAGGCATGACATCAGCATCATGTCGACACCTACGCCGCCGGAATAGCCGTAGATCAGGTGGCTGTATTGTCCAACCGTCGCGGTGAGGGGTGTGAAGGGCACACCGTCCTGAGTCCCTGAGATCGTGGCGGTCCTGACGATATCGGCCTGTCCCAGCGCTACCCCGCCGAACATATAGGGCAGGAACGATCCGACCGCATAACCGGCGCGGGCGCGAAACGTTCCCATGTCGGAAATCGCGATCGAGGCGCTGGACGCATATGTCACCTGGTCGGTGATACCCAGGCCGTCGACGAACTGGCGAGACATGCTGTCGGATTGCGTGCCGCCGAAGTTGCCATGCAGGTAATTGAACTCGAGGCCTAAAACGACGCTGTCCCATTGGCTGTTGTAGCCGACGAAGCCGCCAAAGCCGGTGCCGCGAGTCGAGATCTTGCCTCCCAGCGGCCATGAAGAAACGGAGGCTGCTTGCTCCTCGGCGGTATCGACAAGCAGCTTGGCTGCGACGCTTTGCGTTGCACCGGTGAAATTCATATCGGACTCGCCGACCGCGCCCTGGCCGCCGACGTAAAATCCCTGCCAGTTGACGGTCGGTGAAGGACCCGACGGCAGCAGCGAGCCGTGAAGGAAATCCGGCATGTCGGCCGCCTGCGCGCCTGCCGCCGTTCCGAACATCATTGCCGCCAGCAAAAATCTACGCATCGCAACACTCCCATCGAACACTCTGGACGTGTGTTGATCATCGCCTGTTAACCTTAACCAATCGTTGTCGAGGGCTCGCGGCCGCGTGGTTTTCCGTCGAAAGCCTGCCCGTCGCGCAAAATAAAACGGCGCGGGAAGCCCGCGCCGTTTGGCAGGTGTCGAGAGAGGGAGAGCCGATCAGCCCTTGGTGATCAGGGGTGGCGGCGTATAGACCGGCGGCGCGTTGAGCTCCCAACGCAAGCCCAGTTTCACATCGTTCGAAGTGATGTTGTTGTACGAGAAGGCAGCGTGGGTTGTGTTGGTCACTTGATCGAATGAGTTGGTCGCGCCAGTTATGCCGTTACCGAGGTTGACGTAGCTATAGGCAAGTTCGAGCGTAAGGCCCGGGCTGATCCTGTAAGCAAGACCCGCATGCAGCGCCCAGGCGAAATTCCACTGCGAGGCTTGGCCGGCAGAGTTGAAGCTGTGATTCTGAATGCCGCCGTTGATGAAATCACCGGTGTCCGTGAAATTACCGATCGATACGCGCGACGTACCGACACCGGCGCCGAGGAACGGCGTTATGCAATACCAAGTACCGAGATCGACATAAGCGTTGGCGAGAAAGAGAAGTTCCGACTTGGTTGCGCCATAAGCGTCGGTCCCGACAAAACCGGTGAACGGACCGGTCCCAGTGATGACATCGAGGCCCGTGAAATTGGACTTGCCACGGTATTCACCGGTGACATCCACCCTGAACCAATTATTGAACCGATAACCGACGCCGCCGCCGTAGATTCCGGCGCTGTCAAAACTGCCAGTCGAGGAGACGGCCACGTTGTCGTAGGCAGCGCTGTTGGTATCGCGAACGCTCTTCACGTTTTGATTGCTGAAACCGATATCGCCACGCAGATACCATCCGCCGAACTCTTCGACAGGTGGGGGGGCATATGGCATCGGTGGAGGCATGATGGGCAAGTCGGCCGCGAACGCTGCCGACGAGAGCAAGGATGCCGCTCCGGCGGCCACGAGATATTTAACGCTACGCATTGGCTTCGTCCTTTTGGCCGGTGAGGCAGACAACGGAGGCCCCACATCTAAAACTCACGGTCGGACGATCGCACCAAAACCTTAAGCGGCACTTAACCCTAATTTTTAAGGTTGATAATTTCTCTCTTTTCTTTCGCCGGCGCTTATTCAGTGGTGCACTTTCGCCACGAAAAATTGGCAAAGCCGCCACAAGTGTGAACGATGTGTTGATGAAATGGGGAGCGGCAAGCTGGCAAATAGCGAATGGCGAGTGGCTAAGGATACCCTATTCGCTATTCGCTACCCCCTCTGTTCGCTACTTCGCCCTCATATTCGGCAGGAACACCGCGAGCAGCCCGATCGCCGGCAGAAACGCGCAGACCTGATAGACGAACGCGATGCCGGTATGGTCGGCGACCTCACCGAGCACGGCGGCGCCGAGGCCGCCGATACCGAACGCGACGCCGAAGAACACGCCGGAGATCATCCCGAACCGGTGCGGCATCAATTCCTGCGCGAACACGATGATCGACGACGTCGCCGACGAGATGATCAGGCCGATCACCACCGTCAGCACCGCGCTGGCGTACAAACCGGCATAGGGCAGCGCCAGCGTAAACGGCAGCGCGCCGAGGATCGAAAACCAGATGACATATTTGCGGCCGAAGCGATCGCCCAGCGGCCCGCCGAAGAAGACGCCCACCGCGTTGGCCGCGAGAAAGAGAAACAGATAAAGTTGCGCAGCCTGGGTCGAGACGTTGAACTTGTCGATCAGGTAAAAGATGTAATAGCTCGACAGGCTCGAGACGTAGAGCTGCTTGGAGAACAACAGCGCCACCAGCACCGCCAGCGCCAACTTCACCCGCCGCGAATCCGGCGCATCCGGATGCGGTTCGATCGCCGCAAACTTTTTCGCTGCGATCTGCGGCCGGTACCAATACCCGATCCGCCACAGGATGACGATCGCGAGAAACGCGATCGAGGAAAACCACGCGATGCTGGGCTGGCCGAACGGCACCACGATCAATGCCGCAAGCAGCGGGCCCATCGACGTTCCCAAATTGCCGCCGACCTGAAACACCGATTGTGCAAAACCATAGCGGCCGCCCGAAGCGAGCCGCGCGATCCGCGCCAACTCCGGATGGAACACCGCCGAGCCCAGCCCGACCAGGGCCGCCGCTATCAGGATGACGCCATAGTGGTGCGCGACGCTGAGCAGCAGCAGACCAAAGAATGTCGATGCCATGCCGATGGCGAGCGAGAACGGCTGCGCCTTCTTGTCGGTGAAATGTCCGACCAGGGGCTGCAGCAGCGATGCGGTGAACTGGAACGCCAGCGTGATCAGGCCGATCTGCGCGAAGTCGAGCGCGTAGCTTTCCTTGAAAATCGGATAGACCGATGGAATCAGCGACTGCATGGTGTCGTTGAGGAAGTGCGAGAAGCTGATGCCGCCCAGCACGATGTAGGCCGGTCCCGCCGCCGCCGTCCTATGAGCGACGTCATCGGAAGTCACGTCCGGCACGATCACCGGCGTGACCAGCGCTTCTTCTGAGACGACAACGGGCTTGTTCACGGCGTGATTCCGTCAGGGATTAGCTGGGGGGAGAACACGCGTTACCTACGACGGCCGCATCGCATCCACCAGCATCAATAGCTAATGGCAGCGATGCGATTGGGCCCGAAGGGCGATCAGGCGGCGGCAGCGTGGCCGAGCGCGGAAACGATGTGATCGACCACTTCCTCGACCAGGATGCGGTCATCGCCCTCGCCCATCACCCGGATCACCGGCTCGGTCCCGGACGACCGCACCAGCAACCGGCCATGGCCATTGAGTCGTTTCTCGCCGTCAACGATGGCCGATTTCACGTCGGCGTGGTCGAGCGGCTTGCCGCTGCGATAGCGCACATTCTTCAGGATCTGCGGCAGCGGATCGAAGCGGTGACAGACTTCCGACACCGGGCGGCGAAGTTTTTGCACCACCGCCAGCACCTGCAATGCCGCGACAAAGCCGTCGCCGGTGGTGGCGTAGTCGGACAGGATAATGTGGCCGGAGGGTTCGCCGCCGAGATTGTAGCCGCGGCTCAGCATCTGCTCCAGCACGTAACGGTCGCCGACCGGCGTGCGGATCAGTCCGATGCCGTGGCCCTCGAGGAAGCGCTCAAGCCCGAGATTCGACATCACGGTCGCGACGATGCCGGGCTTGGCGAGGCGGCCGTCTTCCTTCCAGCTTTGCGCAATCACCGCGAGCAGCTGGTCGCCATCGACCAGATGTCCGCGCTCATCGACCAGGATGACGCGGTCGGCGTCGCCGTCGAGCGCGATGCCGATGTCGGCGCGCATTTCGCGCACCTTGCGGCTGAGCGCTTCCGGCGAAGTGGAACCGCATTCCTTGTTGATGTTGAAGCCGTCCGGGTCGACGCCGATCGAAATCACATCGGCGCCCAGTTCCCACAGCGCTTCCGGCACCACCTTGTAGGCCGCGCCGTTGGCGCAATCGACCACCACGCGCAAGCCGTCGAGGCTGAGATCGCGCGGCAGCGTGCGCTTGGCGAATTCAATATAGCGGTCATGGACGCCGTCGATACGGCGGGCACGCCCGAGGCTGGCGCTCTGCGCCAGACGCTTGTCGAGCAATTCATCCAGCAACTGCTCGATCTGCTTTTCGACATCGTCGGACAGTTTGAAGCCCTGCGGGCCGAACAGCTTGATGCCGTTGTCCTCGAACAAATTATGCGAAGCGGAAATCATCACGCCGAGATCGGCGCGCATCGATTTGGTCAGCATCGCCACCGCCGGCGTCGGCATCGGGCCGAGCAGCAGCACATCCATGCCGACCGAGGTGAAGCCCGCCACCATGGCGTATTCGATCATGTAGCCGGACAGCCGGGTGTCCTTGCCGATCACGACGCGATGGCGATGGTCGCCGCGCTGGAACACCAGTCCGGCCGCCTGCCCGACCTTGAGCGCCAGTTCCGGCGTGATCAGACCATTGGCAAGGCCCCGAATCCCATCCGTTCCGAAATATTTGCGGCTCATGTGACCCCCCAACATCGCCAAAGATTCTCGAACCGATTCTCAAACCGTCCGGCAAGAAGCCTCAAACGCGCACCACCATAGCGTGCCGACGAGTTATACTGCCTTGGGCACTAAAATGGCTTCAAAAAATATGATGAATCATTACCGGCGGACGATCCGGCACTTTCCGTGTTAAGGTATTGTTAACACACCAATTATGGCCAAAATCCCGGTCGAAGCGGGGCGGCGCTAGTCCTTGCGCTTGACGTGATGGTCCGGTTTCGAGGGCGCCGGCTGGGTAATGCTGACCGGATCGGAACCCGGAAAGGTCTCTTCCAGTCCCTCCTCCAGCGCCTGATCGAGCCGACGTTTCTCGATAGTTTTGGCATCTTTGGCGTCGGAGCGTGGTCCGGTCATGGAGCCCTCCTGGCTGGCGGCGGCGGCTTTTCCGCGGAGCGATTTTGCGGTTGGCCCAAGCATGCTAGATGAAACCTCAAAGCGGCAAATACAAGAAGGGTTCCGGAACGTCCATGAAACACATCACCTGCATCGAGGATCTGCGGCAGCGCCATATGCGACAGGTGCCCAAGGCGTTCTTCGACTACGCCGATCGCGGCTCCTATGCCGAGGAAACGCTGCGCGCCAATCGCGACGACCTTCAAGCGATCAAGTTCCGCCAGCGCATCCTGGTCGATGTGTCGAAGCGCGATCTTTCGACCAAAATTCTCGGTGAACCCGCCGCGCTGCCGCTGATCCTGGCGCCGATCGGCCTGACCGGCATGCAATTCGGCGACGGCGAAATTCACGCCTGTCGCGCCGCGCAAGCCGCCGGCATACCCTACACGCTGAGCACGATGTCGATCTGCTCGATCGAGGACGTCGCAGCGAATGTCGACAAGCCGTTCTGGTTCCAGCTCTACGTCATGAAGGACCGCGGCTTCATCAAGTCGCTGATCGAGCGCGCGATCGCCGCTAAATGTAGCGCGCTGGTCCTGACCGTCGACCTGCAGGTGATCGGGCAGCGCCATGCCGATATCAAGAATGGCATGACAGTGCCGCCGGAATGGACGCTGTCGAAGTTCTTCGATTTCGCGACCAAGCCGGCCTGGGTCTCCGGCGTGCTGCGCGGCAAGCGCCGCACCTTCGGCAACCTTGTCGGGCATCTCAAGGGCACCGACGATATCACGTCGCTGGGAGCCTGGATCTCGACCCAGTTCGACACCTCACTGAACTGGAAGGATGTCGAGTGGATCCGCAGCATCTGGCCGGGCAAGCTGATCCTGAAGGGCATCCTCGATGTCGAGGACGCCAATGAGGCCACAAAGACCGGCGCCCAGGCGCTGGTGGTGTCCAACCATGGCGGCCGGCAACTCGACGGCGCGCCGTCGTCGATCGAGGTGCTGCCGGAAATCGCTGAGGCGGTGGGTTCGCAGCTGGAGGTGCTGTTCGACGGCGGCATTCGCTCCGGCCAGGACGTGATGCGCGCGCTCGCGCTCGGCGCCAAATCCTGCATGATCGGCCGGGCCTATGTTCATGGCCTCGGCGCCTATGGCCGCCCCGGTGTCGCCAAGGCGATCGATCTCATCGCCAAGGAACTCAGCGTGACCATGGGGCTGTGCGGCGTCAACACCATCGCCGAGATCGACGACCACGTGCTGGCCATTTGATGGCCAGCTTCATCGTGGTGCGTAACCGGGCCCCGCGACATTCATTGTCATCAAACCGTAATACTCAACTGTAATAAAACCGAGATATTTTCGTCATACACGGATGGACAAATTTGCGATGGATGACATCGATTTTAGCTTGCTGGCCGGCGAAGGAATTGCAACCCGACCGGTAAAAGCGGGGTCCGTGATATTCCAGGAAGGCGACAAGGCCGACGGACTCTTCATTATCAAGAGTGGACAGGTCGGTATCCGCCTTGGCAATCGCACGCTTGCCGAATTGAACACGAACAGCATTTTCGGCGAAATGGCGTTGATCGACGATGCGCCGCGCAGCGCCACGGCTGTTGCCGTCACCGATGTCGAACTGGTGCCGGTTTCTGAAAAGCAGTTTCTGTTTCTGGTCAGCCAGACGCCGTTCTTTGCCCTCAAGGTGATGCGCGTCCTGGCGCGACGGCTGCGAGCGACCAGTAAATCATTCAGTTAGCGCATCTTCCGGCTCACGACTTGACGAGATCGGCCTCGACCAGCGCGCGAAGCTCGGGCGTGACTAGCGGGCGCTGGCCGAACCACAGCTCGAAGCCGCGCACGGCCTGATGCAGCAGCATGCCGAGTCCGTCGGCCGTCCTCAGCCCGCGCGCCTTTGCCGATGCGAGCAGCGCGGTTTCCAGCGGCACATAGACGAGGTCGGTGACGACGGCCTGCGGCGGCAGCCGGCTCACATCGATCACAAGCGGAGGCTGGCCGTGCATGCCGAGCGAGGTGGTGTTGACCAATAGTCCCGCCTCCGGCAGCAGATCGGCGATGGCATCCCACGCCACGGGATGAACGCCGGCGCCGAATTGATCGGCGAGCGCCCGCGCCCGGTCGATGGTCCGGTTGGCCAGATGCACACGCTTGATGCCGCGCTCGATCAGGCCGAACACCACCGCGCGCGAGGAGCCGCCGGCGCCAAGCACCAGGGCTTCCCCGGCGGCGTCCCATCCGGGTGCGGCGGCATCGAGATTGCTGACAAAACCTTCGATGTCGGTGTTGGTCGAGCGCAGCTCGCCGCCGTCGTACCAGAGCGTATTGGCCGCACCGACGGCGCGGGCGCGGGCGTCCGGCGTCGACAGCGCCAGCGCGCGCTCCTTGTGCGGAATGGTGACATTGGCGCCGACAAAGCCGTGCGCCGACAGACGCAGCACGAACTCGGCAAAGCCTTCCGGCGGCACCGCCTCGATATTGTAGCCGCCCTCGATGCCCAATTTGCGCAGCCAGTAATGATGGATCAGCGGCGACCGCGAATGCGCCGCCGGCCATCCGATCAGGCATGCAGCGCGGGCTTTGGTTTCGGCTGTCATGGCCAATCCTGTTGCAGCGCCCCGTGAGCCGGCACCGTACCCCGCTCAAATCGGGCAAGCGGTGTTCGCTGTCAATGCTTGACGACGACGACAGCATGCCGCCCGGAGACGCCTTCGCGCTGCAGACTTAACCCGCGGCGAGAACGTCCGGCGCGGCAGCGGCCTTTTCACCGTGCAGCTTGATGTCCGCCACGGCCCGCGCAATGGTTTCGCGATATCGCGCGCGCGGCGGGCTGACCCCGTGGGTGAGCAGTGCACGGCGCACCGTCGGCGAAGCCCCGGTGATGTAGAGCCGGATGCCCCGGCGCCTGGCCTTTGCCGCAACCTGGCTCATCGCATGGGCCGCGGTGGAATCGAGCAGCGGCACGGCCGCGAAATCGACCACGAATGCCTTGCCGGTGTCAGCGATGCTGTCGAGCACCGTCCCCACCGCCGATGCGACGCCAAAGAAGAACGCACCGGTGATGCGATACACCAACACGTCGGGGTCGGCGGCAAGGCCGGCATCGAAGGGCCCGCGATCGCCATTGCTGTCGTCAGCCCTGTCGTCGGCCACCAGCGGCGTTTCGGTCTCGATGCCGGTCATCTCTGCCATGCGATTGATGAACAGCACCGCGCCGAGGGCAAAGCCGACCAGGATGCCTTCGGTAAGACTGCGAAAGATCGTCAGCAGAAAGGTAGCCAGCAGCACGGTGGCATCGCCGCGCGAGGAGCGGATCAAGGTCGCGAACGCGGCCTTCTCCGCCATGTTCCAGGCCACGACCACCAGCACTGACGCCAGGGCAGCGAGCGGAATGTAACTTGCCAGCGGAGCTGCGATCAGCATGAACAGCAGCAGGAACAGCGAATGCAGCATTCCTGAAACGGGACTGCGCGCACCAGCGCGGACATTGGTCGCGGTCCGTGCGATCGTGCCGGTGACACAGATGCCACCGAACAGCGCCGATGCGATATTGGCGAACCCCTGTCCCACCAGTTCGCAATTGGAGCGATGCCTGCGGCCGGTCATGCCATCGGCCACCACCGCCGACAACAACAATTCGATGGCGCCAAGCAATGCGAACGCAATCGCGTCGGGCAGCACCGTCCATGCCTTCTCCAGCGAAAACGCCGGCCACGCCGGCCACGGCAATTGCCGGGGAATGCCGCCGAAGCGGGTGCCGATGGTTTCCACCGGCAGCGCCAGCGCCCATGCCGCAAACGCGGCGGCGGCGACCGCGACCAGGATGCCGGGCCAGGTCGGCCGCCATTTGCGAAGCACGGCGATGATGGCGATGCTGAAGACGGCCACCGCGACTGCCGAAGCATTGGCGGTAGGAAAGCCGCGTGCCAGCGCCTCCAGTTTCGGGATCAATTCGCCCGGCTCCTTGCCGGGGAGGGTAATGCCGAAGAGATCCCTGAGCTGGCTCGCAAAGATGATGACGGCAATCCCGGCGGTGAATCCCACCGTCACCGGATAAGGAATGAATTTGATATAGGTGCCGAGCCGAAGCAGACCCGCGGCGATCAAGATCAGCCCGGCCATCAGCGTCGCCAGGATCACGCCATCAAGGCCGTGGCGCTCGGCGGTCAACGCCACCAGCACGATGAACGCGCCGGCAGGCCCGCCGATCTGAAACCGGCTGCCGCCGAGCAATGAGACGATGAAGCCGCCGATCACGGCAGTATAAAGCCCGCGATCCGGGGTCACGCCCGAGGCGATGGCTATCGCCATCGACAGCGGCAGTGCGACAATCGCCACCGTCAGGCCGGAGATCACATCGGCGCGAAAATCGGCAACGCGATAGCCTTCGCGCAGCACCGTGATCAGCTTTGGCGTGAACAGCTCGGCAAAGGTTGGTCGATGGGTTCGGTGCATTGGCTGGCTTGCGATGCTCCTTCCCCACACTGCTTCCGCGTCAGGCCGCAAGATCGCCATCGCGACGATGCTGCTTCATCAGATCCGGCGCGGCGGACCCGGCTCTTTCAACCGCACGCCGCGGCCGCCATCGTCGCTGCGCGCGTGTTCGCCGATCAGTTCGACACCGGCGCGATTGAACGCATCGACCACCCTGGTCAGCGATTCGACGACGCCACGGACATTGCCGACGCTCGCTTCCATCCGCTGGATGGTTGGCAGCGAAACCCCGGCCAGTTCGGCCAGCGTCCGTTGGTCAATGCCCAACAACGCCCGCGCCGCCCTCATCTGAAAGGACGTGATCATGCGGCCCTTCCATATACAAAGAAGCATAAATGATATTTCATATAGTGACAATGATGTAAAAAACATCACATGGCAAGCAAAAGCCGCGCACGCTCCACGCGAATGCGTCGCCCGTGGTGAGGGCGACGCATTCCAAAGCCGGTGAAAGGCGGAGGCTACGCCGCGACGCGGTGCGCGGCGATGATCTGGTCGGCGGCGCGGCCGGTGACTTCGGCCATGCGGTCGAAAGCCCGCGTGAAACTGCCAGCGCCGGCAGTCGCCGAGCGCAGCTCGACGATCAACTCGCCGATCTCGGCTTCCGGCATCATGGCGCGGACGCGATCCCATCCGGTCCAGCCCTCGCGGGTATCGAAGCCGAGAATCTGCCCGCGCCGTCCCGACAGGATGGCGTTGATCTTAGCGGTCGCGTCGGTCGGACAGACGATCTCCACCACATGGATCGGCTCCAGCAGCACCGGCTGGCACTGCGGCAGCGCTTCGCTGAGCCCGATCCTTGCTGCGGTTCGAAACGCGAGGTCGGAGGAGTCCACGCTGTGATACGAGCCGTCGGTCAGCGTCACCTGCACATCGATGACGGGAAAACCGAGCGGCCCGCGCGCCAGTCCGTCGACCACGCCTTCTTCCACCGCGCCGATGTAGTTTCGCGGCACCGCGCCGCCGACCACCTTTTCATTGAACTCGAAGCCGCCGCCGCGCGGCATCGGCTTGATCTCCAGCACCACGTCGCCGAACTGGCCGTGACCGCCGGATTGCTTCTTGTGACGGCCGCGCTGGGTGATCGATTTGCGGATGGTTTCCTGATAGCCGATGGTCGGCGCCTGCGATTTGACGTTGACGCCGAAGCGATCGCGCAGCCGTTCCAGCGCCACCCGCAGATGCATCTCGCCCTGCCCCCACAGCACGATGTCGTGGGTTTGCGGGTTATGGATCATCGACAGCGACGGATCCTCCTCGTTCAGCCGCAGCAGCGCCTGGCCGAGTTTCACGTCGTCCTTGCGATCGGCCGCCGCCAGCGCCACCGCGAGTACCGGCGGTGACGGCTCGATGCTCACCAGCGCCGCCGGCGCGGTCTTGCCGCTCGAGACCGTGTCGCCGGTCTTGATGGTGTCGAGCTTGCCGAGCGCCACCGTCTCGCCGGCTTCGGCGACGGCGCGCTTGGTCTCGTGGGCGCCGCTCACCGCCAGGATTCCGGATACCCGCCCGGTTTCGCCGGATGACGATTGCAGCGTGGCGCCATCCTCCAGACGCCCGGCCAGCAGGCGCGTCAGCGATAGTTTGCCGCCGTGCTGCAGATGCGTGGTCTTGAACACATAGGCCAGCGCATCCTTCGGCGAAGCGGCGCCGAGACGCTTGGCGGTTTCATCGACGCCGGGCGCTTCATGCCGCAGCGCCTTCATCAGGCGCAGCACGCCGTTCTCGCGGGTAGCCGAGCCGAGCAGCACCGGACAGATCAGCCCCTCGCGCAGTTCGCGGGCCAGATCGTCAAACACCGCATCGCGCGGCGGCGGAATATCCTCGAGCAATTGTTCCATCAGCGCGTCGTCATGATCGGCGAGCTTTTCCAGCATCGAGAACCGGGCTTCCTTCTCGCGATCGAGGTCGCCGCCTTCCAGCGTCACGACTTCGGAAGCCTTGTGCTCGCGATAGACAAAGGCGCGTTCCAGCGCCAGATCGACGAAGCCCGCGATCAGGTCGCCGTTCCAGATCGGGATCTGCCGCAATACCAGCGGAATCCGCGACGCCGGCTGCAAGGTCGCGAGCGTCTCGCGGATGCGCTTGCTGGCGCGATCGATCTTGTTGAGAAACAAAAAGCGCGGAATGCCGAGATCCTCGAGCTCGCGCAGGATAATCTGCAGTTGCGGCAGCTTCTTTTCGTCGGCCTCGCAGACCACCACCGCGGCATCGACCGCGGGAATCGCCGCACGCATGTCATGCGCGAATTCGATCGACCCCGGGCTATCGATAAAAGTGAAGCTCTCGCCCATGAAGCTGGTGGTGGCCGCCGTGAGACCGACGCCCATCTTGTGATGGCGGGCCTCGGCGCTGGCGTCGCCGACCGAAGTTCCCGCATCGACGCTGCCGGCGCGGGGGATGGCGCCGGTGCGCGCCAATATCGCTTCAAGAAGTGTGGTTTTACCGCTTTGGAATGGGCCCACCAGTGCGATGCACCGTGGACCGCGGGGACTTCTGACGTCTTGTCCCATCGCCGCCTCCTCATCTGGAGCTCGGCCCTTGATTGGGTCGGCAGGGTGATGCTCCCCCTACATCGGCGTTTTGGCAAGCCAGAAAAAACGTCGCTGCGGTGCGAGGTGCGTTGCGAAGCGATCAGACCGCTTGCGGATCGATCATGATTCGCAAGGTGGACGCAAAGCGCGCGATATCGATCGAGTCGTCCCAGGCCAGTTGCAGCGAGATCCCCTGAAGGATCGCAATCAGCACACGGGCAGCCGAATCCGGATCGAGATGCGCCGGCCACCGTCCTTCGCGCTGCGCCTTGCCGATCATCGGCGACAATACCTCGATTGCCTGCGTCACGCCTGCCAAAGCTTCGCGTTTCAATCGCGGATTGGACAGGCTCTCGGCCCAGAGTTGAACCGCGAGCCGGCGCCATTTCCTTTCCTGTGGATCTCGCAAGCCAAGAACAAACGCCTCGGTCAGCCGGGCCAGACTGGTGTCGAGATCAGAAGCGGCCAGCGCGTGTTCCATGCGCCGCCGCTCCATGGCATGCCGTTCCGAAGCGATCGCCATCACCACATCGGTCTTGCCCTTGAAGTATCCGTAGATGGCGCCGGGACTGAGACCGGATTCGGCGACGATGTCCTGCATCGTGGCGGCATGAAACCCTTCGCGCGCAAAGCAGGTCAGCGCCGCATCGAGCACGCGCTCGCGCTGCGCGCTGGCGCGCGCCGCGGTGATCCTAGGCACGGGGCACTTCCGCCAGCGCGGTATGATAGAAGCTGTAGCCCTGCATGTCGCGGCTTTCGGCGCCCATCACCCGGGCACGATATTGGTCAGCGCCGAGATCGCTCAGCAGCGAAAGTCCGCGTTCGCGCAGGAACGCGGGCAGTTCCTCCGGCAGCAGGCCAAATCGCCAGGGTTCGCCGGAACCATCGACCTTGGCGATGATTTTATCCGCGCCGACAAAGGCGACCGAGCCGTTCAGCACCCCTTCATGGACATAGGTGAAAATGAACCGGCTTCCCGGCGCGAGCCTGCCGACCCAGCGCATCACGCCGCACACCGCCTCGCCGGTGAGATATTGGCTGACGCCCTCCCAGACCACGATGGCGGGACGCGTGGCATCGAAGCCCGCGGCGCGCAGCAACTGGTCGAAATCGTCGGTTTCGAAATCGACCTTGACGAAGGTAACTTTCTTCAGATCGGCATGCGCCGAGCGCAGCCGCTCCTGCTTCACGGCCGCCGTATTGGGATGATCCACCTCGAAGATGCGGGCGGATGCCAGCGCGTTCAAACGCCACGCGCGGGTGTCGAAGCCGGCGCCAAGCAGCACGACCTGATCGATGCCATCAGCCGCCTGCTCGATCCAGTCGTCGATCAGTTTGGTGCGGGCGATACCCGAGGTGCGGGCGCCGGGCCAGCGGCGGTCGATATAGCCATTCAAAAGTGCTGCCGCCGGGCGCAAGCCGAAAAGCCTGGCGGCGAGCCGAAGCTCGCCGGGAAGCAGCGCTGCCGCCAGCGGATCGGCGAAGGCGCGCGAGGCCGGCGCTTTGGCGTGTTCGGAGGCACGAAAGACAGCCATGAATTCGGCGGTCCGACTGGCTTCATGATGGCGCATCTGGGCTGCTCCGTAAAAAGAACGATCATTCTTTTTATGATCAGCACGGTCCGCTTGTCAAATGCTATTTTTTTAGGACTTAAGGACTGCGATTACCTTCCAGGCCGAAGTTCCAGGCTCTCCAGACCGGCCGCGACGTTGAGGCCAACCTGGCCCTGCAAGCTCAAGGGCTGCAGCGCGATCGAATTGTTCGAACCGCCGACCAGCACATTGCCGCCTGCCCCGACGCCGACTGAAGCACTGCCCTGTGCGCCGGCGTAGTTGCCCGCAAGGTCGCCGGGCCCGAGCCGGGCGACCGGCGCCCAAACGCCCCACGCCAGCGCCGATTCCTCGGTGATGCCGATATCGATGCCGACCTTGCGGATGGTCGCGACATAGCGGTCCTCGGGCACGCCCTCGACGCGCAGCACGCAACCCAGATGGGTGACCGAGCCGACGATGAAGCCGATGCTGGCGCCGCCGCGGCATTCCAGCACGCCGACCTGCACCCAATTCAACGGCGCTTGCGCTTGCGCGCCGGTGAAGGATGCAATGAGCAGTGTGACGGCAACCCCGGCAAGGATGGATGAGCGGCGCATGAAGAAATCTCCGGCTGATGAATGTGATGCGACAAGGGAGAGAGAGGCGTGAGCGCGCCGTGGCCTAGGGCGCGGTTTTCTCTATGCCACAACATTGACGGCTGTGCCACATTTGCGGCGCACCGATCCCGTCTCAAACAAATCCCGCCTCAAACAAAAAAGGCCCGCTGACGCAGGCCTTTTCGGTTAACAATTTGTCGGTCAACAATTTGCACAGCTTTCAGCCGCGCGGTGATTTGACTATCTCAAATTGCCGCAAAACCGCTGGATGCGTTTGCAGGCGTCCTCGAGATCGGAGGTCTTGGTCGCATAGGAAATGCGAAACGCCGGACCCAGCCCGAACGCCGAACCCTGCACCACCGCGACGCCCTCGGTTTCCAAAAGCTCGGTGACAAAGTCCTCGTCATTGCCGAGCACCTTGCCCGATGGCGACGTTTTGCCGATGGTGCCGGCGCAGGACGGATAGACATAGAACGCGCCTTCCGGCCGCGGGCAATCGATACCCCTGGCCTGATTGAGCATCGACACCACGAGATCGCGGCGTTCCTTGAACGTCTTGTTGTTCATCGGGATGAAGTCCTGCGGACCGTTGAGCGCCTCGACCGACGCCCATTGCGAGATCGAGGACGGGTTCGAGGTCGACTGCGACTGGATCGTCGCCATCGCCTTGATCAGCTCGGCGGGGCCGCCGGCATAACCGATGCGCCAGCCGGTCATGCAATAGGCTTTCGACACCCCGTTCACCGTCAGCGTGCGGTCGTACAGTTTCGGCTCGACCTGCGCCGGCGTGGTGAAGACAAAGTCGTCATAGACCAGATGCTCGTACATATCGTCGGTCATGACCCAGACCTGCGGATGCTTCACCAGCACGTCGGTGATCGCCTTCAGCTCGGTGCGCGAATAGGCGGCGCCGGTCGGGTTCGATGGCGAGCACAGGATGATCCATTTGGTCTTCGGCGTGATCGCCTTTTCCAGCGCAGCGGGCTGCAGCTTGAAGCCCTCCGCCGCCGTGCACACCACCGGCACCGGTTCACCGCCGGCCAGCGCCACCATTTCCGGATAGCTCACCCAATAGGGCGCGGGGATGATGACCTCGTCGCCGGGATTGATGGTGGCCATCAGCGCGTTGTAGAGCACCTGCTTGCCGCCGGTTCCGACGATGATCTGGTTCGGCTTGTAGCTCAGGCCGTTCTCGCGCTGGAACTTGGCTGCGATCGCCTCCTTCAGCTCGGGAATGCCGTCCACCGCCGTGTACTTGGTCTTGCCGGCCTCGATGGCGTGGATCGCCGCCAGCTTGATATTGGCGGGGGTGTCGAAATCGGGTTCCCCGGCGCCCAGCCCGATGACGTTACGGCCCGCCGCTTTGAGCACGCGTGCTTTATCCGTGACCGCCATGGTGGCGGACGGCTTCACACGGTCGAGTGCTGCGGACAGGAACGGCATCATCATCTCCTTGCAGGCGTCGTGAATTGGCAATCCACGACTCTTTCTGATGGGATCGCCGCACCCTAAAGCGCGCCCCGCCGCATCGCAAGAAGGTTCCGGCAACTTGCACGAATTGTTTAAAAAAGAGGGATTTTCTTGGCGTTTCGAAGCTGGCATGAACGGGTTGGGTACGATTGTTGCGAGCATCGATGGAGCCCTTGACCGATTCCTTGCAAAATCCGGCACGCCTTGCGGCACTGGCCGATACACAGCTGCCGGATTCGGCGGCCGAAGAATCGTTCGACCGGCTGACGCGGATGGTGACGCGGCTGCTCGGCGTGCCGGTTGCGCTGGTGTCCCTTGTCGATGACAAAAGGCAATTCTTCAAAAGCCAGCAAGGCCTGCAGGGCCCGGTCGCCCGCGAACGGCAGACGCCGCTGTCCCACTCGTTCTGCCAGCATGTGGTGATCGGCCGGGCGCCGCTGATCGTGACCGACGCCGAAAGCGATCCTCGCGTCTGCGACAATCTCGCGATCCCGGATCTGAACGTGAAGGCCTATCTCGGCGTGCCGCTGACGCTGGCGTCGGGACATGTCATCGGATCGCTATGCGCCATCGACAGCGCTCCCCATACATGGTCCGACGCCGATCTGAACGCGCTCGGCGACGTCGCCGAAATCGTCATGAGCGAAATTCAGCTTCGGATCGAAATCACGCGGCGGCAGAAGGCTGAGGACAACCAGGAACTGCTGATCGCCGAGTTGCATCATCGCGTCAAGAATACGTTGTCGACGGTGCAGGCGCTGATCCAGCTGAACCTGACGTCGTCGCCAACGCTGGCGGCATTTCGCGGCACCATCGGCCTGCGCATCGAATCGCTGGCCAAGACCCACACCTTGCTTACGACCAAGCGCTGGCGTGCGATCGGCTTCCGCGACATCCTGAAAAGCGAACTCGCCCCCTACGAGCAGGCCGAGCGGGTCGCGTTCGACGGTCCCGATTTCGATCTGGAGGCCGAAGTCGCGACAACCGTCGGCATGGTCGTCCACGAACTCACCACCAACGCCGCAAAATACGGCGCGTTGTCGTCGTCGGACGGCCACATCGAAATTCGCTGGACCGCCGCAACAAACAAAACCGAGACCAGGGTAGCGATGATCTGGCACGAGAGCGGCGGACCCCGGGTCCATTGGCACGGAAACAAGGGTTTCGGCTCGACCTTGATCGAGCGGTTGATCGTCAAGCAATTCGGCGGCACCGCGGATTTCGAGTTTGCCCCTGGCGGCCTGGTGTTTCGCGCGACCTTCGTGATTCCGATCGCCGTCTAAATCATCGGCGGCGGCGCCCTCGCGCCCGGTTAACGTTCCGCAAAGGTCGCATTGTTATGGGTTGGGCATTCCCCGCAAAGCCCACGGGAACGCCGCATGATGAAATCCGGTCACGACCATCACCAGCGCGCCGACGCCGCGGTCTGGATTACGATCGGCGTCATCGCGATGGCGGTCATGGGCTTCGCGCTGTTCGGTCCTTTTGAACTCGATTGGCGCTCGTTCCTGATCCCGGGGGTTGTGACCGCCCTGCTCGCCGCCGGCGGCTGGTTCTATCGATCGGTCCGCCATGACGAGCGGCTCGGCGCCATCCTCTCAAGCACGGCGCATATCATCGGCTTCGCTGCGGTCGGCGCGCCCTTGTCGTATATCGCAGCGACCGCCGGCTTTCCCTTGCAGGATGCGGCGCTGGAAGCCATCGATCGCCACATGGGAATCGACTGGGCGCAGCTGATGACCTTCGTCTCGCTGCGTGGCGGACTGCAGCTGGTTCTATCGCTGGCCTATTCCAGCTTCGCCTTGCAGACATTGACGACGATGCTGGCGCTTGGAATGGCCGGTCAACTCACACGGCTGAGTTCGTTCGTCGCCGCCTTTGTCGCAACCACCCTCGTCATCATCGCCATCTCCGCGATCTATCCCGCAGCCGGACCGTGGCTGTTCCTCAAGATCCAGCCGGCGAGCGCCAACGGTTTCCTGCCGACGTCATCCACCAGCTGGCCGGTTTTCCTTGCGCTGCGCGACGGCACGCTGCACACCGTCTACGGCATACGATCCGAAGGAATCATAACCTTTCCAAGTCTGCATGCGGCGCTCGGCGTGTTGTTCCCGCTAGCCCTCTGGTCGGTCAAGGGCGTGCGCTGGTTGGCGCTGGGCCTGAACGTCCTGCTGGTGATCGCCACACCGGCCTATGGAAGCCATTACGTCGTCGACGTCATTGCCGGAATCCTGATTGCAGCGGCTTGCTGGCTCGCGGTAACGCGGCTGCTCGATCCTGCTTCCGGGACTTACCCCGAACGCATCGCGGCCATTGACGATCCGCCCTCGATCGTGCCCGAAGCGCCGGTGCAGCCGGCCATGACGACGCTCTCGCGCGATTTTGAATCCGTCTGACATCCTGCTCTCAACTGCGTGATCTTGTTGCGATGGAATGACTTGCTGCGCGGTTGCAGTGCGGCAGAAGTTTTTGACCTTTTCCATCTTCCGGGCCTTGCGACGCACCGGCATCGGCATCATTGTTTAGCCGCGTTACGCGGTGACAAGACGATCCCGCGCAGCGCGACTCACCGATCGAACTGGTCCGAATGTACAAGCTGTATTCGATGCAACGCTCCGGCAACAGCTACAAGGTCCGCCTTGCGCTGGCATTGCTCAACGCACCCTATCGCGCGATCGAGGTCGACATTCTGCGCGGCGAGAGTCGGACGCCGGATTTCCTAGCGATGAATCCCAGTGGACAGGTGCCACTGCTCGAAGTCGCTGAGGGACGTTATCTCGCCGAATCCAACGCCATTCTCTGGTATGTCGCCGTCGGTTCTTCGCTGGCCCCGGAAACGCGGGTCGAACGCGCCGAGGCGCTGCAATGGATGTTCTTCGAACAGCACGCGCTCGAGCCCAACATCGGCGCGGCCTATTTCTGGCTGTCGCTGGTCAAGGGTGGCCGCGACCTGCAGACCCATGCGCTGGAGGATTGGATGGAGCGCGGCTACGCCGCGTTGCAGGTGATGGAAAATCACCTCAAGACCCACGACTATTTCGCAACCGGGCAGCTCACGGTCGCTGATATCGCGCTCTACGGCTACACCCATGTCGCCGACCGCTGTGATTATGACCTCGCGGCATTCCCCGCGATCCGCGCCTGGTTGCGGCGAATCGAGCAGACCCGCGGTTTCGTCACCATGGACTGGCGGCCGGACGCAGCGGTCGATGACCCGGCCGGCCTCGTCGCCGAGGCTTGACCAGAAAAAGCGACCGGAACAGCGGGAATAGCGGCTATAACCACCGCCCTTGCCGCCGTTTTGCCATTTTCAGGGGTGTTCCGCCGCAATATTGCCGGCGATTCCTGCCAATTCGGGGCGTCGCGAGTGATTCGCTCGCGCAACGAAGGAACTCGGCCATGATACGGTCGTCCGGCGCCGGAGGCTTTGAAGGCCATTCTGCGCCCGTTGCCTCGTCCCGACTGATCGATGCCGTCGCCACCGCGCTGGCAATCGGTTCGCTGTCGCTGTGCCTGATCGTCACCCTCACGGTGTTTTCGATCAAGGTCAGCATGGCAATGCCCATACCGGCGTAGCTCAGAATTATTTCTCCGGGCCGTTCGACACTCCAGCGCGAAAATTTTTGCGCGACAAGGCGCGATGATATGCATCGCAATCGGTCAACGATGAAAACACCCGTCGTACTTGTTACCGCGACGCTGACGGTGGCGATCCTGCTGGCGGTATCACTCCTGATCGCGACCGGAACCCGCGGCGAAAACGCGTTCGGGCTGGGCTCGGACATTCCTGCGAGCCAGACGTCATCGCCCGGATCGACCGGGCGACCCAGTATTCCAGGGCGCCAGTGACGGAGCCGCAACGCTGCAGCGTGCTGGATACCCGCTGGAGCCTGTCATCGGGCTCGCTAAAGGCGAGACCCGTTGGCGGGTATGACGGCCGGTAGACGCCTCGCGTCACCGGACCCGCCTCCTCAATCGGCAGCATTTTATTTCAAACATCGGAAAGCTGTGCCGGTTCGGTTAGCCGCGCCTTAAGCATCGTGAAAAAAAGCCAAAGCCCAAGCAATCGAATGAAGCAACTATCCGGCAAGCTGCGGAGCTTACTCTCGTGGAGGAACGAGAACCGACAATGCAGTTCGACTGGCGCGCAATCTCCGGTCCGGTTCTGACGATAGCGACGACGGCAATCGCCATCGCTGTCGATCGTCATTTCGTCACCGTTCCGAGCCCCGCACCGTTGTTCATTTGCATCGTCGCCTTCGCAGCTTCGTTCAGCGGCCTTGCCTCGGGAATGGTGAGCGCCGCCGTGGCGGTCGGCGGTGCGGCGCTGTTTTTCCTCAACCACCATGCCACACCTGGCTACGAGGCAACGGACCTGGCCCGCCTGTTGCTGTTGGCGATGACCGCGGCCGGCACCGCCGCCATCACCGGCCTGCTGCGGAAAAAATTGATGGATGCGTTCGCGCTGGAGCGCCGGCACTACGCCACCGCCGCGCGGCTTTCGGCGGCGCTGGACCAGTTCGACATCGGCATCGTGCTGCTCGATTCCGACACCCGCGCGGAATTCATCAACCGCGCCTTCCGCGACTATTTCGCGCTTCCGGACCAGAAGGCCGACAGCAAGCCGCCCTTCATCGCGCTGATGTATCACGGCCGCGACACCGGCGCCTATGAACTAAGGGAAGAGGAATTGAGCGCCTTCATCGCGGCGCGTACCGAGATGATGCGCGCAGGCGATTCGACGCCGATCAACATCAACCTCGCGGACGGCAAGGTGCTGCGCTTCAGTTGCACGGCATTGCCCGACGGCGGACGAATGCTGAGCTACACGCCGATCACCGATCTGGTCCGTCACACCGACGACCCCGCCAGCGCCGAATACTACCGGTCGCTGCGCGACCCCGCGGATCGCGGCCTTTCCCGGCCGTTGCGCGCCGCAGAATAGCCGCTTGAGCGCTTGCCGCAGAACCTCCGTTCCGATTGTATCGGAACGGCGGCTCTGTCACTTTATTTTGACGCGTTTTCTTCACGCGAACCGGTATCCACTTCGCTGGAAAACGCTCCGGGGCAAACCCGGCCGGTGGATAACTCCGGATGTCATTGGCGCGTAACAAAGCAACGCTAGGTTTCGCCTGCGTTTGATCAGGCCCCCCCGTCACGGATCACGCGCCCAGCGGTCCCCGTCAGTCGCCGCGTCTGACCGGGGCCGCATTTTTTTTGGGCCGGCGTTACCTTGCTTTGCGTGTCGCTTCCGCATCGCTCACTCGACCAGGCTGATTTGCATCTGCCCATGGCGTACCCCGCGCCTTGCGGCCCGACCGCGCGCGGGCCACAATATGATCCCGTCCCGCATTTTATTCCCACAGGAACGATCCATGCAAATTCGCAACCTCGGCGGCTCTGGCCTGCGCGTCTCCGCCGTCGGCCTCGGCTGCAACAATTTCGGCCAGCGCATCGATCTCGAAACCTCGCGCAAGGTGATCCACAAGGCGATCGACCTCGGCGTGACGCTGTTCGACACCGCCGACATCTATGCAGGGATGGGCGGCTCCGAGACCGTGCTGGGCCAGGTGCTCGGCGACCGCCGCAAGGACATCGTGCTGGCAACGAAATATTCCAAGCCGATGAGCAGCGACGGCACCAAGCAGGGCGCGTCGCGGCGCTACATCCTATCGGCGGTCGAGGCCAGCCTGACGCGGCTGAAGACCGACTACATCGATCTTTACCAGCAGCACGATTACGATCCGCTGACGCCGATCGAGGAAACCCTGCGGGCGCTGGACGACCTGATACGGCAGGGCAAGGTGCGCTACATCGGCAATTCGAATTTCCCGGCATGGCGCCTCGCCGAGGCCGAACTCACGGCGCGCGCCATGAATGTCAGCCGGTTCGTGTCGTGCCAGGACGAGTACAGCCTTGTGGTGCGCGATATCGAAAAGGATCTGCTGCCGGCGGCGCAGCAATACAAGCTCGGCCTGCTGCCGTTCTTCCCGCTCGCCAGCGGATTGTTGACCGGCAAATACCAGCGCGGCGCCGCCGCGCCCGACGACACGCGTTTTTCCAAGTGGCCCGCGCTGCGCGACCGCTACGTGACGCCGCGCAACGAGGACATCGTCGAAAAACTGCAGGCGTTTGCGAAGGCGCGCGGCCACACCATGCTGGAGCTGGCATTCTCATGGCTGGCGTCACGGCCACAAGTATCCAGCGTCATCGCCGGCGCCACCCGCGTCGAGCAGGTCGAGCAGAACGTCAAGGCGATCGACTGGGCGCTGAGCGCGGAAGATATGGCGGAGATCGACAAAATTACGCAGGGGTAGGTCAATTGCTCGACGTCATTTCGGGATACGCCTCTTAGCAGATCCGGAATGACGGCGAAGGTTCGGTTCTCATCATGACAAATCGGTTGGAAAATCCGCCCGCGCGCCGCCTTGCCTGTTCCCGCTGCGGAACCGAATTCAGCTGTAACCCGGCGGGGGCATGCTGGTGCGCCGAGGAGACCGCCAGGCTGCCGATGCCGGTCGCAGGCGAGGATTGCCTGTGCCGCGATTGCCTGCGGCAGATGGCGGCGCAAGGCAGTCAGAGCGGCTGAGCCGTCATCACTTACTTAATGAAACCGATCCCTCTTCGGCTGATCGGGGCCCGGGGCGGCGGCCGCTTTCATTTCATCCGGCGTGACGCGGCAGTCGCCGTTCTTGTCGTTGCTCAGGATGAACTCGCTCGGCTTGGTGACGAACTCGCTGCGCGAGATCTTGCCATCCTGGTTTTCGTCGAAATAACCGAAATCGGCATCCGCCAGCATGGGAGCTGCCTTGCGGACGGTCTCGAATTCCTTGGCATCGAGACGGCCATCGCGATTGCGATCGGCCAAGGTGAACATCCGGTCGAGATAGCTCTTCCATTCGGCGCAGGTGTAGACGCCGTCGTGATTGGCGTCCCAGACTTCCGGTCCGCTCCTGGCCGCGGCGGGACGCGCCTTGTCGTCCGTGGATTGGGCAAACGCGCAAGTTCCACCCGCCAGCAGCAGCCCCACCGCAACGCCGATCCCGCGCATCGATTTTCCGTTCAACAAATCTCTCTCCTGTCGCCGCTGCCAGAGTCGCTCGCGATCGCGAAGGATGTAAGTTGATGGAAACAAACCGACACACTCCTCGATTCATTCGAGGATACCGTTTGCTCGAACGGGTTGAAACCCTGCCCACGATTTATTGAGCGCGCAGCCACGCAAAACTATTTTTTAGTTATTATTTTTTGCGGCGATATCAGCGAACGGACGCGCCTGCGCGCACCATCACCACCGTCATTGCCGGACTTGATCCGGCAATCCATCTTTTTTCAAAGAGATGGATACGCGGGTCAAGCCCGCGTATGACGGCCTGCGAAATCCGCTACCTCACCACCGCGGCGGTCTGGCCGAACAGCAGCTTGCGCTCTTCCTCGGTGCGGATCGGGGTCTGGCCGAAATTCGGATTGATGTCCTTGGCCATGGCATAGGCCCGTACCGTGGCCGGCCGCGCGCCGATGGTCTCGAGCCAACGTTTGAGATGCGGGAAGTCGTCGATGTTCTGGCCCTGGTTCTTGTAGGGCACCACCCAGGGATAGCTTGCCATGTCCGCGATCGAATAATCGCCGGCGATGAATTCGCGGTCGGCGAGCCGCTTGTTGAGCACGCCGTAGAGCCGGTTGGTCTCGTTCACATAGCGATCGATGGCGTAGGGGATTTTATCCACGGCGTAATTTCTGAAGTGATGGTTCTGCCCGGCCATCGGCCCGAGCCCGCCCATCTGCCAGAACGTCCACTGGATGGTGTCGTAGCGGCCGTGGATGTCGGCGGGCAGAAATTTTCCGGTCTTCTCGGCCAGATACAGCAGCATCGCGCCGGATTCGAAGATCGAGACCGGCTTGGCTCCGCCTTTCGGCTCATGATCGACCATGGCCGGAATGCGGTTGTTCGGCGCGACCTTGAGGAAGTCCGGCTTGAACTGATCGCCCTTGGCGATGTTGACCGGGAAAATTTTGTATTTCAGCCCGGTCTCTTCGAGAAACATCGTGATCTTGTGGCCGTTCGGCGTGGTCCAGTAATGAAGGTCGATCATGAGGCGTTCCTGACGTGGTGGATGGATGTCCGGAAAGGAGGCGCAAAATAGATGCGAATGCATGAATGTTCGCCGGAAGCGGATGCCGAGTCAATGGCGCAGGTCGGATGGCTGCGCTGCGTCCTGCTGACGTCTACTGACACCGTCGTGTCAGCATCCGCACGCTGATGCGCGTGACGGCGCCGGATCGCCCTTTTCTCACCGCCGGACTCGTCCCATATTCCGGACATGGCCAAGCCCCCCGACAAATCGAAAAAATCCGGCAAGACTCCCAGGTCCAAAGCACATCGGCCGGACGTGCAGCCGATCGGCCCGGCGCTGGCGGAACTGCTCAATCCCGCGATCAATCGCGGCGATGCCGGCATGGGTTCCGGCACCGGATTGCAGCCGCCGCCGGATAATTCCTGGGATCGCCGCAGCGGTGGCGAAGCCGCCGCGCATCGCGCGCGGGCCTCGACCAAAGGCGCTGGCGATGATGTGGCGAAGCGGGATGCGTCGGTTGGTGAATCGCAACCATCATCCCCTCTCCCGCTTGCGGGTGAGGGAGAAGAAGAGCAAGCGGGGAGCGCTTCCAACAAGCACGGCTTCGCCGAATCCCCGCAGCGTGAGTTCGCGCCGGCGAATTACGGCACCGCCGCCACCATTCCCACCCTCGATCCGGAACTGGCAAAACAATTCGGCTTCACCACCGAGGAGGAAGACGCCGCGGCGATGGCGCGCCCGCCGCGCAACAAGATGGAGGCACTCGGCGTCGCCGCCACCGCCGACGCGCTGGAGAATTTGATCCGCGAAGGCCGCCCCGAATTCAAGGGCGAGGACGGCCAGGTGAAAGTCTGGACGCCGCATCGCCCGCCCCGCCCGGAGAAATCCGAAGGCGGCCAGCCGTTCGTGATCAAATCCGAATATGAGCCGAAGGGCGACCAGCCCACCGCGATCGCCGAACTGGTCGAGGGCATCCAGCGCAACGACCGCACGCAAGTTCTGCTCGGCGTCACCGGAAGCGGCAAGACCTACACCATGGCCAAGGTGATCGAGGCCACGCAGCGCCCGGCCATTATTCTCGCGCCGAACAAGACGCTGGCGGCGCAGCTCTACGGCGAGTTCAAGAGTTTCTTCCCCGACAACGCCGTCGAATATTTCGTCAGCTATTACGACTACTACCAGCCCGAGGCCTATGTGCCGCGGACCGACACCTATATCGAGAAGGATTCCTCGATCAACGAGCAGATCGACCGCATGCGCCATTCGGCGACGCGGGCGCTCTTGGAGCGCGACGATGTCATCATCGTAGCTTCTGTGTCGTGCATTTACGGTATCGGCTCGGTCGAGACCTACACCGCGATGACGTTCGCGCTGAAGAAGGGCGAGCGCATCGACCAGCGGCAGCTGATCGCCGACCTGGTGGCGCTGCAATACAAGCGCACCCAGGCCGATTTTACCCGCGGCACCTTCCGCGTCCGCGGCGACGTCATCGACATCTTCCCGGCGCACTACGAAGACCGCGCCTGGCGCGTCAATCTGTTCGGCGACGTCGTGGAGAATATCGAGGAGTTCGATCCGCTCACCGGCCACAAGCAGGACGAACTCGAATTCATCAAGATCTACGCCAACTCGCATTACGTGACGCCGCGGCCGACCCTGGTGCAGGCGATCAAGTCGATCAAGTCCGAACTGAAACTACGCCTCGACCAGCTCAACAATCAGGGCCGCCTTTTGGAAGCGCAGCGGCTGGAGCAGCGCACCACCTTCGATCTCGAAATGATGGAAGCCACCGGAAGCTGCGCCGGCATCGAGAACTATTCGCGCTACCTCACCGGCCGCCGCCCGGGCGAGCCGCCGCCGACCTTGTTCGAATATGTCCCCGACAATGCGCTGGTGTTCGCCGACGAAAGCCACGTCACCGTTCCCCAGATCGGCGGCATGTTCAAAGGCGACTTCCGCCGCAAGGCGACGCTGGCCGAATACGGCTTCCGGCTGCCCTCCTGCATGGACAACCGGCCACTGCGGTTCGAGGAATGGGACATGATGCGCCCGCAATCGGTCGCGGTGTCGGCGACGCCGAGCGGCTGGGAGCTCAACGAATCCGGCGGCGTGTTCGTCGAGCAGGTCATTCGCCCGACCGGCCTGATCGATCCGCCGGTGAATATCCGCCCTGCGCGCACCCAGGTCGACGATCTCGTCGGCGAAGTCCGCGCCACCGCGCAGGCCGGCTATCGCAGCCTCGTCACCGTGCTGACCAAGCGCATGGCGGAAGACCTCACCGAATATCTGCACGAGCAGGGCATTCGTGTCAGGTACATGCACAGCGACATCGACACCATCGAGCGCATCGAGATCATCCGCGATCTTCGTCTCGGCGCGTTCGATGCGCTGGTCGGCATCAACTTGTTGCGCGAGGGCCTCGACATTCCCGAATGCGCGCTGGTGGCGATCCTCGACGCCGACAAGGAAGGTTTTTTGCGCAGCGAGACTTCGCTGATCCAGACCATCGGCCGCGCCGCGCGCAATGTCGACGGCAAGGTGATCCTCTATGCCGACCAGATCACCGGCTCGATGGAGCGCGCCATCGCCGAGACCGACCGCCGCCGCGAGAAGCAGGTCGAATACAACACCGCCAACGGCATCACGCCGGAGAGCATCAAGAAATCCATCGGCGACATCATGAACAGCGTCTACGAGCGCGACCATGTGCTGGTGGAAATCGGCGACGGGGGCATGGCCGATGATGTGATCAGTATCGGGCATAATTTCGAGGCCGTGCTCGGCGATCTCGAAACGAGAATGCGCGAAGCCGCCGCCGACCTGAACTTCGAGGAAGCCGCGCGCCTCCGCGATGAAGTCAAACGCCTCCGCGCCACGGAGTTGGCCGTCGTCGACGACCCCACCGCCAAGCAGCGCGTCGTCCAAGGCAAAGCCGGCGCCTACGCCGGCACCAAGAAATACGGCGAGTCCGCCAACCTGCCGGCGTCCAGCATGAAGAAGCGCGGCGCCCAAGCGCGCACCGGCGCCCCTTCACCCTCCCCCCTTGCGGGGGAGGGTCGGGGTGGGGGGTCCACGAGTCGCAGCTCGTCGAAAGTCCACAAACCCCATCTCGACGAAATGCACGGCCCGGAATCCCTGCCCTACCGCCCCGGCCGCAAGAACGCACCCGAGGACGTCAACCCCAGCACCGGCAGCAAGATCTTCCAGCCCACCAACTCGCGCCAGTCCGGCCCCGAATTCGGCCCCTCACCGCGTTCCAGTGGCGGCGCGCCGGGCCATCGCGGCGGATGGAAGAAGCGGTAAGCGGCCGGTGTCCGACATCGGCATCTTGAACGATCCCGTCAGCCTGATCGCAATCGCCCTTCTGCTCGGCAGTCCCGGCCTGCTGCTCGGCGCCATTCCAGGCGCGCTGCTGTGGCGGCGTCATCGCATCGCCGGCGCGCTGCTCGGCGCCGTCGCCGGCTTTGTTCTGTGGCTGGTCGGCTGGATGGTGATCAAGGACGTGATCTGAAGGCATCTTGCCCGGTCGAATGTGAACCTGGACAACGGATACGGACACATATTCCGGAATACCGAAGTTCGCTCCAGGAGATGGCATGAGGCGCACGGATTGGCGATTTTGGAGCGCGCTTTTTGCCGCGGTGATATTCCTGAATCATTCAGCCGCCGCCGACTGCGAGACGCCGCGCGATCCCGAGGCCAGGATTGCCGACTGTACCCAGCGCATCAATTCCGGGAAATGGAAGGGACGCGACCAGGCGGCCAACTACACCCGTCGGGGCAATGGTTATCGCGACAGGAACGACCTGGACCACGCCATCGCCGACTACAATGAGGCGATCCGGATCGATCCCGGCCTGACCTTGGCCTTCCTGGGTCGAGGTATCGCCTTCAGCGACAAGGGCGACAACGACCGCGCCCTCGCCGACTTCAGCGAGGTGATCCGGCTCGATCCCAAATTCGCCAGGGCCTACACCAGTCGAGGGTTCGTCTTCCGCGACAAGGGCGACCTCGACCGCGCCATCGCCGATTACAGCGAGGCGATCCGGATCGATCCCGAAGACGCCATGGCCTTCACCAGTCGAGGTGCCGCTTATCATGCCAAGGGCGACAACGACCGCGCCATCGCCGACCTCAATGAGGCGATCCGGCTCGATCCCAAGGACGCCACTTCGTTCCTCGGCCGAGCTATCGCCTATCGCGGCAAGGACGACAACGATCGCGCCATCGCCGACTTCGATGAGGCGATCCGGCTCGATCCCGAACGCGCCGCGGCCTTCTTCGGTCGAGCCGGCGCTTATCGCGCCAAGGGCGACAACGACCGCGCCGTCGCCGACTTCAGTGAAGCGATCCGGCTCGATCCCGAACGCGCCACGGCCTTCCTCGGTCGCGCTGGCGCCTATCGCGCCAAGGGCGACAAGGACCGCGCCATCGCCGACTACAATGAGGCAATCCGGCTCGATCCCAAGGACGCCACCGCCTTCCACAATCGCGGCTTCGCCTATCTCGAAAAGGGCGACAACGACCATGCCATCGCCGACTACGACGAGACCATCCGACTCGATCCCAAATACGCCATGGCCTTCCTCGGCCGAGGTATCGCCTATCGCGCCAAGGGCGACCTCGATCGCGCCATCTCCGACTACAGCGAGCTGATCCGGATCGATCCCAAATTCGCCAGGGCTTTCCAAAATCGAGGCAGCGCCTACCGCGTCAAGGGCGACAACGAGCGCGCCATCGCCGACTTCAGCGAGGCGATCCGGCTCGATCCGAAATCCGCCCTGGCCTGGTTTGCGCGCGGGCGTGAATATTTCTTTGCCGGCTCAGCCGACAAGGCGCTGGCCGATTTCAACCAGGCCAGTGCGCAGGCCCCGGAAAATGCCTATCTCGTGCTGTGGGCCGATATCGCCGCTCGGCGGAACAATCTGCCGAGCCGCCTGGCGCAAACCACCTCCCGGATCAACATGTCCGTCTGGCCGGCGCCCGTCATCCAATTGTTCATGGACCAGATGACGCCCGCCGCCGTGCTTGCCGCCGCGGACAATCCGGACGCCGCCAAGAAAAAGGGCCAGGTCTGCGTCGCGAATTTTTACAGTGGCGAGCTTGCGCTGACGAAGAGCCAGAAAGATGAAGCCACCCGCCTCTTCCGCCTGGCCGCCAGCGATTGCCCGCACCACCTCAACGAATGGGATGCCGCCAACGCCGAACTGAAGGCGCTGGGCGTGGCGCCGTGAGATAAACCGTCGTTCCGAGCGGATCCTGTTCGTCGTCCCGGCCCTGAGCCGGGACCCATACGCCGTGCCCTATCGATGATGATAAGGATGGGGTGGAGACTTTCCGCAACCCTGCAAGCCGGGGGTTATGGGTCCTGGCCTTCGCCAGGACGACGCTTCGATAATGGTTGCGCTCGCCATCCCCGAACCGCGCGTCCTCACTCCGCTCCGTCCCCTCCCTCCTCGATCTTCTCGTTCAGCTTCTGATCCACGATCTGCACCGTGCGATCGATCTCGGGATTGGGCGTGCCGAGCTGGTGCGAGATCAGTTTGACCAGGAGGTCGACGCGCTCGATGAAGGGTGCGCCGCTCGCGACCGCGCGGGCCGCCGATGACGGCTTGAGCAGGCTTTCGGCGGCCTTGGCGTATTTGGCGAACGGGACTTGGTCTTGCGGGTCGGCGCCGAGCCGGCGCGCGATGGCGTCGACATGGTCGTAGATCGATTGCGACAGCTTGAGATCGGCGTGCACCGCGTCGCGGATCGGCCGCGGCTCGTTCGGGGTGATGCAGCGGTAATTGCCGGTCAGCAGCATCGACCATTTGGCCAGCGGCACGAACAGCAAGTCGAACACCTTCAGCTTGACCGGCACATCCTGGCCATCGATCTTCACCGCGTCGATGCCGGCTTCCAGCTCGCGCAGCAGCGCATTGTGCTTCGCGTCTTCAAAGGCGGCAGCCTTGAAATTGGTCGGCAGGCCGACATGCAGCACATTCGGCGCCTCCTCCGGCGGACGGAACGCCTGCGGATCGGGCGAGCACAGCGTCACCAGCCCCGGCTTGAACCGCTCCCACACCTGCGCATTGGTGTAGGCCTCCTCCAGCTCCATGCCGGCCAGCGCCGGGATACGCTTGAGATAGGGCAGCGGCGGCATGTTCATGATCGACAGACACGGCAGTCCCGCCGCTGCGATCTTGACCATCAGGACGCGGATGGTGTGGTTGGTGTATTGCGGCTCCTGCATCGCCAGCCCGACCAGGTCGTAACGGGAAACGTCGACATCCTGCGGCGTAACCGCGTCCAGCTTTCCAGGCTGGTCGCGCGAGAAGATCGCCCGGTGCACCGCCTCGTCGCGCAGCTTGATGCGAACTTCGGTGCCGTCGCGATTGATCAGTTCGGCGGTATTCTTGCGGCAAACCAGCGTCACATTGTGACCCGCCATCAAAAGCTTGGTCGCCAGCAATGAGCCGTACGAGGCCCCAAGGATCAGAATGTTGCGCGCCATACTCTCTCTTTCAGGGATGATGCTTGGCTAAGGAGCGGCCGTGCCTATCGCATGTCGATCGCTAATACAATCCGATAGCGCGGGATGGCTTGGATCGAAACCCGCTCTGCGGGCGCGCCTTACTTCACCTCTCCCCGACGGGGAGAGGTCGGATCGCATCGCCAGATGCGATCCGGGTGAGGGCCTTGCGATTTTTTCGTTAGGCCGTAACCCCTCACCCGGCGCGGAGCCTGTGCCCGGACGGCGTGAAACGCCGATCCGGGTGCGCCGACCTCTCCCTTTGGGAGAGGTGTACGCGCTGCCGTTGCCTTTGCGCATCGATCTAAATCTCGTCACGCTCCAGCGATTTCGGCGCTCCATGAACCGTCGAACAGCCGGGCGCGACCAAGGAATCATCATGGCATCCGCCGCGTTCGAACAATTCCGCTTCAGCTTCTTCGAGGATAAAAATTCCGCGCGCGACGGGCTCGCCACCTCGGCGCTCGCCGAATTGCAGGGCGAAGAGGCCGCCCACGCGGAAGCGATACTGATCGGATTCCTGCCCGACACGCGCGGGGTCATCGGGCTCGGCATCCTGCGGTCACGCCGCGCCGAAGCCGCGCTGACGCGGATGTTCGAGAGCGAAGCACGGGCGCAGCGCGAGGCCGAAGCCGCCGGCGATGAACCATGGCCGACCGACCAACTGGTCTATCTGGCGAAGGCGCTCTGGCAAATCCGTCCCGACCGGCGCTGGCTTGACGCCATGCTTGGCGTTCTCGCTTCCGGCGACGACTGGCAGCGGCAGATGGCGGTGGAGGAACTCCGCGGCGTCAGCGATGCCGTTATCGTACCGGCACTCATCAAGGCGATCGACGATGCCGAACCGCTGGTGCGCCACCACGCCGCGCGACGGCTTTTGGAAATGCACGGCCTGTCCACCGAATCCCTGGACCCGTCGCACATGATGTACCGGATCATGTCCGGCGACACCGCCCGACGCGAGGGCGGCAAGCAGGACATCCTTGCGGCCATCGACGGACGGCCGATCGGCGGCCCCTGATCAAGAGCTACACTTTGCTCGCCACCGCGACCGCGAGCAGCGACAGCATGATCACCGTTGCCAGCAGTTGCGACGACGCTTTCGGTTGCGTCCGCCATTGCGCGATCTTCTCGGAGAACGACAGGCTGGCATCGTAAAACACCGGCTCGTGGCTGTTCCGAAACAGCTTCGGGAATTTGCGGACCAGAACCGGCACGACCCAGGCGTAGACCGGCGTGGCCAGCGCGACGAAGATCGCGGCGCCGTATCGCTCGCTGACGATCTGGTGGCTGCCCATCAGTTTCATCAGCAGCACGGTGGAGGCAAAGATCGGGAATCCCTGCAACAGCGCGATCAGCGCAAACCCTTCGAACCGGTTGATGCGGTCGGATTTCGGAGCGGTAACGGCGTTCATGGCGGCGTCTCCTCGGAGCGGACCGTCCCCGGCGAGGACCGTCCGCTGCAGGCAGGCTAGCCGTGCCTGCGGAGCGTGGCCGTGACGCGGATCACACCTACAATCGATGGTGCTGCCCGACGGGCGATCACGCGATCCGTCGGTCCAGCCCTGATTGCAAAAATATTTCGATTTCCCTTTGACCCAAATCACCTCATGTCTTGGTCATCCCGGCCCACATGAGGGGCGTTTCGCGATCGTCACGGACGTTGGGCGGGGATGCGGTGGACGCGGCATGTCAAGAGACGAATGACAATGCGTGCGGACGGCGAAGTCGTGTGGTCCTGACGCCCCGACGCTGGCGTCAAGTTCTCGAGAAGCAAAGCTTCTTGGGGATGACGGTGGCAAACAAGCCCGGTCACCGGGGAGAGCGCGAAATAAGCCGTAAAACCATCGCGCAGGGAAGGCCGGGTGTTCCGGTGAACCTGTGGTGACTAACGCGCGTGCTTTCTACCCACCACGCGCGGCTGCGGGTGCAACGGGCACCCGGCTTTCCCTGCGCCCTCTGATTTTCGAGGCGAAGGAACATGCACAACTCGGGCGCGAGAGCGTCGCGAGAACGAGTTCGTCATGCCCGGACTTGATCCGGGCATCCATCTATCTTCGCGAAGAGTTTTCCGAAGCGGATGGATCACCGGGTCAAGCCCGGTGATGACAATCCAAATTCGCTTTCGCCGTGGCTGTTTGACAATTGAATCCGTAGCCATGGGTGGTGCGCCAGCGCGTCACCCCGTCGTCGTCCCCCCTCACAATTTCTCCTGACCGGCCGGCGGCTGGTTTGGCTGGGCGGCCGGGGCGTCACGCTGCCGCGCCTGCTCCCTGGCGTGGTGGCGTCCGTAGGCGCAGCCGGCGATGGCGCCGAGCACGCCATGATGGCCGGCATAGTGACCGGCAACGCCGCCCACCACCGCGCCCTTCAGGCAGCCCTTGGCGTCGGCTGTGTTTGCGGCCAGCGCGAAGGCAGCGACGGCGAGTAATGTGGCGATCGTTTTCATGGCGGCAGATCCTCTTCAAATGCCTGGTCGGGTGACGCGATCGGTTAATCGCGGGGCCACGATCCAGTTCCATCGCTGGTTCGGGCGCAGGTCACTTAGGCAGACGCGCGGGCCGTTCAAGGCCACAGCCATCGGCTGAAACCACAACGCACCAGAAGAAATAATCGATCGATGGTCTTGCAATCTTCGCCGCTGCATACAAACGCCGGCAGGTTTGCTATTCGTGCGTCGCGCCGAATCTTTTCAACCGGGCGCCGGGAGAGATCGCCATGGCCAAGGGTCAGATGCGCAGCAACAAGGAAAAGAAGAAGCCAAAGGCCGACAAGAACCTCAAGAAGGGCGGCGTCGCGCCGGTCAATCCGTTCGCGAGCGGCAAGACGCCGGCCGGCCAAAGCCCCAACAGCAAGAAGAACTGACGTCAGGTCTTGTTGCCCCTCCCGGGGCGGGGCGTCATGCGGCCCCGGCATTCGCCGCGACGGCGTTGCCGGCAAGGTGCCGCGTGTCGTGGCTTTGACGCGACCGATCGGCGGGTCCCTGCCCATTCGCCGGAGTGCGCCGCTAGCCGCGGACGGCAAAAAGCGCGGCGCGTGGCCATCGAGACCGATAGCCCAGACAAGATTTCCGAGCAGATCGACACCAATTACATCTCCCGGTTGCGAACCGCTTTCAATCTCGCGACACCAAGTGGGACTGGTCGTTTTGCCGATTGATCCCCGTGCAATTCGGTTCACTATGGGCCTGCAATGCGAGTCGGGCCCAACACCGGCGGAGAAGAAAATGGTTGACGATCTTCATCGGCAACGCGTGCTGAATTTTCTCGAAATTTTCTATGCCGGCGATATCGAGGGCGCGCTGTCCCGCTGCACCGATGATGTCGATTTCTTCGCCAACGCGCCGATCGATATCCTGCCGCATATGGGCCACCACCGCGGCAAGGACGAACTCAGGACGATGTGGCAAACCATCCATGCCCGCTATTCCAACATGCGCTACGAAGTGCCGATTCTGGTTGCCGAAGGCGACAGGGTCGCGGCGAATATCCGGGTGTTCTTCCGCAAGAGCAGCAATGACCGGGTCGTGCAATTCGATATCGCGGCTTTCTATACCCTTCGTGACGGCCGCATCGCGGAGATTCGCGAGATCATGGATACGTTCGACCTGGTTCAGCAGGTGCTGGAACGCGACGTCGTCGCGGATCTGGCCGGCGGGAAATTTCACGGGATTTAGCCCGCGCGACCTGGCCCGGCACTAACTTCGCCGCCGCCTTGAACCTCGCCGCGCCCCGATGCGACCAACCACGAGGTCTCGCGGACATCGACAGGCGAAAACACGCCCATGAAGATTGCGTTGCTGGTGCTACTGGGTCTGGTGCTGGGCGCGCTGGGCGGTGCCGCGCTCGGCGTCGGCGCGGGGCTCGCCTGGGTCGAAATCTTCAAAACCTCGAGCTTTGAGGGCTATAGCGGCATGCTGGTGTTCTTTACCTTCATGCCGCTGGGGGCTGCGATCGGCGGGCTCGGCGGCGCGTTGCTGTTCGGCGTAATCGCGATGCGCGATGCCGAAATCGCGCTCGAACAGGAGCCCGCGCGCCGGCGCGACCGCTAAAAGAGCGTTTTCAAGCGAAGTGGGTGGCTACCGGTTCGCTGAAGAAAACGCGTCAAACGACAGCGGTTCCTGCCTGCATTTGTGCAATGCAAAAATGCCGATTGCATTTCGATCAATTGCCACTATTTGAGGCTTCAAATACCGTACGCAGCATCCAGGCGTGGCGTCGCGAATGATGCCGATCAAAGCCGTCTGCTGATTTGCAAATCCAGTTCAGGAACCCATCATGACAGAGCATAGTCTCTGGCGCTTCTCACGCGCGTTGCATCGCGCCATCAACGAACGCCAGCCCCAAGACCTCGAAACCCTGATCGACGAGGAGGTCGATTGGGCGGTTTATGGGCCGATCGACATGTTTCCGTTCCTCGGCGCGCGCCGCGGCAAGGCCGCCGTGCTCGAGGTCATCAGGCAGATCGCGGAAAACGTCCGGGTCCATCGCTTCGATCGCGAGTCGATCATGCTGGGCGTGGATTCCGCCTCCTCGATGATACGCTATTCGCTGACCGCGCTCGACTCCAACAAGCCGATCAGCCTGCGGGTCGCCCATTTCGCGCAATTCAAGGCCGGCCGGCTGCGCAGCATCCGCGTTCTGCTCGACACCTTCGACCTCGTCGAGCAGGCGCTCGGGCATCCGATCAACCTGCCCAGAATAGCGTCTTAACCATGATCGCCGGCCGCACTGCGCCGGGCGATGTCCCGGCGCCCGGGCGGCGCCCTCCCCGGGGCGTTTACCTCATCGCGTGAAAGATCGAGCATTGCCGCATATTGGCCGCGATGCGGTCAAAATCAGCGGCACTGATGGCGGTACTTTAGTTTCGTCGTGCGGGGGACATCCGCGCTCGCATCACACGCGAAAAGGGGAACAGCCGATGAACGTCACGCGTTCTGAAAAAGTTGAATCAACTGAAGTGGACAGCAACCTCGCCGCGGTCACGGAGGTCGAGGCGGGCATCCGCGATTTCGTCCGCAACGACGTCGCCTATCTGCGCCGGCCAGCGCCGGGCACGCTGAGCACCACCGAGACGGGGCTCGAGCCCAATCACGAAACCACCGTCAACAACGTCAACTCGCTGATCCAGCGCGTCGCCGGCACTTCGCTGACGGAAATCGAGAACCTGATTTCCGAACTCGAAAGCCTGCGCGACCTGCTGCATGCCGAAGGCCAGCGCGTGCAGCGCGAAATCTCCGGCTATGCCCAGCTGAGCCAGGCCGCGATGAAATCCACCCGCATGATCGCCGACAATGTGACGCAGTGGAAACGCGCCGCGGAAGGCCTTCGCAACAGCTGATTGTCGGGGTCTTCCTCGATTTCGACCGCCGCCGCCTGCCCTTTCCGGGCAGCGCGGCGGTTTGGTTTCGGCCGCCATGCAGCCCCTGATGTTGCCCGGTTGGAACTTTCGCAGACAATTTGAACTTCCCGGACCCGGACTGCGACCAAGAGCAGGCGCCGGGATGCAGCGGCGGCTTTTTCCCGGGAATCCCCATGAAGACCATCCGGCCGGACAATACCGATCCGATACCCTTGCAGCGTTCGCCGCACCGAATGGGCACCATCATGCTCCGGTTTGCCGGACTGTTATTCGTGGCGATGGTGGTGCTGGCGCTGGCCTGGAACCGCTGATCTCAACGGGCTCCTTGCGCGCGATTCGGCCGTTATGGTTAGCGCATGGTGACCTAACGGTCGGCGATCGCGGGTGCTTCAAGCGTATAGGCGCCGTCGGCATAGCCCTTCACCACCATTCCGGTGGCCAACATGACCGCCAGCGTCACGGTTGCGAAGATAAAGCCCACCAATTTCAAGCCGCCGTGGTCTACCATGGTCGTCCCCCGCCAAATGTCCCCTTACACCATTTGACGGACACAAGGTTCAAAATTTGTTATCAAGAAATTGTTCCACCGCGGTGACGTGCGCCTCAGGCGCTGGCGTTGCGTCGGGGCACGAAGGCCGTCGCCAGCAGCGAGAACACCATGTCGCCGCGCTGGTTGGTGCCGATGTTGCGGGCCTGTGCGATGCCCCATTCGGGACGCTTCTCCGACGACCGCAGCGTTTCGATCTCGCTGGCAAAATGGATGGTGTCGCCCGCCAGCACCGGCTTGATCCACCGCAATTCGCGAAAACCCGGTGACGGTCCCCAGATCGCGACCTCCTCGCCCCGCGCGGCGGCCTCCTTTGACTGGCGCTGGCCGTCGGCCACCAATAGCTTCATGCACACCGATCCGACATGCCAGCCCGATGCCGCCAGGCCGCCGAACAGCGATTTACGGCCTTCCTCTTCATCGAGATGAAAGCGTTGCGGGTCGAATTGCGCGGCAAATTTCTTGATCAGCTCGGCGGTGAAGGTGAACGATCCCAGCTCACGCCGCTGCCCGATCTCAAGGTCCTCGAAGAAACGCATCAGCCCGCCTACCCCGCCGCAACATCAGCGCGGCGCTGCACGATGATCGGCGAGACCATTTCGCACAACACCTGCCCCGCCGCATTGCGGACGGTACCCTTGAACGTGACAATGCCGGTGTCGGGACGGCTGCGGGAAACCCTGGCCTCGATCACATCGACATCGAGCGTGAGATCGTCGCCCGGACGCAGCGGCGCCAGCCAGCGCACTTCATTGACGCCGGGCGAACCCAACGAGGCGGTGCGGCCGATATAGCCGTCGAACATCATGCGCATCATGATCGAGCAGAGATGCCAGCCCGAACCGGAGAGACCCTTCAGCATCGACCGTGACGCCGCCTCTTCGTCGAGATGCATCGGCTGCGGATCGAACTCCGCGGCAAACGCAAGTATCTGCTCGCGCGTCACGTGATGCGGTCCAAATGTGCCGAAATGGCCGGGCGGGAAATCTTCGAAGGTCAGTGTCATGGATGGGGATAGCTGGAAGGAAGCCCGATTGTGGCCGTTATTTGCAGCAATCTCAAGCCGCCCACGCGCATGGCTCGTTTTCTACTGGCGGGCACCGCCGTTCGGTGTGCGCCCCTGATCTTGCCCGCGACGACATTCGGAGCTAGGCCGTGAGCGGTAGCGGCCGGGTTTGGACGTAACTCATATTCGACTTGCCGGGAGAATGACCGATGTTTGAATTTCGGGATTTGTTTCAGTGGGACCGTTTCATCACGCCCACCATCATCAAGACCTTTTACTGGCTGGTCATGGCGTTGATTGTGCTGTTTGGCATTGCCGGCGTCTTTAACGGCCTGGCCACGATGGCGGTCAGCCCGTTCGGCGGATTCATTCTGTTGTTGTCCTCGATTGCGAGCGTCGTGGTTGGCATCATCTTTTCGCGCATCGCCGCGGAATTCATCCTGATCGTGTTTCGCATCAACGAGCATCTCGGCGCGATCCGCGACCAGGGCGCGGGGCATTAGTTGTTGAACCGGAAATGCATGACGTCGCCGTCGGCGACGACATATTCCTTGCCTTCCAGCCGCAGCTTGCCGGCATCGCGCGCGCCGGCCTCGCCGCCGAGCGCGACGTAATCGGCATAGGCGATGGTTTCGGCGCGGATGAAGCCCTTTTCGAAATCCGTATGGATCACACCGGCGGCGGCTGGCGCCCTTGTGCCGCGGTTGATGGTCCAGGCCCGCGCCTCCTTCGGACCGACGGTGAAATAGGTGATGAGGTCGAGCAACCGGTAGCCGGCGCGGATCAGGCGATCGAGCCCAGCTTCCTCCAGCCCAAGCGTGTCGAGAAACTCGGTCCGCTCCGCGCGCGACAACGTCGCGATCTCGGACTCGATCTTGGCGGAGATCGCCACCGCGACCGCGCCTTCCTTTTTGGCGTGGTCGGCAACGATCCTCGAGAAATCATTGCCGCCGGCCGCCGAGCCTTCCTCGACATTGCAAACGTAAAGCACCGGCTTGGAGGTCAGTAATCCGAGCATGCCGAAGGCGCGTTCTTCCTCCGGTTTGCGGTCGAGAAACCGCGCCGGCTTGCCCTCGCGCAGCAGCACCAGCGCGCGGTTGACGAGGTCGAGTTGCTCCTTGGCGTCCTTGTCGTTGCCCTTGGCCTTCTTGCTCAAATTGTCGACCCGCTTTTCCAGGCTGTCGAGATCGGCGAGCATCAGTTCGGTCTCGATGGTCTCGATATCGGCGAGCGGCGCAATCTTGCCTTCGACATGGGTGATGTCGGAGTCCTCAAAACAGCGCACCACATGGGCGACCGCGTCGACCTCGCGGATGGTGGCGAGGAACTGGTTGCCGAGGCCTTCGCCCTTCGACGCGCCGCGCACCAGGCCCGCAATATCGACAAAGGTCAGCCGCGTCGGGATGATCTGCGCCGACTTGCCGATCTCGGCGAGCTTGTCGAGCCGCGGATCAGGCACCGCGACCTCGCCGACGTTCGGTTCGATGGTGCAGAACGGATAATTCGCCGCCTGCGCCGCCGCCGTTTCGGTCAGCGCATTGAACAACGTCGACTTGCCGACATTGGGCAATCCGACGATACCGCATTTGAATCCCATGATGTGTCCTAAAACCCGTTCGTCGCGACCGGCGGCGCGTCATGCAGCGCCGTCATCGTCCTCGTCGAAAAATCCCTTCGCCTGCACCGCCAGATGCACCTTGTTGGCGAATGTCGAGTCGCGGCCCTTGGCGAGCAGGCCGGCGTTATCGGCGATGGCTTCGAGCAGCGCCTCGACCCAGGCGCGATCGTCCTTGGTAAAATCGGACAGCACGTGCCGGTGTACGACGTTCTTGAGGCTCGGATGGCGAGCACCTAGCCAATCGCGGGGATGACCTACTCCGAGTCGGACACGACGATAATCGTTCCCAACGTGCGAAGAGATCGAACGCAGGCCGTTGTGGCCCGCATCACTGCCGCCGACTTTTACTCGCACCTTGGCAGGCGGAAGTTCAATTTCGTCATGAAACACGGTCAAGTTGGAGAGGGCCAGTTTGTAAAAACTCATTGCCTCCTGCACCGCGCGACCCAACTCGTTCATGTAAGTCTGCGGCTTCAGCAGCACAACAACTTCGCTGTCTAGTCTGACTTCGGTGAAGGCACTCTGAAATCCGCGACGCCACGGTGTGATACCATGGCGCCGTGCGATTTCATCGACGGCCATGAAGCCGACATTGTGCCGATTGCTCTGGTGTTCCGCGTCCGGATTGCCGAGACCAACGAATAGTTGTCGTTCCATGACGCGGCATCCCGCGCCCGATTACTTCTTCTTGTCGCCGCCGCCAGCGGGCGCCTTGGCGCCGGCCGCCGGAGCCTTGGCGCCAGCCGCAGGAGCAGCCCCTGCCGCGGGTGCAGCGGCAGCCGCACCTGCCGCGGGAGCAGCACCGGGTGCTGCCGTAGCCGCCGGACCGGCGGCGGCAGCCGCAGCGGCCGCCTTGAGTTCTTCGGCGTAGCCGGACGGCGGCACGATCGTCACCAGGGTGACGTCCTCGCGCGTCAGCGACTTCACACCGGCGGGCAGCTTGATGTCGGACAGATGCAGCGAATGGCTGATTTCCAGACCGCTGACATCGGCCTCGATATATTGCGGAATGTTATCGACCGAGCATTCCAGATCGATGGTGTGGGTCACGATGTTGACGGTACCGCCGCGCTTCACGCCGGGTGCGGCTTCCGCGTTCTGGATGTGCAGGGGAATGCTGACGCGGATGGTCGCGCCTTCGCCGAGCCGCATGAAATCGACATGGAGCGGAAAATCGCGCACCGGATCGAGATGGAAGTCGCGCGGAATCACGCGGTGCTTCTTGCCCTCCAGATCGATGTCGTAAATCGTGGTGAGAAATCGGCCGGCCAGGATGCGCTGGCGCAAATCGGCATCATCGACCGAAATGGTCACGGGGGGCTGGTGGTTGCCATAGATCACTCCGGGCACTCTCCCGGCGCGACGCTCTGCCCGTGCGGCCCCCTTGCCGCCTGCCGGACGTGCGGTCGCCTTCAATTCCTTGACGGTCGCCATTGGATTAAGTCCTTGTTTTCTAAAAGTTAAAGGCCGCATTGCGGCCCGTTGGCACGCCGCAGCAAGCCTCCAGGGGTGCGGGGGCTGCGGACGTGGCGGCGTTCTAGCCCCAAAGTCCGGAAATGACAAGGAAATGAAGGGACTTTTCCGGTATTAGGGCGCAACGCGTTTGCGCCATAATACCGGATTTTTCTGTAGCCGACCCGTCCAGGCCGTGACGCCGGACCGGCATCGGATGCACCGGGTTCCGTCCGGTTACGGTCTTTTCAACGCTTGGTTTTCGGCGGATGGATGGTTTTGCCTTCGATCAGCATCGTGACGTATTTCTCGATCCGGGCCGCCCGCGTCTCGGCCTTTTTGGCGACGTGGATCCGGTACAGGATCGCGAAACGATTGGTGCTATCAAGCGTTTCGAAAAAGCTCTTCGCTGCCTTGTTTTTCGCCAGCGCGGCGTTGAGATCGTCAGGCACCTGAGCCGTGCTCTGCGGCGCATAGGCGCCGCTCCAGCGGCCGTCCTTTTTGGCGCGTTCAATTTCGTTCAATCCCGCAGGCCGCATGCGCTTCAACGCGACCAGTTCAAGCGCCCGGGTCCGGTTTTTCTCGGACCACTTGCTGGTGGACTGACGCGGCGTGAAGCGGATCAGCCAGTAATTGTCGTCGAAACTGTCGAGCTGGCCATCGATCCAACCATGACAAAGCGCCGTATCGATCGTCTCCGGCCTTGAGACGCTGGCTATCCCGGACGACTTCTTCGCCAGTTTCAGCCAAAGCCCCTTGGAGCGAGCAGCGTGCGACGTCAGCCACGCATCCCACGCCTGTTGCGATTTGAAGGCAATAACCGGCAGATCGCGCTCGGCCTTTCTCATCCGGGCGAAAGGCGATCAGCCGCCCGTTTTGGGGCTGTCTGTCGCCGGCGCCGACCCGCCGAGCTTGGCCTCCAGCACCGCGATGCGCGCCTTTAGCGCCTCGTTTTCCTCGCGCGCCAGCCGCGCCATGTCCTTGACCGCCTCGAACTCGTCGCGCTTGACGATATCGAGGTCGCGCAGGATTTTTTCGGCCTGATTGCGGACCACCGCATCGACCTCGCGCTTGACGCCCTGGGCGGCTCCGGCGGCGTCGTTCATCAGGCGCCCGATCTCGTCAAAAAACCGATTGCTGGTCTGGGTCATCGTGGGAATCTCCGGTCGGCTGCGAAAGGGTCGGCAAAGGGTCGATCGGTCAGACAATGGCGATCCGGACCGCGCCGTTCAAGGCCAGGTCTTGCTTCAAGGCCAGGTCCTGCTTCAAGGCCAGGTCCTGCTTCAAGGCCAGGTCCTGCTTCAAGGCCAGGTCCTGCTTCAAGGCCAGGTCTTGCGAGGCCGGCGTTGTTCCTTCCCAAAGCGTGCCTCGCCTTGTCATGGTCAGGTTTCCTTGCAATCGTACCGATGCGCGCCAAGCCAAGGACGCCAAGAAATCGACAAACCGAGAAACGAAAAGAAACGCCATGATCGACCAGCAGATCGAGATTCCCACCAAGGACGGCCACACCACCACCTTCATCAGCCATCCCGAGCGCGACGGCCCGCATCCCGTGATTCTGTTCTACATGGACGCGCCTGGGATTCGCGAGGAACTGCGCGACATGGCGCGCCGACTGGCGACGTCGGGTTATTATGTGATGCTGCCCAACATGTATTACCGCTCGGGCGCCATGGAGCTTGGGCCGATCAATCCCGATCCGGAATCGCCGGAACGCAAGCGCATGTTCAGCCTGATGGGCTCGCTCACGATCCCCCTCGTGATGGAAGACACCAAGGCACTGCTCGCCTACGCCGAAACTCAGAAGGCCGCGAACACTAAACTCCTCGGCTCCGTCGGCTACTGCATGAGCGGCCGTTATGCCGTCAACGCGGCGACGCATTTTGCCGATCGAGTGAAAGCCGCCGCCTCGGTCTACGGGGTGCAACTTGCGACCGACCAGCCGGACAGCCCGCATCTGGCCGCCGGCAAGACCAAGGCCGAGCTTTATTTTGCCTGCGCCGAGACCGACGTCTACGCGCCGCAGGAGATCATCGACAAGGTGAGCGAGGGCATGAAGGGCACCAGAAACGAGGTCGAGATTTATCCCGGCACCCATCACGGCTTCGCCTTTCCGAAACGCCCGGTTTACGATCGCGACGCCGCGGAACGGCACTGGGAACGTCTGCTCGCACTCTATCGCCGCAACCTGTCGTCCTAAGCCGGCCGCATGCCCTTCCTGACCATTGCCTTTCCGGTGTTCGATCCGGTCGCCATTGCGATCGGACCGATCGCGATCCGCTGGTACGCGCTAGCCTATATCGGCGGCATCGTGCTGGGGTGGATCTACGCCCGGGCGCTGATCAAGAACGAGAGGCTGTGGGGCGGCCCGGCGCCGATCACGCTGCTGCAGATGGATGATTTCATCCTGTGGGTCACGATCGGCATCATCCTCGGCGGCCGCACCGGCTATGTGCTGTTTTACAATTTTCCGTTCTTCATCCAGCACCCCGCCGAGATTTTCGAGCTGTGGAAGGGCGGCATGTCGTTTCACGGCGGCTTCCTCGGTTGCGTGGCCGCGGTGATCCTGTTTTGCCGCCGCAACGGCCTGCCGATCCTGTCGCTCGGGGATATCACCACCGCGGTCGGCCCGATCGGGCTGTTTCTCGGGCGGATCGCCAATTTCATCAACAGCGAATTGTGGGGCCGGCCGGCCGACGACAGCGTGCCCTGGGCGATGGTGTTTCCCAATGGCGGGCCGCTGCCGCGCCACCCGAGCCAGCTTTATGAGGCAACGCTGGAGGGAATCCTGCTGTTTACCATCCTCGCTGTCATGATCAGGCTGGGCGCCCTGAAGCGGCCGGGCCTGATCCTCGGCAGCTTTATTGCGATATACGGCTGTGCGCGTATCGTCGGCGAGCACTTTCGCGAGCCTGATCCGCAGCTCGGATTTTTGTGGGGCGGCCTGACCATGGGGATGTTGCTGTCGGTGCCGATGATTATTGCCGGCGCGATCATTATAATGGTGGCGTGGCGCCGCGGGGCCCGTCCATCCGTGGCCGATCCCATTCAAGGAACGCCGTGAGCGATTATTCACCGCTGCAGTCCGAGATCAAGAAGCTGATCAAGTCGTCCGGGCCGATGCCGGTCTGGCGCTACATGGAACTGTGCCTGACGCATCCCCGCCACGGCTATTATGTGTCGCGCGATCCGCTGGGACGCGAGGGCGATTTCACCACCGCGCCGGAAGTGAGCCAGATGTTCGGCGAATTGCTCGGGCTGTGGGCGGCGTCGGTGTGGAAGGCGATCGGCTCGCCGACCCTGCTGCGGCTGATCGAGCTTGGACCGGGCCGCGGCACCATGATGGCGGATGCGCTGCGCGCGCTGCGGGTGCTGCCTCCGCTCTATCAGGCGCTGAGTATCCATCTCGTCGAGATCAATCCGGTATTGCGCGAAAAACAGCGCACAACGCTGTCGGGCGTTCGCAACGTCGCCTGGCACGACAGCATCGACAGCGTGCCCGACGGTCCGTCGGTGATTCTTGCCAACGAATATTTCGATGTGCTGCCGATCCATCAGGTGGTGAAACGGGCGACCGGCTGGCACGAGCGGACGGTCGAGATCGATGGCAGCGGCAAACTGGTGTACGGCGCCGCCGCCGAGCCGATGCCGCGTTTCGAGGTGCTGTTGCCGACGCTGGTGCGCGCCGCACCGGTCGGCGCGGTGTTCGAGTGGCGGCCCGACACCGAGATCATGAAGATCGCGACCCGGGTCCGCGATCAATATGGCGCAGCGCTGATCATCGACTATGGCCACTTGCGCAGCGACGCCGGCGATACTTTCCAGGCCATCGCCCGCCACAGCTTCACCGACCCCCTGAAAAATCCAGGCCAGGCCGACGTCACCGCCCATGTCGATTTCGAGGCGCTGGTGCGCGCGGCCGAGGATCTCGGCGCCCGCGTCCACGGCCCGGTACCGCAGGGCGAGTTCCTCAAGCGGCTCGGTATTGAGACCCGCGCGGTCACCCTGATGGCCAAGACCACGCCGGAGGTTTCCGAAGACATTTCCGGCGCGCTGAAGCGGTTGATCGGCGGCGGACGCGGCGGCATGGGCTCGATGTTCAAGGTGATCGCGATCTCCGAACCGAACCTGACCACACTGGCCGGGCTGAGCGATCATGAGCCGGTCGACAAAACGGAGCTGCCATGACGCTGGGATCGCCGCTGCTTTCGGCCATTCCCGGCCTGCGTCATGCGTTCTTCACCCGCGACGGCGGTGTCTCCGGCGGCATTTATGCAAGCCTCAATGGCGGCATCGGCTCCAATGACGATCCCGCGCATGTCGCTGAAAATCGCCGGCGAATGGCCGAACAGATCGGTGTGGCGCCGGAGCATTTTCTCAGCGTGTTCCAGACTCATTCGCCGGATGTCGTGGTGGCCACCGGGCCATGGCCTGGCGCGTCGCGGCCGCGCGCCGACGCCATCGTGACCCGCACCGAGGGTCTCGCCATCGGCGCCAGCGCCGCCGACTGCGGACCGATCCTGCTGGCCGATCCGAAGGCGCGCGTGATCGGTGCGGCGCATGCGGGGTGGAAGGGCGCGCTGACGGGCATCCTGGAATCCACCATCGATGCGATGGAAAAACTCGGCGCCGAACGCAGCGGCATGGTCGCCGCGATCGGCCCCTTGATCCGCCAGCACAGCTACGAAGTCGGCGGCGAATTCGTCGAGCGGTTCATGCAGGCCGATGCGGAGAATGCGCTGTTTTTCCTTCCCGCCGCGCGCGAAGGCCACGCGATGTTCGATCTTGCGGGTTTCATCCGGATGCGGCTCGAAAACGCCGGCGTCTTGATGATCGACGACATCGGCCTCGATACCTATTCCGACGAGCGCTTCTTCAGCTACCGCCGCGCTGGTCATCGCAGGGAGCCGGACTACGGCCGCCACGTTCACGCGATCGCGCTGGAAGCCTAGCCTGCGCACCAGTGCTTCAACTTGCAGGTCCTTCAACTTGCAGGTACTTCAACTTGCAAGTCCTTCAAGTTGCAAGTGCTTCAACTTGAACGAAAATGATCGGCGCGCAGTCAACGGCTTCTCATGCTGGTCTTGGCTTTGTGGCGTCCCTGCCCTAGACGTTAATGTGTTTTAACGATATCGCTCGGGGCGATGAGGGACACCTTCGCAACCCTGTTCCGGGCTGGCCGGACTGCATCCCGTACGGCAATTGCCGCATTGCTGTTGGCGATGGCTTGCGGCCTTGGCGGCTGCGCGGGCGGCGGCGCCGCCAGCGGGGCTTTCGCGATGGCCGGCAATGGGGCCACGGTGGCGTTCGAATCGATCGACGGCCCGCCGCCGCAGGTGTTCGACCGGATGGTCGGCGTGCTGGACAGCGAATCGAAGCTTCGCAACCTGTCGATCGTGTCCCGAGAATCGCAGGCCTCCTATCGCGTGCGAAGCTATCTCGCCGCCGAGGTCAGCCGCGGCCGCACCACGATCGCGTGGGTCTGGGACGTCTACGACCGCAACCAGCAGCGCGCATTGCGCCTTTCCGGCGAGGAATCGGCCGGCAAGGCCGGACGCGACCCCTGGGCCGCGGCCGACGATCTGGTGCTGCGGCGGATCGCACAGGCCGGATTGAGCGGCCTCAGCGGCATGGTCAACGGGACCGCGCCTTCGGATGCGCCGCCGCTGCAGCCGGCGCCGGAGCTGCGCGGCCCGGCGGTGGCAAGCGCGGACCAGCCAGCACCCGGTTCGGGAGCGTTCAACGTCAGCACCCTCGGCAGCGGCAGCGCCCTCGGCTACAGTGATCGCTAACGGCAAATTTCCTCGCCGATCGCTGATTTTGCGCAGGAAAACCGGCTTCATGGGTTGCCAGCCAAGGTACGTCCTTGATATCACCTCGCTCGTCGCAAGCGTCGGTTCCATGGGTATTTTGAGATGCTGAACGTCGTATCCAGCAAGGCGCGGGGAGAAGCCTCGATGTCGGCCAAGAACGGCTCCATCAAGCTCGTCGCCGGCAACTCCAATCCCGCGCTGGCGGCGGCCATCGCCGACTGGCTGCATCTGCCGCTGGCCAAGGCCAGCGTCCGCCGTTTTGCCGACAACGAAATTTTCGTCGAGGTGCTTGAGAACGTGCGCGGCTCGGACGCGTTCATCATCCAGTCGACCTCGTTTCCGGCCAACGACCACCTGATGGAACTGCTGATCATCACCGATGCGCTGCGCCGGTCGTCGGCGCGCCGCATCACCGCCGTGATTCCCTATTTCGGCTACGCCCGGCAGGACCGCAAGGTCGGCTCGCGCGCGCCGATCTCCGCCAAGCTGGTGGCCAACCTGATCACCCATGCCGGCGTCGACCGCGTCATGACGCTCGACCTGCACGCCGGGCAAATCCAGGGCTTCTTCGACATCCCGACCGACAACCTCTACGCCTCGCCGCTGATGGTGCGCGACATCAAGGAACGCTTCGACCTCGCCAATGTCATGGTGGTGTCGCCCGACGTCGGCGGCGTGGTGCGCGCCCGCGGCCTGTCCAAGCGCATCAACGCGCCGCTCGCCATCATCGACAAGCGGCGCGAGCGCGCCGGCGAATCCGAGGTCATGAACGTGATCGGCGACGCCGCCGGCTATACCTGCATCCTGATCGACGACATCGTGGATTCCGGCGGCACCCTGGTGAACGCCGCCGACGCGCTGCTCGCCAACGGCGCCAAGGACGTCTACGCCTACATCTCCCACGGCGTGCTGTCCGGCGGCGCCGCAGCCCGAATTGCCGGCTCCAAGCTGAAAGAGCTTGTCATCACCAACTCGATCCAGCCGACCGAGGCGGTTCGCAACGCGCCCAACATCCGCACCCTCTCGATTGCCTCGCTGATCGCCGAAGCCATCGGCCGCACCGCTTCCGAAGAGTCGGTGTCGAGTTTGTTTGATTAGGACGGGCACGACCCTCGCCACGTTGTTGCGTGGCATCGCCTAAGCAATCTCAACTTCGTCATTCCGGGGCGTGCCAACGGGTCGCGCGAATGCGCGCCCGATGACAGGCTCCGCACGAACCCGGAATCAATCTCACTACAGGGGTTGCACGGGTAATGGATTCCGGGCCTGCGCCAAGAAGCGCATTACGGAATGACGACGACGTATGTACGGCAACGCCCGCGAGGGCGCGCTCACCAGGCGTATCGCACCACACCCTTGCCGGCGTATGAACGCGTGACGTCGGAGAATTCACCCTCGAAGGTGGCGGCCGCCGACCAGCCGTTCAGCCACTTCTTTTCCACCGACGCGGTGACCAGCGCGGAGTCGGAAGCCTGCGCCGCGCCGTTGACGACGAAGCCTGCACCCGGCAGCGTCTGGAAGGTCGTGGCGATCGAGCGATCCGGATCGTAGTCATGCGCCCAGGCGACGCGGCCGCGCAGCGTCAGGATGCCATCCGGCATCGCAAAGGATTTGTCGGTGCGAATGCCGAGTTCAGCTGCGAGCGTCGGTCACGTCTTTGGCGTCATAGGCCAAGCGCGAAAGTCGTTGGTGCCCGCAATTGCCTGCTCGGCATAACCAGGCAGATCGAAGGTCACAAACTGCGCGGCAGCATACGGCGTGATGCCGATGCCGCCGCCGGCCGGCGAGACGAAGCGATAACCACCCTCCAACCTTCCTGACCACGCATTGGCGTTGAACTCGGCGCGGAGCTGATCGAAGCCCGCGACCGTTACCGAACGGTTGGTGGTGATGTCCTGCCAGCCATAGGCGAGCGCGGCGGAGACATAGGCCGGTCCATTGGTGTGGCGCAGGTAAGCGCCGGCCTGGAACAGGTCGGAATGCCCGCTACCGCCATTGGCAACCGAGAAGCTGGTGCCGCCACCGGCCAATGCAAAGCCCGCGATCGTGTTCGGTGAGATGAAGTAGTCGGCGCCGACCGCGGTTCCGGCGACGTTGCTGGTGGTGTTGTTGGATCCGACCACCGCATTGCCGTCGGTCGATTGCGAACCGCCGAAGCCCGCGACCCACGTGCTCCAGCGCGGTTCAAACGCCGGCGCAGCGGGCGCCTTGGTGAACATCGCAAAGGCGTCGGTCTTTTTGTTCGCGCCGTATGCGCTCGCCTGCCCTTCTTCGGCATAGCCGGTCGCGCCCGTCGCGGGATTGGCCCCGCCTCCCCGGTTCATGAACGGATCGGTCATCAGGCCCATGAACTGGCTCATGGCGTCAAACGTGGTCTGCTGCGCGCCGGTCGCGGTCTCGCCGGAGATCTGCGTCAGACCGTTCGGCGTCAGAGCGCCGAACACCATCGGAATGCCGCCGGTGGTGTTGAAAAAGCTGGTGATGGCGTTGGCGACCGCCTGCTGATTGCCGTTCAGGCCACCGCCGGCATTCGGACCGGTGAAATTCAGGCTCAAATTCAGATAGGCATTGTTGTTGTCGTAGGCCAACGCGGTCGAGAAACCCGACGGAAGGTTGGTATTGACCAGCGAGCCGAAGGTGCCGCTGATGCCGCCGGTCGTGGTGAGGATGGTGTATTGCTTGCTGACATAGCTGCCGGCGGCGTAGTTGGCGTTGACGGTGGCGCCGCTCAACGTCGCGGTCCCCGTGACGCTGGCAAACGACGCCGTGGTTGGACTGATCTGCACCATATAGATGGCGCCGGCCTGTAACGCGAGACTGCCCGTCACCGACATCGACGATCCCGCCGTGCCGTTGCCCGGCGCGAAAGTGCCGCCGCTGGTGAAGGTGGCCGCGCCGACAATCGATCCGGCGCCGGTCACCGTTCCGGCGCTGGTAAAGCTCGTCAGCGCGATCAAGGTGCCGGCATCGTTGATGGTCGCGCCACTGGCATTATTGATGACATTCGCGCTCAGGGTCCGCGTCGCGGAAATGTCCACGCCAATCGTCGCCGTCGAATTATTTCTCAGCAAGGTGATCCCGGTCAAATCACCCCCGGAGACCATGAGTTGCGCGGTGTTGTTGTTATTGAGAAAATTGTTACCCGTAAGGGCGCCTGTGACATTGAAGACGCCTGTTCCCTGATTGACGATCTCGCCGTTGATAGCCCCGCTTGCGTTAATGGTGCCGCGGCTGGTCAGATTGCCGTTGATGGTGCCTGTCGTTGTCAGCGTGCCACCGGGCTGGTTGGTGATACCACCCGTCGTCGTCAACGTTCCCGCGTTGGAAATCGTGGACCCCGACTGATTGACGACCGTTGTCGCACTTAAGGTCCGGCCCACCGCGATGTTCACGCCAATCGCCGCCGTCGAATTATTGGTCAGCGTGGTGACGCCGGTAAAATTACCACCCGAGACCAGAAGCTGGGCCGTGCTGTTGTTATTGAGAGTACCGCTGCCAGCCAGGGCGCCGGTGACATTGAAGACACCTGTCCCCTGATTGACGATCGCGCCGTTGATGGTACCGGATGCATTGGTGGTGCCGCGGCTGGTCAGATCGCCGTTGATCGTTCCTGTCGTTGTTAGCGTGCCGCCAGACTGGTTGGTGATGCCACTCGTCAGCGTCCCGCTATTGACGAGCGTACCGGCGGAAACGTTCGTGGTTGTAAACTTGTCGGTGCCCGATAGCGTCAGGGTGCTGGCGCCGGCCTGAGACAGGGTTGTGCCGAACATGTTGTTGCTGATCGAGATCGCCTGGCCCGCGTTGGCGTTGTTGGTCAACTTGGCGGCGTTGCCGAAATGAACCGTGCCTCCAGTCACGACATACGACTTTGAATTGGCCTCGAACGTCCATGAGTCCGGCGTAATGGCACCCATGCCTGTTTTGACCGACGTGTTTCCGGATCCACCAAAAAGCGCCGACTGACCGCTGGCGGTGGGAGCGGTGGGGTTGGTGCTCCAGTTGGTACCGGTCGTGTAGCTGGTGCTGCTCGTCGTGCTGCCGGTTCCGCCCCATACGCTCTGGGCCAGTGCAGCAGACGGGAGCATCGCCGTCCCGGCCAATGCCGTTAGTGCCAGAAAGCTGTCTCGCGCGCCGGGAAGAACGAAAAATGCTTTATTCCAAGTCATCAACTATCGCAGGAAAAATACCGCCGCGCCCTTATCGCTCCGCACCAACTGCAAAGCTTTGATTTTGCAACAAATTGCCTGATAGTTCCGCGATTGCAAATAGCCGTCGCCCGAGGCCCGCGTTGATTTTGAATTTGGACGCAGGTTGTGGCAATTGCGCAACTAGAACGAGGTCCGGACTTCCGCAATATACCGCGACCTGGCCGCGCCATCGGACGCGCATTCGCGCGATCCGTTGACTCATCCGGCTATGCTGCTACGCCGCCCCGGTCAGCCGGCCTAACCAGCCCTTCGGCGCGGACTCCGTTTCCGCGGTCACATCCACCGTCCCGCCGACCACCGCGCCGAACGCGGCAAAGAACTCGCCGGCGAGCTTTTTTGCCGTTGAATCGATCAGTCGCTGGCCCAGTTGCGCGAGCTTGCCGCCGATCTGCGCATCGACGTCGTAATGCAGGATCGTGACGTCTGGACTTTCGGATTCCAGTCGCACCGCCGCGCCCCCTTTGGCGAAGCCCGCGACGCCTCCCGAACCTTCGCCGGAAATACGATAGCTGTTCGGCGGATCGAGATCGGATAGCGTGACCTTGCCGCCGAAGGTCGCCTTGACCGGCCCGACCCTGAACACGACAGTCGCGGTCATCTCGGTCGGCGAGGACATTTCGAGATTCTGGCATCCCGGAATGCATTGCTTGAGCACCTGCGGATCGTTGAGCGCCGCCCACACCTTGTCTTTGGACGCGGGAATGCGCTGGCTGTCGTTCATCTGCATGATCGATTTTCCTTAAGGGGTTTGCGAAGTCAGTGCGGCGCGCTGTCCGCGCCGGCGCAGCGTGGTGATCTCGGCCAAAATCGACATCGCGATTTCTTCCGGGGTGATGGCCCCGAGATCGAGGCCGGCCGGGGCCTTGATGCGATCGAGCGCGGACGCGGCGATGCCTTCGCCGATCAGCTTCTCGCGAAGCGCTGCCATCTTGCGGCGGCTGCCGACGAAGGCGTGGTACGCGGCATCGATCCCGACCGCGGCCCTCAACGCGCCCTCGTCGCTCTTGCCTTGCGTCGAGATCACGACAAAGCGCCTGGCATCGTTGAGATAGCGCAATTCGAAGCCGTCGATAATGACATGGGCGTCGGGCTCGGAAGCACGATCGGCCGCGGGCGCCGCGATGGTGACGTGATAACCGAGCTGGCGCGCCTGTGTCGCCAGCGACATCGCCACCGGGCTCGCGCCGAGAATGACCAGCGAGGGATGCGGCAATATGGGTTCGACAAAAATGTCCATGGTGCCTTTGCTCGGGCACATGTTCTGCGCAAAGCGCACGCCGTCGCGGTTCTCGCCGGGCTTGACCCCAAGCTCCGCGAGCAGGTTTTCCGGCTGCACCGAAACCATGCGCGGCTCGCCATCGGCCAGCGCCTCGCGCGCGGCTTTGAGCACGGCGCCGCGGGCGCAGCCGCCGCCAATCCACCCCGCCACAATGGTGCCGTCAGGGCGGATGATGGCCTTGGCGCCGGCCTTGGCGGCGGTCACCGACACGGTGCGCACCACGGTGGCGAGAACGAAGGCCTGCTCGGCGGCCTTGAGTTCGGCCACCAGTTCCATCACTTCGACATGCCTGGTCATGGGAGCCTTCCTCAAAGCTTCGCCAGATAGGGTTCAAGCTCGGTCAGGCTTTTCAGCGTATTGGCGGGCGCATAGAGATCGATGTGCGGCAGCGCCGCCTTGATGCCCGCGGCCTCCGGCGCATAGCCCGGCCATGCCATCATCGGATTGAGCCAGACGATGCGGCGGCAGCGCCTGGCGAGCGCCGCCATCTCGCGGCCGAGCAGCGCGGCGTCACCGGTCTCGTAGCCGTCCGACACGATCATCACGCAACTGCGCGAATGGATCACCCGCGCGGCGTGCCAGCGGTTGAAGGTCTGCAGGCTTTCGCCGATTCGGGTGCCGCCGCCGGCGCCTTGCGCCATGATCGACAGCCGATCCAGCGCCCGCGCCGGATCCTTTTCCTTCATCGCATCGGACACATAAGCAAGCCGGGTGTGGAACAGGAACGCCTCGGCCTGCCGAAATTCGTCGAGCACGCCGTGGATGAAGCGCAGGAACACGCCGGTGTACATGCTCATCGAACCGGAAGCGTCGAGCAGCACGATCAGCCGCAGCGGCTTTTCCTTGCGCTGGCGCTTGACGAGACTGATCGGCACGCCGCCATGGCTGATATTGCTGTGAATGGTTCTTCGCAAATCGAGCCGGTAGCCGCGGCGCCGCGCCAGGTCGCGCCGGGTCAGCCGCGTCCGCATGATCTTCGCCAGCCGCGCCGCGGCGGCGTGGGCCTGCTCGATCTGGTCGGGATCGGCCAGTTTGCGGAAATCGACCTCGGCCAGATTGTCGGCGCCCGATGCGCCTTCCATGCGGCCCTCGCCGGCGCGATCCCCGGGCGTCTCGTCAGCGGATGGAATCTGGTCTGTGGCGGCTTCGCTTCCGGCGCGTTCGGATCGAGAATCCTGCAGGCTCTTCAGCGACGGATTATGGGCCGGCTTTGCCGACCCCGCGGTGATCGATCGTGATTTGACCCGGCGGCCGAGCCAGAACGCGTCGAACAGGCCGTCGAACCGGTCCCAGTCAGATTTCCGCGCCGAGAACAGATGCTTGAATGCTACGCGCAACAGCCCGGGCTTTTCGGCATAACCCGCCGCCATCAGGGCGGCGGCGTCGCGGCCTTCCTGCAGGCCGACGGCAAAGGCGTTGTCGCGCAGGGTCTTGAGAAACGCCGCGAGCTTTCCCGAGACCAGGCGCGAGACCTCGTCGATCTCCTTATAGTCCGGACTGGCGCCGCAGCAGCTCATGCGACCTTCCCCAGCAGACGTTCGGTCACTTCGCGCGTCACGCGCGACTTGTCCTCATGGGTCTTGAGCAGGCACATCAGGGTCTCGTGAACGGTTTCAGGGGAATCGTGCAGGTCGCGCACGTTGAGTCCGACCAGGGCCGCGGCCCAATCCAGCGTCTCGGCGACGCCGGGCACCTTGCGAAGTTCTTCCTTGCGGATGCTTTCGACCAGCCGCGCGATCTGCAGCGACAGCGACGCCCCGGCGCCGGCGATCCGCGCCATGATGATGCGCGCCTCGCGATCCACGTCGGGATAGTCGACATAGTGATAAAGGCAGCGGCGGCGCAGCGCGTCGGAAAGTTCGCGGGTGCCGTTCGAGGTCAGGATCACATGCGGAATTGAGATTGCGGTGATCGTTCCGAGCTCCGGGATCGACACCTGGAAATCCGAAAGCAGTTCGAGCAGGAATGCCTCGAACTCGTCGTCGGCGCGATCGATTTCGTCGATCAGCAGCACCGGCGGCTTGTCGCGGCGGATCGCTGCCAGCAACGGCCGTTCCAGCAGGTATTTTTCCGAGAAGATCTGATCCTCGATCGCATCGGCCCTGTCGCCGCGATGGGCCTGGATCGCCAGCAATTGCCGCTGGTAGTTCCATTCGTACAGCGCGGACGATTGGTCGAGGCCTTCGTAACACTGCAACCGGATCAGCTCGGTGGCGTGCGCGGCGGCGAGCGCCTTGGCGACCTCGGTCTTGCCGACGCCCGCCTCGCCCTCGAGCAGCAGCGGGCGCCGGAGCAACGCCATCAGCGAGATCGCAGTCGCTAGCTCGCCATCGGCGATATAGCCGCTAGCCGCCAGCGCTTGTGCGATCTCGTCGCGATTGTTCATGGTCTGGGGAACCTTCCGTCATTCCGGGGCGTCGCGATAGCGACGAACCCGGAATCTCGAGATTCCGGTCTGGTGCTTCGCACCATCCCGGAATGACCGTAAAGCAGCGTCGCTGCTGGCAATGACGAAACTACGCGAACACTCCCAAACTCTTCGCCGCGCGCCAGTTGCGCCAGTAGTCGTGCGGCATCTGGATGTGGGTCGAGCCCAGGAACGAGAAGGCGTCGTTGACGGCGTTGGAAAACGCCGGCACACCGCCGACATTGGGGCTCTCGCCGACGCCCTTGGCGCCGATCGGATGATGCGGCGACGGCGTCACCGTAAAGTCCGTCTCCCAATGCGGGGTCTCGACCGCGGTCGGCATGAAGAAATCCATGAACGAACCGGTCACCACATTGCCTTCGTCGTCGTAGCGGATTTCCTGGCCCATCGCGATCGCGAAGGCTTCGGTCAATCCACCGTGCACCTGGCCCTCGATGATCATCGGGTTGATCCGGGTGCCGCAATCGTCGAGCGCGTAGAAACGCTTGATCTTGTAGACGCCGGTATCGACGTCGATGGTCATGACGCAGATATAGGCCCCGAACGGATAGGTCATGTTGGGCGGATCGTAATAGCTTACGGCTTCCAAGCCCGGCTCCATGCCCGGCGGCACCGAGTTATAGGCCGCCCAGCAGATATCCTTCATCGACATCGCCTTTTCCGGCAGGCCCTTGACGCGGAAACCGTCGATATCCCATTCGAGGTCGCCTTCATGGACCTCGAGCTTGTAGGCGGCGATCATCTGCGCCTTGGCCTTGATCTTGCGCGCGGCCATGGCGATCGCGGCTCCCGCCACCGGCGTCGAGCGCGACCCGTAGGTGCCGAGCCCGTAAGGCGCGGTGTCGGTGTTGCCTTCCTCGATCATGATGTTGTCGGCGGGAAGGCCGATCTCGGTGGCGATGATCTGCGCCCAGGTGGTCTCGTGACCCTGGCCGGTGCTTTTGGAGCCGACGCGGGCAATGCCGGCGCCGGTCGGATGCAGGCGGATTTCGCAGGAATCGAACATCGCGATGCCCAGGATGTCGCAATTCTTCGATGGCCCGGCGCCGACGATCTCGGTGAAGAACGACACGCCGAGGCCCATGATCTCGCGGGTCTCGCCGCGCTTGAACGCCGCGCGCTGCGCCGCCTGCTGCTTGCGCAGGCCGGCATAGTCGACCGTTTCCATCATCTTGCGCATCGCGGTGTGATAATCGCCGGAATCGTATTCCCATCCCAGCGCGGAGTGATAGGGGAACTGCTCCGGCTTGATGAAGTTCTTCAGCCGCAACTCAGCCGGATCCATCCCGAGCTTCTGGGCCAGAATGTCCATACCGCGCTCGATGCAATAGGCCGCCTCGGTCACCCGGAACGAGCAGCGATAGGCGACGCCGCCCGGCGCCTTGTTGGTGTAGATGCCGTCGACAGACAGGTGCGCGACCGGGAAGTCGTAGGACCCCGTCACGATATTGAAGAAGCCGGCCGGCCATTTCGACGGATCGGCGCAGGCGTCGAAGGCGCCGTGATCGGCTAGCACATGAACGCGCAAACCAGTCACCTTGCCGTCTTTGTTTGCGGCAATTTCAGTGGTCATGTGGTAGTCGCGCGCAAACGAGGTCGCGGTCAGGTTCTCGATGCGGTCCTCGACCCATTTTACCGGTTTGCCGGTGACGATGGAGGCCACCGCAGCGCAGATGTAGCCGGGATAGGCGCCGACCTTGTTGCCGAAACCGCCGCCGACGTCGGGCGAGATCACATGGATCTTCTGTTCCGGTATTTTGGCGATCAGCGCCACCACGGTGCGGATCACATGGGGCGCCTGGAAGGTGCCCCAGATCGTCAGCTCGCCCTTGATCTTGTCGAACGAGCAGACGCACTGGCAGGTCTCCAGCGGCGACGGATGGGTGCGATGATAGGAGATCATCTCCTTGATCGTCACCTCCGCCTTGCGGAAGGCGGCGTCGGTGAGGTCCTTGTCACCAACGGTCCACTCGAAGATATGGTTGTGGTGCTTGCGCGGCCCGTGCGCGCCTGATGTTTTGCCGGCGAGATCCTCGCGCAGCACCGGGGCGTCGGCGTCCATCGCCTTGAATGGATCGATCACCACCGGAAGCGCTTCATATTCGACCACGACCTTGTTGATGCCGTCATCGGCCGCATAGCGGTCGGTGGCGACCACGAAGGCGACCTCTTGATTCTGGAACAGCACCTTGCCGTCGGCCAATACCATCTGCACGTCGCCGGCCAAGGTCGGCATCCAGGCGAGATTGACGGTCTTCAGCGTCTCGGCGGTAATGACCGCCAGCACGCCCGGCACCTTCAGCGCTTCTTCCGAATTAATCGATTTGACGCGCGCATGGGCGTGCGGTGAGCGGACGAAATCGCCGTGCAGCATGCCCGGCAGCTTGACGTCGTCGACATAATTGCCCTTGCCCTGCGTGAAGCGGGCGTCCTCGACGCGCTTGCGCTTGCAGCCCATGCCTTCGAGGGCAGCGGTGCGTTGTTCCCGCGTGGGAGTCATGTCGTTCATTCCGCAGCCTCCTTGAATTCAACGCCATTGATCTTGTCGGCGGCGTACTGGATTGCCCTGACGATGTTCTGGTAGCCGGTGCAGCGGCATATATTGCCGGAAATGCCCATCCGGATTTCCGCCTCGCTTGGTCTGGGGTTTTCCTGCAACAGCCGCTGCGCGCGCAGGATCATGCCCGGTGTGCAGAAGCCGCACTGCAGGCCATGCATCATCCGAAAACCTTCCTGCAGCGCCGACAGCGAGCCGTCGGCATTGGCGACGCCCTCGATGGTGGTGATCTCGCTTCCCTGAGCCTGCACCGCGAACATGGTGCAGCTCTTCACCGACATGCCGTCGAGATCGACCGTGCAGGCCCCGCAATGCGTGGTCTCGCAGCCGATATGGGTGCCGGTGAGCAACAGGTTCTCGCGGATGAAATGCACCAGCAGGGTGCGCGGTTCGACGAGGCCTTCGACCTCGGCGCCGTTCACCTTCATGGTCACATGGGTCTTTGCCATTTTTGATCCTCCTAGCTTGCGCGAGCCGCGGCACGCTGCAGCGCGCGCGTCACCATGATGCCGCCGACATGTTTGCGGTATTCGGCCGGCCCGCGCCCATCGGCGGCCGGCGACATGATCGCCACCGCCGCTGCCGCGGCCTTCTTCAGCGTCGCGGCATCGAGGCTGGTTCCGATCACGGCCTTGGCCGCGTCGGCCGCCAGCAGCGGGGTTTCATGCAGATTGGTGAGGCCGATCGCGCAGCTTGCGACCTTGCCGCCCGTCATGGTGAGAACGACCGCCGCCGCCGCGGTGGCGTAGTCGCCGACCTTGCGTTTCAGCTTCTCATAGGCGTAACCGTGACCGGCGGCCGGCGCGGGAACGGAGATCGAGGTCAGGATTTCGCCGGGCTCAAGCGCGGTGAAATAGGCGCCCTGATAGAACTCGGAAGCCGCGATGTCGCGGGCTCCGGCGGGGCCTTCCAACCGGTAGCTCGCGCCCAGGGTCATCATCAGCGCCGGCATGTCGTTGCCGGGATCGCCATTGGCGACGTTGCCGCCGATCGTGCCCATGTAGCGCACCTGCGGATCGGCGATCAAAAGCGCCGTTTCGGGCAGGATCGGCAGCGATTTTGCGATGTCGTCCGATGCCAGCAATTCGTGCTGGGTGGTCATGGCGCCGATCACGATGCGGTTGCCGTCGCGGCGGACGCCCTTCAAGGCGGCGATGCCATGCAGATCGACCAGATGTTCGGGGGTGGCCAGCCGAAGCTTCATCATCGGGACCAGACTGTGGCCGCCGGCAAGGGGCCGGGCCTCCTCGCCGAGCGTCGACAATAGCTTGACCGCATCGGCCACGGTCGCGGGCCGGTGATAGCTGAATGAGCCGGGAATCATCGCTTCCTCCATCCGTCCTCTTGGAGCCCTTGCGGCGGCGCTCGGACGCTGGGGGCACGCTCTCCCTCCAGGTTCTGGCGTGCAATCACCGCGGCACAAGGTCGCGAAATTCGCACGAGTTGCCGACTTCCGCGCACGAAATGCGTCAGGCTTGGCGACCTAACCGCGTGAGTTGCGCCGATGATCGCCCCTCGGCCGTCTGCGGAGCGACGTGAATCGTGCTCGCGCAGCCGCGGACTCGTCCTGGAGCAGCATGGTTTTAGGCGTGACGCCTCGCGAGCCCGAGCCGCGCCTTGACCTCTGCGATCTTGGCGCGGCTCACGGGAACCCGGTGCGGGGAAGGGCCATCGAGCTCGATGACAGCGCCGTCGCCTTCCTTGCGGACGAAGCTGACATACGGAATCGCCACGATATGGCTGCGATGCACCCGGACGAACAGGCCGGGATCGAGTTGCGCTTCGGCCTCCGAGATCGACCACGGACACATCCGCTCGCGGGTGCCGTCATGAACCCGGGTGTAATGGGCGTCGGCCCTGACGCTGCGGACATTCGATGTATCGATGAAATGCGTGCCGTCGGCGCCCTCGACCGGCAGGCGCGCCACCGGCGCGGCGCGGGGCGGCTGGCCCAAGCCTCCGAGCGGGGCCGATATCACCCGCTGGCCGGCGGCAACGACCGCCAATTCCGACGCAAAAGCATGGGCTGCAGTCGTGTCCGTTTCCGCGAGAGACCGGCCGGCTTCGTCCGGCCCGTCGCTCACCGAGCGCCGGCGTGGGTCCGGCACCAGCGACAACAGGAAGCCAGCAGCGATCACAAAACAGAACAACGCCACTACCAGCGACAGAACCTGCTGCGATGCGGCGAGCCCTCCGGCATGATGGTGCGCCTCGGCCGATACCGGAACGAAATGCGTGCCTTCCATGGCGGTATAGTGCATGCCCGACACCGCCACGCCGAACGCGATCGAACTCACGATCAACCGGATGCCGCCCTGCCGGGCAAGAAATGCGCGCAGGCCGCCATAGGCCGCGACGATTGCCACCAGCACCGACAGCGACACCATTGAGACATCGTGCTGCATGGAAAAATTGCCGAACAGGCCGTGCATGCCGACGTAATGCATGCTGGCGATACCGACACCCAGCAGTACCGCCGATGAAGCCACGCGCAGCAGGGACGGCTCGCCGATGCTGACGAAAAACAGCGATATGCCGACCACCAGCGCGCAGATCAGGAACGATATGATGGTGGGAAGCACGAGATAGACGGTATCGGCCGGGATCGGCGCGGCCAGCATGCCGATGAAATGCATGGTCCAGATGCCGATCGCGAGAAACCCGGCGGCACTCGCCAGCAACACGCGATGGCTCACGCCCGGCGTCGCGCGGATACGCGCCGCGAGGCCGAAGCCGGTATAACCACCCAGGATCGCGATCACCACCGAGAGCGCGACGAGATAGGGATCGTGTCCTTCGAACATGATCTTCTCGGCAACCCGTCTCCACGGGCATGCCTCCTCCCGCCGCCAAGCTTATATGCGTGGCGGCGGAAATGACAATCGCGCCTTAAAGCACGCCTTCGGCTTCGCCTGCCTACACGATCCCTGCCGCGACCTGGCCGCGCAGCCGTTCCAGGCTGAGCAGCGTGTTGGCGCAGGCTTCCGCGACCTCGATGCCCTTGGTGGCAAAATGCTTGCGGAAGAAATCGAAATGCGCCGCGCTCTCATGGAATTGCTGCGGCGTCAGCACCGCCGAGAACACCGGCACTTCGGTCCGCAGCTGCACATCCATCAGCGCCTTGATCACGGTGTCGGCGACGAATTCATGGCGGTAGATGCCTCCATCGACCACCAGCCCCGCCGCCACGATCGCTGTGTAACGCCGGGTCTTGGCCAGCAGTTGCGCATGCAGCGGGATCTCGAACGAGCCCGGCACCTCGAACAGATCGATACGCGCGCGTTCGATGCCGCGAGCCTCGATCTCGTCCAGGAAGGCGATGCGGCATTCCTCGACCACCTCGCGATGCCACGCGGATTGCACAAAGGCCACCCGCTGCGGTTTGGCGAAGCGCGGATGCACGACAGCGGGAGGACGGTCGATGGTTCCGGGAGGGAGGTTTGCTTCGGAAGCGGCGTGGGAGTCTTTTACTTCAGGAGGGTCTTGCAACATCTGATTCATGGCTTTCCTCTTTCAGGACCAGAATCAGGGCATACGGAACGACGCGCCGCGCGGAAAATGCGGCTGTCGCGACCGTTCTCTTTCATCCGGACTTTAACCGTCGGCTTCGGAATCACACCGAATCTGCTGACCCTTCTCCCAAGATTCCCAGAAGGGATCTTTGGAACAAGGCGCTCGCGGGCTTGGGCCAATTCGCCTTTACCGCCGGTGGGGACTTTCACCCCGCCCTGAGAACATCTTCAAATTGCGCTTTTGAAGCGCGGGCCGCCCGGTATGAGCGGCCCAAGGGGAACTATGACCAATCGCCGGAACGCCAGCAAGCACCTTCCCATCGGGAATCTGCATGACCCCATGCCGCCAGAGCGAGACTCAGGGTCGGCTCGGATGGCGGAAATTAACGATTGAGGCACGCTCCGGCTCGCCCCGGGTGAATTCGCCGGGCCGGACTTGGTTTGAGCGAAACCGATTCCGGTTTGTTCTCAAATTAATAAGTATGACGAAGATCAGTTGTGGACGAGCGCCGCTTTGCTTGTGGACGGACTCCCCGCCCGGTTGCGCGGATTCCGCAAATCACATCACTTGATCCTCGCAACGCCCCGGGGCGAAGGGGATTGCAGTCGGCAGCGGCACGTCATGTCAGCGTGTGTCGACCTGCTGCGTGCGTACCAACCACCGTATCTGAATTTGCAAAGGCAAGGTCGAGACGGCATGTCCCTGCTCGAAGGCGTTATCGATTCCCGGAACAACCCGCTCGCGGTGGTCGAAGACATCGCGGCCGATCACGACTGGGCGTTCGAACGCTCCGGCGAAGATGAAGTGACGATCGTCTCCAAGGGCGAGTGGACCGATTACCAGTTGTCCTTTACCTGGATGGCCGAGATCGAGGCGCTGCATCTGGCCTGCGCCTTCGACATGAAAATTCCACCCCCGCGCCGCGCCGAGGTGCAGCGGCTGATCGCCAGCATCAACGAGCAATTGTGGGTCGGGCATTTCGATATCTGGACCCATACCGGCATGATCATGTACCGGCAGGCGCTGGTGCTGCCCGGCGGCCTCACCGCCTCGACCGCGCAATGCGAGAGCATGCTGGTCGGCGCCATCCACGCCTGCGAGCGCTATTATCCGGCGTTCCAGTTCGTGGTCTGGGCCGGCAAAACCGCCGCCGAAGCCATGAGTGCGGCGATGTTCGACACCGAGGGCGAGGCGTAGGGCGCCGGGTATCCCTCAGCGAACCAACTCCGAAGTCGTCATGCCCGGGCTTGACCCCGGGTATCCATCCGCGAAAAAGAATCCCCGAAGAATGATGGATTGCCGGGTCAAGCCCGGCAATGACGAGCTATGCTATCGGCTGCTCAATCAGGACATCGCAATGAACGATCCTCAATCGCTGGCACAAATCTCCGGCCCCATCGTCCTCGCCGGCGCGGGGAAGATGGGCGGCGCGATGCTGGCGGGCTGGCTCGCGCAGGGGCTCGATGCCAAGCACCTGAGCGTGATCGAGCCGCATCCCTCCGACGATATCCGCGCGCTCGTCGCCAAAGGCATTCGCCTCAATCCGTCCGCCAAAGAGATCAGCGCCGTCGCCACGCTGGTGGTAGCGCTGAAGCCGCAGATGTTCCGTGAAGCCGGCCCGATGCTGAAATCCTTTGCCGGACCTTCAACGCTCGTAGTGTCGATCATGGCGGGCGCTACCATCGCATCGATCGAGCAGGTCTGCAGCGGCGGCATGGTGGTGCGCGCCATGCCCAACACGCCGGCTGCGATCGGCCGCGGCATCACGGTCGCGGTGGCGGCGAGCGATGTCAGCGCCTCACAACGTGCGGTCGCCGATGCGCTGCTGCGCGCCACCGGATCGGTCGAGTGGATCGAGGACGAGAGCTTGATGGACGCGGTGACCGCCGTCTCCGGCTCCGGGCCGGCCTATATTTTTCTGCTCGCCGAAGAGCTGGCGCGCGCCGGCGTCGAAGCCGGCCTGCCGCCCGCGCTTGCCACGCGCCTCGCGCGCGAAACCGTCGCCGGCTCCGGCGAATTATTGCATCGCTCGGAGCTTGCCTCCGCCACGCTGCGCCAGAACGTCACCTCGCCCGGCGGCACCACCGCCGCAGCCCTCGAGGTCCTGATGGGAAAAGACGGCATGCAGCCGCTGCTGACCCGCGCCGTCGCCGCCGCGACGCGGCGCTCAAGGGAATTGGCGAAGTAGTTTTCTTCGACCCCGCGTAACGGCTTTCCGTTATCCCTGCGCAACAACTTCGCCGTTGCGCGGGGATGACGGCGAAACGCGTAGCTCGCTAACTCGCCCCGAAGCGTTTGTTGAACGCCTCGACATTGACGAGGCCGCGGGCGTGGCGGCCCTCGCCGATGCGGCGCGTGCCGTCAAAAGATTCGACCTCGAACCGGATCACCCGGCGTTCCACTGCGACCACGCGCGCCGTGGTTCGCACCGTCGCGCCCACCGGGGTTGCGGCGAGATGGCGGATATCGACCTCGGTGCCGACTGTGACCCAGCCCGGTGCAAGCTGCGCCTTGATGGCGTCGCCCGATGTCAGTTCCATTTGCAGGATCATCATCGGGGTTGCAAACACCATCGGCATGCCGGCGAGCAAATGCCCGACGGTTTGCTCCGGCGGCACCACCAGCCTGCGCTCGGCGCTCATGCCGATCTTGATGACCTCGCGTGCGTCCATGATTTTTGCCTTGGAGACCTACATTCGTCGTCATTCCGGGGCGTGCCACCGGGTCCGCGCGAAGCGCGGCCCGATGACAGGCTTCGCACGAGCCCGGAATGACGAGGAAGCTACTTCTTCGCCGCCGCCGCGCGTTCGACAAAGGTCTTGCCACCCTTCATCTTGTGATGCAGCGGGGCTTCGTTGATCTGGATCACGACGGCATCGGCATCGACGCCGAGGTTTTTCACCAGCGCCTGCGTGATGTCGCGCATCATGCCGGCCTTCTGTTCATCGGTGCGGCCGGCGGCCATGCTGACGGTGATCTCTGGCATTTTTTATCACTCCCTTTTTTCTTGGTACGAACCGTTGCCACAAATGCTGTCCTCATCCTGAGGAGCGGCCACTTGGCCGCGTCTCGAAGGATGGCTTATTGTCTCCATGGTTCGAGACGGCGCAAGTGCGCCTCCTCACCATGAGGTCTCAACTCCACTTCACTCCGTGTTTATCAAGAAGCTTGCGGACCTCGTCGACCAATGAGGCCTGCGGAACTTTGGTCTGGGCCTCGCTTTGCTTCTGCAAATATTCCTCGCGGTCTTTTTCAAGCTTCGCCAATTCAGCCCCGAGAATGAGGTCCTTCAGCAGGATCTGCGGACCCGCCGGATCGTCCTTCTCGTCCGATCCCTGGATGATTACGCATGGGCTGTTGCGCCGGTCGGCGTATTTCAGCTGGTTGCCCATGTTCTTGGGGTTGCCGAGATACAATTCGGCGCGAATGCTGGCGTTGCGCAGCGCCGCGACCATTTTCTGGTAATCAGCGACGCGATCGCGGTCGAATACGGTGACCACCACGGGACCGAATTCGGGTTTGGTGTCGAGCTTGCCGAGCATCGTCAGCGCGGCCTGCAGCCGCGACACGCCGATGGAGAAACCAGTCGCCGGCACCGGCTCGCCGCGAAAGCGCGAGACCAGACCATCATAGCGTCCGCCGCCGCCGACCGAGCCGAAGCGAACCGGGCGGCCTCTTTCGTCTTTGGTTTCGAGCGTGAGTTCGACCTCGTAGACCGGGCCGGTATAATATTCGAGACCGCGGACGACGGAGGGATCGATGCGGATTCTATTTCGGTCGTACCCTGAAGCTTGGACTAACTCCGAGATTAATTTGAGCTCATCAATTCCCGCACGAGATACTTCGTTCGACCCAAAGTGAGTCATCATGCCTTCTATGACCCCCCTATTGCTCTCAACAAAAAAAGACTTGTTCTCAGGGCTTTCCTCGGGGGAAAAAGTCATAACCGTGCCGCTTTCCGCACGCGCTGAGGGCGACAGATTTGTCACATCTTCCAACTCTGTTAGGTGGCCTTCCTGTAAGAGCGCAAACACAACAATCTTGTCTATCTGCTCTTTCTCTAGGCCGGCTCCCTTAGTGAAGTCGCCGCTCTCATCCTTACGTCCCACACCAAGTAGTTCGCGTACGCCATCCATGCCCAACCGATCCAATTTGTCGATCGCACGAAGCACGGTCAGTTTTTGCGCAGGATCATCCCCGAGCCCGATACTCTCCATCACCCCATCAAGCACCTTGCGGTTGTTCACCTTCACCACATAGCTGCCGCGCGGAATGCCCAGCGCTTCCATCGTATCCGCCGCCATCATGCACATCTCGGCATCGGCCGCAGGCGACGCGCTGCCCACCGTATCGGCATCGAACTGCATGAATTGCCGAAAACGTCCCGGGCCCGGCTTCTCGTTGCGATAGACATAGCCGGCGCGGTAGCTGCGATAGGGTTTTGGCAGCGCGTCGAAATTTTCCGCGACGTAGCGCGCCAAGGGCGCGGTCAGGTCGTAGCGCAGGCTGATCCACTGCTCGTCGTCGTCCTGGAACGAGAACACGCCCTCGTTGGGCCGGTCCTGGTCGGGCAGGAATTTTCCGAGCGCGTCGGTGAATTCCATCGCCGGCGTCTCCACCGGCTCGAAGCCGTAGCGCTCATAGACTTCGCGGATTTTCTCGACCATCGCGCGGGTCGCGGCGATCTCGGCGGGGCCGCGATCGGCGAGCCCGCGCGGCAGGCGCGCTTTGAGTTTCTGCGGTTTTTTGGATTTGTCGGCCATGGCGCGCGTTGGTACCAGCGCCTGCCGAAGGCGGCAAGCGCGCTTACTTCCCTTCTCCCCTTGCGGGAGAAGGTGGCCACAGGCGGCCTTCGGCCGCCGTTCCTTGATGATACGCCGATGCAGCGCATCGGCTATGCTAAGTCCGTGCCGGATGAGGGGTTCGGATCTATCGATGCGCCGCGGCCCCTCACCCGGCTACATCTCGCTACGCTCGATTTCGCCACCCGCTCCCGCGAGGGGAGAGGGCAAGAAAGCCCACGCGGTCGCTCAAAACACCTTCTTGATCCAGTTGTGCGGGTCGGCCACGCGGCCGTACTGGATGTCGACCAGTTGCTTGCGCAGTCCCATGGCGACGGGGCCGGCAGCGCCCCCGCTGACCAGAAAATCGCCGCTCGCCGAACACACCTTGCCGATTGGCGAGATCACGGCCGCGGTGCCGCAGGCAAAGGCCTCTTTGAGCCTGCCGCTGGCGGCATCCTTGCGCCACTGCTCGATCGTGTAGGCCTCCTCGCGCACGGGCGTGCCGGCATCCTTTGACAACGCGATGATCGAATCGCGGGTGATGCCCGGCAGGATGGTGCCGAGCGGCGGCGTCGAGAGCGAACCGTCGTCGAACACGAAGAAGATGTTCATGCCGCCGAGTTCCTCGACGTAGCGGCGCTCGACCGCATCGAGGAACACCACCTGATCGCAGCCGTGTTCGATGGCTTCGGCCTGCGCGCGCAGACTGGCGGCGTAATTGCCGCCGCATTTGACCGCACCAGTGCCGCCGATCGCGGCGCGCGTGTAATTCTCCGACACCCAGATCGACACCGGCGCAGGTCCGCCCTTGAAATAGGAGCCGACCGGCGAGGCGATCACGGAAAAGATGTATCCCGCGGAAGGTTTGACGCCGAGAAACACCTCGCTCGCGATCATGAAGGGCCGCAAATAAAGACTGCCCTCGCCGCCCGGAATCCAGGCACGGTCGATGCGCACGAGCTGTTCGACCGCTTCGAGGAAAACGGCCTCGGGCACCGGCGCCATGGCCATGCGATCGGCCGAATGGTGGAAGCGCCGGGCATTTGCGTCGGGGCGGAACAGGTTCACGCCGCCGTCGTCGCGCCGATAGGCCTTGAGGCCTTCGAAAATCTCCTGCGCGTAATGCAGCACGGCCGCGGCCGGATCGAGCGGGAAATTGGCGCGGGATTCGACGCGCGCGCCGTGCCAGCCCTTGGCCTGGTCGTAGCGGACCACAGCCATGTGATCGGTGAAAATCCGGCCGAAGCCGGGGTCCACCAGCCTGGCCGCGCGATCCTTTTCAGGCGTCGGATGGGTCGCAGGCTGGATTTCGAATTTCAAACTCATTTTCTTGGCTCCCGCCCTTCACTTTTTCACTGTCGGAACCGGTGCGGTTTTCGACGCCGGCCTGTCTCGTCGGGCCTGCTGGCCCGATTTTCGGACGTTCCAGGTGTTTGACCCCTGCCCCTCGCCCACGCCGGTGCTTTAGGCCGGTTTCCGCTTTGGCGGAATGCGCGAAGTCCAGTATGTTTGCCGAGATGTCGCTCGACAATCGCAGGGGTGTAGAATTGACGGCCGCAGCCTTTGGTTTGTTCGGCCGTTTGAACCGTCGCCCCGCACGAAACGATCTAATATTTCGTGGCGGTGGACAGTTTTGTAACATTGAACCCAGGATATGTCAATATGACTGACATAAATTCTGGCATTAAATTGTCGGCCGTTCCGGCCGACCCCGATTCGAAGGCTGCCGGGCGATCACCCGCCGCACGGTCGGGCGATTTACGCTGGGATATTATCGAGCTGTTGTTCTTCGCGTACCGGGACTTCGTCGGCGACGCCGATGATGAACTCGAGGTCTTCGGTTTCGGGCGGGCGCATCACCGGGTGATCCACTTCGTCCGCCGCTATCCCGGGCTAAAGGTCGCCGATCTCCTGGACGTATTGCGCATCACCAAGCAGTCGCTGGGACGGGTTCTCAAGCAATTGCTCGACGAAGGGTATATTGTACAGCAGACCGGCAATAACGACCGGCGGCAACGCCTTCTTTTCGCCACCGCAAAAGGCGAGGCGCTGGTCGCCAAACTTGCCGGCCTGCAGACGGATCGGATCAACCGCGCGCTGCGCGACCTCGGACCGGCGGGCGCGGATACGGTCCGCCAGTTCCTGCGCGCAATGATCGACCACGACGATCCCGACAAGGTGCTGGAAATCATCCTTGGAGCCGGCACCACACCCGCCAAGACGAAAGACTAAGGCGAACGAATCAAGGCAAAGGAACAAAATTGCCCCAGGCTGCAACCCTCGCCCGAACGCCGCCGCGACCGGCCGACGACGCGCCGCATCTGCTCTTGGTCGATGACGATCGCCGCATCCGCGATCTGCTGTCGCGCTTTCTGTGCGGCGAAGGCTACCGCGTCACCACGGCGATGAGCGCCAGCGACGCCCGCGCCAAGCTGCTCGGCCTGCATTTCGATCTCTTGATCCTCGATGTGATGATGCCTGGAGAGACCGGGTTCGATCTCGCCCGCTTCATCCGCACCTCGTCCTCGGTGCCGATCGTGATGCTGACGGCGCGCCATGAGCCGGAAAGCCGCATCGAGGGCCTGCAGATCGGCGCCGACGATTATGTGGCCAAGCCGTTCGAGCCGCGCGAGCTGAGCTTGCGGATCGGCAACATTCTCAAGCGCACCGCGCCGCCGCCGGTGGAGACACTGGAGCAGATCGCGTTCGGCCCCTACGTCTATCGGCTGGATCGCGGCGAACTGCGCCAGGGCGAGGAAGTCATTCATCTCACCGATCGCGAGCGCGAGATGCTGCGCATCCTCGCGGTGGCGCCCGGCGAAACCGTGCCGCGCAGCGCGCTGACCGGCGACGGCACCGTCAATGAGCGTGCGGTCGACGTGCAAATCAACCGGCTGCGGCGCAAGATCGAGCGTGATCCCGCCAATCCCCTGTTCCTGCAGGCGGTGCGCGGCGTCGGTTACCGCCTGGTGGCATCGCCATGAATCCTGTCCGATGAATCCGGCTTGATGAATCCCGCGCCATGAGCACGCTCGACACCGGCCTGACGCTGATCCGCACCGCCGCCGGCCGTGTCTCCGCCGCCAATGGCTGGATCGGCAATGCGTTCAAGGCCTGGATGCCGACCGGGCTCTATGCCCGCGCGCTGCTGATCATGATCGTGCCGATGGTGGTGCTGCAATCGGTGGTGGCGTTCGTGTTCATGGAGCGGCACTGGAACACGGTGACGCGGAGGTTGTCGGCCGCGGTGGTGCAGGACGTCGCCGCCCTGATCGACGTCTATACGGGATATCCGCAGGACAAGGACCGCGCGCAGTTGCGGCGCATCGCCCAGCAACGGCTCGGGCTGGTGGTCGATTTCCTGGCGGTTGGCGACATGCCGCCGCCGGGTCCGAAGCCGTTTTTCTCGCTGCTCGACCAGTCGCTGTCGGTGCAGCTTGGCCGGCAGATCGGCCGACCATTCTGGATCGACACCGTCGGCCGCTCCAACCTGGTGGAAATCCGCATTCAGCTCGACGACGCGGTGATGCGGATTTTCGCCCAGCGCAGCGCGGCCTATGCATCGAATTCGGAGATCTTCCTGTTCTGGATGGTCGGCACCTCATCGATCCTGCTGATCGTCGCGGTGTTGTTCCTGCGCAACCAGATCAGGCCGATCCTGCGTCTCGCCGACGCCGCCGAAAGCTTCGGCAAGGGCCGCGAAGCGCCGAATTTCCGTCCCCGCGGCGCGCGCGAGGTGCGCCGCGCCGCGCAGGCGTTCCTGGAAATGAAGGCGCGCATCGAGCGCTCGATCGAGCAGCGCACCGCGATGCTGGCCGGCGTCAGCCACGATCTGCGCACCATCCTGACCCGCTTCAAGCTCGAACTGGCGCTGATCGGCGACAGTCCGGAAGTCGACGGCATGCGCAAGGATGTCGACGAGATGTCCGGCATGCTGGAGGCCTATCTGGCTTTCGCGCGCGGCGACAGCGGCGAGAACGCCCAGCCCACCGACATGGCGCAGGCGCTGGAGGAATTGCGCAGCGACGCCGAGCGCAACGGCCACACCGCCACGGTGTCGTTTCACGGCCTGCCTGTCGTGACGGTGAAGCCGGCCTCGTTCAAGCGCTGCCTCGGCAACCTCGTGTCCAATGCCGCAAGGCACGCCAAGGCGATTGCAATCACCGGCCACCGCGACCACCGCTATCTAACCGTGACCGTCGACGATGACGGCACCGGTATCCCGCGGGAGATGCGCGAGGAAGTGTTCAAGCCGTTCCTGCGGCTCGACGACGCCCGCAACCAGGATGAGGGCGGCACCGGGCTCGGCCTCGCCATCGCCCGCGACATCGCGCGCTCGCATGGCGGCGACATCACGCTCGGCGACAGCCCGATGGGCGGGCTCCGCGCCGCGGTGCGGATACCGGTCTGACGACGGTTGTTATCGATTTATCGCGGCAACGGCGATGAGCTAACTCCCTCCCCCTCGTGGGGGAGGGAGTAAACCAAGACTACTTCGGCAGCAGGTTTTTGAGCTTTTCGGCGTCCTTGATGTTCATCTTGAAGCCGCCGGGCATCACGATGTCGCCGGGCTTCTGATCGGGCTTGCAGGGGCCGAGCCACTTTGCCTCGATCGTCGAGGTGATGTCGTGCACCCCGCCCGCGCCCTTGTCGCTGTGCACGGTGGACTTGACGGTATAGGCGGAATTGAAATCGCCGGTAATGTCGGCATGCGAGGTCATCGTCACGCCGCCGGCGCCGCACACCGAATCAGATACATAGCCGGTCGCGGTCTTTGAGATGTCGCGCTTGGAGCAGGTTTCCTTCGCCACCGGCGAGAACGCCGTGCTCATCTGCTTGTCGGTGGTCTCGTCGGTGCAATGCTGCATGGTCATCTCCGGCAGCGCCGAGCCGGTCTTCAGGATCTTCATTTCCCACAGGCCGGGCTTGCGAACCGGCATCTCATCCGCACGCGCGCCAAACGCCGGCACCACCGCCAGCAGCGCGGTCCCCAGGCAAAACAGGGCAAACTGTTGCTTCATGCTTCCGCGCTCCCGTGAATTGGTCCGGCAGGACGCGGGTTCAGTAATAGGCGCGCAGCGCGGTGTGATACGGCACCCAGCGGCAGGCAAAGGAGATGTAGCCGCCATAATGGGCGTCGACCGCGAGGAATTTGACCACCTTGCCATAGGACGCGCAATGGTTGATCGCCAACGTGCGATAGTCGATATCCCGGCTTAGGGGGTAGGCGATGATTCCCCCGGTATCGTTGCCCTTGAAGGGCGGCACGGTATCGGCCCACGCCGGCGCGCCCGCCAGCATTCCGCACACCGCAACCAGGCACCCTGCCCCAATCATTCGCATCGCAGACTCCATTTCGCCGGGGGGATACCCCGTTCGCCGGAAACACCTGGCGGATTGCACCAAAGCCGATACCGGTTTGCGGCCAGAACACGCCCAACTCTAGTTCGCATCGCTGGCCATGGAAAGAACGGCGGACGCCTCGGTGTGGAGTTATCGTCAGGTGTTGCCGCCTTGCACTTGACCTTGCCCGGGCTTCCCGGCACCGTCCGGGTGTTGGATCATGCGGCGGATCACCCATGCGCGACTTCAAATTCACCTCCCTCAAAAAGTCCGGCCTTAAGAGGTCAATCCTTAAAAGGTCACGCCTTGGCGCGGCAGTCGGCGTCGTGCTCGGGTTGTTTGCACTTGGACAGGCGGCCGAGGCGGCCAATCCGCTGGAGCTGGAATTCTGGCTTTCCGGTCCGCGCTATGACGGGCGGGTCGCCGGTTGCGAAGCCGCGCTATCGACCATTACGTCGCAATTCCGCGAAAAAGAGAGCACTTTCTGGAATTCCGCGCTCCAGATCACGGGCTTTGAGCGGATCCATGAGATCGCGTTCCGGCCCTGGCAGACCGATAACATTCCACGGCGCTATTGCAGCGGCGCAGTGCTGCTGAACGACGGCAAAGTGCGCACCGTCAATTACTCGATCATCGAGGATGGCGGGTTTTCCGGCGTCGACCAGGGCGTCGAATGGTGCGTGACCGGGCTCGATCGCAACTGGGCCTACAATCCGGGCTGCAGGCTGGCCCGCCCCTGATTTCCGGGCTGCTTGTCGCTGGATCCCTTGTCACCGGATTGCTTGTCACCGGATTGCTTGGCCGGCCCTTTTAACGACTTCTACTTTTTGTTCTTGAAATGTTCCAACCGTCTGCTTAGGCTTCAGGCGGTCGATTAGGTATTGGGAGTGGGGAGTGGTCATGTTTCATGTTCGATCGGTTGTGATGTCCCGGTTTTTGATCTCGCTCGGCTTCCTGGTTTTCGCAGTGCTGACCACCTTCACGACGGCCGGGACGGCGTCGGCGCGGGATCGTCGGCAGGACGAGCCGGGCCAGTTCGATTTTTACGTGCTGTCGCTGTCATGGTCGCCGTCGTTTTGCGAGGAAGCGTCCGAACGCGGCAACGAGGGGCGCTCCCAGGCCCAATGCGGCGGGCGGCCGTTTTCCTTCGTGGTGCACGGCCTGTGGCCGCAATATGAGCACGGCTTTCCCGAATATTGCGACCGGAATTCCTGGTTGGAACGCGACATCATGCGGTCGATGCTGGACCTGATGCCGGCGCCCGGCTTGATTTTCAACGAATGGAAAAAGCACGGCACATGTGCCGGACTGGGCCCACAGCCCTATTTCGACGCCGTCCGCAAGGCCCGCGCCGCGGTGAAAATTCCGCCCGAATTTCTCAATCTGTCCGAACCCAAGACGGTGGCGCCCGCCGAGATCGAGGACGCCTTCGTCAAGGTCAATCCGGGACTGAGCACCGCGTCGATGGCCGTGATCTGCAACCGCAACCGGCTCAGCGAGGTGCGGATCTGCATGAGCAAGGATCTGCAGTTCCGCGCCTGCGAGGACATCGACCGCCACGGCTGCCGCCGCGACCAGGTGCTGATGCCGCCGATGCGCGGCGGCTAAGACACCACGTCATTCCGGGGCGATGCGTAGCATCGAACCCGGAATCTCGAGGTTCCCCGATGCGCAATTGCGCATCTGAGGTCTGGTGCTAACGCACCATCCCGGAATGACGCGGGTTACTTTTTTCGCCTGATGTCGTAACCCCTCCGTCATGAATTACCGTCACGCCTTTCACGCCGGCGGCTTTGCCGACGTCATCAAGCACATCGTGCTGGTGCGCATGCTGACCTATCTGCAGGAAAAGCCGGCGGCGTTCCGCGTCATCGACACCCATGCCGGCGCCGGGGTCTACGACCTCACCTCGGAGGAAGCACGCCGCGGCGGCGAATGGCTGACCGGCATCGCTCGGCTGATGCAGGCGCGATTTTCGGAAGCTGTCCTGCCGCTGATGGCGCCCTACCTCGACATCGTCAGGGCCTTCAATCCGCAGCGGGACTTGCAGGCCTATCCCGGATCGCCGCTGATTACGCGGGCGCTGCTGCGTCCTCAGGACCGCCTGACGGCTTGCGAAGTCGAACCGCAAGCCCGCAAGCGCCTGATCGATGCGCTACGCCGCGATACCCAGGCCCGGGTGGTCGACCTCGACGGCTGGATGGCGTTGCCGGCCTTCGTGCCGCCGAACGAACGGCGCGGCCTGGTCCTGATCGATCCGCCCTTTGAGCAGAAGGACGAGTTCGAACGAATGGCCGAAGGTTTCGCGCAAGCCTTCGCAAAATGGCCGACCGGCAGCTATCTGTTGTGGTACCCGGTGAAAAGCAGGCGCGCCACCGACAACCTGGCCCGGCAGGTCGCCGAGACAGTTGGCGCCGGCGCGCAACCCGCAAAATGCCTGCGTCTGGAGTTCAGCGTCGCCCCTCAGGCCGCCGAGGCCGGCCTGATCTCGGCCGGGCTTCTGATCGTCAATCCGCCCTGGAAGCTGTCGGGCGAACTCAAGGCGATCCTGCCCGAACTTGAAAAGCCGCTCGGCCAGGGCGGCGCCGGCCGGTTCAGGCTGGAGACGCCGAAACCGTAAGCGTCTTGCGAAAAGTACGATTTGAACGGTAGGCATTTTGCCGGGAACCGTATTATGCTCAGCCCATTGGGACTGGCTTTACGTTCCGCTTCCGCGAATGGTAGCGGCGGAGTGACAAGGCCTCGAAATTTTTAGGCGGATCGGCGATTTCGCGCCTTCCGCCCGGGTGGCCAAGCTTTCCGGCAGCGAATGTCCGGTCGGGCCGATACGCTGACGCGTAACGGCGGAGCACAACGGGGGAGGAGTTTCCCGATGGCCATGACTGGGACGGTCAAGTTCTTCAATGGAGAACGCGGCTATGGCTTCATCAAGCCCGATGATGGCGGCCGCGATGTGTTCGTTCATATCACCGCCGTGGAGCGGGCGGGGCTAAAGGATCTGACCGAAGGGCAGCGCATCACATTCGAGGTCGAACCGGACAAGAAGGGCAAAGGCCCCAAAGCGGTCAATCTGGTGATTTCATCGTAAAGCCGGTTCGCGCCGACTGAATCAGAAACAAGGCTACGGCCTTCTGTCTTGATTGCGTTTTCCGTTGCGCCCATCGCGATCCGCGCCGCATCAGACCAGCTGCGGGCTTTTCGCGCAAAAAAATCCCGGCCGCGAGGCGGCCGGGAGTTTGCGACACGGTGTTTTCTTGTTGCTATCAGAAGTGATAGTTGACGCCGGCGCGGACCAGCCCGAACGCGTAACCGTTCTGCGCGCCGGTAATGGTGAAGCGGCTGTCGGAGAGATCGACATAGAGATATTCGACCTTGGCGGTCCAGTGCGGGGCGAAGCCGAATTCGGCGCCGACGCCCGCGGTCCAGCCCGCATTGGTGTGGGATTCCGACAGGCCGAATGTTTCGCCGCGCAGTTCGCCGAACGCCAGACCGCCGGTGCCGTACAACAGGACGTTGCTGAAGGCGTAACCGACGCGGCCGCGTACCGTGCCGAACCACGGGTTCGAGTACTTCCAGGGTGCGAATGTATCGTCGGCGGCGGTGGCCTGGAGGTCGCCTTCGAGGCCGAACACCATTGCCCCCGATTGCCAGTTATAGCCGGCCTGGACGCCGCCCAGGAAGCCGGATGGATTGGTCGGATTGTGATCGACGGAGCCCCAGCCATAGCCGAGATTGGCGCCAAGATAGGGGCCGGCCCAGCTATACATATTGAGCGGTTGATTGACGGTGTAGGGAGCGGGCGATCCGTAGGAAAAGTCGGCCCCCTGCGCCGATGCCGTCCAGCCCGCGGCGATCAACGCCACCGCGCCCAAAACGATCTTGTTCATTTTACTCTCCTCAAACGCAACTGCCCGTCACCGCCGGTCCGCCGCGCAAAATCCATCGCGCGAGGCCGACCCATGGTTACGGAATTCCACTTTTTGCCTGTAGGATTTATCGAGACTTTTAAGTTAAAGGCTTGTTAAGGCCTCACGCCTGCCCTTTCGCATTCTTAAGAAACCCTTACCGGCGTGGGGGCGGGTCAAGGCGAATCGCCCCGCACGCGCCGCATCCGTCACCGCTCCGCGCGCTGGCGATGCCCGACCGCAGCGCTTAGTTAAGGCCCATGGATAGCGACCACACCGATCACCCCCAGGAGCCCGGCCCACGAATGGCGCGGCGCGGTTCCGAAAGACGGCCGCGCGGGCCGGATCTGACGCTGCAAGAACCGGCTCAAGACCCGGCCGCCGCGGATATCGATCCCGCCACCGCCGGCCCGGAAGAGGACGATGAAGGGCGGCTGCCTGACATCGCCGAGGAGTCCGGCGACATCGTGGCGGAAGGCCCGCTGGCGGCCGGCCATGCCGCGATCGAGCATGCGGTGCGGCTGGCCCCGACCTCGCCGGGCGTCTATCGCATGCTCAACGCGGCGAACGACGTGCTTTATGTCGGCAAGGCGAAAAATGTCCGCAAACGGCTTTCGTCCTACGCCCGGGTCACGGCGGTCCAGCCGGCGCGCATCATGCGCATGATCGCGGCCACGGTGAGCGTTGAGATCATCTCGACCTCGACCGAGACCGAAGCGCTGTTGCTCGAAGCCAATTTGATCAAGCAGCTGCGCCCGCGCTTCAACGTGCAACTGCGCGACGACAAGTCGTTTCCCTATATTCTGATCACCGGCGATCACTGGGCGCCGCAGATCCTCAAGCATCGCGGCGCGCAATCGCGGCCCGGGCGATATTTCGGGCCGTTCGCCTCGGCGGGGGCGGTCAACCGCACCATCACGGCGCTGCAGCGCGCCTTTCTGGTGCGCTCCTGCACCGACGGTTTTTTTGAAAGCCGCACGCGGCCCTGCCTGCTCTATCAAATCCGGCGCTGCTCGGGACCCTGTACCCGTGAGATCGATTTTCCCGGCTATACCGAACTGGTGCGCGAGGCGACGGATTTTCTTTCCGGCCGCAGCCGGGCCGTGAAGCAGGAACTGGCCGGCGAGATGGAAAAGGCATCCGCCGAACTCGCCTTTGAAACGGCAGCACTTTATCGCGACCGTCTCGCAGCGCTCTCGGCGATCCAGTCGCAGCAGGGCATTAATCCGCGCACCGTGGAGGAAGCGGATGTATTCGCCATCCATCAGGAGGGCGGCTACTATTGTGTCGAGGTGTTTTTCTTCCGCACCGGGCAAAACTGGGGCAACCGCGCCTACTTCCCGCGCGCGGAGAAATCGTTCACGCCGGAAGAGGTGCTGGCCTCGTTCCTCGCACAATTCTACGACGACAAGCCGCCGCCGAAACTGGTGCTGCTGTCGCACGACATCGAGGAATGCGAGCTACTTGGCAGCGCGCTCTCGATCAAGGCCGGGTTCAAGGTGGAAGTCGCCACGCCAAAGCGCGGCGAAAAGAAGGAACTGATCGCGCACGCGCTCACCAATGCCCGCGAGGCGCTCGGCCGCAAGCTCGCCGATACCGCGACCCAAAGCCGGCTGCTACAGGGCATGGCCGCAACGTTTGGGCTGCCGCATCCGCCGCGCCGGATCGAGGTCTACGACAACAGCCATATCCAGGGCACCAATGCGGTCGGCGCCATGATCGTGGCCGGACCCGACGGCTTCATCAAGAACCAGTATCGCAAATTCAACATCAAGTCCGACGGCCTGACGCCGGGCGACGATTACGCGATGATGCGTGAAGTGCTGCAGCGGCGCTTCAAGCGGCTGTTGGCGCCGCCTGCGGACGGCGCGGCCAGGCCGGACGACGATTCGTTTCCGCAATGGCCCGATCTCGTCATCATCGACGGCGGCCGCGGCCAGCTCAATGCTGTCCGGGAGATTTTCGCCGGATTGGGGCTGACGCAAGTGTCGCTGATGGCGGTCGCCAAGGGCCCGGATCGCGACGCCGGCCGAGAAACCCTGTTCATGCCCGACCGCGAGGCGCTCAAGCTCGAGCCGCGCGATCCGGTATTGTATTTCATCCAGCGGCTGCGCGACGAGGCGCATCGTTTCGTGATCGGCTCACACCGCAAATTGCGGAAAAAAGACATTCGCGAAGCGGGCTTGCAGGAAATTCCGGGCATCGGCCCGTCGCGTAAACGTGCCCTGCTGCACCATTTCGGAACGCTGAAGGAGATCGAGCGGGCCTCCATCGCCGACCTCGGCAAGGTTCCGGGGGTCAGCGCCGAAAGCGCCCGCAAGATTTTCGAGTTTTTCCACGCCCAGCCGGGCTAGAAGCAGGTATTGCAGGTATGGCGTTATATCGCAGTCGACTGCGGCGGATCATGTGGGCGGCACGGTTGACCTTGATGCGTTGGGGGTATTGGTAAAGCGGATGAACATGGCGACCACCACCAGGGGAACGGCCAAAACCCTGTCCCTCCCGAATATGCTGACCTATGCCCGCATCGCCGCAATTCCGGTGGTGGTAGCGTGCGTATTCTGGGAATCCATCCTGGATGGCCCGATATGGCTGCGGTGGGTGGCGCTGGCCGTGTTCATCGCCGCCGGGATTACCGATTATCTGGATGGCTATTATGCCCGAATCTGGGACCAGCATTCGGCGTTCGGCCGGATGCTCGATCCGATCGCCGACAAGCTGCTGGTGGCGTCCTGTCTGTTGATGCTGGCGGCGGACAACTCGATCCATGGCTGGACGCTGTGGGCCGCGATCGTGATCCTGTGCCGCGAGATCTTGGTCTCCGGGCTGCGCGAATATCTCGCGGGCCTGCGCGTCAGCGTCCCGGTGACAAAGCTCGCGAAGTGGAAGACCACCATTCAACTGGTGGCGATCGGCTTCCTGATCGCCGGCGACGCCGGCGAGCAGATCATCCCGGCGACCACCCTGATCGGCATCGTGCTGCTTTGGGTCTCCGCGATTTTCACCATCTACACCGGCTGGGACTATTTCCGCGCCGGCATCCGTCACCTCATCGAGGAGGATGAGGCATGAAGGTCAAGTATTTCGCCTGGGTACGCGAACGGATCGGAATGGCCGAGGAAACCGTCGAGCCGCCGGCCAGTGTCCGCACCGTTGAGGACCTGATCGGCTGGCTGGCGAAGCGCGGCGAGGCCTATGCCCATGCGTTTGAGACACCGCGGGTGATCCGCGCCGCGATCGACCACGCCCATGTCAAACCGGATACCATGATCGCCGGCGCCCGCGAGATTGCCTTTTTTCCGCCGATGACCGGCGGCTGATCGATTTGCAGGCATTGCGACCATGACCGCTGCCGTGACCATTCGCATCCAGGAAGCCGATTTCGACATCGCAAAGGAGATCGCGACGCTGACGCATGCGCGCACCGATATCGGCGCCGTCGTCAGCTTTTCCGGCATTTGCCGGAACAGCGAGAACGGCGACGCTATCGCGGCGCTGACGCTTGAACATTATCCCGGCATGGCGGAGGCCGAAATCGCGCGGCATGCCGAAACGGCGATGACGCGCTGGCCGTTGACGGGGCTGACCGTCATTCACCGCGTCGGCCGCATTGCACCGGGCGAAAACATCGTGCTGGTGCTGACGGCCTCACAGCATCGGCAGGCGGCGTTTCAGGCGGCCGAATTCCTGATGGATTACCTGAAGGCCAGCGCGCCGTTCTGGAAGCGCGAGGAAAAGCCCACCGGAACCAGTTGGGTCGACGCGCGCCAGCATGATGACGCGGCCGCCGCGCGCTGGACCAAATCCTGATGGCAAAACGCGCGAGCCGGGCCGCGAGAAGCGCCCGCGCGGTGTCGAAATCCCCGCGCATGGCAGCCACCGAATTAAAGACGCTGCTCGATTTCGTCCGCTACGCAGTGAGCCGCTTTGTTGAGGCCAAACTGATATTTGCGCACGGCACCACCGATCCGGTGGCCGAAGCCGCCTTCCTCGTGTGCGCCACGCTGCATCTGGATCCCGATCAATTCGAGACGTTCGCGACCGCGCGGGTCACCGCCGCGGAAGCCACCCGGATTCTCGATGTGATCGCGCGCCGCATCTCGACGCGAAAGCCTGCGGCCTATCTCGTCAACAAGATCTACCTGCGCGGGCTGCCGTTCTATGTCGATGAGCGCGTGATCGTGCCGCGCTCCTTCATCGGCGAGTTGCTGGATTCGCATTTCGGCGGCCACGACGCAGACGACGGCGGCGCGCTGATCGACGATCCCGCCTCGGTAGATAGCGTGCTCGATCTCTGCACCGGTTCGGGGTGTCTGGCTATACTCGCCAGCCGCCATTTCCCGAATGCCCGGATCGACGCGGTGGATATTTCCAACGACGCGCTCGATGTCGCCGCGCGCAATGTTGCCGAATACGGTCTTGCCGACCGAGTGAATTTACATCGGGGCGACCTGTTCAAGCCGCTCGGCGGCAGGCGTTACGACCTGATCATCTCCAATCCGCCCTATGTCGACGCGGAAGGCATGGCGGAACTGCCGCGCGAGTGCCGCGCCGAGCCGAAGCTTGCCTTTGACGGCGGCGCCGACGGGCTCGATATCGTGCGCCGCATCCTGGCTGAGGCCGACCGACATCTGACGCCGCAAGGCGGGCTGTTGTGCGAAATCGGCCGTTGCCGGCCGGCGCTCGAGACGGCCTATCCGCAGACCGACTTCCTCTGGCTCGATACAGAGGAGTCGGACGCCGAGGTGTTCTGGATCGATGCCGCCGGTCTGTGAGTTGGTCTTCGTTAGTCTTATCTCCAGGTACCGGAAATAGCCGCACTTTCCGGCTCTACTGGTGATAACAACCGTCTACACCCACCAAATGGAAGTCCTTCGGGACAATGTAAACGATGGCCGGCCCGACCGCTCCTCAGGACTTTCTAAAGGCCGAAAATGTCGGCCTTCGAATGCTGCTCGAGCAGGCGGGTATCGATGCCAAGGCCTTGCTTGCGCAGGCCGGGATCGATGCCGAGCAGCGCGAGGCAGCCGACAAGCTGCAAAAACTTATTATGGAAGAATTGCACCACCGCATCAAAAATACACTGGCGACGGTAAGTGCCATCGCCTCGCAGAGCCTGCGCACCGCCACCAGCATCGAGCATGGCCGGCAGGCCATCGAGAGCCGGCTGCTGGCGATGGGCCGCGCACACGATCTGTTACTGCAGGCGCGGTGGTCGAGCGCCAGCCTTGCGCACATCGTCCAGGGCGCGACCGAACCCTATGATAGTCGGGGCGATGGGAAGTTTGCGATCGAAGGCCCCGACTTCAAGATTGCGTCGGGCGCGGTGATTGCGCTGGCGATGATGCTCAATGAACTCTGCACCAACGCCACCAAATTTGGCGCGCTGTCGGTGCCCACGGGACGTATCGGGATCGCCTGGACCGTCGACGAAAAGACCAAACGGCTGCATTTGACATGGACCGAAAGCGGCGGTCCGGCAGTCCATGCACCGACCCGGCAAAGCTTCGGAACCCGGCTGATCGAAACCCTTGGCAAGCAGTTGAACGGCGAGGTCAAAATGGCCTACGCCCCGCACGGCTTCGCCTACGCGCTGGACGTGCCAATGGCCTCCCTCGAACCGCCTGAGTGAGCAATTGCCAAAGTGTCGGTTTCAAAGCATCGGTTCTTCCGCCGTCAGGCGAGGCTGAAAACGCCGATCTTTCGATTCCAACGTTGCCATGTTGGAATTGGGCTCCCGACGCAACAATTCGTTCAAATGGGCGGAAATATCGCAAGTTATTGAAGTTCCCGGATGGCCGCGAAGCTGATAGTTTTGCGTGATAGCCGATCCCCCCGACAACGCTCGAAGAGGCCGCCATGTTGGACAAGAGCCCACAACCCCCCGCCGTCAATGTGCCGAACGATTTGGCCGCGCACTGGATGCCGTTCACCGCCAACCGGGCCTTCAAAAAGGCGCCGCGGCTGCTCGCCGGCGCCAAGGACATGCATTATTTTACCGTCGACGGCCGCAAGATCATCGACGCCGCGTCGGGCATGTGGTGCACCAATGCCGGCCACGGCCGCACCCAGATTTCTGCGGCGATCGCCAAGCAGGCCGAGACCCTGGATTATGCCCCGCCCTTCCAGTTCGGCATTCCGCAGGCCTTTGAACTTGCCAGCCGCATCGCCGATCTGGCCCCCGCCGGGCTCGATCACGTGTTCTTCTGCAATTCCGGATCGGAGGCCGCCGATACCGCGCTCAAGATCGCGCTGGCCTACCATCAGCTCAACGGTCAGGGCACCCGCAGCCGCCTGATCGGCCGCGAACGCGGCTATCACGGCGTCGGCTTCGGCGGCACAGCCGTCGGCGGCATCGTCAACAACCGCAAGATGTTCGGCACGCTGCTGGCCGGCGTCGATCACCTGCCCCACACCTATGACCGCGAGAAACAGGCCTTCAGCAAGGGCGAGCCGGACTATGGCGTGCATTTCGCCGAGGAGCTCGAGCGCCTGGTCAACCTGCACGGCGCCTCCACCATCGCCGCCGTGATCGTCGAACCGATGGCGGGATCGACCGGCGTTCTGCCGGCGCCGAAGGGGTATCTCAAGCGGCTGCGCGAGATCACCCAGAAGCACGGCATCCTGCTGATTTTCGACGAGGTCATCACCGGCTATGGCCGGCTCGGCTACGCCTTTGCCGCCGAACGTTACGGCGTGCTGCCGGACATGATCACCTTCGCCAAGGGTATCACCAACGGCGCGGCGCCGATGGGGGGCGTGGTGGTTCGCGACACCATCTACGACGCCTTCATGACCGGCCCGGAACATGTCGTGGAGCTGACCCATGGCTATACCTATTCGGCGCATCCGTTGGCCTGCGCCGCGGCACTGGCCACGCTCGACATCTATCGCGACGAAAAGCTGTTCGAGCGCGCCAAAGGCTTGGAGTCGAAATTCGCCGACGCGGTGATGACGCTGAAAGGCGAGCCGAATGTGCTGGATATCCGCACCATCGGCTTGACGGCGGGCATCGATCTCGCATCACGTCCGGACCTGCCGGGCAAGCGCGGTTTCGACGGGCTGAACAGCGCGTTCCACGACAACGACCTGATGATGCGCGTCGCCGGTGACACCCTGGCGCTGACCCCGCCGCTGATCATCAGCGAGGATCAGATCGGCGAGATCGTCGAGAAGGTCGCCAAGGTGATCCGCGCGGTAGCCTGACATTGTGTTTGCCCTCTCCCCACTTGCGGGAGAGGGGCGCACAGCCACCGGGCGCGGTTCCCGTGGATGGAAACCAGAAGATTCGTCCGCCGAATCAACAATAGTGCTAGGGTTGGAGGTAATGCGCCGTTCCGCGCCAAGCGGACAAACGGCGGCGGGAGACGTTTGCGTTAGATGATCCGCATTTCCACGATTTTTGTCGCCATCTGCATGGTGCTGGTCGCAGCCTCTCTCGGCCTTGTGCTGTATTCGGTGGCGGGCATCAGCGGATCGGAATCCGCGATCGTGGCGCTGACCGCGCTGACCTTCCTGATCCTTTACAACGCCGTGTCGATGCGGCTGCGCGACCGCACCGATGTCGGCGGCCAGATCGCCGATCTGTCGCGCGGCACCGCCGACCTCGCCCGCCAGGTTGCGGAATTCGGACGCCGGCTTGCCACCGTCGAGGGCCGGGTGGTGTCGGCCAATTCCACCAGCTCGGACCGCATCCAGACGGTGGTCGGCGAGATCAACGAGCTGGGCGTGCTGGTCAAGCAACTCGCCGCCTCGGTCGCGAGCCATGACGACATGTTGTCCGCCGGCGTATCGGCACGGGCGCTTGCGCGCGAGCCCGACCACGAACCGCCAAACGAACCGCCGTTCGCGGGCGAAAATACCCCTGTCGCCGCGGCGCCCGTGATCACGCCGGCGGCTGTTGCGAGCGGACCTGCGCCTTCGCGGAGCCAGGCCCAGATCCTGGCCGCCGTCAAAAGTGCCGTCGAGGACAACCGGCTCGATATCTATCTGCAGCCGCTGGTGAGCCTGCCGCAGCGCAAGGTGCGCTTCTACGAGGCGGTGACGCGGCTGCGCGATGACAAGGATCAGATCATCACCGCCGACGATTTCATCGGGATCGCGGAAGCCGCCGGGCTGATCGGGCGGATCGATCACCTGGTGATGCTGCGCTGTGTGCAGGTGCTGCGCCGGCTGATGGTGCGCAACAAGGAGGTCGGCGTGTTCTGCAACGTCGCCGCCGCGACGCTGGGCAATCCCGCCATCTTCGCCCAATGCCTCGATTTCCTCGAAGCCAATCGTGCGCTGGCGCCGTCCTTTGTGCTCGAATTCAAGCAGGCGACGTTTCGCAAGCTCGGCCCGGTGGAAACCGAAAACCTCGCGGCCCTGGCGCAGCGCGGCTACCGTTTTTCGATCGATCATGTCACCGACCTGCGGATCGAACCGCGCGAGCTTGCCGACCGCGGCGTCCGCTTCATCAAGGTGCCTGCCGCGTTGCTGCTCGATCAGCGGCAGACTTCGGCATCCGACATTCATCCCTCCGACCTCTCCGATCTGCTCGGCCGTTTCGGCATCGACCTGATCGCCGAACGGATCGAGGGCGAGCGCGCCGTGGTCGATCTGCTCGATTTTGACGTGCGGTTCGGACAGGGCTTCCTGTTTGCGCTGCCCCGGCCGTTGCGGCCCGAGGGCGCACCTGCTAACGGCGGGGCATCTTCGAACAAGGCGCAGGAACCCCATGACTCCGGTAAAACCGACCCCGGTAAAAGCGGCTCTGCCAGAGCCGCTCGATGGCCCGGGAATCGATCCCTCGCGGGCAACCGGCAACGCCGCGCTGGCGCGGCGCGCGACCGGGCCGGGCTGACCGGCCCGCGACGCGATGACCAGCCTGCAGTTTGCCGAGAGGCTGCGCGACCTCGTCGGCGGCGTCGACGTCGTGCTCAGCGACATCTGGGGCGTGGTACACAACGGCCTCGTGGCATTTCCCGAAGCCTGCGAGGCGCTGCACCGCTTTCGCGACCAGGGCGGCGCGGTGATCCTGATTACCAACGCGCCGCGGCCGGCGGACTCCGTGCAGCGGCAATTGCGCAGGCTCGGCGTCGCGGACCAGACCTATGACGCCATCGTCAGTTCGGGCGACCTGACCCGGCACTTCGTTGCGGACCACGCCGGCCAGAAAGTGTTCTGGCTCGGCCCGGAGCGCGACAATTCGATCTACCGCGGACTTGATCCGGTGCTGGCGCCGCTGGAACAGGCCGATTACATCGTCTGCACCGGCCCGTTCGACGACGAGACCGAGTCGGCCGAAGACTATCGCGCCATGATGATGCAGGCGCACGCCCGCAAACTGCCGCTGATCTGCGCCAACCCCGATATCGTCGTCGAGCGCGGCGACCGGCTGGTCTATTGCGCCGGCGCGATCGCCGAACTCTATCGCGAACTCGGCGGCGAGGTGATCTTCTACGGCAAGCCGCACCGGCCGATCTATGAGCGCGCCATGGCGCTGGCCGCCGAACGCCACGGCCATGCGACGCCGCTCAATCGCGTGCTGGCGATCGGAGATTCAGTGCGGACCGATCTGGCAGGCGCGCGCGGCTTCGGGATCGATTGCCTGTTCGTGACCCGCGGCATCCATGCCGAGGATTTCGAGGGCCTCGATCAACTCGATCCGGCCGCGGTGAAGGAATTGTTCGGCCATCCGCCGCGGGCGCTGACGCGGGAATTGAGGTGGTGAATGTGGCGGCGCGTTTCCGGGGCGCTACGTCATCCTGAGGTGCGCGCCTTTGCGCGCCTCGAAGGATGAGCCACACGCGCAACCATCCTTCGAGGCTCGCCGAAGACGGCTCGCACCTCCAGCGATGAGCGCAATAGCGCTCACGCGGGGATGACGTTTGGCCAAATTGGCAAGGTTTCGCTTACGCCGTAGCCAGATCCGGGAATACCGCCTCGATCTTGGTCTTCAGCGTGGCGGCATTGAACGGCTTGACGATGTAGTTGTTCACGCCGGCCTTCTTGGCGGCGATCACGTTTTCGGTTTTGGATTCCGCCGTGATCATGATGAACGGCGTGGTGGCGAGGTTGGGGTCGGCGCGCACCTCGCGCAGCAGGTCATAGCCGGTCATCGGCTCCATGTTCCAGTCCGAGATCACCAGCCCGTATTTCTTGCCGCGCATTTTGTTCAGCGCCGCCGATCCGTCGCTGGCATCGTCGATGTTCTCGAAACCAAGCTGCTTCAGCAGATTTCTGATGATACGGATCATGGTGTTATAGTCATCCACCACCAGAACCGGCATCGACAAATCAACCGCCATCTTGACTCCCCCACGCAGCTTAAGCGCTACAAACCGTTCATCGGGCTTCGCCGGGCCGAAAGGCCTCCGGCAGTCCGTCCCAAGCACTAGCATCAGCCGTTAAACAGCCCGTTAACCCGCCAATATCAAAAAAATATAACTGCCGCGGGCACGGGCGCGGACAGGGCTTCCGGTCCTGCTTGACTTCGTCGGGCCGGCCAAGTCACGGTCCGCCGCCCACCCCACCTAAAGAATTCCGGAAATGACGCCTGGTTTTATTGTTATCCGCGATACCACGCCGGCAGCCGCGATCCCCAAGGGCGCGGTCGTCGCCATGGGCAATTTCGATGGCGTCCATCTCGGCCACCGCGCCGTGATCACCGCCGCCCTCGATATGGGGCAGGCGCATGGCCGGCCCGCGCTGGCGGTAACGTTCGAGCCGCACCCGCGCAGCTTTTTCAGCCCGAACACCCCTCAATTCAGGCTCACCGACGAGGCCGGAAAACTGCGGCTTTTGGCCGGAGCCGGGCTCGCCGGCGCGGTGGTAATGACGTTCGACAAGACCCGCGCCGGGACCACGGCGCAGGAATTCATTCACCATGATCTGATCGAGCGGCTCGGGATCAGCGGCATCGCGGTGGGCTACGACTTTCATTTCGGCAAGGGCCGGGTCGGATCGCCGAGCCTTCTGGTCAGCGAGGCGCCCCGGCTCGGTATCGAGGTCGACGTGCAGCCTCATATCGACATCGAGGAACGGCCGGTGTCCTCCAGCGCCATCCGCATGGCGCTGGCCGAAGGGCAGATCGCGGACGCCACCGCGATGCTTGGCGGCCCGTGGTTCGTTGCCGGCGAGGTAATCCATGGCGAGAAGCGCGGCCGCGATCTCGGCTATCCGACCGCCAATATCCGCCTCGACAAGAATTGCGGGCTCAAGCACGGCATCTACGCGGTGCGCGTCGGCCACGGAGCCGAACGCTTCGATGGGGTGGCGAGTTTCGGCCGCCGCCCGACCTTCGACAACGGCGCGCCGCTGCTGGAGGTGTTCCTGTTCGATTTCAAGGGCGATCTTTACGGAACAGCGCTCGATGTCGCCTTCATCGCCTTCATCCGCGAGGAATTGAAGTTCGACAGCATCGACGCGCTGGTGCGCCAGATGGATGACGACAGCGCCCGCGCCCGCGCGGCGCTGGCGGCGGCCCCCGATGCATTCCCGAAGCTCGGGATTATTGGCTCGTCATCCTGACGGCCGTAGGCTCGGCAGGGCTTTGCGATCCAGCGGCTGGCTGCTATGGAAGCCCGCATGTTTGCACGGCGCACCATCAGCATTAGCGGCCCGGCTTCCGCCTGAGTTTCGGCTCGGCGTAAGACCGGGGTCTTTCTCATTCATCCGCGATCGATCGCGTTTCAGCGCCCTTTGAGCCAAACCAGAGCTTCCATGACCGAAAAGCCGCAAAAGTCCGACGCCACCGACTATTCCAGGACCCTGTTCCTTCCGCAGACGGAATTCCCGATGCGCGCGGGCCTGCCGCAGCGCGAGCCGGAAATCCTCAAGCGCTGGAACGAGATCGGCCTCTACGACCGCTTGCGCGAAACCGCGGCCGGCCGGGCGAAATTCGTGCTGCATGACGGCCCGCCTTACGCCAACGGCAACATCCATATCGGCCATTCGCTGAACAAGATCCTCAAGGACGTGGTGACCAAGAGCCAGCAGATGCTCGGCTTCGATTCCAATTACGTGCCGGGCTGGGATTGCCATGGCCTGCCGATCGAATGGAAGATCGAGGAAGAGAACTACCGGTCCAAAGGCAAGCCGAAGCCGGACTTCCGGGATTCGGCGGCCATGGTGGCGTTCCGGAAGGAATGCCGCGCCTATGCCGGACACTGGCTCAACGTCCAGCGCGAGGAATTCAAGCGGCTCGGCATCATCGGCGACTGGGACCACCCCTACGCCACCATGGATTATTTCGCCGAGGCCCAGATTGCGCGCGAGCTGATGAAATTCGTCGCCAACGGCACGCTGTATCGCGGCTCCAAGCCCGTGATGTGGAGCGTGGTGGAAAAAACCGCGCTGGCCGAAGCCGAGGTCGAATACGAGGATTACTCGTCGGATACCGTGTGGGTGAAGTTTCCGGTTGCAGAGGTCGAACTCGCAGCCGGCAGGGACGTCTCAGCGGCGCTGGTTCAGGCCGTGAGCGGTGCCAGCATCGTGATCTGGACCACCACGCCCTGGACGCTGCCGGGCAATCGCGCCATCAGCTTTTCGCCGAAGATTGCCTACGGTCTCTATCGCATCACTGAGTCGCCCGCGGACAATTGGGCGAAGGCCGGCGATCAGTTGATTCTCGCCGACGCGCTCGCCGAATCCGTGTTCAAGCAGGCGCGCGTGACCGCTTATGAGCGGGTCGACACCGTGCCGGCGACCGCGCTCGCCGCCATGGAATGCGCCCATCCGTTAAGGGGCTTTGCCGGCGGCTACGAGTTTCGTGTTCCGCTGCTGGAAGGCGACCACGTCACCGACGACACCGGCACCGGCTTCGTCCACACCGCGCCCGGTCACGGCCGCGAGGACTTCGAAGTCTGGACGGCGAATGCGCGCGAACTGGAAGCACGCGGCATCAACACCATCATCCCCTATACCGTCGACGAGAACGGCGCGCTGACCGATCAGGCGCCGGGCTTCACGGGAAAACGCGTCATCAACGACAAGGGCGAAAAGGGCGATGCCAACGAGGCGGTGATCAAGGCGCTGATCGGGACCGGCATGCTGCTGGCGCGCGGCCGTCTCAAGCACCAATACCCGCATTCCTGGCGCTCGAAGAAGCCGGTGATCTTCCGCAACACGCCGCAATGGTTCATCGCTATGGACAAGGATATCGCGGACGACGGCAACGCAAAATCCGGCGATACCCTGAGAAATCGCGCGCTGCATGCGATCTCGGTGACGCAATGGGTGCCGCAGTCCGGCGAAAATCGCATCAATGGCATGATCCGGAGCAAGCCGGACTGGGTGATCTCGCGCCAGCGCGCCTGGGGCGTGCCGATCGCGGTGTTCGTGCGCGAGAAGGGCGACGGCTCGGCCGAGATCCTGCAGGACGAGGCCGTCAACCAGCGCATCGCCGATGCCTTTGAGCAGGAAGGCGCCGATGCCTGGTATGTGGACGGCGCCCGCGAGCGCTTTCTGGGATCCCACGCCAATGAGGCCTGGAAGAAGGTCGACGACATCTGCGACGTCTGGTTCGATTCCGGTTCGACCCACGCCTTCGTGCTGGAAGATCCCGTGCATTTTCCCGGCCTTGCCGGCATCAAGCGCAAGGTCGACGGCGGCGAGGACACCGTGATGTATCTCGAGGGCTCGGACCAGCACCGCGGCTGGTTCCAGTCGTCGCTATTGGAAAGCTGCGGCACCCGCGGCCGCGCACCGTTCGACATCGTGCTGACCCATGGCTTCACGCTCGACGAGAACGGCCGCAAGATGTCGAAGTCGATCGGCAACACCGTCGAGCCGCAAAAGGTCATCGCGCAATCCGGCGCCGATATCCTGAGACTCTGGGTTTGCGCCACCGACTATGCCGACGATCAGCGCATCGGCCCGGAGATCCTCAAGAACACCATCGAGACCTACCGCAAGCTGCGCAACTCGATCCGCTGGATGCTGGGCACGCTGCACCACTTCAGGCCCGGCGATGCGATCGATCCCGGCGACATGCCCGAGCTGGAACGGCTGATGCTGCATCAGCTCGCCGAGCAGGCCGCCATCGTGCGCCAGGCCTATGCGGAATTCGACTACAAGACCGTGGTCGCCAGCCTGTCGGCGTTCATGAATACCGAACTGTCGGCGTTCTATTTCGATATCCGGAAAGACACGCTGTATTGCGACCCGCCGTCGTCGATCGCGCGCAAGGCAGCCCTCACCGCCATCGACATGATCTGCGACGCAATCCTGAAATGGCTGGCGCCGGTGCTGTCGTTCACCTCGGAAGAAGCGTGGCGGCTCTACCGGCCGGATGCCGAGCCCTCGGTGCATCTCACGCTGTTTGCCGAAGGGTTTGAAGCGTTGCGCGATGAAAGGCTGGCGGCAAAGTGGGAAATCATCCGCGATGTCCGCCGTGTCGTGACCGGCGCGCTCGAAGTCGAACGCGCCGCGAAAAATATCGGCTCGTCGCTGGAAGCCTCGCCGCTGGTCTATGTCTCGGACAAGACAATTTTCGAAACGCTGTTCGATATCGATCTGGCCGAGGTCTGCATCACCTCGAATTATGAGGTCGAAAAAGGCGAAGGACCGGCCGATGCGTTCCGTTTGGATAACGTTCCGGGCGTGGCGGTCGTCGTTGAAAAAGCCGTCGGCACCAAATGCGCGCGGTCGTGGAAAATCCTCCCGACCGTGGGCGAAGACGCAGAGTACCCCGATGTGTCGCCGCGCGATGCCAGCGCGCTGCGCGAATGGAAGGCGCTGGGAGTGGCGGTTTGAGCCCTCACCTCCGCCCCGGCATCATCGCGGCCGTCGTCGTGCTGGCGCTGGATCAGGCATCGAAGCTTTGGCTGCTCAACGTGTTCGACATCGCCCATCGCGGCGCGGTCAAGCTGACGCCGTTCTTCGATCTGGTGCTGGCATGGAATGTCGGGATCAGCTTCGGCTGGCTTCAGAACGAAAGCCCGGTCGCCCAGATCGGCCTGATGGTGATCAAGGCGGTGGCGGTGATCGTGCTGGGTGTCTGGATGGCATGGTCGCGGACTCTGGTCGCCACCGTCGCGCTCGGCCTGATCATCGGCGGCGCCATCGGCAACGCCATCGACCGCCTCGCCTATGGCGCGGTGGTCGATTTTGCCCTGTTTCACGTCCAGTTCGGGGAGAAAACCTACAATTGGTACGTGTTTAACCTTGCCGACGCGGCGATTGTTGCCGGGGTAGCGGCCCTGTTGTATGACTCGTTCCTGGGGGTACCCGCCGCAAAAGCGCCCTGATCCCGGCTGATACGAGCGTGTTCAGCCGAACCCCGATAACGGGAGCGGAACTGCGCCCTGGGCGGCGGCTGCCGACAACTTTGAACAGGAAGAGCGCGATGCGCGAGACCAGAGCCACCGGCCTGTTGGTGCAGAACCCAATCACGCAGAATTTGTCGACCGCGCTGCGGCCCGCCGCAATCGCGTTGGGCATTGGTCTCGTGATGACTGTCAGCACCGCGCGCGCGGGCAGCGATGACGAGGACAACAGGTCCTTCAGCGAAAAAATCGTCGACGGCATCAAGGACGGATTCTCCACCACCAACATGGACAGCAAGGGGATCGACTATCGCGAGCGATCGCCGCTAGTCGTGCCGCCACAGCTCGATCTGCCGCCGCCGGCGGCCGCCGCCAGCCAGGCGACTGCCCCGAACTGGCCGAAAGATCCGGATGAAAAACGACGCAAGGCAGCCCTTGCTGCCAGGAAGAAGAGCGTGACGAATTCAACCCATGAGCTGACGCCGGCTGAGGCCGAGGCGGCCAGGGCGTCCGTTGCCGCGAGCGAGCAACCTCAGCCGCAGCAGAGTTTTACCGAGAAGATGAACAATTATCTCGGTGGCACCAAACCCGAAGTCGGACAGTTCAAGGGGGAGCCGACACGCGAAACCCTGACCCAGCCTCCTCCGGGCTACCAGATCCCGTCGCCGAATTACGCCTACGGCGTCGGGCAAAAGGGATCGGTCAACAGGGACGCCGCCAGCAAGGACAGCAAGGAGACTTCCAACAAGCAATAAACTGCGGCTGCCGGCAGACATGACGGTTAGTTAATGGCGGTCAGTTGATGGCGATTTGTTAATTCTGTCTCTCGGTTTCGTGACGCGCAACGGCAGACTCAGAGTGTACTGTCTCGGAGTGTATTGTGTCGCGGTTTGATCCCGAACATTTCGGTTCGGCCGCTGTTATTGGAAAATTTGCGCGTAACCTTCGCAAAGCCGGCGCCCACTTTTGCGGACCACGCGCCAGACAGGTCATGATGTTCTCACACCGCTTCGCCGTCCCCCTATTCGCCGCGCTGCTCTGGACGTTCACGATCTCCGCCGATGGCGTTCTCGCGCAGACCACGGTAACCTCCGAGCCGCCCGCCAGCTTTAGCCTGGGCAACGGATTGAAGGTGGTGGTGATCCCGGACCACCGCACGCCGGTGGTCACGCAGATGATCTGGTACAAGGTCGGTTCCGCCGACGAGACCCCCGGCAAATCGGGCCTTGCGCACTTTCTCGAACATCTGATGTTCAAGGGCACCAGCAAGCACCCGGCCGGCGAGTTTTCCCAGACCGTGCTCCGGGTCGGCGGCAACGAGAACGCCTTCACCTCCACGGATTACACCGGCTATTTCCAGCGCGTGCCGCGCGAGCAACTGCCCAGGATGATGGAGTTCGAGGCCGATCGCATGACCGGCCTGATCCTGAAGGATGAAAACGTGCTGCCGGAGCGCGACGTCGTGCTCGAGGAATATAACATGCGGGTCGCCAACAACCCGGAGGCGCGGCTGACCGAGCAGATCATGGCGGCGCTCTACCTCAATCATCCCTACGGCCGCCCCGTGATCGGCTGGCGTCACGAAATCGAGAAGCTCGACCGCGAGGACGCGCTGGCGTTCTACAGGCGCTTCTATGCGCCGAACAACGCGACGCTGGTGATCGCCGGCGACGTCGATGCCAAGGATGTCCGCCCGATGGTGGAACGCGCATTCGGCGACGTGCCGCCGCAACCTGCGATACCCGCGCAGCGGATTCGCCCCCAGGAGCCGGTGCCTGTCGCCCCGCGCAGCGTGACGCTTTCCGACCCCCGCGTCGAACAACCCGGCGTGCGCCGCTATTATCTCGTTCCTTCCGCCACCACCGCGACGGCCGGCGAAAGCCCGGCGCTCGACGTGCTGGCGCAGTTGATGGGCGGCGGCAGCAATTCCTATCTTTATCGCGCGCTGGTGATCGACCGGCCGCTCGCGATCAGCGCCAACGCCGGCTACCAGGGCACCTCGCTCGACCCGACGCAATTCATGATCTCGGCCTCGCCGAAACCCGGCGTTGATTTCGCGCAAGTCGAGCAGGTGATCGACCAGGTGATCGCCGACATCGCCGAAAAGCCGGTTCGCGCCGAGGATCTCGATCGCGTCAAGACCCAGTTGATCGCAGGCGCCATCTACGCCCAGGACAACCAGGCGACACTGGCGCGCTGGTATGGCGGGGCGCTGACCACCGGCCTGAGCATCGAGGACATCCGAAGCTGGCCGGATCGCATTCGCGCCGTCACCGCCGAACAGGTCCGCGCCGCCGCGCAAAAATGGCTCGACAAGAACCGTTCGGTGACCGGCTATCTGATCAAAGACACCGCGCCGAAACGCGAGGAGAAGCGTTCGTGATCTATTCCATGACTTCTCCAAAGATGACTTCTCCAGAGACTTCCCTGATGACTGCCTTCAAGGGTTCGTTTTTCAAGACTAGTTTTTTCAGGACTTGCGCGCGGCACCTGGCATGGGTCGTCGCTGCCAGTTTCGTGCTGATGCCGATCGGCTCTTCGCCGTCGCATGCCGCGACCAAAATCCAGCATCTGGTTTCGCCCGGCGGTATCGAGGCCTGGTTTGTGCAGGACGCCACCGTGCCATTGATCGCGATGGAATATGCCTTCAGCGGCGGCGCGGCCCAGGACCCGGCCGACAAGCCAGGCGTCAGCAATCTGGTTTCCGGCCTGCTCGACGAGGGCTCAGGGGATCTGGATTCCAAGACCTTTCATGAACGGCTGGACCGCCGCGCCATCGAGTTGAGCTTCAGTTCGACGCGGGATTATTTCCACGGCTCGCTGCGCATGCTCAAGGACACCCGCGACGAGGCCTTCGACCTGCTTCGGATGTCGCTGACATCGCCGCATTTCGACAGCACCGATGTCGAGCGGATTCGCGCCCAGGTCATTTCCACCCTGCGCAGCGAGACCTCCAACCCGGGCGCATTGGCCAGCCGCAAGTTCCTCGAAATCGCCTTTGGCAACCACCCCTATGGCCGCCCTCCCGACGGCACCCTGGAAGGCGTTGCAAAGGTCGATGTCGCCGACCTCAAGGACTATGTCCGCCGTGTGGTGGCCAAGGACACCCTCAAGATCGCCGTGGTCGGTGATGTCGACGCCGCCACGCTTGGCCAGTTGCTGGATCGGACCTTCGGCGGATTGCCCGCCAAGGCCAGTCTCACGCCGGTTGCCGACGTCGAAGCCGCCAAGCCGCCGCAGCGCGCCTTCATTCCGCTCGACGTGCCGCAGACCGTGGTCACCTTCGGCGGCCCCGGCTTCAGGCGCGACGATCCGAATTTCATGGCCGGCTATGTGGTCAACCACATTCTCGGCGGCGGATCGCTGTCGTCGCGGCTCTACCACGAGGTCCGCGAGAAGCGCGGTCTCGCCTATTCGGTATTTGAATCGCTGTTGTGGATGGACCACTCCGCCCTGTTCGTCGGCAATACCGGAACCCGCGCCGACCGCGCCGGCGACACGGTCGAGGCCATCAACAAGGAAATTCGCCGCATGGCCGAGGATGGCCCGACCCAGCAGGAACTGGACGAGGCCAAGTCCTATCTGAAGGGCTCGCAAATGCTGGCGCTGGACACTTCCTCGAAGCTGGCGGCGGGATTGCTGCAATACCAGCTCGACAAGCTGCCCATCGACTACATCGAGAAGCGCAACGCCATCGTCGATGCCGTCACGCTCGATGAAGCCAGGAGCGCCGCCAGGCGCCTGTGGGGGCAAGGCCTGCTCACGGTGATCGTCGGCCGCGCCCCGCAAGCCGCCGCCCAGCCCGCCGCGGCAGCCCCGCCTGCGGCGAACTGAGGGCCTTTCTGGTTTGTCCACAAGCCGCGCCGTCATCCTGAGGGCGCGCCCTTCGCGCGCGTCTCAAAGGATGTGCTAGATAACTCATCCTTCGAGGCTCGCCGAAAACGGCTCGCACCTCAGGATGACGCCTATTGCTGCTCGATAAATTCCCGCCCTCCGGTGACGCCATGCTGCGGATTTCCCGCGACCTCACGATCGACGAAAACGATATCGAGATCGGTTTCGTACGCGCCTCCGGTCCGGGCGGACAAAACGTCAACAAGCTCTCGACCGCCGCGCAATTGCGGTTCGATACCCGCCGGATCGCGCTGGCGTCCGATGTCGCTGCAAGGCTTGAGCGGCTCGCCGGCCAGCGCATGACCAAGGACGGCGTGATCGTGATTCATGCGCAGCGTTTCCGCACCCAGGAGCGCAACCGCGCCGACGCCATCGACCGGCTGATCGAATTGCTGCGCGAGGCTTCGGTGCGCCCGACGCCGCGGCGTCCGACCAAGCCGACGCTGGGTTCGAAAAAACGCCGGCTCGAAGGCAAGAAGCGCCGCAGCGACGTCAAGGCCAAGCGCGGCTCGGGCGGCTTTGACGATTGAGGCTGCGTGGGAACCACGTCACTGGCCGTGAACAGTGGGGAGAGGCCGCACGCTGCCCTCCCGCCATCAGCCAAAAGCCCCTAGATTAGCCTTCCATTCCCGCGAGTCGCACAGAACCCATGCCGGTCCGCCAGCTTCCCGAACAGGTCGTCAATCGCATCGCCGCCGGCGAAGTGGTCGAGCGGCCTGCGAGCGTGGTCAAGGAGCTGGTGGAGAATGCCATCGACGCCGGTGCAAGCCGGGTCGACATTTTCACCGATGGCGGCGGCCGGCGGCGGATCGGTATCACCGACGACGGCAGCGGCATGGCCTATGGCGATCTGGCGCTGGCGGTGGATCGTCACGCCACGTCCAAACTCGACGATGAAGACCTTCTGCATATCCGCACCCTGGGATTTCGCGGCGAGGCGCTGCCCTCAATCGGCGCGGTCGCGAGGCTGGCGATCACCACGCGCCATGCCGGCGAGCCGCACGCCTGGTCAATGTCGGTCGAAGGCGGCGCGAAATCGGCGATCATGCCGGCGGCGCTTTCGCAAGGCACCCGCGTCGAGGTCAGCGATCTGTTTTACGCAACGCCGGCGCGCCTGAAATTTCTCAAGACCGACCGCACCGAGGCCGAAGCGATCCGCGAGGTGGTGCGCCGGCTTGCGATGGCGCGGCCGGACATCGCCTTTACGCTGGCGGGTGAGGAACGCGCGCCCGTCACCTGGACCGCCGCCCTGCCCGGCTCTCCCGGCCGCCTCACGCGGCTCGGCGATATCCTGGGGGCGGATTTTCGCAGCAGCGCCATCGAAGTCCGCAGCGAACGTGAGGGCGTAGTGGTCGAAGGATTTGCCGCCGCCCCGTCGCTTACCCGCGCCAATGCGCTCGGGCAGTATCTGTTCGTCAACGGCCGGCCGGTGCGCGACAAATTGATCATCGGCGCGGTACGCGCGGCCTATTCCGACTATCTGCCGCGCGACCGCCATCCGGTGGTGGCGCTGTTCGTGACGCTCGATCCGCAGGAGGTCGACGCCAATGTGCATCCCGCCAAGACCGAGGTCCGGTTCCGCAATGCAGGACTGGTGCGCAGCGCTGATCGTGCACGCGCTGAAGGACGGCCTCGCCCGCGAAGGCAAGCGCACCGCTGCCAACAGCGACGGCGCGGCATCGCCTCGTTCCGCCCCGCCTTTGCACCACGCCCCAGCAATTGGGACTGGCGCCGCTCGCCGTCCTATCCGGTTGGACCGACGCCGGCCTTCGACGGCTCGGCGGCGACGGCCTTGGCCGAACCGGGTCAGGCCGCGTTCGACGTCGGCACGCCCACCGCCGATGTGCGCTTCGAGCAGGCGCCATCGGCCGATTGGCTCGACCGCCCGCTGGGGGCGGCCCGGACGCAAATTCACGAGACCTATATCGTGTCGCAGACCCGCGACGGCCTGATCGTGGTCGACCAGCACGCCGCACATGAGCGCATCGTCTACGAAAAGCTGAAGGCCTCGCTGGCGCGCAGCGGCGTGCAGCGGCAGATTCTCTTGATTCCGGAAATCGTCGAGATGGATGAGGCGACGGTGGAGAAGCTGGTCGCACGCGCCGAGGAGCTGGCGAGCTTCGGGCTCGGAATCGAATCCTTCGGTCCCGGCGCGGTCGCGGTGCGCGAGACGCCGTCGCTGCTCGGCAAGACCAACGCCGCCTCCTTGCTGCGCGACCTCGCCGAGCATATGGCGGAATGGGACGAGGCGCTGCCCTTGGAACGCCGTTTGCTGCATGTCGCCGCCACCATGGCCTGCCACGGCTCGGTGCGGGCGGGCCGCATTCTCAAGCCGGAAGAGATGAACGCGTTGTTGCGCGAAATGGAAGACACGCCGAATTCCGGCCAGTGCAATCACGGCCGGCCGACTTACGTGGAATTGAAGCTGAGCGATATCGAAAAGCTGTTCGGGAGAAGGTGAGATGGCGGCACCGTAGGGTGGGCAAAGGCGCGCCGGCGCCGTGCCCACCGACGGATTTTGTAATGGTGGGCACGCTTCGCTTTGCCCACCCTACGGTCTTCGCAAAAACACAAACTCCGTATCATCATAGGCGCGCCGCTCCAGTTCCTCGAAACCATCCGGCGTGGCAAAAGCCGCCGCCTTGGCTTCCTCGACTACCAACAGCGCGCCCGGCGTTAGCCAGCCGCCGTCACGCAACGAGGCCAGTGCCTTTTCGGCCAGCTTCATCCGGTAAGGCGGATCGAGAAACACCAGCGAGAACGGCTCGACCGGATGCGCGGGGCCGAGATTGCAAGCGTCGCGGCGATACACTTTCGTTACCCCGCCGAGACCCAGCGCTTCGACATTATTGCGCAACAAGGCGCGGGCTTCTGCGCCATTATCGACGAACAGCGCGAATTTCGCAGCCCGCGAGATCGCTTCAATGCCGAGCGCGCCGGTGCCCGCGAACAGATCGAGCACGCGGGCATCCGCGATCGGATCGTCATAGGCGTGGATCAGGATATTGAACAGCGACTCGCGCAACCGGTCCGCGGTGGGACGGATGTCGCGCGAGGACGGCGACGCCAGATTACGGCCCTTCAATCGCCCGCCGACGACGCGCATGAGAACTACCCGTCATGCCCGGGCTTGTCCCGGGCATCAACGTCTTTGAGCGCTGGCAGCAACGAAGACGGGGTTGGCCGGGCATAGGCAAGCGGAAGCGACGCCGTCCTTCGGACGGCTATGCCCGGCCATGACGGCTTTGTGAGCGCTGCTGTTACTTGCCCAGCCATCGAAACCTATTCTACTCGTCGCGCGGCTTCAGGTCGCGCTTGCCGTGGTAGCCGCGCTGCGGACGGCGCGGCGGGCCATAGCCGCCGGCCTCGGCTTCGTTGCGGGCGCGCGCTTCCTCGCTGCCGGTGCGTTGCACCAGGATGCGGCGACCCTTGCGGTCGGCGATCAAGCCGCTTTTGCCGGCCGGCTTGAATGGCTTTTTCGCTGGCGCCACATCGGTCTCTTCATCCGCGGATTTTGTCTCGCCATGCACCGGACGGGTAAAATCCGCGCCCGCCAATACCGCAATCTTCTCGCCAAGCTGCTCGCGCAGCACGCGGGTCTTGACCTCCTCGACCTGGCCTTCGGCAAGCTCGCCCAACTGGAACGGACCGTAGGAAACCCGGATCAGCCGGTTCACCTCGAGCCCGAGATGCGCCATCACGTTGCGGACTTCGCGGTTCTTGCCTTCGCGGATCGCGAACACCAGCCAGACATTGGCGCCGTGGTCGCGCTCCAGCGTCGCATCGATCGGCCCGTATTTGACGCCATCGACTTCGACGCCTTTTTTCAGCTCATCGAGCTGAGACTGCGTCACCTCGCCATGGGCGCGGACGCGATAGCGCCGCAGCCAGCCGGTGTCGGGCAATTCGAGCGCGCGCGCCAGCCCGCCATCATTGGTCAGAAGCAACAGGCCCTCGGTGTTGAAATCGAGCCGGCCGATCGAGATCAGCCGTGGCAACCCCTCCGGCAGGTTGTCGAATACCGTGGGCCTGCCTTCCGGATCGGCATGGGTGGTCATCAGGCCGCGCGGCTTGTGAAACATGAACAGGCGGGTGCGCTCGCGCGGCGGCAACGGCTTGCCGTCGACGGCCACGACATCGTTGGCGGTGACATCGAGCGCCGGCGAATTGATGACGCGGCCATTGACCGTGACGCGGCCCTGCACGATCCACTCCTCGGCATCGCGGCGCGAGGCGAGACCGGCGCGCGACACCACCTTGGCGATGCGCTCGCCGGATTTCTTTTCGCGCGGCGGCCGTGGCGCGCGTTTCTCGAAGTCCGGCTTGCGCTCGCGATATTCGCCGCGGCCGCCGAAGGCCGGGCGCTTGGCAAATACCTTGCTGTCGTCCTCATTGTCACGGCGCGGCCGGTCGGAGACCCCCGGCTCGCTGCGCGGATGCTCCTGCCAGTCGGTGCGGCCTTCAGGCCGTTGGCGCGGCCGATCGAATTTCGGGCGATCCTCGCGCGGGCGCGAAAAGCGCGGACGCTCGTCGCCACCCCGGTCCTCGCGTGGTTTGTCATAACGCGGCTTTTCGAAACGCGGCTTGTCGAAGCTTCTTGCACCGTCGCGCGACGGACGGGAATTGCGTCCGACGTGATCGGGCGAAGACGCATCACGCTTCTGCCACGGCTTTAAATCGCCGCGGTCGCTGCTGCGATCCCGGCTACCGAAATCCTTGCGGGGACCACGGTCAGGCGCGCCCCGTGAAAACTTCTTGTCGCCGCCAAACTTTCGCTCGGGACGATCCTCGCGGGGGCGGTCACCGTCGCGCGGCGGCCGGGCGCGATAGGGGCGATCTCCCTGGGGACGATCGCCCCCCCGAGGACGGTCGCCGTCCTTGCGGAAGCCTTCGCCGCGCGGGGTAAAGGGCCGTTTCTCGCCGCCGCCGTCCCGCGATGCGTAGGGTTTCCTGTCGCCGAATTTCCGGTCGGAAAACCGCGCGGCCGGGCGGGCATCGCCGCGATCCTCGCGCGGGGTGTAGGGGCGCTTTTCGCCGCGCGGCGCATCGCCCCGCTTGAAACGCGGCGGGGCGCCCTCGCGCTTGCCGGCATAGGGCTTGCCCGTACCCGAATAGGGCTTCTTGCCATACGGCTTGTCGCCATCAGACTTGGCGGCGTAGGGACGCCGCTCGCCATCGCTCTTGTTAGCGAAGTCCTTGCCGGCAAAGTCCTTGCCAGCAAAGCCACGCTTGGCGAACTTCTTCTCCGGACCGCGGGCAGCACCCGAGCGGCCCTTGCTGCCGCCGGGCCGGTCACGCCGGCCGCGGGAATCGTTGTTTTTGTCGTTATCGCGGGGCATGAAGGGTCTCACTGTCGATGAAATGGCAATCAGGCTGCCGTGGACGGGCTGGCAAAGCGACAACGCGCGCGCTCTTGGCTCGAGGCGCATTCTCACGCAAAACCGGTATCCACTTTTGCTGAATGCGTTCCTAGTAGCAGAGTTTTAGGCGCGAGACGAGGCATGACCGCACCATCTTTCATGGATTTGGCGCTGAAAGCGGCCGAAAAGGCCGGAAAATCCGGCGAAGTGCCGATCGGTTGCGTGATCGTGCTCGATAACGAGGTCGTCGCCACGGCCGGAAACCGTACTTTGACCGACCGCGATCCGACTGCCCATGCCGAGATTCTCGCCATCCGGCAAGCCACGGAAGCCACCGGCAGCGAGCGGCTGGTCGATTGCGACCTGTATGTCACGCTGGAGCCGTGCACGATGTGCGCCGGCGCCATCTCGCTGGCGCGGATCCGGCGGCTGTATTATGGCGCGGCCGATCCCAAAGGCGGTGCGGTGGAATCCGGCGTGCGGTTCTTCGCGTCACCTACCTGCCATCACGCACCTGAGATTTATTCGGCGGTCGGCGAGAGCGAAGCGGCCACGCTGCTGAGGGATTTTTTCAAGGCGAGGCGGTAGCCACAGTCGTCATTCCGGGATGGTCCGGAAGGACCAGACCTCAGGTGCGCAATTGCGCATCGGGGAATCTCGAGATTCCGGGTTCGCTACGCGCCCCGGAATGACGATCATCACGCCACAAAAAACGCCCGCAGCGCCTTCGCCGTCGCATCGGGATTTTCCTCGGTCAGGAAATGACCGGAATCGATGGGCGCGCCCGACACCTTGGTTGCCCATACTTGCCAGGTCTCCAACGGCGTTGCGGCGGCCCGCGCGATGCCGGCATCGCCCCACAGCGCCAGCAGCGGAATCGTGATCTTCCTCGCCGCTTCGCGATCGGCCTTGTCGATCTCAAAATCAGCGTAGGCGCCGGCGCGGTAATCCTCGCACATCGCATGCAGCCGTGAGGGATCGCGGAACGCTGTGAGGTAATGCTCCAGCGCGCGCGGATCGATCGCGTCGAGATTTTTCGATTTGGTCTGGCTCGCCATCTTCTGCCTGAGGAAGAAATCCGGATTGGCGCCAATCAGCGTTTCCGGCAGCGGAAACGGCTGCGCCAGAAAGCTCCAGTGATAGATTTTCAGCGCGTAGAGCCGGTCCATGCGCGCCCAGTATTCGTAGGTCGGCAGAATATCCAGCACTGCTAGCTGCGACAGGCGGCCCGGATGATCGAGCGCCAGCCGATATGCGACGCGGCCGCCTCGATCGTGCCCGGCGAGCGCAAAATGCACATGGCCGAGCGCTTCCATCGCCTCCACCATGGTCTGCGCCATCGCGCGCTTGGTGTAGGGCGTGTGATCGCTGTCGCTCTCCGGCATATCGGACCAGCCATAGCCCGGCAGGTCGGCGATGATCAGCGTGAATCGATCAGCCAGTTGCGGCGCGACGCGGTGCCACATCACATGGGTTTCGGAAAATCCATGCAGCAGCAACAGCGGCGGACCCTTGCCGCCGACGCGGGCGAATATCCGCCCTGATGTGGTGTTGATCCATTTCGCCGCGTAGCCGGGAAACAGGTCGGCAAGATCGGGCATTGGCATTCCTCCGCGGCCAAACCGATCCCCAAAGGCTGGGGGATGACGATGGCTCGTGCTTTAAACTTTGTTTGTCATTGCCGCTGGCTTGCCCCGGATATATGCCATCGCGCAAGCCCGCCCATCAAGAACCCAAACGAGGAAATCTCTCATGTCGATCGATTTCGAAGTCCCGGCCGAAGCCAAGGCGATCCGCGAGAGAGTCCGTCAATGGGTGCACGACGAATGCATTCCCGCGGAGAAGGAACTGGACTCCAGGCCGCTCGAGGAAGTGCTGGCCAAACTGCGCAAGAAAGCGCGGGCGCAGGGCTTGTGGTGCCCGTTCGTTCCCAAGGAATATGGCGGCATGGGCCTCGGCCCGCTCGCCAACGCGCTGGTGCAGATGGAACTCGGCGAAAGCATGCTCGGCGCGCTGTCGATGAACACGCAAGGCCCCGACGACGCTTCGATGATGACCATTCTCGAACATGGCACCGAATATCAGAAGGAAAAATTTCTTAAGCCCCTGCTCAACGGCGACAAGCGCATCTGCTTTTCAATGACGGAGAAGGCGTCTGGCGCCGATGCCACCGGTATGCAGACGACCGCAGTGAAGGACGGCAACGAAAATTACATTCTGAACGGCGAAAAGTGGTTTTCCTCATCCGCCAGCGTTGCCGACATGGCGCTGGTGATGGCCAAGACCGATCCAAATGCGCCGCGCCACAAGCAGTATTCGACTTTCATCGTCGAATTGCCGAACCCCGGCTACAACATCAAGCGCAACATCGCGAACATGGCGATCGAGGGCCCGTACGACGAGGTGATCCACGGCGGCCATTCCGAGATCGAGATCAAGGATCTCAAGGTGCCGGCCGACAATCTGGTCGGCGGCGAAGGCAACGGCTTCAACATGGGCCAGCATCGCCTCGCTTACGGCCGCTTGCGCCATGGCATGCACAACGTCGCAAAAGCGCAGCGCGCGCTGGACATGGCGGTCGCGCATGTCACGAAGCGTTCGACCTTCGGCACCTTGCTGGCCGACCGCCAGGCGGTGCAGTTCATGCTCGCCGAATGCGCCACCCAGCTCTACATCGGCCGGCTGATGCTGCTGCACATCGCCTACAAGGCGGAAAAGGGCATGGATCTGCGGCAGGAGAATTCAATCGCCAAGGTGTATCTCGCGCACATGGTGCACCACGTGATCGACACCGCGATCCAGCTCCACGGCGCGCTCGGCTTCAGCCAGGATACGCCGCTCGCCAAATGGTACACGCAGGTGCGCTCGCAGCGGCTGGTCGACGGTCCAGACGAGGTGCACAGATGGCGGGTCGGCCGCAACGTCATCAAGGCGTTCCGCGAGCACGGCACCACGGCGTCGGCCACGGGCGGTGATTTGCTTTGAGGTCTGTTGCTATCTTCGAATCGCACGCGGGGAAAGCATAAAGGGCGTGAAGGTATAAAAGGCGTCATTGCCGGGCTTGACCCGGCAATCTATCCGTTTCGAAAGGACCCTTGCGAAGATCGATGGATACGCGGGTCAAGCCCGCGTATGACGATTCGTGCGTGGCGCGTCGGCCGGAATGACGGACGCGATTACCCGCCCGCCTGCTCCTTCTCCACCGCCTGCCAGCCGATATCGCGGCGGCAGAAGCCATCCGGCCACTGGATGCGATCGACCGCCGCGTAAGCGCGCTGCTGCGCTTCGCTGATGCTGTTGCCCATCGCGCACACGTTCAGCACGCGCCCGCCGTTGCTGAGAATATTGCCGTCCTCCGATATCGTTCCGGCGTGAAAGATCTCGACGCCCTCGACTTTGGCGGCTTCATCGAGCCCTTCGATGCGGGTGCCCTTGGCGTAATCGCCCGGATAGCCCTTGGCCGCCATCACGACCGTCAGTGCGGATTCCGGGTACCAGCGCAGATCGAAGTTCTTCAACTGCCCGTCATAGGACGCCAGCATGGCGGGCACGATATCCGACATCATCCGCAGCATCAGCACCTGGCATTCCGGATCGCCGAAGCGGACATTGTATTCGAACAGTTTCGGCCCCTCCGGCGTCAGCATCACGCCGGCATACAGCACCCCGCGAAACGGCGTGCCGCGCGCTTTCATCCCTGTCACCGTGGGCAGAATAATCTTCGCCATGATCTCGGCATGAATCTGCGGCGTCACGAACGGCGTCGGCGAATAGGCCCCCATGCCGCCGGTGTTCGGCCCCTCGTCGTGATCGAACACCCGCTTGTGGTCCTGCGCCGAGGCCAGCGCGATCGCGGTCTCGCCATCGGACAGCGCAAAGAAACTGATCTCGCGGCCGGCGAGATACTCCTCGATCACGACCTCGGCGCCCGCCGCACCAAACGCGCCATCGAACATCATGGCCACCGCGTCCTCGGCTTCGCGCAAGGTTTGAGCGACCACCACGCCCTTGCCCGCGGCAAGCCCGTCGGCCTTGACCACGATCGGCGCGCCACGGGCGCGGACATAGGCCGTTGCTGCGGCCGCATCGGAGAAGCGGCCATAGGCGCCGGTCGGAATGCCAAATTCCGTGCAGAGCGCCTTGGTAAATCCCTTGGAGCCCTCCAGCCGCGAAGCTTGCTTGCTCGGCCCGAACGCCTTGATGCCGTGAGCCGTGAGATCGTCGACAATTCCAGCCGCCAGCGGCGTTTCCGGGCCGACCACCACGAGATCGACGGCGTTGCGTTTGCAGAACTCTATCACGGCGGCATGGTCCGACACGTCGAGCGCCACGCATTCGGCCTCTCGCGCGATGCCGGCATTGCCCGGCGCGCACCAGAGTTTCGTGACCAGCGGCGACGCCGCGATCTTCCACGCCAAAGCGTGTTCGCGCCCGCCGGAACCGAGCAGAAGAATATGCATGAGATGCAGCCAGACCGAGGTTGCCGCGCGATAACGCCCACGGTTTAGCACGGCGTCGGCACGCCGCAAGAACGCCTCCGATCGGGTGTGGATATGTGCCCCGTCGGCTAAGGCGGCGACGGCGGGTTTGCGATCGCGGCTGAAATCCCTACATTGTGGGCCAGTCCGAAAAGCCCGATTCGATCGCCTGAGATGACCGCAGCCGAAGCCCTGATCAACGCGCCGGAATTCACCGTGTCCGAACTGTCCTCCGCGCTGCGGCGGACGGTGGAGGATGCCTATGGGCATGTCCGGGTGCGCGGCGAGATCTCGGGTTTCCGCGGGCCGCATTCGTCCGGGCATTGCTATTTCGCGCTCAAGGACGAGAGCGCCAAGATCGAGGCCGTGATCTGGAAGGGCGTCCACAGCCGGATGCGCTTCAAGCCGCAAGAAGGGCTTGAGGTCATCGCCACCGGCAAGCTCACGACCTATCCCGGCTCGTCGAAATACCAGATCGTGATCGAGGCGATCGAACCCGCCGGGATCGGCGCGCTGATGGCGCTGATGGAAGAGCGCAAGCGCAAGCTGGGGGCCGAAGGGCTGTTCGACGAGGCGCGCAAGCAGCTTTTGCCCTGGCTGCCGGAGGTGATCGGCGTCGTCACCTCGCCGACCGGTGCGGTGATCCGCGACATCCTGCATCGGCTGGAGGATCGCTTTCCGCGCCGCGTGCTGGTATGGCCGGTGCGGGTACAGGGCGAAGGTTCGGCCGAGCAGATCGCCGCTGCGATCCGCGGCTTCAACGCGCTGCCGAAAGACGGCAGGATTCCCCGTCCGGATCTCTTGATCGTCGCGCGCGGCGGCGGCTCGCTGGAGGACCTCTGGTCGTTCAACGAGGAGATCGTGGTGCGCGCCGCCGCCGACAGCATGATCCCGCTGATCTCGGCGGTCGGCCACGAGACTGACATCACGCTGATTGATTTTGCCGCCGACAAGCGGGCGCCGACGCCGACGGCCGCCGCCGAGATGGCGGTGCCGGTGCGCAGCGAATTGTTCGCCGAGGTGTCGAGCCTGGCGCGGCGCACGATGGTGTGCTGGCAGCGCGGGCAGGAGGGCCGCCGCAACGAGTTGCGCGCCGCGGCGCGGGCACTGCCGGCCTCAAGCGACCTGCTGGCGATCCCGCGGCAGCGGCTGGACGGCGGAGCCGCCGCCCTGCCCCGCGCATTGAAGGCCAATACTCACGCCCACTTCCGCCGCTTTGCGAGCACGAGCGCACGATTGACGTTGCGGGTGCTGCGCGGACAGGTCGCGCAAGCCACACATCGCCTGACGGTTTCCGGTGAACGGTTGGCGCATGCCGCAAGGTCGCTGCTGCGCCATCGTCGCGATCGCCAAGCGGGACTGGCGATCCGGCTCAAGGCCTCGAAACTCTCCAACGCGCAGGCGCAGCGCCAGGCCATTGCGCGCGACCACGAACGGACGCTGCGGCTGGCCGAGCGCGCACGGCGTGCGCTCGCAACCGCCATGCAGCGCCACCAGGCGCGCGTCGTCCATAGCGGGCAATTGCTGGCGGCGCTGTCCTATCGCGGCGTGCTGGCGCGCGGGTTTGCCCTGGTACGCGACGGGCACGGCCTTGCCCTGCACGCCGCCGGCGCCATCGGTCCCGGCGAGCATCTCACTATCGAATTTTCCGACGGACGCGTCGCCGCCACGGCCGATACGGACCGGCCGGCGGTACCCCAACCGGCGCAGCCCGTTGCCAGCGAGCCGAAGGCGTCAGCGCCGAAGCGCGTCGTCAAGCCTGTTGGCCAGGGAAGTTTGTTTTAGCTGGATCCACTCACCGCGCCAGCCATTCGGCGACGCGCCTTTGCGAATCGGCGCGCGCTTCGGTGTCGGTGCCGAGATGGCCACGCTCCGGGCCCGCGGCATCCGACGTTGCGGCGATCGCATGCAGCGGCAAATTGGCGCGATCGAAATCATGATAGGCGGCGGGATAAACCACAATCCGCGCCAGCGCACTGCGACCGCGCGCGCCGTCGATCATCTGACGGCAGGCGGGCGGCGAACTGACGTCGTCCTTGGCGCCGATCAGCAGCAGCGTTGGAACGCGGGTGCTCCAGCCAAGGCCCGACGCGATCCGGCAGTCCGGATAAAATGCGATCGCCGAGCGGAAATCCGGCTGGGCGGCACGCGACGACAGTTGCGGCCGTACCGCCCACAATAGGGCGCTGGCGCCGTTCGCCCACCCCATCAGGCTGATGCGATCGCGCGCGGCCCAGGGCTGCTGCATCAGCCACTGCCGCGATGCCATGATGTCCGCGACGCGCTCGCGGCTGGCGCGCACCGGGCGCTCCTTGACACGGCATTGCGGGCCGAGCTCGCGCGAACCGTAGCTGTCCGGCAACAACACCGCGTCGCCCGCTTTCAACAACAGCTCGGCCCAATCGCGATAGCGCGGCTGGACCGGTTCGGAACGGCCGCCGAGTCCGCTGCAGCCGTGCAGCGCGATCACGGTGGGGAACGGCCCGTCACCTTCCGGCTTGTAAAGCTGCGCGTGCAATACCCCGCTCCCGAAGGGAATGTCGACCTGATGTGCGGCGGGCAGCGACGCCGCATTCACCGAAGTAGCCCCCATAGAAAAGGTCATGGCAAAAAGCGTCAGGAATATCGTAGCTGACAGAAGGCGCATCGGGTTTGCCGGATCGAGATGGTGTCGGGAGCAAGGCGCTCCACAAATCACGCTACCATGTGCCCATCGCCGCAATTCATCACAAATCGGTGGGGTTTGCAGGGCGGACATCGTGCCCTATTTATGGTAGACGCATTGAGAAACATTTGGCCCGGTCCGGACGACCGGGGGCGAAGCGTTCGGAAGCGAAGTGTTGAGGAGAGTTCAATCGTGCTGAATAAGTTCGGTCCCTCGGGCCACGGCGAAGCGCAGGTACAATATCTGGATGGCGATTTCCGCGTGATCTCGCCGGGAACCTATGTGCGGTGTGCGATAACCGATGCGCGGATCCCGCTCGACGAGTTGAAATACTGGAGCGTCGATCTGCAGGAGGCCTATGCGATCCCCAGCGCAGTGCTGCAGCGGCATTTTCCCGGCGCGCTGAAAGCGCAAGGCTGACTGACAAGGCTAACTGAATCTCTTGTCACGCGCTCTGAACAGGCAGCCCGACACGAACTTCCGCAATTGCGCTATGTCCTCGAACGCCAGGGTCACCGCGAACGGCACGATGTCGCCAGCCCAGGACGGGACGCCCTCGCCGCTGCTCAGCCGTGCCAGATCCTTTTCCGTCGTCACCAGCGTCAGCGCGCCGCGTTTGGCTTCGGCGGTCAACGCTTCGATCTCGCTCTTCGAATATGGATGGTGATCGGCGAACACCCGCTTCGCCACAACCTCGATCCCGCTGGCGCCCAGCGTCCTGAAAAACCGCGCGGGATCGCCGATCCCGGCAAAGGCGAGCACGCGTTTGCCGCCGAGCGCTGCCACCGAGGCATCGTCCGGCCTGAGATGAGCCGACAGCACAGGCCGGTCCCGCGCGGCGATCGCGCCGGCAACCGTTTCCGCAGCGGTTCCATCGCCGATGACGATCAGCGCGTCGGTGCGGTCAAGCTGCGGCCGCAGCGGCGCCCGCAACGGCCCTGCGGGAAACACGCAGGCATTGCCGAGGCCACGGGAGGCGTCGATCACGATCAGCGAGGCGTCCTTGATGATGGCGGGATTCTGGAAACCATCGTCCATCAGGATCACGCTGGCGCGCAGCGACCGCGCCAGCGCGACGCCGCCCACCCGGTCCCGAGCCACCACCACCGCAACCGAGCCCGCCATCATCAGCGGCTCGTCGCCGACATCATCGGCACCATGCCGCGCAGGGTCGACCGCAATCGGTCCGTGCAATCTTCCGCCATAGCCGCGACTGAGCACCACCGGCGTCTCGCCGAGATCGCGCAACACCCTGGCAAGCGCCAGCACCGTCGGGGTCTTGCCGGCGCCGCCGACATGATAATTGCCGACGCACAGCACCGGAACGCCGGCATCAAACCCCTGGCGCTGCAATCGCTGGCCCGCAACCAGGCCGTAGAGTGCACCGAGCGGCATCAGCAATCGCGATATCCATGATGGCGGCCGATACCAGAAGGCCGGCTCACGCATCGGCAGCCCCCATCTCGAGCCGCAATTGCAAAAGATACGGCTCGAGCGCGGTGAGCGTGCGGTCAAGCCCGCCGCCGAGTCGCTCGACCACGCGCTCGGCCGCGTCGACCGACAATTTGCGCGCCGCCGGATCGGCCAGAAACCGGCCGAGCTGCTTCACCAGCGCTTCGTGGGTGTCGGCCTGCCGGGCGCCATCGGCGCTGTCGAGCGCCTCGTAAACGTCGGTAAAATTGAAAACGTGAGGGCCATGAACCACCGACGCGCCGAGCTTGATCGCCTCGATTGGATTTTGCCCGCCATGTTCGACCAGCGATCCCCCCATGAACACGATCGGCGCCAGCCGATAGAATAATCCGAGTTCGCCCATGGTGTCGGCGATGTAGACATCGGTCGTCGCCGTCGGCAACTCCTCGCGCGAACGCAGCGCCGCGTGCAGCCCGGAAGCGGTGATGCTGCGGGCGATGGCTTCGCCGCGATCGGGATGCCTCGGCACGATCACGCTCAACAGCGACGGGAAGAACCCCGCAAGCGTCTTGTGCGCTTCCAGCAGAATATCCTCTTCGCCGGGATGGGTCGACGCTGCGACCACGATGGGACGGCCGCGCGTCACCGCCATCAACCGCTCCAGCTTGTCGGAATCAGCGGGGGGCGCGGCCACATCCAGCTTCAGGTTTCCGGTGGTGACGACGTTGCGGCTACCGAGCGCGGCAAAGCGCTCCGCATCGACTTCCGACCGGACCAGGCAGACTTCGAACCGGCCGAGCAATGCCGAGATGGTGCTGGTCATCCTGCGCCAGCGCTGAAACGAGCGCTGCGACATCCGTCCGTTGATCAGCACCATCGGCAGACGCCGCGCCGCGCTCGACAGGATCAGATTGGGCCACAGATCGGACTCGATGAACAGCGCCAGACTTGGCCGCCAGTGATCGAGAAAGCGCGCGACGTAGCGCGGCGAATCGTAAGGCACATATTGATGGATGACATCGGCGGGAAACCGCTTGGCGACGATCGAGGCCGAAGTCACCGTGCCTGACGTCAGCAGGATACGGATATTGAGCGCCCGCAATCGTTCGATCAGGGCCGCCGCGGCCAGCACCTCGCCGACGCTGGCACCGTGAATCCAGACCAGAGGTCCATTCGGCCGGGTGTCCCGGCTCATACCGCGCCGCTCGCCGATCCGCGCCGGATCCTCCTTGCCCTGCTTGAGCCGCCGCTTGATCAGCGCCGGCGCCAGCAGCGCCACCGCAGCGGACAAGCGGCGGTAGGTACGCAGCGTCATCGGCAGCGAATTAGCCATGACCCGCCTCTTCCGGACGGCCAATTTCGGCATAGGCGCGACGGGTCGCATCGTTCAATGTCGCCTCCAGTCGCGCGCGCAGACGCTCCATGGTCTCGCCATCGGCGTCGGATGGAACCACAATCGGTTCGCCCCCCACCATTATTCCTCGCCCGAATGGCATATTGATAGTGGTGCGATCCCAATTGTTGAGGCGGACGAAACGGCTGGTCGCAATTGCAAGCGGCATGATCGGCCGGCCGGATTCCCGCGCCAGCATGATGATGCCGAGGCCCGCGACACGCGAGCGCTTCGGCACGTCCGCGGTCAGCGCGACATAATACTTCTCTTCAAGCGCGCGCACCATTTCCTTGAACGCACCGACGCCGCCCTTGCGATGAAACGCCGACCCGTGATCGCCGGAACCGCGAATGGTGCCGATCCCCAGCCGTTCGGCGGCAAGCGCGTTGAATTCACCGTCGCGGTGCCGCGAGATCAGCGCCTTGGTGGCATGGATTTCCTTGGTCTTGATGAAAGGCGTCATAAAATGCTGGCCATGCCAGAATGCCAGGATCGCCGGTCGCTGCGGTTCGACGATGTCATAGACGTTGGGTGGATCGAAGCGAAATTTATTGGTCAGCCAGACCAGCCGCAGGAACTCGGCCGCGATAAAACCCGCAGCGCGCTGCACCCAGGCGCTGCGCAGCGCATTGCGAAGCAACTTTTTCAACGGGCAGGCTTCGTGTCTTGACCTGGATCGAGCAGCCGGTGGAGATGAACCACAAAATAGCGCATGTGGGCGTTGTCCACGGTCTGCTGCGCCTTGGCCTTCCAGGCGGCGTGAGCGGTCGCGTAATTGGGGAACACGCCGACGACTTCGACCTGATCGAGATCCTTGAAGGTCGTATGCTCAAGATCAATCAGTTCGCCGCCGATGACGAGATGGAGCAGTTGTTGCGGGGCACTATCTGGCATGTTTCGTCTTCCTAACGCGGTGCCCGGCAAGGCCAAGTTCCCGACGCGCGTGGCGCGCGCTCAGGGCAACGGACGGCTACGGAAATGCTCGATAATGCTCGCATGACGATCGCGTCCCGCTGCCACCAGCACTCCGTGCGTCACCTCCCGGCGGTTGTAGAGAATGCGGTCCCCCGAGAGCGCGGTCATGTTACCATTCGCTTCCTGCACGATCAAATTGGCGGCGGCAAGGTCCCAGTCACGACTTTGGCCGCCGGCGAACGCGGCATCGAGCCTTCCTTCCGCGACCCGGCACAACCGCAGCGCCAGCGATCCGATTCGAGGGTGAAGGCTGATTTCATCCGATGACCGGTTCAGCCGCTCGACCAACGGCTTCGGGCCGGCGACGCGGGAAAAATCCATTTCGGTGCCGGCCGTCGCATGAACGGCCGCACCGTTGCGCGCGGCGCCCTGTCCGCTCGCGGCGAAGAAAAACTCGTCGCTGGCCGGCGCGAACACCGCCGCCAGCACCGGCGAGGTATTTTCGACCAGCGCCACGCTGACACACCAGTCCTCGCGGCCGGCAAGATAGCCACGGGTGCCGTCGATCGGATCGACGATCCAGACCAATTGCTTGTCGAGGCGCTGCTCGTCGTCAACGCTTTCTTCCGACAGCCAGCCATAATCCGGTGTGGCGCGCCGCAGCCGCGTCTCGATCAGGTCGTTGACCGCGATATCGGCCTCCGACACCGGCGACGACGCACCCTTGGTCCAGTTCTTCAGTTCGGTACGGAACAACGACAGCGCCAGCGCGCCAGCCTCACGCACGGTATCCGTCAGCAGCGCGACGTCGCGCGCCAGAATTTTGCTGTGCAGGCTGCCGGCGTTAGCGTCCGCCAAGCGTCAATCCCTCGATCCGCAGTGTCGGAGCATTGACCCCATAGCGAAATTCCAGATCGTTGGCCGGCACCAGCGATTTGAAGATCTCAAGCAGATGACCCGCGATCGTCACCTCGCTCACCGCATAGGTGATCTCGCCGTTCTCGATCCAGAACCCGGAGGCGCCGCGGCTGTAGTCGCCGGTCACACCATTGACGCCGGAGCCGATCAGGTCGGTCACGTAAAATCCCTGGCGGATGTCCGATATCAGTTCGGCCGGCGTCGGCTCGCCCGCTTCGAGATGCAGATTATACGAACCCGGCGAAGGCGACGACGAAACGCTGCGCTGGGCGTGCCCGGTGGTGACCAGCCCGAGTTCCCGCGCGGTCGCCGAATCCAACAGCCACGACGTCAGCACGCCCTCGTCGACAATCGCGAGTTTCTTGACCTTGACGCCCTCGGCGTCGAAGGTTTGCGAGCGCAAGCCACGCACCCGCAACGGATCGTCGATGATGCGGATGTTCTTGGCAAACAACTGCTCGCCGAGGCGGTCTTTCAGGAAACTGGTCTTGCGCGCAATCGAGGCGCCGTTCACCGCGCCCACCAGATGCCCGACAATCGATCCGGCCACGCGCGGGTCGAACACCACCGGCACCTTGCAGGTCTCGACCTTGCGCGGATTGGCGCGCGCCACGGTGCGCTCGCCGGCGGTGCGGCCGACGCTTTCAGGCGAGGCGAGATCAGAGGCATGCGGGGCGGTAGTGTAGTCGTAGTCGCGCTCCATGCCGGTGCCCTCGCCGACAATGGCGGTCATCATGACGCCCTGGCTCGATCGCAAATAGGAACCGTGGAAACCGGAACTGGTCACCAGCACCATGCCGCCGATTCCGGCCGAGGCCGACGCACCGCCCGATTTGGTCACACCCTTGACCGCGAGGCCGGCCGCTTCCGCCTCGCAGGCGCGGCGCTCGAGCTCCGATGTCGATGGGACCACAGGATCGAGTAGATCGAGATCGGGGAAATCGCGCGCCAGCAATGACGGATCCGCCAGGCCGACATACTTGTCGTCGGGCGCGACCCGCGCCATGGCGACCGCGCGTTCGGCAAGCCTGGTGACGCCGTCGCCGCTGACGTCGTTGGTCGAGACCACGGCCTGGCGCCGTCCCACCAGCACGCGCAGTCCGACATCATCGCCTTCCGAGCGCTCCGATTCCTCGACGCGTCCGTCGCGCACCTCAACGCCCTGGGAAACGCCGCGCACCGCCACTGCATCGGCGGCGTCCGCGCCTGCGCGCCTGGCGGCTTCGACAAGACGCTGCGCCAGCGTTGCAAGGGCGGATTGATCGAACAGGTCGGAGGTCGCGGGTTTCGATGAAAGCGGCGATGCGGCAGATGGTGAAGAGATCACGAACAAAATCCCGAAGATTTGGAGGAGCATTGGAGAAGGATCGAAGAAGCATCGCCGAACGAGGGATGCCAATCGGTGGTCATATGAGATGTGCCCGATTTACGCGGACTTCAAGCATTTCATGCGTTCAAACCCAAACAATTTCGCTGATCCCCGCAAGGTCTCGTCAATCATGTGAGCCAAGGTCTTGTCAATCATGCGGGCAAATGCAGCGCAAGTGACTTTCGATTAACCAGCCTTTTTAAGCCGAAACGGACGGGCCTGGGCTAGGGTCTCACGCATCGACCGGGAGTATAATCCCGGCGGGGAGATAAAAGCCTTGAGGCGTCAAACATCAACATGCGGGACCAATCCCGCCGGGTCGAGCTGCGCATTGCGGCTCGACCCTCTTTCTCTGCCGGTCAGCTTCGATGCGCACGACGTCCGTGCGGACGGCGGCGTGCGGCAAATCGAACTTCACAGAGAACGCGTGGTTCTGCGCCGTGCCCTGCACGGCATGCAGATGGCCGTCAACGTCCGCGTCCGCGATTTTCTCGGCGTTGCGCTGCGTGGCATCGACGACGCCCAGATGCTGGTTCTGGCGCACCGCGACCCGTCACTGACGATCCCGCTATGCGTGAGTTCGGACCGCGACGAGATTACCACGGCCTGGCAGATGTGGAGCGACATCTTCGGGCTGCCGCAACTGCCGGAAGACAAGGTGCCCGAACCGGCGCAACGGCGCCGGCGTCACAACGCGATCCGAGCGCGGCGTCCGAAATTCCTGGTGCGGCGGCGCGGCGGTGATCTGCTCAATCCGGCGAACCTTCACCAGGGCGAACGCGAGATCATCGCCAGACATTGACGCTGATCCACTGCGATCCATTCCGACATGATCCCGAAGCGCGCATTGCCTTGCGCAACCTTCGATGACGGCGGCCTAACCCGTCCGCAGCACCGCATCGGCCAGCAACCCGGCAAACAGCAGCAGGCCGGCATCGCGGTTGGAGTAGAAAACGCGCTTGCACAGCGCCGGATCCGAAATATCCAGCCGGGCAATCTGCCAGGCCAGATGCACGGCGAACGCGGCAAGCCCGATCCAAGCCGGCCAGCGCGCCGCGCCGAGCCATAGTGCACAGCCGATCAGTGCGACTGCCATGGCATAGAATACCATCAGCGCAGGGCGGGTGCGCGCACCGAACAACAGCGCGGTGGATTTGATGCCGATCAGCGCGTCATCCTCGGCGTCCTGATGCGCATAGATGGTGTCGTAGCCGATGACCCAGGCGATCGAGCCGGCGTAGAGGAACAGCGCTGACGCATCGATCCGCCCGAGCACCACGGCAAATCCCATCAGCGCACCCCACGAGAACGCCAGCCCGAGCACGGTCTGCGGCCACCAGGTGATCCGCTTCATGAACGGGTAGACCGCAACGATCACCAGCGAGGCGATGCCGGTCGCCACCGCAAACCGGTTGAATTGCAGCAGCACCGCCAGACCGATCAGCGCCTGCACGACAAGAAAGATCGTCGCCTGCGCGACGCTGACCTGGCCCGCCGGAATCGGCCGTGACCGCGTCCGTTCGACCAGGGCGTCGAGATCGCGATCGGTGATGTCGTTCCAGGTGCAGCCGGCGCCGCGCATGACAAATGCGCCGACGAAGAACAAGACAACGAGACCCGGCAATTGGCCGATTTGGCCGCTGACGGCGGTGGCCAGCGCGGCCGACCACCAGCACGGCATCAGCAACAGCCAGGATCCGATCGGCCGGTCGAAACGGGCGAGCCGCAGATAGGGCCGCGACCACATCGGCGCGCGTGTATCGACCCAGTTGCCGGTCGCGTCAGCAACCCGGGCGGCCGCGCCACTCATACCAGAAGGGCGGCGCCCGGCTTCCGAAGCTCGGCGGCACCGGTCATCGGGTAAGGACGTTGCCGGTCAGGGTATCGAACGCGCTGCCGCCCTTCTTCTTGGGCGTGGCTTCCGGAAGTGCCGCCGAAGAGCCCAACGCCTCGCTCAGGCTCGGGCCAGCCGGTCTTTGCTGTGCCATCGTGCAGACTTTCTTCTGCATGGTCTCGGTATTGAGATGGCCTTTTTTCAACTGCTCGGGAACCTGCGGTGGAATCCCGCATTTCGCGAAGTTGGCTTCGACGTATTTCATCATCTTGATTTCGGCCTGGGCGAAACTCTCGATCAGCTTGCAGGCTTCATCCGGAGCCGCATGGCGCTCGCTGGCAGCCTTGATCAGCTTGCCGCGCTTCTCGGCTTCTTCGCGCAACGGCATGAAATTTTTCATGCAGGCATCAGAGGGCCCCCCTCCCTGCATCGTCGGCGAAGCCGGTCCTGCGAAACCGCCACCGAGGATGGGAGCCGCGCCGCCGGCCGGGAACGAGCCGGAAGCGCCGCCATTCACCGGCGGAAACGCCGGATCATTCCTCGTGACGTTTTGACCTGGAGCCGGCGGAAATGCCGGGTCGTTCTTCGTGCCGGCCTGACCCGGAACCGGTGGAAATGCAGGGTCGTTCCGCGAGCCGGCCTGACCCGGCAGCGGCGCCGGAAACGCGCTCTGCGCGAAGCCCTGACCGGCATAGGCGGTCACGAAGGCCACGGCGAGCGGCACCATCAAGCGGCGGATGATCAAAGCTGTTCCTCCGGCAAGGTCCATGAGTCTCGGCGACTTCCCGATATAATAAGACGTCTTCCCGAAAAAAACGATTTGCGATCGGGGGTTTTTACAATTCCTGCCGATCCTTAACAACCCGTGGAATTTGGCATTAGCGCGGCGTAGAGCCGCGCCCGGAGGCCCTTATTGGCGTAAATCCTAAACATTTGGGCTAATAGGTGCGCGAATCGGAACATTGACCATGCCTAAACTCGATTTTCGCAGCCCCCGGCTGTTCGTCGACGCCGTGCTGGCCACCGGCCAAACGGTCGCGCTGGAGCGCAACCAGAGCAATTATCTCGGCAATGTGCTGCGGCTTTCAGCAGGCGGAACGATCCTGGTGTTCAACGGACGCGATGGCGAATGGCAGGCCTCGATCGCAGGGAGCAAACGGCCCGACAGCCTGACACTCATCGCCCGGACCCGGCCGCAGGACCGCCTGCCCGACCTCGCTTACGTCTTTGCCCCGCTCAAACATGCCCGGCTCGACTACATGGTGCAGAAAGCGGTCGAGATGGGCGCGTCATCGCTCCAGCCGGTTTTGACCCGCTTTACGCAGGTCGCCAGGGTGAACGGCGAGCGGATGCGCGCCAATGTCATCGAGGCCGCCGAGCAATGCGGCATCCTGAGCATCGCCGCGGTCGCCGAGCCGGTGGCGCTCGATCGCTATCTGGGCCAACGGCCACCGCAACGCCTGCTGGTGTTCTGCGACGAGGCGGCCGACGCCACAAATCCGTGGCACGCGCTGCGCAGCGACGCGACGGCTTCAAGCGGAATTGACGTTCTGATCGGCCCCGAGGGCGGCTTTGCCGAGGAAGAGCGCAGCGTGCTGCTGCGGCAGCCGCGCATCCTGCGGCTTTCGCTGGGGCCGAGGGTGCTGCGGGCCGATACGGCGGCGGTGGCGGCTCTGGCGCTGATTCAGGCGGTGCTGGGCGACTGGACCGCCGCGGCCGATCTGCACGAATAGGCTGCAAGTCTGAACCCCGGCTCGCCGGCGCGATTGTTAAGCGACTTGTCGGATGTGGGTCGAAACCCCGCCCGGGCCATGCTAAGGGGCTGCGCCGCCCCAGCTTTTGGGACCCGTTTCCAAGGAAATTTGGACGGAAATTTGGACCTCGAGATGACCCAGACCGCCGCCCCTCGTGCGACCGGATCCGCCGCATGGGCGGACGCCCTGCTATTGTCGTTCGCGCAAGCGGGTTACGCACGGGCCGAACCGGCGATCCTGCAGCCGGCCGAGCCGTTTCTCGATCTTTCGGGCGAGGATATCCGCAAGAGCCTTTATCTGACTACCGATGCCAGCGGCGAGGAACTGTGCCTCCGCCCCGACCTCACCATTCCTGTGGCGCGGGATTACCTCGGCTCCAGCCGGGCCGGCCAGCCGGCGGGGTTCAGCTATCTAGGACCGGTGTTCCGCTATCGGGGGGGCCAGCCAGGTGAATTCCTGCAGGCGGGCATCGAGTCCTTTGGGCGGCAGGACCGCGCCGCAGCCGACGCCGAGATGCTGGCGCTCGCCCTGGAAGCGACCGCCGCGTTCGGGGTGACGGAGGTCGAAATTCGAACCGGAGACGTCGCGCTGTTCACGGCGCTGATCGATGCCCTCGACCTTTACCCGGTTTGGCGGCGGCGGCTGATCAAGGATTTCAACCGCAAGATCAGCCTGGAGCAGGATCTCGAACGGCTCACGCACGCGACCGGTTCTAGCCGCAACGAATATGAGGGCGTGCTGGCGGCCCTGGCGGGTTCCGACCGCAAGGCGGCGCTGGCGCTGGTGACGGACCTGATGTCGATCGCCGGCACCACCAATGTCGGCGGCCGCTCGGTCTCCGAAATCGCCGATCGCTTCCTCGAACAGTCGACCCTGAAAGGCGGCGCCCTGCCCCGCGATGCGTTGGAATCGATCAAGCGATTCCTCGCGATCACCGGCGACCCCGACGATGCAATCGTGCGATTGCGCGCGCTCGCCGATGACGCAAAACTCAACATCACCGCGGCGATCGATCAGTTCGAAAGCCGCGTCGGGTTCATGGCCGCGCGCGGCATCGATACCGGCGCGACGCGTTTTTCCACCTCGTTCGGACGCGGCCTCGACTATTATACCGGTTTCGAGTTCGAACTGCATGGCAGGGGCAACGGCGTCGAGCCGCTGGTGGCAGGCGGCCGCTATGACGGGCTGATGAGCCAGCTTGGCTCCAGCACGGCGATCCCGGCGGTCGGGTTTTCGGTGTGGGTTGAAACCTTGACCCAGTTTGGCCGCAGGACAGCCGCCAACAGCTTGAGCGGGAGCGCGACATGACGACGCCATTCGTTCTGGCGGTTCCGTCAAAGGGTCGCCTGCAGGAAAACGCCGAGGCGTTCTTCACCCGCGCCGGACTGGGGCTCGCCAAGCCGCGCGGCGCCCGCGATTATCGCGGCACCATTAGCGGGCTAGACAATGTCGAGATCGCCTATCTCTCGGCCAGTGAGATTGCCTCACAGCTTGCGCGCGGCGCGGTGCATCTCGGCGTCACCGGCGAAGATCTGGTGCGCGAGAGCATTGCCGATGCCGACAAGCGCGTGGCGCTGATCGACAAGCTTGGTTTCGGCAGCGCCAATGTCGTGGTTGCGGTGCCGCAGGCGTGGATCGACGTCCGCACCATGGCCGACCTCGACGACGTCACCACCGGATTCCGCGCGCAGCATAACCGGCGGATGCGGGTGGCGACCAAATACATCAATCTCACCCGGACATTCTTTGCCGCTCACGGCGTCGTCGACTACCGCATCGTCGAGAGCGCGGGCGCTACCGAAGGTGCGCCGGCGGTCGGGACCGCCGAAATGATCGTCGATATCACCACCACCGGCGCCACGCTTGCCGCCAACGGTCTCAAGGTGCTCGACGACGGCGTGATCCTGCGCAGCCAGGCCAACCTCGTGGCCTCGCGGGATGCCGACTGGTCGAGTTCGGCCCGCGAGACCGCGCGCATCATCCTCGATCATATTGCCGCCCGCGCCCGCGCCAGCAAATATCGGGAAGTCCGCACCCGCTTTACCGAATGCACCGCGGCGCTGCTGGCCGAGGCCCATAATCGCTTCGGCGTGGTCTCGCCGTTCGGCGGGCCGACATCTTCGGGAATGGTGACGCTGCATTGTCCGCCGGCGCAGCTTTATGCGCTCGGCAGCTTTCTGCGCTCGCATGGCGCCGAGACGGTTTCGGTGGCGTCGCTCGACTACGTGCTCGACCGCGACAATCCGCTGTTCGGCAAGCTTGAGGCCTTCTTGCGGCAATGAGATGGCAAGTCGAAAGCGCATCGCCGTTGGCGACAATGCGCAGCGATTGGCATATATTGCTGATCGGACGGTTGAGACCTGATCGATGATGCTCGGCACCGACGTTTCCGGCTTGTCAACGACCGCGGCCACCGCTGCGGCGCAGGGGCTGTCGATTGTCGTGCCGTTGTTCAACGAGGCCGCCGGACTGGCTTTTCTGCACGACCGGATTGGCGGGTTGGCCAAGGCGCTGAAGCAGCGCTACGGCCTTGCCTGCGAGGTCGTCTATATCGATGACGGCAGCTCGGACGACACGCTCGGCATCGCCCGCGGGCTTGGCGCGGATGCGCTCGATGTTCAGGTGGTGTCGCTGTCGCGCAATTTCGGCAAGGAAGCCGCGCTGATGGCCGGATTGGACCATGCCCGGCGCGGCGCCGTGCTGTTCATGGACGGCGACGGTCAGCATCCGCCGGATCTGGTCGAGAAGCTGGTCCGTCACTGGATCGATGACGGTTACGATGTGGTCTATACCGCCAAGGCCCATCGCGACAATGAATCGTTTCTGCGGCGCGTCGCGGTGCATGGCTTCTACGGGTTGATCAACTGGGGCGCGCGGCAGAAAATCCCCGAAGATGCCGGGGACTTCCGCCTGCTGTCGCCGCGCGCGGTGGCGGCACTGCGGCAGCTTCCGGAGCGCAATCGCTTTTTCAAGGGCCTCGCAAGCTGGATCGGTTTTCGCCAGATCCGCGTCGACTACGAGCCGGCGCCCCGGGCGCATGGCGTCACCACCTTCAGTCCGGCCAGGCTGGTCGGGCTTTCAATCGAAGGGCTGACGTCGTTCTCGGTGGCACCCTTGCGTTTTGCCAGCCTGCTCGGGGTTTTGCTCGCTTCGATCGCCTTCCTGTTCGGCCTCTCGATCCTGTGGGAAACCTGGATGAACGGAAAATCCGTCCCCGGTTACCCCTCGCTGGTGATCGGCCTGATGACCATCGGCGGCGTGCAGCTCATCATGATCGGCATCGTCGGCGAATATATCGGGAAGATTCTCTCGGAGTTGAAAGCCCGTCCGATCTATTTCGTGGCCGAGCACAGTGAAAAGCGGATCGTGACGGAAGCCGGCACCGGCGAGAGGACCGCCGCCGAATGAACGACGCCGCGCCGCCGCGCCGTATCTGGCTGTGCGCCGACGATTACGGTCTGAGCCCCGGCGTCAACCGCGCAATTCGCGATCTGATCGGGCGGGGCCGTCTCAATGCGACATCGGTGATGATGGTCGGCCCGGCCATCGGCCGCGACGAAGTCAGCGCGCTTCAGGCCGTCGCGGCAAACCGTTCGCCATGCGCGATCGGCCTGCATGCCACTTTAACGGCGCCGTTTCGTCCGCTGACCATGCACTTCCAGCCGATCGATGGCGGCATGTTCCTGGGCCTTCCGAAATTGCTGCGCGCGGGCCTGCTGCGGCGGCTCGATCCCGAAATCATTTATGCGGAATTGATCGTGCAACTTGCCGCCTTCAACGAAATGTTCGGCCGCGCTCCGGATTTCGTCGACGGCCACCAGCATGTCCAGCTGTTTCCCCAGGTCCGCGACGGCTTTCTGACGGCGGTGAAAGAAGCCGCGCCCAAGGCCTGGGTCCGCCAGGGTGGACGCCATCAACCTTTGGCCCGGCGGCTCGGTACGCCCAAGGCGTTGTTGCTGGACGTTCTAAGCGCGCAATTTCGCAAGCGCGCCTCCCGCGCCGGTATTGCATTCAATCCCGGATTCGACGGCGCCTATGATTTTTCCCGGCAACCCGATTTCAGCGTCTTGATGCGGCAGTTTCTCGATGGGCTACCGGAGCACGGCGTGATCATGTGTCATCCGGGGTTCGTCGACGACATCCTGGTCGGCCTCGACCCGCTGACGGTGCAGCGCGAGCACGAGCACGCCTTTCTCGGCGGTGAAGATTTCCCGCGCCTGCTGGCCGCCAACAATGTAACATTGGGCTGACGTTCCGGCGGGCTAATATCCCGCCGCGACCCGGCCGTCACGTTGTCGCATACCTAAATTTAATACCGGGTAGCACTACCTGCGACACAAACGCCTCCTACATCTGGCCCGCGCCTCGAGGCAACGGAGAGAAAGCCATGACACCGCAAGAACGCCAATTGGTTGACGATCTTTTCGACCGGCTCTCCAAGGTGGAGAGCGCGCCGCGCGATCCGGACGCTGCCTCCGCAATCGCGCAAGGCCAGCGGGTTGCGCCCAACGCGGTCTACGCGCTGGTGCAGACGGTGCTGGTTCAGGACGAGGCGCTGAAGCGCGCCTTGAGCCGTATTCAGGAACTGGAAGCCGGCGGCGCGCCTGCGCAAAATCAATCCGGCGGGTTTCTGGATTCGATGCGCGACACGATCTCCGGACAGGGTCAGCACGGCTCGGTGCCAAATGTACGCCCTCCCGAGATTCCCAATCGTCCGACCTGGAACAGCGGCCAGGTGCTGCAGCAGGCACAGGGGTCGGGTCAATATCGTGACGAGCCTGATCATCAGGACCAGTATCGCCAGGACCGGTACCCCCAAGACCGGTACCCCCAAGACCAGTATCGCCAGGACCAGTATCGCCAGGAGCCGTATGGTTCCTCCTATGGCGCGTCCCAGTCGCCGATGGGCGGAGGCGGCGGCTCATTTCTCGGTACCGCGGCTGCCGCGGCCGCCGGCGCGGTCGGCGGATCGCTGTTGATGAACAGCATCCGCTCGATGATGGGCGGCAGCCATCACAGCCTGGCGGATCAGGCGGGACTCGGCGGCAAGCCGGCCACCCAAAATCCGTGGAGCGATCAATCCGGAAGCAGCATGGCGCGCGACGCCGGCATCAATGACGTCAGTTCATCGGCACATCGCGCCGATGACAGTTCGCGCTCGGGATTGCTCGATACCGCATCGAAAGACAACGACCATGACGACATGGATCTCGATTCGGATGATTTCGGCGGCGATGGAGACAGCGATTACGCCTGACGAGGATCGGCCGGCATCAAGATTTGGCTTAAAGGCCGGCTTTGGCTGACCCGAGGAAACGCTCCAAGGCAAAACGGCCGCTCAATTCGAGCGGCCGTTTTGATTTTCAAGTGACAACCAGCTCAGATAACGACGACCCGGGCGCCGACATTGACGCGGCCGTAAAGGTCGATCACGTCCTCGTTGCGCATCCGGATGCAGCCGGACGACACGTTGGTGCCAATGGTCCAGGGCTCGTTGGAGCCGTGGATGCGATAGAGCGAGGATCCCAGATACATCGCGCGCGCACCGAGCGGGTTCTCCGGCCCACCTTCCATGTGCCGCGGCAAATCGGGACGCCGCGCCAGCATTTCCGCCGGCGGCGTCCAGTCCGGCCATTCCTTCTTGGCGGAAATCTGCTTGATGCCCGACCAGGCGAAACCTGGCCGGCCGACGCCGATGCCGTAGCGCAACGCCTTGCCGTTGCCCTGCACCAGGAACAGGAATTTGTTGGGGGTATCGACGACAATGGTGCCCACTCTTTCATTGCCGTGATAGTCAACCAGCTGTTTCTCGAACTTCGGGTCGAAGGCCGGATGCGAAGGATCGCTGGCGTTTTGCTGCGGACGCTGCGATCCGTAGGATGGCTGCGCTTGATAGGCGGGTTGCTGCTGGTAGCGCTCGCCCCAATTCGGTCCGTCGCCGAACAGGAACTCGATGAAGCCGCCGCCCATACTGGAACGTTCGGCATAGGCGGTCCGCACCGGCGCGGCAGGCGGCTGCGCGGGTTGATTGGCGTAGATCACGGAGGGTTCGGCGGGCGGCGCGAGCTCGATCGCCGCGGCTTGATGAAGTCCGGCACCGGCACAAGATGCGCCGGCAAGCAACGCAAGGGAGATTTTTCTGAACATCGACGTACTCTGTACTGTTTCGTCACTGCTTGGTCGGCGAAGCACCTGAACGGCGCCTGGCACGCCCCCAATTAAGATCAAAACCGCCTCGGTTTGGTAAACAGAAACGGCCTTTCAATTCACCACGCCGCCAATTACGCGCGGTTTTGCCGGGTAGCGTTTATTTTCAGTGAATGCCGCGCACGCATGGTTAATCGTTGGTGTGCGGCGATTACGGCGACATCTGCGAGAATTTGCGGCGTGAACCCGGCGTTAAAGCACCTCTGTCTAAAACTGGTGATTAGAGGTCAGGGGAATTCTCATGCCGGTTCATCGCAGACGTTTTCGTATCGAAGAAGCATTTGCCAGCAACGTGCCGATGCCAACGGCCGATGACGGCGACGTCGGTCCCATGCATCGCGAGATCATGACCGAATTGCGCGCCATCCGCACCCAGATGGCCGGCATCCGCCACGGTGCGGTAACGGAGACCGACGGGGCGATGGCGCGCGAGTCCGCCGAAGCCGGTGCGTTGATCGAAACCTATCGCGCCCAGATCGAGCAATGCGAAAAGCTCAAGGTCGAACTCGACCTCATTCACGATGCCATCAGCCGCACCAAGCGGGAAATCGCGGTTCTGCACGGCACCAGTTTCAACGGCGAGGAAATGGCCAGAGTGAACGGCGAGCTTGGCGCCGTTGTCGGTGGAACGGAAGAAGCGACGCAGCAGATCCTGGAAGCCGCCGAATCGATCGATCAGGCGGCGACCGCGCTGATCAAGGTAAATTCGCCTGATCAGCAAAAGCTGCTCAGCGAGGAAATCCAGGAGCGCGTGGTTTCGATCTTCGAGGCCTGCAATTTCCAGGACCTCACCGGCCAGCGCATCAAGAAGGTGATGAATACGATGAAATTCATCGAAAACCACATCACGATCATGATGGATATCTGGGGTGGCGTGGACGCGATCAAGGCGCATGCGCCGCCGATCGTCGACCTTCGCGAGGGTGACGCCCGGCTGCTGAACGGACCGAAGCAGGCAGACGATGTCGGCCACGCCTCGCAGGACGACATCGACGCCTTATTTGACTAGGTTGATATCTGCCCAGGTTAGCTTGACGATCAAGTTCACCTTCAGGCCGCCGGCGGAAGCGCCTGGCGGCCTTTTTTGTCGGGCTCAGGCGTGGGGCCCGCAGCGGACATAGACCATGTTGCCGTAGCGGACTGCGGCATCCTTGTCGATGAAGCGGGTGACCAGGACGCGCCCGTCGAAGGAGACAATTTCGCGATCCTGCGGGCCGCCGGCCGGTCCGGGCGGTCCGATATAATTCTTGCCGCTTTGGCTGCCCTTGAGGCGCAGTTCCTGCGGAGTGGGCTGGTCGGCCAGATGCATGATCACGCCACCGGTGGTGCCGGCCCCGATCACGTAAGGCTGTTTGCATTGCCCCCGCGCTGCGGCTTCGGTGCGGGCGCGGTCATTGGGATTCTGGTATGAGGCGAGGCCCCAGCGGCCGACAATTTCGTCGGGGCGGATCGTGGCCGGGACGTCGGGCATCGGAGGGGGCTCCGGAGGCGGTGAGGGTGGGCCGCCCACGCACGCCCCGAGGAATATCGTCAGCGCGGCGGCGATCCCCAGATTGGTACCCGCACGCACGTAAGCTGATCTGACCATGGCTTTTCCCCGAACATAATCGTGGCCGCACCCATCCCGCAGCCAACCGTAAAACTGCTGTCGGAGCAATGACGTCCAACAATTACGCCATCGCGCCGATTTGGTTTCCAGAAGCATCCTATATCGGCCTCACCAAGGACTTAAGCTGTCTTTACCTGCGTTTGCTTGACAGGATAAGCGCCAAGCCATATTCCGGGCGCACTATTAGCACTCCGAGAGCGCGATTGCTAAGGATACGAACCGTTCCGGCCGTTGACGGCGTCGAATTGGCCCGTATTCGCAAGCCGCTTTCGATGGCAAACCGGACCTGAACCAGACCTGAAAACTGAAGTCTCCAAAAGGAACTGTCATGGCTAAAACCAAATTTCGTCCGCTGCATGACCGTGTCGTGGTCAAGCAAATCGACGCCGAGGAAAAGACCAAGGGCGGCATCATCATTCCGGACAGCGCCAAGGAAAAGCCCCAGGAGGGGCAGGTCGTGGCGGTCGGGCCGGGCGGCCGTGACGAAGCCGGCAAGCTGATCCCGATCGACATCAAGAGCGGCGACCGCGTGCTGTTCGGCAAATGGTCGGGCACCGAGATCAAGCTCGACGGCGAGGAACTCCTGATCATGAAGGAATCCGACATCATGGGCGTGCTGGGCTGATCGCCGCCGTACCCCCACTCGTCATGGCCGGGACAAGCCAGGCTTGACCCGGGCATCCATCCTCTTCGGGAAACTCCTAGCAAAGGCGATGGATTGCCGGGTCAAGCCCGGCAATGACGATAAGCACCAGTATCCAATCATTCAGGAGCAACAAAAATGGCTGCCAAGGACGTCAAGTTTTCCGGAGACGCGCGCGATCGCATGTTGCGTGGCGTCGATACTCTCGCCAATGCGGTGAAGGTGACGCTCGGCCCCAAGGGCCGCAATGTCGTCATCGAAAAGAGCTTCGGCGCGCCGCGCATCACCAAGGACGGCGTGACCGTCGCCAAGGAGATCGAGCTTGAGGACAAGTTCGAGAACATGGGCGCGCAGATGCTGCGTGAAGTCGCCTCCAAGACCAACGACACCGCCGGCGACGGCACCACCACTGCTACCGTTTTGGCCCAGGCGATTGTGCGGGAGGGCGCCAAATCGGTGGCCGCCGGCATGAACCCGATGGACCTGAAGCGCGGCATCGAAATCGCGGTAACGGCCGTGGTCAAGGACCTCGAGAAGCGTGCCAAGCCGGTCGCCTCGTCGTCCGAAATCGCGCAGGTCGGCACCATCTCATCCAATGGCGACGCGGCCATCGGCAAGATGATTGCCCAGGCGATGCAGAAGGTCGGCAATGAAGGCGTCATTACGGTCGAGGAAAACAAATCGCTCGAGACCGAAGTCGATATCGTCGAGGGCATGAAGTTCGATCGCGGCTATCTGTCGCCCTATTTCATTACCAACGCCGAGAAGATGACCGCCGAGCTCGAGGACGTCTACGTGCTGTTGCACGAGAAGAAGCTGTCCGGCCTGCAGGCGATGCTGCCGGTGCTCGAAGCGGTGGTGCAGTCGGGCCGCCCGCTGCTGATCATCGCGGAAGATGTCGAGGGCGAGGCCCTGGCCACGCTGGTCGTCAATCGCCTGCGCGGCGGCCTCAAGGTCGCCGCCGTCAAGGCGCCCGGCTTCGGCGATCGCCGCAAGGCGATGCTCGAGGACATCGCGATCCTGACCGGCGGCCAGCTGATCTCGGACGAACTCGGCATGAAGCTCGAAAACGTCACGGTCAACATGCTGGGACGCGCGCGCAAGGTGGTGATCGACAAGGAAAACACCACGATCGTCAACGGCGCCGGCAAGAAAAAGGACATCGAAGCCCGCGTCGGCCAGATCAAGGCGCAGATCGAGGAGACCACCTCGGACTATGACCGCGAGAAGCTGCAGGAGCGTCTTGCCAAGCTCGCCGGCGGGGTTGCGATCATTCGCGTCGGCGGTGCGACCGAGGTCGAGGTGAAGGAAAAGAAGGATCGCGTCGAGGACGCCCTCAACGCCACCCGTGCGGCGGTTCAGGAAGGCATCGTGCCGGGCGGCGGCGTCGCGCTGCTGCGCGCCAAGAAGGCTGTCGGCCGTATCGTCAACGACAACTCCGACGTGCAGGCCGGCATCAACATCGTGCTGAAGGCGCTGGAAGCACCGGTCCGCCAGATCGCCGAGAATGCCGGCGTCGAAGGCTCCATCGTCGTCGGCAAGATCCTCGAGAACAAGTCCGAGACGTTCGGCTTCGATGCGCAAACCGAAGAGTATGTCGACATGGTCGCTAAGGGTATCATCGACCCGGCCAAGGTGGTCCGTGCCGCGCTGCAGGACGCCTCCTCGGTGGCCGGCCTTCTGGTGACGACGGAAGCCATGGTCGCCGAACTGCCGAAGGAGCCGGCTCCGCCGATGCCCGGTGGTGGTGGTGGCGGAATGGGTGGAATGGGCGGAATGGGCTTCTAAACCGGCCCCCTTCAGGCAATACCGATCCGGCAAGGCCGCCTCAGGGCGGCCTTGCTTTTGGTGAAATGTGCCAGGGTTTGCTAGGGAAGAGAGACCGAACTCCGATTCGGACCGGAATCGAATGGGCCCGACGGCACCGCGTGGTTCTATCTTTTGAGGAATCCCATATGCGCTCGATTTTATTCTGCCTGGTCGGGCTGATGACAGCCTCCGCGGACATCGCCTTCGCTCAAATCAAGCCCGCGCCGAGATCAGCCACGGCTGCCAATGAAGTCCGGTATTTCACCTCCATCGACGGCCTGATGGAAGGCAATGCCGACGTCATCCTCAAGGAAACCCGCGAGGGCAAGAATGTCACCTCGGCAGTGCTCGACGTTTGCTATCCCGCCCAGAAGGGCTCCGATCGCAAGGATCGTTTCGTCGCCAATCTTGCGGTGAACGGCCAGACCCTGACCGGCGGCACCCAGAGCCTCGGCGACAAGTCGCCGGTGACGGTGAAACTGGTGCGCAAGCCGACCGGCGAGACGTTCGAATTCAAGGGGCAGATCCGCATCGGCCAGACCGTGACGGAAGTGAATTCGACCGACAATTCCGATCTCAGCGAAAAGGAATTCCTGGACAACCAGTCGACCGATGACGGCATCACTCCGAGCCCGAAGGATTTTACCGAGGTTTCCCCTGAAGCGATTGCCGTGAAGGTGAAGCTGGACGCGACGGTCGACTTCCTCAAGGGTCTGAAAGGACAGGACGTCGAGGTTTCCCTAAGCGGCCTCGCCGTCTCCTGCGATGCGCTGCGCGCCGGCCAGCAGACGATCAATATCAGCGTCGATCCGGATCGCGCCGCCGCGCTGGTCGCCAAATCGAAATCGTCGCCCGGCGTGGTTAACGCCGGCTGGACCAGCGGCGTCGTGGAAATGGAGCGCACCATCCGTTTTTCGGCAGCCGACTGGCGCGACGGCGACCGGCTGAACAAGGACAAGCTCGCTGCCGCCATCGCCGACGTGCTGACCAAGACCTTCGCGGCGAAATCGTCGTCCGGGGCCTGGGACCACACCACCGGAAAGCTGAAGCTGACATTCAAGCGGCCGAGCCAGATATTGCCCGCACTCGAACTCATCGAGACGGTTGAGGTGACCGCTTTGGTGGCGTCAGACAGGCCGGGCCCGTCCGACCGGCTGATGCTGTGGATCAGCAATCCCGTGATTTCGACGGCGGACGAATCCGCCGGCCCGAAGCTCAATCTGGCCGACGAAGCCAGCAGCGAGGAGGAAACCGACCAGAAGGACGACAACGGGGCCGTCAATGCGTTGGCAAGGGAATTCAAGGGCCAGCGCTGGGATACGGATCAATCGGCCTGGAAATAAGCCTGGCGCCCCGGTCGCATCGATGGATCGGCAGCGCGGCGCGCGGCGAAGCGATCCTTGGGGCTATTGCTTGGGGCTGATGCCTCGGGCTCACGCACCCTCGCCATGCAATCACGCATTTGACATGCCGCGCCATAGCGGCAATGAACAGCCGATATGTGAACAAGGGCTTCCAGGGTTTCACGTTTAATGGCGCGCTATGATGTTGTGGTGATCGGCGCCGGCCTTGGTGGCTTGACGACCGGCGCGATTCTCGCGCGCGCCGGACGCAAGGTGCTGGTCATCGAGCGCAGCAATTCGGTCGGCGGGGCGGCATCGAGCTATATGTCCGGCGATCTGTTCGTCGAAGGCTCGCTGCACGAGACCAGCGATCCGCACCATCCCCGCGATCCGAAACACCACGTGCTGACGCGAGCGGGCGTCATCGATGCCGTGAAATGGATTCCATCCGGCACATTTTACGAAGCGCGCGGCGGTCCGCTCGATCGGCCGTTTACGATGCCGGACAATTTCGATGCGGCGCGGCGCGCGCTGACCGAGCGCTTCCCCGAGGCCCGTGCCGGGCTGCACCAATTGCTTGGAGAGATGGAGCGCATTGCCTCGGCCATGGGCACGCTTTCGCAAGGCCGGAACGCTTTCCGGAAGCCGCGCGAAGGTCTGGCCGCCCTCTTGAAGCTGGTTCCGGCGATCGGCGACTGGCGTCTGTCGCTGTCGCAAAAGCTCGATCGGGTGTTCGGCGACAACGAAGCCGTCAAATGCGCACTGGCGGCCAATCTTTGTTATTATCACGACGACCCGGCAACGCTGTGGTGGATCTTCTTTGCGATGGCGCAGGGAGATTATCTCCAAAGCGGTGGCCGTTTCGTGCAAGGCGGCTCGCAACGGCTCTCCAGCGCGCTCGCCCGCGCGATCAAGGTCGCCGGCGGAGAGGTGTTGGTGCGCCGTGTCGTCAGCGCGATTGCCGTTGACCCGCAGGGCCGCGCCAACACCGTCACGCATGCCGCGCGCGACGGCAGCGATCCCAAAGTCGTGGAAGGCGTTCGGATCGTCAGCAACGCTGCGCCCGCGGCGCTGGCGCCGTTGATGCCCGCGGCGGCGGCGGAACGATTGACCGCAGCTTACCGGCAACGCCCCCCGTCGATTTCTCTGTTCGCGCTCACGCTCGGTCTGTCGAAACCGCCGCGCGAGTTCGGAATATCCGCCTATTCCACCCAATTGCTGCCACCCGACATGACGCGGCTGTCGGACTATGCGCAAGGTGCGGCGCTGATGGCCGAAGAGCCCGGCGAGCGAATGCCGCCGATGTCCATCGTCGATTACGCTGCGATTGACTCCGGTGTTCCGGCTCCGCCCCATGTGCTCTCGATCCTGGGGCCCGATTTGTTGTCGAACTGGGACAGTTCGGACATGGACGCCTATCGCGAGAAGCGCGGGCGATGGCAGCAGGCGATCACCCGCTATCTCTCCTCGCTTTATCCGGGCCTCGCTGAGGGTGTGGTCGCGTCGTCCTTCAATACCGCGCTGTCGGTCCGGCAATATCTCAATGCGCCGGACGGCGCCGTCTATGGGTTCGCGCCGACACCGCCGCGCTCGATCTGGCGCGGCCCCGGCCATTCGCCGCGCACGGCGGTGCCGGGCCTCTATCTGGCGTCAGCCTATGCCGGTTTCGGCGGCTACACCGGCGTGGTGCAATCCGCCGGCGCCTGCGCCGACATGATCCTGCGCGAGGATTAGGACTTCAATTGGTGTTGAGATGGAATCGCAGCGGTTTCGTTCCGATGAAGGAAACGAAATCGCCCTGCCGCTTCCAGGTCGCGACTTGGCTCAAGGCGGCGATCAATTCGTCGTCGGCCTGCGCCCGCGCCGGCGGGCAGTCGTGGTCCTCCAGCGGCCCGGGGACAAAAATCACGGTATTGCCCGCCACCGAGAACTGGCCCTTGCCGCCCTTGCACCACAGTTCCAGCCTCGCCTCGCCGTTGTCGCCGATCTCAAGCGTCGGCAGCCGCTTCGATCCGGGCTGACGCGCGACATCCAGTGTCATATCGGCACCGAACGGAAACCCATCATCGGCGCTGGCCGGGATGGCGCCGAAGCAGGCCGCCAAGACCAACGCCGCTGCTGCGGACCTCAAAACCCCTGTCGCTGAAACCATGTCGACCCTCGAAATATCCGGGCGCTGATAGCGGCGCGTTTTAATCGGCAAATGCGGTGTTGACCAGACTGGCCGCCAGCCAAATTCATCGGCTTATAAATCAATCCCCGCAGCATCCGCCGCGGGGATTTTCGTCGTCGTCTTCCAAGCCAATTGCCTACTTCAAAACCATCTCCGTGAACGGATAGACATAGGCCTGCAGCATGACGAACAGGCCTACCAGGCAGGCCAGCGCGATCGAGTGCTTGAACACAAAGCGCAGGATCGTGCCTTCGTGCCCGACCCAGTTGGTGGCGGTGGAGGCCACCACGATCGACTGGGCGTCGATCATCTTGCCCATGACGCCGCCGGAGGAATTCGCCGCGGCCATCAGGATCGGCGACAGGCCGAGTTGCTGCGACGTGATCTTCTGCAGATTGCCGAACAGGATATTCGACGACGTGTCCGACCCCGTCAACGCGACACCGAGCCAGCCCAACAGGGTGCCGAAGAAGGGATAGAGCACGCCGGTCGCGGCAAAGGCGAGACCGAGGGTAGCATCCACACCGGAAAGGCGGGTCAGAGTGCCGATCGCCAGCATCGCCGAGATCGTCACCAGCGAAACCGCGCACAATTTGATGGTGCGCCCGTATTCGGCAATGATGTTGCCCGGCGACAGCCCCATGATCAAACCGGAAATGATGGCGGCAATCAGGATTCCGGTGCCGGTGAACGAAAGGTAGGTGAAGGAGAATTTCGCAGCCTCCGGCGTCGGCTTCGCGGCCACCGGCGCAACCTTGTTGATCATGTTGTGCAATTCGGGAACCGGGTAATCGTAGATGAAGCGCAGGTTTGCCCAGCTCTTGAACCCGCCATTCCCCCAGACCAGCAGGATGGCGCACAGGATGATCCACGGCAGCAGCGCGGTGAACAGTTCGCCGGATGTGAGCGGCGTCTGATCGATCAGCTTTGCCGGCGGCATGGTGCTGGCGGATTCATCATTGCCACGCAGCGCCGGCGACAGCCAGAGCTCCTTCGGCTGCCAGATCTTCAGGAACAGGATCAGGCAGGCCATCGAAATCAGCGACGCGCCGATATCGACGATCCACGGATTGATGTAGTTCGAGATCAGGAATTGCGGGATCGCGAACGACAGGCCGGTGACCAAAATAGCCGGCCAGACTTCTTTCATGCCTTTCCAGCCGGCAAACGCCCACACCACCCAGAACGGCACGATCAGCGAGAATAACGGCAACTGCCGTCCAACCATGGCGCCCAGTATGTACGGATCGAGGCCGGTCACCGAAGCGAGGCCCTGGATCGGCGTGCCGAGCGCGCCATAGGCCACCGGCGCCGTATTGGCGATCAGCGACAGGCCGGAGGCTGCGAGCGGCGAGAAGCCGAGCCCGATCAGCACCGCGCCCGTGATCGCCACCGGCGTGCCGAAGCCGGATGCGCCCTCGAAGAACGCACCGAACGAAAATGCGATCAGCAAGAGCTGCAAGCGCCGGTCCGCCGTCACGCCGCCGACAGCACGCTTGAGGTCCTCAAACCGGCCGGCGCGCACGGTGAGCTGGTACATGAAAATGACGTTCAGCACGATCCAGCCGATCGGGAAGAAACCGCTGACGACGCCCAGCAACGATGCGCGGATCGCCAAATTGGCCGGCATGGTGAAAAGCAGGATCGCCACCAGATTGGCCAGCACCAACGCGATAATGGCTGCGATGTGCGCTTTGACCTTGCCGCTTGCGATCAGAACCAGCAGCGTGACCACTGGTATCGCCGCGGCGATGGTCGAAAGCGTCGTGTTGCCAAACGGGTTATAGACTTGATTCCACATTGCAGTTCCTCCCCACGCATTATGCGGCGCTCCGACCAGCGTGGACGGTCAGGCGTGCCGGGCGTAATCGCAGGATGTCACTGCAATGCGCGAACTGGACGCGAACCTGGCGGCGCCAAAATTCGCTCGCGACCTCGCGAAATGTGACGGCCCCCACCCCTCGCCGTTATGCTCATGCTAGGGTGTAGCCCGAGGTCGGGACAAGCCAACGCATGCCGCGAAATCCACGACTTTAGTCTATACACCCTCAATTCTTCCATTTTTTCAGGCTTTTAAGCCATCCCCCAGGAGACGGTAATCTGTGAACAACATCCGCTCAACGCTCGTAACGGTGTGGCGGATCGCCGCTCCTTATTTCCGTTCCGAGGATAAATGGGCGGGCCGCGGGCTTCTGGCCGCGGTGATTGCCCTTGAACTTGCAGGCGTATTCCTGATGGTTTTGCTCAACCGCTGGAACAACGCCTTTTACAATGCGCTTCAGGAGCGCGACTGGGCCGCTTTCACTTACCAAACCGGTTATTTCTGCGTGATCGCAACGTTCTGGGTCGGGGCGAATGTCTATCAGCTCTACCTCAATCAATGGCTCCAGATCCGCTGGCGGCGCTGGATGACGACCCGATATCTCGGCGACTGGTTGGACCACGCCAATCACTACCGGATGCAGCTGCTGGGCGATGCCGCCGATAACCCCGACCAACGCGTATCCGACGACGTGAAGATGTTCGTCGAGCGGACGCTCTACATCGGCCTGAAAATCCTGAACTCGGTTGTCACGCTCGGATCCTTTGTCGTTATCCTCTGGGGTCTGTCGGAGGTGGCCCCGTTGCACGTTTTCGGGAAGGAGTTCGCGATTCCCGGCTATCTCGTATGGGGCGCACTGATCTACGCCATATTCGGAACCGTGCTCACGCAGTGGATCGGCTCGCCGCTGGTGAACCTCGATTTTCAACGGCAGCGCTACGAGGCTGACTTCCGTTTCAACCTGGTGCGCGTGCGCGAAAACTCCGAACAGATCGCGCTGTTGCAGGGCGAACGCGCCGAGCGTGAGCGGCTTTGGGAGCGTTTCCGTCACGTCATCGAAAACTGGTACGCCATCATGAGCCGTACCAAGCGGCTGACGGCCTTCACGGCGAGCTATTCGCAAGCCGCGGTGATCTTTCCTTACATCCTGGTGGCGCCGGCTTACTTCGCCGAAAAGATCCAGCTCGGAGGCATGATGCAAACCGCCTCTGCCTTCGGCAGCGTGCAAGAAGCGCTCTCGGTCTTCATTTCGATCTATCGCGAAACGGCGGAATGGCGCGCCATCGTCGCCCGTCTCGACGGATTTGAGATCTCGATCGCCGGTGCCGCCAAGCTGGCGAGCGCTTCCGACTCGATCAAAATCACGTCGCCGAGCGCCGGCGACGAAATCGATCTGAAGCAACTTCAGGTCCGTTTGCCGAACGGGACACCGTTGGTCTCAGCCACCAATTTCAACCTGCGCGCCGGCGAGCGCACCTTGGTCACCGGTCCGTCCGGCGCCGGCAAATCGACGCTGTTCCGCGCCATTGCCGGCATCTGGCCGTTCGGGACCGGCACGATCGCAATCCCTGCAAATGCCTCACTGATGATGCTGCCGCAGCGGCCGTATCTTCCGATCGGATCGCTAGAGGCTGCGATTGTCTATCCAGCGGATGCCAGCGCCTACAGTTCGGACCAGGTCAGGGACGCCCTGGTTTCGGTTGGCCTGCCGAAGCTTGCGTCGCGTATCGGGGAGGAAGCGCACTGGAATCGAATGCTCTCGCTCGGGGAGCAGCAGCGCCTTGGGCTCGCCCGCGCGCTGCTGCACGCGCCGCAATATCTGTTCCTCGATGAGGCGACCGCATCGCTCGATGAGACCTCGGAGACGGCACTCTATCGGCTCCTCGAGGAGAAGCTACCGGCAACCACGATTATATCAATCGGCCACCGCAGCACGCTTGAGGCCTTCCACGAGCGCAATGTCGTGCTGACCCGTGACGGCGATCGATTTGCGTTGCAAAACCAGAGCGGGGATCCCAAGCCGTCATAACAGCAGCCGTCACGACCGCTGTATTGGCTTGATACGGCGGGGATTTCCAGGTGGCGCTATCGGTGCAACCATCGACCGGACCGGCCACCGCCGCGAACGCCGTCGATCATCGCCCGCAGCCGATCCCCCATGCTCGGTTCATTCACACACATAAAAAAGGGGGCGGCAGATCTCTCTGCCGCCCCCTCAGGTCTCGGGAGGAGAATTTACTTCAGGTTGGCCGCCGCAGTCAGGTCGACCGAGAGCTTGGCGATACCAGCCGCGCCGCACCAGTTCGAACCTGCGCCGCCAGGATTGATCGGCGTCACGTTGGTCGTGCCGGAAGCGTTGAAAGCACTGGTGAAAGCATTGCAGTCGCCCTTCGACATGTCGGTGTCGGAGTAGCGAAGATCAAGCGTAAACACCTTGTAGGTAAAGCCGATGCCGATGTTCCAGGTGTCGTAGCTGGCGTAGGGGATGCCGGCCGAGAAATTGCCCAGGCCGCTGATGACCCCGTAAAATGCATCTGAAGTGCCGAGCCACTGCCGGCCGAACTCGCCGGATACATACATGCCGACGCCGCTGGTGCCAAATGCGCTGCTGGGCGCCGTGTATTTGGCGGTGACCGATGCGTAGTTGCCCCAGGCACCTGAATTCAGGAAATCCGGGGAATAGTATTCGTTAAACCCGACCTGCCAGCTGTCGTTGATGGTGTAGTTAAGCTTGGCGTAGGCTTCGAAGAAGCTCACGTCCTTCTTCATGACGTTGCCATTGGCAAGGAAGATCGTGTTGGTGCTGACGGGGCAAACATTGCCGCCGGGAATGCCGCCGGTCAGAATATTGTCGGCGCACTGTCCGCCCGGATACAGGTAACCCCAGACACCGAAGTCGAACGCAGCGGCGCCGAAGGTCGGCCGGATACCACCGTAGATGTCGACTTCAGCAGCAGCCCGGTTCGCGAACGAGATGCTCTCGGTGGAAGTGCCGATGTAGAGCTGCAGGTCCTTGTTCACATTGTAGCGGGGCTCGAAATAGGCGGTGACCGAAGGGTTGTGATTGGATTGGGTGACGCCACGGAAGATGTAGTCGCTCATGACACCGGCGCCGAAGGCGACATCCCAGGGATCGAACGGTGCCGGCACCGGGGCAGGAGGAGCTTTCAACGGCATATCCGCAGCGAATGACGAGCCCGCGGTCATCGCGAGCACGGCAGCGGCCAAAACCAGTTTCTTCATGACGGTCCCCATCACTTTAAAAACAGCCCAGTTCCCGACGCCCCGAGGGCAAGCGATAACCGACTGCAACCAAATTCCTGAACGAAACGGCAATCTGGTACGGGCCGCCCATCTCGAAAAGCCAAAAAGACAATCATCTGCCGACTTTTTAGGCGTTCTGGCTGATGTTTGAAATGTTGTCAGCGGGTGTTGTATTCGGACAACAATCTTGGCTGATTTCAATGCCGGTTAGGCGGCTTTCGGGTTCCATCGCTGGAACAAGCCGATCGGTGGGCAGGTCAACGGACCGGCCGATGCTGCGCCGGAAATTCCGACCCCGTCACAGCGATATCCTCAGCGCAAAAAGGCCGCAGCGACGAGCGCTGCGGCCTGAAACAGGATCCGCGGTAACCGCGATCCGATCAGCTATGTGTTGTCGTCTCCGTCCGGGCTATGGCCTCCCGAATGTCCCCATGACGGCGTCGGATGCGACGGAGCGGGACTTGACGCGGCAGGAGTTGGAGCCGCCCAGCTCGGCGCCGCTGGCGCGGGTGCAGGAGCCGGCTTGGGCGCAGGTGCTGGTTTTGGTGCTGCCACGGCCGCGGCAGGCTTGGGGGCCGGAGGTTTAGGGGCCGCAGCTTTGGCCGCTGCGGCTGGCGCCGCCTTCTTCTTTGCCGGCTTGGCCTTGGCCTTCTTGGCTGATTTTTTCGGAGCAGCTGCCTTGGACTTTTTGGCGGATTTCTTCACAGATTTCTTGGCCGACTTCTTCGCCTTTTTCGCTGACTTCTTCGCAGCTTTCTTCGACGTTTTCTTCGCGGATTTTTTCTTCGCCGTCACAAGCTTTTTCTTGCTCTTTTTATTCTTTTTGCTCTTTTTTCCCTTAGCCATTGTGGTCCTCCTGTTGCCGCTGATCCATGTCCATCGAGCGTTCAAGTCGTCCGCTGTCGCGCGGGGCCAATCGATCAGTTCAATCCTGGCCGGGAACCGCCTGTCGCCCAATCGAGAAGCTCAATCGTGTGAACCACAGGAACTGACGTACCACCGGCAATCTGCACCATGCACCCGATATTGCCCGCAGCAATCATGTCCGGCTTGACCTTCGCAATATTGGCGACCTTTCGATCGCGCAATCGGCTCGCAATGTCAGGCTGGAGAATGTTGTACGTCCCCGCCGAACCGCAACACAAATGGCTCTCAGGTACATCTTTCACCACAAATCCGTTCTTGGAAAGCAATTCTTTCGGAAGCTGTGTGATTTTCTGTCCGTGCTGTAGCGAACAGGCCGAGTGATAGGCGATGACGATATCGCCGTGCTGCCGTTGCGGCTGCAGATCGATGCCCGCGACGTATTCTGAGATGTCCTTGGCCAGCGCCGATACCCTGGCGGCGGAGCTTGCGAAATCACGGTCCTCGCGCAGCATGAAACCGTAGTCCTTGATCACCGTGCCGCAACCCGATGTCGTCACCAGAATAGCGTCGAGACCGTTTCGATCGGCCTCTCCGAGCCAGGCGGTGATGTTGCCGCGGGCGCGCATTAACGCATCGCCATCGCGCCCGAGATGATGGGTTAGCGCGCCGCAGCATTGCTCGTCCTTGACCAGCACGACCTCGATGCCGTGACGCGTCAAAAGATTGATGGCGGCCTGGTTGATGCGCGGCGCCAGAACCTGCTGGGCGCAGCCCTGCAGCAGGGCGACACGTCCGCGCCTTGCGCCCTGCGGCGGAAAGACGCTCCCTCCGGCCGGGCCAGGCGACGGCAGGCCGCTCGGCGCAAGAGCGAGCATCGCCTTGATTCGCCGCAACAAAGTCGGCGAAGCGGCCGCAACCTTGGGTGTCGGCAGCAAGGCGGCCAGCGGCCGGCCGAGCCGCGCCAGGATCATGCTGGCGCGAAACCATCCGGGCCGCGGCAGCACCCAGGCCAGGACCGCGCGCAACGCCCGCTCCGTCAACGGCCTCGAATACTCCTTTTCGATCTTTGTCCGCGCCTGATCGACGAGATGCATATAGTTCACGCCGGAGGGACAGGTGGTCATGCAGGCGAGACAGGAGAGACAGCGGTCGATGTGCTTGACCACCTCCGGGGTTGGCGGCCGGTCTTTTTCGAGCATCTCCTTGATGAGATAGATTCGGCCGCGCGGGCTATCGAGCTCATCGCCGAGCAGTACATAGGTCGGGCAGGTCGCGGTGCAGAATCCGCAATGCACGCAGGCCCGCAGGATCTTGTCGGCTTCCGCAATATCGGGATCGGCGAGCTGCGTCAGGCTGAATTCGGTTTTCATGTCGCGGATCCTCGCGTCAGCCGGCCGCGATTGAGGATGTTTTTCGGATCGAAGCTGTGGCGGACACGTTCGCTCAGGGCAGCAAGGCCGCCTTGATGGGGGTGAAACACATCGACGTTGCGCCGTATTTGCTCGGAGGCTCGCAGCAATGTCGCATGGCCACCGACGGCGTTGACGCGCTCGCGCACCAGGGCGGCCTGGGCATCCGGCTTGGGTGGCAGCGCTGCCCAGATCAATCCGCCGCCCCAGTCATAGAACACGTCGCCCCCGGTATCACGCGCCAGCGCCTGGCCGAGCGCACCGCCCGAAGCCGGCGGGCAAACGATGCGCCACACCGGCCATGCTCCCAGCGTGCCATTGGCCGCGAACGGCTGAACGTCGCGGACCGAACTCCAGACCGCCGCCGAGGCGGCATCTTCGAGAAACTCCGCCGCCCCAAACGGCGCCAGGACCTTGCCAAGTGCATTGGCGCGATGGACGACCGAGGCCGTGATGCCTTCGAGCCGCAGCAAGGTGACCGCCTGTTGCGGCGATCCAAGATCGTCGAGCCCGCTGCCGGCCGCTGCTCGAAATGCCGAATTCGGCAGATGCGCCGCACCGGACACATCGAACGGCGAGCCCAGCGCCGCCGTCATCGCCCGGTTCGCCGCAACGTCGTCCAGCCCCCGCAACGCCAGCGTGCGCTCGCTCTCGGGCCTCGGCATCACCTTCAGCGTCACCTCCGTCATCACCGCGAGCGTGCCCCAGGACCCCGCCAGCAATTTGCAGAGGTCATAACCAGTGACGTTTTTCACGACCTTGCCGCCGGCCTTGAAGCTGTCGCCGAAGCCGGACACCGCATGGGCGCCGAGCAGGTGATCGCGGGCGCCGCCGGCCTTGATGCGGCGGGGTCCAGCCAGTCCCGCGCCGATCATGCCCCCGATGGTTCCAATGTCCGGTGTGCCCAGCAGCCGCGAGGTATTGACCGGCTCGAACGCGAACTGCTGATTCTTGGAATCGATCAGCGACAGCACATCGGCGAGCGGCGCGCCGGCCTGGACGGTGATGATCAGTTCGTTCGGTTCATAGGCCTTTACCGCATGGAGCGCCGACACATCGAGCAGCGCATTGGTCGCCATCGGCTGGCCGATCAGCCGCTTGGAGCCATGGCCGATGATTTCCAGCGGCTGTTCGCTGGCGAGCGCAGAGCGCACCACCTGCTCGACATCGGCTGCATCACGTACTTTCAAGGTATCCACGCTTTTATATCTGCTCTTTGTTGTCATCATCCGCCACCGGGTCTCGCCCGCGGCGAGCCCGATGACAGGCTCCGGCGGACGATCCAGCAACCGCAGCGGCCGCAGGTAAACATCGAGGCCGCGGAATACTGGATACCCCGCCTGGGCGGGGTATGACGACCGGAAAATAGGCGAAGGCCATCCTAGAACCGCGGAATGTCCGGGAAAGCCAGTCTGCCGCCATGCACATGCACGCGGCCAAGCTCGGCGCAGCGGTGCAGGGTCGGAAACACCTTGCCGGGATTGAGCAGGCCCTGCGCATCGAACGCGCATTTCAACCGTTGCTGCTGGTTGAGATCGATCTCGCTGAACATCTCCGGCATCAGATCGCGTTTCTCGACGCCGACGCCGTGTTCGCCGGTCAATACGCCGCCGAGTTCGACGCAGCATCGCAAAATATCCGCGCCGAAAGCCTCGGCGCGGTCCATCTCGCCGGGCTTGTTGGCGTCGTAGAGAATCAGCGGATGCAGATTGCCGTCGCCGGCATGAAACACGTTGGCGACGCGAAGACCGTGTTTCTCCGAGAGATCGCGGATCCGGGCCAGAGCCTTGGGCAGTGCGCCCCGCGGGATGGTGCCGTCCATGCAAAGATAATCCGGCGAGATCCGCCCCACGGCCGGAAACGCCGCCTTGCGGCCGGCCCAGAACAGATTGCGTTCGGCTTCCGAGGTGGAAATCTGGCAAGAGGTCGAGCCGCAGCCCTGGGCGATCGCCTCGACCCGTTTGATCAGTTCATCAACCTCGATGCCGGGACCATCGAGTTCGATGATCAGCAGCGCCTCGACGTCGAGCGGATAGCCGGCATGAACGAAGGCTTCGGCGGCGTGGATCGCAGGTCTGTCCATCATTTCCATGCCGCCCGGGATGATCCCGGCGCCAATGATCCGCGCCACGCATTCGCCGGCCGCCTCGACCTCTGCGAAGCCGACCATCAGCGCCCGCGCCGTTTCCGGCTTCTGCAGGATCCGCACCGTGATCTCGGTAATGACACCGAGCAGGCCTTCGGACCCCGTGATGATTCCCATCAGGTCATAGCCGCCAGCTTCGGCGGATTTGCCGCCGATCTTGATGATTTCGCCCGATATCAGCACGATTTCGCAGCCAAGCACATTGTTGGTGGTCATGCCGTATTTCAGGCAATGCACGCCGCCGGAGTTCTCCGCGACATTGCCGCCGATCGAACAGGCAATCTGCGACGACGGATCGGGCGCATAGTAGAATCCGGCATCGGCCACCGCCTGGCTGATGGCAAGATTGGTCACCCCGGGCTCGGTCACCACCACGCGGTTGTCGAAATCGATCTCGCGGATGCGCTTGAACTTGCCAAGGCCGAGCAGCACGCCGTCGGCCAGCGGCAGCGCACCGCCGGACAGCGAAGTGCCGGAGCCGCGCGGCACCACCTTGATGCCCTGCTCGAAGCAATATTTCAGAACCCGCGATACCTGTTCGGTGGTGTCCGGCAGCACCACGACCATCGGCGGCTGGCGATAGGCCATCAGGCCGTCGGACTCGTAAGGGACCATTTCGGCCGGTTTGTCGATCACGCCCTCGCCGGGCACGATCGCGCGCAGCGCCGCCACAATGGAATCGCGGCGTCCGAGAACCGCCTGATCCGATGCTGGCATCATGATGGTCATGTCGATTTCTCCCACCGTCGCTGCAGACGAAGGCGCACCCGCTCTGATCGATTTCCGATGTCGAATCAAGCACGTCTGGATGGCTTTGGGTAGATCGCCACGGCATAGGCAGGGCGGCCATGCCGGCTTTTCTGCGCAACCAGGCGAGACCGGTGAAACCCGGAAAGCGCCTGGCGGCTTGTCGACGGTGACGGACCCATGCCACAACGGCAGTAGAGCCACCCGAACCCCGCAAAGAGTATTTCATGAAAAAAACGACACTGAGCGCGCTGATCGTCATCGCATCGTCCGCAGCCGCATCTGCCGCGCTTGCACAGGATGTCGCGGCCGGCAAGACGTCTTTCAACAAATGCATGGCCTGCCATGCGATCGGCGAAGGCGCCAAGAACAAGATCGGCCCTGAACTCGACGGGCTTGACGGCCGCAAGTCCGGCACGGTGCCGGATTTTTCCTACTCGGACGCCATCAAGAATTCAGGCATCACCTGGAACGAGGCCCAGTTCAAGGACTACATCAAAGACCCGAAGGCCAAAATTCCCGGTACCAAAATGGCGTTTTTCGGCATCAAGAACGAGCAGGAAATCAACGACCTGTGGGCCTATGTCGCGCAATACGACAAGGACGGCAAGACCAAGTCCAAATAGCGGACCTTGAGCCCTCACCACCTCACGCGCAGTCCGACGTTACCCTTGTAGATGGTCAGGCTGTCATCGACGGCGGTGCGATAGCTCGCTTCGCCGTAGACGCTGACGAACTGCGTGATCCGGCCACTGACGCCGCCGCCGACTTCCACCGCCGGTCCGGTATAGGCCAAGGTTGACAGCACATTGGTCCCGAACGCGACTTCGTCGGCATCCGCCGTGCGCCACCAGACATCGCTCTTCAAATAAGGCGTCCATACCGTCTCGCCACTGCCGAATGTGCCTTTGAGGCGGACGCCGATGCGGCCATTGACGACATCGGGCGACGCAAAGCCGATGCTCGAGAAAGCATCCTGCGTATTGTTCAACCCAAGCCGCTGGTAGATGAACTGGGCCTGCGGCTCGATCGCGATCCCCGCACCCAGCGCGATCGGCAGGCCGCCTTCGATCGACGCGGTGAAGCTCGTGCCGGAAATATTGGCGCCAATGCCGCGATCCGAACGGGGCGTGCCGTCGATGAAATCGCCCTGCACCATCATGTCGATGTACCAGCCTTGCCAGCCCAGCATCGTCCAGTAGCCGCCTGCGCTGGTCGAGTTGAGATCGATGATGCCGGCATGTGCACCCTCGACGCCGAGTACGAACCCGCTGACGTCGCCAGTCGCGCGCGCTTGCCCCGCCGAGATGCCCACCAGGTTGCGGACGCCGTTCCATGTCTCGAACCGGAACAGATCGAGGCCGGTCTGAAAGCCCGCAAAGGTACCGCTGAAATCCGGTCGAACGCCACCGGAATACTGCTCGTTGCCTTGCTGACCGAAGACGCGGCCCCACGCCGCCGGCGCGGTGTCGAGCAAAGCCTGATCGCCGCGCCGCTCATGAAAGGTGCCGAGCGCGAGAATCCCCAATGTGCGCGTGATATCGGGCACGACGGACTGCACGGCTACTTCCGGTCGGATCAGTTGCACCACCGTGAAACCCGCAGGCACTGGCCCCGGCAATGGCAGCGGTTGTGGCTCGAACACCGACGGCGTGCTCGCTGACCGCGTCGATGCCGGCGATGTGCCCGTTGGCGCCGCCGCCGCCGGCACCGGCACCAGCAGCGCCGAGCGCAGATACCAATTGTCCGGATTGGCGCCGCCGACGCCGCCCTTGAAAAGCATGTATTCATAGGCCCCGGCCGCCACCGGGCCGGTGAGCGAGAAGCTGCCGGCCGCCGTCGTCGCGCCGCCCGTGGCCTGAACCAGGGCAATGCCGTTGCCAAGGGTCACCGCGCCGCCGCCGCCCGCATTGACCACTGCGATGGCGGTGGAGCCGCTGGCGGACGCGCCGCTGCCCGCGATCACCAATTTGTCGGAGGGCAAATCGTCCGTCCCCAGCACCGTGTTGAGGCGCAGCGTGCCGCCGGCGCCGATATAATTGCCGGCGATGGTCAGCGTGTTCGCGGCGGTCGATCCGCCGTTGGTGAGGTCGATCGTGCCGGCGTTTGTCACTGTGATCGGTGTTCCGCCGGAATTCGGTAGAATTGTGGGATTGACGCCGTTGCCAGCAAGAAGGCTCGCGCCCGCGGCGACCGATACGTTGCCGGTCAGATCGGCGCCCAAACGAAAGTTTCCGCTTTGGAGAAATGTGTTGGCGAAATCGCCGGTGCCGCTCCACGTCCAGTCTGTTCCGGACATGGTGAGAGTTTGAAATTTCGTGAAGGCGTTGTCGATCAGGCCCGTCCCTTGCAGAAAAACCTGGTTGTTGCCGTTGCCGCCGTTCATCGCACCGATGATTTGCGAGCCGGTTTGCAGCGTCAACGAGATGTTGCCATTGCCGCCGTTCAAAGCAACGCCCGTGCCGCTGCTCAACAAACCCGCATTGGTAATCGCCGTTGCGCCGTTCAATGTGCGGAGCGCCGGTCCCAGATCGCTGATGATTTGACCGCCCGCAAGATTCTGGATGGTGGCTGTAAAGCTTGATCCGACGGTGTTGGAAAAGACGCCTTCCGAACCGGCCCCCGTCGCGTGGATGATCCCGCTGTTGGTCAGTCTGTCGTTGTTGCCTTGCATGTAGACAACTGTGCTGGAACTTCCATTGGTGGTCAGCGTCTTGGTATTCACGACCACACCGTTCTGGCCCAGAATGGATACAGCGCGCGCGTTGCTGCCGTTGGTCGTGACAGCGCCATTGTTTGTCAACGTGTTGTTGGCCTGTCCTGTGTTGGTTTGGCCCCAGGCCGCCGACATTCCGTAGGCGTTGGGGCCGGCCGTCGTGATCGTGCCATTGTTCGTCAGCGTGTTGCCGCTGCCGTTGGCAGCCATGCCATCGTTGAACGCACCGGTCGTGGAGATCGAGCCGTTACTGGTGAGGATATTGTTGTTACCCATACCGACGATGGCCGCACCGCGATTGCCGCCCGTGCCTCCACCGCCCGTCAGTCTGATCGAACCGTCATTGGTCACCTGGCTACTTGTGTCCACTCTGACCGCGGTCGTTGTCACGACCCGCTGGACCGTGACGCTTGCGCCCGCTCCGATATTGACGGCAACCCCGGTGCTCCCGGGTGCGGCCTGCACACCCGCGGCGTCAGGGTTTGGCGGCGAGGCATCGCAAACGACGGTCTGTCCCGTGGTCGGCGCAGGATTATTGCAAGCGGCTAACGCCGGATCGATCCCAACCATGGCAGGAGCGAATAAGAAAAGCGGAACGAGAAGTTTTTTAATGTGATTCTTTATTATCGTGCGCAGCGCCATCGCGCTCGCCAGACTTCGCTCCGACGTGCATGGCGTTTTCCCGCTGCGTAAGCCCCCGCCCCGCCATCGTTCAAACGATTTGGGAATCATAAACCCGAATTGCGACGTGTTGCAATTTGTGTCTGCAGTTCCGCATATGGTAAGGTTGCAACAGAAGCAGCGACTACTACTGGGTGTTTGAATCAATTTGCAGGTCCGGCGCGCGAGCAACGTTTCGTGGTCGCATATTTTAGTTGGCTGCCGCAGCAACCGTGCCGCGCACGAGCTTGCCGATCATCGTGTCGATCTCGCGGGCCACGAGTTCAGGCGCGGCATTCTGCACGATGTGGCCGACGCCGGGCAGCACGATCAGCTTTGCATCCGGCAGCGCGGCCGCGAACGGCCGTGAATGAATCGTCGGTGACACGGTCTTGTCGGCGTCGCCCGTGATCACCACCACCGGCGCCCTGATATTGCCATAGCGCGGCGCCTGCTCCGCCACTGCTGCCTTCAGCGTCACCAGGTCCTGAGCATTGGCAAGGAATTCACGCGGACGCAGCAGCAACAGCGTCGCGGTACTCTCGACGAAGTTTGTTGGCATGATCTGCGGCAAGAATACGTTGCGCGCGCCAGGCTCGGCCAGGAAGAAGCCGAGCGGCAGCGTGATCGTGTAGGCCAGCAACGGGCCGATCACCGGAGTGGTGACGAGCTTGTTGTACCATCCGACGCCGCCGCGCCACGGATAGGCCACCGGCGCCAGCATCACCAGGCCCGCGACACGCTGCGGATAATCCAGCGCCATTCGCGCGCCGAGCGCGCCGCCCCATGAATGGACCACGAAGATCGCCGGACCAAGGCCACATTTTTTCAGCGCTTCATCGATCATCCGCGCTTGAATCGCCGGTGTTGAATCATCGAGCCGCTCGCGCGTGCTCCAGCCGTGTCCGGGGCGATCGATCAGGATCACCCGGTGATGTTTGGCGAGCACGTCGCCGAGCGGCTGCCGCATGGTCTCCAGGTTTGAGCTCGCGCCATGGATGATCACGATCGGCGGACCGGCGCCATCGCGCGGCCCGATGTCGAGGACGTTGAGCGCGGCGCCCGCAACCTCGATCGTCCGGCCCTGCGCGGGATAGGCGCGCTGCAGGACAAGCACACCGGCCTGCGTGATCAGCGCCAGAACAGCCAGTGCAGCCACGACAATGATCGAACCTGTTGAAAATGTCTGGAGGATGATCTTGTGCACCAACGAGTTACGGTTTCAGGGGGCGAGGGTTTCGTAGCCAATAAGGGGTTTTCCACTGTTCGAAAAGTTGCGGGATGATGCCGGGTTTCATACGGCCGTCATCGGCAGCTTTCTATAACCCTTATCTGCCCGCTTGCGACGGAACGGGCGCGCGCCACCGAGGCTGCAATTTTCTGCGCTATCCACGTAATCCACAGGGGAACGCGCGAGACGCCAAAGATTTATCCCAAAGCTGCGGTTCATGGGACGAGTGGAGGATTTTCGATGATTTCCAGACCGAATGAAGCCGCAATTGACGAAATTGTGGCGAGTTGTAACGGCGACATCCGCGGCGCGCTGAAAGCACTGCTGATGGTCAACGAGCATCTGGAGGCAGAACTGGCGCAGCTCTACGCGGTCGTGACGAATGGCGGCCCGTTCGAGCACGGCAGCAGCGCCCTGCATTAGGGCCTGTTCCTTCCGTTTGAACCGGAATAGAAGGCCTCGGACGCGATCGCCGCAAATTCGCACGCGATCAGATGTCGCGGCCTTCGACCTTCTCGGTCAGGGTCTTGACCAGTTCCGGCACTTTATCGAGGTAAGGGTTGACGGCGAGCGCTTTGCGGAAGGCGTCCAGCGCGCGCTTTTCGTCGCCGAGATCCTGCATGATCATGCCAAGTCCGGCCAGCGCGCCGAAATGGCGGGGTTCGCGGACCAGCACCTGCTCGATGTCTTCAAGCGAATGGGCGTAGTCGTTCCGCAGATAATACAGTGTCGCGCGCCTGTTCCATCCCTCGACGTAATCCGGACGCAGCTTGACCACGGCGTCGAGCAGTTTCAGCGCGACATCCATCTGCTGGGCGTCCATCGCGGCCTTGGCGCGCATCATCAGCAGTGCCGCGGTATCGCTCGGGGTCTGCAGCCACAGCGCCCAGATCCGCGCTTCGACGTGCTTGGCGCTGGCCTGATCCGGCGCCGCTTTTAGCGCGCCGAACAGAAAGTCCAGTCCGCGCGCGCGATCGGCGCCGACTTTCGGCAGCTTGCTCGGCGCTTCCGGTAATTTCTTCTGCTGCTTGGCAGGCGCCCGTTGATCCTGCGCCAGCGCGGAAAACGGCGCCACGGCAATCGTCGCGGCCAGAAGGAGGGCTATTCGGCAGTGGCGCGCCTTGGAGAATCTCAATGCCATCGCCAAAGTCTAGACGCGGAAAAACCCCCTGCAAAGCAGCAAGACGTCAAAGACCTGTGAAGTAAGATATTTTGCGCTGGCTCCGAAACCCGGATTCAGCCGTAAATCAACCCTGTCGCGCCTTGAAACGGCGCTGAACCTTGTTGATCACATAGACCCTGCCCTTGCGGCGGACCAGACGGTTGTTGCGGTGACGACCCCGCAGCGATTTCAGTGAGTTACGGACCTTCATGGGACAATCCTGATGCTTTGAAAGGCCGTATTCGGCACTATCCTTCTTGAGACCCGAAGTGGCAAAATGGGCTTTACCCCGCCGACGGCCATGCCGCCCGGGACGGCGGTTTCTAGGCTATTGGCGGACCAAATGTCAATCCGAAGGAAGCCTGCATCTGCTTCGGATTTGGCGGCCGGGAACCCGTGGTCGCATCCGCCCGCTCGCCCAAAAAACGGTCAGCCTGCTGCTTTGGCGGGCCGACAACACCCCGCGCCCACCGGATTTGTTGGCTTTTCCACTGGCACACCGCTTGCTTGAGTAGTCGACAGAGTTAGGTGGCTAGGGTTCCGGCTTCATCAAGCGTCTGGTCCGAGAGCTGCCGCCCGGGAGCGATACTTCCGGGTGCACGGCGGGATAAAAACCCGGGAGGCCTCGATCGCCAGGATTGGCGTCGCTTGGTCTCGCCAATCCTCCTATTCGCATGCAACCGCGAGGATTGGGTACCATGAAGCGTCTTTTGTCATTCGCTGCCGCTCTGACGATCAGCCTCCACGCCATCACCGCGGCTTCAGCCGCGCCGAAGAAGGAATTCAATATCGCCTGGACGATCTATGTCGGCTGGATGCCGTGGCCCTACGCCGCCGACAACGGCATCGTGAAGAAATGGGCCGACAAATATGGCATCACCATCAACGTCCGGCAGATCAACGACTATGTCGAATCGATCAACCAGTACACGGCGGGGAAATTTGACGGCGTGACCGTCACAAATATGGACGCGCTGACGATCCCGGCCGCCGGTGGCGTCGACACCACCGCCATCATCATGGGCGACTACTCCAACGGCAATGACGGCGTCGTGCTGAAAAAGGGCAAGACCCTCACCGATATCAAGGGCGAGAAGGTCAATCTCGTCGAATTATCCGTGTCGCACTATCTGCTGGCTCGCGGCCTCTCGACCGTGAAACTGCAGGAAAAGGATATCAAGACCGTCAACACGTCGGATGCGGACATCGTGGCGGCTGCCAAATCGCCCGACACCACCGCGGTGGTCACCTGGAATCCGCAGCTCCTGGAAGTGAAGTCCGACCCGGGCGCCACGCTGGTGTTCGACTCCAGCAAGATTCCCGGCGAGATCGAGGATTTGCTTGTCGTCAATACCGAAACCTTGAAGGACAACCCCAACTTCGCCAAGGCGCTGGTCGGAATCTGGTACGAGACCATCGCCCTGATGAAAGAACAATCCGACAAGGGCAAGGCCGCCCGCGAGGCGATGGCAAAACTGTCGGGGACTGATCTCGCCGGCTTCGAGGCCCAGCTCAAGACCACCTACATGTACTACACGCCAAAGGACGGCGCCGCCTTCATGACCAGCGCCGAGCTGCCCGGAATCATGGATCTGGTGCGCAGCTTCTGCTTTGAGCACAATCTGCTTGGCGAGAACGTGAAGTCAAAGGACGCGGTCGGCATCCTGACCCCGACCAAGACGCTCGGCTCCGCCGGCAACGTCAAGCTTCGGTTCGATGCCTCCTACATGACACTCGCTGCCGAAGGCAAACTCTAGCTTTCAGGCCCGCCGGCTCAACCGGCGCGCAAGAAGGAGGGCCAGGCCATGCGACGCATCATGAACATTGCGCCGGCGCGGGGCAGCCGAATCGTGCTGGCAGCAATCCCGTTCTTCCTGATCCTGTTGATCTACATCATGGGATCGGCGGAACGGCGCGCGGCCAATCCGGACGACAAGCTGCTGCCGCCGATCAGTGAAATGGCCCAGACCACGAAGCGGCTGGCCGCGGAACCCGACCGGCGCTCCGGCGACTACGTGTTGTGGACCGATACCGCGGCCAGCATGCAACGGCTGTTGCTGGGATTGGGAATTTCGACCCTTATCGGCCTGGGATTCGGGCTGACGGTCGGGCTATTGCCGATCATGGGGGCTTCGTTCGGCACCATCGTTGCCGTGATCTCGATGATCCCGCCGATGGCCGTCTTACCCATCCTGTTCATCGTGTTCGGGCTTGGCGAATTGTCGAAAGTGATGCTGATCATCATCGGCGTGGCGCCCTGCCTGGTCCGCGACATGTCGATCGAGGTGCAAAGCCTGCCGCGCGAGCAGATGATCAAGGCGCAGACGCTCGGCGCATCGACCTGGCAGGTGGCGATCCGGGTGGTGCTTCCGCAGATCATGCCGCGCTTGATCAAATCCGTGCGGCTGATGCTGGGGCCGGCGTTCCTGTTTCTGATCTCGGCGGAGGCGATCGCCGCCGATGTCGGACTGGGCTATCGCATCTTCCTGGTACGCCGCTATCTGTCGATGGACGTGATCCTGCCCTATGTCGCCTGGATCACGCTGCTGGCGTTCGCGCTCGACCTCTTGCTCGGCCTGTTCGCTCGCAAGGCTTTTCCCTGGGCCTATGTCGAGGAGCCGCGGTAATGAGTTCCTTGTCCTTTCGTAATGTCTGGGTCGAATACGGTTCGCAGATTGTATTGGAGCGCATCAACATCGAGATCGCGTCCGGCACTTTTCTTTCGGTGGTCGGCCCCTCCGGCGCGGGCAAAAGCACCTTCCTGCGGCTGATCCTTGGCCAGGAACGGCCGTCGCAGGGAGAAGTGCTGCTCGATGGCGAGCCGTTTCCGGCCGAACCCGGCCCCGACCGCGGCATCGTGTTCCAGCGCTATTCGGTGTTTCCACATCTCACCGTGCTCGGCAACGTGCTGGTCGGCCACGAATTCGAGCAGCGCCCGCTGACGGCGCGGCTGCTCGGCGCCGCCAGGCGGCAGGCGATCGAGAAAAGCGAAGCCATGATCGAGAGCGTCGGGCTCGCGGAGCATCGCGACAAATATCCGAGCGCGCTGTCCGGTGGCATGCAGCAGCGGCTTGCGATCGCGCAGGCGCTGGCGCGCCGGCCACGCGTCCTGCTGCTCGACGAGCCGTTCGGCGCACTCGACCCCGGCACCCGCGCGCAGATGCACGCCTTGATCAAACCGCTCTGGCGCGATCTGAAGATGACCATCGTGATGGTCACACACGACATCCGCGAGGCGTTCGGACTGGCCACGCGGCTGATCGCGCTCGACCGTACAAGGCGCGATCCGCAGGCGCAGGAGCGCTACGGCGCCAAGATTACCTACGATCTCGATCTGACCCGGGACAGCGCCGTGCCGGTGCTCGGGTTTTTGAAAACGACAGCCAGCACCAGCTAACCATGGAGTTCCAGATGTTTTTATCCCACCGCGCGCGATGGTCGCGTCATGCCGGGCTTCGCCCTGCTCCGCAACTCACGCGCCGTCATCATCCCGATTTCGACAAGATGGCGACGCAAGGCTGGAGGGCGCTTGAGGCCGAAGGCAAGCTGCCGGCTCTCGCCTGGCGCAAGGAGCGGCAATGGGCGCTCGACATGGGTCTGCCCGGCGCCGAAAGCATTACCGACCGGGACATCCCGACCTTCTCGCGCGGCGAGCTGCCGCATTTCGCCGGCATCAACACCTTCATGAAGGCGCCCTATATCGAGAATGTGCGCGACGTCGGCAGATACGACGCGGCCGTGATCGGGATACCCTTTGATTCCGGCACCACCTACCGCCCCGGCACGCGGTTCGGACCGCAGGGCATCCGGCGGATTTCGGCGCTTTATACGCCCTATAATTACGAACTCGGCGTCGATCTGCGCGAGCAGATGACGCTATGCGACGCCGGTGATGTGTTTACGATTCCGGCCAATCTGGAAAAGAGCTTCGACCAGATCACGCGGGGCGTAGCCCATGTGTTTTCGTCCGGCGCGCTGCCGATCATGCTCGGCGGCGATCATTCGATCGGCTTTCCCTGCGTGCGCGGCATCGCGCAATGCACCGACAAGAAGATCGGCATCATCCATTTCGACCGGCATATCGACATCCAGGAAAAGGATCTCGACGAGCGCATGCATACCACGCCGTGGTTCTGGGCGACCAACTTGCCCAACGTTCCGGCGGTCAATCTGGTGCAACTCGGCATCGGCGGCTGGCAGGTGCCGCGCGAGGGCGTTCAGGTCGCGCGCGAGCGCAACACCAACGTGCTGACCATCGCCGACATCGAAAAATTCGGGATCGAGAAGTCGGCCGAGATCGCGCTCGACCTCGCCTGGAAGGGTGCCGACGCGGTTTATATTTCCTTCGACGTCGATTCGATCGATTGCGGCTTCGTTCCCGGCACCGGCTGGCCGGAGCCCGGCGGCTTTCTGCCGCGCGAGGCCTTAAAGCTGTTGGGCCTCGTCTGCGCGCAGGGGATTTGCGGCTTCGAGGTTGTCGAGGTCTCGCCGCCCTACGATACCTCCGACATCACCGCGCTGATGGGGGTTCGCGTGGTGGTCGAGGCGCTCGGCTCACTGGCCGCGCATGGCAAGCTTGGCAGCCACCGCTCGATCATCACCAAACCCGTTAAATATTGAGGCCCGCGATGGACTGGCGACGCGAGCACAACCACAATCACGGCCATGATCACTCCCATGATCATGGCCATCACCACGATCACGGTCATGACCACCATCACGACCATGGCGGCCCCGGACATAATAGCACGCCCGAGCGTCCGGTGGCGCAATGGCAGACTCCGCACGCCCCGGGGCAACAGGCCCCGGCATCGAAGGAGCCGGATCTCGACAAGGTCGAGGCGGCGTTCATCGACGGCTTCATCCACGCGCCCGATACGGTCAGCTTTCTGCGCCTCGGCCGTATCCCGTTCGAGATGACCGCCGCCGACGGCGCAAAACTCAATCTGTTGCGGGTCGAAATCGACGCGCTCGCCGATGTCGGCAGCCTGACACCGCACCTCGGCGGCGGGTCGTTTCGCTACGATCCGCTGCCCGCGAGCATGGTTTCGCATCGGCGGCGCTTGCGGTTCGTTTATTTTGACGGCGAAAACCTGCGCCCGCTGACCTTTGCCGAGGTGCGCGTACTTTAAAATCGGCGAACTGCAAGCCGCAGCGGATGCCTCCGCGTTGCAACGGCATGATGGTGCCGTCGCAGATTCCCGGCGTCCGCTTGCACAAACTCGCCCTCCCTGCTCCATTCTGTCAGGCATGTTCCCATACGGCTCGTCTTTCACGATGGCCCGTTCGCAAGCCTTGCCAAATTCGTTATATGGTATAATCAATTTGCCAATGGTTCGAACAAACGGCCGCCGGGAGGCCAGATGCCCAAATTGAAGCTGCCCAATATCGAAGACGTCGTGGCGATCGATATCCACACCCATGCGGAAGAGCCCTGCGGCATGCACGGCGACGACGGCTATGACGATTTCCAGGCGCAGATGGCGGATTATTTCAAATCGCCGCACAAGCATCCGCCGACGGTGCCGGAAACCGCGGCCTATTACCGCTCCAAGAAGATCGCGGCGGTGATCTTCCCGGTCGATGCCGAACGCGAGACTGGATTTCGCCGCTACAGCAATTACGAGATGCTGGAAGTCGCCTCCGACAATCTCGACATATTGATACCCTTTGTCAGCATCGATCCGCACAAGGGCAAGCTCGGCGTGCGCGAGGCGCGCAAGCTAATCGAGGACTACGGCGTTCGCGGCTTCAAATTCCATCCGACCATGCAGGGCTTCTATCCCAACGATCGGCTGGCCTATCCGCTCTACGAAGCCATCAACGAAGGCGGCGCCATTGCCTTGTTCCACACCGGACAGACCGGCGTCGGCAGCGGCATGCCCGGCGGCATGGGGATGCGGCTGAAATATTCCAATCCGATGTACATGGACGACGTCGCCGCAGACTTCCCCGATTTGAAGATCATCCTCGCGCACCCCTCCTTCCCGTGGCAGGAAGAGGCGCTGTCGGTCGCGACCCACAAGCCGAATGTCTATATCGACCTGTCCGGCTGGTCGCCGAAATATTTCCCCCCGATCCTGGTGCGCTACATCAACAGCATCTTGCAGGACAAGATGCTGTTCGGATCGGATTGGCCGGTGATCACGCCCGACCGCTGGATGGCGGACTTCGCCAAACTCGAGATCCGCGACGAGATCCGGCCGAAGGTGCTGAAGGCCAATGCGCGGAAGATGTTGAACATCTAGCAGCGATCGATCGACGAGGGTTCACGTGACCATCAAAGCCGTTGTGTTCGATGCCTACGGCACGCTCTACGACATTCAGTCGGTGGCCGCCGTGACCGAACAGGCGTTTCCCGGCTATGGCGAGATCGTCACGCAAATCTGGCGGATCAAGCAGCTCGAATATTCCTGGCTGCGGTCGATGATGCGGCGCTATGAGGATTTCTCGGTCGTGACCCGGGATTCGCTCGTCTACACGCTGCGGATTCTCGGGCTGAAGCATGACGACAATCGTGCTCGAACGAATCATGGAAAAATATCTGCATCTCGATCTCTATCCCGATGCGGCCACAGCGCTTGCGGCGATGCGCGGCCGCAAACTCGCGATTCTGTCCAACGGCAGCCCCGCGATGCTCGATGCGCTGGTGCGCAACAGCGGGCTCGACCGCGTGCTGGACGCCGTCATCAGCATCAACTCCCAAAAGGTCTTCAAGCCCGCGCCGGAGGCCTACAGCCTGATCCAATCCGTGCTCGGGGTGGCGCCGGCCGAGGTGCTGTTCGTCTCCTCGAACCCGTGGGACGCCTGCGGCGCCAAGGCGTTCGGCCTCAACGTCGCCTGGATCGAACGGGTGACGCCGGAGGCGATGGCGCAGGCCTGCGCCACCAGCGACCTCGTCCCGCCGCTGACCATGTTCAAGGCGATCCGGATGCAGATGGACGAATTGGGGATCGAGCCCGATTATCGCATCAAGGCTCTCGCCGATCTGCCCGGAGTTTTGCAGTCGTTGACTTGAGCGCCGGGATGGCACGCCGAAGACCGTATCGGCAATGATGGTCCGCATTTTTCGGTGTTGACGCGGAGGATGATCGAAATGATCCTAGGCAGCAGGATGATTGCAGGAGTTTTACTCGTGATGTCTTCTTCCCTGGCATTGGCCGACGGCGGCCTGATCACGAAGCCAAGCAAATACACCGTTCCGGAGACCATCGAAAGATTCGAGACGGCAATCAAATCCAAAGCCGCGGCCGGATGGCTGATCTTCAGCCGGATCGATCACGCTGCCGCGGCAAGGGACGCTGGGCTTCAAATGCGCCCGCGAACGGTGATCGTGTTCGGCAATCCGAAGGCTGGAACGCCGCAGATGACCAAAAGCGCGACGCTCGCGATCGATCTTCCGATGAAGGCGCTGGTTTGGCAGGACGACCAGGACAAGGTCTGGCTGACCTATAATTCAAGCCAGTATAGTGCGATGCAGATTTATCCCCGCCACGGTCTCGCCGTGCCGGATGATGCGGCAAAGATGCTTGAAAACTTCCTTGCCGATGTCACCGATCGCAGCACGCAATAGGTTCTCGGCGAGAGAGACCTAACCCCATGAGCCTTGAATCGGTCCGGGCGTTTTTCGCCGAGAAAGCCCCTGACATCGCCGTGATCGAATCACCAGTCAGCTCGGCGACGGTGGCGCTGGCGGCCGAGGCCTATGGCGTCGAACCGGCGCGGATCGCCAAGACATTGAGCTTGCGGATCGGCGAACGCGTGGTGCTGATCGTAACCAGCGGCACGTCGCGGATGGATAACAGGAAGGTCAAGGCGCTGTTCGGCGGCAAGCCGAAGATGCTCGGCCTCGACGAGGTCGCCGACATTACCGGTCATGAAGTCGGCGGCGTCTGCCCATTCGGATTGAAGACAACGCTACCAGTCTATTGCGACGTATCATTGAAAGCGTTCGACGAGGTGGTGCCGGCGGCGGGCTCGATCCACAGCGCCGTGCGTATCGCGCCATCACGGATGGCCGAGCTGGTAGCGGCCGAATGGGTCGATGTGTGCGAGGATCGCTCGTAGAGGCGCGGCGCTGCTATGAAGATGGTGGGCACGCGGAGCCTGTCATCGGGCGCGCGTACGCGCGACCCGGTGCCTTTGCCCACCCTACGGGCGGGACGCGGGATGGATAGATCGTAGGGTGGGCAAAGGCGCTCTTCGCGCCGTGCCCACCATTCATTCGCCGAACGATCCCTGAATATCCCTTATGTCCCCTCCCCAGTCGGGTACGAGCAGTCCTTGTTCGACATAGCGATGGAAACTGCTGTGCGGCCAATCGGCTACGCGCGTGACGTATCCATGTTTTATGGGGTTGAAGTGAATGTAGTCGACATGGCGCTCAAGATCCGCGTCATCGCGAATGGCGTGCTCCCAGTAGCGGCGCTGCCAGATACCCTTCTCCCGTTTACCGACCTTGCTTGTGGATCGCGGTTTTGAGTCCAAGCCTCGTGAAAAGCCGCTCTTGATCAAGCTCCAACGCGCGGAGAAATCGGCGTCGCCCTCCGGCAGCGCCCAGATTGCGTGAATATGATCGGGCAATACACAGACCGCGATAGTTTGAAACGGACGACGTTGTTGGACGGCGCGATAGGTCTGCCGCAGACGTTCGATCTCCTCAAGCAGAAGCTTGCTCGGCCGTTCGGCGAGAACGACCGTGAAAAAGAAGACGCTGCCTTTGGCACGAATGTATCGCGGCATGAGTCGTCATATCATGTCATGGAGCATGGTGGGCACGCTGCGCTTTGCCCACCCTACGGGCTACGAGTTTCGTTTCCTGGCACCGGCAAAATGCTTTGCCAGAAAATCCGCCAGCGCCTCGACGCGGGCCGGACGCGGGCCGCCTGGCGGCATCAACAGATGCACCGCGCCCTCGGTCTGCTTCCAGCCCTTCAGGATCACTTCGACCTCGCCCGAGGCGATGGCGTCGCCGACAATGAAATCCGGCAGATCGGCGATGCCGAGGCCTGCCAGCAGCGCCGGCATCAGCGCCTCGCCATTGTTGACACGCAGCGGCCCGGCCGGCCGCACGCTGGCCTGCTCGCCGGCGGCGTTGGTGTAATGCCAGGCGCCCGCCGTCGAGAGATAGGCATAGCCGAGACATTTGTGCTGGGCGAGGTGCATCGGATGCGTCGGCCGGCCGTGGCGCTTGAGATACTCGGGCGACGCCACCGTGTAGCGTGGCATCGCGCACAGCCGCCGCGCGATCAACGACGAGTCCGGCAGGCTCGCGACACGCAAGCCGGCATCGAAGCCTTCGCCGATCAGATCCACCATGGCATCACTGAGATGAAGGTCGATGGCGACATCGGGATAGGCTTTGAGAAACTCCGGCAGGATCGGCGCCACCTTTCTGATGCCGAACGTCATCGGCACTGCGAGGCGTACCAGTCCGCGTGGCGCCACCGATTGCGCCAGCGCTTCGTTCTCCGCCGCCTCGCCGTCGGCCAGCAGGCGCGCGGCGCGCTCCGACAGCTTTTGCCCGGCATCGGTCAGGGCAAGACGCCGCGAGGTGCGGTTGAACAGCCGGGCGCCGAGCCGCTCCTCCAGCCGGCTGACCGCCTTCGATACCGTGGCCCTGGACAGCGCCAGTTCGTTCGACGCCGCCGCAAATGACCGCAATTCCACGACTTTTGCGAAAATCGCGAGGCCTTCAAAGTCCGGAAGCTGTGCCATCGCCGAGCCCAATTAGATTAATTTTGGAAACAATGTGTTTCATTAGTTTCTATTTATGCACCATTCGGAAGTGCATATCCAGAGGTCAACGGAACTCAAAGGAGGCTCCCATGATCGAACTTCGACCCTTCAACAAGCTCGGCAGCGCGGATCACGGCTGGCTGAAGGCCAAGCACCATTTTTCGTTCGGCAGTCACCACGACCCGGCCAATATGGGCCACGGCGCGTTGCGGGTGTGGAACGACGACGAGATCGCGCCGAACACCGGCTTTCCCGCGCATCCCCACGCCAACATGGAAATCATCACCTACGTCCGCGAAGGCGCGATCACCCATCAGGACAGTCTCGGCAACAAGGGACGCACCGAGGCCGGCGACGTCCAGGTGATGAGCGCCGGTTCCGGCGTCCGTCACTCCGAATACAATCTCGAGCCAGCCAAAACCAAGATCTTCCAGATCTGGATCGAGCCAACCACGCAGGGCGGGCCACCGACATGGGGCGCCAAGCCGTTTCCGAAGTCGGATCGTTCCGGCAACTTCGTCACCATCGCCAGCGGATTCGAAGGCGACAAGGACGCGCTGCCGATCCGGGCCGACGCGCGAGTGCTCGCCACTACGCTGAAGGCCGGCGAGAGCGCGGAATATGCGCCGGGCAAAACCCGCAATCTCTATCTGGTGCCGGCGGCGGGCGCGGTGGACATCAACGGCGTCCGCGTCAACGCCCGTGACGGCGTCGCGATCCGCGACGAGGCGCGGCTCAAGATCACCGCGCTGGAAGATTCCGAACTGGTGCTGGTCGACGCGGCGTGAGCCGGAGCACTGCAGCGATACAAAGAATGCCATGCGCGGGTTTCGACCCGCGCATCGATCCTTGTTCGGAAAAATCTTGCGAAGACGATCGACGCCGTCCTTCGGACGGCTACGCCCGGCAACGACGCCTCACATAAATCAAACCACCCGCAAACGGAGACTAACCATGCCAAAAGTTCTAGTGCTGTACTATTCCGCCTACGGTCATATCGAGACCATGGCGAATGCCGTCGCCGAGGGCGCTCGCGGAGCCGGCGCGTCGGTCGACATCAAGCGGGTGCCCGAACTGGTGCCGCCGGATGTCGCGAAAGCCTCCTACTACAAGGTCGATCAGGCCGCGCCGGTCGCCAAGATCGACGACCTCGCCAATTATGACGCCATCATTGTCGGCACCGGCACCCGTTTCGGCCGGATGTCGTCGCAAATGGCGAACTTTCTTGACCAGGCCGGCGGCCTCTGGATGAAGGGCGCGCTGCACGGCAAGGTCGGCGGTGCCTTCACCTCGACCGCGACCCAACACGGCGGCCAGGAAGTCACGCTGTTCTCGATCATCACCAATCTGTTGCATTTCGGCATGATCATCGTCGGCCTCGATTACGGCTTTGGCGGCCAGATGAAGCTCGACGAGATCACCGGCGGCTCGCCCTATGGCGCGACCACCATTGCCGGCGGCGACGGCAGCCGCCAGCCCAGCGAAAACGAGCTCGCGGCTGCGCGCTATCAGGGACGTGTGATCGCGGAGACCGCGAAAAAGCTGCACGGCTGATGCCTCGCGGGCGGCATTCTCGTCCATGAGTGCCGCCCCATCCGCCGAAGCGGAACCAAACGGCGCTCACCGGGTTGGATCACGCGCCTTTGCGCCTGGAGAGTTTGAAATGACCAGCAAGCCCGACCCCAAGAAGACCGACACGGCCAAGAAGCAACCTGCCACGCCGCATCCCGGCATGATGGGCGACGGCACCGAAGAACAAAACCTTGGTCAGCCCGGAAATCCCGCAGCCCGGATCAAGAAAGATGAAGTGGACGCCGCCTTCGCCAAAAGCGTCAAGAAGTAGCAAGCGCGAAGCAGTAACGATCGCGTCCTTCCCCAATCACTCTGGATTCGCCTGTAAGGCCGGGCCGGGTCGCGGCCGGCCTCGTCATATGAGGGAACGCTGATGATCGTCTTTCGCGGTGACCGATGAGCAACACCTCGCAAGTGGCCTGGCCGGAATTGCCCACCGCCGAGTGGCGCGAAACCTATGCGACGCTGCATCTATGGACCCAGATCATCGGCAAGATCCGCCTCGCACGCGCGCCCTGGCTCAATCACTCCTGGCAAGTTACGCTTTACGTCACCGCGCGCGGTCTGACGACCTCGCCGATTCCGGACGGCACCCGCACCTTTCAGATCGACTTCGACCTGATCGATCATGATTTACGGATTTCGACCAGCGACGGCGCCGCGCGGCGTTTTGCGCTGGCCGGACAATCGGTCGCGAGCTTCTATGCCGCGGTGACGGCTGCTCTCGCAGAGCTCGGCATTCACATCGCTATCGACGAGATGCCGAGCGAATTGCCGGAGCCGATCCGGTTTTCGCTGGACCAGAAGCACGCGTCCTATGACCCGGACGCGGTGCGGCGCTTCCTGCAAATCCTGGTCAATGTCGACCGCGTGTTCAAGCAATTCCGCACCGGCTTTCTCGGCAAGGCGAGCCCGGTGCATTTCTTCTGGGGCAGCTTCGATCTCGCGGTGACCCGCTTTTCGGGCCGCCGCGCGCCGCGCCATCCCGGCGGGGTCCCTTATCTATCCGACGCGGTGGCTTGTGAAGCATATTCCCACGAGGAGAGCAGCGCCGGCTTCTGGCCGGGCAGCGGCGCGATCGACTATCCCGCGTTCTATTCCTATGCCTATCCCGAACCCGAAGGCTACCGGGCCATGCCGGTGCGGCCCGCCGCGGCATTCTTCAGCGAAGCGCTCGGCGAATTCATCCTGCCCTATGAGGCGGTACGTAACGCCGCACAGCCCGACCAGGCGTTGCTCGAATTTTTGCAAAGCACGTATGAGGCCGCTGCGAATGCCGCGAAGTGGGACCGCGATGCGCTGGAATGCGCGCCGGGCCAGCCCGGCCTGGTGCGGCAGATCTAGTTCTTATTGTCTAGCTTTCTTCGCGCGAGGGCGTCTTGCCGAACGCGCGGTCTACCTGCGCCGCCAGCCGCGGATGGCGCCGGAGTTCACGCACGGCGCGGTCGCGCCAGGCATAGGGCAATCCACGCCAGCTTAACGCCGCGGTGATATCGGCAAGCGGCAGCGGCATCACGCCGAACCGGCGCTTGTAGGCATAATTGCCGACGCTGAAATCGAATTGCCGGACACCATCCCGATGCAACGCCGCCATGGTGCGTTCGATGATCAGCCGGCCCGGTGAGCAGTTCGACCATTTTTCGCCGGCATTGCTGATCCGCACCATCACGTAACGCGAATCGACGCGGATGCCGAGCAGGGTCGCAACCACCTCCTCGCCGGCGGTCAGCGCCGACAGCACGGCATAGCCGCCGCGAAGATTTTCGCCGACGAGATTGCGGTAAAACGCCGCGCAGGTCTCGCCGTTGAGTATGAAGTTCAATCCGAGATGCTGCATCCGCGCACCCTGCTGAATCTCCATGGTCGCGAGGATGCGCAGTGCATGGCTCCTGTCGCTGACCATCTGGAACGCCGCGGAAGGATCGCGCCTGAACACGCGCCAGCTTCGCTCCAGTTCCTTGCGCACGGTTCGCTCGAGCGAATAGCGGTAAGCGTCGAAGTCCTCGCCGGTCACGACAACATTGCCATTGAGCGAAGACGGCTTTGCGCCGTCGAGCAACGTCAGCGGATTGGGCCAGCCGTCGAGATCGGCCGGCATCTTGCGCAGGCGAATGAGATCGGCACCGCCAGGCATCCGTCGCAACGCGGCCAGAAAATCGCGCCACAGCGCACGAGCCGCCACCGCATCGCGGGGCGCGGCCGGCCCCAGCATCGGAGCGTTGTAGTCAGTCAGCGCGAGATCGGCGAATTCAATAATCCGGACACCGTTCTGCAGCCGCCTAACCAGCGGCAACAAGGCGACACGCTCGGACGTCAAGGCGTCCGAGATCACCGCGATCAGCGGCTCGACATCAGCGACATGGGCAAATGCCTTGTACCATGCGTCAAGCCAACGAGGATCCTGAAACAGCGTTGACGAGCGGACATTGTTGCAGCGCGCGATCGCCTGTTTCCAGTCGCGGACCAACTCGACACGGAAACCGGCCGTGCGAGGAACCCCTCGCGCGCCCGGATGCCGTGGCTCTGCCGTCAACGCCGTCATTGCAAGTCAAACTATCTCAGGCCGCCTTCGGCAAATCGATGATTTTGCCCGGTCGGGCGGCGTCAAGCCGGAATTCAGTCGGACGGCGCGCCTGGCGCTGGCGCTTCACCCAACCGCTGTCACGATAAAGCTTTTGCATCACCGCCTTAGCAAAGTATGACGGGCCACGCAGGTTGCGACTCCGCGGCAAATAGCCGAAGCGGTTCCGCAACAGGCCGTTGGCAAGGTTAACGATCTCGGAACGCCTGATCTGATCATTGGTGTAGGCGACCGTCATCGAAACGCTGAATGTGTCGAGATTCTCCACGCGGTGCGGCGCGTTGAGTTCCCAGTTGAGCATCTGGCCGGGTCCGATATCGAAAACCCTGGCATATTTATCATACCAGGGCTCATAGGGGATATCGACTTCGACATCAAAGACAGCGACATCCTCAAGCATCCTCGGCGTCAGAAACGGCGCCTTGTTCGGATAGACATAGACCCGCTTGCGGCCGGCGACCTGCATCAGGGCCTGACCCGGCAGATCGAAATGATAATAGACCTGTGCATCCGGCGAGGAAATCAGGATGCTCTCCTGATGGTCACGGACACTGAAGCCCGGAACCTTGGTTGCGATCTCCTCGAACATGCCATCCAGCATTTCGCGGTAGCGGCGATCGACCGCGCCGACATCGCGCATGTTGAGCCAAAGCCCGCCGCGCGAGATCGCGTCCATCACCTGACGGCCCCCGAGATCGCCGATTTCGCCCTCGCGCCAGACGCGGCTCGATCCGCGAGCGCCGGTCTGTACCAGGCTGTAGTGCTCGCGCGGATAGCGCTCGATCAATTCGGCAAGCGTATCGGCGGAGAACAGCGGCGACTTATGAACCTGATGCGCAAGCTCGATCGGCTGTTGGCCCCACAATACCGAATGAGTGTCGTCCCAATTGGTGAAAACCCTGTCTTTGCCCATTGTCTCGCTCCCGCAGTCACCGGCCTGAAAATCTTCAATACCCTCACCGCCCGGTGTCCCGTTATGGGACGGCCAGGCTCTTCTCACCTTCCATCTGGCAAAAACGATGCCCATCGCGGCCGCGGCGCTTACCGGAAGCTAATGTCTGGAAGCTATGGCTAACGCGGACGTTCACCCGAAGGCGCTGCCGCCGCACCATGACTTCAGAACCTGCATACCAGTCACTGTTTCTCGGCGCGGGACCGCAAATGCAATGCGGTGTCGGGCAATTTACCCGCCTGCTGGGTGAGACCATCGAGAAACTCGACCCGGGAAGCAGCACGACGTTGACCCTGACGCGATCGGAAGGATCGGTCGCCGAGATCTGGCGTGCCACAGGGTCGGCACGGAACCTGGTCTGCAACTTTCCGATTGTGGCCTGGAAACGCGTGATGTTTCGGCCATTGCTGGCAATGGCAATGGCGCGGCTGCGCGGCCGGCGTACCATCCTGATCCAGCACGAATGGGCCGGCCTTCACCGGTTGCGCCGTATCATCTACATTCCGGCGCTGTTGCTCGCCGACACCATCGTGATGTTCTCGCCGCTGGTGCGGCGGGAACTCGCCGATGATCCCGTGGTCGGCTGGACCGCGCGGAAATGCGTGCTGGCGCCCCTGCCGCCGAACATCGAAGCCCCCGCTGGAATTGTCGACAGCAAATTGCGCCAGCGGCTCGCCGCCGCGCGGGAGGCCGGGCGGCTGATGATCGGCCATTTCGGTTCGATCTATCCGGGCAAGCAGCCCAATGCGCTGCTCAACATATCCGCCATACTGAAGGAGCGCGGGCTCAAGCCGCTACTGGTCTATGTCGGATCGTTCATCCGCGGCGTCGACAAGGTCGAGGAAGAATTTCACGCCCGCGCTGCCGAACTCGGCATCAGCGACGATGTCATCGTCAGCGGCTATGTCGCATCCGATCACGAGGTCTTCGGCCTGTTCAGCCAGATCGACGCCTTCTGTTATCCGCTTGAGGAAGGCCTTACCGCGCGGCGCGGCAGCGTTGTCACATGCGTGCAATCCGGCCGGCCCGTCATCGTCACCGGCCCGGCCGAGCCGGACGAGTTCGACCATCACCCCCGCTTCAAGGAATTGATCGATCGCGGCGCCATCGTGCTTGTCTCGCGCGATGCCGATGAAGCCGCCTATGCCGACCGGATCGTATCGGCGCTGAAATGGCCGTCGGTTCAAACGCCGTTCGATTTCGATGGCTGGTGGCATGATGTCGCGCTGGCGGTACGTGCGCAGTTCGTCGCTCCCCAAGGCGGAACGGCGCCAGATCATGCAGCCCGGACGCCGTCAGCAGAAACGTGAAGCGGTGACCAACCGGCTCACGATGCGATCTTCGAAGCCTTGTAGGGCTGCGGTTCGATACCGATCGCCGCCAGCGCGCTGCCGACAGCGACAATCATCGGATGCATCGCGATGACAGCCCTTTGTTCGGTTAAAATCAGCCGGCCGGCGCGAAACAGCGACATCGGCAACAATGCAAACATCTTCGCCAGCAGGCCGGCGCGCGACCACGCGGTTTTGGCGGCCTTGCGCTGGACATGATAATTGATGGCCCCGATGCGCAAGCCGCGCAGCAGAAGCCAGCCTGGGTTGGTCCGGCTATGCGGCACGGTTTCGGTAATGACTGCTTCCGCGGCCCAGTGAAATTTCATCCCGGCCCGGCGGCAGCGCGAGAAAAAATCGGTATCGCCGCCGCCAAGGAAATTGAACCGCAGATCGAAGGCAGGATCCGCCAACCTGGTGAAGACAGGCCGCGTGATCAGGCAGTTGCCAGAACCGTAGATCACCGGCACCGGCCCGCTAGTGTCATAGGCCGGCCGGAATGCAGGATGGCGCTGCAACCCGCGCTTCATCTCGTCATCGAAATTCTGCAGCACCGGGCCACCGACCAGGTCGGCGCCGGTAGTCTCGCTGGCGCGCAGCATCAGTTCCAGCCAGTCCGCCGAGGCAATCTCGTCGTCATCGATCATCAGGAATTGGGCCGCGGTCGGAAAGCTCGCCAGCGCAGTCTCGAAGGCGGCGTTGATGGCGTGGCAATTGCCCTGACGCGGCTCAACCACGCAGAGACCGGCAAATCGATCCGCCTTGAGGAATTCGGTGGCGACCGGCACGCTTCCGCGTCCTACGGCGTCATTTTCGACGATAACAACCGCAAAGCGGCGATCGGTGCGCTGATTGGCGAGCGACTCCAGCGTCAGGCGCAAATGTTGCGGTCTGCGAAAGCAGGGAACGCATATGACGGTCGCAATCGAAGCATCGAGCGAACGCGACGTCGCAATCAGTGCGCGGGGCACGGGCGGCATAGGGTCGGAGATTTTCATCGGTCGTTGTTCCGTTGGAAGAGTTTTCTGAACAGCTTTTTCGACTCGGGAAACTGCTCGTTATCGATTTGCGTCGGCCACATACCGTTCACGTCGAAATAGGCCGCATAGGCGATATTCCGGTCGTTCTTCGCAAACCAGTCATGCATCTGCTGAACGAAGAAAGGGTTGTCTCCGAAATTGCCCACTCCCCATTCGGGGAAACTCATGAGTTTGCCGTGCCGGGCAGCGAAGTCTCGTTGCCATTCCAGGCCGAACGGCGCCTTCATGTAGTGCGCATTCCATCGCTCCTCGACGGAGCCTTCATATTTGAAATCGTAAACGTCGAGACCGATGTAATCGACCACATCGTCACCCGGATAAGTGCTATCCGCAGGGATTTCCTGAGGCCCCCACCCCGGACACCAGTCGTACTTGAAATCGGCCGAGTACCGCCTGAATATTCCAACCACGCGCCGGAACGCGGCGATGTAGTCGGCCTCCTGGCCCTTGGCGAACCACGCCGTAGAATCTTGATTCATTTCCCAACCGAGACGGATGATCGCCCTCGGCTGCGCTCCGGAAATGGCCTTGGCGGCGGCTTCAAATTCGGCATCATGCGCGCCGCTCGCGACCTCGGCCAGGCGGGTGCCTTTCACCGTCAGCGGCATCGACCAGACCACATTTCGCTTCGGATTGAGTTTTTTCCAGATGCCCGGCACCCAGCTCAATCGCGAATAATCGTCCCAGGTGGTTTGGGCGTAGAAGTCGACGCCCAGCACCGACGACGGCTCCTGCTTCAGCCATTTTTCCCAGGCCTGCAACGTGACCTCGCGACCGACCGGCCCCCAGTTCACGAACGCGCCGGCGAGTTTTGAGGAATTCGCACCGGCGCGCGAGCCGGCCGTCGTCTCACCGTGAGCCGCGACGATGACGCCCAGGGCGGTTGCCGCGATCAGAACCACCAGTCTGTTGAAGACGCCCCGGGACCCGGCGCCGCACCAATGCCGATCAGTTCGAAGCATGGTTCATCTCCGCCTGCTTCCCGACGATCGAGACTGACAGCCTCCGCCCGATTTCGATCGATCCCTCTGCGGTGAGATGACCGGCGTCAAACTGCATGGGAATCTCGCCTTCGGCAAATTCATCGCAGCGACCGTTGTGGCAAACCTGATCGTAGACGGAGATGTAGGACGCACCCTTGGCGGTGACGATCCGGCTCATTGCCCGATCGCGTTCGTGAATTCCGGGCGTCCGCATGGCGCTGACGGTGGAGGGTTTGTTGTGAAGGATGGCGTCGGCCAGAAGCCGCGGCAGCGCGCTGTCATATTCGACGATCGGCCCCAGTACGGTGACGTCGATCCCTTTCTGTTTCAGCAGATCAAGAGTGGCAGACAAGGCCGGGATATCCTCGTCCTTCCATGAAGCGGAGAGCAGAACCTTGTCGACCTTGGTGTTCGCAAGAAAGTCGTCGAAAACAAACCGCATGAGTTTCGGACAAGCCCGGGTATCGAACATCGAGACCGGTTCGAGCACCGGGCGGCAAGCGCCGACGGTCGCCTGCATGATATTCACTTCCGGCATCGCGGATTGCAGACCAAACCAGAGGTGCGCTGCGTGACTGTCCCCGACCAGAAGATAGTTCGGCCGCTTCGGGTCCGGCGTCATGCAGGTGTGGACGTCGAGATGCTGGCGGTTGCTCGACAGATAGCACTGGCCGGACCGGAAAGCGGGGGAAGGATCATATCCGAGATAGGAAGCGATCGCCACGACGCGCTGGGGAAAGCGGAACGGCGCCCCGTTCGCGATCAGCACCATGCCGCAAAGCGCAAAGGCCGAGACCATCGCAGTCGAGGTGATACCGAACACGGTGGCCTTGGAAGTGTCCTTGGCCCTCGACCGGAACGGTAACTCGACGAATTTCCATGACAGGCAGGCGACGCCGACCGAGACCACGATCAGCACCAGCGCGCTCGTGGTGCTGGATGCATCGGAGACAAGCAGTCCGTCAGTGCGTTGAAAGACAATCAGCGGCCAGTGCCACAAATAGAGCGAATAGGAAATCAGGCCGATGAAAACGATCGGTCGCAGCGACAACAACCTTCCAGCCACCGAAGGGCCGCGCTCGCTGGAAGCGATCAGCAAAACGGCACCGATAGTGGCCAGGGAGGTCATTGCCAGCAGCGGGACCGATGAAGATCCAAACACCACCGTGCCGAGCACCAGCAGCATTCCCGCGGTACCGCAAAGGTTCCTGTTGAATCCAGTTTCCGGAACCGGAAAGAATCCGATCGCCAGCAGCGCGCCGAGGGCCAGCTCCCATGCACGAAACGGTGTGAGGTAAAATGCAAAGTCGCGGTTCCGATAGCAAACCAGCACGGCGGCCGCGAAGGAAAGGGCGGCGAGGATCGCAAACAGCAGCTTGGCACGCTTCGGCAAGACGCGATAAGCGAACAGCATCAACAACGGCACGATAAGGTAGAACTGCTCCTCCACGCCCAGCGACCAGGTATGTAACAACGGCTTGGTCGCTGCCGGAGCATCGAAATATCCGGCCGTCGATGCGAAGTAGACGTTGGAAATCGAACCGACCGCGCTGGCAAAACTCCTGGAATACTCCTCCAGTTCGACCGGCAGGCAGAACACATAGGCCAGAATGCTGGTGACCATGAACATCACAAACAGCGCCGGCAAAATCCGCAAGATCCGGCGCTTGTAGAAATTCCCGATCGAGAACGTGCCTTTGCGGATGTCCGCGTCGATCATGCCGCAAATCAAATATCCCGAAATGACGAAGAAGACGTCGACGCCGACAAACCCGCCTGCAAAGCCGGGAACGCCGACGTGGTAGAACACCACTGGAACGACGGCGAGCGCGCGCAGGCCATCAATGTCGGCACGATATCTCATCGCCGAGCCCCCGAGAGCGATGGGACACCCGGCTGTATCGTCTCGCGACAATGACGCGCATCGCGCGACCGGTCGTAAGCAATTAACCTTGTCGCTGGAGCTATCGGAGACTGTGGCCGCGGCGTTGCAAAAGCGGACACCCCGGACAGGTCGGCTGTGTCAAAACGACCAGGCGCGGAGGATCTCGCGCCGTGCAAAGGAAAACCAGGCCGAAACCGCACGCCTATCGTCATATTCACACGCTCCGAAGGATTCCCAGTTGTGCGCATGCGTTAGTGCAATATCCGGTCCAGCACGGTGCGACGTGGCTGCATCAATGGTCGGAATGGTTACCGCGCCGCGAATTAACCAAGCCTGAGTGCCGCGGGGGCCGCTGGACCAGTTCGGCACCGATCTTGCTCATTGGCCGCACGAGGGACCCAAGCCCCCTCGGAAATGGTCGATCCAAAATCTCACCGCCAGCGAGACTCCCGAGATGAATGTAGCCTTGCTAACGCCAACTTACGGGCGCGACCTCGAACTGTGCACCCTGCTCTGCGAGAGTGTTGACCGTCACGTCACTTCATTTTCGAAGCATTATCTGCTTGTCCCGGATTCTGACCTGTCGCTGTTTTCGCACTTTGCGAGCGAACGCCGGGAGGTGCTTCCAGCGTCGAAATTTCTGCCCAAATGGCTGCGGCCTCTGCCTCGCATCTTTCAGCGCAAGCGGCGCCAATATTGGTGGTCGCTCCGGACCAGGCCTGTCAGCGGCTGGCATGTGCAGCAATATCTCAAGATAGCCGCGACCAACTCGCTGCCTTACCAGCGATATTGCATTCTCGATTCGGACGTCGTGTTCTTCCGGAATTTCGACCTGTCGCGGTTTGAATATCCAAATTCAATTCCGCTTCTGAAGATGAACGACGAAGTCACCTCCGAACAAATCCGCCATGCGCGCTGGGTCGAGACCAGCCATGAACTTCTTGGTCTGCCGACGCCGCCGCTTCCGGCATCGGATTTCATCGGCCACATCATATTCTGGGACCAGCAGACCACCCGCGCGATGGCGTCGAAAATCGAAGCCGTCACCAACCTTCACTGGGTTGAAGCCCTTAGCCGGACCCGGGAATTTTCGGAGTATATGCTGTACGGCTATTTCGTGCAGAACGACCCAAGGTTCTCCGGCAAGCATACGCTCACCGGGCGTACGCGGTGCATCAGCTATTGGGATCAACCAGAGCTCAGCCCGCATCAACTGAACGAACTGCTCGGCCGCGCCCGCAAGGAAGATGTTGCTTTCTCGGTCGCGTCCTTTTCGGGAACGCCGGTGCAAGTCATCCGTGCGGCCATCGAGGAGGCGCGGGCGACCCGCGCGGCCCATCCCGCAACCAAAGAATTTGCCGGTCTCGACGCACTATGCTGATCGGACAAGCCAGCATCAATCTATCCGCCAACATCCTTTCGGCATTGCTGGGGTTGTTGAGCGTCATCGTCTTCACGAGGCTGTTCTCGCCTCATGATTACGGCATCTATTTGCTCGGCGTTGGGTTCGCCGCGGTCGTCAGCACCTTTCTGGTGGGCTGGTTCCGCAACCTGATCCTGAGCGGACACGCGCGAAACGACGGCACCGACGTCCGCGGCCTGGTGATATCGGGATATTCGATTTGTTGTCTGGCTGCGCCCGCCGCCTACGGACTCGGACGTCTGGTCGGACTGGATGTCACGGCGGCAATGGCCGCGGTCGTGCTCTCAATCGCGATCGGCCTGTTCGAGCTGACCCAGGATCTGGTTCGCGCGCGGCTTCTCGCCGTGACCGTCATGAAGGCTACGCTGACGCGCGCGGTGGCGGCGCTTGGCCTGGGCGCGGTTGTCGCGCTGTTCAGTCCGACGGGTTTCCTGCTGCTGCTTTCGTCAGCGCTGGCCTATCTGCTTGCCGTCCTCGTCCAGTCGCGAATCGCCTGGCGCGGAACGACCCTGAAATTCGACGCTGCCGGTCTCTCTGTTGTGGCGAGGCAAGGTCTGCCGCTGACACTCTCGCTGACATTGCTTGCCATCTCCAGCGTCACCGATCGATTCATGATCGCCAACCTTGTCGGTGCTGCGGATGCCGGAAGATATGTCGCAGGGCTGGACCTGGTTCGGCAGACCCTGATGATACCGGCGATGAGCGCCGCTGCTGCTTTCTTTCCGCTCGCGGTACAAATTCGTGCCAGCCGCGGGCCGGCCGCGGTGCGATCGCATCTGGCCGAATGCGCGGAACTTCTGCTCAGCATTACGCTGCCCGCCTGCCTCGGGTTCGCCGTGATTTCCCATCACGTCGCCAATGTCGTCCTCGGCGTGGATTTCCGCGTCATCGCCGCCGACACCATGCCCATTGTGGCGATCGCCGTGATCTTCCAGATCCTGACCCAGCAATACCTGCATGCAAGCTTTTTGCTGTCCGGACGCAACTCATTCTACCTGATCAATACGGCGTCGATCATCACAGCCAATGTGGTGCTGTCGTATGTTCTGATCAGCAAATACGGCACGATTGGCGCTGCCTGGGCGCGGCTTGGTGCCGACGTCTTCGGGTTTGCCTGCGCCCTGGTGCTCAGCCGCATGGCGTTTCCAATTCCAATTCCGCTTCGTCGGCTGGCGTTGACGCTGATCGCTGGTTTGATCATGGCGTTGACCGTCGGAACGCTCGACAGGAGCCTTCGCGTTTCGGATTTGACCGCCTGCTTCGTTCTGGTGCTGGTCGGGTCGGCCAGCTACGTGGTCCTGTGCTGGCTGCTCGACATTTCCCATGCTCGCCGGCGCCTGAAAATCTGCCTTGCGTTTTTCAGAACCAAATTTGCCAGCATCGGTATTGGATAGCCTCGCAGTGGACAAGACCGTCACAATCGATTTCACCCGCACGGCACGTGCCGACGTAACCGCCGATGCCACGGCGACTATCACATGGTCTTGCGAAAGCGCTGAACGATGAACGCATTGTGGTCCACGGCGAAAGCGAAAGTCAGCCATCGGCTGGCGAAGCATTTTCGTGTCGAACACTTCCGGCTGTGCAACGAAACCCCGATGGTCAGCTTTACCTTCGACGACATTCCGAAGAGCGCCGCCACGACCGGCGCCGGAATTCTCGAACACCATGGCGTGCGGGGAACGTTTTATGTTTCCGGAGGCCAGGTCGGCACGACGTCGTCGCCTCATTGGGCGCCCGTCGACGTCGCCGACATCGTCGCCCTGCACCGCAGAGGCCATGAAATCGGTTGTCACACCTTCTCGCACAGGCGGGCCTGCGATCTCGATGCGGCGGCGATGGCGGTGGAGATCGAGCAAAACCGCCGATACCTCCACTCGGTGGATCCCTCGATCAAGATCGACAACTTCGCCTACCCCTTCGGCTTCGGGTCATTCGGGCGCAAGCGGCAGCTCAAGGCCGCGTTCCAGTCCTGCCGCAGCATCGTGCCGGGCGTGAACAGCCGTACCGTGGACCTGCAATTCCTCCGCGCGATGCCACTGATCGACCGGCACATCGATCGCGACACAATCGAGCGCGCGCTCGACGAAACGCAAATCAATAACGGATGGTTAATTTTCTACAGCCATGACGTCGCCGAAACGCCCAGCCCCTATGGCTGTTCGCCGGCGCTCCTGAACCATGCCCTGGAGGCTGCGTCGCGCCGGAAAATTCGCGGTCTGAACATGGCGGAGGCGTTGCGATGCGCACGCGCTTAAACGCTTTTTTTGCTATTTCGGTGAATAGTCCCCCACTGAGCATGGTTAATTTTTCCTGTTGCGTATGTTCCGCGCCGAGACCTTGCGCGCCTGGCGTAACCCGAAGAGTAACCCCTCAGCCGATGCGTGCGGCGGTTCGAACGGAAGCTGGGGCCCATGCTTGTCTATGACCAACCGATAAATCCGGCCAAGCCAGAGGATCGCCCGGCGCGCGAGCGAGCGTCCGCGAACTTCAGCGTGGTGGAACTGATCCGCTTGCTGTGGCAGCGAAGGATCATGATCGCAGCGACCGCGCTGATCTGCGCTTGCCTCGCCGTTGCGATCGGCAAAAGTCTGACGCCGAAATATCTGGCGACCTCCCAGCTTTACGTCGATCCCCGGGAATTGCAGCTGGTCGACCGCGAACTTACGCCCCGCGCCCAGGATGTTTCCGGCCTCGCCATGGTCGTCGAAAGCCAGGCGCGCCTGATCACCTCCAACAATGTGCTGCTTCAGGTGATCCAGGATACCCACCTGGACAAGGACCCCGAGTTCGGCGGCGAATCCAAGGGCATGATGGCATCGCTGCTCGGTCTGTTCGGGATCGAGCCCCGGTCCGCCGCCGAAAACAAGCTTGGTCCGATGGTGGCGCTGGAAGCCCTCAACCGCCACATCAATATCAAGAAGACCGATCGCAGCTTCATCGTCGACATCGAGGTCTGGTCGTATGACCCGGCGAAGGCGGCCGCACTCGCCAACGCGCTGTCCAACGCCTATCTGGCGGAGTCGAAGAACTCGCAAGCCGTCGCCGCGCGGCGCGCGACAACCGACCTGTCGAGCCGCCTCAAGGAGTTGAAAGATCGGCTTCGCAACGCCGAGAACGCGCTCGCCGTCTACAAGGCGCAAAACAATTTCGTCGGCACCCAGGACACGCTGATCAGCGACCAGCAGCTTTCGGCCAGCAACCAGCGGCTCGCCGCGGCGCGCGCGTTGACGCTCGATGCGCAAGCCAAATACGACCAGATCGAGGCCAGCCGCCGCGCCGCGAGCGATGCCGGCGCCATTCCCGAAGCGCTGCAGTCACCAACCATCGCCAACCTGCGTGCGCAATATGCCGAGGCGCGCAAGCATAAGGCGGAGATCGCAGGCGAACTGGGACCGCTGCATCCCTCACTGCGCCAGATGGAGAAGCAGGTCGACGACCTGCGTCGAACCATCAATGAAGAAGTCGAGCGCTTTGCACAGTCGGCCAAGAACGACCTGGCGCGCGCCCGCGATTTTGAAGCCTCGCTGAGCAACGCGCTTGAGATGCAGAAACGCCAGAGCGTCCAGATGAGCCAGGCTTCGGTGCGGCTTCGCGAACTCGAACGCGACGTGGAAGCAAGCCGCGACGTCTACCAGTCGTTTCTCAAGCGCTCGCGCGAAACCGAGGAACAGGAAGGTCTCAACACCTCGAGCGCGCGCATCATCGGTGAGGCTACCGTGCCGCAGCGCCGTACGTTCCCGCCGGGCATGAGCGTGCTGGCGATGATGGGCTTCCTGCTCGGCGGACTGGCCGCGACCGGCTGGGTTGTCGCTTCCGAACGGCTGCCGGCCGATCCCGTCGAACCGCCGCTCAAATCCCAAACGAGGGCGCCGGCTCCGCCGTCGAGGCCGCTGCAGGAAACACCGCCGCGGCCACAAGCTGCAATCGCATTGATCGAGAAGCCATTGATCGCACGGCTGCAGGAATCCGACGTGATGCGGACCCTCGGCGGAATCCTGGCGAGTGGCGGGATTCCCGACTTGACGCGGATCGGCTGGCCGACGCTGCGGGCGGGCTTCCCGCTGACCACCTTCCTCAATGCCATGCGCGAGATGCGCGAGATGCTGGCAAAACGTTCGCCCGCGGACGCACCACCGGTCATGGTCGTGATCGGCGCGGGCGCCAATGAGGACCGCGCCATCGCCACGCTGAACGTGGCGCTGGCGGCGGCCCGTGACGGCGCCAGCGTGCTGATCATGGATGCCGATCACGCAACCCATGCGCTTTCGAGCAAGGTGAACGGCTTCGGCAAAAGCGAGGCCAGCCACACCAGCTGGCTCAGCATCGGCACCAAGGCTTCCCGGGCCATCAAGACCGCGAACGGCATCTCGATCCTGCCGGCGATCCAGGGATCCGATGCCAAGGCAAGCGGCGCTATCTGCAAGGCGATCGCGCAGACGCGTTCCGCCGGCGGCTACGATCTCGTGATTCTCGACGGGCCGCAGACGCCCTGGAGCGCGGCCGATCGCGCGCTGCTCGATGCCGCCGACGGCCTGGTCGCAGTGCTGCCGGCGAACCTCGACATCAACGGCTGCATGGAAGACATCATCACCGCACTCGGCGGCGCGGAGCGCAAGCTGATCGGCGTCATCCTGAACGAACTTCACCCCGCGAACGCCCATCGTCAGCGAGACAAACAGTATGCTTGAGCGCCGTGCAAATCCCTTAGGAAGGGCCGCCACCACCGGCGTGCCTCGAATTTCGCTGGGCGGACTGCGGCTCGCCGTGCTTGATATCGAGCAGACCGCCAACTTCATGATCGACCTGGTATTCCCAACGCGCCGGATCGACCGACCCCTGTATCTGACATCGGCCAACGGCGAAGTGCTGGCGCGCTGTTCAACCGAGCCGATGACGGAACGGCTGTTCCGCGCCGCCGATCTCATCAATGCCGACGGGCAGCCGCTGGTTACCGTGTCGCGGCTGCGATCATCGACACCGCTGCCGGAGCGCGTTGCAACCACCGACCTGTTTCACGTCGTCGCCCGCAAGGCCACCGCGGCAGGGTTGACGTTCTACATGTTCGGCGCCGATGAAGACGAAAACGCCGCCGCCGTCGCCAATGTCCGGAACATGTACCCCGATCTGCGGATCATTGGATATTCCCACGGCTATCTGAGGGGCGACGCTCTCCGAGCCAAGGTCGACGAGATCAACGCGCTGGCGCCGGATTATCTGTGGGTGGCGCTCGGCGTTCCCTATGAACAGGCCTTTGTCGAGGAATTCACGCCGCGGCTGTCCAATGTCGGCGTCATCAAGACCTCCGGCGGATTGTTCAACTTCCTGTCCGGCAGCAGGCCGCGGGCCCCGCGATGGATGCAGCAGATCGGGCTCGAATGGGCCTGGCGAATCTGGCTGGAGCCGCGCCGGCTGTTCTGGCGATATCTGACCACCAATCCCCGCGCCATCTATCTGTTGTTCCACAAGGGCCGGACGCCAAGCGGTCACCGGGCGACGCTATGAATCACGCGCTTCACAAATCGGGTAGCAGTTTGAGCGATCGTCCGGCCGTTCTGGTCACCGGCGGCGCCGGCTATATCGGTTCGCATGGCTGCAGGGCGCTACTGGCGGCCGGGTATCATCCGGTCGCTTACGACAATTTATCGACCGGCCATCGCAGTTTCGTCACCGGCTCGCTGGTGGTCGGCGACCTGCTGGACAAGGCCGCGCTGGCCCGCGCCTTCGCGCAGTATCCCGTCGTCGCGGTGATGCATTTCGCAGCATCGAGCCTGGTTGGCGAGTCGGTCGTCGATCCGCAGAAATATTACCTGAACAACGTCGCCGGCACGCTGTCGCTGCTCGATGCGATGCGCGAGGCCGGCTGCAACCGCCTGGTGTTCTCCTCCACCGGCGCGGTCTACGGCAACGCCGACAGCAACGCTCTGCCCGAAAACTATCCCTGCGTGCCGATCAATCCTTACGGCGCCTCGAAATGGATGATCGAGCGCATGCTCGCGGATTATCGCAGCGCCTACGATATGGGAGCGTTTTGCCTGCGCTATTTCAATGCCAGCGGCGCCGACGCGTCAGGCGGGATCGGCGAGTTGCGCGCCAACGAGACCCATCTCATTCCCCGCGCGATGATGGCGCTGCAGGGTCACGTGGCGGACTTCGCGGTATTCGGCGACGACTACGACACGCCCGACGGCACCGCCATCCGAGACTATATTCACGTTACCGACCTGGCGGCAGCGCACATGCTGGCGCTGGAACTGCTGATGCAAGGTCATAGCGGCGGCGCCTTCAATCTCGGCACCGGTACCGGCTTCTCGGTGCGCGAGATTCTCAGCGCCATCGCTGCCGAGACCGGGCGGAAGGTGCCCCACGTCATCAAGCCGCGCCGTGCCGGCGATCCGACCTATCTGGTCGCCGACCCCACCGCGGCGCGCGAGACCCTGAAATTCCGTCCCGCGCATTCGGACCTCGCAACGATCATCAAAACCGCCTGGGCCTGGCACAGCAAGGCTCACCCGCTCAAGACGGAAGAACCTTTGCGAGCCGGCGCGAATTTGCCGCCGGCTGCTCCGGCCACAACGGCCTGATCTGCAGTTTGCTGAACGTGAGACGGAAGCGCGGCTTTTCCCGTCACAACTGCGCTACGCTCAAGCCTCGACCGGGACGCATGCAGGCGCGCGCCTTGCACCGTGGCGACCAGACCGGTTAGCATGGCGTAATGATCCGATGAGCTTGCGCCTGCAATTGAGCTCACGCATCCCGCAGCGGAGGACACCATGACAAATCGGCTTTGGCGATACTTCCTGATTCCGGCTTTCTTCGCCGGCATGTTGAGCATCGGCTCCGCAGCCGAACTCAATCCTGCTGCGGTGATCTATAAATTGCCGGACCAGATTCAGTGGAGTCCGGTGGGCCCGGAGGGCGCGCAAATGGCCGTCCTGGTCGGCGATCCGAACAAGACCGGGTTCTATGCCGTCTACATCAAATGGACCCCGGGCAATCATTTCAGCCGGCCGCATTTCCACCCCAACGACCGCTTCATTGCCGTGATCAAAGGCACCTGGTGGGTGGGCTCCGGGCCGAAATTCGATCCCGCCAATACGACCCCGATGCCCGCCGGAAGCTTCGTCACGCATTTCGGCAAGCAGGTGCATTGGGATGGCGCCAAGGACGAGGAAACCGTGCTCTTGATCATGGGCGAAGGCCCGGCGACCGCGTTCCCCGCCGAGGACAAATAGAACCGGCGGGCACGGCCTACCTTGCGCAGAGGCAGTCAGGCCGGCGCGACGGCTCGGGGGCAACCATGCATCCAGCTGCGAATGTACCATTCGAACGCATCGTGCGTGAGTTCGCGCAATGGCGGATGGTCCCGGAGCAGGAGAGATCGCCGGCTCCGGCATGGTGGTGGGGTCCGGCGTTTGAGATGCGCGGAGCAAGGCAGCCGATGCCGGCCGAGTGGTGTTCAAGCCTGGAGCTGCCGGACGGCTCATCCTTCGCGATCGGCGCGGAGATGATCCTGCAGTCGCTCGCGGGCCAGACGTCGCTGCCGTGGACCGCCGACTTTCCGCGCAAGACCGGGCATTCCAATTCCGCCTGATGGAATCGGAGTGGTGCGACCGGCGCTCGCAGCGCCCGAGGATTTCGATATCTTGCCACTTGCCCTGCGGTCATCGCTTTGAGACCATGTGCCGACAACAACAAGCAAGACCCGCTCGCGCGCGGGCTTTGAAAGAGGACCCCCATGGCGATCGTGCAGGCCGACCGTCTCACCCGCATCGGCGCAGCATTGCTCAAGGCCGCCGGCGCGTCGGACGAGGAAGCCAAAGCCGTCGCGGTCGGCTGCGTCAACGCCAACCTCGCGGGCCATGATTCTCACGGCGTGATCGCGATCCCGACTTACATCGACCGCATCAAGGTCGGACATATCGTTCCCGGCGCGAAATGGACAATTGTGCAGGAATCGCCGACCACAACCGTCATCGACGGCCATTGGGGCTTCGGCTTTCACGTCAATGCCAAGGCGATGGCGCTGACGATCGAAAAAGCGAAAACGGCCAATGTCGCGGCTTGCACGGTGTTTCGACAAAGCCATGTCGGACGGCTGGCGGCCTATCCGATGATGGCGATGCGCGAAGGCATGATCGGGCTGGCCACCGCCGATTCCGGCCGCTCGCCCAAAGCCGTGGCGCCGTTCGGTGGCCGCGAGGCGCGGCTCGGCACCAATCCGATTTCAATCGCCGTGCCGTCGGATCTCGACGCGCCGTTCTATCTCGATATGGCGACATCGGCGGTCGCGGCCGGAAAGATCCAGCTTGCCGCCGCGCGCGGCGAGGAAATTCCCACCGGCTGGATCGTCGACAGCGAAGGGCGCCAAACCACCGATCCCCTGCAATTCCGCAAAGGCGGCGCGCTGCTGCCGCTCGGCGGCACCGAAGGCTACAAGGGCAGCGGCTTGGCGGCGATGGTCGAGGTGCTGTGCGGGCTGCTCACGGGTCTCGGCTTCGGGGTCGAGCCGACCGGCCGGCACAATGACGGATGCTTCATGGCGGTGTTCAACGTCGCGGCGTTTCGTCCGCTCAAGGATTTCAAGAAGGAGGTCGCCGAATTCGCGCGCTATCTCAAGGCGACGCCACCGTCGGAGGGCTCTACCGGTGTGTTCTATCCGGGCGAGGTCGAATACATCCGCGAACAGCAGCGCAAGGTCGCCGGCATCGACGTCGAAGACGCGACCTGGGACAAGTTGCGCGCGCTGGCCGGCGAATACAAATTGGCCGCCGAACTCGATCTATGATTGCGAAATTCATGCTGTGTTCGGCGCAACCGGGAGATTCCAGATGACACGGCAAATGGCGTTGGTCGGTTTCCTGCAGGCGCAGAACTGCACCAACCTTCCGAGTTCGTGGCGCCATCCGGAGTCACGCGACGACTCGATGTCGTCGGACTACTATCAGGAGATCGGCCGGATTCTCGAATCCGGAAAATTCCACATGGCGTTTTTCGACGATCGCCTCGCCATGCCGGATCGCTACGGCAACGATCACGCCCATACCGTCGAATATGGCATCCGCTGCGTCAAGATGGATCCCGTCGTCGTGCTGACCGCGATGGGCATGGCCACCGAAAAGCTCGGCCTCGCATCGACCTGCTCCACCACCTATTACGAACCGTTCGATGTCGCCCGCAGGTTTGCCACCCTCGATCTGATGACCGGAGGCCGGGCCGCCTGGAATGTGGTCACCTCGGTCAATGATGGCGAAGCCCACAACATGGGAAAGGATGCGCATCTCGATCATGATTTCCGTTACGATCGCGCCGACGAATTCATGGAAGTGGTGCTCGGCCATTGGGATTCCTGGGAAGACGGCTCGCTATTGATCGACAAGGCCAGCGGCCGGTTTGCCGATCCGAACAAGGTCAAGCGCCTCGATCACAACGGGCGGTTCTTCAAGTCGCGCGGGCCGTTCACGGTGCCGCGCTCGCCGCAAGGCCATCCGGTGATTATTCAGGCCGGCGCCAGCGGCCGAGGCCAGCGTTTCGCCGGGCGCTGGGGCGAACTGATATTCACCGCGGCGCGTAACCTGGCGGGCGCCAAGCAGGGCTATGGCGCGATCAGGGACGAGGCCGCCAAGGCCGGCCGCGATCCCGATCAGATGTTTCTCTGCAATCTGATCACACCGGTGCCCGGCGCCACCAAATCCGAGGCCGAAGACAAGATGGCGCTGATCGAGAAGCTGCCGCTGGAAATCGACGCGCTGTCGCTGCTGTCGGAGGGGCTGAACTACGATTTCGCCTCCAAGGGCATCGACGAACCGCTGACCACCGAAGAGCTGCAGGGCATGCAGGGCATGCTTGGCATCCGCGACGGCGTGCTCAAGACCAGCGGCAAGAGCAATCCCAGCACGCGCGATTTCATCACCTTCAGCGGCCGCGGCCAGACCCAGGACGCGATCGTCGGCGGCCCCAAGGAAATCGCCGATCGGCTGGAGGAAATGTTCGTCGGCCGCGGCTGCGACGGTTTTGTGATCGCAGCGACCTATGTGCCGGGCTCGTATACCGACTTCGTCCGTCACATCGTTCCGGAGTTGCAGCGGCGCGGTCTGTTTCACAAGGATTATGCCGGCAAGACCCTCCGCGAAAATCTCGGCCTGCCGCGCCCGGCGGCGGGCGCGTGGAAAACGCCGCCGCGGGCGGCGGCGGAATAAAAAGGGATAGCAGATGCGCTGGCTGAAATTCACCGCGAATGGACAGACCTCCTGGGGCATCGTCGAAAATGATCGCGTCATCGCGGTCAGCGGTGAGCCGTTCGGTGAATGGCAGCGTACACCGCGCTCGCATTCCCCGGCGGAGGTCAAGATCGAGCTGCCGCTGATACCGCGCACCTTCTATTGCGTCGGCCTGAACTACCTCAAGCATCTGAAGGAGGCGGCCGACAAGCGTGGCGAAGTGCCCAACGTTCCGGACCGGCCCGAGATCGGCTATCGCGCGCAGAATGCGCTGATTGCGCACGACGAAGATGTCGTGATTCCGGCCACCGCCACCGAAAAGATTCACTATGAGGGCGAGTTGGTCGTCGTGATCGGCAAGAAGGCCAAACATCTGACCGAAGACGACGCGATGTCCTGCGTATTCGGCTACACCATCGGCAACGATGTCAGCGAGCGCAACTGGCAGAAGGCCGATCGCGGGCTGTGGCGGGCCAAGAATGCCGATACGTTCAAGCCGATGGGACCGTGGATCGAGACCGAGGTCGATCTCGACGGGATGCAAACCATCGTCAAGGTGAACGGCAAGGAGAGCAACCGCTTCCGCACCAACGACATGATCTTCGGCATCAAGCCGTTCATCGTCGAACTGACGAAGTACTTCACGCTATGGCCGGGCGACGTGATCTGGATGGGAACCGACGGCGCGTCGCCCGACCTTAAAGCCGGCGACGTCGTCGAGATCGAGATCAGCGGCATCGGCACCTTGCGCAACCGCTTTGTCGCGGAAACACCGCCGGCAGGACGCAAGGCATAAGCCGCCGCGGCACTGTCAGGACGCGGCAACCGCGCGGCGCGGCGAGATCCGCGCCACGATGACCGTCGCTATGGCTGCCACAACAACATTGAGAATCAGCGCGCCGAGCCCGACATAAAACACATAGCTGACGCCGCCGAGAGTGATATTCGCGAGCGGCTTCAGCCCGTTGCTCCATGCCGTCCACGATCCCCAGATAATTCCAACGGCCCAGCCCAGCAGCAGGCCTTCGGCGCGGAACCAGCGCGTGAACAGCCCGAATACCAGCGCGGGAAAGGTCTGCAAGATCCACAAGCCGCCGAGCAATTGCAGGTCGAGGGCGTATTGCGTCGGCAGGAACAGAATGAAGGCGAGCGCCCCGACCTTGACCACCAGCGAGGCGATCTTGGCAACCGAGGCTTCGCCGGCGTGGCTGATGTCGGGGTTGACGTAGGATTTCCAGACATTGCGGGTGAACAGATTGGCCGCCCCGATGCTCATCACCGCCGCCGGCACCAGTGCGCCGATCGCGATCGCCGAAAACGCAAAACCGGCGAACCACGACGGGAACAGCACCTTGAACAGCGTCGGCACTACGTCGCTGTTCGACGTCACCTTGATGTTGGCGGCAAGGGCCATGTAGCCGAGCAGCGCGATCAGGCCCAGCAGCAGCGTATAGGCCGGCAGCAGAATCGCATTCTTGCGGATGGTGTCGGCGGATTTCGAGGCGAAAATCCCGGTCAGGGTGTGCGGATACATGAACGCCGCCAGCGCCGACCCCAGCGCCAGCGTCGCGTAAGGCAGCATCTGCGCCGGCTTCAATGTCAGGCCGGTGGCGCCACCCTTGGCCGCGAACGCGTCGCCGGCCGCGGCGAACACCGCGCCATATCCGCCGAGTTTCGCCGGCACCACGACCACCGCCACCAGCACCACGATGTAAATCATGATGTCCTTGACAAAGGCGATCAGCGCCGGCGCGCGCAAGCCGGAACTATAGGTGTACAACGCCAGGATGATGAAGGCGGCAACGATCGGCAACTCGCCGGTCAGACCCATCGCCTTGATCACCACGCCCATCCCGATCAATTGCAGGGCGATATAGGGCATGGTGGCGATCATGCCGGTGATCGCAACGGCAAGCTCGAGACCGCGTGAACCGTATTTGCCCAGCACTACGTCGGCGGCGGTGACATGGCCGTTGGCATGCGCCACCTTCCACAAGATCGGCATCACGGCGAACACGAAGGGATAGACGATGATGGTGTACGGCAGTGCGAAGAAGCCATAGGCGCCGACCGCATAGACCAGCGCCGGCACCGCAATCACGGTATAGGCGGTATAGAAATCACCGCCGACCAGAAACCAGGTGATCCAGGTGCCGAACTGCCGTCCGCCCAGCCCCCATTCGTCGAGATGCGCATTGACCGGGCCGGCTTTCCAGCGCGCGGCGAAGAACCCCATCACGGTGACGAGGACAAAGAAAAAGAGAAAGACCGCGAGAGCAGTCCAGTCAATCTGATCGGTCATTTAACACTGCTTTCCAGTAACTTGTCTTGTAACGAACCCGTCTTGTAAATCTTAAGGGGCTTCGTCGGGTGTGCGCCTGCGGTAGACCAGCCAGATCAGCAGCGAACTGATAGGCACCCAGGCGAGCTGGTACCAATAGAAAAACGGAAAACCGAACAGCGCCGGCTCCTGAAAGTTATAGAACGGCACCCACAACAGGCCGATAAAGGGCAGCAATAACAGAACCCACATGGGCGGACTCCAGCTCGAGGCCGCTGATTTTGCGGCCGTTTTCTGAACCGATTTAAGGATCGGATGGTTGCTTCGTCCAGCGAATTCGCCGCTGCACTGCAGTGCCGACAAAGTTCGGCGCGACGTTTTTTCCCGGAAGTCGCACAACGCGCTGATCGACGCACCGCGCATCAACGACGCGCGCAAACGCGCTTATGTCCGGGACGCGTCTGTACTATTTGACGACCTCGGCGGCGACCTTGCAAACGACCGCGTCCTGATCGCCGGTGCCACCGCTGCATCCCACCGCGCCAATCAGCTTGCCGCCTTCCACCAGGGGAAATCCGCCGGGACTTGCCACCAAAGTGGGATCGACCGCGCCGATATAGGAATGGCCGCCCTCAAACGCGTTGTAGAACACACGGGTCTCGCGGCGAAAACGTGCCGCGGTCCGGGCCTTGCCCTGCGAAATCCCGACGGACGCAATCATTGCGCCTTCCATCCGCGAGAAATGGACCAGTTCGCCATTGGTGTCGACCACGGCGATGTTCAGTTTCCAGTTCCGCCTTTTGGCTTCCGCTTCGGCCGCGGCCATCACCTCCTTGGCGCGATCGAGCCCAATCGATACACCGTAGGGAATATCGAACGGTATCGCATCGGGGGTGCCGCCGGCGGCCGGCGGTGACGGCGGCGCTGCAGGCGCAGGCTGTTCGGCAAGTGTCGGCGAATTCACAAGCGCCATAGCGCATGCTGCGAGTGTCATTGAAACGATCGAACGCATTTTTCTGTCCTCCCGGTTGAAGTTTGTTTTGGTTGCAGAGATGATCGATCGCGCCGCACTTACATCGGCGGCGTCAACCCATCCTTGCCATAGGTGATACGCGGGGTCTGCACGGTTCCGTCCGGCTGTTTTTTTGCGGCGCCGACGAAAATCTTGATCCCCGGCTTGATGTCGGCCCGGTCTCCCGTGACGTAGGTAACGACCGCGGTCTCGGGCGTCACCAGCACCTTCTTCTCACCATCCTTGTATTTGACGGACAGCATCTGACCGTCAACGCCCGCGACCGTCTGCTCGACATTGGCATTGGTCATCTTGGTCTGCGGCTTGAGGTCCCAGTCGTAATGGCCTTCGCCGGTACCGCGCATCGATTCCGGGAAGATATGCACTTCGATCGCCTTCTGAGTGCCGTCCTCTTGCGTCACGCCGGTCGAGCCGACGAACATCCCGGGCTTGATGTCCGCCATCGTCCCTTTCACGATCGCAACGAACAGCGGTTTGTCGGTGACCGTCAATCTCAGCTCGGCGCCGTCGCGATTTTTGACCACGAAAACCGGGCCATCGATGCTTTCGATCGTGCCACGGATGCGGACGGTCTCCTGCGCCGAGGCTGGCAACGCGACACAGACCAAAGCGAAGCAGGCGGCAGCAAGGGTGCGCGATATCATGTCGGACATAGTATTTCTCCTGGGGTTCGATTGATGACCTGGCGCGCCATGCGCCGGACGACGGACCGATATGATGCGAGATGCGCCCGCAGCGGTGGACGCCGGGACTTGCCATGGATTAGCATTTCCATACGAAAATAAAACAGACCTTGTGGGGAGATTTCATGAAGCACTGGCTGGTCGCTGTGTTGTTGCTGATCGGACCATTGTTGATCGGGCCAGCGGCTTTCGCGCAGCAGGCGGTACCCTCGATCGCCTTCGACTCGGTCCCCAATCCGCTCAACCTGCCGCCCAACGTTTACTTTGGCGAAGTGTCCGGCGTCTCGGTCAATTCCAAGGGTCACGTTTTCGTGCTTTCGCGCGGTAACACCAGCGGCCCCGCTTACGCCGCAGCGGCGACCCAACTGCTGGAATTCGATGCCAAAGGCCAGTTCGTCCGCGAAATCGGCAAGAACCTCTACGCGTGGTCGTTCGGCCATACCGTCAAGGTCGACCCCGCGGACAACATCTGGGTGACCGACAAGGGCTCCGATATGGTGATCAAGTTCGATCCCGAGGGCCGCGTCGCCATGGTGTTCGGCCGCAAGCAGGAGGCCTCCGATGAGGAGACCGGCCCGTTGAAGCATCCCAAACCGCCGCTGCCGGCCGAGGACGGACGGTTTCGGCAGGTCACCGACGTGACCTGGGACAACGCCGGCAACACCTTCATCAGCGACGGCTATATCAATTCGCGCGTCGCCAAGGTGGACAAGGACGGCAACTGGCTGAAGTCGTGGGGCGAACGCGGCAAGGAACCCGGCCAGTTCAACACCCCGCACTCGATCGCGACCGACGCCGAGGGCAACGTCTATGTCGCCGATCGCGGCAACCGCCGGATTCAGGTGTTCGACGGCGAGGGAAAATTCCTGCGCCAGTTCACCATCGACGTGCCGGTGCCCCCGGACGCCAAACCAGCGATCGGCAAAATTCCCGACGAGGCGATGATCGCCATCGGAACTTTTGCGCCGGGCGCGCCGTGGGCGATTTGCATCACGCCGCCACCGCATCAGGTGCTGTACAGTTCGGACGCATGGCCCGGCCGCATCTACAAGCTCAGCCTCGAGGGCAAGGTGCTCGGCATGCTCGGCCAGTCCGGCAAACAGTTGAAGCAATTCGGCTGGATCCACGTGCTGGCTTGTCCGTCGGAGAACGTGCTCTACGCGGCCGAATTGTTGAACTGGCGGGTCCAGAAGCTGATCTTGAAGCCGTGACACCGCGCGAGCTTCACGTCGCCGTGGCGCGGGCGAAATCCAGATAGATCTCGCGCAACCGGTTGGTCATCGGACCAGGCTTGCCATTGCCGACAGCCTTGCCATCGATCGTCACCACCGCCTGCACGAACAAGGTGGCGCTGGTGGCAAAGGCTTCCTTCGCCGCCAGGGCCTCCGCAACCGAAAACGGCCGTTCCTCGACCCGAAGCTGACGTTCTTCGGCCAACGCCACCACCGCCTTGCGGGTGCAGCCCGGCAGAATCGCGTTGGAATTCTGCCGCGTCACCAGCACGTCGTCCTGCGTCAGGATGAAGGCCGACGACGACCCGCCTTCGGTCACCATGCCGTCCTCGATCATCCAGGCTTCGGCAGCGCCTGCTTCCGCCGCGGCCTGCTTGGCGAGCACCTGCGCCAGCAGCGCCACGCTCTTGATGTCGCGCCGGGCCCAGCGGATGTCCGGCACGGTGATCACAGCGATTCCGGTTTTGGCCGACGGCGCGTCGACGATGTCCTTGACGGATGCGAACATCACCAGGGTCGGCTTGACGTCCTTTGGAAACGCGAAGTCGCGCCCGGTGTGGACGCCGCGTGTCACCTGCAGATAGACCAGACCATTGACAAGGCGGTTGCGTGCGATCAGCTCTTTCTGGATCTCCTGAATTCGCGGCAGCGTCTCCGGCAAAACCAGCGCGATCTCGCCCACCGAGCGCTCCAACCGCGCCAGATGCGAGGCATTGTCGATCAGTTTGCCGTCCAGCACCGCCGCGACCTCGTAAATGCCGTCTGCGAACAGAAAGCCGCGGTCGAGCACCGAGACCTTGGCCTCGGCCAGGGGCACGAACGAACCGTTGACATAGGCAACTCGATCCAACCGGGGCTCCTGTCTTTGCGATGCACCTGCGATGTCTATCATACGCGAAGTGACAAAACTTGATCCACGAATCGCAGACCGTGGCTTGCGGCAAAATCTATTCTCCTGTCCGCTGAAGCAAGCGTATAAACCGTCTTCGCCGGGTCGCCGAAAGGCCGGAATTTTATCTTGCCAAAACCGGCCGGAATGCAACAATTTCCGGCCATCGCCGGCGTTCAACCGGACCAAGATCCGAAAGAGGACATCATGAAATCGATCCTGCGGGCGTCCGTTATCTGCGTGCTGTTGGCAGGTTCCGCGCTGGCGCTGACCGGCGAGCGCATGGCAACCATACCGCTCGATCAAATGTCGCCCGCCCAGCGCAGCGTCGCCGATGCGATCATGACCGGACCACGAAAATCGATCGGGGGGCCGTTCAATGCTTGGCTGCGCAGCCCGGAACTGGCGGACCGGCTGCAGAAGGTCGGCGAATATGTCAGGTTCAACAGTTCGCTCGACAAGCGCGTCAACGAGATGGCGATCCTCATGACCGCGCAAGCCTGGGGCTCGCAATATGAGTGGTACGCCCATGCCCCGCTGGCGATCAAGGCGGGTCTCGATCCCGCCGTCGTCGCCGCCATCGGCGCCGGACGAAAGCCCGACAACATGAAGGACGACGAAGCCATCGTCTGGGAGTTCTCGACGCAACTGCGGCGCGATCACGGTGTCGATGACGCGATCTACGCCAGGGCGCTCCAGACATTCGGCGAACAGGGCATCATGGATCTGGTCGCGGTGAACGGATATTATGACGTGGTTTCGATGACGCTCAATGTGGCGCGCGTCGCTGCCCCGTCGGGTGAGGAAATCCCCTTCAAGCAGGCCGGCCATTAGTCTCTTCATCATTCTCTTGCGCGGCGGCCGCGCCGCGCGCGCTGAAAGTCGCCGACCATGAAAAAAGAAATCCGGCTCAACGCCTTCGCGATGAACTGCGTCGCCCATCAATCGCCGGGACTGTGGACCCATCCCCGCGACCGCACCGCCGAGTATAACCGGCTGCCGTACTGGATCGATCTGGCGCGAACGCTGGAGCGCGGGCGGTTCGACGGTCTCTTTCTGGCGGATGTGCTCGGCGTCTACGACGTGTTCGGCGGCAGCCCGGACGCCGCCTTGCGAAACGCCACCCAAACCCCGGTGAACGATCCGCTGCTGCTGATCTCGGCGATGGCGGCCGTCACCGAAAATCTCGGCTTCGGCGTGACCTGCACGCTGTCCTATGAGCCGCCCTACCCGTTCGCGCGGCGGATGTCGACGCTCGACCATCTCACCGAGGGGCGGATCGGCTGGAACGTGGTGACCGGCTATCTCGATAGCGCCGCGCGCGGCGCCGGCAAGGACAAACAGACCGCGCATGACGACCGCTACGATGTCGCCGACGAATATATGGAGGTGGTCTACAAGCTCTGGGAGGGAAGCTGGGAGGACGACGCCGCGCTGCGCGATCGTGCGCGGGGTATCTTCACGGATCCTTCCAAAGTGCATCGCGTCCGCCACGAGGGCAATAATTACAAGCTCGACGCCATTCACCTCAGCGAACCCTCGCCGCAACGCACGCCTGTGCTCTATCAGGCCGGTACCTCGCCGCGCGGGCGGCAGTTCGCGGCCCAGCACGCCGAATGCGTGTTCATGTCGGGACCATCGGCCAAGGTGATCGCGCCGCGCGTGGCCGCGATCCGCGCGCTCGCCGCGGAAGCTGGCCGCAACCCGGCCGAGATTCTGATGTTCAGCATGATGACGGTGATCCTCGGCCGCACGGAAGCGGAAGCGAAAGCGAAGTTCGCGGACTATCGTCGGCACATCAATCCCGAGGGCGCGCTCACGCTGATGTCCGGCTGGACCGGCGTCGATTTTTCGACCTACGACCTCGACCAGGAAGTTCGCCATGTCGAGAACGACGCCGGCCGCACCGCGATGGATAACATTACCCGCGCCGATCCGGATCGGGTCTGGACCGTGCGTGAGGTTGCCCAGCATGTCGGCGTCGGCGGCATCGGGCCGGTGGTGGTCGGCACGCCCGAAAAAGTCGCCGACGAGATCGAAGCCTGGATCGATCAAACCGATGTCGACGGCCTGAACGTCGCCTTTGCGATTTCGCCCGGCGATTTCGAGGATATCGTCGAGCTGCTGATACCGGAACTGGTTCGCCGCGGCCGGTACAAGCAAGCCTACCGGAAAGGCACCTTGCGCGAAAAACTGTTCGGCCAGGGCCGCGCGCGGCTGGCGGCTCCGCATCCGGCCGCGCAGTATCGGCATGGCGTGACGACAGCGAAGGCGGCGGAGTAGAACGGATGGGGCGCCGCGGTCATGCACAACGCCGCTCCACAACAGGCCGTCATCCTCCGCGCATGCGGGGGATCCAGTACGCCGCAGCTTCTCGATTTTGTCACCCGCGCTCTGGAATACTGGATCATCCGCTTTCGCGGATGATGACGAAAGGTAAGCCGTCATTGCGATGAGCCCTTGCGACGAAGCAATCCATCAGGCAACAAGAAAGCACGAGTGGATTGCTTCGCTCCGCTCGCAATGACGTTGAGATATGACTTCGCGATCTCGCCGCGCGACGCGCCCGAGTTTTGCTAAAAAATTCCCGCCCTCGCATCCAGAGGGCGCAGGGAATGCCGGGCGCCCGATGCGCCCGCAGCCTTGCGTGCAAAGATAGAAAGCACGCAAGCAAGTCACCACGGTCACACCGGAAACACCCGGCATTCCCCGCGCAATGGTTTTAACGGTTTCCTCCGCGCTCTCCCTGGTGACCGGGCTTGTTTGCCACCATCGCCGGTGAAATGTCGTTCACCAACTTGACGCCAGCGTCGGGGCGTCAGGACCACACGGCTTCGCCGTCCGCTTCAAGCGCCTTCGTCTTTGGCGCCATCTGCGTCCACCGCATCCCGCCCCGCGTCCGTGACGATCGCGAGCCGCCCCTCCAGTGGGACGGGACGGCTAAAGATATGCAGGTGATTTGCCTCGGAAGGAAATCGGAATATTTTTGAAAGAAGGGCTGGACAGGCAAATCACTTTTTTTCGCTTTTCTTGCGCGAGGCGCCGCCCTGCATCTGGCGCACGCCGGCAGTTCGTTTTGCGGCGGGCTCGGGTCCCGCGGCCTTCCGAACGGTTGTGTCCGACGCCTTGAGGATCCGGCCGTCCCTCAATCGTAGCTCCAGACGGCTGACGCGCCGGCCGGTTTCGTTCTCTACCAGTACGGAGTGCGGCTCGCCGGGAAGGAAGCAATGATCCTCGCCCCACTGCCGCAGGGCGACCACGACGGGAAAGAGATCGCGCCCCTTGTCGGTCAGCACATAATCCTCATAGGCGCTGCCATCGGCAGCCGGCTCCATCGTTAGAATCCCATGCGTAACGAGATCGCGCAGCCGCGCCGCCAGGATACCCTTGGAGACGCCAAGCCCCTTCTGAAACTCGCTGAAGCGGCGCACGCCATCGACGGCGTCGCGCACGATCAACAACGACCACCAGTCGCCAATGATGTCCAGCGAGCGGGCGACGGGACAATCGGCTTCGCTGAGGCTGGTTCGCTTGACCATGTTCGTCTTTCGCTTCTCGCCGACCGACAGCGATCGGGCGCCTCACCTACTGGTTCTAAAATAGGACTAGACAGCCAGCGCCGCAAGTGGTTCTATAATAGAACCATATGACGGAGCGGCGCATGAGCATCGAAATGAGCGTGGACATCGAGCGTCAAAGAGTGGCGGCGGGTAGCGGCGAAAAAGTTTCCGCTGACGCTGCGTCATCCTTGCCGTTACGCACGGTGTTGTTGTTCGGTGCGGCATGCGGGCTGAGTGTTGCGAATATCTATTTCGCGCATCCACTGCTCGACGCGATGGCCCGCGCCTTCGCCGTTGAGCCCGCGGCGATCGGCATCGTCGTAACCGTCACCCAGATCGGCTACGCGCTTGGGCTGATCTTCATCGTTCCGCTCGGTGATCGGATGGACCGCCGGCGGCTGATCGTCGGCCAGGCGATCCTGTCCGCGGCGGCGCTGACCATCGTCGGCACAGCTCCCAACGCCACGATCTTTCTGGCGGGCATGTTCGTCGTCGGCTTGCTCGCGGTCATCGTGCAGGTGCTGGTAGCTTTTGCCGCCAGTCTTGCCGCGCCACGAGAACGCGGCCGCGTCGTCGGCATGGTCACGAGCGGGGTCGTGACTGGAATTCTGCTCGCCCGTTTCATCTCGGGCGTGCTGGCCGATCTCGGCGGCTGGCGTTCGGTCTATCTCACCTCCGCCGGCCTGATGCTGATAATGGCCGGATTGCTGTTTCGGACCCTGCCGCGGCATTCCGGCAAGGCAACAATCGCGTCTTACCCTGAACTGCTGCGTTCGATCGCAACGCTGTTCCGGCAGGAGCCGGTCTTGCGTATCCGGGCGGTATTGGCGCTGTTGATCTTTGCAAGTTTCAATGTGCTGTGGGCGCCCCTCGCATTGCCATTGAGTGCTGCACCCTTTTCGCTCTCCCACGCCGGGATTGGAATGTTCGGCCTTGCCGGCGTGATTGGCGCGCTCGCCGCGGGCCAGGCCGGCCGGCTGGCGGATCGTGGTCTGGGCCAAACCATCACGGGCCTTTCACTCGGCCTGATGCTGGTCGCCTGGCTGCCGATCGCCTTGATGGGGGTTTCGCTGTGGGCGCTGATCGCCGGGGTGATTATGCTCGACCTGGCTATACAGGCGGTGCATGTCACCAGCCAAAGCATGCTCTTTGCTATAAGACCCGAGGCCCATAGCCGGCTGGTCGGCGCTTATATGTTCTTCTACTCGATCGGCAGCGCAAGCGGGGCGATCGCGGCAACGCATGTCTACGCCCATGCCCGCTGGTCCGGAGTTTGCGTTTTGGGCGCTGCGATCGGCGCGGTTGCGTTGTTGTTCTGGGCGGCCACGCGACACCTCGTCGCCCAACCGCACGACGGACAAAATCACGTCGCAGCAAGCCCTGTTTAGTAACGGATCAGAACGACGCCGAAGATGAGAAAGGCCGCGCCTGCGAGCCGTATCGGATTTACCGGATGTTGCGGAATGCCCAGCAGGCCAAGATGATCGAATGTCACCGAGCCGAGCATCTGCCCAACGACAATCAGAGCGAGCACCGTCGCCGCGCCGAAGCGCGGCACCATCAGGATCGCGGTGGCAATAAAGATCGCGCCAAAAATCCCGCCGGTCCACGACACCCACGACGTGCGCGCGGCCATGGTCGCCGATAACCACGGTCCACCCGACACGATGGCGATCGTGAGCATCGCGAGCGTGCCAACGAGATAGCTGACAAACCCGGCCCACCACGCAGAACCCAGCTCCATCCGCAGGTTTGCATTGAGGACCTGCTGAAGCGCAACGCTGACGCCTGCGCCAACGATCAGCAGATAGAACACCAAGTTGATATAGGCTCCCGGCACGGCACCACCTTTTCAAAGGACTATGTTATAAGTTCGTCATTCCGGCGCGCGCTCTTGCGCGAGCCCGGAATCCATAACCCCTGCATTCGCGATGGCATACTACGTCTATCTACTTGCCAGCAAGAAACACGGCACGGTCTATCTTGGCGTGACAAAGGATATCGTGCGTCGCGGGTACGAGCATCGGACCAAAGCCATCGACAGCTTTACGGCACGATATGGCGTGGACAAGCTGGTCTGGTTCGAAGTCTACGACGATGCCGCAACCGCGATCGCTCGCGAAAAAGAGCCGAAGAAATGGCGTCGTGACTGGAAGATTCGCCTGATTGAAGAAGAAAATCCCGGGTGGGTAGATTTGTATCCGAGCATTTCAAATTGAGACTGGGGTTATGGATTCCGGGCCTGCGCCAAGAGGCGCATCCCGGAATGACGAAAGGAAAATAAATTCGGCCCTTAAACCGTTCCATCGACCATCACCTCGATCAGTTTCGGACCGGGGCTGTTGAACGCGGAAGACAGTTTTGTCTTTAGCTCGCTGGCTTCCGTCACTCGAAACGCTTCCAGCCCCAGCGCTTTCGCCATGCCGGTAAAGTCCACCTTGGGGTCGACAAAATCCATGCCGACAAAGTGGTCGTCGCCGTGGAACGCGAGCAGCCGCTGCTTGATGATGCGGTAGCCGCCATTGTTCACGATCACCACCGTCAGCGGCAGCTTATGATGTGCCGCGGTCCATAGCGCCTGGATCGAATACATCGCGCTGCCGTCGCCGGAGAAGCACACCACCGGCCGGCCGGGATTGGCGAGACTGACACCGACCGAGGCCGGCAGACCCCAGCCGATGCCGCCCGACGCCAGCGCGTGATAGCCGTAGCGGTCGCGATGCGGCCGCAGCGCATTGATATGCCGCGACGACGTCAGGCCCTCGTCAACCAAAATGCCGTTGTCCGGCATCGCGTCGACGACCGATAGCGTCAGCCAGTCGGGATCGATCGGCGAGCGATCCTTGTTCTTCGATATTTCCTTGACCAAAACGGCGCGCCGTGCGGACCAGTTCTTCGATGCCAGCGCGGCCACGCCCTGCTTGGCCCGGGCCTCCCGTGCAGCGCCGCCGGCGGCCTTCAGCGCCGGGATCAGCGCGCGCAGGGTTTCCTTGACATCGGCCTTCAGGGCGATCTCGGCGCCGTAATTCTTGGCGAGGTCCCACTCGACCAGGCCGATCTGCAGGATCGGCAGGCCCTGCGGCAGCGGATCGACTTCGCTGTGCACCGACATGCGCAGGGGATCCGCGCCGAGCACGATCATCAGATCAAAGGGCGCCAGCACCTCGCGCACCTGTTTCTGCAGCCGCGTCAGCGCTCCCATGAAACAAGGGCTCTCCGACAGGAATTGCGCACCATAGGGCGTTGATTGCTGATAGGCGGGACAGCCGAGCGTCTCCGCCAGCATGGCTGCTTCCCGCAGCGCGTCGCTCTTGACGATTTCATCGCCGGCGATAATCACCGGCCGCTCGGCCTTGAGGATGCGTTGCGCCAGCGCCTGCATGGCCTCGTCGGAAGGCTTCACCCGCGTATCGACGCGGGTCGAGCGGCCGAGTTCGATGCCGGCTTCCGAATTCAGGATATCGCCCGGCAGCGAGATGAACACCGGCCCGGTCGGCGGCGTGGTCGCGATCTTGGCAGCGCGGCGCACGATCCGCGGCAGGTCCTCCAGCCGCGTCACCTCGACCGCCCATTTCACCAGCGGCTCGGCCATCCGCACCAGCGGCCCATACAATAGCGGCTCCATCAGGCCGTGGCCCTGCTCCTGCTGGCCGGCGGTCAGGATCATCGGCGTGCCCGTAAAATGCGCGTTGTAAAGCGAGCCCATCGCATTGCCGAGCCCGGGCGCGACATGGACGTTGCAGGCGACCAGGCGGCCCGACGCGCGGCTGAAGCCGTCGGCGATGGCGACCACCAGGCTCTCCTGCATCGCCATCACATAGGTGAGATCGGGATGGTCCTTCAGCGCATGCATGATCGGCAGTTCGGTGGTGCCAGGATTGCCGAACAGATGCGTGATGCCCTCATCCCGAAGCAATGCGAGGAACGCCGAGCGCCCGGTGATGCGATTCATGAAATCCTCCCGTTGCCGTGGCCGTTACCCACAGCGATCGGGGACAACATGACCGATCTTCGAGGGCGAGATCAATGGACGGCCATCATGGCTGCCCTGCATCGAGGTGTCAGAACATGCCGTCATGATTGACGCGTTTCTTCTTTTTCGAGCGATGCCAGACCACGCCGGGAAAACCCTTTAGCGGCACCAGCGGCTCGCCGGCATAGGTCCACTCCTGCATCTCCTCGATGGCGATGTGATAGAGCGGTTGCCGGCCGGTGCGGCCCGAAAACAGCGCGCGCGGGATGTTCACCATATGCGGCGAACGCGCACGCTCATAAAACAGCGGCGTGCCGCATCGCGCGCAAAAGCCGCGCACGGTTTTGCTGGCCTTGTCCTCGAAGCGGGTGATCGAAGCGCTGCCCTTGGTGATCCGGAAGCGCTTGCGCCAGCTTCCGACATAGGTCGCGTAGGCCGCACCATGCGCGCGCCGGCTCGCCGCCGAATGATCATGCCATGCCCACCGCGCCGGCATGTCGATTTCGAAAGCGACCCTGCCGCACTGGCATTGGCCGGCGGCGGTGCCAGTTGCTTTTGCGTCTTTTGCCATTCGCGCTTCCAGTCGCCTCGTCATTGCGAGGAGCACTTGCGACGATGCAATCCAGTCTTTCTTGCGGTTCTATGGATTGCTTCGCTGCGCTCGCAATGACGCCGGTTTTTCACACCCGCTGCAACTCGTCGTGAACGGGATAGTCGGTATAGCCGACTTCCTCGCCGCCATAGAAGGTTGCGCGGTTGTAGGGCGTCAGCGGAAATCCGTGGCTGAGGCGGCGCGGCAGGTCCGGATTGGAAATGAAGATGCGGCCAAAGGCGATGGCCTCGGCCTGGCCGCGGGCAATCGCCGCCTCGGCGCTTTCGCCGGTGAAGCCTCCAGCCGAAATCAGGACTCCGCGCCAGATCGGCCGGAACAGCTCCATCGCCGACGGCACGTTCTGATGGTTGACCTCGGCGCGGCCGGCACCGCTCGAGCGCGGCTCGATGAAATGCAAATAAGCCAGGCCAAGGACATCGAGCGCTGCGATGACATGGCTGTACAGCGGCATCGGATCGGCCTCGCCGCTGCCATTGGCGATCCCGTAGGGCGACAACCTCACCCCGACCCGGTTGGCGCCCCAGACCTCGGTCACGGCTTGGGTAATTTCCAGCAGCAACCGCGCGCGGTTGGCGATCGATCCGCCATAGCGGTCAGTCCGCAAATTGGTGTGCGACTGCAGGAACTGCTCGATCAGATAGCCGTTGGCGCCATGAATCTCGACGCCGTCGAAGCCGGCCTGCAGCGCGTTGGCGGCACCTTGGCGAAAACTCTCGATCACGCCGGCGATCTCATTGGTCTCGAGCGGCCGCGGCGTCTCATACGGCGAAGGCTTGCCTTGCGCCGTCATCGTCATCAAATCGGGAATCGGCACCGCCGACGGCGCCACCGGCAACGCCCCGCCGGGCTGGAACGAGGAATGCGACACCCGCCCGACATGCCAGAGCTGGAGGAAAATGAGCCCGCCTTTGGCGTGCACGGCATCGACGACGTCCCGCCACCCCTTGATCTGCGGTTCCGTATAGATGCCCGGGGTGCCCGCATTGCCGCGCCCCGTCGCCATCACAGGCGAGGCCTCGGCGATGATCAGGCCGCCCGGGGTGGCGCGCTGGCGGTAATATTCGGCGTTCAGCTCCCGCGGTGCGAAGCTCGATCGTTCCGCCCGCATCCGGGTCAAGGGCGCCATTACCACCCGGTGGTCGAGCCGGTAAGGACCAATCTGCAATGGTGAAAACAAAGCTGGAAAATTCATGCCTGCCCCGGAAAATCTGTGTTGATATGGTTATGGTACCGGTTCACTTTGTTTGCAAAAGGCCTCAATAGCAATCTCACGCTCGCGGGACCGGAGGACCACCTGCCATGCAAAAATCCAGCGCCAATCCGCTGCCTTCCCTGAGTGTGCGGATCGATCTCGACACCGAGGGCCGGATCGGGCCGGGCAAGATCCAGCTGCTTGAAAATATCCAGGCCTGCGGATCGATCTCGGCCGCCGGCCGCGCCATGGACATGTCCTACAAGCGGGCGTGGGATCTGGTCGATGAGATCAATCGCATCTGCAAGCGCGCCGCCGTGGAGCGGCAAACCGGCGGCAAGAACGGCGGCGGCGCCAACCTGACGTCATTCGGCACATCGCTGGTCGCGCGCTACCGCAAGATCGAGCGCGCGGCGGCAAGTGCGGTGCGCAAGGACCTGCAGGCGCTGCGGTCCGACATCGCGGCGGGTCCGAAGAAGAATTGAGTGCCATCTGTCTTTGCTTGTCTGCCTGTTACGGCGGCATTGCCGGCGGACTTACTTCACCTCTCCCCGCCGGGGAGAGGTGAAGCAAGCAAGCGTCACGGTCAGACATCCAAAAAGCAACGAGAGCGACAGCCAGCGGGCGGTCGCTCTCATTGGGTGTCACGGCGATAGCTCTAGCCCGTCTTGATCCAGACCGCCTTGACGTTGAGATACTCTTCGAGGTGCTGCTTGCCTGAACTCGCGGCCATAGCCGCTCATCTTGTAGCCGCCGAACGGGACCGCCGGGTCCATCGCCTGGTAGCAGTTGACCCAGACCGAGCCCGCCCGCAGCGACTTCGCGACCTGATGCGCCTTGCTCACATTGGTGGTCCAGACGCCGCTGCCGAGCCCGAAGGTCGTCGCATTGGCGCGCTGGATCAGTTCGTCGGTGTCCTTGAACGAGATCGCCGAAATCACCGGCCCGAAGATCTCCTCCTGCGCGATCCGCATGTTGTCCTGAACGTTGGCAAACACCGTCGGCGGCACGAAATAGCCCTTCGACAACGCGCCCTCGGTCAGCGGCGCGCCGCCGGCCATCGCCTTGGCGCCTTCCTTCGCGCCGATCGAAAGATAATCGGATACGCGATCCATCTGCTGCCTCGACACCAGCGGCCCGATCTGCGTGTTGGGGTCGATGCCGTTGCCGACCTTGAGCTTCTTGCCGAATTCGGCGACCCGGCCGACGAACTCGTCATACACCTTGTTCTCGACGAACAGCCGCGTGCCGGCGCTGCAGATCTGGCCGGAGTTGGCGAATACCGCCATCGCCGCACCCGGCACCGCCGCATCGAGATCGGCATCGGCGAACACGATGTCGGGCGACTTGCCGCCGAGCTCGAGCGAGACGCGCTTGAGATTGCCGGCCGACGCCCGGATGATGGATTGACCGGTGATATGCGAGCCGGTGAACGCCACCTTGTCGACGCCGGGATGCGAAGCCAATGCGGCACCCGCGGTCTCGCCAAAACCCGGAACGACGTTGACGACGCCGGGCGGGATGCCCGCTTCCAGCACCAGTTCGGCGAGCCGCAGCGACGTCAACGGCGCTTCCTCAGCCGGCTTGAGGATCACGGTGCAGCCGGTGGCGATGGCCGGACCGATCTTCCAGACGCTGGCGCCCAAAGGGCCGTTCCAGGGAATGATGGCACCGACGACGCCGACCGGCTCCTTCAGGGTGTAGGAGAAAATCTCGCCGGGCAGCGAATTCTCGATAGTCTCCCCATGCAGCGCGGTGGCCTGCCCGGCGTAATACCGGAGCATGCCGAGCACGCGCAGCTTGTTGCCGCGGGTGCGGCTGATCGGCGCGCCCATGTCCAGCGTATCGAGCTGTGAAAGCTCCTCGAAATTTTTCTCGACAAGATCGGCGAGCTTGAGCAGGAGCGCCTGCCGCTCATACGGCTTGACCTTGCTCCACGGCCCCTCAAAGGCGCGCCGGGCTGCCGCGACGGCGCGGTTGATATCCTCGGCATCGCCCTCGGCGACGGTGGCGAGAAGCTCTCCGGTGGCCGGATTATGGGTCTCGAATTTCTTGCCGGAGGCGGCGTCGACCCATTTACCGTCGATCAGCATCTTCTTGTAGGAACCATCCGCATAAGGATGGCGTGCCATCGGTATCGCCTGCGTCACAGCCATGTCTGCACTCCCTTGATGTCGATCGATGTTGGGATCGTTATGTCTGAAAATGTACTGCGGCAACGCTGCGCCGTAAAGCTGGCGGGGTGCCCGAAAGATCGCCGCGAACGAAGAGCTCCCATGCCGTTTCGTACATCCTTTGGAATATTTCCAGTCTCGTCCAGCCCAGCTTTTGGACCGTTTTGAGGCGCGCCGACCGGGTAGTCGCCCGGCCGTAGACGTGATATATACACGGATATAACGAGACCTGAAACGCGGTCCGTTCCAAAGGGAGAGCAAGCCAAATGAGTGATTACAACCTTCTCATCGACGGGAAAATGGTGCCCGGCGATCTCAAGATGCCCGTCCTCAATCCCGCGACCGAAGAAGTGCTGGTGCAGTGCCCGCGCGCTTCGAAATCCCAGCTTGATGCCGCGGTTGCCGCGGCCAAGGCGGCCTTTCCGGCCTGGGCGGCGACCCCGATCGCAGAACGCCGCAAGCTCGTGACCAGGATGGCCGAAGCCATCGAAGCCAACACCGGCGAACTGGCGCGCATCCTGACCAGCGAACAGGGCAAACCGCTCGGCGACGCCACCGGCGAAGTGATGGGCATGGCCGCCTTCTTCCGCTATCTCTCCTCGCTCGACCTGCCGATGAAAGTGATCGAGGACTCAGGCGACCGCCGCGTCGAAGCGCATCGTCGGCCGCTCGGCGTCGTCGGCGCCATCATTCCCTGGAATTATCCGCTTTTGATCCTCAGCTTCAAATTGCCGTCGGCATTGCTGGCCGGCAACACGCTGGTGGTGAAACCGGCGCCGACCACGCCGCTGGCGACGCTGAAATTCGCCGAACTGGTCAAGGACATCCTCCCCAAGGGCGTGCTGAATATCATCACCGACGCCAACGATCTCGGCGACGCGATGACCAAGCACCCGGACATCCGCAAGATCTCGTTCACCGGTTCGACCGCGACCGGTCAGAAGGTGATGGCAAGTGCTGCCCAGACCTTGAAGCGCATCACGCTGGAACTGGGCGGCAACGACGCCGGCATCGTGCTCGACGACGTCGATCCCAAGAAGGTCGCGCCCGGCATCTTCGAAGGCGCCTTCCAGAACTCCGGACAGGTCTGTCTCGCCATCAAGCGGCTCTACGTGCACGAATCGGTCTATGACGAAATCTGCAACGAGCTGGTGGCGATCGCCAAGAACACCGTGGTCGACGACGGATCGAAGCAGGGCACCAAGCTCGGGCCGCTGCAGAACAAGATGCAGTACGAGAAAGTGAAGGCTTTCCTCGAGGACGCCCGCAAGAACGGCAACATCATTGCCGGCGGCGCGGCGATGGATCGACCGGGTTACTTCATCGAGCCGACCATCGTGCGCGATATCAAGGAAGGATCGCGGCTGGTCGACGAGGAGCAGTTCGGGCCGGTGCTGCCGGTGATCAAATATTCCGACGGTGACGATGTGATCCGCCGCGCCAATGCGACCAATTACGGCCTCGGCGCATCGGTCTGGTCGTCGGATACCAAGCGGGCGCACAAGGTCGCGAGCCAGATCGAGGCCGGAACGGTCTGGATCAACAAGCACCTCGACATGGCGCCGCACATTCCGTTCGGCGGAGCCAAGCAGTCCGGCATCGGTACCGAATTCGCCGAGGAAGGTCTCGCGGAGTTCACCCAGCTGCAGGTCATCAACGAAGCGCGCTGATGATACGACGCCGATCAAACAACATGGACCATCGCGGCTTGCCGCCGCGGTGGTCACGTCCGATGAGAGTCCACGAAGAAGGCACCTCATGTTCGACTCGCAATGCGACCTTGCCGCCCTTGTCTATGAACAGGACGAAGACCCCGATCGAATCCTGCGCGACTTCGCTTCCGACCTGAACCGTCGCGGCTATCGGGCCGTCGGGCTGGTTCAACTGGGCCATGATCGTCCCGATACAAGGCAACTGTCGGCGCTTTTGGTGCATACCGGCGAAAAGCTGTCGCTGTTTCACGATTTGCGCAGCTGGGCCAAGGGATGCCGGATCGATATCGGCCAGTTGCTTCAGGCCGCCGGCCAGATCGCCGAGGAGATCGACCAAGGCGCCGATGTCGTCATCGTCAACCGCTTCGGCCAGCAGGAGCGCGAGGGCAAAGGTCTTGCCTATTTGATCGAGCGCGCCTTGAGCGTCGATATCCCGGTCGTGATCGCGGTGCCCAGCCATCGGTTCGCGGACTGGATCAAGTTCGTCGACGGCATGAGCGTCAAGCTGCACTGCAACCGCGACTCGCTGGATGCCTGGTGGAACGCGCTTTCGAGCCGCAATGCCGACCCGATGCGGCTCAGCGGCCATACCGTTTGCGAAGTTCTCAAGTGAAAACCTTATCAATTCAAGCAACTAAGACGCGTGCTGCGTAAACCCGAGCCTACCGCTTTGGTCCTATAACGGCGACCTTTCCGCCTCGTTATAGTTGTATGGCTATAACGTTGAGCCGGCCGTGCGCGATGCACGCGCCAGGGCCTTGGCGTTCCTTAAACCGGCAAACGCCGGAATATCAGGGAGGATGTCCATGTATCATGAAGCAATCGAGAAAGTCTCCAAGCAGGTTCTGATCCGCGACCGCTATGACAATTTCATCGGCGGCAAATGGGTGGCCCCGAAAGAGGGACGCTACTTCGACAATCCGTCGCCGGTCACCGGCAAGAAGCTTTGCTCGGTGCCGCGCTCCTCGGCGGCCGACATCGAACTGGCGCTCGACGCCGCCCACAAGGCCAAGGATGCCTGGGGCAAGACGTCGGTTGCCGAACGCTCGCTGATCCTCAACAGGATCGCCGACAAGCTGCAAGCCAATCTGGACCTGCTCGCGCTGGTCGAAACGCTCGACAACGGCAAGCCGATCCGCGAGACGACCTATGCCGACATGCCGCTGGTGGTCGATCACTGGCGTTATTTCGCCAGCGTGGTGCGCGCCCAGGAAGGCGGCATCTCCGAGATCGATCACGACACCGTGGCCTATCACTATCACGAGCCGCTCGGCGTGGTCGGCCAGATCATTCCCTGGAACTTCCCGATCCTGATGGCGACCTGGAAGCTGGCGCCCGCTCTTGCCGCCGGCAATTGCGTGGTCCTCAAGCCCGCCGAGCAGACGCCGCTCGGTATCCTCGTGGTGATGGAGCTGATCGCCGACATCCTTCCGCCGGGCGTGATCAATGTCGTCAACGGCTTCGGCGTCGAGGCCGGCAAGCCGCTGGCGCAGAACAAGCGGATCGCGAAGATCGCCTTCACCGGCGAGACCACGACAGGGCGGCTGATCATGCAATACGCCTCCGACAACATCATCCCGGTCACGCTCGAACTCGGCGGCAAGTCGCCGAACATTTTCTTTGCCGACGTCGCCGACGCGGACGACGACTTCTTCGACAAGGCGCTGGAGGGTTTTGCGATGTTTGCCCTCAACCAGGGCGAGGTCTGCACCTGCCCGAGCCGCGCGCTGGTTCAGGAAAAAGTCTATGACCGGTTCATGGAACGCGCCGTCGCCCGCACCAGGAAAATCAAGCAGGGCCATCCGCTCGACGCCACCACCATGATCGGCGCCCAGGCCTCGAACGACCAGCTTGAGAAGATCCTGTCCTATTTCGACATCGGCAAGCAGGAAGGCGCCAAGGTGCTGACCGGCGGCAAGCGGGCGCAGCTCGGCGGCGAAATCGCCGAAGGCTATTACGTCGAGCCGACGATCTTCGAAGGCAACAACAAGATGCGCGTGTTCCAGGAGGAAATCTTCGGCCCGGTGGTCTCGGTCACCAGGTTCAAGGACGAAGATGAAGCACTCGCGATCGCCAACGACACGCTTTATGGACTGGGCGCCGGCGTTTGGACCCGCAACGGCAACCGCGCCTACAAGTTCGGCCGCGCGATCCAGGCCGGCCGGGTGTGGACCAACTGCTATCACGCCTATCCGGCTCACGCCGCCTTCGGCGGCTACAAGGCCTCCGGTATCGGCCGTGAGAACCACAAGATGATGCTTGATCACTATCAGCAGACCAAGAACATCCTGGTAAGTTACGGCACCAAGGCGCTTGGCTTCTTCTAGAGGATAATGAGATGAGGTTGGATTGATCTGCAAAGGCAACGGAAGCGCGCCCCCTCTCCCCTTGCGGGAGAGGGTTGGGGTGAGGGGTCACGGCCTATCGATAATCCGCAACCCCTCACCCGGATCGCATCTCCGATGCGATCCGACCTCTCCCGCAAGGGGAGAGGTGAAGTGAGTCCGCTGACGGAACCGATCCAATCCAAAATCATCTCGCCCCAACGTTAACGAAAAACGCAAGCGCCGGACCCACGCCGCGCGCTTGCATGTCTGTTAAGAAGGATTCAGCACCATGATCAATCGGGTCGAGATCACCGACAAGGCGGCCGACGTCGTGGAGCGGCTGAGGGAACAGCACGGAGGCTTGATGTTCCACCAGTCCGGCGGTTGCTGCGACGGGTCGGCGCCGATGTGCTATCCGGCCGGCGATTTTCGGGTCGGGCCGCAGGACGTGCTGCTGGGCAAGATCGCCGGATGCGATTTCTATATCGGCGCCGCGCAGTTCGAGTACTGGCAGCATACCCAGCTCATCATCGACGTCGTGCCTGGGCGCGGCTCCGGGTTTTCGGTGGAAGCGCCGGAGGGTGTCAGATTCCTGACGCGCAGCCGCGTGTTCACCGACGAGGAAGTCAACGAACTCGAAGCGGCCGGACCGCCGTCGCGCGCAGCGTGATCTTCAGAGCGTCTCTTGCTTGTGGCCGCATTCCTTGCAGGCGAATTTCACGCGGGTCGCGCCTTTTTCCGCCGAGATGCGGTTTGGCGCGCCACATTTTCCGCACGTCGTCTCGATGCGGGTATTGCCCTGCTTGATGACAATGGCCTTGCGCTCCATCGTCTCCCGGATCAGGCGCTCGGCCTCTTCACGCATCGACTGCTTCGACATCCGTTCCTGCCTGTTACGAAAAACTTGCCGGGTTAGGCCTATAGCACACCCGCATCGCATTTTTTTGAAGCCGGACACCAAATTGTCACGGCAAAATTGTCGCAGCGGGACTACCCGGAATGGTTGGCTGTGATCGCGGCCCGGATCGCTGCCAGTGGCGCAGTATCGTCGAACTCGAGGTTTTCGCCTTGAAATCGCAACCCGAGATCGCGCCACAGCGCGTCGAGATCGGGCGTCACCGGCTTTGACCCCCACTGGTCGTGCAGATGAGTGAGCACATCCACGCCGACGGCCGTGTCCGCGGTGGTCAGAATGCGCCCGATCGACCAGTTAACTTCATGGCTGCCGCCGTGCGCCAGCACGCCGCGCATCGCATCCTGCAAACCGAGCCGGTTGCCGGTCGCCTTTCGAATTTCGATATCGGCGAACAGGCAGAACATGGCGCCGCCCCAGTATTTCCGGCCCCAGGTGTCGGTGTTGTCGAGGCCTTGGTCGCCGGTTTGCGGCAACCCCTTCGGCATGTCGCGGGCCATGGCGGCCCAGATCTCCTTGGCATTCATGTCGCCGGCCTGAACCCGCGCCACCGGCTCGACGTAGACGGCAAGGCCCTCCGACAGCCAGCCATAGCGCTCGTCCATGTCGGGCAGCGCCGTGTGAACCATCTCGTGCACCATGACCCAGTCGCGCCGCAGATCATCCTCGTCGGAGGAGCGCCCCAACAGCACGCGAATGGCAGCGCCCCGGTAGCCCCAGGTGGTGCCGCCGCGAACCCGCGGACCATCGACCGGCACCAGCAGCAGCCGCAGCGAGTGGACGGGAAAGTGACCGTAATAGGTCGAGACCGCCCGCGCCGATGTCTTGACCCAGTCCAGAATCTTTTCTTTCGGCAACGCGGTCTCGCCGGGCGCGAACCCGACATGAATCACGCCGCCGGGAACCTCGAGGTCAGTCTTGGCGAGCTTGTCGAAGGCGTCGTACGGCATCCGATCGCCGCGCATGAATTCCGATTGCGTATTGGCGCGCCACGGCAGCAGGCCGAGCAACAGCAGTGCCACCACGCCCGTGGAGAGGATCCAGCGATATCCTTTAATGATCTTCATCCGGAAGCGCCCTGACGTTTGATCCCGCTTGATGGGCTTGTCGCGGCGGCCCTCCCGGCGAGGAAAGCGGTGGCCTGTTCGGTGAGATCATCGAGCATGGCGGCGAGCAGGACTTCGCCCTTGGCGCGGGTCGCCAGCGTCGGATCGCCGTAGCTCCCGGAGCGGCTGTAATTGGGCGAGGACGCATCCGTTGGCGTCAGGGGTCCCGCCACCTCGTGGTTCACTTCCGGACTGGCCTCCGCGCGCGACATCTCGACCAGATCGGGCGCCAGTGCCAGCATCAGCGAGGTCTCGAGTTCGTCGGCATGGCTGCCATGGCTCTGTTCGGCCAGTTGTGCAGCGGCGCGACGATAGTTCGGGCCCTCGTGAACCCCCAGATGCAGCACATGGCCGCCAGCGAGACGCGCCAGTGCGCGATCAACCGGAGCGCGCGTGCTGATGCCGGTATCGAGCACGAGCACCGCGCGGCAGCCAAAGCCGATGATGTCAGCCACGATTTCGTGGATCATCGCCTCGAATACCGGCGCGGACAGGCCGCTGCTGCCGGCATACTCGGCAAAGGCCGGGTAATATCCGTAAGTAACCGTGGGCCAGATAAGCGCATCGATGCGATCGGCGAGCCGCGCGGCCAGCCATTCGGCCTGCACCCGGTCGGTGTTCATCGGCAGGTGAAACCCGTGCTGCTTGGCGGCGGCGCCAATCGGCAGGATCGCCGCGGCGCCGTCTTGCAGCCTGCGCATGACCTCGTCCCAGCTCAGGCGCTCGATCAGATGGCGGTCGGTTTCCCGGCGCATACGCCCGGCCCTCATTTGTCGCCGGAAACGCCTGTCAGAACTCCGGCCGTGACCCAGCCGTGCAGGTAGCCGGCGCCGCGCGCCGCAGCACCTTCGGGATCGTCATAGGTCGCCAGCATCGTACAAAGCACGCCAAACGGGATCCCGCTCGCGGCCTCGTCCCACATCATGGCTTCTTCGACGGTCAGTTCGCGGAACACCGGCGTCACATCGCGGCGCCATATCAAAAGGCGACAGGGTTGCTCCAGCGTGACCGCATCCGGCGGCGTCTCGTCCTTCTTCAGCGCCAGCCAGATCGCGGACGCGTTGGTCGATACGTCGAGCCTGAAGGCGCTGGGATGGGCCTGGAAGGTGAGATCGTTCCAGCGCTCCGGGGCGATGCCGGCCATATCCGTCAGCGCCAGCACCGGTGCTTCCGCAGCGTCGAAGGCGTCATTGAGCGCCTTTTCGAGCGCGGCCAGATCGGCGATGACCGGGTAATCGCTGTAGGGCTGCGTCGCGCGGAGAAAATCGGGAACGTCTTTCGAAAACCAGCGCAGGTTCGGGTGCTGCGACGGATACGCTGCGACATAGGCCTCGCCCATGGCATCGAACATCTCGTCGCCGAGATAGCCATGCAGCAATTTATGGTCGTTCCGCATCGCCTCGACCAGCCGCGAACCGTAGGCGTATTTGTAGACGCCAAACAGCACCTCACGCTTTTCCTGCGGGCTGTCGAGGATTTCAGCCAGAACCTTGTCATCGCCGGTGAGGATGCCGCGCTGAAAGTCGCTCTGCTGCCGCGCTAAATCGCTCATCCGGCTTGCCGGCCGGGTTGTGGCAACGGTTCTGGCAAGACTTGCGGCAACACTTGCGCGGCGATCTCCCGGGTCCGGTTGACTTCGACGATCAGCTCGTCGAGCGGCGGAATGTTGTCGTCGCGCTCGATCATGGTCGAGACCCGGCCGAAGCGCTTCAAGGCCGCGATGTAGAGATCCCAGACGTCCTCGCACACGGGATGATCGTGGGTATCGATGATGTGGGTGCCCATATGGCTGTGCCCGGCCATGTGAAACTGAACCACCCGATCCGCCGGAATGCCTTCCAGAAAGGTGCGCGGATCGTAGCCGTGGTTGAAGGCGCTGACATAGACGTTGTTGACGTCGAACAGCAGCCAGCATCCGGAGCGGCGCGAAAGCTCGGACAGGAATTCCCATTCCGTCATTTCGGAATTGTTGAACTGCACATAGGTCGAGACGTTCTCCAGCACGATGGCGCGGCCGAGATAATCCTGAACCAGTTGAACGCGGCTCACCACATGATCGAGCGACTCGCGCGTGTAGGGGATCGGCAGCAGATCATGCAGGTTCTTGCCATGCACGCCGGTCCAGCACAGATGGTCCGAAATCCATTTCGGCTCGACCCGTTTTGCCAGATCGCGCAGCGCTTGCAGATATTCGAAATGAGGTGGTGCTGTGGAAGCGATCGACAACGACACGCCATGCATCACCACCGGGTAGCGCTCGCGAATCCGGTCGAGCACGCGAAGCGGCTGGCCGCCCGGCAGCATGTAGTTTTCGCTGATGACCTCGAACCAGTCGATCGGGGGATTGCCGCTGAGAATTTCGTCGTAGTGCTGCGCACGCAGACCGAGGCCGAAACCGAGAAACGGCGGCTTGGCCATGTCCAGCTTTTCCGAATCCGCTTGGCGATCCGCCAGCGATGGCACGGCAGGTTGCGGCAATTTGCTGGCGATATTCATACGGCCTCCGCGGATGGCCGGCCGGCAACGGATGCTGGCCCAAACGCACTTATAGCCTTCGCACGACTGATATTATCACGAAAATCGGGCCCGGCGCATGGCCGGGCCCTTAACTTCGATGTGAAGTCGATCAGGCCGGCTCGAACTTGCCCTTGGCAGCGGCGCACTTGTCCTTGGTCATTGCCGAGAAGCCCTGACCCTTGCAGGCGTTCTGGCCCTTGCAAGCATGGTTGCCGCCCTTGCAGGCGCTCTGGCCCTTGCAGGCGTTGGCGCCAACACAATGACCTTCGTCGGCCGCGTAGGTCGAAGTCGACATGGTCGCACCCGCCAGGAAAAGGGTGGCAGCGGCGGCGGCGATGGCAGCACCAGACTTAGAAGTAATCTTCATGACATTCCTCCAAAAGGATGTTGGCAACGATGCAACGACTGTAGACCGCGAAGGAATTTCCCGACGTACAGACCTGCATCCAGCGATAGCTACGTTGGAGATCGATTTTGGTTACAGACGAGACCAAAATTTATTTCATCGGTTCCAGGTTCGATGCGAGATTTCATCTGACTTGAAGGCCAACTCGATAACGATCTCCGGATGCCCATCAAATCGCGAAGGTCTGCTGGAAGTTGGCATGCGGGGTAAGTCTCCGGTTCGAACGAGAACGACCGTCGGCTTATGTCATGCACTCCCATTGATCTCCGCCATTTGATTACTCATCCAAGCCTAATTACGGATGAGCGGCGATTTGGTTACAGAGGTTTCGAAAGAAAAGTTTCTTTTTTCGGACTTGACAGCCCATCCATGCCTAACCCCGGCAGGATAAAGATATTTCATTGCACGCCAGGCGTCGCAAGCATCAATGCCACCATCGATAAAAGCGTGGCGTTTCAAGCGATTAGACGGCATGCGGGCACTTTGGCTGCGCCGCACAACAACACTTGTCTCGATCGATCAAGATTTCTTTATCGAGGATGTCAGTTCAATGACGCCCGCGATGGCTTCAGCTTCGCCATCTGCTTGACAGTGGCCTCTAGCTCGGCCGCGCTGAACGACGGATAGGAACAGATGCGGTTGCTGCACGCGAATGCCGCGGGTTCGCCGAGGTCGGGATATTCAACATCGGCGTTGGGCAATTTGCCTTCGCGCGGATCCAGCCATTCCAGCCGCTTGTATCTTGCCGGGAAAGCCCTCGCTGCGGCGTGCAACGCCTGCGCGCGAGCATCGTCCTTTGCACCGACGATCGTCATATGGGTGGGCTCGACGGCGAGTTCCTGATCGGCGAGCAGCACGCCGGGCAAGGGGCGCGGCATGTCGGCCGAAGCGCTGGTCAGATAGCGCATCGCATGCGACGCCAGTTCGCGACAGGTTTCGTTGCCGAAATAGCGATTGAGAAGATTCATGAAGCGGGCGACCTGGATCTGGTCGTCGATCAGCTTGGCCGGCTTGGCGAACACGCCGGATTTGGCCTCCGAGGTCTTCGAGGTCAAAAAGCCTCCGGCGGTGTCCTGGAACGTCGCGCCGATATAATCGCCGGTCCTGGCGGCGGCCGTCAGCCAGTCGCGGTTGCCGGTTGCGGCGTAAAGATCGAGAAACGCCTGTCCCATCGCCATGGTGTCGCCGAGATACGGACCGCCGCGATCCTTGTCGCCGTGACGGAATCCGCCGTCCGGCAGCGCGCGATGGTCGTTCACCCATTTCGCGGCTTTCTCGGCGATCGCCAGAACCCTGGGATCGCCGGTGACGTCGTAGAGCGCGGTCAACCCGCTGATCGCCCAGCCGTTCTCGCGCGCATAGATGTTGGTGTCGACGCGGGGCATTCCGAGCTTGCGGCGATCCACATCGCCCAATGCGTAATAGGTGTGCCCATCGGTGTCGTGATCGAGATCGGCATCCTGGCTGACATAAAATGCGCCGTCAGGACTAGCGAGGAAGGTCGTGAGGTAGCGCTCGATGTCGCGCGCCGCGGCGAGATATTTCGGGTCCTTCCATAACGCATAGGCCTGGCTGTATTGCCGGATGTATTGCGCCTGGAACGACATGATCTTTTCAAAATGCGGGTGGGCCCATGATGCCGCTTCCGAGTATTGGAACACGCCGCCCCAGACCGGATCGATCAGCGCAATGGCAGCGTCAAGGGTCTGCCGGGCGCGCGTGGTTGATACGGCGTCGCCGGCTTCGGCGCGTGACAACGCGTAGTCCATGCTGTCGGCGTCGATGTATTTCTGGCTGTCGCCCCAGCCGCCGATCTTGTCTTCATAGGATTCGTCGTAATTTTTGACGAGCGTCGCCCGTTGTTCCTTGGTGAGAAAGGCCGAGGCCGACGGCTTGACCTCGAAGGCCTCGCCGACCGAGGGTCCCGGCGAGGGATCGTCGATCACAGCCTTGAGCAGCGCCTGCATCCGCTCCGGCTCAATGTATCCCCTGATCTTGGCGATCTCGGTGCCGTCGGGACCGAACACGATGGTGGCCGGCCAGCCCCAATCGCCGTACCGGCTCGACAGGTCCGGATTGGCGTCCTGATCGACGCGCACCGGCAGATATTTCGACGCCAGCAGATCCTCCACTTTCGGGTCCGCATAAGTGGTCTTTTCCATGACGTGGCACCAATGGCACCACACGGCTTCGAGATCGAGAATCACGAAACGCTTCTCGGCGGTGGCGCGGGTAAACAGATCGTTATCCCAGCCGTTCCATTTGACCGGTTCGGATGCCAACGACGGCGATGCCGCGACAGCAGCCATGGCAAATGCGAGAATGCGGACCAATTTCATGACATCTCCCGGAGGCGCGATCGTTCGGGCGGTTACGCCGAGTTACGTAAGGCGCCAAAATCCGGCTCAGCATTTGGGGGATGTCACGCGAACGTGAGATCGCGCGTCAGGTCGATTGCGTCAGGTCGATTCCGAGTGGTGGCCGGTGGCATTGACCAGCAGCCGATCCAGCGAGGCCGCACCGGGACCGGCGATCGCGAGCCAGAGAAACGCTGCGAAATAAGTCACTTCCTCGAAACCCAGCAGCGTTTCCAGCAAATCGACGTCGCCCCATTTCGCCGACTTGATGGCGACAATCATCACCACCGCCAGCATGGCCGCCGGAATCCGGGTGAACAGGCCGAGAATGAGCATGACGCCGCCGAAGCATTCCACGCCGGAGACGAACGGCGTCAGGATCCTGGGGAACGGAATCCCCCAATCGGTAAAATTCTGGATCATCTGCGGGAGATTGTTGAGCTTGCCCCAGCCGGTCAGCATGAAGACATAACCGACCACCAGCCGCATGATCAGGGGGCCTGCCCAACTGAAATAGGACGCAATGCGCGCGGGCAGCAGGATCAGAAGATTGACGATGAAATTCATGGTACCTCCCTGAAGCATTGTTAAGTATTGGATCTCCGTGATGCCGTGAGTGCAGCCCAATCCAATCAAGCGCGTCCGAGACGGCGCCGTCCGACGGACGTCGCCACGGCACAATGCCGCGTCCTTGTCCGAAGTTTCGTTGCGACAGGTGTCCTTGTTACGTGGTGTTAGCCAAAATTCTGCAGGGACGGGAACGTATCGAGCAGCCAGATGCTGATGGCGGAGACGCTGCCGGTGAGAAAGCCGATCCCGGTGATGACCATCAGCACGCCCATCGCCCGCTCGACCGTGGCCAGATGCCGTTTCATCCGCGAAAACAGCGACGAGAACTGCTCAACCATAAAGGCCGCGATCAGGAACGGAATGCCGAGGCCCGCGGAGTAGACCGCAAGCAGCCCCGCGCCCTTGGTCACCGTCGCCTCGGCGGCGGCGACCGAAAGGATCGCCGCCAGAATCGGCCCGATGCACGGGGTCCAGCCGAACGCAAACGCCAGCCCCATCACATAGGCGCCCCATAGCCCGACCGGCTTTGGCGCGGTCAGCCTTCCCTCGCGCATCAACAGTCCGATCCGCGTCAGCCCGAGAAAATGCAGCCCCATGATGATGATGACGATGCCGGCCAGTATCGAAAGCTGCGCCGACCAGGCGCGGATCAGGCTTCCGATGAAGGAAGCGCTGGCGCCGAGCGCCACGAAAACGGTGGAGAAACCCAGAACGAACATCACCGCTGCGATCATCACCGCGCGCCGCGACGAGGTCTTGCTCTCGTCGTTGGCGACATGCTCGATGGTGGCGCCGGTCAGATAGATCAGATAGGGCGGCACCAGCGGCAGCACGCAGGGCGACAGAAAGCTGATGAGACCGGCAATCAGTGCAGCCGGGATCGAGACATCGTGCATCGCATGACCTTCGAATGGACGCCGGCGCGGCCTGGTGTCGCATCGGCGGTAAGCCTTCATGGTACGAAGAAGGCATCTTGCGGGTTTCAGGCCCCCTCGCGCTTTAGCCGATGTCGCCGGCCGATGAAATGCCCGGCTGGACATCTATCCGGATTTTGATTGACGGTATAACCCGCACATGTTGCGGTACAAACCCGCGAACAAGGACCCCGCATGCGCATCGGCATCCGCAGCGCCATTTCAGGCCTCGTGCTGGCATCGATCATGGTCAGCGCCGTCGGCGTGAATCTCTTGTGGTGGCGAACCGCGCGGCAGATCAGCCAGACCCTTGCCGACACCATCAACGATCAGATCGTGGCTGCGGTCGGCGACGAGTTGCAGTCGATAACCACCGAGGCGACGTCGGCCTTGATCGCGGTGCGCACCCTGTTCATTCAACATGTTCTGGATACCGGCGAGGCCGAAAAGCGCGCGTTCGTGTTTCTGTCACAGCTTCAGGCCCTGCCGACCATCTCCTGGGTCGCGTTCGGGTCTCCCGACCGATCCTTCTTTGCCGCGCACAAGCTCGGCGATACCGCCATCGAAATGCAGTATATCGCCGCTGGCGAACCAAGGCTTCGGATCGACCGCTACGAATTTGACGGCTACGACGTCGTGTCCAAGGGCCGCCGCTTCCAGGACACGCCCTATTCGGTGACCGACCAGCATTGGTATCGCGAGGCAAGCGAGGCCAATGAGGCGCACTGGTTCACGCTGACCACCCATCCCGACGGCGAGCGGCCGGCGGTGGCGCTCGCCGGACCGCTCGATGTCGACCACAAGCGCGCCGGCGTCCTTGCCATCATTATCGAACTCACGCGGGTTTCGAACTTTCTGTCGCAACTCACGGTGGGAAAATCGGCCGGCGCCTTTATCCTCGATCGTAGCGGCGAGGTGATCGCAGCACCCGATCCGAACGCGGATGAATTGAACGCGCTGAAGACCAGCCATCCGCTGTTTCCGGTCGCCGTGGACGCGATCCGGCAGGCGGGCAGCCGCTACGACACCGAGAAAGGCGAGGCGTTTCATTCCCGCGTGACCCGCGACGGCAAGAGCTATGAAGCCGTGCTGACGCCGATCTCGTTTCCGGGCTGGTCGCTGGTCACAGTGGTTCCGGAGTCGGAATTCCTCGGCCCGGTGAACGCGACGATCCGCAAATTGCTGATCGGGCTTGCGGTTCTGATCGTGATCGCCGGGCTGCTGTCGGCATGGCTGGCGCAGCGCCTGATCGCCACACCGCTGCTCAAGGTCGTCGATGAGGTCCGGCATGTCGAGCGTTTTGATCTGGACAAGGTCGCGCGGCATTCCTCGCAACTGACCGAGATCGAGAACCTCTCGGGCGCGATCGCGGATATGGCGCTGGGGCTCGCCGCGTTCCGGAAATACATTCCGGCCGATCTGGTCAAGCGGCTGATCAGCGACGGCAATGGCGCGCAGCTCGGCGGCGCGGTGCGGCCGATGACCGTGATGTTCGTCGATCTGGCCGGCTTCACCGGCATGTCGGAACGACTGGGCGACCGGATCATCCCGCTGTTGTCGCGCTATTTCGAATCGGTGTCGGCGCAAGTGCAGGCCAATGGCGGCACCATCGACAAGTTCATTGGCGATGCGGTGATGGCATTCTGGGGCGCGCCGGCGAATAATCCCGATCATGCGGTCGACTGCTGCCGGGCGGCATTGGCATGTCAGCGCGCGATGCGGGAGCAGAATTTGGCCGACGATGAAGGCCGAGCCGTGCATATCCGGATCGGCATCAATTCCGGCGACATGCTGGTCGGCAATATCGGATCGGAAGTCCGGCTGAATTACACCGTGATCGGCGACGCCGTGAATATCGCCAGCCGCCTTGAAAGCACCAACAAGGTCTACGGTTCGCAGATCATTATCGGCCCCGAAACACGCCGGCTCGCTGGGATGCGGATATCGGTTCGTGAACTGGATCGATTGGCGGTCTACGGACGATCCGGCGGGCTGCAGATCTACGAACTACTGGGCATGGCCGACGAGCCATCGGATGCGCCGGGCTGGGTTGCACATTACGAAGCCGGCCTCAAATCCTATCGCGCGCGTGAGTTTACCGCGGCGATCGCCGATTTCGAAAAGGTCGTGAGCCTTCGCAAAGAGGATCAGGCATCGTCGCGGATGATCGAGCGTTGCAAGCAGCAGCTGGAGGCGCCGACCGCCGACGGCTGGGACGACACCACCGTCGCCCTGACCAAGTAGCGGGCTTGGTCGTCCAATTTTACTCACGTCTCGATGATAACGTAGCTGTCCTCGACGTGGACCGGAAAGGTCTCGGCCACATAGGGGCCCTTCGCCAGCGTCTCGCCGTCCTCGATGACGACCGGATAGGTCCGGACCTTGACGCGGCCGGGATCGAAATATGATTGCCCGTTGCGGATGTCGAATTCCCAGCCGTGCCAGGCGCAGCGCAACAGCTCGCCGACCCGCGAGCGCCGGTAGACGCCGGGCTCGGGCGACGTCAGCCGCGCCACGCAGGCCGCCTTGTCGAGCGGCGCGCCGGCATGCGGGCAGCGATTGAGCAGCGCGAAGAATTCGCCGTTGACATGGAACACGACGATGTCGCGCCCCTCCACGCCGACCACCTTGTTGCCGCCGGGCGGGATCTCTGTGGTGCGGGCGACAATGTGACGGGCCATTTTTGCCTAAGATTTGGAATCAGAGCTTGTAGACTGCGCGTGCGTTGCCGTTGAAGATCTTGGCCCGTTCCGCCTCGCTCAGCGGCGTCCGAAAGGCAAAACGCGGATCGTCGAAATCCCAATGCGGATAATCCGACGAGAACAACAGCCGGTCGACGCCGACCCATTCGATCAGCGAACGCAGATGTTTCGCTTCATCGGGCTCGTCGATCGGCTGGGTGGTAAACCAGAAATGCTCGCGCACATATTCCGACGGACGCCGCTTCAGATGCGGGACCTCGCCGCGGAAGCGTTCGAAGTGCTGATCCATTCGCCACATGGTCGAGGAGATCCAGCCGAAGCCGCCCTCGATGAACACGATCTTGAGGCGCGGGAAGCGCTCCGGCACGCCTTCGATGATGAGGCTGGTGAGCGTCGCCGCCATCGTATGCGCGTTCGACTGATGCTCCTCGGCATAATAGGACGGCCAGCCGCCGCCGGTCGGCGCGTGGCCGCCATAGCCGCCGACATGGATGCCGAGCGGCAGACCGAGTTCCTCGGCGCGCGCGTAGATCGGCCAGTAGCGATGCCGGCCGAGCGGCTCGTTGGCGCGCGGCGAGACGTTGATCTGCAGATACTGGCCGATTTTGGCGCAGCGTTCGATTTCGGCGATCGCAGCTTGCGTGTCGTCCTGCCCGACCAGGATCGACGCCTTCAACCGCGGCTCCCGGCTGGTCCAGTGCGCCAACTGCCAGTCATTGATGGCGCGCGCGATCGCGGCGCCGAAATCGAGATTCTGCTGCGAGAATATAAAGAGATCGAGCACCTGCAGGATGCCGAACTCCACGTCGAGCGGATCGAGGTGCTGCTGGCGCATGAAGGCGAGATCGGACCCCGGCGGCCCGCCGGTCGGCGGCCACGCATCGCGGCGCGCGATCAGCGGCGAGGACCGCGGATAGGGCGTGGTGCCGATATAGGGCGTGCGCAAATGATCGCCGTAGCTCTTGAGATGCTCCTGCCAGCGCTTGCTCAGGAACGGATAAAGATCAGAGCGCGCATGCAGGCTCGGATGGATGTCGCAGTCGATGATCCGCAAGCGGCTGTTGGCGGAAATTTCCTGTTCCAGCGCGGGGCGGTCGATGACGTCGCTCATGCGATCCTCCTTCGAACGAAAAATCTAGGCGGCAAGCGAGAGCCGCGGAAAGGTTTCAAGCGGGTTTTCAGCACACATGCGCGAGACGAGACTGGCCGGCAGATGCGGCGGTATCGCGTCATCGCCATCGAACTGCCAGTGCGGATAATCGGACGCAAACAGGAACATCTTGTCCGAGCCGATCATCTCGATGATGTCGGCCACGCCGGCGGCATCGGGCGGACCGTCGAACGGCTGCATGGTCACGCGAAAGTGGTCGCGCATGATCGCCGCCGGCTCGCGATCGATCCACGGCACCTCGACCCGCACCCCGCGCCAGGTCTTGTTGGCGCGCCACATGAAGGCCGGCAGCCAGCTCACGCCGGATTCCATCAGCACTACCTTGAGCCCGGGAAATTTAACGAAAACGCCTTCGTAGATCAGACTGAGCGCCTGGGCCTGGAACGCCTGCGCCTCGGCCAGATAATATTCGTAGCGATAGGAAGGCCAGCCCACCGAGCTTGGCGCGCCGCGGTACTGGCTGCCGGCATGGATCGCGATCGGCAGTTTGTGCTTCTCGGCGGCCTGATAGACCGGCCAGAAGTGCCGCCGCCCGAGCAGGCTCTCGCCTTGCGCCAGCACCAGAACCGAAACAAACCTGACATCGCCGGCGCGGCGTTCGATCTCTTCGATCGCGAGATCAGGCGCCTGCATCGGCACCACGATCGAGGCGCGCAGCCGCTTGTCGCGTGCCAGCCATTCGGTCGCGATCCAGTCGTTGATCGCCTTGCAGAAGGCGGCGGCCATGTAGGGATCGAACACCGCCTGCGCGCCGTACAGCACATTGCAGATCGCGTGGCTGGCGCCGAGCTGATCGAACGCGCCGCGCTGGACCATCGCCAGATCGCTGCCGGGCTTGCCGTCGGCGGGCCGCCAGTCGGACCGGCCGGACAGCGGCATGTTGGGTGGGTAGCTCGTGAGATCGAGGCCATCGATCGCCCGGCTCACGACCTGCTCTTTCCAGTGATCGTCGAGATAAGGCAGCAGCGTGGTGCGGGTTCCGCCCACCGCGGGATGAATATCGCAGTCGATCCGCGTCGCCGTCATGGACGCTCCCTGGTGGAGTTCCGACATCGTTTTTGCCCTGATATCGTTCTTGGCGGCGAGACCCTGCCGCACGGCAAATCTGCTCCCGTCGGCCATCGAGCGCAAGAGAAGCCTATTCCGGGCTCGCGCCGACCGGCGGGCCGCCCGGCCGATGCAGAAGCGTGATCGAAACAAATGCGCCGATCCAGGAGCCTGCGGCTGCGAAGGCGACATAGACCCAGTTCTCGGTGTAGCTGATCACCGCGAACGAAGAGAGCAGATACCAGAGGCTGCTCCAGCTCGCCGCCGGCACCCGCTTTCGGGCCACCACGGCGGAAGTGAACATCACATAGACGGCGTCGGTCGCGGCGGTCGCAATCACCACGGCGGCGGCCGTGAGCGGGTTGATCGATATCATCGCACTTTCTCCATCCGATTTTTGCGGCGTCGCAATCGATCCGCGTCAGGCGACAGAGGACGATGGTTTCGGCCAAAACGTAAGCCCTTTTGCGCGGAAGCTCCGTTGCCTCCGCCCTGCCTCCTCGCATCAAGTTTAATTGATATGAAGTTTACCTTTGTAGTTTTCCTTCATATCTGCTAAACCCGCGACATGGGCAAACGGAAACCGGAAATCGACGCCGCCCGCGCCTCGGCTTTGGCGGCGGAGTTGCATGCGCTGAGCGGCAAACTCAAGCGACGCCTGCGCGCGTTGGCTTCGGCCGGAGATCTGACGCCCTCGCAGACATCGGTGCTGATGCATCTGGATCGGGAGGGCCCGACGACGGTCACAGCACTTGCCCGCAGCGAGGGCGTCCGCTCGCAGTCGATGGGCGCCACCGTTGCCGTGCTCGAGGCCGCCGGGATGGTCACTGGATCGCCGGACCCGAACGACGGACGGCAAACGATACTTTCGCTGACGCCAGCCTGCCGCGAATTGATCCGGAGCGGCCGCGCGGCGCGGCACGATTGGTTGTTTGGCGCCATCCAGACCAAGCTGACGCCACAGGAACAGGAGCAGCTCGCGGCTTCGATGAGCCTTCTCAATCGCCTGGTCGACACCTGAACAAACAGGCCGCGCCTCACGGTTCGGCCGGCACGTGATTGCCAACAATGGAGCAGCAGCAACATGACAATCAGTACGCTTGACGCCAGGCCTGCCTTGCTGGTGGTCGACCTGCAGAAAGGTATCGTCGGCCTGCCGACAGCGCATCCGATAGCTGATGTCGTGAACCATGCCGCCCGATTGGCCGACGCCTTTCGCAGCCACGACCTGCCGGTCGTCCTCATCAATGTCGAGGGCGGAGCGCCGGGCCGCACCGAGCAGTCCCGTCGCGTCACCGAGTTTCCGGCCGGCTGGACCGACTTCATCCCTGAACTCAAGCGCCGATCGAGCGACCATGTCGTGACCAAGCGGACATGGGGCGCCTTCACCAACACCGACCTTGAGACATATCTCAGGCGGTCCGGCGTCACACTGGTGGTGATCGCCGGCGTCGCCACCAGCGCCGGCGTCGAGTTCGACCGCGCGTCACGCCCATGAGCTTGGATTCAACGTCGCCCTCGCCGTCGATGCCATGACGGACATGAGCGCCGACGCTCACCACAACAGCATCACGCGGATCTTTCCGAGGCTGGGCGAAACCGGCACCACGCCAGAGATCGTCGATCTTCTCGAAGCCGCCTCGCACGGCAAACAAAGGAGCGCCTGAACATGCAATGGCTTCACTACCTGGCGTATTTCGGCGGCGGCGCCTTTCTCGCCAACACGATTCCGCATCTGGTCAGCGGCGTGATGGGACGCCCGTTTCAGAGCCCGTTCGCCAAGCCGCGCGGCGAAGGCCTCTCCTCCTCGACCGTGAACGTGCTGTGGGGCTTCTTCAACCTCGCTGTCGGATACCTGCTGGTGTGCCACGTCGGCGATTTCGATTTGCGCGCCATCGATGACGCGATCTCGCTCGGATTGGGCGTTCTTCTGTTCGGCCTCGTCACCGCGCGGTTGTTCGGCCGCTTTCACGGCGGCAACTCGCCTGTTCAAGGGTGAGCAGTTGAAGGGAACGTTCCGTTCGCTGGAAGGCTACAACTACCGGGTCTGGGCGGCGGGAGCGCTGGTGTCCAATGTCGGATCGTGGATGCAGCGCACCGCGCAGGACTGGATCGTTCTCACCGAACTGACGGACCGCAACGCGACCGCGATGGGAATCGTGATGGGACTGCAGTTCGGTCCGCAAATCCTGCTGCTGCCGCTGACCGGCTTCGTCGCAGATCATCTCGACCGCCGCAAGGTCCTGTTTTGCACCCAGGCTGCGATGGGGCTGTTGGCGCTCGGACTTGGACTGCTGGTGGTCACTGGTCTGGTCCAGTTGTGGCACGTCTACGTCTTCGCGTTTCTGCTGGGAAGTGCTGCGGCCTTTGATTCGCCGGCGCGGCAGACCTTCGTCGCCGAACTGGTCGAGGAGCGCTTGCTTCCCAACGCCGTGGCGCTCAACTCGACGTCGTTCAATGCCGCCCGGATGATCGGCCCGGCGATTGCGGGCGGCCTGATCGCCGGCGTCGGCTCGGGTTGGGTGTTCCTGATCAACGCCTTTTCCTTTGTCGCCGTGCTGTGCTCACTGGGGTTGCTGCGCAAGGATGAACTCAAGCCGCGCCACCGCCCGGTTTCCGGCCGCGGCAGCTTCGTGGAAGGTTTTCGGTATGTCTGGCGACGGCCGGACCTCAGGGTCATCCTGTTCATGCTGTTCCTGGTCGGCACCTTCGGACTGAACTTCTCGATCTTCATCTCGACCATGTCCGTCACCGTCTTTCACGGCGGCGCCAGTCAATTCGGCTTGTTATCGTCGATAATGGCCGCCGGATCGGTTGCCGGTGCGTTGATGACCGCGGCGCGCGCCAAACCGGGTATTCCGGTTCTGCTAGCCGCCGCCGCGACCTTCGGCGTCGGCTGCGCGGTGGCAGCGATGATGCCCAACTACCTCGCCTTCGGCATTGTGCTCTTTGTCATCGGCTTCGCCGCGCAGACTTTCACCACATCGACCAACAGTCTGGTGCAAACCTCGACCGAGCCCGGCATGCGCGGGCGCGTGATCGCAATCCTGCTCGCGATCGCGCTGGGAGGAACGCCGATCGGCGCTCCGATCGTGGGCTGGATTGCCGACACTCTTGGGCCGCGCTGGGCGCTCGGCTCCGGCGCAGCCGCCGGCCTCCTCGCCGCAACGGTCGCGATCGTTTATCTGACGAGGCGCCGCCGGCCCGTAGAGACCGGACCTGATTGATCCACGCTTGGCCTTCAGTGACTCAAATCGATGATGGGCATTTCATTGGGCGTGAAGCCATAAATCTGCGTGGTCGACAGACGTCCCCTTTGGAGGGTATTCCGGATTCGAGTCGGACATTACGGCACTTCCGAAAAGTGCCGGGAGCAGCCGCCTTTGATCGGACATTTGGGATCAGACTCTTGGTGGTGTCCACTTGTTGTTGACCTCATCACCGCAACGAGGCGACCAGCGCGTCGAGCTGATCGAGAGTCTCCCGCATTCCATGCTCCATCCCGGAGGCGATAGCGCCGTCCAAGGCTTCCTTGCTGGGAAACAGTTGATGCAGAGTGAGACGCGTCCTGCCCTGGCTCTCCTCGAAGGTGGCGGTGACTACCGCCTCGCCTGCGTTGCGCATGCGTTCATAGAGCTGTGTGAGGACCAGCCGTGAGGGCGGACTCACTTCTATGTACCGTCCTGAAAACACCTCCGGCTTCTCTGGGTCGCGCCCGAATGCGTAACGGTAGGTTCCTCCCACGCGCAGGTCCGACTCGCACTCGAAGAGCGACACCCCGTAGGACTTGGGCGCCCACCACCTTTTCAAGAGCTCCGGCTTGGTCCATGCGTCGAAGACAATGCGCGCCGGTCCATTGAACATACGCGTGACGACCAGCTCACGGTCGGACGTCCGCTTCACGGTCGTTTCGTTTTTCGCGATGTCCTCACCTCTTGCCTGCAGCATCCGACTTGTCCTTTCGCTTGATTTCCTCGATCAGCTCGTCCAGTTGCTCGAACCGCTGTTCCCAGATGCACCGGTAGCGATCGAGCCATTTGTGAAGCTGCTTCACAGGCTGCGCGCGTAGTCTGTAGAGCCGCTGTTGCGCGCGCGGCTCCGCCTCCACCAGCCCAACAGCCTTGAGGACCGTAAGGTGCTGGGAAACCTGCGATTGCCTGAGCCCCAGCCGGCCACGGATGTCGTTCACCGATCGAGGTCCCGTGCGAAGCAGCTCCACGATTCGAAATCGATTGGGTTCGCCTAGCGCGGCAAGCGTCTCCGGGTTCATATCCATATATCATCATACACGAATATTCGTGTCAACGAATATATAGGGTCAGGCCGCTTTGCTGGCGCTCAGGCGATCCAGCACCGGCAGCAATTCCGACGGATCGGGACGCTGCGTGTAATCAGGATTGACTTCGGCGTAGGCGATGATGCCGTCGGTGCCGATCACAAAGCGCGCCGGCATCGGTAGCACCCAGGACGGATCGTCGTTGAAGGCAGGCAGATCGTTCTTGAAGCTCTTGTAGAGTTCGATCAGGTCATCCTGCAGCGAAAAGCGGATGCCGAACGCATTGGCCACTTCGCTTTTGGTGTCGCTCAGGATCGGGAAGCCGAGCTTGTTGTCGCGCTGTGATTTGCGACTGTTGGCCGCCGTCTGCGGCGAGATCGCAACCAGACTGGCGCCGCGGGCGACGATCTCAGGAAGGGCGGCCTGCAGCGCTTGCAGCTCCATATTGCAGTAGGGGCACCAGACACCGCGATAGAACGAAACCACGAGAGGTCCCTTCGCGAGCAGGTCGCGTGACGATATTGGTTTGCCGTCGGAATCGCTCAGGGTGAATTCCGGCGCCACGTCGCCGGCCTTGCGGGCGCGTTGCGCCTGCGCGCCGGCGATCAGTTCGTCGGTGGCGCGATGCATGATGTCCAGCATCTCCTTGGTTGGCTTCAGGGCCGGAAATCGGCCAGATTCGAAATCAGCTTTGAAAGCATCGAGGCGGTCTTGCAGGGCCATGGGAAATCTCCGTGTTGGGTGTTGGCCCGCGAAATCTGGTTCATTTGAAAATAAAGAGGTATATGGCATTTATGAACATCATTTATCTGGATTTCAAATGAGTGATCGCCTGCAGGAATTGACGGTTTTTGTTCGCGCCGCCGAGAGCGGCAGCTTTTCTCGCGCCGCGCGCGAACTCGGCCTGTCGCAGCCGTCGGTCTCGCGCATCATCAGTGAACTTGAAGCGCGGCTCGGCGTGACGCTGCTGCTGCGCACGACGCGCCGCATCACGGTCACCGATGCCGGAGCGCTGTTCCTCGATCGTGCGCGCGAGATCCTGGCAGAGATCGAGGACGCTGAAGATGCGGCGCGCGGCCTTGATTCCTTGCGCGGCATCATCCGTCTCGCGCTGCCGGTGGTCTATGGTACGCGCGAGATCATTCCGCGGCTGCCGAAGTTTCTCAGCCTGCATCCGTTGCTGCGCGTCGAGATGGCGGTTTCCGATGCGCGGCAGGATCTGGTCGCGGAAGGCGCCGATGTCGCCATTCGTCTCGGCGAATTGGGCGATTCAGTATTCGGCGCGCGCAGGCTCGAAACGCTTCAGAGAAGGCTGGTGGCGTCTCCCGTCTATCTGAAAGCGCGCGGCGCCCCAAAAGTGCCGGCCGACCTCGCCTCGCATGATTGCATTTTTGGCCCGGGTAATTTCGGCCGCGACACCTGGTCATTTCGCCGTAACGGCACTGAAACATCGGTCGATGTGCGCGGCCGCATTCACACCAATTCCGGCCCCGGAGTGTTTGCCAGCGTGATGGCGGGACTCGGAATCGCGATGGCCTCGACGGTGATGGTTGAAGCAGAAATCAAGGCCGGTGCGCTGGTGCCGCTGCTTCTCTCCTACAAAATCGAGCCGGTCGATGTGCATGCGGTTTTTCCCGGCGGCCCGCGCCCTTCGGCCAAGGTCCGCGCCTTTGTCGATTTTCTGATTCAGGAACTCAAATCAATCGCGTGAAGGGCAACGGATATTGATGTCCGCCACGATCGAGGCGCACGAGCCCCTGCGAGCGGACATCATCGAAAGTCACATGCTGCCGGCGCGAAGCTAGCGATTTCAATCGTTCGATATCCGAATATGGTTCGCAATAAAAAAGACTTCGAAATGATTGTCATTGCGCAGCGTCAGGAGCAGAACTTTGCGCGGATCGCCTTCGCTCTGATCCCAAAGATAGGCGCGCTTCTCTTCGACGAGAGGAAGTTGCGTCGGATGACGGGGTTGCGGATCGACTCCGACCGATACGTCGAAATATTCGACGCCGGTGGATCCCTTCCCCCACCAGAAGGTGAACTGCTGGCTCGAAGACGGACCGATAGTGTAGACTGCGGATTTATATTCGACGTTAGCCATGATGTAGATCCTTATCGTTATCCCAGGTGACTGCCATTGCGCGCCCGACACGACATCGTCTGTCGTCTGAAAAAACAGTGAGGTAGATCACCGACGGCCTCCAAACGCTGCGGTCTCGACCATGAGCAATCCGGACAGCAGACTGCGTTAATCCCGCGCCGGCGCGTCCGCTTCATGCCATAAATGCAATCGAGCGTGCCTTTCGCCGGCGTTGTATGCGATGTTATCCGGGGCTGGGTACAAATGGACGGCGCGTAGATCGGAACCGCTCTGTTGAGCCACTGCATCCACCGTCGTGGGGAAACCTGAGATGAACGCCGTCCAGTCGCAACTTTCGTCGCTCGCGGCGGTCATCCGCAGCGCTGTTCACCATCCGGCCGTTCAAGTCGCCGCCCTCCTTTGGATCGTCGCCAACGTGGCTGTCGTCTTGTTGGCCGGAGGCCTTCTTCCGTTCGACCGGCCTGCGATGGCGGGCATGCCGTTTGCCCAGCAGGTCGCGCTGCCGAGCTTCGGATTGATCGAGGTCTTCGCTCTCATGGCCGTGGTTTATGTTTTGACCGGGCGGCGCGTGATCCCCGATCTTGCCGCTCGGGCGCCCGAGCGCGCGCAGGCAATGCGGGAGACTATCCTCCTGCTCGGCTATGCGGGGCTCGGCCAACTCGGCGGCTGGCTGGTCGGTCCGGTGCTCGGTTATCGGCCTTTCAGCTTCCACATCGCCGGCACTCTCGTCGGTTGCAGCGTTGCGCCCGGCATCGGCGAGCTTTGGACCTGGGCAATCTATAATTTTGTGGTGTTCGCAGTGGTGCCCTATCTTTGGTTTCGCCGGCGCTATTCGGCGACGCAGTTGAATCTCCGCTCCAGCAACCGGACCAACGATCTTTTGGTGATCGTGGTTGTCGTGTTGATCGAAAGCCTGGTTGAGCTCGGTGCATTTCCGGGAATTTTTCAACTCAGCGCTCGCCAGCTCCTGATCGCGGCGCCGCTTGCGTTTGGTATATTCATGATCGGCACCGTTCTGCCGACGATGGTGCTGATCTACGCCATCCTGATTCCGCGCTACCTCAAGCTGACCGGCTCCGGCGCCACGACCGTGATCCTGGGCGGTGTGACCTATGCGGCCATGCACGTCGTTGAAGGATGGTCGGTGTTCACCACCCCGCGGGATGTCGCGCTATCCCTGATATTCGTTGTCCTGCAATATTTCGGCCCGGGCATGATCAAGACCGTCATCACCCTGCGCACCGGAAATGCCTGGGTCCACGCCATCGCCTACCACGCCATCGCGCCGCACGTGGTGGTCGATGCCCCACTGGTCGTCAAGGTATTCGGCCTGAGGTGAGATATCTTCCCTAGATCGTGATGACTTTTCTTCGAATCGTCATCTCGCTCCATGTTTTTGTTTTGAGCATGCTCTTTTCGGAAAACCGGTACCCACTTTTCCGGATCATGCTCTAGATCGCGCCGGCTTTGCCCGTTGCCTTGTCGGTGAGGGCTACGGTTTCGAAATATTGAATTCTTGGATCGTTGCCGTAACGCGCGCGAATCCCGTCGCGCCAGGGGCCGCTGTAGAAGGCTTCGGCGGCGGCCTGGCTTTCCCACATATAGACGCCACCGGCGACGCCGCCTTCCTTCCGGCAGATAAACTGCTTGCGGACGAATCCGGGGGCTTTCAGGAAATCCGGCGCGATCCTGGTGAAATGTTCGCGGCACTCCTCGAGCCCGATCGTCTCAGGCAGATCATAGAGAACAATGGCGGTAATCATCGGCGATCTTCCTTTTTCCACTTTGTGGGATCAAGGGCGCACGAGCCGTTCGGGAAAGGCGCCCGAAAGCGCCACCCGGTCGGGCTGCAGCACGCCGCGCTCGGTGATCAGGCCGGACACCAGCCTTGCCGGTGTCACGTCGAAACTGTAATTGGCGACCGCCGATCCCTCCGGAACCACCCGCACCGTCTCCATCCGACCGTCCGCCGTCCGTCCGGTGATCATGGTGACTTCATCGGCGCCGCGCTGCTCGATCGGAATCTCACTGATGCCGTCGTCGATGCGAAAGTCGATGGTCGGCGACGGCAGCGCGACATAGAACGGCACGCCATTGTCGTGCGCCGCGAGCGCCTTCAGATAGGTGCCGATCTTGTTGCAAACATCGCCGTTGACCGCGACGCGGTCGGCGCCGACCAGAACCAGATCCACCATGCCATGCTGCATCAGGTGACCGCCGGTGTTGTCGGCAATCACCGTATGCGCGACGCCGTGATGGCCGAGCTCCCAGGCGGTCAGCGAGGCGCCCTGGTTACGGGGCCTTGTTTCGTCGACCCAGACGTGAACGTCGATCCCTCGATCATGTGCCGAATAGATCGGCGCCGTCGCCGTGCCCCAATCGACGGTGGCGAGCCAGCCGGCATTGCAGTGGGTCAGCACGTTGACCCGCTCGCCAGGCTTTTTTTTGGCCTTGATCGCCTCGATCAGCGCCACGCCATGCTGGCCGATGCTCCTGTTGATGGCGATGTCCTGCTCGGCGATTTCGCCGGCGCGGGCGTAGGCTGCCGCCATGCGCTCCGGCGGCGGCAGCGGCCGCAGCGTTGCGCGCATCTCGTCGAGCGCCCATTTCAGGTTGATCGCGGTCGGTCGCGTCGCGATCAAAACGTTGTAGGCCTGATCGAGCGCCGCATCGGAACTGTCGACCCGCATCGCCAGCGCGATCCCGCAAGCGGCGGTGGCGCCGATCAAGGGCGCGCCGCGCACCAGCATCGAGCGGATCGCATCGGCGGCGTCCTCGCAGCTCGCGATCCGGGCAATGACAAACTCATGCGGCAACCGCCTCTGGTCGACCGCGCCGACCGACCAGCCGTCCGGCTCGAGCCAGATGCTGCGGAAATGTCTGCCGTCGACCTTCACGACCGCAACACCCGTCGCGCCACCGCATCGAGCTTCTTCAGCAGAACCGGATCGCGCGCTTCCGGCGCGGTGATCAGTGCGGTGTCGAGCGCGCGGTCCGAGCCGATCGGGCATGGCTCATGCTCGCGCGGAAAATCCCGGGCCAGACGCAGGACCAGTCCCCTCGCCTTCTCCGCGTTCGAGTTCAACACGCGGATGATGTCCTGCACCGTGACCGCGTCGTGGTCGGGATGCCAGCAATCGAAATCGGTCACCATCGCGGCACTCGCGTAGCAAATCTCCGCCTCGCGGGCGAGCTTGGCCTCCGGCATGTTGGTCATGCCGATCACCGCGTAGCCGAGGTCCTTGTAGGTCATGCTCTCGGCGTAACTGGAGAATTGCGGGCCCTCGATGCAAACGTAAGTGCCGCCGCGCGCCACCGCGATGCCCTCGGCCTCGGCGGCCGCGGCAAGGTGGATGCGCAATCTTGGCGACGCCGGATGAGCCATCGACACATGGGCGACGCAGCCCTTACCGAAGAACGAACTCTCGCGCTTGTAGGTCCGATCCACGAACTGGTCCACCAGCACGAAGGTTCCGGGCGGCAACTCCTCCTTGAACGAGCCGCAGGCCGACAGCGAAATCAGGTCGGTGACGCCGGCGCGCTTGAGCACGTCGATATTGGCGCGGTAGTTGATGTCGGACGGCGAAAGCCGGTGGCCTTTGTCATGGCGCGGCAGAAACACGATCGGCAGACCTGCGATGGTGCCGTGCCGGAGCGGCGCGGAGGGCTCGCCCCACGGGCTCGCGATCGCCTCATCGCGCACGTTTTCCAGTCCCGGCAGATCGTAAATGCCGGACCCGCCGATAATGCCAAGCACGGCAGTCGTCATGACTTCTCCCGCATCGTCCTGCCTGCATTCAACATATGCGCGGGGCTTTCACAAGCCCATGCCGGACGGCCGGAAATGGTCCGGCCGAGGAATGAAGCGGCAGGCTTTGGCCGGGGATATTCGCCTTCAAAGGCAATCGTCGGCAATATCGGCGAGCGCGCCATAAACCAGGCCGAGTTCGCTTTCCCCGCTGCAATAAGGCGGCATCAGATAAATCGTATTGCCGAGCGGCCGGACCAGCAGATGACGTGACAGGAAGCCCTGATAGAGGCGAGGTCCGATCGCAGACATGTAGCCGGTCTCGCTCGATGCCAGGTCCAATGCGGCAATCGAGCCGATCTGGCGGACATTGCTAAACCGCCGATCGTCGCGGAAGCGATCAAGTCCTTTCGCGTGCAGACGGGCAATCGCCGCAACACGCTCCAGCACCGGTTCATTCTCCCAAATCTCCAGGTTCGCCAGCGCCGCCGCGCAGGCGATCGGGTTTGCCGTATAGGAGCTGGAATGAAAGAAGGTCCGGCTGCGATCGGTCGAATAATGCGCATCGAAAATGTCGGCCCGGCACAGGGTGACCGCCAGCGGAAGCGAACCGCCGGTCAGCCCCTTGGAGTAACACGCGATATCCGGCGTCACCCTGGCCTGCTCGCATGCGAACAGCGTGCCGGTTCGGCCCCATCCTGTCATGACCTCATCGGCAATGAACAGCACGCCGTGCGTTTCGCAGACGCGCTTCATCTCCGATAGAATCTCCGGCGCGTAGATCAGCATGCCGCCGGCACCGAGAATGAGAGGCTCGACGATCAGCGCGGCAACGCTACCCTTGCGGCATGCAGCATTGAGCGCTTTCAGTGTCATCTCCTCGCGCCCCGGGGCCGGAAACGGCAGCCGCTCGACGTCGAACAGCAACGGATCATAAGGCGCGTTGAAAACGCCGCGTTCGCCGACCGACATTCCGCCGACGGTGTCGCCGTGATAGGCGCCCTCCAGCGCCAGAATGCCGGTGCGCTTCTCGCCGCGATGACGCCAGAACCCGAGCGCCATTTTCAGGGCGACCTCGACCGAGGTCGATCCGCTATCCGAGAAAAACACATATTCGAGCGCCGCTGGTGTTATCTCAATCAGACGCTGCGCCAGCTTCTCCGCCGGTTCGTGCGTGAAGCCTGCGAAAATCACCTGATCGAGACGGTCGGCCTGATCCTTGATGGCCTGCATGATGTGCGGGTGACGATGGCCGTGGGTCACGACCCACCAGGACGAGATCGCATCGAAGATACGCTCGCCTTCGGCGGTCTCCAGCCACGCGCCTTCGCCTCTCGCGATCAGCGGCGGATCCGGCTGCACCGCATGCTGCGTGAAGGGATGCCAGACCGGCGACGTCGATTTCCTCATGCCGGCCCTCGCAGGAAATCCTCGATCCGGAAATGCCGGGCGAAAGCCGCCCGCAGCGACGGGCCTGTCAGCGGATCGAGATGCGGCAGACGGCCAAGGTGGCGCACGCGTCCCAGATCAGCAATGATCCGCTCCAACTCGCGGTTCTCGTCGCCGATGAAGGCGATGCCGGCGATGGCGATGTTCCGGGCGCGCAGGGCTTCCACCGATAGAAGACTGTGATTGATGGTCCCGAGCGTGGTGCGGGCACAGAGCACGACAGGCGCATTCCACCGGGCCATGACGTCGATATAGGTCATCTGGCGCGTCAGCGGCACCAGCAATCCGCCGGCACCTTCCACCACCAGCGGCCGGGTCGTGTCCGGCAACACCAGAACATCCGGATCGATGATAACCCCGTCGCGTTCGGCGGCGAGATGCGGCGAGGCCGGCGTCCGCAATCGATAGGCCTCCGCCAGGACATGTTCCGGCGCAAGGCCGGACAATCGCAAAACCGTCGCGCGATCGGTCTCGTCGTCAATCCCGGCCTGGACCGGTTTCCAATAAACGCCGTCCAGCGCGCCGGCGAGGCCAGCGGCGAAAACGGTCTTGCCGATGCCGGTGTCGGTGCCGGTCACGATCAGGCGCGCGCTCATGCGGCTCTGCGCAGGTCTTCGGACAGCGCCGCGAACAAGCCCGCCACGGTCGGTTCATCGACATTCAGCGTCAGCGCGATGCGCAGACGTGCGGTGCCCTCAGGAACGGTCGGCGGCCGTATGGCGCGGATATCGTAACCCTTGCGTTGCAGGCTTGCGGCCAATGTCACGGCCGCGCGATCGGAGCCGACGATGACCGGAACGATCTGCGAGCCGGACGGTTCGATGCCACATTGGCGGCGGAGCTCGTTTCCCGCGAATTGAACGAGACGGGCGAGCCGCTCCCTCCGCTCGGGATTTGATCGCGACAGTTCGAGGGCAACGCGCGTGATCGAGGCGGTCAGCGGCGAAGGCGCGGTCGCAAAAATGAACGGACGAGAACGATTGACCAGAAAGTCACGAACCACCCTGGGTGCCAGGATGAATCCGCCGACGGTGCCAAGCGCCTTGCCGCAGGTGTGCAAGGTAATGACGTTATCGCGGCCTTCGAAGGCTGCCGCAAGACCCCGCCCTTGCGGGCCGAGTACGCCGGTCGCATGCGCCTCGTCGATAACCACCATGGCCTCGTGACGATCCGCCACCGCGAACAGCTCAACCAGGTTGGGACTGTCACCGTCCATGCTGTAAAGGCTTTCGACCGACAGCCACGGCCGCCCCTTGCCGCCGGCCTTGCGCCAACGGACGATCGCCGCGTCGAACGCATCGACATTGTTGTGTGGCACAGGCACGAAGTCGGCGCGGCCCCGGCGCAGTCCTTCGTGGACGCTGGCGTGAATTAGTTCATCGTGGACAACGAGATCGCCGGTTTGGGGGAGCGTCGAGAAGATGGCGAAATTGGCGACATAGCCGCCACCAAAATACAATGCGGTCTCGGCGCCGAAATAGCCGGCGGCTTCGGCTTCCAGCGCCTCATGCTCGGGATGGTTGCCCCGCAACAGGCGCGAGCCACCCGAGCCCACCGGCACGCCCCGCGCCACGGCATCGGCAGCGGCTTGCCTCAACTCGGCGGATTCAGCCAGTCCGAGATAGTCGTTCGAGGTAAAATCTATTCCGGCGCGTTCGCGAAGCGAACGCAATCGCCCTCGATCCGCCAGTTCACGCAAGTCCGCTTCGAAAGCGCTATACATCGTCACTCACTGTTTGGCGGACATCACCTTGCGCATGCGCCGTCGGGAACGCGCATTTTGTCGCAGTGCCTGGTTCGATTGCCCGTAGTCAGAATTTCACGGCCTCCGCGTTAAGGCGCTCCGGACCGACGGTCAAGCTGGTTCTGCAGCGGGGCCAGCATTGAAAATGCGGTCTGAAATAAAACAAAAAAGCCGCCCGAAAATGGATGTCAGCGGCATCCGCTGCGCACCCGATGCGACGCTCGACATCGGCGAATTGTCACAGTACGCCGTTAAGCCATTGAAGACCGGCTGGCTTGCCTGTCGGCGTATCATGGCTGATCGCCATCGGACCGTCGCTTTCGAAGGCGATGGCTGCCGGCGGCCTGGCACGCCGCCTTTGCCGTTAATGGCCGAGATCGAGAATGTCCGGTCCCGGATGGCCGGATATGGTCCGATTAATGCATGAACCGCCGCGCATGATGGCATGCAAAGCGCAATTTGGATTTCGGAGGTAATCTGGCGATGAACGACTTTGAGGTTTTCGAAGCCCCCAACTTCACATTGCAAAAGGGCAGCGCATTGCCGGTCGCCCGCCTGGCCTACAAGGCGCTGGGCCGTCTTTCGCCCAGTCGCGACAATGTGGTGGTCATCCCATCCTGGTATTCGGGCACGCATCGCGAATCCGAACTGTGCCTGGTCGGGCCGGGTCGGGCCATCGATCCAGACAAGCATTTTGTCGTGCTGACCAATTTGATGTCAGGCGGGATCTCGTCGTCGCCGAGCAACACGGAGGCGCCGTTCAACGCCGCCCGATTCCCGCGTGTGACGCTGTTCGACAACGTCCGGCTGCAGCACCTGCTGTTGACCGAACACCTCGGGGTCGAGCGGATCAAACTGGTGGCCGGGTGGTCAATGGGAGGATGCCAGGCCTTCCAGTGGGGCGTGCAGTATCCGGACATGATGGAAGCGATCGCGCCGATGTGCTGCTCGGCACGGACCGCCAACTACAACAAGGTGTTCCTGCTGGCGCTGCGCCGGGCACTCATGCTCGATCCGGCTTTCGCGGAGGGATTTTACACGCGGCCACCGCTGGCCGGCCTCAAGGCATTTGCCGCGATCTATGCCGGTTGGGGTTTCTCCGAACCGTTCTTCCGCACCGAGGGCTATCGCCAGTTCGGCGCCTCGACGTCAGAGGAATTCGTGATCAATTTCTGGGAGCACGCGTTTATGCATTCCGACGCCAACGATCTTCTGACCTTGCTGCGTACCTGGGATGACGGGGATGTGTCGGACAACCCCACCTTTGGCGGCGACTTCGTCGCGGCGCTCAAATCGATCAAGGCGCGCACCGTCATCATGCCGGGCGAACATGATCGATACTTTCCCCCTGTCGACAGCGAATTCGAGGCGAGCAAGATACCAAATGCCGTCTGTCGCGTGATACCCTCGATCTGGGGGCACATGACGGTATGGAATCCAGGCGACAAGGATTTCATCGAGGCAGGGCTGCGACTGGCGCTGGGATGATGGCCGACCAAGCTCACCTGCGACATGTCGCTTCAACACGCCAATGTCCCAAAACAAGAGGAGGACCGTATGCGAACCGCAAAATATCGTGTTGTACTCTTGCTTGCCGCCGTTCTCGCGAGCGGAGCCGCATTGCCAATCGCTAGCGCCGCCGGCCCTGAGTCCCAGGCCATTTCGGGCATTGTCACCGGCAATGTTCAGAGGGTGGGTTTCCGCGCGATGATTCTGAAGCGGGCTGTCCAGTATAACCTCGCAGGATCAACTGAGAACACCAAGGAGGGAACGGTACATTTTACGTTGCAGGGGGACGCGGATCGGATCGGCCAGGCAGTCATGGCTATCCGCGACGGAACCAGGAGATCCTCCGATGTGAATGTCAGCACGTCCCCCGCCCAGGTTGATCCGACCCTGGACAAGTTCACGGTCATCGCCTGGACATCCGCCAGCCGAAACATCACCAACCCCTATGATCTGGTGTTTCATCTCAGGACCAACGATGAACCTGTTTCCAAAAAGGAAGCCAAACTGGTTTGGCATGAGATCCTGAGAACCACCCTCAAGGGAGAAGATTTGGACAAGCTGGATGATGACGATGAGTGAGCCGAACCAATAGACGATCGGCTCGAAAACATTATTCTCTTCGCGAGCGATTTCCGAGAAATCTCGTCCTCCGCTCTCATTCGCCAAAGTTCGCCGCTGACACTTCGAAACAAAGGCCAATTTGAAACAAAAGCCAACTGCTTCGATGGTCTGATGAGGGATCGCTTGCTCTTCGCTTCGCCAGCCCGATTCAAAGTTCCGTATGAAGCATAACGCGCCATTTCGCCGCATCTCAAACCGTGCGGCCCGGTGGCATTACCGTCAACGTAAAGTTACGCTTCCAAGCATGGCTTGTGCTGGTTGGGCGCGAGGATCGCTTGGCGTCCGGTCAACAATGTAGCTGCACGGGCTCGTTTTGCTTTCGAAAACGCGACGCGACACGCGGGGCAAATCGATGATGAGCATCATCACCTCTGACGCCGGTCCACCTTCAAGGCATCAACCGGCCATCAGCATCGTGATCTTGTCCGATGTGAGGTTCATCCGAGAAGCGATGGTTTCGTTTCTCGATCGCAGCGGCAAAGTCGAGGTCATGGGCGCCGCCGGCGAGTTCAGCGCGGAATTTGTGCGAAGCCTGGCGCTGCACCCTGACATCGCCCTCGTCGACACGGCTCTTTCGGATGGGCTTATGGCGGTGCGCTGCATCAGGCAGATCGCCCCCTGGGTGCGCATCGTGGCACTTGCCCTGGCTGAACGCGAGGATGACGTCATGACCTGGGTCGAGTTGGGTGCTTCGGGATATATTCCGCGGTCGGCGGCCCTCGGGGACGTTGTTCCCCTGCTGGAGGGCGCCATGCGCAATGAACAACTCTGTTCGCCGCGCGTCGCAAGCAGCCTCGTACGCCGGATCGCGATTGGGCTGCCCGCCGTTCAACCCGGCGAGCGCAAATCTCTGACTCAGCGCGAACTGGAAATCGTCAAGCTCGTCAGCAATGGACTGAGCAACAAGGAAATTGCCAATAGTCTCAAGATTGGCCTCGCTACCACCAAGTCTCACGTTCACAACGCGCTCGGAAAGCTCGGCCTGGTACGCCGCGGTCAGGCGGCGCAATGGATGCATGAGCAAATTCAGATTGTGCAGCAACACGATGCTGCCGAGCCGTCCGAATAACGACAACCTCTGCTCGCCTTGCCTCCATCCTGGCTACGTCTCCGTATCCCTCCTCGTGTGGATACTCATTGCCGGCATTCGCGGATTATACCGGGGGCTATCGCTCATCCCATGGAAGGGGCACGCGATTGTCGAAGCGCCGCGCGGTTTTCGTGACGATGCCGCCACTGCTTTCGGACATCGTTCGCGAGTTGTTGTCCGAAAAAGCCGATCTGCACGTGGTTGACCAGATCGGCGACCGCGAAATGTTGACCGAACGGCTTCCCAAGTTGCAGCCCGATCTTGTGGTGATCGGGCTCCGCAACGGCGAAGGGGATGATATCGGCCGACTTGTCCTGCAAGTAGTTCCCAACGGGAAGGTGTTGGCTATCAGCAATAATTGGCGCGATGCCTATTTGCTCGAGATGCGATTGCATCGCAGTCGTCTGCTCGATTTCTCGCCGGAAAATCTGCTGTCCGCAATCGTTGCACCAGATTCCCCAGCCCGCGAATGACCTCCCACGCCTGACATATCTACATCAGCAACTCATCCTTCTCTACACCCGAAGATGGATGGACAGCTCTCACCGCTTTTTCGAAACTCCTGATCCTTTTTTGGCGATGCCGATCATTTGAGGGACCGCCAGTTCTTTGCTTTCAATCCTTGTTCGCGGAGGGGCAAATGGCCGTCACAATCTCTCTGCAAGGCAACTCCGCCGGCGATGGGTTCGTACTGGCTCCGGTCGGATCAAATTATGACTCCGAGCTCTCGCTCGCCACGGACGTCGGCACGCTTGCGGCAACATTGCAGGCCTCGCCCAACCCGGCCGGCCTCGCTTTCTCGCAAACCAGCGTGAATCTCTCGACCACCCCGACGTTGGTCACCGTCCATGCGACGGCGCAAAGCGCCAGCCGCGGCGATACCACCATCCAGGTGCTCGATGGCGCAAACGTCGTGGCGAGCTTCAAGGTCACCGCGATCAAGCACCCGGCAGTGAACTTCACCGGCAGGTTCGAAGCCCGGTTCGCGACGGACAACGCGCCGTACAACAGCAACCCGCTCTACACGGCTATGACGGGTACGAATGTGAATATTGGGAACGGCTGGACTTGGGGCCTCGAAGGCGAACCGCCCTTCACAAACGGGGCTGTGCCCGAGAACCTCGAAACCTCGGTCGGCCGCGTCGTCCGACTGAACGACCCGGCGGCGTTACGCTCGCACGCGGCGCCCGTCGTCTCGACGGTGGTCTCCATCACCGGGAAGACCACGACCGGTGACGAGACCTTCACGACCGGAGATCCGATTTTTGGGGAGCCGGTCAATTTCGGTCCAAACACCTATCTTGCCGGCAACAACCCACGGGCTTCCGGTGATCCCGCACCCGAAGAGTTTTGGAGCGCTGGTCTGGAGCCGATGGGGTTGTTTGAGCTGCATTTTGGAACGATGTTCAGCGGGACGTCACAGATCGGCCCCTTCGTCGCCAAGGCGGCGGCGCAGAACCAGAAGACGCGGAATCCGGATTCCCGTCCGATCGCCAGCGGGCTTGCAAACGCAGCAGCGGAGAGGACCGAGATCGGTCTGCCCGACTTGCAGACGTTCAGCGGGACGCGCATCGATGCACTTGTCGCTGATTATACCGCGCTCCCGGCCGGTCCGTCGGCCGACCGACGCAACCTCGCCCGCCGTATCGGTCATCTGCTGGCAAGCGTGAGCGGCGCCAAGTCGTCCGCGGTGCAGGCCGCTCATCCTGGCGAATTCTCGCCCCTTATAGGCACCCTTCCAGTGGGCTGGACCGGCAAGGAGGTCTATCAAGGCAAGGTCGATGCAAATCTCGTATTCAGTCCCGCTACCTCCGCCGTCGTGCGCTATCTGTCGGAATTTGGCTCGTTCAATCTTACCTGGACCCCATTTTCGCTCCACTCCGACGAGCTCTGCGGCTATCACAAGGGATCCCTCACTCATCTGAACGCGGACGGCTCCTATAGCGGCGACCCGCATACGCGCACCGTCAACGGCGTGCCCTACGATTTTCAGGCAGTTGGCGAGTTCACGCTGCTGCGCGATGGGCAGCGCATGGAGGTGCAGGTCCGGCAATGGCCGGTGGCCGCGGCCGCCCCGGTGACTGACGGCCACACAGGCCTGACGTCCTGTGTCAGCATCATCAACGCCGTCGCGGCGCGCCTCGGACCGCATCGCATTTCTCTGCAGCAGGGACGAGAGCGGGGTCAGATCGAGTTCCATGTCGATGGCAAGCTCACGCCGCTGCCAAAGCAGGGGATCAATCTCGGTGGTCATCAGGTCTCGATCTTCGATGCCGGCGACGGCACCGGGCTGCGCGCCGACTACCCGGATGGCACAGTGCTGCTGGTCACCGCACACTTCTGGACAACCAATCAAGTCTGGTACCTGGATGTCAGCATCACCAACACGAGCGCGGACGAAGGTATTATGGGTGTCGTCCCGCGCGGCAGCTGGTTGCCCCGGTTGCGCGATGGCGCGAGCGTCGGTGCAATGCCGAGCTCTCTGCACACCAGGTACATCACGCTCTACAAGAAGTTTGCGGACTCCTGGCGGGTAACCGACCAGACGAGCTTGTTCACCTATGCGCCGGGAACGTCGACGAAGACCTTCACCGACCCCGACTGGCCCGCCGAGAAGCCACCCTGCAAACTCAAGCCGGAATTCGTCATCCCCGGCGCGAAGCCGTTGCGTGGAATGCCCATCGAAAAGGCGCGTGCAGTGTGTGCCGGCGTGAAGGCCGGCGACCTGAACGCCAACTGCATCTTCGACGTCGCGACCACGGGCGATCCGATCTTTGCCAAGAGCTATGCTCTGGCACAGGAGCTGCGCGAGCGCGGCACCACTGTGAAGGTCGGGGCGACTCCCGCTCCAGGCCGCCCGGACCGGTTGTTTGGCCCGGACATCGAATCCGACATTGCGGATGCCAAGCGTGTTGTCCTGAAGGCAAACGTGACCCCGCTATTTGCCGGTGCACGCGACCCGAGCGGGAGCGTAACGTTCATCGTCGATGGCGTAGCGCTGCGGCGTCCCGTGCCCCTTGATGACCGCGGCCGGGCGAGCATCACCGTCTCACTCAAACCCGGCAAGCACGAGATCGGGGCTACGTACACCGGGGGCGGGCGGAATGACAATCACTCGAGCTCTACACCGACCATGCTTTACGAGGTTCAGCAATGACGCCCAAGGGCCGAACGCGCGCACACCAAGCGTGAGAAGAAAGCAGGGTCTTCAGCGCATCAAGAGCACGAGGAGGACTCCCGTGAGTATCGCGAAACGAATCTTACTGTTGACGATCGTGGCCGCGGCAACTTCCGGCTCTCCCGGCCTGGCCCAAACTGTGCCGTCGGATCCCGACGTCGCCTGTTCTTTTCCTGCAACGACCGTCAACGGCTGGTTCAAGTCCGGCAGCGCTGCTCTCAACGGAGTCGTCAATCCCGCGAACAGCGTTTCCTTTCCCAACACACCCAATTGCAGTTTCTACCAGTGGTCGTATCAGATGTTCCTGTGGCTCACCTCACCTGCGCCAGCGATCTATGGCGGGGGTGGCGGGCGCATCTTCGAATCATCTGCTTTCTTCGACGTATCTCCGCTCGATGGGAATGGTCAACGCACACTGACCGCACACCAAAGGGGCGTTCTCAAGAAGTTCAACGTGATCGGGAAGCAACTGGGCCCGAATCGCCTTCCACTCGTCTTCGACAAGCAGGGGAGGACGTTCGAAGTGCAGCCGGCTCCCGCCAACCAGCGACCGCGTGTGCGGACCAAAGCCGGAGACCTCGTCGACATCGCCAATGTTCGGATCGGTCCGGACAAACAGGTCATCCTGCTCGGCAGGGGGGGCGCTCAACTTCAACCACGGCTTCTGGCCGCGCCTCGTGAGCCGCGGGAGCTTCTGCGCCCCAGCCCCGGGCGACCAATTATTCAAAAATTCCTCATCGATGGCAAAGCGGTCTTCCTCGACCGCGCCGGCAATCTCATTGAAGTCGAACAGGGGCAAGCCGATTCGTCGGTCTTGATTGCCCAGAACGGGTCACCGATTTACTACGGCATCGCTGTCAATGAGGTGACGGCCTACCAGAGAACCATGCTCGGCGCGAACGTGCCTCCAAACACACTGTTTCCGACAACTCAAGGCGAACTCGACAACATCACGACGTTTGCGAGTTCACACGGAAAGACCTTCGTGGATCCGGAGGCGCTCGCGTTTGAAGTCAAGACCGCCTGGATCGAAACCGACGGGCTTCCCAATCCGGGCGATTACATCACCATGACTGCGGACATTCCCACCTATGACAAGACGAACCCGACCCAATGGGTGAAAAATGGCCACAAGAGCGCGACGGTCGCCCTGGTCGGCATACATGTCGTCGGCAGCGCCGCAGGCCATCCCGAAATGATCTGGGCTACGTTCGAACATGTCGGCAACACACCCAACGATGCTTATTCCTACAGGGATTCGGGAGGGGGAACCACCGCAGTAACACAGGACCTTTCCGGAACCTGGCTCTTCTGCGGGTCACCTTGCGCTGCTCCGTTCAACGACCAGAAGCGCCAACTCATCGCTGGTGACAGTATCGTCTCGTCTTCTCCGCCCAACCCGGTTGGCCCCGACAACGTCATCCGCCGCAAGGCCTGGGGTGCTGCTTCCGATCTCGCTCCCAATCCCTTGAAGGGCCCGGAAGCCTCCAACAGCGAAGTCATCTCCGTCAACAATACGGTCCGGAACGTGCTGGATCCCGCCGACGTTCGCCGCAAGTACATCATGACCGGGTCTACCTGGATGATCGCTGGAACATTTCCGTTCAACAGCTTCAACCCGACCGAAGTCGGCACCAGCAAACTGAACAACACGACAATGGAAACCTTCACTCAGGGCGCGGACAACCATGCCGCAGACACGATGAACTGTTTCAGTTGCCATGGTGGCCATACCACGACCGTCAGCCACGTATTCGGAGATTTGAAACCGCTGTTCTAGCGGAAACGATGGCCTCATTTCAAAATCCCGTGCTGGCAGGCTCATGCTTCTCTTGCCAATGGCAACTGGCCTCCTGCACTCGTGAGGCGGGCTAGTGAGATGCATGTCGATCATCGGTTGGGAGGTAACGCTTTGATGAGAGGGCACCGGGCGGCAAAATCCACCTCCGACCTCACCATTTGTGACCGTCCCACAGATATCGATAAAATGGTCTGGATTCCCGGTGGCACTTTTCGTATGGGGTCGGACCGCCACTATCCGGAAGAAGCCCCTGCGCATCGCGTCACCGTGAATAGCTTCTGGATGGATCGTCATCCCGTGACGAACGGGCAATTCAGAGCGTTCGTGCAGGCTTCCGGCCACGTCACCTTCGCCGAAATCGCGCCCGATCCAAGGGATTATCCCGGAATGCTCCCGCACATGGTCTATGCGGGCTCGCTGATGTTCTCTCCCCCCGCGCATCCGGTCAGCCTCCGGGACTTCAGCCAGTGGTGGACCTTCGCCAGGGGCGCGGACTGGCGGCATCCCTATGGACCCGGAAGCAACATCCGTGGGCTGGACGATCATCCAGTCGTGCATGTGGCTTTCAGCGATGCGCTCGCCTACGCAAAATGGGCTGGCAGAAATCTGCCAACCGAAGCGGAATGGGAATTTGCGGCGCGCGGTGGGCTCGACGACGCCGAATTTGCCTGGGGCGATGAGCTCACGCCGGCCGGCCGTTACATGGCCAATACTTGGCAAGGTGAATTTCCTCGTCAGAATACCAAGGCCGACGGCTTCGAACGCACGTCACCGGTCACCGCGTTCCCGCCGAACGGCTACGGGCTTTTCGACATGATCGGCAACGTCTGGGAATGGACGGCCGACTGGTATTCGCCGCGGCACGAAGCCGATGCGTCAAAAGCCTGCTGTATCCCGGAAAACCCCCGCGGTGGGCGTGAGGCCGACAGCTACGACCCCAGAACCACCAATGTGAAAATTCCACGGAAGGTCATCAAAGGCGGCTCGCATTTGTGCGCGCCGAACTACTGCCGACGCTACCGGCCGGCAGCGCGTCACGCGGAGCCGGTCGATACATCCACAAGTCACCTTGGTTTCCGGTGCATTCGACGAGAAGCCTCTACTTCATGATAGAACGGGAGGATGACGCCATGCTTGATTGCAAACTCACAGACCTAAGCCCTGCAATCCCCACCGCGCCGTGCAGGACGGAGGGATCGTACAAAGCATCCTGCGCCATGCTGCTTGGCGCGACGATGTTGATGTCATTGTCTGGGCCGGCGAGTACGCCGGCAACCGCACAGCAACCGTCACAGAAACCAAATATCCTCTTCATCATGGGTGACGACATCGGCCTCTACCAGCCGAGCATCTACCATCGCGGGTTGATGGTCGGCGAAACCCCGAACATCGACCGCATCGGCAATGAAGGCGCGATATTCACGCATTACTATGCCGAGCAAAGCTGCACCGCAGGCCGGAACGCCTTTTTCACCGGCATGCATCCGCTGCGCACCGGCATGATTCCCCCGCAACTGCCGGGCAGCCCGTCCTATCTGCGGCCTGGCACCCCGGCTATCGCCAAATTCCTGCTCGATCTCGGCTACAACACCGGCGAGTTCGGCAAGAACCATCTCGGCGATCACACCGATGCGCTGCCGACTGCGCATGGCTTTCAGGAGTACTGGGGCTACCTGTATCACCTCGATGCCATGCAGGGCGTGAGCTTCCCGGACATCAACAAGTCCCCCACCCAGCAGACGGTTGCCCCGCCATGCAAGAATACGCCGATCCCCGGCATCCCGGAAGTAGCGGGCGCGGTCGATCCGAAAACGACGGTTTGCCTGACGCCTCCGCGCAACATCCTTTCGTGCAAGTCGGATGGTACAGCCAGGACTCAAGCCTGCATCGATGAGGGTCCGCTGACACTCGAGCGCTCGAAAGGCGTCGACGAGGAAATCTCGACCAAGGTCATCGACTTCCTCGATCGCAATGACCCGAAGACGACGGGCAAGCCTTTCTTTGTCTGGTACAACCCTGCGCGCATGCACATCACGACTGTGCTCAATGACAAGTACTCGGCGATGGTCGGCGAGCCCGGCGGCAAGGACTGGGGCCTCAACGAGGCCGGCATGAAGCAGCTGGATGACAACATCGGCTATGTGCTGAAGAAGCTCCAGGACATGGGACAGCTCGACAACACAATCGTCGTGTTCACCACCGACAACGGCGCCGAAACCATCACCTTTCCGGACGGCGGCACGACTCCGTTCAAGGGCGGCAAGCTGAGCACCTGGGAAGGCGGCATGCGCGCTCCGGCGCTCGTTCGCTGGCCGGGGGTCATCAAGCCCGGCACCGTCAAGAACGACATCTTCGCGTCACTCGACTGGCTGCCCACGTTTGTCAGCATCGCGGGTGGCGCAAAGGGAGACGCGCTGAAGAAGCGGATCGAGGCTGGCCAATATCCCGGCATCGTCAAGACAACGCTCGATGGCGTCGATCAGACCGAATACCTTTCCGGGCGTTCGGAAACGTCGGCGCGCGATACCTTCTTCTACTATTCTGGCAAGGATCCGTCGGCGGTCCGCTACAAGAACTGGAAGATCTACTTCACGATGGTGTCCGACGCGCCGCAGGGCTTTATTGCCGGCGCGGCTCCCTATCACTGGGCCCAGGTCGTCAATATCAAGCGAGACCCGTTCGAGACCTCGATTGGTCAACAATACAAGACGCTCATGGGTTTGGGCGGGGTAATCGGCTCCCCTTCCACAGCCTACGTCTACGACTGGAACATGCTGCCCATCGGGCAGGCGCTGTGGCTGAAGGAACTCGAGTCCTACATTCCGTACCCGCCGCTCCAGAACCCGGCGAGCTACAACCTCGACCAGGTGCTGCAACAGGTCAGGGATGCCAAAACTGCGGGCCGCAGCGACTAGTCGAACGACAGGACGCGATTGCAGAACAAGAGAAAAAGCGACCGGCCCGAAAGGACCGGCCGCTATGTTCCTCTGAATCCGGAAATTCCACCAGGAGTGTATGATGGGCTTTGCAAAGAAGATCTGGCCGGGAGTGCTCGCCTTGACCGCGGCCGCGTTCACCGCAGGTACGCCGGCCACGGCGCAGCAGCCACAAAAGCCCAACATCCTCGTCATCATGGGCGATGACATCGGCTACTGGAACATCAGCGCCTACAATCGCGGTATGATGGGCTACCGCACGCCCAACATCGACCGCATTGCGAACGAGGGGGCGATCTTCACCGACTATTACGGCCAGCAATCCTGCACCGCCGGACGCGCGGCCTTCATCACTGGCCAGAGTCCATTGCGGACGGGACTTTTGAAGGTGGGCCTCCCAGGAGCGAAGGAAGGTCTGTCGGGACAGGATCCGACCATTGCCGACCTGCTCAAGCCGCAGGGCTATGCGACCGGGCAATTCGGCAAGAACCATCTCGGGGACCGCAATGAATTCCTGCCCACGGTGCATGGCTTCGACGAATTCTTCGGTAACCTCTATCATTTGAATGCCGAAGATGAACCGGAACATCCGGACTATCCGAAAAATCCTGCATTCAGGGCGCAGTTTGGTCCGCGCGGCGTCATGAAATGCGTCGCGACTGCCGTCGACACCCCAGGTGATGATCCGCGCTTCGGCCCATGGGGCAAACAAAAGTGCGAGGACACTGGACCGCTAACCAAGAAGCGCATGGAAACCGTCGACGAGGAATTCCTCACCGCCTCGATGAACTTTATCGATCGCGCTAACCGCGACAAGAAGCCTTTCTTTGTATGGTTCAATCCGAGCCGGATGCATATCTGGACCCGTCTCAAGGCCGAATCGCAGGGTAAAACCGGCCTTGGTATCTATCCGGATGGCATGGTGGAGCATGACGGGCAAGTCGGGCAAATTCTAAAAAAGCTCGAGGACCTCGGAATAGCCAGCAACACGATCGTCATCTACACCACCGATAATGGAGCCGAGACGTTCTCTTGGCCCGACGGCGGAACCACGCCATTCAAGGGCGAGAAGAACACCAATTGGGAAGGCGGCTATCGTGTTCCCGCGATGGTGCGCTGGCCCGGGCTGGTCCCCCCTCGAACCGAGATCAATGACATCTTTTCGGCGGAGGACTGGGCCACGACGCTGGTCGCGGCGGCAGGCGAGCCTGACGTCAAGAACAAATTATTGTCGGGCTATGACGCCGCCGGAAAGAACTTCAAGGTTCACCTCGACGGCTACGATCAGCGTGAACTTCTCGCCCGCAGCGGTCCCAACAAGCGCCGGGAATTCTTCTACTGGACTGACGACGGTAACCTCGCTGGTCTGCGCTACGAGCAGTGGAAGGCTGTATTTCTGGAACAGAAGGCCCACGGGTTCGACGTTTGGGCGCAGCCGATGATTCAACTTCGGTTGCCGTCGTTGTTCAATCTCCGATCTGATCCGTTCGAGCGGGCCCAGCATGAAGCCGGCGACTACGTCAAGTGGTTCGTCGAGCACGCCTTTGTGCTCGTTCCCGCTCAGGCTCTCGTGGGACAGCATCTGATGAGTTTCCAGGAATTTCCCCCGCGGCAGAGGCCTGGCTCCTTCTCGGTCGAACAGGCCATGGAGAAATTGCGGAATCCACCATCGAGCAACTAATCTACGCCACCGGCAATGGTAAGGGAGACGACCATGAAACCGATCGTGCGATTCTCCCCCATAGATCGCCGGTCCCTACTCTCATTCCTGGCGATGCTTCCGTTAATACCTGCATCGCTTCGCTTCACCTCGGCGGTGGCGCAACCGCAAGGCGACGCGCTGCCGTCCTGGAACGAGGGGGCGACCAAGGCTTCGATCCTCGACTTTGTCGCGCGCGTCACGACACAAGGCGGGCCCTTTTTCGTTCCGGTCGAGCAGCGCATCGCGACCTTCGACAATGACGGAACTCTCTGGATCGAGCAGCCGATGTATGTGCAACTAGCCTTCGCACTCGACCGCGTGAAGGTCCTTGCGCCCATGCATCCGGAATGGAAGACCAAGCAACCATTCGCAGCGGTGCTCGACGACGACCTGAAGGCGCTGGCCACTTCCGGCGAAAAGGGTTTGGTAGAACTGATCGCAGTGACGCATGCGGGCATGACTACGACGGAATTCGAGAAAATCGTCACCGACTGGCTCGCGACCGCGCGCGATCACCGCTTCAAGCGGCCCTATACCGAACTGGTCTACCAGCCGATGCTGGAATTGCTGGCCTACCTGCGCGCCAACGGCTTCAAGACCTTCATCGCGTCAGGCGGCGGCATCGAGTTCATGCGGCCGTGGACCGAGCGGATCTACGGGGTGCCCCCCGAGGAGGTGATCGGATCATCGATCAAGACCCGTTTTGAGATGAAGGATGGCGCGCCAACGCTCTTCCGGCTGCCCGACATCAACTTCATCGACGACAAGACCGGCAAGCCGATCGGCATCAACGAGCACATCGGCCGCCGTCCGATTGCAGCCTTCGGCAATTCCGACGGCGATCTCGAAATGCTGCAATGGGCGACACTCGGCGCCAGTGGGGCGCGGTTTGGGCTGCTCGTCCACCATACGGATGCTGAACGCGAATATGCCTACGATCGCCAATCGCATTTCGGCAAGCTCGACGTAGCGCTGGACGCAGCGACGGTGAACAAGTGGACCGTGGTCGACATGAAGAAGGACTGGAAGCGTGTCTTTCCCTTTGAATGACGCGGTTCGCTTATCACGATCGATCAACGCAAGAGTCCAACAATGAGGGTGAACAAAGGCATTTGGCTGAGTTCGCTGGTGTCGCTCATCGCCGTGACGGTTACGACCGTGCCCGCTGCAGCACAGCAGACCAACAAGCCGAACATTGTTGTTATCCTCGCGGACAATTTAGGCTATGGCGAGTTGGGCATATATGGCGGTGGCATCCTTCGCGGCGCGCCAACTCCACGAATAGACGCCCTTGCCGGTGAGGGCATGCGCCTGCTCAACTTTAACGTCGAAGCACAATGTACGCCATCCAGATCAGCGCTCCTGACGGGCCGCTTCGCCATCCGTTCCGGCACTTACGAAGTCCCCATTGGTGGTGTCCCCGACGGGTTAACATTGTGGGAGGTCACGACTGCAGAATTGCTATCCGCACAAGGGTACGCGACCGGCATGTGGGGTAAGTGGCACCTTGGGAGTGCCGAAACGCGGATGCCGACAAATCAGGGGTTCGATGAGTGGTATGGCATCCCGCGCACCTACGACGAGGCGATGTGGCCTTCGCTGGATGAGACGAAGAGTATGTGGCCATCGGTCGGGGGCAAACAGGGCTGGAACGCGAAGGTCGTTCACCCCCAACATATCTACGAGGCCCGGAAGGGCGAAAAACCTCGACAGGTTGCGGTGCTGGACGTGGATCGTCGCCGGACGATGGATGCGGAAATCGCGAGCCGCGCGGTGGACTTCATCAAGCGTAACGCGAGCGAAGGCAAGCCGTTCTACGCCTACGTTCCATTCGCTCAGGTTCACATGCCAACGCTTCCAAATCTGGAATTCGCGGGCCGAACCGGCAATGGCGACTGGGCCGATTGCCTGGCAGAAATGGATTTCCGTACCGGGCAAATTCTTGATGCCGTCAAGCAAGCGGGCATCGAAAACGACACGCTCGTCATATTCGCCAGCGACAATGGTCCGGAGGCAACCGACCCTTGGGAGGGCGATAGCGGACCTTGGCGCGGTACTTACTTCACGGCGATGGAAGGCTCACTGCGTGCACCGTTTATCATCCGTTGGCCAGGCAAGGTCCCCGCGGGCCGCGTCAACAACGAGATTGTTCACATCGTTGATCTCTTCACGACCCTCGCGCGCGTTGGCGGGGCGGAGGTCCCTAAGGATCGTGCGATTGACGGCGTTGATCAGCTGGATTTCTTTCTCGGCAAACAGGAAGCCTCCAACCGAGAGGGATTCCCCGCCTACGTCGCCGACCGTCTCTCAGCCGTCAAATGGCGAAACTGGAAAGTGCATTTGATCTGGCAGGAAAGCATGTACGCTTCGCCGCAGAAGTTGCCATTGCCGAAGATTATCAATCTGCTTACCGACCGAAAGGAAGAGCGCGATGTCGCCGCGTACAACTCCTGGGTCGCCGATCCCGCAGTGAGGATCATCGGCGACTTGGAGGCCAGCTTCAAGAAGTACCCTCCGATCAAACTTGGCACCCCGGACCCCTACACACCGCCAGAGCCGGTTTCGCGGTAGCGCTTTAGGCAACCCAAAAAGTCCCAGAAAGCTGATCAGGCTCTATGTCTCTTTCGGAGTCATTCGCGTCGGTTTGACCGGGCTCCGCTCACTTCCCGTCTGCCTTCATTCCCGGACATTCTCGCCGCGCGTCGGCATGTCCCAGGATTAGACGGACCGGCCGTGCTCTCGCCCCGAACCGCTCGGAGAATGAGCGGGGGCTTAGAAGCACAAGGAGCACGCTATGTCCCATAAGACAACCGCTACAGTCGCACGCACCATTGGCATCGATACAGGCAAGAACACCCTGCTGTCAGTCGGCCCTTTAATTGCGGATTGTTGTCAAGCGCTCTCTTCCTTTTGCCGTATCGCTTTACCAACGAGGAAGATGGCAAGCGGATAAGGCGCTACTGGACCACAACCTGTCAAAAATGTTCGCTCAAATCGCAATGCACGACAGGGCCGGAGCGACGGATTCCATGGGAGCATGAGCATCTGCTCGAAGCAGTGCAGCAGCGCCTTGATGCAAACGGTCAAGCCATGCGCGTGCGTCGCGAGACGGTCGAGCATCCGTTCGGCACCATGAAGGCCCGCATGGGAGCGACACACTTCCTCGCCAAAACGCTTCCAAAAGTAGCCGCCGAGATGGCTCTCTCGGTCCTGGCCTATAACCTGACACGAGCCATGAACATCGTTGGGACCAAGCCGCTGATGGCTGCGATCGTGGTCTGAGACCAAACCGTCCTGGCTTCTCACCGCCCTCCCGAGGAAGGTGTTTTTACCCGACCAAGACCCTTTGCTGCCACAAGTACAGCGCCTGCACGTGATTGAGTCCAATCCGCTTGGTGATGAATCGCATACCCTCCCGATCGAGCAAAATGATGAGGCGCCGGCTCCGCAACTTGGCAAGCAATCGTCCCAGATTTTTTGCATTCGGGGCACCGAAACTAAGACCAGCATGTACAGTGTCATGCACGTGATTAGAATCGGGCGGGTTTATCCAACAACGGAGAACCCACATGCCAGTCCTCAAGTCACTCTCGTTCACCGCCCTCCCGAAGACCGGCAACGACCCGGTCCACATGCGCCGGGCCAAGTTCGTCGCCAAGCTGGAGGAGCAGAAGCTGCTCCTGAGCTGACCCAAACCACGTCCGGACCGTCCAGCGATGGACCAAGGTCAACGGGGAGCGCCATGCCACCACCAAGCAGCAGGCCGTCAGGCCCTGGTGGAAGACCGACCCCTCCGGACAGGTGGTCATGTCCATCAAGTTCGGTGCCAAGCCCATCGAGTTCGAGAAGGGCAAGGCCGGCATCGCGGTCGGGTCCAGGGACAAACTCCCGGCCGTCATCGACACGCTGATCGCGGCCGTACGCGCCGGCGAGCTCGACGACCTCTTCAGCCAGGCGGCGAAGACCGGCGTGGTTGGGAAGCCGCGAAAGGCTGCTTGATCATCAGTCTAGCCGGGCGACGAGCGGTCGTCGCCCGGCTTTTCATTTGCGTCCGTTACCAGGCAAGTCCTCTTCATCGATTGGACAAATTATGACGTGCAGCAACGCAGCCATCGAGTATCAAGATCCGCTGGGTAACTGGATAACTGTCATGACCGTTCCTAACCAGTCACCGGTGATATTGAGCGGAATGAAGAACGTC
>CAWFVT010000003.1:0-109602 GCA_963819325.1 uncultured Pseudomonadota bacterium
TGATCGGCCCTGAAGCAGACGTGCAGTGGCCGAGCTACAGCAAGCTTCTGGATTACGAGATGGAGTTCTGCATTTTTACCGGAAAAGGCGGCAAGAACATCAAGCCTGAAGCGGCGCGCGACCACATCTTCGGCTATTCGATCTTCAACGACATTAGCGCGCGTGACGCCCAGGGCGTGGAAATGGCCGGCATGCTCGGACCGGCCAAAGGCAAGGACTTCGACACCGGCAACGTGATCGGACCCTGGCTCGTGACGGCTGACGAGATTCCGGATCCCTACAATCTTACAATGACGGTTAGGGTGAACGGCAAGCAACGCTCACGCGGCAACAGCGGCGAAATGCACCACAAGTTCGAGGATATTCTGGCGCACGTTTCGCGCGACGAAACCATCCGCGCCGGTGAGTTCTTCGGTTCTGGAACCGTCGGAAGCGGCTGTGCGCTGGAGATCGGCGGCTTCCTGGAGCCCGGCGACGTGGTGGAACTGGAAGTGACCGGGCTGGGCGTGCTGCGCAACAAGATCGTCGCGCCAACAGCGAGTTAGAGCGTTTTCGCGTTAAGTGGATACCGGTTCGCGTAAAGAAAACGCGCAAAAACAAAAAACTGGAGCGTCGGTCTGATTCAATCAGAACCGATCGTGCGCTGGACGTTTAGGAGCATCATACCCACCCCGGGGGAAACGAAATGAATCTGCATAGTATGGTGAGGTGGATCGGCGCCGGCGTTGTCGCCGTCGGGATCAGTTGCGGCTCGTCGGTCGCGGCAACGAAAATAAAGCTCGGATATTCCGCGGCAGCTGCATTCTCGAACGCATTTGTTGCTGCGGATGAAGAAATCTTTGCCAAGCACGATCTGGATGTCGAGTTAATCCTGGTCCCGAACTCATCCACCACGCCCGCCGCCCTTGTCTCGGACAGCCTTCAGGTCGCGACGCCGACGGCGCCTGTGACTCTGCAGGCCATTGAGGCCGGGCTTGATCTCGTCGTTCTTTCGGGCGGCGCCGTCACCGTTCGGGGCTCGACTGAGGTCGCGGTTCTTGCCCATGAGGGGTCCGGCATCAAGACAGCGAAGGATTTCGAGGGGAAGAAGGTTGCGACGCCAGGGCTTAACGGCTTCCTGCATGTGCTGTTCCGGGAATGGATGACGCAGCAGGGTGCTGACTGGAAGAAGGTTACCTTCGTCGAAACGCCGTTCGCCCAGCTCAACGACGTTTTGAAGGCCGGGCAGGTTGACGCCATCGTCACCGCCGACCCTTTCAAGACCCGAGCCGTTGCGGCCAATGCCGGCTACGTCGTCGCGCATTATGTTTCTGAAATCGGCGATGGCGTTACCGGTGGATGGTTCATTGCCTCACGTCATTGGGTTGATCAAAACAAGGATGCGGCCAGGGCATTCCAGGTGGCAATGAAGGAAGCAACCGATCTCGCAATGAGTAACCCCGAAGTTCTGCGCAAGGCCATTGCATCCCACATCAAGATGCCGCCCGAGGTGCTCGCTCAACTGACGATGCCGAAGCTTGACGCATCCGTGTCGGCCGAACAGATCGATTTCTGGTCGAAGGTGTGCGTCAAGCAGGGGCTCACGCGCAAGCCAACCGATCCAGCCCGGATTCTATGGAAATGAGTGCAGCGCAGCTCAGCGAACTGCGGAGACCGGATGCCGGCGCAAGCCGTCCGGTATTGCTGTCAATCGACAAGGTCGGATTTTCGGTTCCGGCGGGAAGCGGCAAACTTACGATCCTTGAGGACCTGTCGATGGAAGTTCGTGAAGGAGAATTCGTTTCGATCATCGGCGGATCCGGTTGCGGGAAGACGACCTTGCTTCGTCTGATCGGCGGCCTGAATCTGCCGTCGTCGGGAACGATCAGGTTCGACGGCGCCGTGGTCGACAGGCCTTCGCGCAAGCGGGCCGTTGTCTTTCAGGACTACACCAAGGCCCTGTTGCCGTGGCGGACCGTGGTTGGGAACATCAAGCTGGCGCTGGACTCGGGAGATTCTCCGGCGGACACACATGCCGCCACGATCGATCGGCTTTTGCACCAGGTCGGGCTGTCGGATGCGGCGGATCGCTTTCCGCGACAGCTTTCCGGCGGCATGCAGCAGCGGCTGCAGATCGCGCGTTGCCTCGCGCTGGAGCCAAAAATGCTTCTGATGGATGAGCCGTTCGGGGCGCTTGACGCGATCACACGGCAAAATCTTCAGGACGAAGTCTCAAGGCTGGCAAAGCAGACCGGCATGACCGTCATCTTCATCACCCACGACATCGAGGAGGCAACCTACCTCGGCGATCGCGTCGTCGCGATGGAAAGTCGTCCCGGCAGAATATCCGCGGTTCTCGACATCAATCTGCCGCGACCCCGGGACCAATTGACCACGCGCGAGGATGAGCGATTTCTTCGCTATCGGCACGAGTTGTTCAAGTATCTGCCGCGAGCGCACGGATGAGGGGCTTGGTTCTTCCATGCTCGGTGATCGCGCTGTGGGAGGTGGTCGGGCGCTCGCAGCTTGTTCAATCGGACCAGATGTCCCGGCCGAGTGAGATCGCCGTGGCCGGCCTCGCGGCGCTGTCGGACGGCAGCTTGTTGTCCGCGACCGGCCAGACGATCACGACCGCGCTCGTGGGTCTGCTGATCGGTTCGGCGATCGGCATCTCGCTCGGGGCGTGGTTTGGTCTATCGACTGTGGCCGGCCGACTGTCGCAGATCTCGGTGGAGGTGTTCCGTCCTGTTCCTTCGGTTGCCCTGATCCCGATCGCCATGCTGGCGTTCGGCTTCGGCTACGGCATGGGGATATCCATCGTCGCGTTTGCCTGCATGTGGCCCGCTCTGATCATCACGCAGGCGGCCGTACGGGAGGTCCCGGGCGAACTGATCGAAGTTGCCCGCGTTCTCGAACTCGGATGGGCCTCGCGCTTGTTCAACATCGTGTTGCCGGATGCGGTGCCGAACCTGTTCACGGCCATGCGGCTTGCCGCCGGCATATCTCTTATCGTTGCCGTGACGGTCGAGATCACCGCGAATCCGATGGGCCTCGGCTATGCGCTCGTCGTGGCGCAGCAGACGCTGCATCCGGACACGATGTTCGCCTATCTGATCTGGATCGGTTTGCTCGGATGGTTGCTCAACGCAGGGCTGCTTCAGGCGCAAAGCCGGCTGTTCGGCCGCTGGAGTATGGCAGCATGAAGCCGGATCGGTTGCTGCAGAATGCCGGAGGTATTGGAGTCCTGCTGGCGATTTTTGGCCTCTGGGCCGTCATCACCAGATTTGGTTGGGTGTCTCCGGTTTTCCTGCCAAGCGTCGGCGATACCTTTGGCGCTCTGCTCGAGCAGGCCGAGGACGGTTCTCTGGCCAGGGCCGTGATAGGAACGGGTGGCCGCATGCTTCTCGGCTTCGGTTTTGCTGCCTTGGTGGGGTGCAGCGTCGGCCTGTTGATTGGTCTGTCGCCACGGGCGCGAGCGTATATCGAGCCTAGCCTGGAATTCCTGCGGCCGTTGCCGGCGTCCGCCGTAATTCCGGTCGCCATTCTGCTGCTCGGCTTGACCAAAACCATGATTATCTCGGTCATCGTCTTTGGATCACTATGGCCGACATTGCTGGCGACAATTCAGGGCATCAAGTCCGTAGAGCCGCGGCTGTTCGAGATGGCCCGTACCATGGAGCTTCCGCACTGGACGGTCATCAGGTCGATCATATTGCCCAGCGCGCTGCCCGATATCTTTGCCGGCCTGAGGCTCGCACTAACGGTGTCATTGATTCTGGCGGTGGTCACCGAAATGATGTCGGCGGAAGCGGGTCTCGGCGCAACGATCCTGCTCGCGGCGCGATCGTTCCGAAGTCCGGAATTGTTTGCAGGGGTTCTAACCCTCGGCGCGATCGGTTTCGGCATCAACGCCGTGATGGAATTCGCCCAGCGGCACCTGCTTCGCTGGCGACAGGCGTAGTAGTTGAAGTCGCGACGCGCCGGAGCGTCATGGTTTTGAATTGAATCGACGCGGGCATGGTTCGCCCCGCCCCGCAAGCGAAAATCCAGACAACAATCCTGTTGACGTGAGGACGATGCCAAGGCATCGCCTGTAAGGACCAACAACAGACCGGAACGAAACCGGAATCGTGTTACCTATCTCGCCGTTGCACACACTCTCTATCGGAAAGCGTGATGTCATTTCGCAAACTCCTGATCGCCAATCGCGGCGAAATCGCCATTCGCATCGCCCGCGCCGCGGCTGACTCCGGCATCGCCACGGTCGCGATCCATCCTGACGATGACGCGCTGTCGCTGCATGTCCGTGCGGCGGATGAAGCGCATGCCATTCCCGGACGCGGGGCGCGGGCCTATCTCGACATCGAGGCGGTGATCGCTGCGACGAAAGCGACCGGATGCGACGCGCTGCATCCGGGATACGGCTTTCTGAGCGAGAATTCCGCGCTCGCCAGAGCCTGCGCCGAGAACAAGATCACCTTCGTCGGCCCGTCGCCAGAAGCGCTCGACCTGTTCGGCGACAAGGTCGCCGCCAAGGCGCTGGCGCGACGCTGCGCCGTGCCCGTTATCGACGGCACCACGGGCCCGACTACGCTCGCGGACGCAAAAGCCTTCCTCGCCTCGCTCGGCAAGGGCGGCGCGGTGATGATCAAGGCCATGGCCGGCGGCGGCGGCCGCGGCATGCGCGTCGTCGAAGACAGCGCGAAGCTCGAGGAGGCTTATGCGCGTTGCCAGTCCGAGGCCCGGGCGGCGTTCGGCAGTGACGGCATCTATGTCGAGCGGCTGATCCGAAATGCGCGGCACATCGAGGTGCAGATCATGGGTGACCGCCACGGCGCCGTCAGCCATCTCTGGGAGCGTGAATGCACGATCCAGCGGCGTAACCAGAAGCTCATCGAGGTGGCGCCAAGCCCTTCGCTGAGCGATGGGTTGCGCAAGCGCATCGTCGAGGCGGCCAAGGAGCTCGCGGCGGCCGCGGATTACGACAGCCTCGGCACCTTTGAATTCCTGGTCGACGGTGAAACGTCCGGCGATGCCACGACGTTCGCCTTCATCGAGGCCAACCCGCGGCTTCAGGTCGAGCACACCGTGACCGAGGAGGTGCTCGGCATCGATCTGGTGAAATCGCAGCTCGCCGTCGCCGCCGGCGCTACGCTGGCCGTGCTGGGACTAACTCAGGCCGATGTGCCCGCGCCACGCGGCTATGCGATGCAGTTGCGCGTCAATATGGAGACCATGGACGAGAGCGGCGCGACGCAGCCGACCGGCGGCACGCTGACGGCGTTCGATCCTCCCTCCGGCCCTGGTGTGCGCGTCGACAGCTTTGGCTATGCGGGATACCGAACCAGCGCGGCATTCGACTCGCTACTCGCCAAGGTCATCGTCCATGTCCCGGCCGCGCGCTGGGGCGACGTGGTGGCGAAGGCGGCACGTACGCTGCGCGAGTTCCGCATCGGCGGCGTGGAGACCAACATTGCGTTCTTGCAGGCGGTGCTCGCTGCGTCCGATTTCGTCGCCAACCGCATCAGCACGAGCTTTATCGACAGCCATGTTGCCGCGCTGGTCGGCGCAGCGAAGACGGCCGCGCATCCGCTGTTCTTTGCCGTCGACGCCGCCGGCGGGGATGCGTCCATGCAGGTCGCCAAGGGCGCGGTAGCCGGTCCGGCCGGATCGGAGCCGGTTCTCGCACCGTTGCAAGGCACTGTCGTGGCGATCGAGGTGAGCGAAGGCGACCTCGTCCGGCCCGGCCAGCAGATCGCGGTGATCGAATCCATGAAGATGGAGCATCTCGTCATCGCCCCCCATGGCGGCATCATCAAGAAGATCGCCGCCGGCGACGGCGTGACGTTGATGCAGGGCGAGCCGATCCTGTTCATCGAACCCGCCGAGGTAGACGGCGGCCACGCCGAGGAAGAGACCACCGTCGATCTCGATTACATCCGTCCCGATCTCGCGGAATTGATTGCGCGCCACGCCCTCACGCTCGACAAAAATCGGCCGGCTGCGGTCGGGCGCCGGCGCAAGACCAATCAACGAACGGCCCGGGAGAACATTGCGCAACTCGTCGATGACGGCTCGTTCGTCGAATACGGCTCGCTGGCGATCGCCGCTCAGCGCCAACGGCACAAGCTTGACGACCTCATCAAGAGCACACCTGCGGATGGACTGATCGCGGGGGTTGCGACCGTGAACGCCGACAAGTTTGGGGCGGAAGGCGCCCGCTGCATGGTGATCGCCTATGATTACACCGTGCTGGCCGGAACCCAGGGCCACATGAACCACAAGAAGATCGATCGCATGTTCGGCCTTGCCAACCAGTGGCGCTTGCCGCTGGTGTTCTACGGTGAAGGCGGCGGCGGGCGCCCGGGCGATACGGACGGGCTTGGTTTGACCGGTCTCGACGTTCCGTCATTCAAGGAGTTGGCAAAGCTGTCCGGCCTGGTCCCGGTGGTGGGCGTGGTCTCGGGCTATTGCTTCGCCGGCAACGCCGCGATGCTGGGCTGCTGCGACGTGATCATCGCCACCAAAAATGCCTCGATCGGTATGGGCGGGCCGGCGATGATCGAGGGCGGCGGCCTCGGGGTCTATCACCCGGCCGATGTCGGTCCGGTCTCATTCCAGGCGCCCAACGGCGTCATCGACATCCTTGTCGAAGACGAGGAAGAGGCCACGCGCGTCGCGCAGCGATATCTCTCCTATTTCCAGGGACCGCTCACACAGTGGGAAGCGCACGATCAGCGCCTGCTGCGCCGGGCGATCCCGGAGAACCGGCTGCGCGTCTACGACATCCGCTCCGTCATTGATCTTCTGGCCGACGACGGCTCCGTGCTGGAGATCCGCCGCGATTTCGGGATCGGCATGATCACCACGTTCATCCGCATCGAGGGCAAGCCGTTCGGGCTGATCGCCAACAATCCGAAGCATCTCGGCGGCGCGATCGACGCGCCGGCCGGCGACAAGGCCGCGCGCTTCATGCAGCTCTGCGACGCTTTCGATATCCCGATCGTGTCGTTGTGCGACACGCCGGGCTTCATGGTCGGGCCCGAGGCCGAAAAGACCGCCATCGTGCGCCACGTGGCGCGCATGTTCGTCACCGGCGCGAGCCTCACCGTGCCGCTGTTCGGTATCGTGCTGCGCAAGGGCTACGGGCTCGGCGCGCAGTCGATGATCGGCGGCGGCTTCCACGCTTCGTTCTTTACGGTGGCGTGGCCGACCGGCGAGTTCGGCGGCATGGGGTTGGAAGGCTATGTGCGTCTGGGCTTCCGCAAGGAGATGGAAGCGATCGCCGATCCGGTCGAGCGCGAGAAATATTACAAGGACAAGGTCGCGCAGCTTTACGCCAACGGCAAGGCGGTCTCGATCGCCTCGGTGCTGGAGATCGACGAGGTGATCGATCCCGCGGAAACACGGCACTGGATCATGGCGGGACTACGCTCGATGCCGGCGGTGCCGCCGCGGACCGGACGCAAGCGCCCTTGCGTCGATGCGTGGTGAGGCCTGAGCGGTGGCGATATTCTCGCCGTCGCTCGGTTGGCGTTGATCAATCCACCTGGTTCCGGCGTGCCTCGACGACCTCTTGATACAAGGCAGCATATTGGCTTGCCCGATTGCGCCACGAGACATCGGTCGACATGCCATTGTGCTGCAACCGTCGCCAGGCAGGCCTGTCATGGAACGAGTTGCTGGCCCTGCAGAGGGCGCCGGCGAGATTTTCGACGGTGACTGGGCCAAACTTGAAGCCGGTCGTCGTGCCGCCGGCAATGTCGGCGTCTTCAACGTCCATGACAGTGTCCGCAAGACCACCGACCCGTGAGACGATCGGGACCGCGCCGTATCGCAAGGCGCAAAGCTGGGTCAAGCCGCAGGGTTCGAAGCGCGACGGCACGACGAGGGCATCGGCCCCGGCCTGAATGAGATGAGCGAGGGCTTCATCATAGCCGATCACCACCGCTATCCGGCCGATATTCGCTCCCGAGACCGCTTGATAGCGATCCTGCAGATCCTGATCTCCACTCCCCAGCAAAGCGAGCTGCATTCCTTCGGTCAGGATGGTCGGAACGTTCTCAAGAAGGAGATCGAGTCCCTTCTGCCAGGACAGTCGACTTATGACGCCAAGCAGCAGCGCGTCAGGAGACGGAGCAAGGCCAAGCCGCCGTTGCAGGGCAGCCTTGTTCGCCGCACGCGACCCCAGCTCTTTGGCGCTGAAGCGGGCGGCGAGGTGGGAATCCGTTTCGGGATTCCAGACGGACATATCGATGCCGTTGAGGATTCCGCTCAGGACCCGCGATCGTTCACGCAGCAATCCGCCCAGTCCCATGCCTCCCTCATCGCCCTGAATCTCGATCGCATAGGTCGGAGACACTGTTGTGATGCGGTCCGCGAATTGCAGGCCCGCTTTCAGGAAGCTGATGGTTCCGTAATATTCAACGCCGTGAATCGTGAAGGACTGAGGAGGCAAGCCGAACGTATCGAGCATTTCATGTGGAAATTTGCCCTGATAGGCGAGGTTATGAACCGTCATCACGGTGCCGGGCCGGCGACCGTCGGCATAGTGCAAATAGGCGGCCGCGGGTCCCGCCTGCCAATCATGGGCATGCACGACATCGGGCACGAATGACGGAATGGCACCTTGGCCGATTGCGGCCGCCATCCGCGAAAGCGCGGCAAAGCGCACGCCGTTATCGGGCCAATCCTTGCCGTCCGGCGTGACATAGGGGTTACCGGGCCGCGCAAAAAGATGCGGCGCATCGAGCACAAGCAAATCGAGATTCTGATGTGATCCGCCGAGCAACCGGATCGGGCCGCCGTAGAAATTCGGCCAATCGAGCAGTACTTTCGCCGCGGGAAGCACCTTGATGACATCGGGATATCCCGGCACCAGCGTCCGCGTTTCGATACCGTATGCTCGCAGCGCGATCGGGAGCGCGCCGGCGACGTCGGCAAGGCCACCGGTCTTGATGATCGGATAGATTTCCGAAGCGACCGCGAGAACGCGAAGTGACGTCATGCATTCAGCCTGTCGATCATCGGCTGCGTAATGAGAGAAATGCCTTCCGGAGTGGTCCGGAACCTCTTCGCATCGAGCTCGGGATCCTCTCCGACAACCAGACCTTCGGGGATTTCAACCCCGCGATCGATCACGACATTGCTCATCCGCGCGTTGCGGCCGATATTGGCGTAAGGCAGGATAACCGCATTTTCGACACTGGCGAACGAATGGATGCGCACGCCGGTGAAGAGCAGGGAGCGGCGTAGCGCCGCGCCGGATATGATGCATCCTCCGGAGACGAGCGAAGTAACCGCCTGTCCACGGCGATCTTCCTCATCGTGGACGAATTTGGCGGGAGGCGTGATTTCAGCATAGGTCCAGATCGGCCATGCGCGGTCGTAGAGATCAAGCTCCGGCAGGACATCGGTGAGATCGATGTTGGCGGCCCAGTAGGCATCGACGGTTCCGACATCACGCCAGTAGGTGCGCGGATCTTCGCCGGACCTGACGCAGGAGCTGGAGAATTGATGGGCTACCGCCCGGCCGTGTTTCACGATGTAGGGAATGACATCCCTGCCGAAATCATGGCTTGAATTCGGATCGCTTGCATCGCGCCGTAACTCGTCGAACAGGAAGTTCGAATCGAAGATATAGATTCCCATGCTTGCCAGCGACTTGTCTGGCTTTCCGGGCATCGGCGGAGGATCGGCCGGCTTCTCGAGAAAGGATTGGATGACGCCATTGTCATCGATGTGCATGATCCCGAAGCCGCTCGATTCCGCGCGCGGCATTTCGAGGCAACCGATCGTAACGTCGGCGCGCTGTTCGACATGCTGCCTCAACATCAGCTCGTAATCCATCTTGTAGATGTGATCTCCCGCCAGCAACACGATGAATCGGGCTCCATGCGCCTCGATGATATCGATGTTCTGATAGACGGCGTCCGCCGTGCCAAGATACCAGTCGGTCTCCGAAATGCGCTGGCTGGCGGGGAGGATATCGAAACTCTCATTTCGCTCGGGGCGAAAGAAGTTCCAGCCCATCTGTAGATGCCGGATCAGGCTGTGCGCCTTGTATTGGGTGGCGACCGCGATGCGGCGGATTCCCGAGTTCACCGCATTGGACAACGCAAAATCGATGATGCGCGACTTGCCGCCAAAATAGACCGCTGGCTTGGCGCGCCTGTCGGTCAGTTCCAAAAGCCGGCTTCCGCGCCCGCCAGCCAGAACGAAGGCGAGGGCATGGCGTGAAAGTGGTTCGTTGACGACGGTGGCCATTTTATCCTCCCGGGAGCCTCAAGGCATGCCCCCGAAAACCTTCTCTTGTGCGGAAGGTGTGGTCGAGGACTATTGAGCCGATTGTAGCGGGACGAATGGTCGATCGGAAAGCAGTATGTCGCGCCTGCCGCTGCCTCGGTGAGCAAATATGTCCATCCACAGGACAATTTGTTTGATAGCGTGGGTTGATGAATCGATCGCGGATGGTCCATAAGCGACCTCCCCGCGGCCGACACATCGACGGGCCGCGACTGCTTTTGAAAGATTTCGCGTGGCAAACATCAATCGTCAGATAGCGGAAGAACTTGGTGTCCGCGAACAGCAGGTCGAAGCGACAGTGGCGCTGCTCGATGGCGGCGCCACGGTCCCGTTCGTTGCGCGATACCGCAAGGAAATCACCGGCGCGCTTGACGACGCGCAATTGCGCACCCTGGAAGAGCGCCTGAACTATCTGCGCGAACTTGAAGAGCGTCGCACCGCTATTCTCAATTCGGTCCGCGAGCAGGGCAAGCTCGATGCCGCGCTGGAAGCGGCAATCCTGGCCGCGGACAGCAAGGGACGCCTGGAAGACATCTATCTTCCGTTCAAGCCGAAGCGCCGCACCAAGGCCGAGATTGCCCGGGAGGCCGGCCTCGAGCCGCTATCCGAACTGTTGCTGACACAGCCGCAGAACGATCCGCTGGCTGTGGCTGCGGGTTTCGTCGATGCAGAAAAGCAAGTGGCCGATGCTGCGGCTGCGCTTGAGGGGGCGCGCGCGATCCTGGTGGAGCGCTTTGCCGAAGATGCCGACCTGATCGGCACGTTGCGCGAGCAGATGTGGACGAGCGGATTGATAATGTCCACCGTCCGCACCGGCAAGAAGACCGAAGGCGAGAAGTTCAAGGACTATTTCGATTTCAGGGAGCCGCTGCACAAGCTGCCGTCACACCGTATCCTGGCGATGTTCCGCGGCGAGAAGGAGGAGATTCTCGAGCTGCAGATACAGCCCGACGCACAAGACCCTGTCGCTGGCATCCCCAGCTCCTACGAAATGAAGATCATGCAACGTTTCGCCATTTCCGACCGGGGCCGCTCTGGCGACCGCTGGCTGGCGGAGACGGTGCGGTGGGCGTGGCGTACCAAAATTCAGGTGCATCTCAACATTGATCTGCGCATGCGGCTGTGGACTTTGGCCGAAACGGAAGCGGTGCGGGTGTTTGCATCGAATTTGCGGGATCTATTGCTGGCAGCGCCGGCCGGAGCACGCGTGACCATGGGCCTCGATCCCGGCTTCCGTTCCGGTGTCAAGGTCGCCGTCGTGGATGCCACCGGCAGGGTGGTGGCGACCACGGCGATCTTCCCGCATGAACCGCAAAAACGCTGGGACGAGGCGCTGGCGTCGCTGGGGAAACTTGCAGTGCAGCACCGTGTCGATCTCATCGCGATCGGCAACGGCACTGCGTCGCGCGAGACCGACAGGCTGGCGATGGATCTGGTCAAGCTGCTGCCGGACCTGAAAATGTCGAAGATCGTTGTGTCGGAGGCCGGCGCTTCGGTCTATTCGGCCTCGGCCTTTGCATCCGAAGAGTTGCCGGAACTCGACGTCACTTTGCGCGGCGCAGTGTCGATCGCGCGGCGCCTGCAGGATCCCCTGGCTGAACTGGTGAAGATCGATCCGAAGGCGATCGGGGTCGGCCAGTATCAGCATGATCTCGGCGAAGCCAAACTGGCGCGTTCGCTCGATGCCGTCGTCGAAGACTGCGTCAACGCGGTCGGCGTCGACGCCAACACCGCCTCCGCGCCGCTGCTGGCGCGGGTGTCAGGCATTGGATCCGGCCTCGCGCAAAGCATCGTGCAGCATCGTGACACCAACGGCCCGTTCAAATCACGCAAGGAGCTGAAGCAGGTGCCACGACTGGGGCCGAAAGCTTTCGAGCAATGCGCAGGGTTCCTGCGCATCAACGACGGTGCGGACCCGCTCGATGCTTCCGGTGTACATCCGGAGGCCTACCCGGTGGTCAGGCGGATTCTCGCGGCCACCAAAAGCGATATCAAGGCGCTGATCGGCAATGCCGAGATCGTGCGCCAGTTGAAGCCGCAAACTTTCGTGGACGATACCTTCGGTCTGCCGACGGTGACCGATATTCTGCGCGAACTGGAAAAGCCCGGGCGCGATCCACGGCCGGCCTTCAAGGCCGCGGTCTTCAAGGAAGGTGTCGAGACGCTGAAGGATCTCAAGCGCGGCATGATCCTCGAAGGCACGGTGACAAACGTGGCGGCGTTCGGCGCCTTCGTCGATATCGGCGTGCATCAGGATGGGCTGGTGCACATCTCGGCGATGTCGAAGACCTTTATCAAGGATCCGCGCGAGGTCGTGAAATCCGGAGACATCGTCAAGGTGAAGGTGCTGGATGTCGAGGTCGATCGCAAGCGCATCGCATTGACCCTGCGTCTCGACGATGAACCCGGTGGCGGCAAGGAGTCCCGGGCGCAAGGCATGCCGCGCGACACCCCGCGCGCGTCGATGACGTCGTCGGCGCCGCGCAAGCCGCAGGAGCCATCGGGTGGCGGAGCGCTCGCCGAGGCCTTGCGGCGCGCCAGCGAGAAAAACGGCGGCGGCAAAACGAGAGCGTAATTGCGAGAGCAGCCAGCCGAGTTCACCTGGCACCTTGGCAATGTGGTTGCGCATCTTCCGGCGGAGGGGGTCTCGATAGCGGCCTTGACCGGTGAATTCGGATAGGTGAATCAAATTCGTCATTTGGTAGAAATTTCTCGTTTGTCGGCAAAAGGAGCGCAGTGATAGATCGCTCCTGACGACCGACAGCGCCGTTCGCTATTCTTGACCCGGGCGCTGCCGCGATTTTCGCCGTCAACGCGGCATTCCATTGATGCGGCTAATCAGGAAAGGCGGTCATGGAGACAAAGACGCTCGTCAATGCACCAGGACTTGCTGAGCGTGCCTATCGCATCCGCCGCAACGCGCTGCGCATGGGCGAAGTGCAGGGTCAGGGTTACATTGCTCAGGCGCTGGACATCGCCGACGTCCTGGCCGTCGCTTATTTTCACGCGATGCGCTTTCGTCCCGATGATCCGTCCTGGGAGGGACGTGATCGGTTCCTGCTTTCGAATGGGCACTATGCCATCGCACTCTATGCGGCATTGATCGAAGCCGGGATTATCCCGGAGGCCGAGCTCGAGACCTATGGCAGCGACGAAAGCAGGCTGCCGATGTCGGGCATGGCCTCCTACACGCCGGGCATGGAGATGTCAGGGGGATCGCTTGGCCTCGGGCTCAGTATCGCTGTCGGCAGAGCGCTGGGCCTGAAGCGCAAGGGCTCCGACGCCCGGATCTTTGTCCTGTTTTCCGACGGCGAACTCGACGAGGGCGCGGTCTGGGAGGCCATCATGTCTGCCGGCCACTTCAAACTCGACAATATCGTTGCGATCGTCGATATCAACAACCAGCAGGCGGACGGTCCTTCAACCGAAGTATTGGCTTTCGAGCCGCTCGCCGACAAGCTCAGGGCGTTCGGGTGGTTCGTGCAACGCATCGACGGCAACGATCTCGATGCCGTCGTGGCTGCCTTCGATGCCGCCAAAGACCATCCCGAGCCAAAGCCCCGTATCATTGTCGCCGACACGCTGATGGGCAAAGGGGTCGCGTTCCTCGAGCAGCGCGAGAAGAATCACTTCATTCGCGTCGAACCGGACGAATGGCAGCTTGCTCTGAACGCGCTCGATGCAACGAGGCCCGCATGAAGCGCGTCCACAAAACGCCTTCCGGCAAACCGCGCCTGACGACATCAGCCATGATCGCGTCGATCGCAGCCGACGGACAGAAGACGAGGCCGGCGCCGTTCGGGCAGGCCCTGGTCGAACTGGCCCGTACGCGCTCCGACGTGATCGGCATGACCGCCGACCTCGGCAAGTACACGGATCTCCACATCTTCGCGAAGGAGTTTCCCGACCGCTTTTACCAGATGGGGATGGCCGAGCAGCTGCTGTACGGCGCGGCCTCGGGACTGGCGGCCGAGGGCTTCACGCCCTTTGCGACGACCTACGCCGTCTTCGCGTCTCGCCGGGCTTACGATTTCATTCACCAGACGATTGCAGAAGAAGACCGCAATGTGAAGATCGTCTGCGCCTTGCCCGGCCTTACCTCCGGATATGGTCCGAGCCATCAGGCGACCGAAGATCTGGCGTTGTTCCGGGCGATGCCGAACATGACGGTGATCGATCCGTGCGACGCCCATGAGATCGAACAGGTGGTGCCGGCCATCGCGGCCCATCACGGCCCGGTGTATATGCGGCTTCTGCGCGGTCAGGTTCCGGTCGTCCTCGATGAGTACGGCTATCAGTTCGAACTCGGCAAGGCGAAGCTGGTTCGGGACGGCAAGGACGTTCTGATCATCTCCTCGGGCCTGATGACGATGCGTGCGTTGGAGGCCGCCAAGGCACTCGTGGATGCCCGTGTGGATGTCGGCGTGCTGCACGTTCCCACCATCAAGCCGCTCGATTCCGAGGCCATTCGCCGTGAGGCCGCCAAGTCCGGACGCCTGGTTGTCGTTGCCGAGAACCACTCGGTCATCGGCGGTCTCGGCGAGGCTGTCGCCGGACTCCTGATGCGTTCGGGCATTCATCCGACCTTCCGTCAGATCGGACTTCCCGACGAATTTCTGGATGCCGGAGCGCTTCCGACCTTGCACGACAAATACGGCATTTCAGCCGCTGCCGTGACAGCGCAGATCAAGGGATGGTTGTGACGCTGCGGCATCAGGGCGTTTCGAGCGCGACGGATTTCCGGTTGGTGTGCGACAGAGGTTCTGTCGTTTACAAGGGACTTTGTGTATCTATCTTCAATTCCTTTGTGATCCATTCCATGAAAACTCTCAGTGTCTGCCTTCGGAGTGCGAGACGGGGAAAAACCAGGAAGTGTCCCACATAGTGCACGTCCTGGGCCTTGCCAGCCAGGATCGGCACAAGTGAACCGTTGGCAATTTCCCTTTCCGCCAGCCGCGTCGACTTAAGCGCGATGCCAATGCCGCTGACCGCAGCCGAGATGGCGAGAAAGCTCCGGTCAAAGCGCATGCCATGGGGAGGCGAGGCCGTAAGCCCGTTTGCCGCGAACCAGTCTGGCCATCGAACCCTCTTGTTGTCGCTGTCGATAAGAGCGTGCCGCAGCAGGTCATCCGGCTTGCGGATGAGGCTCGCGAGCTTCGGGATGCAGAGCGGCGTCACGGTTTCTTCGCCAAGCGGAAGGATGACCAGACCTTCCTGGCTCGGCATGCCATAAACGATGTCGACATCGAATTCATCGTTCGCAAAGCGTGTATAGTCCGTCCCCGCCGACAGACGGATTTCAATGTCCGGGTGGGTCGCCAGAAAGCCGGGAAGACGCGGCGTCAGCCATTGCGCTGCAAAGCTTGGAGCCGAATGAACCCGTAATACCTTTGGTCCACGTGTCGAGACCAGATCCATGCCCCGGCGCAGGTCGTCAAAGGCGGGTCCTACATGACGCATCAGGGCCGAACCTGCTGTGCTCAGCCGCATCCGTCGGCCGTCGCGCTCGAACAGGGCGGTGCCCAGGCTCTGCTCGAGCTTGCGGATTGCATGACTGACCGCGCTGGGCGAAAGGTGCAATTCCGTGGCAGCCTCATAGAACGACCCGGTACGGGCCGCGGCCTCGAACGCACGGAGCAGGGACAGGGACGGCTGCATACCATTGATGAACTGGATTCACGTGTAGTTGTAAAGATCGCATTTGCCCGGACCACCGACAAGGCAGATCATCCCGGCCAACAAAACCGAAAAAAATGAAGTTTGGGAGGGTCCCGGTGCTACTGCGCGGCAAAACAGCGGTCATTTCGGGCGCAGCCAGCCGAAGGGGGATCGGCCTGGCAACGGCAAAACTGTTTGCATCCCAGGGCGCCAGAGTGGCCATTCTGGACCTCGACCTGAGCGCCGCGCATGAAGCCGCGACGTTGCTCGGCGAAGGGCATCTGGGCCTGCGTTGTGATGTGACGGACGCCGAGGCCTGCAACAGTTCCGCCGCCAAGGTGATCGAGAAATTCGGTAGCATTGATATTCTGGTCAACAATGCCGGCATCACCCAGCCGGTGAAAACCCTGGAGATCGATGCCAAGAGCTGGCAGCGCGTCGTTGACGTCAATCTCAAGGGCGTGTTGCTGCTCAGCCAGGCCGTGATCCCGAACATGAGAAGCCGCGGCGGCGGTTCCATCGCGTGCATGTCGTCGGTTTCCGCCCAGCGTGGCGGAGGCATCTTCGGCGGGCCGCACTACTCAGCCGCCAAGGCAGGCGTGCTGGGCCTCGCCAAGGCCATGGCCCGTGAGTTCGGGCCGGACGGCATTCGCGTCAATTGCGTCACCCCCGGTCTTGTCGAGACGGACATTACGGGCGACAAACTCACTCCGGCCATGAAGAGCGAAATCATCAAGGGCATTCCGCTGGGGCGCCTCGGCGCAGCAGCGGATGTGGCGAATATCTATCTGTTTCTTGCGTCGGATCTCTCCGCCTACGTTACCGGCGCCGTGATTGATGTGAACGGAGGAATGCTGATTCATTAAGATATCAAAAGCAGCATCAAGTGCGGCAGCCCGGGCTCGCGTTCGAGCAGGTTTCGCGAGATGCAAAAAAGGGAGGAAGGCATGTTGAATAGAAGAGAGTTACTGGGTGCGGCGTCGGTTCTTGCGCTCTCGCCCGGCGCCGCTTGGGCACAAGCCAAAAACGCGGCTGACGTCGCGGTCGAGGCCGCCAAGAAATATGCTGGCACTGAAATCTCCATCGTATGGGAAGCGGGGCTGCAATCTCTCGACCCGCTGAACTATTCGGGACCGAAGTGGGAGAAGCTCACCGGAATCAAGGTCAAGGTCGTCGAAGTGCCGACCGACCAGATGTTCACCAAGATCATGCAGGACTTCCGCTCCGGCGCCGGAGCTTACGATGCGCTGAACGTTATCCCCTCCTGGATGCCGGATCTGGTGCGGGCAGGCGCGCTGGAAAACCTCGATCCGATGGTCGACAAGTTCGGCTACCGCGATGAATTGAAGGATATCGCGCCCGCCTATCGCGACAATCAGATGACCGTCGGCGGCAAGATCTACGGCTTCCCCGACGATGGCGACGTGATGATCCTCTACTACCGCAAGGACATTTTCGAAGATCCGAAGATGATGGAGGAATTCAAGGCGAAGCACGGTTATGCCTTGGCCCCGCCGAAGGACTGGAAGCAGTTCTCCGAAATCGGCCAGTTCATCACTGACAAGATGGCGCCGAAAACCTACGGAGCCGGCTTTTTCAGGACCGCGCCCTATCCGCAATACATGTTCCAGGAACGCTTCCGCATGGAAGGCGGCAAGTTCTTCGATGCCGAAACCATGAAGTCGACGGTCAACGGCGACGTGGGCCTCAAGGTTTTCAAGGGCATGCTGGCGGAAAACAAGTTCATGCCGCCCGGCGTGGAACAATGGAATTTCGTCGATAATCTTGCCAACTTCCTGCAGGGCACAACCGCCATGACAATCTCCTGGCCGCCCTATGGCCGCTGGGCTGCGGGCTATGGTTCCGGCGAAGTGGCGCTGAACTGGGTGCCGAAGTCCCAGGTGGCAGGCAAGGTAGGATATGCGCTGAATCCGCTTGGCCGTGACGAATTGGGCGTGGGCTTTGCGCTCTCGGTCTCGACCACCAGCAAGAAGAAGGAAGCCGCCTATCTGTTCATTCAGTGGCTGAACAGCAAACAGATCAGCCTCGAACGGGTGCAACTACCATACACGCTGCGCGATCCGTTCCGTACATCGCATTATGAAAGCCCGGAATATCGCAAGCTGTGGCCGGATGCGCCTGCCTATCTCGACACGATCAAGAAGGCGGGCGAAACGGGCCTGCTTGACCTGTCGCTGCTGCAGCAGGACAAGTATGACGAAGCAATGACCAAGTCGATCAGCAGCCTGTGGGCCGGCGAAGATCCCAAGGCCATCCTTGACCGCATGGCCTCGCAATTCGATGCGATCACTGAAAAGGTCGGCGTCGACAAGCAGAAGGAAGTCTATAAGGCCTGGGCTTCCAAACCGGGGGCCTATCCAAAGGCCTGACGGAAACTTGGGCGGAGGACCGCCTGGCGCGGTCCTCCGCTTTTTTGGCGCACATGCTCATGATTCAAAGCCCGACGCTGTCTCAGCGCCTCTCGGTGTTCTCGGACAGGAATTTCAAATATCTGATGATTGCGCCCGCAATCCTGATCCTGCTGCTCGTCGGGCTGTTCCCGCTCATCTATTCGCTGGTGGTGAGCTTCCAGAACATCACGATGACGGATGTGGATACTTCGTTCGCGGGCCTGCTGAACTACAAGCAGCTGTTCAAGGACTTGCGGTTGTGGCAGGCCCTGGGTCACACCGTTCTCATCACCGTGATCGCGCTGCCGCTCGAGCTGATCTTCGGATTTCTGCTCGCGCAGCTCTTTCTCGAGAAAATGCCGGGCCGCCAGGTTTTCGTGGCGTTGCTGGTTTTACCGACCGTGCTTTCACCGATTGTCGCCGGCGCTACCTGGCGCTTGATGTTCGACGTGCGCTTTGGCCCGATCGGCCAGATCCTCAGTTTCCTCGCCGGAACGCCCGTCAACATCCTGTGGACGGTCAACCCAAACTACGTCTATCCGGCCATCATCATTTGCGAAGTGTGGCAATGGACACCTTTCATGTTCCTTCTGCTGCTGGCCGCTCTTTCCAATGTCGACCAGTCGCAGCTGGAGGCCGCCGAGCTTGATGGCGCCTCCTATTGGCGCGTCCTGCGGCAGATCGTGCTTCCCGCCATCGGGCCGGTGGTGGCGATTGCTGTCCTCATCCGGGGCCTCGATCTGTTCCGGGTGTTCGACATCATCTGGGCGCTGACCGAAGGTGGGCCCGGATCGATGACCGAGACGATTTCTCTCTACACCTATGTGATCGGCTTCGTTCAGTTTGATACCAGCTACACCGCCGCGGTGGCCTTCCTCGTGGTAGCTGTTCTTTCCATTATCGTCACCTATGCCCTGCGGCGCACAGAGCTGGTGCGATGAGAACAGCCGGCACAAAGTATAAGCGTGGCAAGCTGGTCCTGCGCCTCGCGGTTGCCGTCGTCATCACGTTGATCTTTCTCTTCCCGGTCTATTGGCTGTTCATGATCTCGTTCAAGACGCCGGACGAGATTTTCCATGTGCCGCCGCTGTGGGTGCCCGGGAAAATCCAGTTCAGCAATTATTGGGTGCTGTTCAGGGATGGCGACGTGGTTGCCATATGGAACAGCCTGGTGGTGGCCGGCATCAGCTCCGCCTTGGCCATGCTTTTGGGTACGTTCTGCGCCTATAGTCTGGCGCGCTTCAATACCGGTGGCGAGAATCTCGCGATGTGGATCATCTCCCAGCGCATGATCCCGCCGATCGCCGTCGTGTTTCCGATCTTCCTGATCTATGTCTATTTCGGCATGGTCGATACCTATGCGGGCTTGATCCTGCTCTACACCGCCTTCAACCTGCCTTATGTGATCTGGATGATGCGCGGCTATATTGTCGACATTCCGCTCGAGCTTGAAGAGAGCGCGCTGGTAGACGGCTGCACGCGCTGGCAGACGTTCTGGCGGGTCGTATTCCCGATGGCGCGCTCGGGTCTGATGGCGACGGCGGTTTTCACGTTTGTATTCGCATGGAACGATTTTCTGTTTGCGCTGATCCTCACGCGCACCGAGGTCATCACGTTCCCCGTCATGCTCACTCACTACTTTGGCGGACAATCGAATTTCTGGTCAAAGATCGCGGCCATGTCGGTGCTGGGTACCATTCCCATTTTTATCGCCGTCACTTTGATGCAGCGCTATCTGGTGCGCGGCATTTCTCTTGGCGCTGTCAAAGGGTAGGGAGAAAGCGGGTGGCGGAAGTCAGGATTTCGGGGCTGCACAAATATTATGGCCCCGTCCATGCGCTGAAGGGGCTTGATCTCACCGTGGCGGATGGTGAATTTGCCGTCTTCGTCGGGCCGTCAGGTTGCGGCAAAAGCACGCTTTTGCGCACCATCGCCGGCCTTGAGGAACAGGATGGCGGCGAGATCAGGATTGGCGGGCAAGTGGTCAATGACATGCGGCCGCGTGACCGCAATATCGCCATGGTCTTTCAGAACTACGCGCTGTATCCGTATCTGACGGTCTACGACAATATCGCCTTTGGGCTGAGGGCGCGCAAAGTTGGCGAGACGGAAATCAAGAAACGCGTCGACGACGCGGCGGGAATGCTGGGTATTGCCGCACTTCTGGAGCGTTTCCCGCGTCAGTTGTCGGGCGGTCAGCGTCAGCGCGTGGCCATCGGTCGAGCGATCGTCAGACAGGCGCAATTGTTCCTGTTTGACGAGCCCCTGTCCAACCTCGATGCCAAGCTGCGTGACGAGATGCGTGGCGAAATAAAGCGCCTGCACAGAAACATCTCCACCACCATGATCTATGTGACGCATGACCAGGTCGAGGCCATGACTCTTGCCGACCGGATCGTGCTGTTGCGCGATGGCCGCATTGAACAGCAGGGCTCGCCGCTTGAATTGTTTGAAAGACCGGCGACGGGCTTTGTCGCGAGCTTTCTCGGTTCTCCCTCCATCAATCTCATTCCGGCAAAACTTGTAAGGCGTGACAAGGTTGTCGCGGTCCTGCTCGAGAGCGGTGAAGTGCTGGAGTTGCCGGACGAGCGCGCCCGCCGTCTTGAAGGGTTTACGGAACGCGCCGTCACGTTCGGCATCAGGCCGCAGCATCTGAGCCGCGCAGGCCGCGGGCCAGCGCTTCCCGGTAGCGCGCGGGTCACCGCAACAGCCGACCTGATCCAACCCACCGGCACGCGCACCTATGTGACGTCGCGGATCGGTGGCGTCCCTGTCACGGCTGAGCTGGACGCCCACGATGTCCAGGAGCAAGGCATTGCGCTCGACTACGCGGTCGACATGAGCCGTTGCCTGCTCATCGACCCCGCCACGGACAAGGTGATTTGAAGTGGTCAGCCGCATTTCGTTAGACACACTATCTGGTCGTTGAGGGAGGATCTCATGTCTTCAGGCATTTTCGCTGCGAACATTGGCGCGCCGGAAGGCCCGGTCACATTGCCCGACGGTTCCATGTATGTGACGGAAATGTCGAATACGACGCTGAACGTCACCAAGCTCAACCCAAGGGGTGAGCGCCATGTGATCAGGAAGACCGGCGGTCGTCCCAATGGGCTCGCGATCGATCAGGACGGATTGATCTGGATTGCCGAGGCAGGTCATCGGGCATTGATCTGCATCGATCCGGATGGCCACGAAGTAAAGCGGCTGGAAGGCGACGATACGCACGGCCGCTTCTATTTTCCCAACGACCTGGTGTTTGGACCGGATGGAAATCTTTACATGACCGACTCCGGCATGGCGCTGGCCGACTTTCTCGACGGACAGAACTTTGCCGAGGGGTTCATGGACTTTGCCTGGGATGGACGGGTTTATGAAATCAATCCCAAGACCATGACCATCGTTCGCCTGCTCGACAGCAGGATTCGCTTCACGAACGGTATCGCGTTCGGGCCCGACAACACGCTCTATGCCAATGCATCCTTCCCGGGAGAGATTTATCGCTATGATGTGTTTGGCACGAAGCAGCCGAAACGCGAACTGTTCGGGAATGTGTTGCAGCCGGACAACCAGACCGGCTTCAAAGGGCCCGACGGCATGAAATTCGGCATGGACGGCAGGCTCTACTGTGTTGTCTACGGCCAGCAGAACGTGACCGTCCTCGACAAGCACGGCAAGGTAGCCGATCGGCTGAAGCTTGACGGAGCCTGTCCGACAAATCTGGCCTTTGCGCGCAAAGGCCAAAAGATCCTGGTGACGGAAGTGTCAAAAGGTCAGGTCGAGAGTATCGACGTGCCTTGCGATGGGGTGCCGCTGTTCTATCCAAAAACCACCTGACCATGTCTCTCGGCTGGATATAAGCATTTCGGGTGTTTCTCGGGGCAAGTGGCTCGCTTATCCGGCGTGCGGAGGAGCCCGCCAGGCGAACGCCGTTGAGGTTGCGGCGCGACGGTCCTGTCATGATGCAGAAGAGTGGGCAACGCCATCGCAACCGGTTTCACCTCCTGCAGCTTCTATTGTTGAAAGAACCTGCTGCTAAAATGTCGTTCGAAATGGTGCTCGTCGTTTTTGTTTTGGAGCGATTGATAAAGACGTTCGACTTGGCCAACATATTCGCTCAGTGGAATGTCAACGCCGCCGCCGGAGAGAACGATGACCCTCAAGTTCAAGGATGTATTTACTGGGACGCAAGCCGCGCTGACTGCCGATCCCGCTCAGGCGCAGGCCGTGTTTCAGGCGCAGTCGCGTCTTGGTGCTGGCCTCAATAGCACCGTCGCGATTCGCCAGTTCAGCGTCGGCGTCGACGAACCGCCGGGGCTGGGCGGCCAGGACGCCGCGCCCAATCCGGTGGAGTACATTCTGGCGGCATTGGGGTCTTGCCAGGAAATCACCTATCGGCTTTATGCCGACGCGCTCGGCATTCCCCTGAACGGTGTTTCGGTTCAGCTCAGCGGCGCAATCGATCTGCAGGGCTTCTTCAATGTCAGGCAAGACGTACGGCCGGGTTATCAGACGATCGAAGCCGAGGTGATACTGGACAGCCCGGCTTCCGAGCAAGATCTTGCGCGCCTGAAGGATATCGTCGATCGCCACTGTCCCGTGCTGGATATTCTTCGCAATCCCACGCCTGTGCAGCTTTCCCTCCGCGCGGGGTCGCTGAGCGCCGCGGCCGAGTGACCTTGGCGTCACCGGGCGCGTAAATGCCGGATGTTCTGTTCCCTGGATGGAGAATGCACTACGGGGAAATCCGGGGCCTCGTGTTTGCTTCGGGCGCCTCCTCCGGTGCGCTTTCGAGCGGCAGTTTGTCGTCATGAATCGCAAGGCGCGCTCCGATCCAGAACGGATCGATGACGTGATCCCGCTGCGGGTTTACCGTATTGGGATGAACGAGGATGCTTAGGCCACCATGATTGAGCATGAGCCAGGGTACCAGCGTCGCGAAGACTTCCTTGGCAAAAGCAACCTGAAACATCGCCGCATCGTGGGGACCCACCCGAGCATCGTGCCAGCGGCCGAGTTGGACCGCAAATCGTTCGCCGATCCAGACGCGGAGCTGCTCCGCAATGAGTCTCGTGGTCGTCGGGTCATAATAGATATGGGCATGATAGCTTGCGATCTCGGCAATCGGCCTCGGACCGGCCGTCGTCTTTATCTCACTCATTAGCGCAATCCTTCGCTTTTGGTGGCTTCATTTCCGTGCGAAGATAACATTACTTCGGAGATGCGGTGGTTAGTCAGAAGAATTTTTCACGTTCCCGCCGAACCGTGAGACAGCCATCTTATTTTCACCGACCCACTGGTGAAGATACATAATCGAGCCAGATTAAATCATGTCGTTGCCTGAGGACGAACTCAGGCGAGCAGGACATCCGCTATGGCCGCGCTTCAAGGCACCGCTATCGTTGTGGGAGTTGGTTCCGAACAGGGCCTTGGCGCCGCGCTCTCGCGCCGCTTTGCGCGCGAAGGATACAAAGTCATTGTTTCGGGGCGCACCGAAGCGAAGCTTGCCCGCGTGGTTCGCGGCATCGTCAATGATGGGGGAAAAGCGGAGGCCGTCATCGCCGACGCGACGATCGAGGCGGAGGTGGTCGCGCTGTTCGATCGGGCAGAGAGGGGCGGCGCCGATGGCCTCGATCTCGTGGTGTTTAATGCGGGCAACAATGCTCCCCACGATTTTCGTACCATGCCCGCGCAGTTTTTCGAGCAGACGTGGCGTGTCGCGACCCTCGGCGGGTTTCTGGTTGGACGGGAAGCAGCGCGTCGCCTGGCACCGCGTGGCCGGGGCACGGTCATTTTCACAGGTGCCACCGCGAGTTTGCGCGGGCGCGCGCCGTTTACGGCATTCGCGTCGGCCAAAGCCGGATTACGGTCGCTTGCGCAATCGATGGCGAGGGAATTTGGACCACTCGGAATTCACGTCGGCCATGTTGTCATCGATGGCGGCATTGACGGCGAAAAGCTGAACGCCGCTGTGCCGCATCTCAAGATCGAGCGCGGTACCGATGGGTTGTTGAATATCGATGCCATCGCCGACGCGTATTGGCATCTGCATCGCCAGCATCGATCCGCCTGGACGCACGAGCTCGACCTCCGGCCTTTCAAGGAACCGTTCTAGAATCGAGAAGCCTCCATCAAGAAACGGGAGAAGATCATGGGACTGCAAAACGAAAAGATCGCGGCATTGTCGTTTGTCACGGCTGATTTGAACTACCTTGCTCCGTCGCGGGACAGGCCGCGGAACTATACCTTTGAGCCGCCGGCTGGCGAGCCGCGGTCAAATATCGTGCCGGAGCTGCATGCTCTTCCAATTCACGATGTCCGCCCCATCCGCGATTCGATATCGCTCGACCGGGAAGGTTTTGCGCTCGTCAACCAGCATAGCGCGGTAAGGGACTTCTACAACGACGACGAGGTCAGGAGCGTTTACTATCCCGAGGCCGAACGGTTGATCAAAGCCGAGACCGGCGCCGATCGCGTCTTCATCTTCGATCACACCGTGCGCAAGCGCGTCGATGGCGCCGCGGATTATCGCGATGGCGGACCGCGCCAACCGGCCTGGCGCGTCCATGTCGATCACACGGCAAAATCGGGACCGCAGCGCGTTCGCGATCTCATCCCTAAGGAAGCGGACGAACTGCTGAAGGGAAGGGTGCAGATCATCAACCTGTGGCGGCCGATCCAGGGTCCGTTGCAGGATGCGCCACTCGCTGTCTGCGATGCCGGCACAGTCAGGTTCGACCAATTGGTGGGTTCCGATCTGGTGTATCCCAACCGTGTCGGCGAGACCTATTCGGTCAAATACAATCCGGAACATCGGTGGTTCTACGTGCCGAAAATGACGGCTGATGAAGTTCTGCTGCTGAAGTGTTTTGACTCCAAGACGGACGGGCGCGCCCGCTTTGCGCCGCACAGCGCCTTTGTCGATCCGACGACACCGGCCGGAGCCCCGCCGAGGGAAAGCATCGAATTGCGGACGCTGGTGTTTCACGCCGCCTAGTCTAGATCGTGATCGGGAAAAGCTGAACCCTTCGTTCCGAAGGATCAAGCTTCAACAAGGATATCTGGATCACTGCCACGCAAAAGGCCGGCAAGAAATTGCCGGCCTTTCAGCGTTGCATAAGGCTCACGCTCAGGTCAGGCCGGGTCAGGTCAAGTCGAAGAGCGCTACTGCTCTGTCCTCCATCGACCCATCTGTTCTGATTTCTCTGGCGATCAATACATAGTCCTCACATCGCTTCCCGGAGTTTTCCGTGGTGAACTTTCTGCGCAGTTTTGATCCATGAATGATGTTGAAATACATCGCCGCACTTTCGTCTTCCAATTGCATAAAACATGACAGTTCTTCGAAGTTTCCGGCAAGGTGACGCACCAGGTAAGTCGGCAGCTTGTTGGCCATGGATGGTTTCCGAATGTGCGCCGCCCAGGCGGCTCATCGCCAATTTGAGCACTGAAATGTTCTTGGTCAAGAAAACCAGAATGTGAAGTTGGGGCGATGAGAGTGCGATCGTCCTCGGAACCGGGTCCGCTGGAACAGAAAAATTTTCCGTGCGATCAGACATCTACTTTTCAATCACGCCTGCCGTTTTTGTGTGCGGTGGATTTAGTCTCCGCGGCTCTAGCACAGTGAAAAATTACTCTCAATAAATGTCTATAAAAATGATAGACTAAAGAATTGGCTTAACACTAGATACGGAAGGGAATTTACCGCGCCTGATCGCAAAAAATCCGCAACGGTGAAATAGAGAGCAGCTTCGATGGGCAGACAGATTCGATTCAATGCGTTCGACATGAATTGTGTCGGTCACCAGTCGCCGGGGTTATGGGCCCATCCGCGCGATCGATCCTACAAATACAAGGATCTCGACTACTGGCAGGATCTCGCCAGAACACTGGAGCGCGGCGTTTTCGACGGCATCTTTATTGCCGACGTGATCGGCTATTACGACGTCTACAAGGGGAGTAATTTCCACGCGATCCAGCAGGCGGCGCAAATTCCGGTCAACGATCCGCTGCAACTCATAGCGCCCATCGCGCTGGCGACCGAGCATCTCGGCATCGGTGTCACCGCGTCGACTTCATTCGAGCATCCTTATACCTTTGCGCGCCGGCTATCGACCGCCGATCATCACACCAAGGGGCGCGTCGGCTGGAATATCGTCACGTCCTACCTGGAGAGTGGCGCCAAGAATATCGGGCAAGGCGGATTGCGCCGGCACGATAACCGTTACGAAGTGGCCGCCGAATATGTCGAAGTGCTCTACAAGCTGCTTGAGGGTAGCTGGGAGGAGGGCGCGGTCGTCCGCGATGGCGGCAGGGGCGTCTTCACCAATCCCGATAAGGTTCACGAGATCGGCCACAGGGGCAAATTCTTCGACGTTCCAGGTTATCATCTCTGCGAGCCGTCATTGCAGCGTACACCGGTGCTCTATCAGGCGGGCGCTTCGGGGCCGGGCAAGACCTTCGCCGCACAGCATGCCGAATGCGTCTTCGTCGCCGCGCCGACCAAACCCGTGCTCAAGGCCTATGTCGCCGACGTGCGCCGTCAGGCGGCCGCAGCCGGCCGCGATCCGCGCAAGGTTCTGACCTATAATCTCGTCACGGTCATCGTCGACGAAACCGACGCCAAGGCGCAGGCGAAATTCGCGGAATACCAGCAATATGCATCCTACGACGGCGCCTTGGTGTTCATGTCCGGATGGAGCGGCATCGACTTCGGTCAATACGCCCCGACCGATCTCGTCCGGAAGGTCGAGACCAATGCGATCGTGTCCGTGGTCGAGAATCTCGCGGGTGGTTCGAAATCGTGGACCATCGAGGAACTGGCGCGGTGGGGCGGTGTCGGTGGTTTAGGTCCGGTCTTTGTCGGCTCACCATCCACCATCGCTGACATCCTTCAGGGCTGGGTCGAGGAGACGGATGTTGACGGCTTCAATCTCGCTTATGCGGTGACGCCGGAAACGTTCGAAGACGTGGTCAATCTTCTGGTTCCTGAACTGCAGAAGCGCGGTGTGTATCCGAAGGCATACCGTCCCGGCACGCTGCGCGAGAAGCTGTTCGGCGAGGGGCCGTATTTGCCGGCAAACCACCCCGCCGCGGCCTATCGCGACATCGAGGCGGTCAAGCGGCGCGCGGCGCAGCACGTCGCCGCACAGCCTGAAACCGTCGAGGCCTGAACGTCGATGTCCGAACCGATCCTCCAGCTTCGCGACGTTTCCCTATCTTTCAAGGGCATTCAGGCGCTCAACGCGCTGAGCTTCGACGTGGAGCGGGGCGAAATCTGCGCCCTGATCGGACCGAATGGCGCCGGCAAGAGCTCGCTGCTCAACGTCATCAACGGCGTATACCGCGCCGATTCAGGTGATGTGATCTTCGATCAACAGCGCTTCGTACGGATCCGTCCAACCCAGGCCGCACGTTTCGGCATCGGGCGGACGTTTCAGCACAATGCCTTGTTCAAGCGTCTCAGCGTGTGCGACAACGTGCTCGCAGGCCTGATCCGGCACAGCCGCACCACGCTCATCGAGCATGCCTTTGGCGTGGGGCGCGACCGCAGCGAAACGCTCGAATTCGGCCGACGCGCCGACGATATCATCAGCTTTCTTGAGCTGACCCGACATCGCGATGCCATTGTCTCCACCTTGCCGTATGGCGTGCAGAAACGCGTGGACCTCGCTCGCGCTTTGGTTGGCCGGCCGACGCTGCTGCTGCTCGACGAGCCGATGGCCGGGATGAACCAGGACGAGAAGCGCGAGATGAGCCGGTTCATTCTGGACGCCAATCGTACGCTTGAAACCACCATCGTGCTGATCGAGCACGATATCGGCGTCGTGATGGGACTGTCGCATCACGTCGTGGTGCTCGACTACGGCCGCAAGGTCGGTGACGGAACGCCGGAAGAGGTGCGCAACAATCCGGACGTCATCACCGCCTATCTCGGCGCGGTGCATTGAGGACATCATGAACTTCTTTGTCGAAACCCTGGTCGGCGGCCTGCTGGCGGGCGTGATGTATTCGCTGGTCGCGATCGGCTTCGTGCTGGTCTTCAAGGCGTCCGGCGTCTTCAACTTCGCGCAGGGATCAATGGTGTTGTGCGCTGCGCTAACCTTCGTGACCCTGCGCGAGAAGAATATCGACTTCTGGCTTGCCGCCCTGCTCACGCTTGCGATCATGGTCGCGATTGCGATTGCCGTCGAGCGCGTCGTGCTGCGTCCTCTGGTCAACCAGCCGCAAATCACGCTGTTCATGGCGACCCTCGGGCTTTCGTTCGTGATCGAGGGACTGTCCCAGATCGCGATGGGGGCAAGCGTCCACGAGCTCGATCTCGGCATCGTCGACACACCGATCAAATTCGGCGACATCCAGGTCAGCCAGTTCGATTTGGTCGCGGCGGCCACCGCGGGCGTCCTGGTCGTCGCGCTATCGATCTTCTTTAGCAAGACCCGCGTCGGCATCTCGCTCCGCGCCATCGCCGACGACCCGCAGGCGGCGCTGTCGATCGGCATCCGGCTGCAAACCCTCTGGCAGATCGTTTGGGGCGTCGCCGGCTTCGTCTCTCTGGTGGCCGGCCTGTTGTGGGGATCGCGCCAGGGTGTGCAGTTTGCGCTCACCCTCGTCGTCCTTAAGGCGCTGCCGGTGCTCATTATCGGCGGATTTACCTCGATCACAGGCGCGATCGTGGGTGGTCTGATCGTCGGCGCCGGTGACAGCCTCGCGGAAATCTATCTCGGCGGCCTGCTGGGGGGCAGCGTGTCGACCTGGTTCGCCTACGCGCTCGCGGTGGTCTTCCTTCTCATCCGGCCGTCCGGCCTGTTCGGCGAAGCGGCCATCGAAAGGATCTGATCCATGACGTCAATAAGTTCCGCCGAGGTCGCGGACTTCGCACCGGCGCGCACGCCCCTTCGGACGCGCAGCAGAGCAAGGATCGCGTATGCGATTGCCGCACTCGTTGTTTTTGCGGGCGTGCCGCTGGTCGCCAACGACTACTGGCTGAACGCGATCCTTATTCCGTTTCTGATCCTGTCGCTTGCCGGGCTCGGACTGAACCTCTTGATGGGATATGCCGGCCAGGCTTCGCTTGGCACCGGCGGCTTCATGTCGGTCGGCGCCTACGCGACCTACAATCTGCTGCTGCGGTTGCCGGAACTTCCGTTGCCTGTCAGCCTGATACTCGGCGGCGTCATCGCCGGTCTGGTGGGTCTGGCCGCCGGCCTGCTCAGCCTTCGCATCAAGGGATTCTATCTCGTCGCCTCGACCCTTGCGACGCAGTTCTTTCTCGAGTGGCTCTTCAACCAGTTCGGCTGGTTCTCGAACTACTCGACGTCCAGCTCGATATCCGCGCCACGTCTGGCCATCCTTGGTCACGACCTCTCCGGGCCCGTCGGCCGCTACCTTCTCACTCTGTCGGCGGTCGCGATCGTTGACGGCGGTCGCCATCCGGCTGGTGCAAAGCCAGACCGGGCGCACCTGGATGGCGATCCGCGACATGGACACCGCCGCTTCCGTGATCGGGATCCCGGTCGCATCGGGAAAGCTCAAGGCCTTCTTCGTCAGCTCGCTCGTGATCGGAATTGCCGGCGCGCTCTGGGCCTTTGCCTATCTCGGCACGGTCGACGCGCGCAGCTTCAATCTCGACCGCTCGTTCGAGGTCATGTTCATCATCATCCTTGGCGGCATGGGCAGCATCGTCGGCAACTATCTCGGCGCGGCGTTCATGATCCTGCTGCCGATCCTGCTCGATCACGTCGTATCCGGTTCGCTGGGCGGCGCGATCGATGCCGGACAGCTCGAGAACTTCCAGAAAGCCCTCTTCGGCGGACTCATCATCTGGTTCCTGATCAAGGAGCCAAACGGCCTCGCAGCGTTGCTGTCGCGAGGTAGACAATGGCTCGCGAGGCGAGCTGCCCCCTGAACCCGAAACACCTTCCCAGCATCTCGATCACAAATGGAGACGTACAATGTCCTTGCGAAGAACTTCCCTGCCTAAGCAAACCCTGAAGAGAGCGGTCGCCGCCGCGGCCGTCGGCTTCTCGTTCGCGGCCACCGTCACGGCCTTCGCGGAGGACGCGAAGACCCAGTATTTCCCGCTCGCGACGTTCCGGGTCGGCGCCTATGCGTCGAGCGGCATCCCGGTCTGGGCCGGCGAAATCGATTATTTCCGCTACATCAACGAGGTCGAGGGCGGCATCAACGGCATCAAGCTGGTCTGGGACGAATGCGAGACGAACTGGGAAGTCGAGAAAGGCGTCGAGTGCTATGAGCGCGTGAAGGGCGGCAAGAACGGCTCGCCCGTGCCGATCTTCCTGCCGCACGGTGACCCGATCTCCAAGGCACTGACCGAAAAATCGGTTGCCGACAAGATTCCGCTGGTCACCATCGCTTACGGCCGCACCGAAGCGATCGATGGACGCGTCTTCCCCTACAGCTTCCCGACCGTGTTCAGCTTCTGGAGCGAGGCATCGTCGGCGGTCAATTTCATCGCGGCAAAGGCCGGCGGCAAGGACAAGCTCAAGGGCCTCAAGATCGCCACGGTCTATCATGACTCGCCCTACGGCAAGGAGACGCAGGTCCCCCTCGCGTTTTTGGCCAAAACTTACGGCTTCGAGGACATCCAGATTCCGGTGCCGCATCCGGGCAATGACCAGTCGGCGCAGTGGGCGAAGATCCGCCAGCTCAAGCCGGACTGGGTCTTCCTGCGTGGCTGGGGCGTGATGACGCCGGTGGCGATCAAGACGGCGGCCAAGGTCGGCTTCCCGGTCGATCACGTCATTGGCGGCATTTGGTCGGGTTCGGAAGAAGATGTGCGTCCTGCCGGCGCCGTCGCCAAGGGCTACCTGGCGATCACGCCATTTCCTGCTGGCAGCAACTTCGAGATCCATCAGAAGCTCAAGAAGTACATTCTCGACAAGGGCCTGAGCGACCTCAAGGACCCCAAGAGCTTCGGTTCCGTCTACTACAACTCAGGAGTTGACGAGGCGATCATCGCGGTGGAAGCGATCCGCACCGCACAGGCGCATTTCGGTGTGCACCCGATCAATGGTGAAGAGGCGCAATGGGGTCTCGAACATCTCGATCTCTCCGAGAAGCGTCTCGCCGAACTCGGCGCCACCGGTCTCGAGCAGCCGCTCAAGCTCTCGGTCCAGGATCATGAAGGCGGTGGCGCCGGCAAGGTCCTGCAATGGGATGGCGAGAAGTGGAACGTGGTGTCTGACGGCTGGGTGAAGTCCGACCGCGATCTGCTGCTGCCGCTGATCTACGAGCGCGCCGCCGCCTACGCCAAGGAAAAGGGCATCGCGCTCCGCGACGCCACCAACTGACGACCCCGCAAGGATCCGCCATGACCATATCGTCTTTTCTTGAGGTCGATGATATCGAGGCGCTCTATGGTCAGGCGCTGCTGGCTTTGCGCGGCGTGTCGCTCAAGGTCGAGCAGGGCTCGATTGTCGCACTTCTCGGCGCCAATGGCGCCGGGAAGACCACGGCGCTCAAGGCGATCTCCAACCTGTTGCCCTCCGAACGCGGCTCGCTGAGCCGTGGCACGATCACCTGGCGCGGCCAGACGACGCGGCATCTCCATCCGGCCGACCTCGTCGCCCAGGGCGTCGTCCAGGTGCTCGAGGGCCGCCATGTCTTTCCCCAGCTCACGGTCGAGGAGAATCTCCTGACCGGTGGTTTCCTGCGCCGGCCGAACCGTAGGGCGCTCGCAGACGATCTTGAACGCATCTACACTTGGTTTCCGCGCCTCAAGGATCGGCGCAAATCCCGCTGCGGTCTCACCTCGGGTGGCGAACAGCAGATGGTTGCGATCGGGCGTGCATTGATGACGCGACCGGTGCTGGTGTTGCTCGACGAACCATCGATGGGGCTCGCGCCGATCATCGTGGAGGAGATCTTCGGGATCATCCGCCAGCTCAACAAGGACGATGGGGTCAGTTTTCTGCTGGCCGAACAGAACGCCAACCTGGTGCTGCGCTTTGCCGACTACGGCTATGTGCTGGAGAACGGCCGCGTCGCGATCTCCGGGACCGCGGCCGAACTTACCGCGCGCGACGACGTCAAGGAATTCTATCTGGGCGGCGGGATCGCCCATACAGCGCCGGCATCCCCGGCGCTGCACTGAAACTCTTCAACCGACCACGCAAGGATCGCGTCATGGCCATTCGCTTCGGATATTGGATGCCGCTCGGCAGCGGCGGTTTTGTCATCAGCAACATTCCGCAACGAACCGACTGGAGCCTCGACTACAACGCCGGCCTCGCCCAGACGGCCGAAGAACTTGGCTTCGAATACGGGCTGGCTCCGGCCCGCTTCATCGCGAGCCACGGCTGGGAGTTGCAGCAGGAGGCCGTCACCTGCACCGCTGTGCTCGCCGCCCATACCAAGCGCCTCAAGCTGATCAGCGCGATTCATACCGGCTTCTGGCACCCGGCCATGGTCGCGAAGATGGGCGCGACGATCGACGTCTATTCGAAAGGCCGCTTCGCCATCAACATCCTGACGGGCTGGTTCAAGGACGAGTTTCGCGCGTTTGGCGAACCCTGGCTCGACCATGACGAGCGCTACCGCCGCTCGGAAGAATTCATTCAGGTGCTCAAGGGGCTGTGGACCAAGGACTCGCTTACCTTCAAGGGCGATTTCTACCGCATCAACGAGGGTTGGCTGAAGCCGCGCCCGGTCTCGCAGCCTCATCCCGAGATATTCCAGGGCGGCAATTCAAAGGCGGCGCGCCGGATGGCAGCGAAATACTCCGACTGGTATTTCATCAACGGCAATTCGGTCGAAGGCGCCAAGGAACAGATCGACGAGGTCCGCGCGCTCGCCAAAGCGGAAGGCCGGACAGTGAAATTCGGTCTCAACGGGTTTGTGATCCAGCGGCCAACCGAGCGCGAGGCGCTTGAGCAGCTCCAAGCGATCATCGCCGGCGCCGATCCCAAGATCGTCCAGTCCTTCGCCGATCAGGTGAAGCATGCCGGCGCGTCGACGGCGGAGAAGATCGGCATGTGGGCCGATTCCGATTATGCCAACTTGGTGCAACCCAATGACGGCTTCAAGACCAGGCTGTTCGGTCCGCCGGAGCTGATCGCCGAGCGCATTCGCGCCTATGAGGCGATCGGTGTCGACATGATCCTCTGCGCCTTTCTGCATTTCACGGACGAATTGCCGGCCTTCGGTCGCGAGGTGATCCCGTTGTTGCAGGGCGCCAGCGCCGCGCGAGCCCGCGAACCCGAGCCGGCATAGATCCCGACTGGAACCTCAGCAAAGGGTACCAACATGACCAGCGTCAATCGCAAGCTGCATATCGAGGCCATTCCCGGCCGGGGCCGGCCGGCTCCCCACATCCCGCCGCGCCGTACACCAGCCCGGCGGATCACCACCGACGCCGAGGCAATCGAGGTCGCGCAGGCGCTCGCCGCGGATTTCGCACGCGAGGCGGCGGATCGCGATCGCGAGCGGCGACTGCCGATCGCGGAGATCGACCGTTTTTCGCAAAGCGGGTTGTGGGCGATCACTGTGCCGAAGACCTATGGCGGTGCCGGCGTCTCCAATGTGACACTGGCGGAAGTCGTCGCCACTGTCGCTGCTGCCGACGGCAGCCTCGGCCAGATTCCGCAGAACCACTTCTACATGGTGGAGGCTTTGCGTCTCTCCGGCACGGAGGAGCAGAAGCAGCGCTACTTCCAGCGGATTCTCGACGGCGATCGCCTGGGCAACGCCTTTACGGAGGTCGGAACCCGCAACCCGGTCGAGTTTGAGACTAGGCTGCTGAAGGAGGGCGACCGGCTGGTTCTGAACGGGCAGAAATTCTACTCGACCGGTGCCTTGTTCGCGCACCTGATCCTGGTGGTGGCGGCCGATGACGAGAAGCGTTCGCATGTCGTCTTCCTCGAGCGCTCAACGCCCGGCCTGACGCTGATCGACGACTGGTCAAGCTTCGGCCAGCGCACCACGGGCAGCGGTTCAACCTGGCTCGACGACATTACGGTCGAACCGGAGCAGGTCATCCCGCATCAGGATTTGTTCGACCGGCCGACTCCGATGGGACCAATTGCGCAGCTCATTCATGCCGCGGTGGACGCAGGGATTGCGCGCGGCGCGCTCGCCGACACCATCGCCTTTACCCGCAAGTTCGCCCGGCCCTGGTTTGAGACGACCTATGCGCGTGGTGTCGACGATCCGCACCTGGTTCACTCGGTCGGTGAGCTCTCCATCAAGGTTGAAGCTACCAATGCGCTCCTGGAACGCGCGGCCCGCTTCGTCGACGCGGCGGTCGGCGATCCCACCGAGCAGACCGTTGCAGAGGCGTCGATTGCCGTCGCCGAGGTCAAGGCGCTCTCGACTGAAGTGTCGCTGCACGTCTCCAACAAGCTGTTTGAGCTGACCGGATCGCGCTCCACCTTGCAGGAATTCGGGCTCGACCGGCATTGGCGCAATGCCCGCACCCACACGCTGCACGATCCGGTGCGATGGAAATATCACCGCATCGGCGATTTTGTGCTGAACGGCGTCAAGCCGGTCCGACACGGCGCCCTGTGAACAGATCCCGAATGGATGGAGCATTGCCATGAACGTCAACGTCCAAAGCGTCACGCGCGCCAGACTCGCGCCGACATTCAACCTCACACCCAATGCGCATGTCATCCGCTCCGACGCCGAAGCCATCGAGATCGCCCAGGCGCTCGCGACTGATTTCGCAGTGGAAGCCGCCACGCGTGACCGCGAGCAGCGGCTTCCCGCCGCCGAGCTTGATCGCTTCTCCGCGAGCGGCCTCTGGGGCATCACGGTCCCGAAGGTCTATGGCGGCGCGGGCGTTTCCTTCGCAACCGTCGGCGAGGTGATCAAGATCATCTCGGCTGCGGATTCTTCGCTCGGCCAGATTCCGCAGAACCACCTCGGCGTGCTCGACCTGCTGCGTTTGACGGCCTCGGAGGAGCAGAAGCGTTTCTGGTTCGCGAAGGTGCTGCAGGGCTATCGCTTCGGCAACGCCTTCTCCGAGGCCAAGAGCAAGCATGCCGGCATCTTCGACACTAAAATTGCTCCGGACGGCGACGGTTACCGTGTCGACGGCGAGAAATTCTACGCGACGGGTGCCCTGTTCGCACATTACATCCCGATCGCGGCCACCGACGCCAACGGCAACGCGCACATCGCGATCGCCGCGCGCGAGACAACGGGATTGACGGTCATCGACAACTGGTCGAGCTTCGGCCAGCGGACGACCGCCAGCGGTACTGTTCTGATCGACGGTGTCCGGGTCTCGCCGCTCGGCGTGTTCCCGGCGCATGTGGCTTATGACACCCCGACCGCGAATGGCCCGGTCGCGCAGATCATTCAGGCTGCGGTGGATGCCGGCATCGCCAGGGGCGCGATATCAGATACTGTTGCTTTCGTGCGGCAATATGCGCGTCCGTGGATCGATAGCGGCCAGGACCACGGCCACGAGGATTTCTTCACCATTGCCCAGATTGGCGATCTGTCGATCAAGCTGCACGCGGCCGAGGCCCTGCTGGAGCGTGCCGGCCATGCGGTCGATCTCGCCATCGCCGATCCCAACGAGGACAGCGTCGCCAAGGCATCGGTTGCGGTGGCCATCGCCAAGGTGGCCACGACCGAGATCGCGGTGCTTGCCGGCAGCAAGCTGCATGAATTGGGCGGCACGCGCTCGACGCTCGCGCAGTACAATCTCGACCGTCACTGGCGCAACGCGCGCACGCACACGCTGCATGATCCCGTGCGGTGGAAGTATTTCCATGTCGGCAATTATGCGCTGAACGGCGTTAATCCGCCGCGACACGCCTGGAATTGATTTGGGCGGCTGCTCGGTCCTTCAATTGACCTGACGGGATTGATTCTTCCAGAACGGTTCGCGCAAGACGGCCTTGTCGATCTTGTTGACGCTTGATTGCGGCAGCAATTCGTGGCGCAGATCGATGCTGCGTGGGCATTTGTAGCCGGCAATCAGCGGGCGGCAATGTGCGATGATCGATTCAGCCGTGAGGCCGTCGGCGCCCGTGCGTGGAACCACGATCGCGTGCACGGCTTCGCCCCAACGTTTGTCGGGGATGCCAATGACGGCGCATTGGGCAACGTCCGGGTGTGAGGAGATGGCGTTTTCGACCTCAATGGAATAGATGTTCTCGCCGCCGCTGATGATCATGTCCTTGATGCGGTCCGCGATGAACAGGAAGCCGTCGTCGTCAAAATATCCGGAATCGCCGGTATGCATCCAGCCGCCGCGCAGGGTCTGGGCCGTGAGTTCCGGTTTGCGCCAATAACCTTTCATGACGATGGGCCCGCGTACGATGATCTCTCCGATTTCGCCGCGCGGCAATTCCCTGTCGTTTGGATCAACAATGCGTACCTCCGCGGAATAAACCGGTCGTCCGGCGGAGCGCAGCCGGCCGGGCGGTGCATTCGGCGCATGATGTTCGGCGCCAAGCATCGTCGCAACCGGCGACAATTCCGTCATCCCATAGGATTGAGCGAAACGGACGTGCGGCAAGCGCCGCAGACATTTCTGCAATACCGCCTCCGGCATCGGCGATGCGCCGTAGGTAATCAATCGCAGGCTGGAAAGGTCGTAGGTGTGAATGTCCGGTAGCTGCAGCAACATCGCGAGCATGGTCGGGACGAAGGTAGCCACCGTGACCCTCTCGCGCGCGATCGTCGACAACGCCTGTTCCGGCGTAAATCGAGACATGACGACGTGCTTGCCGCCGGTGACGGCCGTAGCGTAAACACGGCCCCCGGCGCCGAGGTGGAACAGCGGTCCAGAGTGCAGGTGCACCAGGCTGTCGTCAAGACCGAGATGCGCGATGGTCGCCATCGCGTTGGCCCACAGATTGCCGTGGCTGAGCATCACTCCCTTGGAGCGGCCGGTCGTTCCGCCGGTATAGAACAGGCAAGCAATGTCGTCCTCTCCGCGCATCGCATCCGGCGCCGGTTTGGCTGCTTGAATTGCGTCCTCGTAGCTGACGGATCGAACGCTGCGGCTCGATGCGCCGGTTTTACCAACGATGATCAGTGCCTTGATGGAGGGTACACTTTGTGCCAGCGCTTCTCCCATCTCGACGAAGGTTTTGTCGACGATGAGCGCGAACGGCTCGGCGTCCCGAACCTGCTCGATCATTTCGGCGAGAGCAAAGCGCGAATTTACCGGCACGACGATCCCGCCGCCCCAGAGAACGCCGAAATAGAACTCGATGTAGTACTGTCCGTTCGGCGCCAGCATGGCCACCCGGTCGTCGTCCTGCATGCCGAGGTCGCGCAGGACGGACGCGAGACGGGCAATGCGATCGACCATTTCCCGGCGGCTCAATCGTAACTCATCGCTCACCAGCGCTTCTGCTTCCGCATCCAGCGCCAGCGACCGCCGCAACCCCATCGTCAGAACCATCGATATCAATCCTTGTGCGCCGGCATCGACAGCCTCAATCTATGAATGCCCACCGGCCGGCGATCAAGCAGGACGTCGATGCGAGAATTTGGTGGCGCGAAGCCTGACGATCCTGTTCCCGCCTTTCCCGGCGCTCGATCCCGTCCTATGCTGTCGCACGCCAAGTAATGACAGCGGGGAAGGGAACGAGCGATGGCCCAGGCCGAAATGCTGCAACGCGCACCGATGTCGCTCGATGTCAGCGATCCCAAATTGTACCAGGATGACACCTGGCGGCCGTTGTTTGCGCGGCTGCGACGCGACGATCCGGTGCATTATTGCGCCGCATCGCCGTTCGGCCCCTATTGGTCGATCACCCGCTACGACGACATCTTTGCGGTTGAACTCGACCATGAGAATTTCTCGTCGAGTTCGGATCTGGGCGGTATACAGGTCACCGATCAGCCGAAGGGGCAGGAGCGGGCGAGCTTCATCCGGATGGACCCGCCGGGGCACACCGCGCAGCGACGCGCCGTCGCGCCGATCGTAGCTCCGTCAAATCTAATCAATCTCGAACCCTTGATCCGCAAGCGCACCGCCGACGTGCTTGACGCGTTGCCGCGCGACGAGACATTCGACTGGGTTCAGCGTGTTTCGGTTGAACTGACCAACATGATGCTGGCGACCCTGTTCGATTTCCCCTGGGCGGATCGGGAGAAATTGACCTGGTGGTCCGACGTGGCGATCGCCAATGTTGATTCACCCGATGCCGTCGTGCATTCGGAGGATGAGCGTTTTGCCGAATTGAGCAAGATGGCGGAGTATTTCCGCAGATTATGGGATGCGCGCGCGAGCGCGCCGGCTGCCTTCGACCTGATTTCGATGCTCGCGCACTCCGAGGCGACGCGCAATCTGCCACCGCGCGAATTCATCGGCACGCTGGGTCTCTTGATCGTGGGCGGCAACGACACCACGCGCAATTCCATGAGCGGCGGACTGATGGCGCTGGTCGAAAATCCCGAACAGTTCGAGCTGGTGTCGGGCCGGCGTGAACTGATCCCCAGTCTTGTTTCCGAGATCATCCGCTATCAGACGCCCGTGCTGCATATGCGCCGCACCGCCCGTAACGACGTCGAATTCGCCGGCCGCAGGATTTCGCGGGGCGACAAGGTGGTGATGTGGTACATCTCCGGAAACCGCGACGAAGAAAAGATCGACCGCGCCGATCAATTCATCATCGATCGGGCCAAGCCTCGGCAGCACCTGTCGTTCGGTGCCGGCATCCATCGCTGTGTTGGCGATCGGCTTGCGGAGCAGCAGTTGCGGATCCTCTGGGAAGAGATTTTACAGCGGAATCTTCGCGTCGAGATTGTCGGTGCCCCGCAGCGGCTCTATTCGAATTTTATCCGCGGTATTCGCGCTTTGCCGGTGCGGATCGTTTCCTGACGACCGGAATACCTCGACCGGCAATCCGGGCCGTGAGCCCATTGGTAATGCGCCCGACGATGCGAAATTTTTTTGGCGAGGTTGCCTCACTCAACGGCGATCGGTTTGGAACGAAATTTGCAACGTTGAAATTTGCAATGGATCGCGCGTTAAGGACGGTAGAGACCAGAATGCTCCACCTTGTTGCCAAGATTGAACGCTCAGTTCGCCTTCTCAATCAGGCTTTCCAGCAACCGCTTCAATTCCGCCGTCGCCTTGTCGCCGTAACTTTCGGCGATGTAGGACTCCTGACGCTGCGCAAGCGAATTCAGGCGCTGGGTCAATTCCTTTCCGCGATCGGAACTGAACATCAGCACCTTGCGGCGGTCTTCGGCATCCTGGACACGGTAAACCAGGGAATCCGACACCATGCGGTCGACCATCTTGGTCAGGGTCGGATGATTGAGCAGCACCGCTTCCGCAAGCTCACCCATCGAATGACCCTCGCCGTCCGAAAGGACCTTCAGAATGCGCCACTGCTCCACCGGCACGCCTTCCGTCCGGAAGCGCGCGTCCAGCTGTCGATTGATTTCCCGGTTTGCCTGCGCCAGCAGATAAGCGAGATGCTCGGTGATGGGTTTACTAGGCAATCTAGCCACCGCTTTTGGACTTTGGTCTGGGTTTCTGGATGATTATTGAGCGTCCTTGCTTGTTCTGTATGCACGCGAATCGTTGAATATTCAATATTTTCCACTTGGATAATTCGGTCGGCGCGATACGCTGGTCTGGCGTCGACCCCTAAAGCCGAAAAAAAGCCGAAAGGAGAGCCAGGTGCTCTCAGCCATGCAAATTGCAAATACCGGCAATGTGCCGATGCCGGCAGATTGGCTGCTGAGGGGGCCGTCCTGGTCGGGCGGGGACGCATTGACCCTGACGTCGCGATCGGAGTCTCTTCGGCGGCGTCGCGATCGAAAGAAGCTGCAGATCGCCAACTTCATTGGGTTGAGCGGTCCCGCGGGAATCTGGGGGCCGGCCTCCACGAATAGTACCATGCTGGCGGTCTCTGAGATCAACCAGCGCGGCGGCATCCTGGGACGTGAAATCGAGGTCGTCTTCCATGATACCGGCGGCAACATCGAGGATGTTGTCCGGACCGCAGCCGAGGTGGTCGCCTCCGGCGACGCGGACATCATTGTTGGATCCCACATCAGCGCCGTGAGGGTTGCGCTCAGGAAGGTCGTCGCGGGCCGTATTCCCTATATCTATACTCCGGTCTATGAGGGTGGAGAGAGAACACCGGGCATGATGGCGATCGGCGAAACGCCGCGGGCTCAATCGCGCCCCGCCATCGAGTGGCTCGCCAACGTCAAGAATGCGAAGCGCTGGTACCTGATCGGCAGCGATTACGTCTGGCCCTGGCTTTCCCACCGGGCGACCAAGAAATACATCGCCGGGGCAGGCGGGCGCGTGGTCGGCGAAGAATTCGTCAGGCTCGGCGAGCACGATCATAGCGCGCACATTGCGCGGATCCGCGCCGCAAAGCCGGACGTCGTTCTTATTTCGCTGATCGGCACCGACAGCATTGTTTTCAACCGCGCTTTTGCCGAGCAAGGCCTGGCGGGGAAGATGCTTCGTCTGGGGGGTGCGATGGACGAAACCGTCCTGTTTGGAATAGGCGCCGACAACACCGAAAACCTGTTCTGCGCATCCGGATATTTCGTGGACATGGCCACAAAGGAAAACGAGGTTTTCCGCCGCCAATACGAGGCTTCATTCGGCCGCTACGCCCCGCCGCTTGGCTCTGTCGGGCAGTCCAACTATGAGGGATTGCGGTTTCTCGAGACGGTCGCATCGCGTGCGGGATCGCTCGCCATCAAGCCGTTGCTCGCGAACGCGATGAACATCGACTACGATGGTGCGAGAGGGCGCATCGGCATCCGGCGCGGCACTGCTTCCATGCCGATCTATCTTGCCGAGGCAGATGGCCTCGATTTTCGGCTGATTAAAAAGTTTTGACGGCGCGCAAGACCGCAATACGCTGGTCTTGTGCCGACCCGAAAATCCGAAAGGAGAGAGCGAGTTGCTCCCAGCAACGCAAATTGGAACGCCCGGCGGTGTGCCGATGCCGCTGGAGTGGCTGCTAAGGGGATCGTCCTGGTCGGGCGGAGACGCATTGACGCGGACGCCGCCGCCGGATCCCGTCCGGCAGCGTCGCGACCGCAGGAAACTCCGGATTGCCAGTTTCATTACGTTGACCGGTTCTGCAGGAATCTGGGGACCGGCCGCGACCAATAGCACCATGCTGGCGGTCTCGGAGATCAACCAGCGTGGCGGCATCCTGGGCCGTGAAGTCGAGGTCGTCTTCCATGATGCCGGGGGCCCTATAAAGGATGTGGTCCGGACGGCATCCGACGTGGTCGCATCCGACGACGCGGATATCATCATGGGGACCCACATCAGCGCGGTCAGGGTTGCGCTCAGGAAAGTTGTCGGCGGCCGCATCCCCTATGTCTATACGTCCGTCTACGAGGGCGGCGAGAGAACGCCGGGCGTGATGGCGATCGGCGAAATTCCGCGCGCCCAACTGCGCCCCGCGATCGAGTGGCTGGCGGACGCCAAGAAGGCCGCGCGATGGTACCTGATCGGCAGCGACTACGTCTGGCCGTGGCTCTCCCACCGGGCAGTCAAGAAATATATCGCTGATACCGCCGGGTGCGTCGTCGGCGAAGAATTCGTCCGATTGGGCGAGCACGATCACAACGCGCCCATTGCGCGAATTCGCGCTGCTAGGCCGGACGTCGTATTTATTTCACTGCTCGGCGCCGACAGCATTGCTTTCAATCGCGCCTTTGCCAAACAGGGCCTGGCGTCGAAAATGCTGCGTCTGGCAGGCGCGATGGATGAGACCGTGCTGCTGGGAATCGGCGCCGACAACACCGAAAATCTGTATTGCTCGGCCGGCTATTTCGCAGGTTTGGCCACGCGCGAAAACGAGGCTTTTCGCGACCAGTACGAGGCTTCGTTCGGCCGCTACGCGCCGCCGATTGGCTCGATGGGGCAGTCGAATTACGAGGGCCTCCGGTTTATCGATACCGTCGCATCGCGCGCCGGATCGTTGGCCATCGAGCCGTTGCTCTCGATTGCGATGAACGTGGACTATCATGGCGCAAGAGGACGCGTCGGCATCCGACGCGGCACGGCTTCCATGCCGATCTATCTTGCCGGGGCCGACGGCCTCGATTTTCGGCTGATCAGGGAGTTCTGACGGCCCCGAGGGTCGCCATCAAACGGAGGCGGTGCGAAATAATACTTGAAAAGGAAAACATTTCCGTTTCTAGTGACTCGGAAGAGATTTGCCTCTCTGCGCCGGGCGATTGTTTGCGCGTGGCGATGGCGAGCCAGGCGATCTCCTCAGGCGATCCAGGCGGTCAAGAAACAGGAGAGACATCGTGGCAGTAGCGCTTCCAACCCCCGATCAGCTGCGTGCCGTAGCCGAATATTGCGGCCTGGCGTTGACCGATGAGGACGTCACCTCTTTCCGCGGACTGATGCAGGGTTCGGTCGATGCCTACAATGCCGTCGCGGCGATGCCGGACGAAGTCCCGGTCGTCAAATATCCGCGGACGCCGGGCTACCGGCCGGGGCCGGAGGAAAACCCGCACAACGCCTGGTACCGCAAGGCCACCGTCAAAGGCGCCGCGCGCGGCAAGCTGAAGGGCAAGGTGGTGGCGCTGAAGGACAACATCATGCTGGCTGGCGTGCCGATGATGAACGGCTCCTCGACCCTTGAAGGCTACGTTCCGGATTTCGACGCGACGATCGTCACGCGCATGCTCGATGCCGGCGCGGAAATTGCCGGCAAGGTGCATTGCGAGTCGTTCTGCATGTCCGGCGGCAGCCACACCAACGCGACCGGTCCGGTGCATAACCCGCACAAGATGGGATATTCGGCCGGTGGGTCATCCTCCGGCAGCGCGGTGGTGGTTGCGCTCGGCGAAGTCGACATGGCGATCGGGGGCGACCAGGGCGGTTCGATCCGGATGCCGTCCTCCTTCAGCGGCACCTACGGCATGAAACCGACCTGGGGCCTCGTGCCCTATACCGGCATCATGCCGATCGAGATCTTCGTCGATCACACCGGGCCGATGACCGCAAACGTCGCGGACAACGCATTGCTGCTCGAGGTGCTGGCGGGCGATGACGGTTACGATCCGAGGATCAAGTCGCCGAAGGTGCAGGACTACACCAAGGCGCTTGGTGCGGGAATCAAGGGAATGAAGATCGGCATCGTCAAGGAAGGTTTCGAGCAGGTTGGCGCCGAAGCCGCCGTCAACAAGAGCGTCAAGGAGGCGGCGAAGCGGCTCGCCAGTCTCGGGGCCAGCGTCGAAGAGGTCTCCATTCCGATGCACATGGTGGCGCCGGCGATCTGGATGCCGATCGGAACCGAAGGCATGACCCAGACCATGATGTACGGCGACGGCTATGGCCTCAGCCGCTCGGATCTCTATTCGACATCGCTGATGGATTTTCATCGCGGCTGGCGCGGGCAAGCGGATTCATTGTCCGAGACCACCAAAATGATGCTGATGTTCGGCACTTACATCAACAACAATTTCGGACCGCGCTTTTACGGCAAAGCCCTGAACATTTCGCGCCGGCTGACCGCCGCTTACGACAAGGTGCTCGAGACCTATGACCTGCTGCTGATGCCGACGACGCCGATGAAGGCGACGCCGCTGCCGGCTCCGGGAGCAAGCCGCGAGGAACAGATCGGGCGCGCGTTCGAGATGATCACCAACACCGCGCCGTTCGATATCACCCACCATCCGGCGATGTCATTGCCCTGCGGCATGGTGGACGGACTGCCGGTCGGCCTGATGCTGATCGGCCGGCATTTCGACGAGCCGACGATCTATCGCGCGGCGCACGCCTTCGAACAATCCGGCGACTGGAAGACCATGTAGACAGGGCAAGGATGCGGAGTTGCTGGTGATGCCGTATGGATAATCTGATCGTCGCATTGTTCGAGATCATGAGCTTCGGCGCGATCGTCGTTCTGGTCGTGCTGGGGCTCGGCATCATTGCCAGCATGATGGGTATCTTCAATTTCGCGCAAGGCGAGTTCGTGCTGCTCGGTGCTTACATCACCTATGTCGTGTACAGCGCGGGAGCACCGGTCTGGCTCGGAATGGCGGTCGCCCCGTTCGCGGTCGGCGCGTTGGGCTTTGTGCTGGAGCGGCTGGTGGTCAGGCGATTCTACGCGGCGCCGATTGTCGCGATGCTCGGCACCTATGCGCTGGGACTGATCATCCGCGAGATCGTTCGCGGCCTGATCGGCGGACTTTACATCTCGATCCCGGAACCGATCGGTGGATCGGTCGGGTTCGGCGCCATGCAGTTTTCTTCCTGGCGGCTCGTCATCATCGTGATCACGGCAATGGTGATGGTCGGCAGTTATCTGATGCTGTCGCGAACGGCGTTCGGTCTGCGAATACGCGCTTCATTGGAGAATCCCGCACTCGCGCGTGCGTCGGGGATTTCGACCAACGCGATCTACGGCGTGACGTTCGCATTCGGCGCCGCCCTTGCCGGGCTTGCCGGGGCGCTGATCGTGCCGGTGTTCTCGCTGTTCGCCGATCTCGGCCTTCGCTTTCTGATTCAGGGGTTCGTGGCCGTGATGGTCGGCGGCGTTGGCTCCTTCGCAGGTCCCGTGGCCGGCGCCGGTGTGATCGGGACGCTGGCGGCCGCACTGCCGTGGGTGATCCCGCCCGTCATTGCCGATGTCCTCGTGTTCGTTCTCGCAATCGTCTTCATCAAGTTCCGGCCGCAAGGCCTCGTTTCAGGAAGAGGGGTTTAGTTCAATGTCCAGCAATCGCAACCAAATGAACCGCCGCCGCTTTATGTCCAATTTCGCCTTTGCCAGCACCGCGCTTGCGACCGGCGCCGGCAGTTGGGTCCTTCGTCCCGAATGGGCGAACGCGGCCGCCGACCCCATCAAGGTCGGCATCGCCACCGATTTGACCGGTCCGATCGGCTACGCCGGCAACGCCGACGCCAATGTCGCGAAGATGGTGATCAAGGAGATCAACGACGCCGGCGGCTTGCTCGGCCGGCCGCTGGAATTGTTCATCGAGGACACCGCGTCGAACGAGTCGGTAGCGGTAGGCAACGTCCGCAAGCTGATCCAGCGCGACAAGGTCGACCTTGTGCTCGGCGGCATCACCAGCTCGATGCGCAATGCCATCAAGGACGTGATCGTCGCACGCGGCAAGACATTGTATATCTATCCGCAACTTTACGAGGGCAAGGAATGCACGCCCAATCTGTTCTGCACCGGACCCACGCCCGCGCAGCAGTGCGACGAATTCATTCCCTGGCTGATCAAGAACGGCGGCAAGAAATTTGCACTGCCGAGCGCCAATTATGTCTGGCCGCATACGCTGAACATCTATGCCCGGAAGGTGATTGAGGCCAATGGCGGCGAGGTGGTGTTCGAGGAATATTACCCGCTCGACCAGATCGATTTCAGCGCGACGGTGAACCGGGTCATTTCCAACAAGGTGGACGTGGTTTTCAACACCGTCATTCCGCCGGGAGTAGGGCCGTTCTTCAAGCAGCTCTATGAGGCGGGATTCCTGAAAAACGGCGGCCGGCTGGCCTGTGTTTATTACGACGAGAACACGCTGAATATCAATCAGCCGGCGGAGATCGAGGGGATTGCCAGTTGCCTCGACTATTTCAAGGCGCTCACACCGGAAGATCCGTTCAGCGCGAAGCTGCAGGCGACCTACGACAAGGAGTTTCCGGGCAAGTTCCTGTTCGCAGCGGGAAGTGCTGCAACCGGCACTTATCGCGGCCTCAAATTGTGGGAAGCCGCCGTCAAGGAGGCTGGCAAGGTTGACCGTGATGCCGTCGCTGCGGCGCTTGATCATGCCAAGATCGCCGAAGGCCCCGGCGGGCCTGCCGAAATGGTGCCAGGCAAGCGGCATTGCAAAATGAAAATGTACACAGCCGTCGCCAAGGGCGGAAATTACGAGATCGTCGCACGCAGCGCCGGACTGGTTGATCCCAAGGAATGCTGAGCGGATCGCTGTGGCTGCAAATCGCTGGTCTGATACCTGGAGCTGGAGCATGATCCGGAAAAGTGAGGATCGGTTTTCCGAAAAGATCATGCTCAGACGAAAAGATGGAGCGAGATGGCGATTCGACGAAAAGCCGTCTTGCTCTAATCTGCTGGCAACTTGATGACAGAAACGACGCCGCCTGCCCTGAGGCTTCCCATCAGTATTGATCGCTCGCGCCGGTGGCGGTTGCTACCGGTCATGGAAATCGTCGTGCTCGCGATCGGCGCCCTGCTGCCGCTCGTGCTGGCGGATTATCTGACCATCTACGCCACGCGGGTCCTGATCCTCTGCCTGTTCGCGCTCTCGTTCGATCTGGTGTGGGGATACGCCGGAATCATGAGCTTCGGACAGGCGGTGTTCTTTGGTTCGGCCGGATATGGCGTGGCGCTTATCGCCCGCGATATCGGCGTGACGTCCATGCTCGTGATATTGCCGGCAGGCATATTGATCGGGTTCACATTCGCGCTGCTGCTGGGCGGATTCCTTTTGCTCGGAAGGCATCAATCCAGCGTCATCTTTGTTTCGCTGGGCACGCTCACCGGGTCGTATGCCTTCGATCGGCTGGCACGGGGCTGGTACTATCTCGGTGGCCAAAACGGTATCCCGTCGATCCCGTCCATGAGCCTGGGTAGCTACGATCTGGACGAGGGCCGGGTGTTCTATTATTTCGCGCTGGGTATTCTCGTGCTGGTCTATCTCTTGTGCCGCTTCCTCGTGGGTTCGCAGTTCGGATTGGCTCTCGCCGGGTTACGCGAGAATGAACAGCGCATCACATTTTTTGGCTATCGCGTGCAGCGCCTCAAAGCGATCATCTTTTCGTTCGCGGGCGCCATCGCCGGGCTTGCCGGCAGCCTTTATGCTTTTCACGAAGGCTTCGTCTGGCCGAACATGCTGGGCGTGGTGATGTCCACGCAGGTCGTGCTCTATGTGTTGTTCGGCGGCTCCGGAACCCTGATCGGCGCGGTGATCGGTACGATCGTGATCGAGGCGGTCAGCTTCTGGCTGTCTAACAGCTACCAGGACATCTGGCCGATCATCCTTGGTGTGCTGTTGCTGCTGGTCATTCTGTTTCGTCCCGCAGGGCTGATCAGCCTGATCGTCGGCGAGCGGGAGCGCGTGGGTGACTTCGGTCGGCCGCCAAAGGAGAGACATCATGGCTCTCCTTGAGGCACGCGGCATCACCAAAATATTCGGCAAATTGACGGCCTTGAATGGCGCCGAACTCACGGTTGAAGAAAACGAATTTCATGGCCTGATCGGACCGAACGGCTCCGGCAAGAGCACGCTGATGAAATGTGTGGCCGGCGCCGAGGTCCCCACCGCCGGCACGGTAACGTTCGGCGGCAACGATATCACGCAAGCCCCTCCCGCCGAGCGGGCTCGCGCCGGCATGAGTCTGAAGTTCCAGATCACCAGCGTGCTGCCGACATTGACCTTGTACGACAATATCCTGCTGGCGCTGCAGGCCCAGACGTCGCTGCCCAGCCTGCTGTTCTCCCGAACCCGAGGCATCCTGCACGATCGTGTCATGGCCATGCTCGAACAATTCCGCCTGGTGAATCACGCCGCAGAGCCAGCGTCCACGCTCTCTCACGGTCAGCAGCAATGGCTTGAAATTGCCATGGCGCTGGCGCCGGAGCCCAAGCTGTTGCTGCTCGATGAGCCGACCGGCGGCATGAGCCTGGAAGAACGGCGTGTCACCGGCGAGCTGCTGCAGCCCATCAAGAAGCGGTGCTCGCTTGTCATCGTTGAACATGATCTCGATTTTATTCGCGATATTTGCGACCAGTTGACCGTGCTCGATCAAGGCAGCGTGCTCGATTGCGGCTCGGTCCGGCACATCCAGTCAAGCCCCAAGGTCCAGGAGGTCTATCTCCGCCGTGCCTGACGATAAATACCTCGATATCCAGAATCTCGATGCCGGTTATGGCCGAAGCCAGGTTCTGTTCGGCATCAACATGTCCGTGCCCTGGCGCGGCGGCGTCGCAATCCTCGGCCGCAACGGCGCCGGCAAGACCACGTTGATGAAGGCCATCATCGGAGAACTGCCGTTGCTGAGCGGGTCCGTCATGCTGGACGCCCGCGATGTCAGTCAGCTGCCGACCGAGCAGCGCATTCGCCTGGGGTTCGGATACGTTCCACAGGAACATGCGGTGTTTGGGCGGCTTTCGGTTCGCGACAACCTCGCGGTCGGGGCGCTGACGAACCGTGACAGCCAGGCGGTCAATCGAATCCTGGAGATATTTCCGAAGCTCGGCCAAAGGATGGATCAGGTAGCAGGCACATTATCGGGCGGTGAACGCAAGATGCTCGCGATCGGACGCGCGCTGCTGTCGGAGCCGCGGGTGCTGTTGCTGGACGAGCCGACCGAGGGCGTCTGGATTGGTGTTATCGAGGAAATTACCGAACGGTTGATCCTGCTGGCCAAAGAGATCGCCGTCGTCATCGTCGAGCAGCATATTGAGCTCGCGCTGCGGGTCGCCAGTCACGCCTATGTGCTGGATCGCGGCACGGTTGCGCTCGCGGGATCGGCGCAGGACGTCCGCACTGATCCAAAACTGTTGCAATATCTCGCGCCTTGAGGCTGTCGAACTGCCGCCAAGCGGACGTTCGAAGGACGCTGCTGAGCCGTCGCGCCTGCGCGCGGCCGCATTGTGATGCATGCGCCGCCGTCGGAAATGACTGAAGCGGACCTGCAGCGGATCTGCCTCAACTGAACCGGTGCTCGTGCGGCGCCGTCAGGCGTCGACGGTCGCATCGGCTTCAGTCGATGCAAGGACTCTGAGCGCGACTTTGGCGGCCTCTTCAATGTGCTTCACGCACGCAGCCTCGGCGCGGTCGGGATCGCCTTCCCGGATGGCGTCGTGGATCGCCTTGATCTCGGTCACGCTGTTCTTGAGACGGCCCTTTGAAGTCATGGATGTCAGCCGCAAGAGCGTGATGCGATTGTGCATAGTGGTCAGCATCTGTTCGACGAACATGTTGCCGCCGCCGCGCATCAGCGCGGAATAGAACTCGGTCTTTGCCTTGATGAGTTCGGCCCGATCGTCGGATTTGGCGGCTTGCACGAAGCGCTTCACCGCCAGGCCGAGATCGCGCAGATCCTCCGGCACCCGCCGTCCGGCGAATTCCCGACCGGCATGCCCCTCGAGCAGCGCACGAACCGCATATAACTGCCGGGCCTCGTCGAGCGAAATGGTGCTGACCGATGGACCCCGGTGGGGAATGGTGGTGACCAGGCCCTCGGCCTCCAGTTGCCGCAGCGCTTCCCGGATCGATGTCCGGCCGACACCGGTCAGCTCGCACAATTCGCGTTCGATCAGCCGCTGACCCGGCTTGAACCGGCCCATCGCGATGGCGGATCGCAGCTTGTCCTCGACCAAGAGCCGCAAGGTCGCGGATTTTCGAACGATCTGGAGTTCAGTGCTGGACATAGAGAATGTTCCTTATTGACAGACAATCTGTCAAGCGGCGGCTGTTCTGACGGCAAGACATTGCCCGCATCTATCGCCTTTTTGCTCATCAGACTTGCTCTGCCGAAGCCCGCCAGAGGCACGGTTTAGATTGTCAGATTATCAGACAATGATATGGTGATTCCCGATCGTGGCTTCACCGGGAGAATAACATGAGTAGCGAGAGCAAACATTTCAAAGAGGGGCTGGCCGTTCGGCGAGAAGTGCTTGGCGCGGAATATGTCGACGGCAGCATTGCCAAGGCCGATGATTTCATGATGGCGTTTCAGCACATCACCACCGAATGGTGTTGGGGTTATGCATGGGCCCGTCCTGGCCTCGACCGCAAGACCCGAAGCATGCTGAATCTGGCGATGCTGACGGCCCTGAAGGCCCCCCACGAGATCAAGCTTCACGTCAAGGGAGCGCTGACCAACGGCGTCACCGTCGATGAGATCAAGGAGATCTTGCTGCACGCTACCGTGTATTCGGGCATTCCGGCGGGCCTCGAGGCCTTCAAGGCCGCGCATGAAGTGCTGGTCGCGGAGGGGGCCTTGAAAGGCAAGCCGACCAAATGAGCGCGGATTCGATCAAGCGCGTTTGTTTTGTCGGGATCGGCAATATGGGCTGGCCGATGGCCGCGCGGCTGGTCCGGGCCGGCTTTGAGGTGGCAGTCACGGACGCGGTTGCGGGCCGCGCCAAGGCGTTCGTCGACGAGGTCGGTGGTAAGGGGGTTGTGAGCCTGGCCGAGGCAACAAAGCAGGCTGATGTCGTGGTGACGATGCTTCCGACCAGCGCGCACGTCGTTTCCGTCGTCGATGAAATTCTCCCAAGCCTGAGCTCCGGCAAGATCCTTGTCGACATGAGCTCGGGAGCCCCGGCGGCTACCCAGAAAATCGCCGGTGATCTCGGGGGTATCGGGGTGTCGGTGGTCGATGCGCCCGTCAGCGGCGGGGTATCGCGTGCCGTCACCGGCGAGCTTGCGATCATGACGGGAGGCGATGCCACAGCACTCGACCGCGTCGATCCGCTGTTGCGGGCGATGGGAACCACGATTTACCGGATCGGCCCGGTGGGCGCCGGACAGGCCATGAAAGCGCTCAACAACCTGGTTTCGGCCGGCGGATTCTTGATGGCGGTCGAAGCGCTGGTGATCGGACAGCAATTCGGCCTCGATCCCTCGGTGATGACGGACGTCCTCAACGCTTCCACCGGCATGAACAACAGTACCCAGAAGAAACTCAAGCAATTCGTGTTGTCACGCAAGTTCGACAGCGGCTTCAGCCTGGATTTGATGGTGAAAGATCTCTCGATCGCGCTGGAGGTCGGTCGCAACGGGTCTGCGCCAACGCCGCTTTCCGCGCTTTGCCGCGAAATGTGGGCGAGTGCCGCAAGCCTGCTTGGCAAGGGCCAGGACCATACTGCGATTGCAAAATTGAGCGAGGCCTTGGCAGGCGTTACGCTCGGAAATAGCAAATAGCAGATGTACCGAGGCGCCACTTTTAGTGTGCGGGCGTATTTGCCTTGATGCGCGCCTCGGCCGCCAGCACGCGCTGCGCCTGATAGACGATCGGGTAGTCGATGAATTGGCCGTCCAGTTGAATGGCCGCGGATTGCGAGGCTTCGGCGGCCTTGAAAGCTTCCACGACCCGTTGTGCCCAGGCGACCTGTTCTGCCGAGGGGCTGAAGGCCGTATTGATCACGGCCACCTGATCGGGATGAATACAAAGCTTGCCCTGAAAGCCCAGGCCGCGGGCCCGATGGGCCGAGGCCGCCAGCCCTTCGGCGTCCTGCATATTGACCCAGACGGTGTCGATCGGAGCCGCCAGGCCGTTGGCGCGCGATGCAAGCACCAGGCTGCTGCGGTAATGCATCAGCTCGCTCTCATCGCGAGACCATTTGATATCCATGTCGAGGGTGAAGTCGGCCGCGCCAAAGGCGAGGCACCTGACGCGCGTTCCGGCTGACGCAATTGCCGCGACGTCAGCAAAGCCCTTGGCGGTTTCCAGGATCGGCAGCAGATCGATCGCTCCTTTCGGCAGTCCTTTTTCTCGTTCGACCTGCGCGATCAGCCAATCCGCGGTACGCAGCTCCTGCGCGCTTTCGACCTTCGGCAGCACGATGCCGTCGATATTCGGGCCGACGACTGCAAGGATATCGCCATACCCAAAATCGGTCGAAAGCGGATTGACCCGCACATAGCCGATGCAGGAACGCTGTTTGGCCATCGCCGTCGCGATCAACTGACGTGTCGCAATTTTCTCGGCGACGGGGCAGGCATCCTCAAGGTCGAGGATGACCGCGTCGGCATCAAGGGTGAGAGCTTTTTCGCTGCGCCGCGCGTGGTTTCCCGGCGCAAACAGCAACGACCTGAGCGGTCCCATGCCAATGCCGTTTTTCGATACAGACGATGCGGTCATGCTGGTTTTCTCAAAGGGCCAGGTTCGCAAAAGCGACAAAATACATCTACGATGCGATTTTTGCTTGCGGTCCAACCGACGGCCCGGTGGCGTCGGTCTTGGTACGTGCGATCATCGCTTCTGACAATGCCTCCAGCGGTATCTGCTTGGTTTCGATTCCGAACAGAAGAACAACAATGACCTGAAGCAGCAGCAGAACAACAACATAGCCCAATACGGCCGTCACACCGGCGAGACCAAAGAGCATCGTCGTAATCTGTGGCGTGAGGATCGTCATGAAACGCCCGAGGGTATTGCAGAAGCCGGCTCCTCGCATACGGATCGTCGTCGGGAATAGTTCCGGAACGTACATACCCCAGGCCACAACGACGAGGACGTAGATCGCGGAGACCAGAATGAAGCCGGTCAGCATCACGAATGTGGGATCGGAGAGTTGCGGGTAGATGGCGCCGCTGGCGATGGCGACAAGCGAAAAGATGACGATACACGGCTTGCGTCCGACCTTGTCCGAAAGCGCCATTCCCAATAGCGCGCCGGCCGGCCCGCCAAGGCTCATCAGCGTGACGTAATTGAGCGACGTCGTGATCGTGAGGCCCTGCCGCACCATGAACGACGGCAGAAAAGCCAGAAAACCATAGATCGCGGTGTTGAGGGCAATCAGGATGACGCTGCCGGTGATCGTCCGCGCGATCATGTCGCGCGAAAAAAGGTCGCTGAGGCGGCCGACGGCATTGACGGAATTCGGCTCCAGGACGTTCGCTGCCGCGGGCAGCTTTCGGCCGGTCGATCGCTCGACTTCCGCTTCGATCTCGCTGACGACCCGCTCGGCTTCGTCGTTCCGTCCGTTGGCTTCCAGCCAGCGGGGCGACTCCGGCATGCGCTTGCGCAAGTACCAGACAATGAGCGCGCCGATCCCCACGATCACGAACATCCAGCGCCAACCGTAGGAAGGAATGATCAGGCGGCCGGCCAGTGCTGCGAAAAACAATGCGGAGTTGGTGATGGTTGCGAGACCCGCGCCCCATCTGCCCCGGCTGGCCGGAGGCGTGAGTTCAGAGATCGTGACATAGCCAACGACAATCTCCGCGCCGAGGCCGATGCCCATGATAAATCGGGCGGCGATCAGCCACTCCATGGAAGGCGCGGCAGCACCGGCCAGCGAGGCGAGACCGAAGATCAACAGATTGGCTTGATAGGAAAAGCGCCGGCCGTAACGATCCCCGGTGATACCCGCGAGCCAGGCTCCGATCACCATGCCGGCAAATGTCGCGGAAAGGAAATTGGCGTTTTGCGCCGGGGTAGACCATCCAATGCCAATCAGCGCCGCCAGTACCGCGCCTTGCAGATAAATTTCGAATGCGTCGAGGAACATTCCTCCGCCAATCAGCCCGAGAATTCGATAGTGAAAGCGTGACGCGGGCAGCCGATCGAGCCGCGCACCGGCGTTGACGGCGAGCATTATCTTCCCTCCCGAAGCCGTGATATTCGTTTTCTGGCGCCTATCAAACCTGTCCGGACAGCTAACCAATTAGACTTGCGATCGGTGCTCGTCAAGACGAGGGCGGAGGTCGAACGCCGAAGCGGAGCGACATAAGGCGACTGAAGAAAGAGCTGCCGGCCGCAACGGAACCGGCAAGCGATGCAGGTAAAGGCGGCTGATCGTTTTCAGCAGGGGCCCATGTGAGCGGCGGCATGCCTGTCCAAAGAAATCGCCTTGACAGCCCCCAGACGCGGCGATTACCTGTCCGGACAGGTTACAATCCGGGTGCGATGGTTTCGGAGGAGATTTCGCCATGAACGAGCTAGCGCCGATCCGCAATTTCGATCTGGCCGACGAGGCGTTGCTGCTCAACACCATAGACCGCTGGCTCGAAAAGGAAGTTCGGCCGGTCGTAAAAGAGTACGATCATGCGGACCGATGGCCCGCGGAAATCGTGGAGCAAATGCGGGAATTTGGGCTGTTCGGTGCAACGGTCAGTCCTGAATATGGTGGCCTCGGGCTGCCGGCGGTGACTTATGCACGGATCGTGATGCGGATCTCGAGCGTGTGGATGGCGATTACCGGCATCTTCAATTCGCACCTGATGCTGGCGCTTGCCATCGAGAAATATGGCACCGCAGAGCAAAAGCAGACCTGGCTGCCCAAGCTCGCGTCCGGAGAGATGCGCGGCGGTCTGGCGCTAACGGAGCCGAACGCGGGAACGGATCTGCAGGGAATCCGCATGACGGCCCGGCGGGATGGCGATTCCTACGTCATCAACGGCACCAAAACCTGGATATCGAACGGGATCGAGGGCTCGGTTTTCGCTCTCCTTGTCAAAACCGATCCTGCGGCCCAGCCGCGATACAAGGGAATGAGCCTGTTCATCGCGCCAAAAGGCCCGGGCTTTACCGTGGGCAAGAAGCTGGAGAAGCTGGGCTACAAGTCGATCAATTCCGCCGAAATGATATTCGACGATTACCGGATTCCGGCGGATCATCTGATCGGCGGCGAGGAAGGACAAGGTTTTCTGCAGGCGACCGGCGGGCTTGAATTGGGGCGTATCAACGTGGCGGCGCGCGGTGTCGGAATTGCCGAGGGCGCGCTTCAGCTCTCCACCGAATATGCGCAGATACGCCAGACCTTTGGCAAGCCGATCGCGGAACATCAGGCCATCCAGCTCAAATTGGGCGAGATGGCGACGCGAGCCCGCGCGGCGCGGCTGCTGACCATCGATGCCGCGGCGGCATTCGACCGCGGCGAACGCTGCGACCTCGAGGCCGGCATGGCCAAGTATTTCGCTTCCGAGGCGGCGCTGGAAAACAGCACGGAAGGCCTGCGTATCCACGGCGCCTACGGATACTCGAAGGAATATGACATCGAACGCCTCTACCGCGATGCACCCCTCACTTGCATCGGCGAAGGCACCAACGAGATGCAACGCATGATTATCGCAAAACAGTGGATCAAAAGGAACAAGGTGGCATGAAGCCGCTCGAAGGTTTGCGCATCCTTGCGATTGAACAGTTTGGTGCCGGTCCTTACGGAACGACCTTTCTTGCCGACCTTGGGGCTGAAGTCATCAAGATCGAAAATGCCGCGAGCGGGGGCGATCCCGCGCGCTATACAGGACCTCGGCTGCTTGGAGCCGCGGACAGCGAATATTTCCAGAGCTGGAATTCCGGCAAGCACAGCATTGTGCTCGATCTCAAATCGCAGGCGGGCCGGGAAGCGCTGGAGGCGCTGGTCGTCGAATCCGATGCCGTCGTCAACAATTTGCGCGGCGACCAGCCGGATAAGCTTGGGATCGACTATGCAAGCCTGCAGTCGCTGAACCCTGCGATCGTCTGCCTGCATATTTCGGCCTATGGTCGCGACAACGAGCGCAAGGCATGGCCAGGCTACGACTACCTGATGCAGGCCGAGGCCGGCCTGATGAGCATAACGGGCGAGCCCGATGGTCCGCCGTCCCGGTTCGGCCCCTCGATCGTCGATTACATGACGGGGATGGTCGGGATGGTCGGGCTCTTGTCGTGCCTGATGCGCGCGCGCCAGACGGGAAAAGGCTGCGACGTAGACACATGCCTGTTTGATGTGGCGCTGCATCAGCTCGGCTACACCGCGACCTGGTTCCTCAACAATGGCGACATCACCGAACGAATGCCGCGCAGCTCGCATTTTTCGGTGGCTCCGGTTCAGACCTTTCCGACCGCCGACGGCTGGATATTCGTCATGTGCATGACGGAGAAATTCTGGACCAATCTCACCGCCGACCTGAGCCGGAACGACCTCTTGGAAGACGCGCGTTTTGGATCGCCGGAAGCCCGCAGGCTCAACCGCGAAGCGCTCAGTGCCGTGCTCGATGATGAATTTCGCAAGGTAACGACGGAGGATTGGCTGAAGCGACTGTCAGGCAAGCTTCCCGTCGGTCCGGTCTATAATCTGCCGCAAGCGTTGGAGAATCCGTTTGTCGCGCGCTCCGGCATGATCCGCACCGTCGTTCATCCGGCCAACCCGGAGCTGAAGCTGTTATCAAGTCCGCTCAAGGTTGATGGGGTGCGGCCGAATTCGCCGGTTTGCGCTTCGCTCGGCGCCGACAACGAGACTTTCGTGACGACGCGGAAATATGCTGCCGTCGACAGGTAATGCCGCATGAAGCTGCAGGGTATTCGCGTCATCGATCTGTCGTCGTTCCTGCCTGGTCCGTATCTGACACTGGCAATGGCCGATCATGGCGCCGAGGTCATCAAGGTGGAAGCGCCCGGCGGCGACCATGGACGATCGATAGGGGCGCTGGACGGCGACAGCACCGTTTTCTTTCGCAACGTAAATCGTGGCAAAAAAAGCATTGTCCTTGATCTCAAGCAGGACCGCGACCGGGAAATCTTGCTCAAGCTGTGCGAAACAGCCGACGTCTTCGTCGAAAGCTTTCGCCCGGGCGTCGTTGCGCGTCTTGGTGTGGACTATGAGCGGTTGAAGGCGCGCAATCCCGGCATCGTCTATTGTTCGATCAGCGCATTCGGCCAAAACGGCCCATATCTCCGGAAACCCGCGCACGACCTGGCGGTCGAAGCCATGAGCGGCGTGCTCAGCATCACGCTCGGAAACGACGGCGCCCCGGCCATTCCGGGCGTACCGGTCGCGGACATTGTTTCCGGCTTGCAGGGCCTTTCGGCCGTGCTGATGGCGCTGCTGCGGCGTGTGCAAACCGGACTTGGCGACTACATCGACCTTTCGATGCAGGATTCGATGATATCCGCCTGCGTGAACGTCCTCGGACCAGCGATTGCTGAGGGCCGGCAACAGATCGCCAAGCATGAGCGGACCACGGGGGGCGCTGCGTTTTATCGCATCTACCGCACTGCTGATGATCGGTATCTGACGTTGGCAGGGCAGGAAGAAAAGTTCATCCGCAATCTGCTGAATGCGCTCGGACGTTCGGACTTCATCGATCTCTGTCTCAAGGGCCCCGGACCACATCAGGCGCCGGTGATCGCCTATTTCGATCAATTGTTTCGCGGCAAGCCGCTTGCCCACTGGACCGATTGGCTAAAGGACCTCGACGTCTGTTTTGGGCCCGTGCAAACCTTTCCCGAGGCGCTGGCGGATCCGCAACTGCTGGCGCGGGGCATGGTGGTGACGGACGGCAGCGGACGAAAGCACATTTCGACGCCGATACACTTTGCGAGCGAGCCGGCTCAGATCAATTTGCATGCGCCCAAGCTCGGACAGGACACCGAAGCGATGACCGGCATTCAGAGAGCGCTTGGGGACAAGGTCCACTGAAACAACGCGACTAAGGAGAGCGACGATGGTTGCGACAATGAAAAACGTCGGCGGGCGCCGGTTGCGGGAAAGCTACGGCCGCTACTATGAGGATTTCGAGATCGGCGACATCTACGAGCATCGGCCTGGCCGAACCATCTCGGAGACGGACAATACCTGGTTCACGCTCTTGACCATGAATCAACATCCCCTGCATTTCGACGAGGCTTATGCGGCCAAGTCGGAATTCGGCAAACCCTTGGTGAACAGCTGCCTGACCCTCTCGATTGTCGCCGGCATGAGCGTCAGCGACGTCAGCCAAAAGGCCATCGGCAATCTGGGCTGGAACGACATCAAGTTGACGGCGCCCGTTTTCGTCGGAGACACTATCTACGCCGAGTTTGAAGTCCTCAATAAGCGGGAGTCCGCCAAGCGCCCCACCCAAGGGGTCGTGTCGGTCAAGACGCTCGGCAAGAAAGCCGACGGAACGCAATTCATGTCGTTCGAACGGACGGTTCTTGTTCCCAAGCGCGGGCATGGGGTAGACGACAAGGCGAATTACTGAAACGAGATGCCGGAATGTGCTGTCTGGTCTGACATGATCCTGATGATTCTCCGGGCATCTCATGGAGGTCGCGCCGATGTCGAATGAATTCGATGCCATGAGCGCGATGGAGATGCGTCGGCGCATTGCCGCCAAGGAGATTTCGCCGCTCGATCTTACGCGACGGGCGCTGGCGAAGGCCGAGGCAACCCAGTCGACGCTCAATGCCTTTTATATCCTGATGCCGGAACAGGCCCTTGCCGCGGCTCGCGCGGCAGAAGATGCCGTCATGAACGGATCGCCGCTCGGCGCAATCCATGGCATCCCGTTTTCTGTCAAGGATCTCATCGCCGTTAAGGGAGTTGGGTACGCCTCGGGCTCTCGCACCATGGCGGACAACGTTGCGACGGTTGACGCACCCTCCGTCGAGCGCGCCAAGGCCGCCGGCGGAATTCTGATCGGCAAGACCACGACAAGCGAGTTCGGTTGCAAGCCGGTCGGTGATAGCCCTCTGACCGGGATTACGCGAAATCCGTGGAATTTGGCGAAGACGCCGGGCGGCTCGAGCGCCGGCGCGGCTGCTTCAGTGGCTGCCGGCATTACTCCGTTTGCCCTGGGCACCGATGGAGGAGGGTCAATTCGCATTCCGGCGGCTTTGACCGGATTGGTCGGGCTAAAGGGACAGTTCGGTCGCGTGCCTGTTTGGCCGACATCGGCGACCCCGACGCTGGCGCATGTCGGGCCGCTCGCCAGGTCTGTGGCCGACATGGCGTTGTTATTCTCGGTTATCGCCGGCTTCGATCGCCGTGATGCGTTTGGTGTCGCAGGCCCGGTGCCGGATGTGACGGCTGCTGTATCTGCCTCAGTCGCGGGTATGAGGATCGCGTACAGTCCGACCCTCGGCTACGCACGACCCGATCCCGAGGTGGTGAAGATCACCGGCCGCGCGGCTCAAACCTTTGAACAACTCGGTTGCCACGTCGATCTCGTTGAAAATGTTTTTGACGCCGACCCCGCCGATCTCTGGACCGCGGAGTTCTACGCCGGTGTTGGCATTCGGCTTCGGTCCTTCATGGAACATCAGCGCGAGTCCCTGGATCCGGCTGTGGCCGATGTCCTTGAACCTGCGCTGTCGCAGGAAATGCGCGATTACTATACCAAGGTTTTTGCCAGGTACGCGCTGCGCGAGCACGTTCGCGCTTTCTTCGATCGGTACGACCTGCTGATTTCCCCGACTACACCGGTGACCTCGCTGGACGTGGGCAAGAATATCCCGGATGCACTCACCGATCGAAATCTCGTTTCGTGGGTCTACTATACGTATCCATTCAATCTCACCGGGCATCCCGCAGCTTCGGTCTGCGCGGGATTTGCATCTGACGGCATGCCGGTCGGTTTGCAGATCGTGGGACGCTCGCATTCGGAGGACGACGTCGTTCGCGCTGCCGGCGCCTTTGAAGGAACGTTCGCCGCCGGACACAACGTCAAGTCATTCCAGATTTGATGCGGCAGGCGCTTTCCGCACACGGGAATTCATTTGACCTGGGACGTGACGCAAGTCGGCGCGTCGTGCTGAAATCATGTTCATGCCAAGGCCGCCGCTCAGCGGCGCCGATGTCATTGCCGGTCGACAAGATGACACGGAAACGTTACTTCATACATGCATTCTACATATATGAAGGCATACTGGTGACACCGTTCCACAGCACCGCCGCAGAGCCGGCCAGTCTGATGAAAGTCCTGGTCATGGGCGCCGGAGTTATCGGCGTTACGTCAGCGTATTATCTGGCCAAGGCCGGCTTCGAGGTGACGGTGGTCGATCGTCAGGCCGGCGTTGCGCTCGAGACCAGCTTTGCCAATGCCGGCGAGATTTCGCCGGGATATGCCTCGCCGTGGGCGGGGCCCGGCGTGCCGCTCAAGGCCGTTCAGTGGATGCTCGACAAACACGGACCGCTGGTGGTGCACCCGCAGTTCGATCCGTTCATGTGGCGCTGGGTGTTGCAGATGCTGCGCAACTGCACGGCTGATCGCTACGCCATCAACAAATCGCGAATGGTTCCGATCGCCGAATACAGCCGTGATTGTTTGCGGGCGCTGCGCGCCGAGACCGGCATTTCCTATGATCACCGCAGTCAGGGCACCCTGCAGCTGTTCAGAAAGCAGTCCCAGCTCGATTCCATCGGCAAGGACGTGGCGGTGCTGCGCCAGTATGGCGTCAAGTTCGAGGTATTGGACCGCGAGGGCTGCATTCGGGCAGAGCCGGGTCTTGCGACCGCGCGGGTATCGTTTGCCGGCGGCCTCCGGTTGCCCGAGGATGAAACCGGCGACTGTTATCTCTTTACGCAACGGCTGATGGCGATGGCGGATGCGGCCGGCGTTCGCTTCCTGCCCAATACGCGGATCGACAATATCGGTGTCGAGAACGATCGTATCACCACCGTCGCCACGGAGGCCGGGCCGATGGTTGCCGACGTCTATATCATGGCGTTGGGCAGTTTCTCGCCGCTGATGCTGAGGCCAATCGGGATCGATATTCCAGTGTATCCGGTCAAGGGCTATTCCATCACCGTGCCGCTCGTCGACGAAGAGGGTGCCCCTCAATCGACGGTGATGGATGAGATTCACAAGGTTGCGATCACTCGTCTTGGGAATCGAATCCGCGTTGGCGGTACGGCCGAACTGGGAGGATACCGGATCAAGCTGGCTGCAGGCCGCCGTGTGACGCTGGAGCGTTCGCTGGTGGACCTGTTTCCGCGCGGCGGCGATCTCAAAGGACTGTCGTTCTGGAGCGGATTGCGGCCGATGACACCCGACGGACCGCCCATCATCGGACAGACGCGATACCAAAATCTTTATCTCAACACCGGCCACGGAACTTTGGGATGGACCATGGCTTGCGGCGCGGCCCGGGTTCTCACGGACTGTCTGCTCGAACGAAAGCCCGAGGTCCCGATCGAGGCGCTTTCGCTGGCAAGGTATCGCGCGCGCTGACGTTCGTCTGCGATCAATCGGTAATTTTACTCGCCGGCTAATTCATCACGGTGCCGCCATCGACCGAGATGGTCTGGCCGGTTACGAAATCGCTCGCACCGGACAACAGCCAGATCGCCGTTCCCGCCAGATCGGAAGGAACGAGATTGCGGGGGATGGACTGCGAGGCGGCGATGACCTCCAGCGCCTTGGCGTGTTTGGCGCCGAAGAATTCCTGCGTGCCTTCCGTCAGAACGGCGCTTGGCGCAATCGCGTTGACCCGGATGTTGTCACGGCCGAGTTCACGGGCGAGGCCGCGCGTCAGGCCGATGACCGCGGCCTTCGAGGTCGTGTAGTGGATCGCATAGGCAAGACCGTAGGTTGCGGCGAGCGAGGCGATGTTGACAATGCTGCCGCCGCCGGTCTTGCGCATCGCCGGCACCGCGGATTTGCAGCAGTTCCAGATACCCTTGACGTTGACCGCCATGGTCGCGTCCCAATCAGCTTCGCTGATGGCATCGAACTTGCCGCCGCGAAGCGTGCCATAGAGCGCGGCATTGTTGATCAGCCCGTCGACGCGGCCATACGCTTCCAAGGCAGCGGCGACCATCGCATTGGTCGCCTGAATATCGCTGACATTGACCTTGACCGCGATCGCATCGCCGCCGGCCGCCTTCACCGAATCGAGGGTCTGGCCGCAATCGTTGATGTCGGTGGCTACGACTTTTGCGCCGGCGTTTGCACAGGCCCGCGCATATTCCTGGCCGATGCCGCGCGCGGCCCCGGTTACGATCACGACCTTGCCGTCGAGCATCATTCGTTCCTCCCAAAAGGGCGTCCATGATGAACACCCTCAATTGATCCAGTCAGTATTGCTTAACGATCCTTCGGCGAGGCGGCATCGACCGGCAGGCTTAGCGCGCGGCGCAAGCCCTGGTGGTAATGAATCATTCCGGGCTCAACCTGACCGTACACGACGTGGGTTTGCGCGCCGGAGCCGAATCCGATTTGCATGCTGCGTCCGGTCGGGAAATCCTCGTTGGAGACGACCTTGACCAGGAGGTCGAAATTCTTCTCCCAATGCAGCTTCTCTTCCTCGGTGGTGGGCTTCGTCGGCACATAAAATCCGGTTTCCATGACCGCGCGATCAATGCGCCCGTCGACCGGAAAGATCCGTTGAATCTCGATGTGGTCGCCTTGCGGTACAAACAGCGTATTGGGAAACAGCAGATACACGATGGCGGTATTGCGCATCAGGCTCCACTCTGCTTCAGGCTGTTCACGCAGCCGCGCCAGCTTTTTGCGGGGGAAGATGACGCGCGCGTTATTTCCGAACGCTTCGAAATCGCCGATGTTGCCGTAAAGAATCGAGCCCAGCGAATCCTTGTGCAGGAAACCGATGTGATAGCCTTCCAGAAAGGTATCGACGAGAATCTTCCAGTTCGCCTTCTCCGGCACCAGCCGCCGATCGTAGTGATGATAGGTATCGATGCGATAGGAGGCGAGCTCAGGTCCGAGGCCGCCGAGCCACGGATCGATATCGAACGTGGTTGCTCCGTCCGCCGCCGATCGCGGCACGACCCAGATCAATCCGTATTTCTCGCACAGCGGCAGAGCCGTCAGTGAGGGGCGGCTTTCCCTGACATTGGCGAACGCGGCCTCGGCGGGGATCGCTTTCAATTGGCCGGCAAGATCATAGGTCCAGGCGTGATAGGGACAACGAAACAACTTCGTTGCACCGCAACTATCCGCGACCTTGGCGCCGCGGTGGCGGCAGACATTGAGAAACGCGCGCAGGACGCCGTCGTTGCCGCGCACCATCAGAATCGGAACGCCGGCAAGATCGTCGGTGCGGTATTGGCCGGGCTCGGCCCATTCCGACGAGATACCCATCAAAAGCGGGTAATCGCGAAACAGGGTCTGTTGTTCGCGGGCAAGACGCTCCGGCGAGGCAAAGGCGTCGACACTGTTTTCCCATGGCGCGTCGGCAAGTGCGGTGGTCCGCGTGTCGACATAGTGTAAGAGCTTCTTGCACAATGCGATCTCGGTGGCGCGATCCATTGGCGTCCTCCCTCTTAATCTTTGGTCTGGTTCAGCTCTCCATGGTTGATCCACGGATCAGTCCGCATGGAACAGTTTCTAACGAGCGTTAGGTCTTTGCAAGGGTGACGTTTCGTTGAGGATTTCGATCGATCAAGCTAGCCGTCTTGATCCCCACTGAACCCGGCGATCAGCTGTCCCGCCGCCTTCGCCTGGCCCAATGCCGGAAGCGATCGAGATACAGATAGACCACCGGTGTAGTGTAGAGGGTCAGGATCTGGCTCAGGAACAGTCCTCCAATGATCGTGATACCGAGCGGCTGGCGGAACTCGCTGCCTTCGCCCATCCCGACGATCAGCGGGATGGCGCCGAGCAGGGACGCCATGGTGGTCATCATGATCGGTCGGAAGCGCAGCAGGCAGGCCTGGTAGATCGCTTCGGCCGGTGACAGGCCAAGCGTGCGCTCGGCGTCGAGCGCGAAATCAATCATCATGATGGCGTTCTTTTTCACGATGCCGATCAGCAGGATCACTCCGATCATGCCAATGATGTCGAACTGGGTATGAAACAGCATCAGCGCCAGAACCGCGCCGACGCCGGCCGAGGGCAGGGTGGACAGGATCGTCAGCGGATGGACGAAGCTCTCATAAAGCATCCCGAGCGAGATGTAGATCGTCGCGAACGCAGCGAGGACGAGATATGGTTCGCTGCTGAGAGATTCCCGAAAGATCTTGGCGGCGCCCTGGAACGAACCGCGGATTGTCGCTGGAACCCCGATCCGGTTCATGGTCTCCTCGATCGTCGTAATCGCCGTGCTCAGTGAAACGCCGGGGGCGAGATTGAACGAGATCGTGTTTGCGACCAGAACTCCCTGGTGGTTGACGACAAGCGGGGTCTGGCCCTGCGCAAACCGGGCGACGCTCGACAGCGGAATCATCGTCTCCTGGCTGGTGCTGACCGCCGTCCCGGTCGACGATGCGCCTTTGCCCGTGGCGCCGATCGAGTTGGTCGCAAGATTCCGGACTGCGCTGGCCGCCACCGAATTGACCGACGCAGCTTGCGTCGACGACGCGACAGTGCCGGCCACGGCGTTGGTGGTTTGCGAGCCGCTGGCCGGTCCGCCCGAGGTGCTGACGTAAACATCCCTGAGCGTCTGCGGGTTCTGCAGGTATGCTTGTGCGACCTCCATGATCACATGATACTGGTTGCGCGCCACGTAGATGGTCGAGACCTGCCGCTGACCGTAGGCATCGTACAGCGTGCTGTCGATCTGGCTGACCGCGATTCCCAGCCGCGAGGCGGCGTCGCGGTCGATGGTCACGTTGGCCCGCAGGCCGTTGTTCATCTGATCGCTGCTGACATCGGCGAGGTCCGGCACGGTCTGAAGCGCTGCAACGATCTTCGGCGTCCATTCGTTTAGTTCTTCGAACGTCGATCCCTGCAGCGTGTACTGATATTGCGCGTTTCCCGAACGTCCGCCGGCGCCGAGATCCCCCACCGATTGCAGGAACAGCGTGGCGCCCGGCACCGCGGCGAGCTCGCTCCGCAGCACGCCGATCACCTGCTCGGCGGAAAGCGCGCGATCATGAAGCGGCTTTAGGGAGACGAATACGGTGCCGGAGTTGGTCGATCCTCCGCCCGGGCCCGGCCCGCCACCGCCGGTGAAACCGACGGCGATGTTGACCGCCGGATTGGCCCTGACGATATCGACGAACTGCTTGAGCTTCTGCTGCATCAGTTGAAACGAGATGCTTTGATCGGCCTGAATGGATCCAATCAGGAGTCCGGTGTCCTGTTGCGGGACGAAGCCCTTCGGAACGACGCCGTAAAGATGGAAATTCAGGCCGAGGGTTGCAGCGAGAATCAGCATGACCGAGCGCGGATGACGCAGTGCGACGGCAAGCGTCCGCCGATAGAAGTTCAAGAGCGCCTCGAAGACGCGCTCGCTCGCGCGATAGATCCGTCCATGCGGCCGATCGCGCTCCGCGCGAAGCAGCACGGCGCACATCATCGGCGTTGTCGTCAGCGAGACCACCAGCGAGATCACGATGGCAATGGTGATCGTCATGGCGAATTCGCGGAACAGCTTGCCGACCAGACCGCCCATCAGCAGGATCGGGACAAACACCGCGATCAAGGACACGGTCATCGACAGCACCGTGAAGCCGACCTCGCGTGACCCTTGTAGTGCGGCTTGCAGCGGCGGCTTGCCTGCATCGAGGTGGCGGGAAATGTTTTCCAGCACGACAATGGCGTCGTCGACCACGAAACCGGTCGCGACCGTGAGCGCCATCAGCGAGAAGATGTTGAGGCTGTATCCGAGCAGATACATGACCGCAAAGGTCGCGACCAGCGACACCGCCACCGCCGCCATCGGCACCAGCGTCGCCCGCGCGCTGCGCAGGAATGCGAACACTACGAGGATCACCAAAATCACGGCGATGATCAGCGTGATTCCGACGTCGCGCAGCGAGGTCCGGATGGTGATCGAGCGGTCGACAGCGAGATTGACGTCGATCGCGGGCGAGACCGATGCCCGCAGTTGCGGCATCAGCGCCTTCACGCGGTCGACCATTCCGATGATGTTGGCGCCGGGCTGCCGATATACGATCATCATGACTGCGAGCTTGCCGTTGGAAAGGCCCAGATTGCGCAGGTTCTCCACGGAATCGAGTACCTCGCCGACGTCCGTCAGGCGAACCGCTGCGCCATTACGATAGGCGACCACCAGTGATTTGTAGTCGGCCGCCTTGGTGGCCTGATCGTTTGAGTAGATCTGGTAGCGCTGGCCCCCGATGTCGATGCCGCCCTTTGGACTGTGGGCATTGGCGCTGCCAAGCGCTGCGCGGACGTCTTCCAGGCCGATGCCGTATTTGTAGAGCGATTGTGGAACGAGTTCGACGCGCACGGCGGGCAGCGATCCACCGCTGACGCTGACTTCACCGACGCCTTCGACCTGCGACAACTTCTGTGCCAGCACGGTCGAAGCCGCGTCGTAGAGTTCAGCGGGCGTCAGCGTGTCCGACGTCAGCGTATAGATAAGGATGGGCGCCGAAGCGGGGTTGAACTTGCGATAGGAGGGATTGCTCCGCAGCGAGGTCGGCAGGTCGGCGCGCGCTGCGTTGATCGCCGCCTGGACGTCGCGCGCGGCGCCGTTGATGTTACGATTGATGCCGAACTGCAGATTGATCCGCGTGGAGCCGAGTGAGCTCGCCGATGACATCTCGGTGACATCGGCGATCTGACTGAGATGGCGCTCCAGCGGACTTGCGACGGTGGTCGCGACGTCCTCGGGGCTCGCGCCCGGCAGTGTCGCTTGCACCGAGATGGTCGGGATATCGACATCGGGCAGCGGCGAGACAGGAAGCTTGAAAAAAGCGATCACGCCGGCGGCGACCAACCCGAACGTCAGCAGCGTTGTGGCGACAGGCCGACGGATAAACGGGCTTGAAAGACTCATCAGTGAACTTGATCCTCGTTCACCTTACACGCCGCAATGTGATCCGTCCAACGATCGGGAATTCCAGACCCGATCCGTGCGAGTTATGCCCTCAAGTCGTATAATCAAGTCCTGCGATCAAGAGAACAGAACAACGCAGGCTGCGCGCCAACGAAGCCATAGTTCAGCGGCATTTGGGTGCCAGCCGATCGCTTCGGATCTCCAGCGAAGCGTTCGTCATTGTCTAGTTTGGAGCAGGCGTTACGAGATCCTCGATCCTGATCGGGAAACGACGCACCCGGATTCCGGTCGCATGCCAGACCGCGTTGGCAACGGCGCCGGCCGAGCCCGTGATGCCGATTTCTCCGACGCCCTTGATGCCGAGCGCGTTCACATGCGGATCGTGCTCGTCGACCATGATGGCTTCGAGGTGCGGCACGTCGGCGTTAACGGGGACATGGTACTCCGCGAGGTTGGGATTGAGTGTCCGGCCGGAGCGCTGGTCCATGATGGCATGCTCGTGCAGCGCAAATGACATGCCCCAAATCATGCCGCCAAAGATCTGACTGCGCACCAGATGGGGATTGATGACCCGGCCCGCCGCGAAGGCGCCGACCAGGCGGGTAACGCGGACCTGACCGAGATCGGGATCGACCTTGACCTCGGCGAACACCGCGCCATGGGCGTGCATGGCATAAGTGGACTGCGACGCAGGGTCGGCGGCGCCCTTGCCGCGGGCTTCAATCTCTTTCAGTCCGGCGCGGCCGAGGATGTCGGCGTAACTCTCGCTTCGCATTTCATCGTCGCGACGGAACAAATGGCCGCCGCGCGCGACCACTCCGGCGTTGCCCGCGCCGAACAGGGGCGAGCGCTGATCGGCGGTGGCCAGATCCGCGAGCTTGGCGATTACGGCTGCGCCAGCATGGTGGATGGCCATGCCGGCGGTGGCGGTATGAGCCGAGCCGCCAGCGATGCCTGCGTCCGGCAGATCGGACGTGCCCGCCTTGAATTCCATTTGCTCCAGTTCGAGCCCGAGCCCGTCGGCGGCGATCTGGGCGAGCGCCGTCCAGGCGCCCTGACCCATGTCGTGGGCTCCGGTTTCCATGACGCCGGACCCGTCGCTTCGCAACACCGCGCGCGCTTCGGCCGCAAACATCAGCGCCGGAAATGTCGCGGTGCCGATTCCCCAGCCGACCAGCAAGCCGGCCTCGTCGCGCAACTGTCGCGGGGCCAGCGGGCGTCTTGACCAGCCAAAGCGCTCGGCCCCCTGCGCGTAGCATTCACGCAAGGCTTTCGAGGAGAACGGTTTGCCGGAAATCGGCTCGACCTCGGCGTAGTTCTTGAGGCGAAATGCCAGCGGATCGATCCCGCAGGCCCAGGCCGCTTCGTCGATCGCGCTTTCCAGCGCAATCGATCCCGTCGCTTCGCCCGGAGCTCGCATGAACAGCGGCGTGCCGGTGTCAACTCGTACCGCCTCATGCGAGGTGGCGATGGCAGGGCTGGCGTAAAGCGTATGCGAGGCGTCGGCGGCCGGCTCGAAGAAGTCGTCAAAACTGCTCGACACGGTTTTGGCGTGATGATCGATCGCGGTCAGCAAGCCGTCGCCGTCGGCGCCAATGCGAAGCCTCTGCCGGGTGGGCGCGCGGTGGCCGACGGGGCCATACATATGTTCGCGGCGCAACACGAGCTTGACTGGTCTGCCGACCATTCGAGCCGCCATGATGCCGAGGATCTGTGGCCCGGAGATCAGGCCTTTCGATCCGAAGCCGCCACCCAGGAAGGGGCTGCGGATATGAATCTTGTCCGGTGAGATGCCGAACAGTCCTGCGATCCGCCCCTGGGCCATCGCCAGACCCTGGGTCGGCGTATCGATAGAGAGCCGCTCACCGTCCCACGCCGCCACGATGGCGTGCGGCTCCATGGCATTGTGGTATTGGGTGGGCGTCTCATAGGTCGCCTCAACGCGCTTCGACGCCATTGCGAGGCCTGCCTCGACATCGCCACGCCGCATTTCGGAGGGATTGCCGACGCCGACCGCGAGCGGCACGAAGCTTTCGCCGGCATCCAGACCGACGCGGGCGGGCAACACCTCGTAGCGCGGCGACAGCAATGCAGCGCCTTCCGTCGCAGCCTCGAGCGTCTCGGCAATCACCACCGCGATCGACTGGTTCGCATAGCGCACCTCGTCGTTCTGCAGGAGTTCGAGCCGGAACATGAAGGGGTTGGTCTTGGCGTCCGGATCCTCCGCGAGCCGCGGTTTGTTGGCAGGGGTCATGACCTCGACGACTCCCGGGTGGCTTTTGGCGGCTTGCACGTCAAGGAAGGTGACGCGACCGCGCGCGATGCTGCTGACCGCCAGAACCGCATGAAGCATTCCGGCCGGGTGGTTATCCGCGGCGTAGCGGGCCTCGCCCTTGACCTTCAGGACACCGTCGCGACGGGTCAGCGGCTGGCCGATATTCGAGCCGTGCCGCAGATGGGCGGGAGCTTGGGTGAGGTGGATATCAGGCATCGATGAGCGCTCCGGGCAGGGCGGAAAAGGGCGAGGCGGGAAGGGCTGCGACGCGGTCCGGCGTTCCCGCTGCGGCGAGTGTCAGGGCGCGAACGAGAATCCGTTGCGCGAGCTCGATCTTGAACTGATTGTCGCCGGAAGGTTTCGCGCCGGCGAGTGCCGCCTCCGCGGCGCGGCGGTAGGCGTCGGGTCCGGGACGGGCGCCTTGCAAGATGTCCTCCGCGGCGCGGGCGCGCCACGGTTTGGCGGCAACGCCGCCGAGCGCCAGCCGCGCATCCCGGATGGTGCCCTGTTCGATCTGCAACGCCGCGGCGGCCGATACGATGGCAAAGGCATAGGAAGTGCGTTCGCGGACTTTCAGATAGCGTTGATGTGCCGAGAACGCGCGTGCTTCGCCCGGCAGCCGCAGCGCGACGATCAAATCACCGGGCTCAAGCACGCTTTCCCGCACAGGCGTGTCGCCGGGAAGACAATGAAGGGCCTCGACCGCGACCTCGCGCCGGCCGGCTCGACCCTCGATCTCCACGACCGCGTCAAGGGCGACCAGCGGCACACAGAAATCCGAGGGGTGAGTGGCGATGCAGGACTTCGCTCCAGCCGAGCACGGCGTGCAGTCGGTTCTCGCCGTCACGGGCATCGCATCCCGCGCCCGGCTCGCGTTTGTTGCAGGCGCTGGCGACGTCGTAGAAGTACGCGCATCGCGTCCGCTGCAAGAGATTGCCGCCGACGGTCGCGGCATTGCGAAGCTGTGCGGAGGCGCCAGACAGCAGCGCCTCGGCAATCGCGGGATAGGAGCGCACGAAATCCGGATGATGCGCGAGATCGGCATTGCGAACCAGCGCACCAATGCGGATGCCGCCATCGGGCAGACGTTCGATGCGGTCGAGCCCCGGCAGGCGCGAGACGTCGACAAGACGGTTCGGACGCGTGATCCCGCCCTTCATCAAGTCGAGCAGGTTGGTGCCACCCGCAAGATAGGCGGCGCCGGGTACGGCGGCCGCAGCGATGGCCTCGGCGATCGATCCGGGTCTGATGTAATCAAAGATCTTCATGCGGATCGCCTCTGGTTGGCCTCGTTCAGGCTTTTCTGCACTTCCAGCACCGCGTCGGTGATCCCGGAATAGGCCCCGCACCGGCAGAGGTTTCCGCTCATGCCTTCGCGCACCCGCTCCGGGTCATCGCCGACTTGCCCTTCCCGAATCAGGCCGAGCGCGCTCATGATCTGGCCCGGCGTGCAAAACCCGCACTGGAAGCCGTCGTGAGCAATGAAAGCCGCCTGCAGCGGGTGAAGCTGATCCCCGCGGGCGACGCCCTCGATGGTCAGGACATCGGCGCCGTCATGGCTAATCGCCAAAGCAAGGCACGAATTGACCCGTCGGCCGTCGACCAGGACCGTGCATGCGCCGCATTGGCCGCGGTCACATCCTTTTTTGGTTCCGGTCAGGTGCAAACGCTCGCGCAAGAGGTCGAGCAGCGTGACCCGGGGGTCTTCGAGTTCGACGTCCTGCCGGGCGCCGTTAACGGTGAGGCTGATGGAGAGGTTCATTCAGTGGTCCGATCAATGCTATCGTCTAACTGGATCGAGCCCATTTCCGGATTCACTCGCCGCTGGATCGGCTGGCATGGTCCGGACGTGGCGCTTAATTGGCATATACGGAGGCATCCTCCGTTTTTCAAGAGGCAGGAATTACTGAGTTAACCGGATGGCAGATCGGACCCCAGCAACCGTTCGCAAGCCCCGCGCCGATGCGATTCGCAATCGCGAGCGCGTTCTGGAGGCGGCAAAGGCCGTGTTCAGCGCGGGCGGTCCGGACGCGAGTCTGGAGGCGGTGGCACGACGGGCCGGGGTCGGCATCGGGACGCTTTATCGCCACTTCCCGACCCGCGAGTCGCTGTTCGAGGCCGTCTATCGACGCGAGGTACAGCAACTCGGCGAGCTGGCGGAACAGTTGAAAGGCGAGGCCGCACCCGTCGATGCCTTGCGCCGCTGGCTGCGGTCCAATGTCGAGTTCGTGGCCACCAAGAAGGGCATGTCGGCGGCACTGGCGCTCGCCATACAGGGCTCGTCGGAACTCTCCGCCTATTCGTTCGATCGGCTAACGAAAGCCGTCGGCGCCTTGCTCGATCGCGCGGTGGCCGCCGGCGAGATACGCTCCGATATCAGCCCGGAAGACGTGCTGCGGACGCTCGTCGGCATGTGCTACATGCACGACCAGCCCGGCTGGCAGACGAGCGTGCTGCGGATGGTCGACGTCTTCGTCGATGGCCTTCGCCTGCAAGGCCGGATCGATGGAACAGCGACGCTGGCGCCGCGCCGCGGCGATCCGCCGGAGCGCGCCAAGGGCAAGCCCCGGCGGGGATCGCCCGAAGACACCCGATAATTATCCGGCGACGATGCCTGGAGTCGGGTTCGCGCCGTCGCCGATGGCTGTGAAGCCTCTTCAATTCCGATTTACTGACCGATTGAGTCGGCGGAAATCACCGGACCTTCCGGTACCCAGCTGGTGCCATCGAAGCGCGCTATCTGCATTTGGGTATAGGGAGAGTAGCGCTGCGGCGTGGTGGTAATCGTGATGCCGGGCAGCAATAGAGGCGCCTCCACCTTGGTCAGATTGGTGGCCTGATGCATCAGATTCTCTCGCGTCAGATCGTCACCGCACATCTGAAGAACCTTCACCGTCATGAAGGCTGCGACATAACCGACGACGTTGCTTGCATCGCCAGCATCGCCTTTCGGGAACCACTCTTTCAGAAATTCGCGAAATTCCCGCACATCCTTGGCGTCATTCCAGCGCGGATCGGTGGCGGTCTTGAATGCCAGCGCCGTCAGCAATCCCTTTGAGGCCGTCAAACCCGCAGGTTCAAGCACACCGGTGATCGAGCTTGAGACGCTCACGACATAATTCAGCGGGCTCCAGCCCAACTCTGCGACCTTGCGGATCGCCTGTGCCCCGAATTTGGGCGTGGCCATGGTGAACAGCGTGTCGGCGCCGGACGCCTTCAGCGCCACAATCTGGGAGTCGATGGTTGGGTCGGAGACCTCGTAGGTCACTTCCTTGACGATGATCAGCGCCGCCTTGTCGCCGAGGCCCTCTTTCAGTCCCCGGACGTAGTCCTTACCGGCATCATCGTTCTGCGAAAACACGCCAAGCTTGGCGTCCGGCTTGTTCTTGAGCAGGTACTTGGCGAAAATCTGTCCTTCCATCTGATAGGGCGGATAGAGCGCGGTGGTATACGGGAAATTCTTGGGGTCATCCCATTTGGCCGCGCCGGTTGAGATGAATATCTGCGGGACTTTCTTGGCGTTCAAATAACGTTGCGTCGCCGAATTGGTCGGCGTTCCGATGGTGCCGACGATGGCAAGAACCTCTTCCTGCTCGACCAGTTTCCGGGTTTGCTCCACGGTCTTGGGCGGACTGTATCCATCATCAAGGCTGATCATCTTGATCTTGCGCCCGCTCACTCCGCCCTTTGAGTTGACCATGTTGAAGTAGGCTTCTTCGATTCGCCCGATGGTCCCGTAGGCAGACGCCGGTCCGCTATAGGGTATCGTCTGGCCAAGCTTGATTTCCGTGTCGCTGACGCCGGGCCCATAGTCGCCGGCCATTGCCGCGCCCACGGATATGATCGCCGCCGCCGCGGCGATCATCATCGATCGATATGTCATGTTCTTCCCCATTTGTTTTTGTTGCTGCGTCGTTATGTCGTGATGGATGCCTTACAAATGAAAATGATCGGGCCCGTTGCGCGCCAACTTGGCCGCCTTTTTGATCCGCTTCTCCGGCCTGGCCGTGGACGGCGTCGGCTTTTGGCGCAGCAATGCGGAGCGGGTCTGCCGTGACGGCGCCGGGCGCAGGATTCCCTCGATCGAGTCAATGAGATTTTGCATCGTAATTTCGGCACTCCAGAAGTGATGGGATTGCGAGCCGGCCTCAAGGGCTGCTTCGCGAGAAGACATAGCAGCCCGCATATAGAGCGACATGAACACCAGGCGCTGGGTTACGATCACCGGATCGATATCCTTCAGCAGGCGGCGGATATGGGCGAGGCAGCGCTCATATCCCGACGCCCATCTCCCCTCGAGGGCATCCAGAAACAACTGGCGGTGACTCATCTGCAGAAGGGTAATGAAACGGATGTAGCTATCTTCCTCGCCATGCTCGCCCGCAAGTCCGGTCGAAGGCCAGACCAGGACTTCGATGACTTCGCGCAAATGGCGCGGGCCGCCGGCGCGTTCGATGTCGTCGAGCCGACTGTTGCGGCGCTGATCGATCAGCTTGGCGCCGTCGCTGACCAGTTCGCGCGCCAGGTTCTCTTTTGTTCCGAAATAATAGTGCAGCGAGCCACTGTTGCGCTGACCGGCGGCAAGCACGATGTCGCGCACGCTGACGCCGTCGAGACCCCGATGGGCGAACAGCCGGCGCGCCGCCAGCTTCAATAAATCGCGGGTGCTTGCGTCCTTCATGATTGACAATGTGGCCACTAACTTCAAACTAGGTCAAATGATTTATGCAAAAGGCCTAAACGGGAGAGAGCGCCATGAATGAACTGGATTTCACCGGGAAGACGCTGCTGGTTGTCGGCGGCTCCAGCGGCATAGGCAACGGGATCGCGCAGGCGTTTCGCGCCAGGGGCGCGGATGTTCATGTCTGTGGCACCAAGGCCTCGGCGAAGGATTATGCCGGTCAGGAAGGCTCCGACCTCGAAGGCCTGCATTACGCGCCGCTCGATGTCAGCGATGCGCAGGCGATCGAAAGCTTCAAGCCGGCATTCGATCGGCTCGACGTGCTGGTGCTGGCGCAAGGCACCGTGATCTACAAGCGCGGCGAGTTCGAGATGCCCGGATTCCGCAAGGTGCTGGAGGTCAACCTGATGTCCCTGATGGCCTGTGGCGCGAGGTTTCATGCGATGCTGAAGGCAGCCAAAGGCTCGTTCATCATCGTCAGCTCGACGGCCGCCTATCATTCGACGGTGGGAAATCCCGCCTACAACGCGTCGAAGACCGGCGCGGTGGGCCTCACCCGCACGCTGGGAGAGGCGTGGGCCGAGGATGGCATTCGGGTCAACGGCATTGCTCCCGGCCTTGTCGATACCAAACTGACCAAGGTCACCACGGCTAATCCGGTTCGGCTGGAAGGGGCGGTCAAGAATATTCCGCTGCGGCGCCTGGGCACGCCCGCCGATATGGCGGGCGCGGCGTTGTTTCTGGCGTCGCCGCTGGCATCCTACATTGTCGGCCAAACGATCGTGGTCGATGGCGGCCTTATTCTCTAGGTCATCTACTCCGAGTCACACTGGACGCGCGATGCGAGGGTGAAATCATCCAGGTCCGTTCTGCGTGCGGCATGCCAGCTGGCGTCGTTTCGAAAAGGTGTCGTGACGACGACGCGGCCCTTGGCGTTGCGGTACCAGTTGCTCATCCCCTTGTGCGTCCAGATCATGCGATTGTGAGCTTCCTGAACCCGCTTGTTGTACAGCTCGTACACGTCACGCTTGATCTCGATTTCGAACGAAGGTCCGCAGGCTGCGATCGCCTTTTCGAGAATGCCCATGACGTAGCGTACCTGGCTTTCGATCACAGCGACGCCGCTTCCGCCATGCCCCAATCCGGTGTTGGGTCCGCCCAGCACAAAAAAGTTCGGAAAGCCGGGGATGGTCATTCCCATGTAGGCTTCCGGTCCTCGTGCCTCCCATGCCTCGCGAATGGACCGGCCGTCTTTTCCATAGAGCTCGAACGACGCAAGCATGTTGACGGCATCGAACCCGGTCGCGATCACCAGCACATCGGCTGCATGTCGCGCGCCGGAACGCGTGACGATCTCGCGTTCCGCAATCTCGGTAATGCTGTCGGTCACGAGGCGCACATTGTCGCGGGTGAGGGTCCGATACCAGCCGTTGTCCATCAGCATGCGTTTGCCGAAGGGAGGGTAATCAGGCAGTACGTCGGGTAGCAAATCCTGCCGGGAGCCCAGTTCCGCCTTGACGTAGGCGGTGAAGGCCTCCCGATGCTTCTCGTTTTGCGCGTTGATCGAGCGACCCGGATGCGGCCAATCCGGGTCGATCTGTAGCGAGCTGTGAATCCTGTCGTTGAAGATCCAGGCCAGACGCTGCCGGTACCATTCCTGATAGAAAGGAATTTCGCGCAGCAGAAAGCGTGCGCCGGCTGGAATCGGCTTCCGGAATTGTTCGAACGGCGCGGCCCATTGCTTTGAGCGCTGAAATACGGTCAGCGACCGCACGTTCCCGGCGACGGCCGGGACCACCTGCATCGCCGTTGCTCCGTTGCCGATGACGGCAACGCATTTGTCGTGAAGATCGAGGCCTTGCGGCCAGCGCGCGGTGTGAAAGCAGGGCCCTGCGAAGCTCTCCAGTCCCTTGATCGCCGGCAGCTTCGGAGTGTTGAGAACTCCCACGGCGCCGATCAGAATATTGGCCGACAATTCCTGCGACGTTCCCGCGTCATCCGTGGTGCGAACGATCCACCGCGCCGACCTGTCGTCGTATCGCGCGGATTCGACACGGGTATTGAAACGGATCTGCGGGCGGACGTTGTATTTGTCTGCGACATGTTCGAAATAATTCTGAATTTCGGGCTGGAGAGCGAAGTGCATTGTCCAGTCGTGCTTTGCGAACGAATAGGAATAGATATGGCTTGGCGTATCGACGCCGGCGCCGGGATAGCGGTTCTCGTGCCAGGTGCCGCCTATCGTTGCGTTCTTCTCGATGACGAGATAGGGGACGCCTGCATTTTCCAGCCGAATTGCCGTGCAAAGTCCGGCGATGCCGGCTCCGATGATCAAAACGCGAAAATCTTCCGGAACCCGGAATCTGTCCTTCCGATGCAGCGAGAAGGCCTCGTCGTGACCCAGTCCCGCGGCAATGATGGCGCCATAGCCAGCGGGTATCTCTTCTCCCGTGTTGATCCGCATCATGTCGGCCAGCACCTCGTGCGGAAGCACAGCCGGCGCCGGCGCGGTGCGGCTCCTCCACCTGAGGATCGCAGTGCGGGCGGCTGCGACGATCTCGGCGCAGATATCTTCGCCGAGGCCGCCGGTGCCGTCGTCGGCAAGCCCCCTCACGCGCAAGCATTGAAAACGCGGCGACAACCAATTGGTATCGCCGGTCAGCTGGATCAGAACCATCAGGAGCGTCGGAATGTCCACGTCATTGAGCGCGAGATCCAGTGCCTCCATCCACGCATCGCCTTGATCGACTTGAACGGCACTCATTGCGGTATCCTTCATCCCTGAGGTCGAATTGGACGGCGCGTCGCACGAGCGCGCCCCCGTGGTCGCCCGATCGTTCTTTCGGCGTTACTCTCCGGCGTAGGCACTCTGGTAGGCTTCGCGCAGTAGGGCTTTTTGGATCTTCCCCGTCGAAGTCATCGGAAACGTCTCAAGCACCACGATCTTCTTCGGAACCTCGAAGCCACCCAAATGATCCCGGCAATGGCTGTTGAGATCGTCGGCGGCGATATCCGCGCCCGGTTTGAGCAGAACGAAGGCCGTCACCGCTTCCGACCATCTGGAATGAGGCAGACCCACTACAGCCGCGTTGGCGACGGCTGCGTGTCGCAGCAGAACTTCTTCCACCTTGAGCGACGGTACATTCTCGCCGCCAGACTTGATCATGTCCTTCTTGCGGTCGACAAACAGCAACTGGCCGTCCGAATCGAACATGCCGAGATCGCCAGTGTGGTGCCAGCCGAAGGCTTGCGCATTGCGCGTCGCTTGCTCGTCCTTGTAATAGCCCAGCATGACGTTCGGTCCGCGATGGACGATCTCGCCAATCTCCTCGTTGCTGAGCAGCCTTCCCTCGTCATTCATGATGGCCGTTTCGTTGACGTAGGCCGAGATCCCCCAATAGGGACCAAACCGTTGTAGTTGCTGTTCCGGCTTGAACATGGTCGTGATCGAGTACATCTCGGTCTGCCCCGAGCAGAGCGCGAAGTTCGGGCAGATTTCATCGATCAGCCGCATCAGCATGGGTTGCGACATCGGCGCCATTGCGTAGATGCAGAGCCTGAGGCTGGTTAGATCGTATGCCGATCTCCGCGGATGATGGAGGATCGCGCCGTACATCATCGGCAATGCCACCATGACGGTGATGCGTGACCTCCGGACAGCCTGCAGAAAATTGTCGACGTCGAACGAACGATCGAGATGCACGGCTGCGCCCACGACCCAGAATGTCATCGAAACGACATGCTGCGAGACGTGAAACATTGGAAAAATGCAGCTCGCGACGTCATTGCTGTTGGCGCCGAGCTCCGCGATGTTGCTCATCAGCGCGGCGTAGACGGAAGCGTGCGAATGCATCACACCTTTCTGCCGTCCCGTCGTGCCGCTCGTATACATGATCTGAGCAAGATCATCGCTGCCGATGTCGACGTCGGGCAACGTATCCGGCATGGTATCGACCGCGTCGGTATAGAGGATTCCCGGCGCGGACCCACTCAGCTCCGCGCCGGGATTGAGCACGATGCATCGAAGCTTTCGCTTGCTGACGATCTCCATGATGGAGGGGCGGGTATACAGGTCTCCGTCGACGACGAGATATTGGATATCCGCGTGTTCGATGATGTTGTCGATGGCGGATGCTGCGAGGCCCGTGTTGATCGGTACCCATACCAATCCGGCCTTCTGAATGCCGGTAAAGGCAACGACCATCTCGACGGAATTGTTGCAGAGCATGCCAATCCGGTCGCCGGCCGCGGCTTGGGTGGACAATAGATAGTGAGCAAAGCGATTGCTGTCGGCGTTCAGCTCGATAAAGGAAACCCGACGCTCCCGGTCGATGATCGCGACCTTTCGGCCGAATCGGCGCGCGGCGCGATGGATCAGGTCGCCGAGTGCGATGCGGGCGATCCGCCTGCGACCAGTGCTCTGCATCTGACTTCGGCCTCCATTCATGCCGCCTCCCTTTGACGGATTGATTATTTTCGCCGGTAACTGGATTTGCTTTCGATAATACTATATATCGTTTAATTATACCACAAAGTATAATTTTGCAATAGGCGGTCGGATATGCTGAGATGCCGGAGGAGAGCATCGGCGAGCCTCAACCCATCGGAGCCAGGTCAGGTATGCAAAAATCAGGTTCGGCGCGCAAACGAAGCGGGTCAGCTCCGGCTTCACCGCGCAGCGTGAAGGCGGAGCTCGTCGCGCTAAAGAAGGAGCGCATTCTTGAGGCGGCAACCCAACTCTTTCTGCGCAACGGCTACCATGGGTGTACGATGGACCAGATCGCTGCCGCGATCGGCGTGACGAAGCCGTTCGTCTACTATCAGTTCCGCGACAAGGGGGAAATTCTGGCTGCAATTTCCGGCTATGGTGCCGAATTGTCGCTGTCAGCGGTCGAGGACGCGGAGCTGCAGGAAGGGTCGACGACCTCGAGAATGCGCTGGTTTTGCCGGCGTCTGACTGAAATCGTCATCGATCATGGGCACTATCTGGCGGTTTACCTGCGGGAGACGCCGAACCTGGACGAAGCGGATCGAAAGAAGATCATGCGTCGTCGCGTCGAGATCGACAACCGCGTCAGCCAACTCGTCCAGTCAGGGGTCGAGTCCGGCGAATTTGAGGTTGTGCACCCGAGAATCGCCGCCAGCGCCATCACGATGATGATTTCCTGCTGTTTCCAATGGTACCGAAAGGACGATCCGCTGACGCGCGACGAGTTCGCGGAGATCATGTCGGGTATCGCCATGCGTACCTTGTTGCCGACCGGCGCGCGTCCTGCGCACGACACCGATGATCGAACCGGCGGGAGCGAACGATGAAGCGGCTTGCGGGGCGTGTCGCGTTGGTGACTGGGGCCGGGCGCGGAATCGGACGAAGCGTAGCGATGCAGTTGGCCGGCGAGGGTGCGAAGATTGTTCTTAACGATCTTGACGATGAGCCGGCCAGAGAAGCTGTCGCGCTGATCGAGGCCGATGGAGGAGAAGCCAGGGCCGTGGTGGGGAGCGTGACCGATTCACATTTCCCCCAGCGCTTCGTCGAGGGAGCGCTTGACCACTTCGGCGCTGTCGACATTATCGTGAATAATGCCGGGTATGTCTGGAATAGCAGAATTGAGGTGACTTCGGACGAGCAATGGAACGCCATGATTGATGTTCATCTCACAGCGCCGTTTCGCATCGTGCGGCAGGCCGTTCAACATTGGAAGCAACTCGCCGCCCGCGACGGCGGCGCCCACGCCAAAGCGGCGTTTCAGCGGAAGATCGTCAACGTCTCCTCCATCTCCGGGACCCATGGCGCCGCCGGACAAGTCGGTTATTCCTCGGCAAAAGCCGGATTGATCGGACTGACCAAGAGTCTCGCCCGAGAACTCGGACCTTTGGGGGTCAACGTCAACGCGGTCGCGTTCGGCTGGATCGAAACGCGGCTGACGCAGGAAATACGTGGCGAAACTGCCGTCAAGGTCGCCGGCCGCGAACATCGCGTCGGAATGACAAAGGCCGCGCTTGACGATCTGCGAAATCGGGTTCCGCTGCGGCGAGGCGGCAGTCCCGAGGAGGCCGCGGGCAGCGTGCTGCTGCTTTGTCTGCCGGAGTCGGACTATATCTCAGGTCAGATTGTTGACGTTGACGGCGGGGTTGCGATCTAACAAATCTTTTGGAAATTCAGCCTCGCTTCGGTTCAAAATTTCGGGCGAAACACGTTCGTAAAATTATACTTGACAGTATAATTACAAAATCGAAAGTACATTCGAAGCTTGGCCATGTGCCGCCCGGGGCGCGCGGGCTGGGAAAATCGCGGGACGGACGACAAGAAAAATTCGAAAGGGCTGGAAACAACGATGACACGAACAACCGCTTTGATCGTTGAGCGGTCGTACCGTTCGGGCCGGTCGCCAATGCAAGCGGTGCGAATGTCGCGCTTTGGTTGCGATCTGTGGCAGAGGCGCGTCCCGGTGTCATCAGGCCGGCGAAGTTCCGGTCATCTCGGGGTGCAGGCGCGCCCTGCGACTGAAATATGCAAGACCAAACATATACAAGACGTCGCATCGGTTCGGGCTTGCTAGGAACGCCGCGCCGGGGCACGATGAAGGCAAGATAAGCCAATATCCAGGGAAACTGGAAAAAATGGTTTCGTGGGAGGCGGGTTGCCATGGCGTTGGATGCATCGGCTGACGGTGAGCGTGGGGCTGTCGGCAGTCTGCTTGGACAATTGCTGAAGAAGCCGTCGCAGGAGCAGATCGTGCTGCTGCATCACGATCGCGCTGCTCGTGATCTTCAGCCTGACCCTGCCGGGCTTCTCTTCCGTCGCAAATCTGCTCAACCTGATGCGCAGCATCTCCATTCTCGGCATTCTCGGTCTCGGTATGGGCCTGATCGTGATCAGCCGCGGCATCGACCTCAGCGAGGTCGCCATCATGGCAGGCTCCTGGGCGGTCGGGCTGATCGAGATGCAGATGGGATGCCGATCTTCTGGGCATCGCTGTTGTCGCTTGCAGTCGCGCTGTCGATCGGCGCCATCAACGGCATTATCGTGGCCTTCGTCGAGGCGCCTGCGCTGTTCGTGACGCTGGCTGCCGGTTCGGTGATCTATGGACGGCGCTTCTGGTTCGCGCCGGCCTGGGTGGTCTATGCGCCGACGAATGCGCCGGCGCTGCTGTTTCTCGGCGCCGGGCATCTTTTCGGCATGCCGATGCCGATCTTCGTCTTTGCTTTTGCGCGCTGGTTGTGCATCTGTTCCTGTCGCGTACCTCGACCGGCCGCTTCATTTATCCCAGGGCGACAATCCGGAGGCGGCCGGCTTTCAGGAATTGCGCTGCGGCCGCTGATTGTCCTCGAATATATGATCGTGGCCTTCCTGGCCTGGATCGCCGGGCTGGTCTGGGTCGGCACGACCGGCAGCATGCAGATGGCGGTGGTGCAGGGCACTTATGTCTTCGACGTCATCCTCGTGGTCGTGCTCGGAGGCATCAGCCTGATCGGCGGCCGCGGCAGCGTATTCAGCGTCGTGGTCGGCTGCGCCCTGATCGGCACCTTGCTCAATGCCTTCACCATCATGGACGTCAACAGCGAAGTGCAGAACATCATCCGCGGTGTGGTTTTGCTTGCCGCTATCATTCTGGACAATTGGCTGCATCCGCGGGACGAGGAGACCGCGCGTCAGGGCGATTGACCCGCACTGGGGTCAAGCAAGCAACTACCAATAAAATAAACACACAAGAGGGAGGACGACGACATGTTGCAGAAATCATTCCTGGCGAAGGCGGCCTTGACACTTGCCGGCTTCGCGCTGGTGGCGGGGGCGCCCTTTATCGCGACGGCGCAAGAGGAAGGCGGCACAAAGACGGCGCATGAGCTTCGAGCCGACTACAATAAAGCTGTCAAAGGCAAGACCATCGCCTTCCTGCCGATCGCGCTCGGCGTGCCATTGCAGGACGAATGGGGGCGCGTGGTGCGCACCGAAGCGGCCTGGCGCGGCATGAAGTATGTGGTGCGCGATCCCAACAACAATCCGTCGGCCATGCAGCAGGCTCTGACCGCGCTGGTCAATGACAAGCCGGATGTGCTGATCGTGCAGAACCCCAGCGTTACACTGCTGATGAAGGAGCTGAAGCGGGCCGAGGCCCAGGGCACGCATGTTATCCAGATCAACATGTCCTCGAACTACAAGTCTTCCGCCTTCGTCGGCGCCGACTGGTATGAGGTCGGCCGTATGCTGGCCGAGGATGTCGTCAAGCAGTGCGGCGCCGGCAGCGGCAAGTCGGGCAAGGTCTCGATCGTGCAGGGCGAACTCACCGCCGCGGCCAGCGTTGATCAGATCGGCGGCATCATGGACAGTGTTCAAGAAGGATTCTTCGATCAAGGTCGTCTCCAACCAGGCAGCGAACTGGGATGCCAATGCCGCCCTCAACATCACCTCGACCGTGATCCAGCAGAATCCCGATCTCTGCGCCAGCATTGGCTTTTGGGGCATCATGCAGTCAGGAGCGTCCCAGGCGATCCGCAACGCGGGCAAGATCGATCAGGTAAAGGTCTATGCCTCGGGCGAGGGCTCGCAGCTTGATTGCGACCAGGTCAACCAGGGGAACTTCTACAGGTTCCTGAGCTACAAGGCGACCGAGCAGGGCCACGACCTGGTTGCTGCCGCCGTCACGCTGCTGGAAAACAGTGAAAAGCCGGGTGAGAAGCGCTATGAGTACTACACCCAGCCGATCTGGCTCGACAAGAGCAACGCCAGCGGCGCCAATTGCTTCGCCTTGCCGAAGACTGCCGCAACCTCGCCGGTGCCGATGGCGCCCGACAAGAAGTAAGCAAGATTGATCGCAACTCCCGCCGCGCGGCGGGAGTCGGCCACCGGACGGCGGGAGCTGCCCGCTGCAGGGAGCGTATTGATGTCGGATAGTACCATGGGCACCAGCTTCGGCACGCGGTTGCATGCCAGCCTGTCGCCGCGGCTTTTGCTTTCGGAGTTGCTGCTGAAGCAGTGGTTCGAGCCGGTGATCCCGTTTACCTTGATGATCGGTCTGCTGCTTTGGTTCTCCGCGACGATTCCCAACTATGCCGGAATGGAGAATTTTCTGTCGCTGATGCGGCTGTTCGCCGAGTTCGGCTTCGTCGCCCTCGGCATGGCATTTTGCCTGATTACCGGCGGCATCGATCTCAGCGTCGGCGCCATTTTCGCGCTCTGCAATTTCACCGCGCTGTTCCTGCTCAACGTGTGCCGGATGCCGGTTCCGGCTGGTCATCCTCGGCACGATGGCGGTCGGCGCCACAATCGGCGGCATCAACGGGCTATTGATCGGCTATCTCAAGGCGCGCCCATTTCTGACGACCCTGGTGACGCTGATCATCCTGCGCGCCTCGGTCAACATCCTGAGCGAGAAATTCGCCACCGTGTTCGCCACCAACTCGGTCGACAGCAACGCCTGGGAGTTTCTCGGCGAGGGCTATCGTGCTCGGCATTCCGATCAATGCCGCGACGCTTATTGTCGTGCTGCTCGTCGGGCACATCTTTCTCAGCCGTTCGCGCTACGGCTGGCATCTGACGGCCATCGGCGCTAGCCGCAAGGCGGCGCGCCATGCCGGCATTCCGGTCGAGCGCATGCTGCTCTTCACCTATGCGCTGTCCGGGCATGCTCTGCGCGACCGGCGGCATCTTCTATGCGGCGCGCCAGGACAGCACGGATTCCACGACCGGCGTCGGCTGGGAATTCCAGGCGCTGACCGCCGTCATGCTGGGCGGCGTCTCGCTTGCCGGCGGCAAGGGCACCGTGTGGCGCGCGATGATCGGCGCGCATCATCATCTTCGTCCTCACCAACGGCCTGGTCCGGATGGGCATCCCGGGCTACGTCACCTCGGGGATCATCGGCATCATTCTGCTGGTCGCCGTCGGCATCGACGTCAAATGGGCGAAGAACCGCGGCAAGGCAATCCAGAAGATCTACGTCAATCCGGCGGCGTTGCCGCTCGCATCGATCGCCATCGCTGCGAGCGCGGCAGCAACACGCCCTTTGCCCAGAACGACCGGCTGATCAACGCCGAAGCGATCGGCCTCAATCAGGTCGAGGGTCCCGAGGACGTCATTCTCGATCGGCACGACCGGCTCTACGGCAGCACCCGCGATGGCAATATCATCCGCTTCTCCGGGCCGAACTTCGAGCATCGCGAAGTCTTCGCCCATATCGGCGGCCGTCCGCTCGGCATGCAGTTCGACCAGGACGAGAATCTGATCGTCGCCGTTGCCGGCATGGGCGTCTACGGCATCAAGCCGGACGGCAGGTCTTCAAGGTCACCGACGAGACCAACCGCACCTGGTACAAGCTGAACGACGACAGCCGGCTGCGCATGGCCGACGATCTCGATATCGGCGCCCGACGGCAAGATCTAGTTCAGCGATTGCACCACCCGCTACGAGATGACGACCAACACGCTCGACATCATCGAAGGGCGACCCAATGGCCGCCTGGTCGTCTATGACCCGGCCACCAAGAAGACCTGGACGGCGATCAATCACTTTCTACTTCCCGAACGGAATCTGCGTCTCGCACGACGGCAAATCGGTGCTGATCGCCAGTACCTCGCTCTGCCAGGTCTTCCGCTACTGGGTGGAAGGGCCCGAAGAAGGGCGAACTGGAGGTTCTGATCGAGAAGCTGCCGGGCAATTCGCGACAACATCAACCGCGCATCCGACGGCAATTACTGGCTTGCGCTGGTCGGCATCCGCACGCCGGTCGTTCGATCTCGCGATGCGCAAGCCGGGCTTCCGGCTGCGCATGGTCAAGCAGGTGCCGACCGACGAGTGGCTGGCGCCCGGGCTCAACCATGGCTGCGTGCTGAAATTCACCGAAAGCGGGCGAGGTGCTGGAATCCTACTGGGATCCGACCGGCATCTCGCATTCCACCTTGACCTCGATGCGCGAGCACAAGGGCTATCTCTATCTCGGCGGGCTCGAGAACAACCGGATCGGTCGCATCAAGCTCGAGGACGCGGATCCGACATGGACAGGATTTGAGGCCTATTGGGGCAACAAGCGGCGGGACAGGGCGTAGATCATGGGCGTTCTTTACGTACTTCTGCGCGACTCGAGCAGATCGTGTTTCCCGAACCGGGAGCAGCATGCGATTCCGGCGATGGACGGCGCGCTATAGTCCGAACGATCGGCTGGATGCTGCCAGCCCGATCGGGGAGCCGATTCCGGGCGCCGATGATGTCGCCGAAGGCACGCGACGGCGCGATCTATGTCTCCGCGCGGCAAGCAGGTACTGCGTCTGTCCGGCGCGGGCTATCGAGACGCGCTCGGTCTTCGCCGAGCTTCGACGGCGATGCCGGCGGGCTGGCCTTTCATCCGGATGGCCGGCTGCTGGTCTGCGTCGCCGGCCGCGGCCTCGCCGCGGTCGATCGCTCGGCGGCCGGCAGACCTGGCTTAATCAGGTCGGCGACCAGCCGCTGCAACTGCCTGACCAGCGTTGTCGCCGCGGCCGGACGGCAGCATCTTCATGACCGACGGCAGCAGCGCGAACCTGAGCGCGAGGATTGGTGTACGCGATCTCATGGAGAAGAACCAGTCTCGGGCCGTCTGGTCAGCGTGCGGACGCGGGGCTCGACGGCGCGAACGGTTCTGTTGCGTGACCTGTACTATCCCCACGGGGTGGCCATTGCGGCCGACGGCAAGACGCTCTGGTTTACCAAAGCTGGAATCACTGGATCTGAGCCGCGCCGCCATTGCCGGCCGCGGCGATCGCGGCCCGTATGACGGTCAGTCGGCAACATGCCGGGATATCCGGCGCGGCTCGGACAATGCCGGCGGCGGCGGCTTCTGGCTCAGCTTCTTTGCCGTGCGCACCCATCTGGTCGAGTTCGTGCTGCGCGAGGACGATTTCCGCCAAGAGATGATGAAGACCATCCCGAACCCGGCCTACTGGATCTCACCCGCGCTCGCCTCCGGCGAGTGATTGTCATGAGCCGATGCAGTTCGGCTCGATCAAGGCGCTCGGCATCCAGAAGCCATGGGCGCCGCCGCGTTCCTACGGGCTCTGGTCGCGCTATCGACGAGGAAGGCGAAGTCGGTGGAGAGCCTGCACAGCCGGGTCGGCGGGCGGTTATCACGGCATCACCGCCGCCGCGACACCGCGCAGGGCCTGGTGATCGTTTCCAAGGGGCAGCGGTCGGGTGTCTGCTGGACCGGTCGGGAGGTCGCGCATGAACGAAGTGATATCCGCACCCGAGGCCGTCGCCAGGCTTGCTTCCATCGGCAAGGAGCCGGTGCTTCGCGTCGTGAACGGCAGCAAGATCTATGGCGGCGTGCATGCCATCGAAAACATCGATTTCGATCTTTATGCCGGCGAGGTTCACGCGATTGGTCGGCGAGAACGGCGCCGGCAAATCGACGCTCTGCAAGGCCATCGCCGGCGCCATCAAGCTGACGTCGGGCGAGTATTACGTCGATGGCAAGCCGGTCAATTTCGAGCGGCCGCGCGATGCGCTCGCTGCCGGCATCTGCATGGTCTATCAGGAGACCAGCCTGGTGCCGACCATGACCGCGGCGCAGAACATCGAACTCGGCAACGAGAAGCTCATCACCAGCTTCAAGAAGCTGAACATTCAGGCGCAGCAGCTACTGCAGTCGCTGAACTTCCATATCGATCCGGCGACGCCGATCGGGTTGCTCGGCACCGCCAAGCGGCAGATGGTCGAGATCGCCCGCGCAGTCTACAACGACGCCCGTATCATGATCTTCGATGAGCCGACAGCGAGCCTGACGCCGGAAGAGATCGTCCACTTCTTCAACCTCGTCCGCGACCTGCGCGCCCGCGGCGTCGCCATCATCTACATCTCGCATGCGCTCGAGGAAAGCTTGCAGATTTCCGACCGCATCACGGTGCTGCGGGACGGCAAGCTGGTGATAACTGCCAAGACCGCGGAGATGACCCGTGAAAAGCTGGTGCGCCACATGGTCGGCCGCGACATCACGCAGACCCACTATGCGCACAAGGAAGGCCACGCCGAACGCCGGCGCCAGCGGCGCGAGAAGGTGCTCACGGTGGAAAACGTCACCATGGGAACCATGGTCAAGAACATGTCGTTCTCGATCTATGCCGGCGAGGTCGTCGGCATCGCCGGCTTGATCGGCTCCGGCCGCACCGAGATCGCCAAGATCATCTTCGGCGCCTTGAAGCGGAACCTGATCAATGGCGGCACCATCAAGTTGCGTGGCAAGCCGATTCGCTACCGGGTGCCGAAGCAGGCGATCGACGCCGGCATCGCCTATATCACCGAGGACCGCAAGCTGAACGGCTTCTTCGAGACCATGGTGGTGGACGACAATGTCTATATCGGCAAGCTCGCCACCAAGACGGGCTGGCGCTTCGTGCTGTCTGAGCTGATCCGCAACAAGCTCGCCAGCTATTGGGTCGAGCGGCTGAAGATCAGCACGCTGCAGCGCAAGGCCAAGATCGTCGAGCTATCCGGCGGCAACCAGCAGAAGGTGGTGGTAGCGAAATCGCTGGTGCAGGATCCCTCGATCATGATCTTTGACGAGCCGACGCGCGGCGTCGACGTCGGCACCATTCCGGAAATCCATGCGCAGATCCGCCGTCTCGCCGAAGAAGGCAAGGCGGTGGTGGTGATCTCGTCATACTTGCCGGAAGTGCTCAGCATTTCCGACCGCATCCTGGTCGCCCGCCTCGGTCGTATCGTAGCCGAGTTCGATGCCGCCACCGCGACCGAAGACAAGATCATGTACGCTGCGATTCACTAGAGCGTTTTCGTTCCGATGGAAGACGGCGGCGCTCAGGGTTTTCCTTTGGTTGGTGGCTTTTTCGCCATCTCCCAAACCAGTGCCGCGGAGGGGCGCTGCTCGCCGTGGATGCGGATCAACGAGAGCGTCGTGCTCAGATTGAGCCCTTTGATCTGACGGATCACGACATCCTTGGGCGGCGCATCCGCCGGAGCATCGAACCAGCCCAACGAGACCGCGGGAATGCGGGTCAATCGCCCGTAGCGCTCGACGGCGATCGGGTGCCCTTCGGGAGGGCGCACCAGTTCGACGCCGGCTTCACGCAAGGGGCGGCTGAGCGCGACCGAAAGCGGCGCCCCCAGCGCGCGATTGATGACGGCAATCTTCTGGTCCTTCAGCATCTCGATCGGCACCGCGTCCATCCTCGACCATGGGTGCTCGGCGGGGATTTGCAGTGCGATCTGCTTCTCGTCGAGGTGCAGCCGCTCCAGGCCGTCCGGCCAGTCGGCTTCGGATACGGCATCGATCTCGGCGGTACTGACGTCGGAAGGTTCGACATGCAGCGCGAGGTCGATCTCCCTGCGCGTCAGATCCGCAAAATTGCGGGAATGGCTCTTGTCGAAGATCCGAAGATGGATGTTCGGATGCTCCAGGAACAAGCGGTCGATCAGTTCGCGGCGCTTCGGAATCAGCATGGTGTAGAGCGGGGCACCAATGCGCAGGTCGTTGTCGCGGATTTCGCGTGCGGCCTGGCTTGCCCACGAGGATTCCGTCACCATGCGCCGTGCATTGCCGAGGAATAGCCGTCCTTCGACCGTGAGTTCGACGCGGCGGCTGGTGCGGGAGAACAATGCGAAACCCAGCCGGCGTTCGAATTCGCAAATCCGGGCCGACAATGCCGGTTGCGATACGTTGAGCAGCGCGGAGGCGCGCGTAAACGACAACTCGTCGGCGACGGTGACAAAGATGCGGTAAGGGGTTGCATCGAGGTCCATGATCTATCTCTGCGCGTTCGATGAAGCGCCGCCTGCTATTTTGACCGACTATCTATAATTAAACCAAATGATTATCGCGAGAAAAATGTATTGGACGAAGGTGGCCGTTGGCGACGACGATGAGGCCAGATGTCATTGATCCGGCTTCGCACCGGCGCCGAGCGCGCGAGGGCAGGGGCTCATCTTTCGCAACGCGAAAGCAACGAAAACGGGAGGTACCATGGGACCTTTAGCGGGCGTGCGGATCATCGAAATGGCGGGCATCGGACCCGGGCCGTTCTGCGGGATGATGCTTTCCGATATGGGAGCGGAGGTTATTCGCGTCGACCGAAAATCCGCCGTTGACCTTGGTGTCGAGATGCCCAGGCAATTCAATGTGCTCAATCGAGGGCGGCGGTCCATTGCCCTCGATCTCAAGACGCCGGAAGGGATCGCTGCGGTGAAGCGTATCGCGACCAAATGCGATGCGCTGATCGAAGGCTTCCGTCCCGGCGTCATGGAACGCCTTGGACTGGGTCCCGACGAATTATGGCGTTGCAATTCTCGCCTGGTCTACGGCCGCATCACCGGGTGGGGACAAACCGGACCGGTCGCCAGCGCTGCGGGCCATGACATCAATTATATTTCGCTGACCGGAATGCTGCACGCGATCGGCAGGTCCGGACCGCCGTCACCGCCGCTCAATCTCGTTGGAGATTTTGGCGGCGGCGCGATGTATCTGGCTTTCGGGGTCGTCTGCGCGCTGCTTGAGGCCCGATCATCCGGTAAAGGCCAGGTCGTTGACGCTGCCATGGTGGACGGCGCGGCTTCGCTCGGCGCGGCCATCTTCGGGCTGAGAGCGGCGGGTATATGGAATGAGAACCGGGCCGATAACATTCTCGATTCCGGCGCGCCCTGGTACGACGTCTATGAGACCGCCGACGGAAAATACATTTCGATCGGCTCCATCGAGGAGCGGTTCTTCAATTTGCTCCTGGAGAAGCTCGATCTGCGCGCGCCGGAACTGCGCGATCGGGACCGGTCCAATTGGCCGAGGCTCCGGACTGTCTTGACGGATGCCTTCCGCACGCGAACGCGCGCCGATTGGTGCAAATTGATGGAGGGCAGTGACATCTGCTTTGCGCCGGTCCTGACCATGGATGAAGCGCCGGCTCACGCCCATATGCAGGACCGTGGCGTCTTCTGCGAGATTGACGGCGTCGTTCAGCCTGGCCCGGCGCCTCGTTTCAGTCGCACCAAACCCGAAGTCAAATCCGCTCCGTCAGTCGTTGGCGAACATACCGACGAAATACTGGCTGAATTCGGGTTTTCGGACGAAGAGATCGGCCGGTTGAACGCGGCCTAATGGACCCTCATGCGTGTTTCCGAATCATCCATAACCAAATTGGATTGGAGTGGCACAAATTTCCGATTGGACCTGGCGGGCCTTTAATGGCCCATTTGCGTGAGCCTTGGATCCGAGCCTTGTATCCAAGGCTTGGATCAATCAAAAATGGGGAAACGTCATGTCATGGGATTTCGAAACCGATCCGGAATTTCAGAAGGAACTGGACTGGATCGACCTTTTTGTGAAGGAGGAGGTCGAGCCGCTCGACCACGTTCTCGGCTTTCCCTATGAGGTCAAGAATCCGAAGCGCAATGCCCTGGTCCGTCCGTTGCAGGCCGAGGTCAAGAAACGCGGCTCTGGGCATGCCATCTCGGCCCCGAACTCGGCGGACGCGGATACGGCCAGGTCAAGCTGGCCTTGATCAACGAGATCCTGGGCCGTTCGCGGTTCGCTCCGACGGTGTTCGGCTGTCAGGCGCCGGATTCGGGCAACGCCGAAATCCTCGCTCACTATGGCACCCAGGAGCAGAAGGACCGCTATCTCGTTCCGCTGCTCGACAATCAGATCGTCTCCTGCTTCTCGATGACAGAACCGCAAGGCGGTGCCGATCCCAAGGTGTTCACCACCCGCGCCGAACTGGTCGGCGACGAGTGGGTACTGAACGGCGAGAAGTGGTTCTCGTCACATGCGCATGTCGCAAGCTTTTTCATCGTGATGGCCGTTACCGATCCAGGGGCCGGCGAATACAATCGCTTGTCGACTTTCATCGTTCCGGCGGAAACGACAGGAATCGAGATCATCCGCAACATGCCGGTCGGTTTCCATGGCGAGCCGTCTCACGCCTACATGCGCTACAATAATGTCAGAATACCGCGGGATCACCTGCTCGGTCCCCGGGGTGGCGGCTTCGTCGTTGCCCAGACCCGCCTTGGCGGCGGCCGGATTCATCACGCGATGCGAACCATCGGCCAGGTGCAGAAGTCGTTCGAACTGATGTGCGAACGGGTGCTGAGCCGGGAAACCCAGGGTTCGATGCTCGCCGACAAGCAGATGGTGCAGGAGAAGATCGCGGACTCCTGGATGGAGATCGAGCAGTTCCGTCTGCTTGTGCTGCGTACCGCCTGGAAGATCGACAAGTACAAGGACTACCTCGCGGTGCGCAAGGACATCTCGGCCGTAAAAGCATTGATGCCGAAGATATTCCACGATGTCGCTGCCCGTGCGCTGCACCTGCATGGCTCGCTCGGTGTCACGCCCGACATGCCGTTCGCCGAACAGGTGATCGAGAGCTTTCACATGGGCCTCGCCGATGGCCCGACCGAAGTGCACAAGGTTACGGTGGCGCGACAATTGCTGCGCGAGCGGCACGGCACCAACGGACTGTTCCCGACGCAATATATTCCGGCTCTGCGCGATGCGGCGATTGCCAAATATGCCGAACAGATCGAGCAAAAGGTCATCTCTGCCGCCTGATATCGGTGCTGTCACTCGGCACGAAGATTGTGTTCTTCGCGCCGTGATGTTGCGTATTTGAGAAAATCAAGAAGGGGAGGTGAATGCAGGAACTCAAGGGCAGGATTGCTGTGATCACCGGCGGCGCGAGCGGCATCGGACTTGCCACCGCCCGCTCCCTCGCCCGCGAGGGTGTCAAGCTTGTGCTCGCGGACATTGAACAAACCCGTCTGAGCGAAGCCGTGGCCGGGCTCAAAGCCGAAGGTGCGGAGGCCGAGGGCATCGTGACTGATGTAACCGACAAATCGTCGGTCGAAAGGCTCGCCGATCAAGCCTGGTCCCGCTTCGGAGCAGTTCACATCGTCTTCAACAATGCCGGCGTTGCGGTCTTCGGGCCGACGCAATCCAATACCCACGCCGACTGGCAATGGATCATGAATGTCAACGTGTGGGGACCGATCCATGGTGTCGAAGCGTTCGTGCCCCGGATGATTGAACAGAAACAGGGCGGCCATGTGCTGTTCACGGCGAGCTTTGCCGGGCTCGTCAGCAATCGCAGCCTCGGGCCCTATAGCGTCTCCAAGGCTGCGGTTGTGTCGCTGGCCGAATGCCTGTCCAAAGATTTGCGCGACGACGGCATCGGCGTTTCCGTGCTCTGCCCGATGCGGGTGACGACGAAGATCGATGAAAGCTATCGCAACCGTCCCGCCGAACTCGGCGGTCCGGAAACACGTGCGGTGTACGCGGACAAGGAGAGCGGTTCGCTGGAAGGCCGCACACTGCCGGTGGGGCCGGTCGGCGATCTGGTGGTCGACGCCATCCGCCGCAACGCGCTTTACATCATCACGCACAAGGAAACCGAAGCCTACGTCAGGCGACGCTTTGACCGAATCACGGAAGCGGTCGCCCACGCGCTGTGATGTCAGCGCCGGTGGCCCACAAAGTCGTCGATTTCGCAGCTCTCGCCCGCTGGATGGACGAACACCAAATCGGACAAGGGCCGATCGAGGAAATAACGCGCCTGCAGGGCGGTACGCAAAATCTGTTATTCCGGTTCTGCCGTGGCCAACGCGCGTTTGTGCTGCGCCGTCCCCCCGAACATCCTCGTGCCAACAGCAACGACACCATGCGGCGGGAGGCTCGTGTTCTGGCGGCGCTGTCCGACACCGATGTTCCGCATCCGAAACTGATCGCGGCGTGTTCGTCGGAAGACGTGCTGGGTGCGGCCTTCTATTTGATGGAGCCGGTTGATGGTTTCAACGCAACCGTCGGACTGCCAGCGCTACACGCATCCGACCCCGCCATCCGCCGACGCATGGGACTTGCCCTGATCGAGGGGATCGCGGCATTGGGCCGGATCGACTACGTGAAGGTTGGCTTGTCCGGATTGGGAAGGCCTGAGAACTTTCTCGCGCGGCAAGTCGAACGCTGGCGGTCGCAGTTTGAAAGCTATCGCAAATTCGAAGGCTGGCCTGGCGGCGGGGATCTTCCCGGTTTGCGTGAGGTTGGGCAGTGGCTGGAGGATCGGCGACCCCGGCAGTTCGAGCCGAGCATCATTCATGGCGACTATCATCTCGCCAATGTCATGTTCCGCCACGATGCGCCGGAGTTGGCTGCCATTGTCGACTGGGAGTTGGTCACAATCGGCGATCCACTCGTTGACCTTGGCTGGGTGCTGGCGACCTGGCCCGATCCGTCTGGTCCGGTTCCCGGGACGGTCGGTGTCAAGCCGTGGAGCGGATTTCCGGCAGCCGGTGAACTCGTCGAACACTATTCAGTACATTCGGGCCGCGACGTCTCTGACATCGCCTGGTACAAGGTGCTGGCCTGCTACAAGCTCGGCATCGTCAATGAAGGAACCTATGCCCGCGCCTGCACCGGCCAGGCCTCGATGGAGACAGGAAAATATCTCCACCAATTCGCGATTGGGCTGTTCGAGCGGGCAGGACGATGGATCGGCGAGGTCTGAGGCAAATCATTTGAGTGCATGACGAGCAGTCGCGGCGATCATGCGACTATCATGTTAGTACTTCTGGCGCTGCGTTTGCTTCGTCCTTCAAAAGTTCACGCACCAGCGGAATCACTTTGCTGCCATAGAGGCTGATGCAGCGCATCAGTTTCTCATGGGAGAGCCCACCTGCGCTGTATTTCATGTCGAAGCGAGAGATGCCGAGAACCCTCGCGGTCGATGCGATCCGGCGCGCGACGGTCTCCGGTGAACCGACATACAGCGAACCAACGGCCGCCTCCCGATCGAATTCGGCGCGTTGCATCGGCGGCCAGCCACGTTCGGCGCCGATCCGGTCGCGCATCCGCTTATAGTCCGGCCAAAGCTCCTCGCGCGCCTGTTCATCGCTCTCGGCGATATATCCCGGCGAATGAACGCCGATGGGTCGCACCGGCTTGCCGAGATGCTCGTAGGCGCGGCGATAGAGGTCGACGTAAGGCCCAAATCGACTGGGTTCGCCGCCGATAATGGCGAGCATCAGCGGCAAATCATATCGGGCCGCGCGCACTACGGATTCCGGGCTGCCGCCGACCCCGATCCAGGTCATAAGATGTCCGGTTTCGATCGGCGGAAACACCCGCTGATTTGCCAGCGGCGTCCGCGTGGTGCCTTGCCATGCTCACCGGCTCCTGCTGGATCAGCGCCGCAAAGAGATCGAGTTTTTCCTCGAACAGCTTTTCGTAATCGCTGAGATTGAATCCGAACAGCGGAAATGATTCGGTAAAGGATCCGCGGCCGAGAATGACCTCGGCCCGTCCATTGGACACGGCATCCAGCGTTGCAAACCGCTGGAACACCCGGATCGGATCATCCGAGCTAAGCACCGTCACCGCCGAGCCCAGCCGAATTCGTTTGGTGCGCCCCGCGATCGCGGCCAGCAGGACCTCGGGTGATGATATCGCGAAATCGGCCCGGTGGTGTTCGCCGACGCCGAAAAAGTCGACGCCGAGATCGTCGGCGAGAACCGCCTCGTCGATGACGTTGCGAATGACCTCGGCATGCGGCAATGGATGGCCATCATGTCCGGTCGTGACATCACCAAAGGTATCAAGTCCAAGCTCAAGACGCATCGACATGTTGCTCACTGTTGATTTTGTAACGGGTTGCGTGCGCGAACCGCGTTCGATCCGGCTTCAGGCCGCGGTCCGTTGCAGGCCGGCATCGTATTGTTTCTGTGCTTTCAGCACCTTGTCGATGTGGGTTTCCGCCCACACCCGCAGGCCATCGACGGTCGCCGACAAGGTCTTGCCAAGCGGCGTAATCGAATATTCGACCGTGACCGGCACGGTCGGGATCGCCTTCCGGCTGACCAGGCCGTCACGCTCCAGGCTTTTCAGGGTTTGGGACAATACCTTTTGCGAAATGCCCTCGATCTGGCGGCGTATCTGGTTGAATCGCACCGGGCCGTCGCCAAGCAGTCCCAATATCAGAACCGCCCATTTGTCGGCGACGCGGTCCAGTACCAGGCGGGTCGGGCAGGCGGACGCATAGGCGTTTCGCTTGTGGCGTACAGTCTGCATGGTGGTCTCCTCGAGGTAACCAGCTTACGCAGAAGTGCCTTCTTCACATCTGTAAGCCGATCGGATAGCTGGTAGCGGATAGATACCACATGGAGCAGCCAAATGAAAATCGCCTTGATCGGAGCCACCGGCAATGCCGGATCGCGTATCCTTGCCGAATTGTCGCGCCGCGGCCACCACGTCACCGCCATCGCCCGTCATCCGGAAAAGCTTCCGGCGCTATCCGGCGTAACACCGTCGCAGGCCGATGCGGGTGATGTCGCCGGGCTCGCCGCGGCCATCAAGGGCCATGACGCGGTCATCAGCTCAGTCCATTTTTCCGCCAGCGATCCCCGCAAGCTGATTGCCGCCGTGCATCAGGCCGGCGTTCCCCGCTATTTGGTGGTGGGCGGAGCCGGCAGCCTTGAAGTCGCTCCGGGTGTGAAACTGATCGATACCCCGCAATTTCCGGCGATATACAAGGCCGAGGCCGCGGCCGGCGGGGTCTTCCTCGATCTGCTGCGGAAGGAGTCTGCACTCGACTGGACCTTTCTTTCGCCCTCGGCGATGTTCGTGCCCGGCGAGCGCACCGGGAAATTTCGTCTTGGCCGCGATCAGTTGCTGACCAACGACAAGGGCAGCAGCATCTCGTTCGAGGACTATGCGATCGCGCTGGCCGATGAGATCGAAAAGCCCGCTCATTCGCGCCAGCGTTTTACCGTCGGATATTGAGGCATCGCCGGTGAGATCGTCATCGGGCTGACATCAATCGAGCGTCTGAGAACGGGTTGCCTTTCGCTGCGAAATGCGCTTCCAACAGCGCGCGGCTTGCCATAAGAGCGGCCGCAACCCTTTCCCGGCGTGTGGCATATGATTCGTCTCGACAATATCTCCAAGCAGAACGGCCATCAGATCCTTTTCATCGAGGCCTCCGCGGCGCTCCAGAAGGGCGAGAAGATCGGTCTCGTCGGCCCCAACGGGGCCGGCAAGACCACGCTGTTCCGCATGATCACCGGCCAGGAACTGCCCGATGAGGGCCAGGTTGCCGTCGATCGCGGCGTCACCATCGGCTATTTCAGCCAGGACGTCGGCGAGATGTCAGGCCGGAGCGCAGTATCCGAGGTGATGGACGGTGCCGGTCCCGTCAGCGCCGTGGCGGCAGAGCTGAAAGAGCTCGAGGCCGCCATGGGCGATCCTGACAGGGCCGATGAGATGGATGACATCATCGCGCGCTACGGCGAGGTGCAGGCGCGCTTCGAGGAACTGGACGGTTATGCGCTGGAGGGACGGGCGCGCGAAGTCCTTGCGGGGCTCAGCTTCAGCGAGGAGATGATGGACGGCGACGTCGGTGCGCTGTCGGGCGGCTGGAAGATGCGCGTGGCGCTGGCGCGCATTCTGTTGATGCGTCCCGATGCCATGCTGCTGGACGAGCCGAGCAACCATCTCGACCTCGAAAGCCTGATCTGGCTGGAGCAGTTCCTCAAAGGCTATGAGGGCGCGCTGTTCATGACCTCGCATGACCGCGAATTCATGAATCGCATCATTACCAAAGTGGTCGAAATCGATGGCGGTCAGTTGACGACCTATTCCGGCAATTATGAATTCTACGAGCAGCAGCGCGCGCTGAGCGAGAAGCAGCAGCAGGCCCAGTTCGAGCGCCAGCAGGCGATGCTGGCCAAGGAAATCAACTTCATCGAGCGGTTCAAGGCGCGCGCCTCGCATGCCGCGCAGGTGCAGAGCCGGGTCAAGAAGCTGGAGAAGATCGAGCGGGTCGAGCCGCCGCGGCGGCGCCAGACCGTGCAATTCGATTTCCTGCCGGCGCCGCGCTCCGGCGAGGACGTGGTGAGCCTCAAGCAGGTGCACAAAGGCTATGGCACCAAGCGCATCTATGATGGTCTCGATTTCCAGGTGCGCCGCCGGGAGCGCTGGTGCGTCATGGGCATCAATGGTGCCGGCAAGTCGACGTTGCTGAAACTGGTGGCGGGATCGACCGAGCCGGACGACGGCACGGTGGCGATCGGCGGCAGCGTCAAGATGGGTTACTTCGCGCAGCACGCCATGGACCTGCTCGACGGCGAGCGCACCGTGTTTCAGTCGCTGGAGGATTCGTTCCCGCAGGCCGGGCAGGGCTCGTTGCGCGCGCTGGCCGGCTGCTTCGGATTCTCCGGCGACGATGTGGAGAAGCGATGCCGGGTGCTATCGGGCGGCGAGAAAGCGCGCCTGGTGATGGCGCAGATGCTGTTCGACCCGCCCAACTTCCTGGTGCTGGACGAGCCGACGAACCATCTCGACATGGCCACCAAGGAAATGCTTATCACGGCGCTATCGCAGTATGAGGGCACCATGCTGTTCGTCTCGCACGACCGGCATTTCCTGGCGGCATTGTCCAATCGGGTGCTGGAACTGACGCCCGAGGGCATTCACATCTACGGCGGCGGTTACACCGAGTATGTCGCGCGCAGCGGCCACGAGGCTCCCGGCCTGCGCAGCTAGCCGGAAGCTATCCGCCGGGCATGTCATCGTCCAGGGAGTCCGGCTGGCCATGCGGTGGCGCGTTCGCGACTTGGCGCACGATCGAAATGATCTCCTGCACGATATCACCGCGGACGCTGTCCGTGGTGCCCTTGAGTAAATAGTGAATTGCCGCTCGGATCGTCATCTTGGCGTCGTCGGCGCCGGCAAAATCCCAATCATCAACGTCTGACATGACGGCCCCAGGTGTTTAACGTGTTCGCGGGTTCAGATCCGCGCCTCTCTCTTCGAAATCTGCGCCTAGCTACAGCAACAGGTTTTCCGGAAATGCAATATACGGCCAAGCCAATCGATTATCGTTGACGGCGCTTTTCGACGGTGGGGAGTTCTCGGAACGAACGTATCAGTCCCCCAGGTGCTTTCTCGCGGGTATAGCGGATAGTAATGCCGCGAGAGAACGGCAGAACGGGCTGCCGTTGGACAATAATCTCCACCATAAACCTCCTTGAATCGAGGTCGACCGTAAGAGGGTTTCTTTCCGGCCGACTTCGTGGCCAATCAACGATGCTATGATCCGGCGCTTGCAGCGACCTAAGGGCTGAGCTAGGCGCTTTTTCTCATTTCAATTCGCGCATTTTTCCACGGGACTTCGGCCGCGATCTCCGGGCCGCTTCTTGATCTGATCGGGTAATCGCTCCAGTAAGGCGTTGCTGAAGAATACTCATTTGAGAACTCTCAATAACTGCAATGGACACAGCGAAATATTCCCCGAGGCAGATTAGCCGGAACGTATGAAGGCGAGGAACAAATTAGGTCGCGGCGAATCCGGAAGCGATTGGCCGCACCTGACAGCCTTCATCTCCCAACTCACCAGCGGACTTCCTGGAGTTCTAGGCCCATCGTTCAACGAGTTTGCCGGGATGCCGAGCCGACGCTTAACGAAAAACCCCGCCTGATGGAGGTCACCGGGCGGGGTTTCTTAAAAGAAGGTGCCGAGTTGGGCTGCGACACTACGGGATACTAACACCGCGTCCTGTTATGAGAATATGACGGAAAAGCCACACCAATGGGGGGTTCGTAACTTCTCGCGATGAAGGGTTTCGGAATTTTTGGAGCCGTCAAATGTCGGAACTTAAAAAGGCTTCCGGTGCTGTTTGTTGCGTTCATCGCATTTTTATTCGCGGCACACATCCAGGGCGGCGGAACTTGGCGCGGTCCTCACAGTTTACGGAAATCCGTTCATCCGAAAGGGGGCACGATCGGTTTACAGCATGCTCACCCGCCAAGCGAGGTCGCCCATGAGCTTTCCCGGACTCGTCACCGGCCCTTAGAGCGTACGATAGGCGTCGACTGCATGGGCTAAAAAGATGCCAACGCAAAGCAGACCCAGGACCACCGTCACCGCTTCAATCATTTTACGTACCCTTACTCACGCTCCAGGGCACTTTGGGTAGCGCTCGCTTGTTTCAAGATCGCTTCGTAGACCTAAAAAATGGTTTCGTGCCTAGCGGCGAAGCAAGCCATGCGGGGTTGGCCGGGATTACCCGGCATGTGACAACCCTCAGCTTCCGGACTTACCGGCGGGCTTCTCTGTGGGGGAGGGCCGACGAGCGGCACCGCCGGCTAACGGGCCAATGTGACCTGCATCATTCCTTGCGCTGGCGGGCATTTGTCCCCGCATTTGCTCGATTTCAGTCCGGATGCGATGGAGATCTGGCGTCTGCGGGGCCGTTGTAGTTGACCCGCCGACAGTGAACGTATCATGAACAAAAATTAAGCCAGTTAGATCAAGTGGCGCGAACGAAATCGATCTAATTCACTAGTCTGGACGGACTACGCATCGCCACCGCTACCGGCCGCATAAGGCAATTCGCCATTGCAAAACAGGCCACTAGCCTGAAGGCATTTGCATTGGCACGAACTGCATATTTGCGGAGGATTTCGTGAACACGACTGCCTGACAACGAATAGCCCGGGGGCGGCGGTCCCGGGCTGATCGCGCGTAACGAGGGGGAATGACCAATTGAATCGCAGGACCGATGGCCTGTCTGTTCAACAAGGTAACAATGGAACGGCCGGTGCCACGGCGGGTTGTCAGGTTCGTGCCGTCCCAGAAGCGGCACATCCCCCTCAACGGTCTTAGCTCCGATGCTTCCCCGGGGACTGGGACCGTTCTTTCGGACAAGCCATTGCCCAGACCACCTACCACTGCCGCGCAGCACCATGCGCGCGGATCAAGCAAGAGTTCACCTGCCGGGTGCAGCGGTTCATACATCTGTTATCATTCACCGCGCCACCGGGGCTGGCACATCTGCCCACGCAATTTGCCGCTTGTTCCTCACACGCCGCATCTGTCACTGCTTCCGCCGGTGCGTTGAGGAGCACTGCAGAGCCGATGAGGGCGATCGCGAAGCAAAGCTGCCGTGCCATGGTCGAACCCCCCTGTGACAGGTCGCGGAGGATTTTAACCTCTCGGAGGATTCTAACCTCTCAACGAGGCCAAAACTACCTTTCCGGCGGCGGCATTGCGTCGCGTGATCCTGAGACACCTTCCATCACGTTTGTATCGTCACATTCTGTGCGGCGGGCGTGGCCACGCAGGATGTCTCTAACTAAAGCATTATCCACGGGCCTTTCCTCAAAGGAGCGCAACGCTTCGAAATTCGGAACGCGGTAGTGCCCGTTCGATATCCATGCAGGCCCTCAGTGACTGAGCCTAAATCTTGTTAATCCGGCCCACAAGTTGTCCGTTGTTGATGCTGTGGACGGCTCCTCCACCGGCACATCGGTGCCATGGATGTGGGCGCTGTTAAGGCTCCCACGATTCAGAGGAGCGAGCCATGCAGACGATAACGACAATCGGTTTAGACATCGCCAAGTCGGTCTTCCAGGTTCACGGCGTTGACGCTGGTGGCGAAGTAATTGTTCGTCGGCAATTGAAGCGTCGCTACGTCCTGCCGTTCTTCCAGAAGCTGTCGCCGTGTCTGGTTGGCATCGAAGCCTGCGCCTCGGCGCACCATTGGTCACGCGAACTCCAGGCACTTGGTCACACCGTTCGGCTGATGCCGCCGGCCTACGTGAAGCCCTACGTCAAGCGGCAGAAGAATGACGCGACTGACGCAGAGGCCATTTGCGAGGCGGTCACCAGGGCCAACATGCGGTTCGTGCCGACCAAGACTCGCCGAGCAGCAAAGCGGCCTGGTGTTGCACCGCACGCGCCATCTGTTCATCCGTCAGCAGACCTCAGTGATCAATGCGATCCGGGCTCATCTTGCCGAGTTCGGGATCGTTGCGCCGGTCGGGCGTCACGGTGTCGAGGAACTGCTCACTGTCGTCGCCGATCCGAACGACAAGCGAGTTCCGGAGATGGCTCGTGCGTGTCTCTCGGCACTCGGGGCTCAACTGCGAAGGATCAAGGAGCAGATCCTGGAGTTCGACCGGCTGATCAGGGCCTGGCATCGATCCAACGAAATGAGCATGAGGCTCGAAGAAGCCCCCGGCGTCGGTCCGGTGCTGGCCACGGCTTTGGTCGCTGCCGTTGCTGATCCAAAGTCCTTCCGATCAGGGCGCAACTTCTCGGCCTGGATCGGTATGGTGCCGAAACAGCACTCCAGTGGAGGCAAGAACAGGCTCGGCAATATAAGCAAGCAAGGTGATCGCTATCTGCGCGGCCTGTTTGTGGCCGGCGCGCTTTCTGTCATCCGTTACGCCAAGATCCATGGCACCAAACATCGGCCCTGGCTTACGGCCTTGCTGGCGCGGCGGCCGACCAAGGTTGCGGCTATCGCGCTTGCCAACAAGATCGCGCGAATGGTCTGGGCCATGATGGCCAGGGGCGAGCAATACAAGGAACCCGTCGCGCTTGCGCGATAAACGAGATCGCGCCGCGCAACCGGCGTGATGTGAAGGTTGGGAGGGCGAACAGCACGTAATGCAGAGCCGGTCGATCCGGCGATCAGGACAACCCACATGTGCCAAAGCATTCTTGAATGCGAGCTGTTGGTCGGGACCTGATCCGCGGAGGGCATTATGGCCAGCGGTCATGTGAGCCGCATTGAAAGGCCGAACACATGGCTGCACCGACCAATGCTGCAAAACGTGAAAAAGCTCTTGCCAACTCGGAGCCGTCCACACATGGCACCTTTGAGACGTGCTGACGCCCGCCAAGGATGTCCGTACATGGCACGAAGATCGGAAATGCGCGGCGCATTAATGACGCGAATAATGCACCTCGGAGAAGGACCGGTGTTTGTTTGATTTGCCTATGCATCGGAGCGGACCCTTACATAAGATCCTGGCGCATCTTCGATGACCGATAGGCCCTCGCCGGGCGTCCGAGCCGCGACTTGTCCACCTGCAAACGTCGTCACCCACTCGTTCCAGTGAGGCCACCACGAACTCCGACACTCGGTCGCGGTTTTGAACCATTCGTCGGCGGTCGTTGGGTTCGACGAATTTGTCCAGTGGCCGTATTTCGAGCCGGGCGCACTGATCACTCCGGCCATGTGGCCAGACGCCGACAACACAAACTCAACCGGACCACCATAGAATTGTGTCGCCCGATAAGCTGATTTCCAAGGTGCGATATGATCTTCTTTTGTACCGAGAATGAAGGTCGGCGACGTAATTTTCCGTAAATCGATTGGCGTACCGTCGAGAATGATGCCTCCAGGTTTGGCCAGATTGTTCTCCTGATACATGTTGCGAAGGTAGAACGAGTGCATGGCTGCAGGCATTCGCGTCGCATCCGAATTCCAGTACAAAAGGTCAAATGGAACCGGCTCCTTGCCCAACAGATAGTTGCCTACCACGAACGACCAGATGAGATCATTCGCGCGCAACATGTTGAACGAGGTCGCCATATCCTGCGCATCCAGGTAGCCCTTCTCGTTCATGCGCGCTTCGAGCGCCGCAAGTTGCTCGGTGTCAATAAAGACCGACATGTCGCCGGACTCCACGAAGTCGACCAGCGTGACGAAATAGGTTGCGCTCTTGACGCGATCGTCGCCTTTCGCCGCCAAATAAGCGAGCGTCGATGCGAGAAGTGTTCCGCCAAGACAATATCCGACGCAATTCAGCGCACGCTCGCCAGTGGCGTTCTCGATTGCCGCCATCGCCGCGATAGCGCCCTCAAGCATGTAGTGCTCGAAACTCTTGTCCCGCAGACGTGCGTCCGGATTGATCCAGGAAATAACGAAGACCGTGTGCCCCTGTTCGACACACCAGCGGATGAACGAGTTCCTTGGCTGCAGATCGAGGACGTAGAACTTGTTGATCCACGGCGGAATGATCAAAAGAGGCGTCTGACGGACTTGCTCCGTCATCGGCGTGTATTGGATGAGTTGGATCATTTCGTTCTGGAAAACGATCTTGCCTGGCGTCGTCGCAATATTCTCGCCGAGCCGGAACGCGTTCATATCCGTCATAGTGACGCTAAGGCGGCCCTTTCCGCGCTGCAGGTCGTCAAGCAAATTCGTCAGGCCGCTGAGCAGGTTCTCGCCGCCGGTCTCAATCGTCTTTGACAACACTTCTGGGTTTGTCGCCGCAAAATTCGAGGGCGCCAATGCATCGATAAATTGCTTCGTATAGAATTCGACCTTCCTGGATGTCTCCTGATCGAGCCCTTTCACGCCTCGGACGGCAGAGAGGATTGCGCGAGCGGAGAGAAGATAACTGTCGCGCAGATAGCTAAATATGGCGTTTTCGGCCCACTCAGGGTGTTTGAAGCGTTTGTCCGGTGTGTTGACAGGTAGTGGATCGCCGCCGAGCAGATGTCGCCAGGTCCGCGTCCACAGGCTCACGCTCTGTTCCAAGAGCTCGAGCTGTGCACGCGCAATCGGCCGCGGATCGGCCATAAGCTTCGTTGTCAGCTCAAAGAACGCTTGACCGATCTGGGCTGGATCGCCCATGCCAATATTGGCAACGTCGGGTCGGTCTACGAGGAATCCCTGTACCGCAGCTTGGCTTTTAGTCGCCAGCGCCTGAAATCGTTCCGCCAGAACAGCAGGATCCAAAGGAGCAGGCGTTTTGCTGTCCGCCATTGCAGCAACTCCCTTTCTCGTTCCTCGGACAGACGATCTTCCGCCGCCTTCTCGCCAGCGCCGGAACCGGTATGTTACCCGCACGAGCCATCACAAAAGAAGGGTTAAATTTTTCAACGTTGACAAATTAAGCGCGCTGAAGCGCTTGGCGAGGCTTCCCTTCCGTCCGGTCGCTGATAACCAATGGCCGTCCCACCGGCAGCAGTTCCAACAAAATCTAGCTGCCCCTCGCCCAGCGAGGCCCGTGCCAGGTGTCGGGATTTATATCGACGGCCTTCACTTGCCCACTCGGCGCTGTATCGAGGCCAAATGTCGGAACGTTGGACGGCATCATTCAGACCTTCGGCGCGGCGCCGACCACGGCAATCCATCCGAGCCAAATGACGTTCCGCAAAACCAACTGTTCAACTCCAATCGCAAGACAACAGCCATCGTTCTACTGACAGGTTCTCGCCGACTAGGGCTCGATGGACCTGTGTAGTTGACCTCCCATGCAGCTCCAAAGCTTCCTTCACGGTGCAGCAACGGCAACCGCAATGCGCTCAGCAACAGCGCACAACCACTCTATCTTCTGAAAACGCACTCCCCTTCAAAGTTGATTGCTCCCGGCAAGCAACGGTGTGCGTGAGCCTAGATTGGTACTGCGCCTAATTCTATCGTGACCGCAGTAACCGGCGGATATCCTTTCAGGATTTCGGCAAATCCTCAGATTGACGGCGGAAAACCGGCTGGACGGACCGGCCTACCAGGTAAGCGTCCGGACCTTCGTCAAGCGCCTTTCTATAAACGGCAAGCGCTCCGTCGACGGCGTCTATCGTCCGGTCGATGTCGACGTCTGAGTGCGAATAGCTGACGACCAGAGATGGAGCCAGGACGCCGCGGCGAATCATTTCTTGAAGGAAGAGGGTTCTGTAGGTCTGCGAAGCCGCACCATCGCGATCACGGCACGCATAGACTAGGTTGCAGGGCTGGCCAGCGAGCGTGAAGTGCTCATCCAGGCGGTGACGGAGGGCCGCGGCCTCAATGCCGGTTCGCAACCGGTGGCCCTGCCGATGCAGGGTTTCGATCACCGGCTCCTGCCGGTACACGTCCATGACCGCTAGCGATGCAGCCAGTGCATGTGTCTCGGCACCATGGGTTGTGGACAACAGGAAGACACGATCGCGATGGTGGTCGAGGCCACCGAGCCGCATGATCTCGCGCTTGCCTACAACCGCGGAGATTGCGAAGCCGTTGCCGAGCGCCTTTCCGAATGTTGACAGATCCGCCTTGATTCCATAGTGGCGCTGGGCGGTGCAATCCGGCCAGCGGAAGCCGGTAATCATCTCGTCGATGATCAAGAGGGTACCATTGCGGTCGCACAATACGCGCAATCCGGCGAGAAAGCCCGGCGCCGGCGGGACATCCTTTTCCGCCTCGAGGATGATCGCCGCGATCTGCCGGGGATGGGCGGCGAACAGGGCCGCGACCGAGGCGAGATCATTGTAACGGAATGTGAGCGTCAGGCGCGCGTTGACGCTGGGACGCCTGCATCCATCGGCGTGGTGCATATCGCCCAATCATCATAGGAGAAGAAGGGGTGGTCTGCGCAAAGCGCGACCATGTCGCGGCCGGTGAATGCGCGGGCGAGGCGCATCGCCGCCGTGGTCGCTGATGACCCATCCTTGGTAAATTTCGCCATCTCGGCGCCAGGTACTAGGCTCAGCAACTGCTCTGCGCACTCGACCTCTAGCGGGGACGGACGCGTAAAGTTGGATCCGAGCTCAATGTGCTTGCTGGCAGCCCTGACGACTGCAGGATAGGCATGGCCCAGCGATACCGCACGAAGCCCCATGCCGTACTCGATAAATTCGTTGCCGTCGACATCCCAGACGTGACAACCAAGACCCTTGGCAATGAAGCCCGGCGCCTCGACAGGATATTGGTCGTCTCCTTTCGCGTAAGTGTGAGCGCCGCCTGGAATGGCCGCATGTGCCCGACGACGCAGCGCATCGCTGCCGGGATACTTAATAGAGGGATTTTCGGTGACAGTTCCGCTGATAATGGCGACAGCACTGTCCCCGGTCAAAGTCATCCGCACATCCTTAAAAAACTCATCCAAATTACTTGTGACAACTCGGCGATTTATTGAGGAAGCTCAATTAAGTCTATGCCGATTGCATTTACCGAAATCGGTGAAACATCTCACGAAGCATGGCCGAATGCCACAAGTCGTCTGCGACAAGTGGCAAATAACTCCCGACTAATCCTTCGCTTCACGAAAGTGGTCGAAATCGCGGCGGCGGCAACTTCGTTGCTCGCGAACCTCTCACGCGGCGACTTCCAGCGATCTGCGATTGAATATGAATTGGCGACATCGATCGTGAAACGGGCAAGGGCGTTAGCTCGGCAGTGCTGGTCACGACACGTCCGGTCATTCGACGAACTTAGCGGCCTATTCAATGACTGCTAGGCGTTGCGATAGTCGGCTTGGCGCCCCCGCCAGATGTACGGCAGCCGAAATTGGCGACTTGGGATTTCCGATTTGTTTTTAAAGCGGTCACAATGGTTGTTCATCGTCCTACAGATACGGCCATTTGTCGTCAATTTCCCTTGCCGCAACGTCATTGTCGGCATTCGCGTGCTCGGTCTTGATTTTTTCGATCAAAGCGGCACGCTTCTTGAGGTCAGTCTCTCCGCTTGTCTGTCGGGAGAGGCGTTCCAGCTCAAGAGTCGACTATGTTCCTCGTCTTCACTCGCGATCCATTTGTTAATTATCGGAAATTTGTGATTCAAAACGGTGGTCGAGCCGACGCTCATAATAGCGCTCAAACGCGAAACGGATTAATTCCAATCTCTCTCTGATTGGTGACGAATGGCGTCGGATCCAAGAGCGGAGCTCCTGCCAAGCGATCTGTACTATCAGCACGAAGCTCAGAGAAACTTGACCAATATCAAATCTCAACCTATGCCGATTTGGCGCCTTTGGCCATCCGACTTCCAGCAGCCGAGAAGCGCAGCACTACCGTGTTGCCGCTTTCTGATCACCACCCTTGGGTGCTTAGGTCATAGCCAATACGTCCGGCCTGAATTCCCATCGAAATCTTGGCTAGTTAGCGCAAAGGCTTGAGATATACCAAATTCAGCCGAGCTTTGAGCCGGAGAATAAGTCGATTAAAGATTGCATCGTCTGGAGCGGCGACTTTGAGGGCTGAAAGGTGGCTGGGCGAAAATCAGGCTGCATTACCTACAAGAGGTATTTCGGCAGTAATGCTGACTGCGTCGAGACCTTCTGGGACGCGGCGGAATTTGTCGTTTCTCCCCTTGGGCTGTTCGGCTGGTGCTGCATGAGAACCTAAATGAGAATACTGACTACGCCTATTTTTTACTAACAGCTTCGAACTCGGAGACGAATTTCCAGTGACAAAGCGCGTTGCTATGGGTTCGCAGCAGGCGAGTGCTCCCCCTTGCTGGATCGCTTCTTCGCTGACACCCTGGAGATGTTTGGCGAAAGGTCCGCCTTCATCACGGCTGACGGAGCGACCGTCTCCTATAAAGACCTCGCCCGGCAAGCCGATCTGTTCGCGGCACGCCTCGGAAGTGAGCGACGGCTCGTGCTGATCGAAACGGCGAACGAGATCGCGCCTGTCGTAGCGTATCTAGGCGCCCTTCGCGCTCGCCACCCGGTCATTCTCGCGGCCCCAGGCGCGCTGGCACAAGATTCGCGAACTGTGGATATATATCGACCGGATTGGATCTACCGCTGCAAAGGGTCGGCATGGCGCCTTCAATCCGGAGAGGGGGCGGGGCGCAATTTTCACTCCGACCTTGCCTTGCTGCTTTCCTCTTCCGGATCGACCGGCAGTCCGAAACTCGTGCGTCTCTCGCGACAGAACCTTGACGCGAACGCCCGCTCCATTAGCGAATATCTCGAGCTGACGGCCGACGACCGGCCCATCACCGCGCTTCCCTGGCATTATTGCTATGGACTTTCCATCATTCACTCGCATCTCATGAGTGGGGCCACAATCCTTCTGACGTCTCGTAGCGTCGTCGAACCCGAATTCTGGGACTTCTTCGAGGAACATCAAGGCACGAGCGTCGCAGGGGTGCCACACACATTCGAGCTCCTCGAACGAACGGCTTTTCTTGAACGCCAGCTCGAACATCTGCGATATTTCACCGTGGCCGGCGGACGCCTTGCGCCTAGCAAGGTACAGACCTATGCACGCTGGACCCGGGATCGTGGGGCACGCTTCTTCGTCATGTACGGGCAGACGGAGGCGACCTCCCGGATGGCCTATCTGCCGCCTGATCTCGTGGACCGTTACCCTGACTGCATAGGGGTCGCGATCCCTGGAGGTCAGTTTAGGCTCATGGCTCCGGACGGCAGCGACATCGTCGAGAACGGACGAGCCGGCGATCTTGTCTATGCCGGATCCAATGTGATGATGGGGTACGCGCAGTCGCCGGGCGACCTCGCGCGGGGACCGGACCTTCCAGAACTGAAGACCAACGACATCGCCGAACGGAATGAGGCAGGATTTTACCGCATCGTCGGACGATCGAGCCGCTTCTCCAAGCTGTTCGGTCTACGAGTAAATTTCGATGAGATCGAAGCTTTCCTTGGCCAGAAGGGCTACGTCGCCGCGGTTGCTGGAAACGACCGGCACCTCGCGATCGTATTGAGCGGCAATGCATCGGTGGTTGCTGTTCAGAACTTAGTCGTTGACCGTTATAGTCTGACAAGACAGGTCGTCGCCGTGGTGCCCATGGCCGACATTCCGCGCCTTTCCTCTGGCAAAGTCGACTATTCAACGATCGTTCAGCTTGCGGAAGCGTGCTTGATCTCGTCCTTACAGCCGGCTGAAGCGGAAGCACAACCCACGCCGGCCGTCGGGCAGGAATCTCTAGCGGCGGCCTTCGCATCCGTATTCGGGAGCTCCTCCGTCGATGCCGGTCAGAGCTTTGTCAGCCTCGGCGGCGATTCGCTCTCCTACGTTCAGATTTCGCTGCTCATAGAGGAACACCTGGGCTTTCTCCCAGAGGAATGGGAGAGGCTCACGGTCGGCGAGCTGCAGGCCATGGTGCAGTGTCGCGCCGCTGAACGTGCTGCGTCTCCGGAGCGTGGCGGGGCCACTCTACTCGATACCGACGTACTTCTGCGCGCGTTCGCGATCTGTGGAGTCGTCGTCGTCCATGCGGGTGACCTCTTCGGGCTTTATGGTGGTTCCGAACTGCTATTTCTTCTTGCGGGCTACAACTTCGCTCGTTTCCAGAGCGAGGCACTGTTCGAAGGGCGCTCACTCAAGGCCCTAAAGCCCTACGTCATTAACATTCTCCTGCCCTTGCTCGCTATCATCGTGGCTCACGATGTGATTAAGGGCGGTGTTGATATCAGGCGATACCTTTTGATCGGCAACTTCTTTAACCTTTCAATTCATTATTTCTATTTTCTCGAAGTGCTATTCCAGTGCCTTGTTGTTTTCATTGTAGTGATGGCCATCCGGCCGGTTCGCGAGTACGCCAAGGAGCAGCCCTGGCGCGCGGGCGTCTCGCTGTTTATGGCAGCAGTCGCGGCCCACTTCATAGGGCTTCAGGTAGCCGATCTAGCGCCGCTCGACTATCGGGTTCCTCAATTTTACCTTTACCTCGTCATTTACGGCTGGTGCCTGCACTTTGCAAAGAGCGCAGGCCGGAAAAATCTTGCGCTCATGCTTGCGCTCGTGATCTTTCCAACGACGTTTGTAGCGCCCTCCGAGACCTTCTGGCTCGTCGTCGGCAGCATGCTCCTGCTGTTCGTCCCTAAAGTGTCGATCAGCGGGACTGCCCGACGGATGGTTGCCACCATCGCCGGAGCAACCTTCTACATCTACATGGTACATGGTGTGCCAGTTGCTCTGCTGAAAATGCCCAATCTTGCTTTAAATCCGACCGTGCGGATCTATCTGTCGCTCCTTTTGTCGGTTTTCTTGGGTGTAGCCTTGGCGAGAGGTATCCCCCTGGTCGTCAGGCTCGCGGCGACGCTGCGGAACGGGGCAGATGCATATTGGAACACGCCGCCCCGAACAGGGAGCAGGGCTCGGTCACTTCAATAAATCGATGATGAGCTAACGTTTGTGATGAGCCCGAGCGGCGGTTCGCTCGACGGCACCCAATGCGCAAACGGCCCAACCGTTGGTTGATCACGATGGATCTCTCCTGGCCATCTAAATAACGTGCAGGTGGCCGGCGACTATCCGTTTCGGGATGGCACGATAACCGTTACAACGGGCACCGCCGCCGTGAGGCACGCTCCGCCGACCCATCACGCGCCGCTCCCGCCGATGACCCCATAAAAACCAACGGAATCACGGATCGCGAGTCGTCTCAACGAGAGTTTCGCAACAGAATCCCCCTATGAACAGATGAGGTGGATGGCTCCCGCTCACGGCATCTGGGTGCCAAAGTGTGAAGGCCATCAGGCGTTCACGAGCAAAATGGGAGCCATCCGCTATGCAGATTACCACGATCGGCCTCGACTTGGCCAAGAGCGTTTTTCAGGTCCACGGCATTGATGCGACCGGTCAGGTTGTGGTTCGTAAGTCGCTTCGGCGGTCGCAGATGCTGCCATTTTTCGCCAAGTTGCCCTCTAGCCTGGTCGGCATGGAGGCGTGCGGCACGTCGCATTACTGGGCGCGCGAGCTGATTAAGCTAGGCCATGAAGTGCGCCTAATGCCGCCGGCTTACGTCAAACCGTATGT
>CAWFVT010000004.1:0-192281 GCA_963819325.1 uncultured Pseudomonadota bacterium
CTGGCGCGTTCTGGAAGGAACGGGCGAGACCCTTCCGGAACTTCGTCTAACGTCGGCGAAGGGGCTGCCTGGCGGATCCTGCGCCATCAAGGGGGACCCGGTACCCGCAAGGTATCAAAGTTATCTCAGGCGGACAATTCAGCGGACCGGCAGAAGGCTCGTGCCGGCGCCGACTGAGGTATAACCAGCCATTCCAGCGTACCGCCAGGCGCCCGCGCCCATCGTTCTTGGCAGTTTCGCTTCCAGCTTGATGGGTATCCCACCAGGTAGACAAAGCTGGCCACCATGTGTGTGTCCGCTCAACATAAGATCAAAGCCGAAGCTGCAGCGCGGTCGTAAATTTCGGGAGAATGTGACAGCAAGATTGAAAACGCCTTTCGGGGAATTCGCGAAGCTGCTTTTTCAATATCGTCGGCTCGATAAAAGTGAGGATCGTCGATCCCAGCCAAATAGATTCGATCGTCGCCGCGGACAATGGGCTCGCACTGATTGATGAGCAAGCGGATGCCCATCGCTTCCATCGCTGGTGCCATGCGGATGCTGTCGTGATTGCCAAGCACGCCGTATATCGATCCTTTTAGGACGGTTCGGAGTTGATTGACGCCTTTGAGGCTGTTCTCGAACGGCCCGTATGTCTTGCCGCGGTAGTCGCCCGTGATCACGCAAACATCATACTGGAGGTCGACGACGATGCTGAGCAAGCGCAGCATTGCTCCTTCACTAATGTCGACGTGAAGATCGCTGATGTGCAACATTGTAAAATTATCGAAAGCTGGTGGCAGATGCTCAGATGCAACGATATTTGACCGAACCACGATTTGATCGGCGTTACGCCGCGCACGGCGATATAACCCGGCCAACTTCAGCGCGCTGCGGATGATCCAAGGTGCCGAGTACCAATTCTCGAGATTAAAGTAAATCAGCCCTCGGCTGAAGAGTTGAGCCTCATGTTCGGCTTCGATTTTCAGTCGTCGGTCCACATGTTCGGCTCCAATTCGTTTTTTCAAGTTGTGCATGGTCAGCTCGAGCAGAGCAGTTCCTCTCGGCATAGCAGTAACGGGTGGGGCCAGACTGATGATCTGCTCGCTCCAGTCAGCGGACCGGCCTGGCCGTAGCATCATAAGCTACGCCAATCGGTCCCGGATCACTACTCCACGAGCCAGCCGGATGCGATGTCCGCGAAGGAGGTCTTCGATCCTAGATGATTGATCACCGGGGCCTTTCCCAAAAACGATTTGCAAACGTTCAATAAATCGGCGGCGAGGTGCATGGAACGGGCGCCGCTTTGGCGTGTTTTTTTTGGTGCCGATTCCCCCGAGCGTTGCCAAACCCCGGAACGGCTTCGGCTCACCCTCGGCCGGGCTGTTCTTTCGGAAACAGGCCCGCTGGGGTGGACACGGGTCCATGAAAAGGTTCCGAAGAGCGATGATCGAACTCGAACGCGCGACGATGATAAGTTTCAAGGGTAGAAAAGACCTTTCTATCAATCAAAGATCGCAAAAGGGATTTTTTGCAAAACGAACCCAATTTCGCAATTTGGAATTCCAGATCTCGAGGTTTAGGTTGCAGGCTAGCTTGTCGTTCATTCCACGCTGAATTTGCAATTTTTGGTTATCAAATCAGACATCGCGAAGGTGGCCGCTTCTTGAACGCTCCGGCCCGGACTGGAGTCATGTGGGCGACATACGAGCGGATCATTCGTTGCAGACGCGAATAGGCGTGTCATGGCGAGCAAACGCAGTCGTTCGAAGCCAAAAACCAAGTCGATGACATCGGCCGCCGCGCGGGTCCAGCGGTTCGCATTCTCCGGTCCGCGGCCCCTGCTAGACGGAGAAGACGCAGCCCTCTGCTATCAGGGGCAACCCGAAAGACATTTGCTCATAATGAGTTCTTCTCAGCTTAACCCGAACTGACTTCGCGCCTCAAAGACTTGGGTCCGCGTCTGCTCGCGCGCAACGATCGCACGGAGCCGGCTTGGTCCGATCATCCAAAAGCCATCCGCTTATCGCTGGTGAGCGATCTCCGACTTAAAATGGGCAACCGTCTCGACCTTTACCCCGAGCCGGGACAGCGATCGGAGTGCCGCGCGTCGATCCTCATCGCTCGCGGCACCTACCGCGTCGGCAAGCACTGTCCGCGGTATCCCCGGTTTATCGCGGATCGCGCCGTGCAATAGATGCAAGCGTCGGCATAGACGCCGGCAAGAAGCACCCTTCCAATGTCGCCGGAGAGAAAGCGCTCGAGCGCGTCGTTCGAGAAAGCGTCACCCCGATGCTTGGCGAAGTCGGCGCCCCTGCGATGCGCGTTACGAGTGGGTCGAGCGCGCTTCCGAAGGAGTTCTTCATCGCCGCACCATGGCGAAACCAATTGCCGGGAATGTCCCAAAAACCGTATTCGTTGCCGATATAAGCTACCGCTAGATGCTCACTGTTTTCGGTTGCGATCGCCCGGTTCGCGGCGGCTAACACTGGAGAGATCTGATCGTGCGAAATCGGCAGCCGTCCCGCCGGATCGACGAAATCCACCTGCAGGTCAAGCACAAGGAGAGCCGCTCCGCCGACCAGTGACGGCGCCCGCAGTTGCGTCAGCGCGTCCTCCGGGATGCTCGCGAGGAATGCTAGCGCACAGGTCAACATCCCCCACGTCCGCTCCATAATCGCGCTCCGCAATCCCTATCATAAATGAACGGTTCATTACACATTAGCGGCCGGTCAAGGCGGCTCACACAAAGAGGTTGGTGACATGCGACAGAAACCAGCAGGACGCCTGCATCGGATCGCGGAGGGCGCCGCGACCATCCTCAGCCAGCGGGGCTATCGGCTGACGCAAATGGCCGACGTCGCGCGGGAATGCGATCTCTCGGCGGGAGCGCTCTATAGCTATGTCGAAAGCAAAGAGGCGCTCCTGCATCTGGCACTGTCGTATGTGTTCGAGATTGAGCCGGACGAAAACGATCTTCCTTATCGTATCAGTTCCCCGAGCGAGACACTCAATCTGCTCAAGCATGAGATCGAGCGAGACGCGATATGGCCTGTTCTCGCGCAAAAATTACAAAACTCGGCGAGCGAACCGTACACGGAGAACATCGCTGAAGTGGCAGCCGAGCTCTTTGACAGGCTGCATCGTCGGCGCCGCGCGATTTGGCTGCTCGATCGCTGTGCGAAAGACGTTCCAGAGATCGCAGCGCTCTACGTCAAGCACGTGAAAGTCCGATATCTCCAGGATCTCAAGGCCTTGATTTCCCGCGGCCAGGGCGGTCGGCGGATATACCGCGATGTAGACGCTGCGAGCGCCACCCGCGGCGTCCTCGAGATGGTCGCATGGTTTGCGATGCACAGGCTGCGCGATAGCGGTTCCCCTGCCGTGCTCCGAGGAAAAAGCGCGCGGGGCCGCGATCTCATTGGCGGTGCACGCTCTGTGTCCGCCCGCCGTGAAGCGTAACGCGGCAGCTGCATGCTAAGGCAATATCACGGCAGCCACGTCGCTTCTTGGCACGAAGCTTCCGATCCGGCATGTCCGCAGTCTGATCTCTACGGGGGTAAACCGGACATGTCGCGGACAGCCCAATTCGGTCGAGATTGCCTCCATGGCGGACTCTGGACCGCATGACGGAGCAGACGGATCATGTTCCCACGCAGCGAGAGCATTCGGATCCTTCGCGGGGCATGTAGACAGTCCGCAGCACCCGACGATAAGCTTAAGTCGAAATCGCATGCGCCATCCGGCCATCTTGGCCGAAGGGCGGTTCTGGACGCCAGGTGACGGCTCTCAGGGGAGAAGCCTATGCGACAGCTATTCACGACGCTTGGAATTGAGATTCCCATTGTCCAGGCCCCGATGGGCGGAGCAGTGCCCGTGCGTCTTGCCGCGGCAGTGAGCGATGCCGGGGCGCTGGGAACATTGCCGCTTTGGCGCGCCGATCGCGAAACCCTTCGCGGCACCGTGCGGAAAATGCGCGGACTGACTTCAAAGCCTTTTGCCGTGAACTTGGTTACGGAGTTTTCTCAACAAGAGCGTCTCGAGGTATGCCTCGAGGAGGGCGTGCCGATCATCTCGTTCTTTTGGCGCGACCCCGGCGCCCTAGTGAAGCGCGCCAAGGACGGTGGCGCTCACGTCATGTACACCGTGGGCAGCGCCGATGATGCTCGGCGCGCCGTCGACAGTGGCGTCGATGTCATCGTCGCGCAGGGATGGGAAGCCGGCGGCCACGTCAGGGGGACGGTCGCGACGTTACCTCTCGTCCCAGCGATCGTTGATGCGGTCGGCGACACTCCCGTGATTGCCGCTGGCGGCATCGCCGATGGTCGTGGTATGGCCGCCGCGCTGGCGCTCGGAGCAGCGGGTGTCTGGGTTGGCACCCGATTTCTCGCTTCTGAGGAGGCGTCAATCCATCCTGAATATCAACGTCGGATCCTTGCCGCCTCCGAGAACGACACCGCCTATTGCGAAAATCTCTTCGATGGTGGCTGGGCAAATGCGCCACATCGGGTGCTCCGCAACAGCACTGTTCGCGACTGGGAGGCCGCGGGTCGGCCGCCTTCGGGCCAACGACCAGGCGAAGGCGAGATCATTGCGAGGTCACCAAGCCGCGGCGAAGCTGACCGGTATAGGAGCTTCACGCCGGGGCCGGACACTGTCGGTGAAATCGAGCCGCTTTCATTATGGTCGGGCCAGGGTGTTGCGCTCGTTCGAAAGGTACAGCCTGCCGCCGAGATCGTTCGCGAAATGAACGACAACGCCAAGGTCATTCTCAGCCGACTCGCTCAGCAATGCTCATCGCAGTAACCGGGTGATATTTCGGTTTCAGGTTAGCTGCGACAGTCGGTGCTTTGTTTCGTTCGATATCACGTCTTGGCACGGAACAGTCATGCCCGAGCAAGCTCGCGATGTCTGTGCTTGAGGGCTGAACGGACACGCGGGGCCGACGGTCTCTGGCTCGCGCGCTTGTGAAATGGCCGCTTCAAAGCTGCCTTGCATGTCTCTTAACACTGTATTTGAGTGATGCGGGCGAGAGACAAGCGATCATTCATTGCAGACGCTAATAGGCGTGTCCATGGCGAGCAAACGCAGTCGTTCGAAGCCAAAAACCAAGTCGATGCCATCGGCCCCCGCGCGGGTCCAGCGGTTCGCATTCTTTGGTCCGCCGCCCGTGCTTGAGGGAGAAGACGCCGCCCTCTATGACGACTTTGTTGGCCGGATGTACGCGGCGGTAAAGCCCGTTGATATCATCGATGAGCTGTATGTGGCTGATGTGGTCGATTTGGAATGGGAGATCGTGCGGTGGCGTCGCTTGAAATTCAGCCTGCTGCAAGCGAGCGTGCAGTGACGCGTTGGAAGAGTTCTTGACGCAGCAGCTCGATTACGAGGCGTATGCAGAAGCCTTTGAGGAAGTTCTCGCGGAAATTCTTGCGGAAATCTGTCTGAGAAAAATCGTGCGGAAGAGGCGAAAGAGCTGGCGCACCAGTACGCCCGGTCGCAACCGGACGCTGTCAAGAGGGTCAGAGCGCATTTCAGGGCTGCCGGACAGGACGCGGACCAGATCCTGAAAAGCGGCAAAGGCCGAAAAGGCGGAAGAACTTGCCCAAGCGTACACGCGGCGTGAACCGGAGGCCATCAGGCTGGTGAAGGAGCTTCTTGCGTCGACCGGCCGAGACCATGCACGACTTCGTGCTCCGGGCATTGCCCGGAGAACTCGATCAAATCGAGCGGATCGATCGCCTGATCAGTATCGCCGAGACTCGCCGCAACATCTGCCTGCGCGAGATCGAACGGCGTCGTACGGTGCTCGGCGAAGCGCTGCGGCGGAGCCTGCAAGAAGTGGAGGAAGGCGAATTCGAGGTAATTGAGACGACGCCCGCGGAAGGACAAAACCCGGCGCAGGCTCGCCGCGAATTGCGCACCGGACGGAGCGAACGCACCGCAGAGTTCGAGGCCGGCGGTCTCAAGGCATTGAGGTAAATCAGAAGGGAACGATCCGGCGTGTCTAGCACGCGCAAGATCAAGGCAAACCGCGCCAACGCACGGGCCAGCACCGGCCCGAAAACCGCTCAGGGCCGCGCCCGCACGGCGCGAAATGCGCTTCGCCACGGTTTGAGCGTGCCGGTTTTTTCCGATTCCGTTTTTTCCGAAGAGGTGGACGCGCTCGCGCGCGAAATTGCCGGGCCAGACGCCAAAGCCGAAGTCCTGGAGCTGGCGCGCCGGGTTGCCGAAGCGGAGATCGATCTGCGCCGCGTGCGTTATGCGCGCCATCAACTCCTAAACCGTGCATTGAGCGACCCTGACTACGAGCCTCAAGCAAGGGTGCGGAAAAAGGATGCACTGGTTCACCGGCTGTATGCGGGTCGACGGTCCATTTACGCCGATGCCGTACCATGTAGTTGAATTTCTGGATTCGAAGCCTGAGGGACCGGTCAAGCTGGCAATGATCCTGTCGGACAAGGCTCGTCAGTTGCTGGCCCTGGACCGTTACGAACGGCGCGCGCTCTCGCGGCGCAAGTTTGCAGTACGAGCCTATGATAAAGGTTGCAAGATATTCTAGAAACCATCTTAAGTAGAGTGACGAGAGCTTGATTTTGGCAGAACAAAGCCAAAATATTCAATGATTTCAAGGTCGAGAGCGTCGGCCACGCACGCGATCGCCTCGCGACGAGCCACGCAATTCAAAGATGTTTGCGGTATCCGTGTTCAATCGATACGCCAGCTCCCTGTCCGGGCAGCGTCCGGACGCTGGAATGTGGCCGGACGCTGCAATGTGGCCGGACGCTGCGATGTGGCCGGATGCGGAAGAATTCATGCGATTGATTGGAGCGGCCTCGATTCTGGTTCTGATTTGCGCGACGCTGGTGCAGGCGGCCGAGTTGCCGTCGCGCAAGCCCGGGTTGTGGCAAGTCAGGACCAGCATCGGAGGCAGCAACTTCCCGGCCCCTGTGATCAAGCAATGCATCGACGCCACAACCGACCAGATGATGCAGTCGAGCGCAGGCCCCTTTGCTCCGGCCGCGTGCCCCGAGCGGGACGTCCAGAGATCGGAGGATTCGATCACGATCGATTCCACCTGCCTGCTTGACGGAAAGCCTGCTACCGCCCACTCGGTTATCACCGGCAGTTTTGATAGCGCCTATACGATGACGGTGACATCGCAGCGCCCGGATCTTCCCGATGGCAAGATGACCATGACGATGGACGCCAAATGGCTCGGTCCCTGCGCGGCGGATCAGAAGCCCGGCGACATCATCATGAGCAATGGCATGAAGATCAACATTCCGGAAACGGAGAAGCGCAGCATCGCGCCAGGTGTTCCGCAGCCGTCGCGGTAGCAAGCCAAGGCTCGCTATTCGAGCGCGCGAACATTCCAGGTGGCGTGACGAACGCCGGGCAAACCTTCCAGACCGGCAATCACCGCGTCGAGTTCATCCGGTTTGATCGAGAGGCTGACAAGCGTGGCGACGATTTCGGCGTCGTCGGCGGACCGATAAACCACGTCGGTATCCCGAACCGGATAATTGGCCGCCGCAAGCTTCTCGAGCAGGATTTCGCGGACCGATGCCACGGAGCTGGAATCGGTCGTGACCATCACATCATAGCTTGCCTCCGAGGTCTGCTCGTTGATCGGGATACGATCGATCGCGTTGACCAGCGGTCGAAGCAATGTGTTGCCGCCAAGTACGAATATCGTCAGCAACCCGGCCTGGGCGACCAGGTCCGCGCCTGCGCAGCATCCGACCGCCGCCGACGCCCACAGCGTGGCTGCCGTGTTGAGGCCTCGGACATTCATGCCTTCCTTCATGATCGCACCGGCGCCGAGAAAGCCTATTCCCGACACGACATAGGAGATGACGCGCACGCTTCCGTCCGCTCCCGTCAGGTGATTGGCGAGATCGACGAACGCCGATGCCCCGACGGCGACGAGGACGTTGGTTCGCAAACCGGCGCTTCTCTGGCGATACTGCCGTTCGGCCCCGATCAGCGTTCCCAGCACAAAGGCGGTCATTAGACTGACCAGCGTGTCCAGAAAGTCGTAAAGCTGAAACGTTTGAACGAACCGCATTGTTTTTCTCGGTCAGGAATCAGGCGGTGCCCGGACGGACCTGGCACAGGCCGATCTTGCGGCGACGGTAGCAGCTTTGCTGTGGGCAACGAATATCAGTCATGACATCGATGCCTGAAAGCCATGGTATCAGGGTTAACCAGTCGAGGATTAAGCTTTTATGTCGCCGGCCAACCGCGCCGCAACCTTCCGGAATCCCTTTCTTAACCCGGCCTGCGATAGGCTCCGGGCGATGGCGGGTGCCTCATGTACCGCGCGTGGATAGACTAACGAACCCGCCAACTCAACCCGGCGGGTTTTTTCCACCGGTGTCGAAACTGACCATCCGGGAATCGTTTGACTGATGATCGCGCGCAAAGGCTTCGAGACATGGTTGGAGACCTGGGTTGTGATCGCGGGGTCGTTGCTGGCCGGCGCTGCCTACACCTGGTTTGCCGGCGAAGACATCAACTGGGATTGGCGAAATTATCACGAGTATAGTGCCTTCGCCCTGATCAATGGACGATTCAATCAGGATGTCGCGCCCGGCGGCTTTCAGACCTTCCTGAATCCGCTCGCCTATGTCCCGGCTTATCTGCTGCGGCATTATGTCGGCGCACCGTTCTGGGGACCGATATTGGGCGCGATCCACGGCCTCAACCTGGCGTTGATTTATTGGTTCTCGCGGGTGGTTGTCGGCAGCGCGGCAAGCCGATGGACGCTCGCGGCCTCGGTCGTGATCGCCGCGTTCGGCCCAATGACGTTGTCCGAGGTCGGGACCAGCTTCGCCGATGTGCTCACGGCGCTGCCGGTTATCGGGGGTCTCGGCTTGATTCTGTCGACGAACGCGCAACGTCCGGCACGCTACGCGCTCGCCGGATTGCTGATCGGCGCCGCTGTCGGGCTAAAGCTCACCAACATGATTTTTTTCATTGGGGCGGGCGCTTCCCTGTTGTTCGCGGCTCGCCCACTGGCGGCGCTGGCATATTTTGCGGCCGGTGGCGCCATTGGAGCGCTCGGCACCGGAGGTGCATGGTCGTGGATGCTATGGCAGGAGTTTGGAAATCCGGTTTTTCCATTCTACAACACGGTGTTTCATTCTCCGGAAGCCCCGGAAGAGGCGATCGCCGATTTGCGGTTCATGCCGCATGGTCTGTGGGACGCTGCCGCCTATCCGTTTTACTGGCTGGTCGGCAATCACCGCTCATCCGAGTGGGCATTTCGAGATCCGCGGTTCGCTGTCCTGTTCGTTGTGTTTGCTGCGAATGCGGGCGCGAGCCTGCTTTTCAGGATGAGGATTTTCACACGCCGGGATATGCAATTCCTGCTGTTTTTCCTGGTCGCCTATGGGATGTGGCTGTTCGCATTTTCCATTCACCGCTATGCGATCGCCCTAGAATTGCTTGCCGCGCCGCTGATCGTCCTCTTGATTTCCCGTTCGTTGCGCGCGCTCAAGCGTCTGTCGTCCAGGACAGAGCGGCAGCGCTGGATCAATGGCTCGGCGATCGTCGCCGCATTGGCCATCGCGCTCTGGTCGCAACCCACCGACTGGTTCCGCCGCCCGTGGTCCGATCCGTATCGACCGCTTGTTTCGGGATCCTTTCTTAAGCCTGCGACTTATCTTCTGATTGAAAAGCCGATCGGCTATGTGGTGCCATTGCTGTCACCCGGCTCGCGCGCTTATCAAGTCGCTGACCTGCTGCTGCCGATTGCTCCGGGAGGCTCCCTTGACCACCGTGTTCGCGCAGCTCTCGCTCATCCGCTGCCGGGAGGCGCATGGGCCCTGCATCTTCGCGGCAGCACGCCGCGGCAGGATCTGCTGGACGAATACGGTCAGCGCCTCGACACCTCGCGTCCATGCGAGATCATTCAGGGAGCAAACGAGGTGGATATCGAAGCCTGCCCGCTGGTCGCGGCCGATCCGCGACATCGATAGCCCCTCGACCTTGCAGCGCCGCAATAGTGGGGCACTTGAGCGAGCCGCCGGGCTCCCATATGTTGCATGAAACCACGATTTTGCTGGTGTTCCAGCCGAGGGAACCGCAGCGCAAGTAGGTATCAAGCGGAGATCAAGGAGAGATTTCGATGAACCTTTTCGACCTTAACAAGGTGGCCGAGGCCATGGCCGCGCCGGGCAAGGGACTTCTCGCCGCCGACGAATCCACCGGCACCATCAAGAAACGGTTTGACGCGATCAAGGTTGAATCCACCGAGGACTCCCGCCGCGACTATCGCGAGATGCTGTTTCGCTCCGATGCATTGTCGAAATACATCTCCGGCGTCATCCTCTACGACGAGACCATCTGGCAAAAGGCCAGAGATGGAACCGCGCTGGTGAAGCTGATCGAGCAGGCGGGCTGCATCCCCGGTATCAAGGTCGACGAAGGAACTCAGCCGCTGCCGAATTGTCCTGGCGAACTCGTCACCGTCGGTCTGGACAAACTGGCCGCGCGTCTCGCGGATTATTACAAACAAGGCGCGCGTTTCGCCAAATGGCGCGCGGTGATCGATATCGGCAAGGATATTCCGAGCATGACCGCGATCCACGTCAACGCGCATGCGCTGGCGCGCTATGCGGCCCTTTGCCAGGCCGCCCAGATTGTTCCGATCGTCGAACCTGAAGTCCTGATGGATGGCGATCACGATATCGATCGTTGTTACGACGTCACCCAGCGTGTTCTCAACAAGACGTTCCAGGAATTGCGCGTGCAGCGGGTTGCGCTCGAAGGCATGATCCTGAAACCGAACATGGTGATATCGGGCAAGAAGAGCGCCAGGCAATCTCCGGTCGCCGAAGTTGCCGAGAAGACCATACGCCTACTGAAGAGCTGTGTGCCGGCGGCCGTGCCCGGCATTGCGTTCCTGTCCGGCGGACAATCCGATGAGGATGCGACTGCGCATCTCGACGCGATGAACCGAATCGGCGGACTGCCGTGGAAGCTAACCTTCTCCTATGGCCGGGCGCTGCAGGCAGCACCGCAAAAGGCGTGGTCGGGCAAGGCCGAGAACGTTGTCGCTGGCCAGCAGGCATTTGCCCATCGAGCGCGGATGAATTCGCTCGCCAGCAAGGGCGAGTGGACCGCCAGCCTGGAACAGAAGAAAGCTGCCTAGAGGCGGCCCGGCGAACTATCGCAGGTCGTATTCGTCCGGGTCCATCGCCCAGAGCCATTGATCGTGGCCGGTTGCATAATTGCGGTTGGTCTGCGCCGGATTGCGGTTGATCAACGGCCGCAAATACATCGGGTGCGTGGCGCTGCGCACCTCGTGTTCGACCGTGAACAGAAGCCTGCCGCTGGCAAGGTCGACAATGTCGCGAAAGCGATATTGGTACTGGTTGTCTTCGCTGTAGATCAGCTTGCGCTCTGACAGCCGGCGGTAAGGGCCCGAGAAGTTCGTGATGTATATCTGAACGTGGTGGCCGTCATAATCCGGCAGCGCGCGGTCGGTCTCGCGAAATTGCAGATACTGGTCCCTGGCCGCCTTCACGCGCGCGACCGTGCCATCGCCGTTTAAGAGCTCGGCGGGCATCCCCATGATCTCTGGATAAAAATCGCAGATGCCTTGCGCGGCGCCGGCCGGTACCTCGAACTCGACATAGGGGATGCCGAGTGTGATGCGCCCGAAGCGCGTGGCGTCCGGCTCGTAGCAGCGCATGCGATTGCCCCATGGACAGGTCGCCTCGACATAGTCGTTATTTTCGCTGAATGCGAACGCCGTGCCTTCCAGTTTGCGGGCGACAGACGCGAGCCGGTCGAGCAGCGCCTCGCGGCCGGAAATCACTATTCCGGTATGGCCGCGCAGCACCTGCGCTTCACCGCGCGGCAGGTGAAACTGGCTTCGGCCGACATTGATCCACATATTGGTGTCCGACACCATCAGATAGGGGTCGCGGGTGAGCCCGAGCCCCGCGACATAAAACAGCGTCGCCAATCGCTGGTCGGGCACCTGCACGTTGACGTGCTCGAGATGGATCGAGTTGCCGAGATCCTCGGCGGCGCGGTCGAACAATGGCTGCATGGACGTGGTCCCGGGATGCAAAAGACGGCGCATCCTAGAGCGTTTTCCGGCGAAATGGATACCGGCTGGCGTGAAGGAGCCCGTCAAAAAATGGAGAACAGAGCCTCACCTGCTGCAAGCGTTTCCGATTCAATCCAAACGGGGAGGGCGTGCCCCAGGTCTGAGGCCAGCGCGATACGCCGACCCCCGGCGCCAGCTCTTGCGACGGCGAAATCTGGCAACTATCTGACGTCAGAGGATCTAGCCATGTTGGATATCACCCGAGATACGACAAACCAAGCACCATCGCCGGGCGCGCCCGAACCCGTTCCAGCCAACGACCAAGCCTTGCTTGACGCCTATTCCAACGCTGTGATCGGCATCACCGAACGCATCGGGCCCGCGGTTGTGCGGGTCGAAACCGGCTCGAAAGCTGCGCAATCGCGCGAGCGTGGCGGGCTCGGCTCCGGAATTGTTATTTCACCTGATGGCCTGGTGTTGACCAACAGCCATGTGGTCGGCGCCTCGAAGCAGATCAGGTTGCGGGATCATGAGGGCTTCGTCACCGATGCGCGCGTGCTTGGCGTCGATCCCGATACCGACCTTGCATTGCTGCGCGCCGACGGCGCGCGCGATCTGCATTTTGCTTCGCTCGGCAATTCAAAAAGCCTGCGCCGCGGCCAGTTGGTGGTCGCGATCGGCAACCCGCTCGGATTTGAATCGACCGTCACCGCCGGCGTGGTATCGGCGCTCGGCCGTTCGATCCGTTCGGCGAACGGCCGGACCATCGAAGACGTGATCCAGACCGATGCGGCGCTCAATCCCGGCAATTCCGGCGGTCCGCTGGTGTCGTCCGCCGCCGAAGTGATCGGTATCAACACTGCGATCATCTCTGGCGCGCAGGGCATTTGCTTTGCGGTCGCCAGCAACACAGCGCAGTTCGTGCTGTCAGAGATCATCCGCCATGGCTATGTGCGGCGCGCCTATATCGGCGTATCCGGCCAGAGCGCCCCGATTCCCAGGCGGCATGCGGTGCTTGCCGGCGTCGAGAACAAGATGGGCGCGCTGCTGATGCAGATCGAATCGGACGGACCAGCGGCGCAGGCCGGATTGTTGCCGGGCGACGTCGTCATTCGCCTCGACGGCGTTGAAATCAACGGCGTCGATGATCTGATCCGCACCCTCGACCGCGATCGGATCGATCGCGACCTCGAAATGGATGTGCTGCGGATGGGACGGCTGCGCGGGATCGATATTCATCCGGTCGAACGCAAGCCAGTGGCCCGGTAAGGGCCAACTTCGGCCGGCCGGGGCTCGTGCAAGCCGTGCCTCGACACAAAAAGGCGGCCGATCCGGCCGCCTTTTTCACGAGAATGGCGGCCAAGCCTACCAATAAACCTGTGCAGATCGCGGTTTACGCGGTTTTTCATGCGAGATTCGCCAATACTGTCCGTGGCACGAATCAACTTACAGGAGACAAAATGGCAGTACAGATGACGAAGTCGCAGCTGATCGAGAAGATCTCTGTCGAGACTGAAGTGGCGAAGAAGGACGTCAAAGGCGTTCTGGAGACGCTGGCGACCGTCGGTTACAAGGAACTGAAGAAGTCCGGTGTCTTTCTGGTTCCCGGTTTCGCCAAGTTCGTGGTGATCAAGAAGCCCGCGACCAAGGCCCGCTCCGGCACCAACCCGTTCAACGGGGAGCCGATGATGTTCAAGGCCAAGCCGGCCCGAAAGATCGTCAGAGCGCGCCCGGTCAAGGCAGCGAAAGACGCGGTTTAAATGTCAAAAGGCCCCTTGCGGGGCCTTTTGCACGGAGGGAGCGCGTCCTGATGGATCGGCGCTTGCCGGTTTAGCCCGTTCCCGATGCCCGCATCTGATGCCTTCAGCGGCAGCGGTGCCGCGCGCCGTCATATCCCACGAAATAGCCGGTCGCCGCGTGGTAGGAACGATGCCGTCGCGTGCAACCGGCTTGATAGTAGCCGCGGTAGTCGGGCGTGGAGCCGAACAGTCCGGCAGCCCCGATCGCCGCATGCGCGGGATGGGCCGCAAAATCACCGGGAAAGAAGCCGTTGGTGGAGAAGTCGCGGTCGTCGTCGCGGCCGTCATAGTACCAGGCGTGGTAGGATAAATCCCTCCGCAAAAACGGCCGGCGATCTGCCGGTCCATACGGCCCCGCGTCCTGGGCGAAGCTTAAATCCTGGGCAAACAGAGCCAAAGCGCCCAGTAGAGTTGCGAAGGCTATTAGAATTTTTGGCGTGCTCATGGGTGGGTACTCAGTTGAACTCGAGGCCGGTTCTCGCCCCAATCGCCCTTCCAGCCCTCAAGCCTGCCGTGGCGGAACTGCAGATAGAGGCCGTCGCTCCGATTCGCTAACGCGCTGCCTTTGACGTTGGCCAAAGCGAGGTACATTTCGTTACCGGGACGGCCCCTGACATAGATCAGGGGCACGCCCAAAGCCCGCGACGCCTGATCCGCATCCATCCCAAAAGACAGCGGCGTGTTGTTCGGCGCCGCGACAGGGGCACCTTGCTGGGCGAGCGCTGGCGAAAGCGTGGCGCCGGCCATCGCAATCGCCAAGACTGCCGTCGCAATCGCCGCCGCTCCAAAAACCATGCTTCTCATCGCAGAGCCCTTCACGGTTGTAGCGAGGACAGTTTCCCGTCCGGTGTCCATCCGCCGCCGAGCGCCTGGAATAAGCTGCTGGCCGCCAGATATTTGTTGAGCCGCACCAGCACCAAGTTGTTCTCCGCTGTAAACAGCGTTTGCTGGGTCTGCAGGACGGTGAGGAGATTGATGGTGCCGCCGCGGAATTGAGTCTCCGACACATCGAAAGCCTTGCGGGAGGCGGCCACCGCTTCGGCCTGAAGCCTCTCCTGCCGGCTGTACTGCGCTAGCGCGACGAGAGCCTTCTCAACGTCGGCGAATGCCGACAGTACCGCCTTGCGGTAAGCCTGCAGATACTGGACCTGCAGGCCCTTCGCCTGCTTCAATTGGCTCTCCAGCAGGAAGCCGTCGAACAGCGGCTGGGTCAGTCCGGCGGCCAGGGTGTAGTACCAGGCGCCCGGTCCAAACAGCGCTGCGAGCGCAGCGCTTTGCACGCCGGTCGTAGCCGTCAGCTGAATCTGCGGAAAGAACGCGGCGCGTGCCGATTCGACACTGAAGTTGGAGGAGGCGAGTTGCGCCTCGGCCTGCCGAACGTCCGGTCTCTGGTAGAGCAGCTCCGAAGGCAGGCCCGGCGTCACGCGCGGAACGCTGAGCTGCGCAAACCCTCCGCCATTGACATTGAAATTCGCCGGCGCCCGCGCGACCAGCAACGCGAGGGTGGCGATACTTTGCCTCAACGTCACCTCAAGCGGCGGAATCGAGGCGCGCACGGTCGCGACCAACGCTTCCTGCTGCGACAGGTCCAGTTGCGACGCGGTTCCACCGGCGAATTGATCCTTGATCAGCGTCAGAATGCGCTCGGCCGCGGTGAGATTGCGACGCGCGACGCGCAGCTCGTCCTGGGCGGCCAGAACCTGGAAGTAGGTGTTGGCGACGGTCACGATCGTCGTCAGGGTTACGACTTCGCGATTGTAGCGGGCTACGGTGGCACTTTCCTCGGCCGCGTAAAGTGTGGCGCGGTTCTTGCCCCAGAAGTCGAGCATGTAACTTGCCGTAAGGCCGAAATTGAACGAGTTGAACGTCGCGGCGCCGCCCGTGCTGCTGCCGCCGAGGCCGCTGCTGCTCTGGGCAGCGGAGGATGATCCGAAATGCTCGTTCTCGATGTTTCCAGTTCCGGTGACCGACGGCAGCAAGGGGGCTCCCGACACGCCGACCTGGGCATCGGCCTGGACGATCTGTGCTATGGCTACCGCAATATCGAGATTGTAGATTTGAGCGGCCTCCATCAGCTTCGTCAGTTCGCTCGACCGAAAACCGCGCCACCAGTCCAGCGCCGGAACGGCCGCGTCGGGTGCGTGATGACCGCCTTCGCGATAGGTCGCCGGCACTTCCAGGCCAAGCTCCGGCTTTTCGCTGCCGAGGATGCAGCCCGACAACCCCGGACCGAGCAACAGCGCCGCGAGAGCAGACGCGATGCGGATCCTGCCGCTACGTCTCGTGACACAGGAATTTGACTTCAACGCAACGTCACTCATCAGCCACCCACTCAAGCTGCGATTTCAACCGCGGCCAACTCCCCGCATCCCCAAAAAAGACAACGCGCCGATCTCGACATCGCACGGGGCTCGTCGAAGCTCCAGACCTGTCATCGGCGCTGTTGTTGACATCTATTCGCCCGGTTGCAAGTTGCTGCCAGGCGCCAGCGGTGCGCTGCCGCCGTCCCGGAGGCGCTGGCTCCAGGAACGAAGCCGCTCCATGTACAGGTAGATCACCGGCGTCGAATAAAGCGTCAGCGCCTGGCTGAGCACAAGACCTCCGACGATCGCGATACCGAGCGGCTGTCTAAGCTCGCCGCCGTCGCCCATGCCGATCGCCAGCGGAAGAGCGCCGAGCAGCGCCGCCATGGTCGTCATCATGATCGGCCTGAAGCGCAGCAGGCAAGCCTCGTAGATGGCGTCAGTTGAACTCAGTCCACGGGTTCGCTCCGCCTCGAGCGCGAAGTCGATCATCATGATGGCATTCTTCTTCACGATGCCGATCAGCAGGATGACGCCGATCAGCGCCATGATGCTGAATTCGGTCTTGCACGCCATCAGGGCGAGAAGGGCGCCGACGCCGGCAGACGGCAATGTGGACAGAATTGTCAGAGGATGCACGTAGCTCTCGTACAGGACGCCGAGCACGATGTAGATCGTGACCAAGGCAGCCAGAATGAGAAAAGGCTGGTTGCTGAGCGAATCCTGAAAGGCCTTCGCGGTGCCCTGGAAGGTTCCGCGAACGGTTGCGGGCACGCCGAGCCGGTTCATTGTGGCCGCGATCGTGGCGACTGCCGTACTGAGCGACACATCGGGCGGCAGATTGAACGAAATGGTATTGGCGACCAGCAGTCCCTGATGATTGACGGCGAGCGGCGTCGCGCCTTGCTTGAAATGCGCGACTGCGGACAGCGGAATCATGGTCTCCCGGTTTGTGCTCACTGCGGAACCGGTCGAGGACGATCCGTTGCCGGTGGCGCCGATCGAATTCGTCGCAAGGTTTCTGGCGGCTTGCGCGTTGGCCGAGTTGGCCGAGGCCGAGGTTCCTGGCGCAACAACCGTTCCCGCTACCGCATTGGTCGCCTGCGATCCGCCGACCGCGCCGCCCGCGGTGCTGACATAAACGTCCTTCAACGTCTCGGGGTCTTGCCAGTAGCGTGGCGCCACCTCCATAACGACGTGATACTGGTTGCGGGCGACATAGATGGTCGATACCTGGCGCTGGCCGAAGGCGTCATACAGTGTGTTATCGATCTGGCTAACCGTGATCCCCAATCGGGCGGCCGCGTCGCGGTCGATGACCAGATCGGATTCAAGCCCCTTGTTCTGCTGGTCGCTGTTGACGTCGGCGAGGACGCTGGTTTCGCGCTGCAACGCCGCCGCGATCTTCGGCGTCCATTCGTTAAGCTCTTCCACGGTGGGGGCTTGCAGGGTGTATTGATACTGCGCATTGCTGGCCCGGCCGCCGACGCGGATATCCTGCACGGCCTGCAGGAACATGGTCGCGCCGGGAACGACCGCCATCTCGCGCCGCAGCCGCGTAATGACACCGTCGGCGGAAATCTTCCGCTCGTCGAGCGGAGTCAACGAGGCGAAGACGAAGCCGGAATTGGTCTGGCCTCCGCCAGTGAACCCGACCACGGTTTCGACCGCGGGATCGTGCTTGATGATGCTGACGAACTGCGCGAGCTTTTGCTGCATCAGCTGAAACGAAATACTTTGGTCCGCCTGAATCGAGCCGACCACACGCCCGGTATCCTGCTGCGGGAAGAAGCCCTTCGGGATGATGTCGTAGAGGTAGAAATTGAGACCCAGAACCGCGGCCAGGATCAACATGATCCCTCCGGGATGCCGGAGCGAGACGGTCAGGGTGCGCCGGTAGAAGTCCAGCATCGAATCGAAGAAGCGCTCGCTGATCTGATAAAGCCGTCCGTGACCCTGATCGGAATGACCGCGGAGCAGCACCGCACACATCATCGGCGTGGTCGCCAGCGAAATCACCAGCGAGATAATGATCGCGATGGAGATCGTCATCGCAAATTCACGGAACAGGCGGCCGACAATACCACCCATCAGCAGAATTGGAATGAAGACGGCGATCAGTGAAATACTCATCGAAAGCACGGTGAAGCCGACCTCGTTGGCGCCTTTGAGCGAAGCCTCCAGCGGCGACATGCCATTCTCGATATAGCGGGTGATATTCTCCAGAACCACGATGGCGTCATCGACCACAAAGCCGGTTGCAACCGTAAGGGCCATCAGCGAAAGATTGTCGAGGCTGTAGCCCATCAGGTACATGGCGGCGAATGTCGCGACTAGCGATACCGACACCGCCACAACTGGGATCAGCGTTGCGCGCAGGCTTCGCAGGAATGCAAAGACCACAACGATCACCAGCAGCACGGCGAGAACCAACGTCCGCTCGACATCGCGCAACGACATGCGAATGGTCGTCGAACGGTCGACCGCGATGTTGACGTCAATGGCTGGCGAGATCGAAGCCCTCAATTGGGGCATCAGCGATTTCACCAGGTCGACGGTGCTGATGATGTTGGCGCCCGGCTGTCTGTAGAGGATGATCAGAACGGCCGGCTTGCCGTTCGAGAGACCGGCGTTGCGGAGATCCTCAACCCCGTCGGCTACCTCACCGACATCCGAAAGATGGACTGCTGCGCCATTTCGGTAGGCGACAATCAGCGACTGATAGTCAGCGGCCTTGTTGGCCTGGTCGTTGGAGTAGATCTGGTAGCGTTGATCGCCGACGTCGATACCGCCTTTCGGGCTGTGCGCATTGGCGCTCGAAAGTGCCGCCCGCACATCCTCGAGGCCTATGCCGTATTTGTAGAGCGCTTGGGGAATGAGATCGACTCTCACCGCGGGTAGCGAGCTGCCGCTGACGCCGACTTCGCCGATCCCATCCACCTGCGACAGCTTTTGCGCCAGCACGGTGGACGCGGCGTCGTACAGTTCGCCGCGCGTCACCGTGTCCGAGGTCAGGGTCAGGACAAGGATTGGAGCGTCAGCGGGGTTGACCTTTTTGTAGGTGGGATTGGTTCGCAGGCTGGTTGGAAGATCGGCGCGGGCCGCATTGATCGCGGCCTGCACGTCGCGCGCAGCACCGTTGATGTCGCGGTTAAGCCCGAACTGCAGGGTGATGCGCGTCGCGCCCACCGTACTGGAAGAGGTCATCTCGGTCACGTCGGCGATTTGACCGAGATGGCGCTCAAGCGGGCTGGCGACGGTGGTGGCGACGTCCTCCGGGCTGGCGCCCGGCAAGGACGCACGTACCGAGATGGTCGGAAAGTCCACTTGCGGCAGCGGCGAGACCGGCAGCTTGAAAAACGCCACAACCCCCGCCGCCGCAAGCCCGAAGGTGAGCAACGTCGTTGCAACCGGCCGGCGAATGAAGGGGGTTGATGGGCCCATGGTTCAGTTCAATTCTCAGTTCAGTTCGTTCGCGTGGCGACGTCGTCCGGACGTCCGGCAAACCGCACCGCCAGACGGTCGAACCAGAGATAGATCACCGGCGTGGTAAACAGCGTCAGCAACTGGCTGACCAGCAGGCCGCCGACGATTGAAATCCCGAGCGGGTGCCGCAACTCGGAGCCCGCACCGGTCCCGATCATCAAGGGCAAGGCGCCGAGAACCGCGGCCATGGTCGTCATGAGAATGGGCCTGAACCGCAGCAGGCAGGCCTGGTAGATCGCCTCTCGCGGCGGCTTGCCCTCATTGCGCTCGGCGTCGAGAGCAAAGTCGATCATCATGATAGCGTTTTTCTTCACGATACCGATCAGGAGGATGATGCCGATGATGGCGACGATCGTCAGATCATTCCCAGCCATCATCAGCGCCAGCAGCGCGCCAATTCCCGCGGAAGGCAGCGTGGAGAGAATGGTGAGCGGATGGATGAAACTCTCATAAAGCACACCAAGCACGATGTAGACGGTGATGATCGCGGCGAGGATCAGGAAAAGCTGATTGGAGAGTGATGATTGAAATGCCAGCGCTGCGCCCTGAAAGCTGGTGATCACGCTGGCCGGCATCCCCATCTCGGCTTGCGCCTTCTTGATCGCCGTCACCGCTCCGCCGAGCGAGGCGCCCGGCGCCAGGTTGAAGGACACGGTGGCTGAGGGGAACTGACCGAGATGCGAGACCTGCAGCGGCGCGGTTTCCTGCCGCATCTTGGCCATCACGGCCAGCGGCACCGGTGTACTGCCCACCGAGGAGGGCAGATAAATATCGTTCAGGGATTGCAGCGAGGCTTGCAGGCTGGGATCGGCTTCAAGGATGACGCGGTACTGGTTGGAGTTGGTGAAAATGGTGGAGACGATGCGCTGGCCATAGGAGTCGTACAGTGCATTGTCGATCGTCGCCGGCGTAATCCCGAAACGGGCGGCCTGGTCACGGTCGATCTCAACGAAGACCGAAAGCCCCTGGGATGAGATGTCGCTGGCGACATCGGCAAGCTCCGGCAGCTGATTCAACCTGTCGACAAGTTTCGGCGTCCATTCGTTCAACTGCACGGGATCGGCATCCTGCAGGATAAACTGGTATTGCGTCCGGCTGACCGTCCCCTCGATCGTCAGATCCTGAACCGGCTGCATATAGAGAGAGATGCCGGTCAGGGACGCGGTGCTGTTCTTGATCCGCTGCATCACGGTGCCGATGTCGGATTTGCGCTGATCGTGCGTTTTGAGGTTGATCAGAATTCGACCGCTGTTGAGCGTGGTGTTGGTGCCGTCCACTCCGATGAATGAGGAAAGACTGTCGACGTCGGGATCCTTGAGAATGAGGCTGGCGAGCTGTTGTTGCCGCTCCGCCATCGCGGCGTACGACACCGACTGGGGCGCGTCGGATATCGCCTGAATGACGCCAGTGTCCTGCAGCGGGAAAAAACCCTTCGGAATGATGACGTAGAGCGCGGCGGTCAGCGCGAAGGTCCCCAACGCAATGATCAGAACGAAGGTCTGACGGTCGAGCACCCATGTGAGCGCGTGCCCATACATCCTGATGATCCAGTCGAACCCCTCGCGGCTGTAGCGCTGGAACGCGTTCTCGTGGGTCTCCGCTTCGGACTTGAGCAGCTTGGCGCAGGCCATCGGCACCAAGGTCAACGACACGACGGCGGAGATCAGGATGGTAACCGACAGCGTGATGGCGAATTCCCTGAACAGCCGGCCGACCACGTCTCCCATGAACAGCAGCGGAATCAGCACCGCGATCAGCGATACCGTCAGCGATATAATCGTGAAGCCGATCTGTTCGGAGCCATGTAGGGCTGCCTGCAACGGCGATTCGCCCTCTTCGATGTAGCGGGAGATGTTCTCGATCACGACGATCGCGTCATCGACCACGAAGCCGGTGGCGATGGTCAGCGCCATCAGGGAGAGATTGTTGAGGCTGAAGCCGAATAGATACATCGCACCAAGCGTGCCGACCAGCGACAGCGGGACCGAGAGGCTCGGGATCAGGGTTGCCCGCGCGTTGCGCAGGAACACGAAGATCACCAGCACCACCAGGATGACGGCGAGCGTCAGCTCAAATTCCACATCGGCCACCGAGGCGCGGATGGTTACGGTCCGGTCGGTCAGGATGCTGAGGTCGATCGCGGCGGGCAGCGAGGCCTGCAACTGCGGCAACAACGCCTTGATCCCCTCGACCACGGCAATGACGTTGGCGCCGGGTTGCCGCTGGATATTCAGGATAATGGCCGGTGTTTCGTTCATCCAGGCGCCGAGCTTGTCGTTCTGGGCTCCATCGACGACTTCGCCGACATCGCTAAGCCGGACCGGCGAGCCGTTCTTGTAGGCGACGATCAGCGGGCTGTAGTCGCTTGCATTCCTGATCTGGTCGTTGGCGTTGATAGTGTAGGCGCGCATCGGCCCGTCAAAATTGCCCTTCGGCGTGTTGATATTCGCATTGCCGAGCGTGGTGCGCAGGTCGTCGATGTTCAATCCGTAGGCGGCTAGTTTGCGGATATCGGCGCGAATGCGCACTGCGGGCCGCTGGCCGCCGCTGATGCTGACAAGGCCGACACCCGGAAGTTGGGAGATCTTCTGCGCCAGGCGGGTATCCACGAAATCTTCCACCTGCGTCAGCGGCATCGTCTTCGACGTCAACCCCAGCGTCAGGATCGGCGCGTCGGCCGGATTGACCTTGGCGTAAATCGGCGGCGCGGGCAGATCGGAGGGCAGGAGGTTGCCGGCGGCGTTGATGGCGGCCTGCACTTCCTGCTCGGCGACATCGAGCGAAATCGTGAGCCCGAACTGTAGCGTGATGACCGAAGCGCCGGCTGAACTCACCGAACTCATCTGGTTGAGATTCGGCATCTGGCCGAATTGCACTTCGAGCGGGGCCGTGACCGAGGATGTCATGACGTCCGGACTGGCGCCGGGATAAAACGTCTGCACCTGAATGGTCGGATAGTCCACCTCAGGCAAAGCGGCAACCGGCAGGAATCTGAACGCGAGCATGCCGGACAGCACGATGGCGATCATCAGCAGGGTGGTCGCTACGGGCCGCAGAATGAACGGCTGCGACGGATTCATTGTTTTTGTCCGCTATCCGAACGCCGTTTCCTGCCCGACTTCTCCGGATCCCCTGACGGCCCACCGGTTGGCGGCGTACCGGCGGCTGGCGGCGCACCGGCGGCGGGGGCCTCCGCCCGCACATTGATCTTCGCGCCGTCGCGCAGCTTGTCGGCGCCGTCGATCACCACACGGTCACCCGGCACCAGCCCGGAATTGACCTCCACACGATCGCCGTCTGTTACGCCCAGCATGACCTTGCGCACCGAGACCGTGTTGTCTGCATTGACAAGATAGACGAATGTGCCCGGCACTCCGCGCTGAACGCCTGCCGTCGGCATCGTCGTCACGTTCTTGTGGGTATCGAGCAGCAGCCGGACGTTGACGAATTGATTGGGGAACAGCAGCTTGTTTTCATTCGCATACTGCGCCCGCAGCTTGATCGTTCCGGTGGTGGGATCGATCTGGCTGTCGGAGGCCAGCAGCGTACCGTCGGCGATCTTGTTGCTGCCGCTGCGATCAAAGGCGTTCGCGGGCAGGACGGCGCCGGCCTGAATGCGTTTCGCAATCGCCTGCAGGTTGTCCTCAGGCACCGTGAACAGGACGCTGATCGGCTGCAACTGCGTAATAACAACGAGACCGCTGGCGTCGCCCGGCGTCACGTAGTTGCCCTGGTCCACCAGACGCAGCCCGACACGCCCGTCCAGTGGCGACAGGATACGGCAATATTGCAGATTGACCTCGGCGGATTTGACTGCGGCGCGGTCGGCTTCCACCGTGCCCTGGTACTGCGCAACCAGAGCCACTTGGGTGTCGAGCGTTTGACGTGGCACTGCGTTCTGCGCAGCGAGACCCTGATAGCGGGTTAGATCGACCTGCGCGCCCTTCAGCAGGGCCTGGTCCCGCAACAGGTTTCCGTTCGCCTGGGCAAGTGTCGCTTCATACGGACGCGGATCGATCTCTGCGATCAGATCGCCCTTCTTGACGTCATCGCCTTCCTTGAAATCGATCTTCTGCAAATAGCCGCTAATCTGGCTTTTGATGGTCACGGTGGCCAGCGACGTCACTGTGCCGAGAGCATTGATATTGATCCCGACGTCGCCCTTGCCGACAGTCTCGGGCACGATCGACATCGGCGCTCCGTTGCGACCGGTCCCCGCTGACTGAGGCGCGCCCTGTTGCCTAGTCCACCAGAAGACGCCGGCGGCAATCAGCAACGCCAGAATGAGCATCCACACCCAGCGTCGGCGCGGCCGACGCCCGGTGGCGGGTGGAGCGTCGACTAAGGGAGCCTCTTTCAGGGATTTGATGGGTTGATTCACGAACGTGCCACCGGAAGGTTCGCGTTCATCTGGAGGCCTTTCTCTGCACGGCCTATCCGGGGTGTGAAGTCCTTCAAACCAACCGTGACGGGCCGGCCTTTGTAGGCGTTTTGAACAATTATCCGCAACCGCCACCGGGCGGCGAAGCTTGGCGAGGGCATAGGCACTAACTCGTATCTTTCGGTTGCCTTGGGCGTTTCGGACCGCTCTATATTTGAACGGTCCTGAGAACGTTGTCGCATTAACAATCGGAAAGATAAAAAGGCGCGGTGGCGTTAAGGATCGGAACGGGCGGCATTGTATTCCCGCCTGACGATCGCCGCCAGCCAATCGACATTTTGCTCGTTCAGATTCGTGGGCGGCCGGTGCCCAAAAAGCACAGTTTTCGACGATCTCGGGATGGTTTTTGCATACTCTGAGGTAGTTGCCAGGACGCCGCCCAAGGTTCATCCGCAAGAAACCCGGAACGGCGGTTCCGGCGCCCCGGAGAGTGATTCCGCTCCCGCCGGGACCATGCGCGATGTCGGCCATCGTGAACACAGCTTGGCGTAACCACGCGGCGACCGCCGTGCAGGCCAGACGTATTCTCTGTGTCGGATAGGCATACTCAATGCCCCGGCGCTGATGCCGGGCGCGTACGTGTTGGCAGTTTGGCACCCGCTTGGCGAGCCATCTATTCCCGCTCTGCAAGGGCGTCCGCGCCTGGCCTCGGCGGCCCCGCGAACGGAACGAGCAACAGTCCGGCCAGCGCCACGCCAGCGAGCAGGGCCCAGGCCTCGTTGACGCTAAGGGCGAACGCCGCCTTCTCGACCATGGGTCGAAGATAGGCCTCGACGGTGGCGTCCGAAACGTCCGGAGGCCGGTGGGTAAACAAATGCACGTCAAGCCCGATCGCCCGCGCCGCCGTGACGTCGCCCGCGATCAACCGGTCGCGCAACGCCTCGGCGTGTCCGCCGGTGCGGCCATAGAGGATGGTATCGATCAATGCGATGCCGATGGCACCGCCGAGGTTTCGCATCAGGTTGAACAGGCCGCTTGCGTCGGGCACCTGTGCGGCGGTCAATGAGCCGAGCGCCAGCCGTGTCGGCGGCAGCAGGCAGAACATGATGGCGACGCCACGCAGCACTTGCGGCCAGAACATCTCGTCAAAATCCGCGATGCGGCTTTGAAACGCACTGCAAGCCAGCCCGAGGGCGAACAGGCCAAATCCCGCCGCCGACAGCCGGCGCGAATCAAATCTGCTTTCCATCATGCCGGCAATCGGCGCAGTCACCAGTTGCGAAACGCCGGTGACGAGCATGATGGTGCCGATTTCGAATGCATCGTGCTGCCGCACATAGGCGAGAAACACCGGCATGAGATAGACCGAGCCGAACAATCCGACGCCAAGGCAGAAACTGAGCGCGCAACCGATCGCAAACGAACGTTCGCCCAATGTCGACAGCTCGACCACGGGATGGGCGGCCTTGAGCGTTCTGAATGCAAAGGCCGCTGCCGCGGCGGCGCTGAGCAGGAACAGCAAAATACAGAGCGGAGAAAGCCAGCCATATTGCGGGGCTTCCTTCAGGGCGATCTCTAGGCTTGCAAGGGCGATGGCCATCAGTGCCAGAGAAAATCCGTCGAGGGTAACCAGATCGGAAAAACGAGGCCGGTCGGGCGGCAACAGGAATGGCGTGGCGGTCGCGGCGATGATCCCCGGCGCGACATTGATCAGGAACAGCCAGTGCCACGAAAAAGTCTCGGTGATCCAGCCGCCGACCACCGGCCCGACCGTGGGCGCCAGCACCGCCATGATGCCGGCCATCGTGGTGGCAATCGGGTGCAGCCGGATTGGAAACAGCAGGAAGACGGCGGAGAACACCGCCGGAATCAGCGTGCCGCCGGCAAAACCCTGCAACAAACGGAAGCCGACAAGCGTTGCAAAGTTGCCGCTGAACGCGCAGCCGACGGAGGCGAGGGTAAAAACAGTAATGGCGGCGACAAACAGCCATCGCAAGGTCAGGACCCGCGTCAGCCATCCGGTCAGCGGAATAGCGATGATTTCCGCGATCAGGTACGCGGTCTGGATCCAGCTCATCGCATCACGCGATATCGCCAGGGCATCCTGGATCGCCGGCAGCGATGTCGCGACGACCTGGATGTCGAGAATCGCCATGAACATGCCGAGACACATCAGGACGAAGCCGAACCAGGTGGCGGCGTCGGCCTTGGCCTCGGTCACCGGTTCGTTCATGGCGTACCGGGCATCATGGTATCGCAGGACGCGGCGAGCGCGCGGTTTTCGGCGCGTATGCGGATTGCAAGAACCGCGGCGTTGAGGACCGTAAAGACGATGGCCAGCAGCGGAAGATATAGAACCAGCGGAAGCACGGCGATTTCGCCGGCCACCACCGCATAATTGGGATGCGACAGAAATCGATAGGGTCCCGCCGTCACCAGAGGCTGCCTTGGCAGGACAATGATTCGTGTCGTCCATCGCGGGCCGAGCGTCCGCAGGATCCAGGCGCGAAATCCCTGCAAGACGAGATAGCCGCCGAGCGCAACGACATTCACCGGCTGATGGCGCCCAAATACCCACAGCGAAATCAGCCACGCCGCGTGCACCGCGACGATCAACGGATAATGTCCAGGCGCCACTTCGATGGCGCCGCGTGCGATCAGTCTGCGAGTGTTGTGGCGCGAAACGAAGAGTTCTGCTATACGTTGCAGCGTGACGGCTGCGAGAATGAGTTCGGCAGCGGTCACGCGACGTGCCGCAGCGCGACACAACTCGCGGTGAAGCCGGGCCCGAGCGCCGTTAGCAGCGAACGTGCCGGTAGTCCCGCGGCGCGTGCGCGCTCGAGCACGAACAACACGGTGGGCGCTGACATATTGCCGTAGTCGGCGATGATCTGCCTTTCGCTGTCGAGCGTGCCTTGATGGAGCGACAACGCCGTCTCCAGCGCGCCGATGACCCTGGTACCGCCGGGGTGGCAGATGAACCGGTCGATATCCGCCATTGTGAGCTGCATGCCTGCGAGAATCTGAACCACGGCGGGGTTGAGATTTTCGGTGACGAAATCCGGGATCGTACGCTGGAACACGACGCCGAATCCTTCCGGGTCGACATTCCAACCCATGATGCGGAGCGTATCGGGCCAAAGGTGTTCGCCGGCGCTTTCGATCTGCGTCGCGCCGCCATCACCGGCGCGCAAAACGATCGCCGCGGCGCCGTCGCCGAACAGGCTGATGGCAACGATGTTGGCCTTGGTGAGCTCGTCGAGGCGAAGCGCCAACGAGCACAGCTCGACCGCCACCAGCAGCACGTTGGTGCCCGGTCGCGCCTCTGCAAGGCGCGCCGCAATCGCCAGGCCCGAAACTCCCCCGGCACAGCCGAGGCCAAATACCGGCACGCGCGCGATGTCGGATCGGAATGCCATACGGCCGGCGACACGGGCTTCGAGACTCGGCGTCGCGATGCCGGTGGAGCAGACGGTCACCACCGTGTCGATATCGCCGCCGGCCAGATGCGCGCTCGCCAATGCCTTCTGGGCGGCATCGACAAACAGCGCTTCGGCGCCTTCGAGAAAAGCCGCGGTGCGCTCCGGCCAGCCGCGCGGTTCAAGATACCACTCGAACGGCTTCACGCCGTGACGTTTGACGATGCCGGTATTGGCAAAAATGCTTGAGAGCGTTTCGAACTGGGGAAAACGCGGTCCGAACACGTCCCACGCCGCGGCCAGAACGTCCTTCTGCAGGAACACGTGGGGAGGGGCGGATGTCGCAAGCGAGATCAGGGCAGCATTCGAGATCAAGGCTTTCGGCATCGTGCGTCTCTCCAGGATGATTGGAACAAGAATGCAAACATTCCTGGACCACGAATATTTCGAAGGTTCGCAAAATAACGATGAGGTGAGGGGTAACTATAAATTGAACCTGTTTCGTTCGGAGCTAACTGCGGTTTCCGTGTGGCGAATGGGGCGGGGCACCCCGATCAGCGCGGCGCACCCCAAACTTGATCGCCAAATTCGAGGCAGCCATGCCCCGCGCAGGCTGTTCCTCGGCGCTTGATCGGCGCATATTGCCGTCATTGCCGCCGCCGCGGACCTGCTCCGTCGGGGCGGTTTTTCGCCTTTCGTCATCTCACGCGAGGAATAACTCCATGACGCATGCCATTCGCTTTCATAAACCCGGCGGGCCTGAAGTTCTGGTCTGGGAGGAAGTCAAACTGGGCAAGCCCGGCCCGGGCGAAGCGCGCATCCGGCACACCGCGGTGGGACTGAACTTTGTAGATATCTACAACCGGTCCGGACTTTATCCTGTCGCGTTGCCGAGCGGGCTCGGCAGCGAGGCGGCTGGCGTTGTCGAGGAGACCGGGCCCGGCGTCACCGATTTGAAACCCGGCGACCGCGTCGCCTATGGAAGCGCACCTGCCGGCGCCTATGCCGATGAGCGGCTGATTCCAGCGGATCGCCTGATCAAGCTGCCCGACAACATTGACGACAAGACAGCCGCGGCGATGATGCTGAAGGGCCTGACGGTGCAATATCTCATCCGCCAGACCTATCGGGTCAAAGCCGGCGAGACCATTCTGCTGCACGCCGCGGCGGGGGGTGTCGGCCTGATCCTCGGCCAATGGGCCAAGCATCTCGGCGTCACCGTGATCGGCACGGTCGGCAGCGACGAGAAGGCAAAGCTTGCCAAGGCCCACGGCTGCGCTCACACCATCGTCTACACGCGGGAAGATTTCGTAAAGCGTGTCGACGAGATCACCGGAGGCAACAAGGTGCCAGTGGTTTACGATTCCGTCGGCAAGGATACGTTCCTGAAATCGCTGGATTGCCTGGCGCCGCTGGGATACCTCGCGCTGTTCGGGCAGTCCTCCGGGAGTGTCGATCCGCTTAACCTCGGCCTTCTGGCGCAAAAGGGTTCGCTCTATGTCACCCGGCCGACGCTCAATACCTATGGCGCCAAGCGCGAAAACCTTGTGGCCATGGCCAAGGAACTGTTCGAGGTCGTGCAATCGGGCGCCGTCAAGATCGAGGTCAACCAGACCTATCCGCTGAAGGACGCCGCCAAGGCGCATGCTGATCTCGCGGCGCGCAAGACCACGGGATCAACGGTTCTGCTGGTCTGAGACACCGATCATGGCGCGCATCCTTTTCCTGTTGCCGGCATGGGATTTCGATCCCAGCGAAGCAGCCGTGAGCTGGCGGGTGCTTAGCCGCGCCGGACATGGAATCGGTTTTGCCACGCCTGACGGGCAGCCTGCTGTTGCCGACGACATGATGCTGACAGGGCAGGGCCTCGATCTGTGGGGCGCGATTCCGCTGTTGCGGAATTGGCCGTTGGTGGGGCTGCTGTTGCGCGCCAATCGCGACGCGCGCGAAGCTTATGCCGAAATGATCGCCGATCCGGGCTATCGTGCACCGCTGCGTTGGGACGCCGTCGATCCGTCGGCGTTCGATGCGCTGCTGCTGCCCGGCGGACATCGCGCGCGTGGCATGCGCGATTACCTCGAGAGCGAGATCCTGCAGCGCCACGTCGCCGGCTTCTTTGATGCCGACAAGCCGGTGGCGGCGATCTGTCACGGCGTGCTGCTGGCGGCACGCAGCCAGTCGAAACGAACCGGCCGCTCGGTTCTCCATGGTTTCCAGACCACCGCCTTGACCTGGGCACTCGAAAACAGCGCCTGGTCGGTCGCGCGCGTCACGCGATTCTGGGATCCGAGCTATTATCGAACTTATCTGGAGCAGGACGGACAACCGAAGGGTTTCATGTCGGTACAGCAGGAGGTGACGCGTTCGCTCGCGCGCGCCGAGGATTTCCGCGACGTTCCCAAATCAGATCCGGACTATCGCCGGAAGACCTCGGGCATGGAACGCGATTCCATCGACAACCCGGCGCCGGCGTTTGTGGTCCGGGATCGCAATTACGTTTCGGCGCGATGGCCGGGCGACGCCCACACCTTCGCGAAGACCTTTGCCGGGATGCTGCAAAGCTAGATGTCCGGGACATTTTTCACGTCACTCCATCAACCTTCGATTGGATCAGCGCTGCCATGAACTTGCATCATCTGCTCAACGCCCGCCTTGCGGCCGGAAAACCCGTTCGCGTCGCCTTGATCGGGGCCGGCAAATTCGGCTCGATGTTTCTGTCGCAGGTGCCGCACACACCGGGGCTCGATGTGCCGGTGATCGTCGATCTCGATCCGGAGCGTGCGCGCGAAGCCTGCCGCACCGTCGGCTGGGACGCCGCCCGGATCGCCGCCACCACCTTCACTGCTGATGGCGCCAAGGCCACGGCCGGCAATATCGAAGTGATCGTAGAGGCCACCGGCAATCCCGCGGTCGGCATTCGTCATGCGCGCGCCGCGATCAGGGCCGGCAAGCATGTCGTGATGGTCAATGTCGAAGCCGACGTGCTGGCGGGACCGATGCTCGCCGACGAGGCCCGCTCGGCAGGTGTAGTTTATTCGCTGGCCTATGGGGATCAACCGGCTTTGACCGCCGAGATGGTGGACTGGGCACGGGCGACCGGATTCCACGTGATCGCCGCCGGCAAGGGCACCAAATACCTGCCGGCCTATCACGACGTGACGCCGGCCGGGGTCTGGAGCCATTACGGGCTGACGGCCGATGAGGCACAGTCGGGTGGCATGAACCCGCAGATGTTCAACTCGTTTCTGGACGGCACCAAATCCGCAATTGAAATGGCGGCGATTGCTAATGCCACCGGGCTCGATGTGCCGTCGGGCGGATTGTTGTTTCCGCCCTGCGGCGTCGACGACTTGCCGCATGTGATGCGGCCGCATCAGGCCGGCGGCGTGCTGGAGAAATCCGGTGTGGTGGAAGTGGTGTCGTCGCTGGAACGCGACGGCCGCCCGGTGTTCCGCGATCTGCGCTGGGGCGTCTATGTCGTGCTGGAAGCGCCCAACGATTATGCCGCCGACTGCTTCAAGCAATATGGATTGAAGACCGACGCCTCCGGGCGCTATGCCGCGATGTACAAGCCCTATCATCTGATAGGGCTGGAGCTGAACATTTCGGTGCTGTCGGCCGCATTGCGCAAGGAGCCGACCGGGCAGCCGCAGGGTTTCCGCGGTGACGCCGTCGCGGTCGCCAAGCGCAATTTGCGCGCTGGCGAAATGCTCGATGGCGAGGGCGGCTATACGGTGTGGGGCAAACTGATGCCAGCGGCGGCGAGCCTCGGCGCCGGCGCGCTGCCGATCGGGCTCGCGCACCGGGTGAAGCTGAAGCACGACATCGCGCATGGTGCGGTGGTGGGCTGGAGCGACGTCGAGATCGATGCCGGCGACGAGACCGTCAAGACGCGGCGCGCGATGGAAACCAGGTTCGGCACGGCGCGGCGATAGATTTTTCGCCTGAAACGGACGATCAGACAGCAAAGCTGTCGCTTTCTGGCGGTTGAAAAACGCGAGGACGGCCAGTCCCAACTCGGTTATAATATCTGGGTTAATTGGCTTCACACGGCAGGAGTGGAGTTCATGAACAAGCTCGTCGAAATTCGTAATCAGGAATTTATGTGCCGCGAGCGTGCCTTGCTGGATTCCGAACGTAAGGTTTTTTGGTTGGCGAAGGCGGAAGAGTGGGAGCAGTGCGCGCTTGACGAGATTGCGTTCCACTTTCGAGAATGCAACCTCGATATGGGCGATTCCCAGAAAGCCGCGAGTTAGAGCCTTTTCAGAAGAGTGCGGATCAGAAGAGTGCGGAATGCGCGCCAGGGCCTGGAAGCGCTGAGGTTTGCTGTTGCGTCGGGCGATGTTAGCGCCACGCAACACGTATGATTGGCGGCAACCCTCACGCTCCCGGATGCGCAGCTTTCACGCACCAGCGGCTTTCGCGCACCAAAAGGCTGGCAGCGAGCGAAGGCGTTAATGTCGTCGTTCGGGCTTGGTGACCGTGTGCCTGACCTCGGCGCCGCAGTCGGAACACTCATAGATGAAGTCGATCTTCGCCAGGCCCCAATGGGGTTCGACGTCTCTCACATACATAGGCAGTAATCCTATGCAGCCCGGGCAGACAATCGCGGCGGTCTCGACTTCGTGATGCTGGACGTAGGCTGGCATGACGGGTCTCCTTGCAAAGCAGAACAGCGCAAAATTCAACCCCGCGCTAACTTAGACCCGCATCGCCGATGCCCATCATCAACTCTTGTGAACGTAAAAAGAACAGTCGCACAATCCTCGTGTGTGTGACTTTCCTGTAACATGCTGTTTTGACAGGAGCGGCGCTCGCTTTTGAAGCGCGACGCATCTCTCACGCCGGCTCGTCATGCTTTGCGAGATCGCGGGCATGATCGAAACGGCTGGCCTGTAATTCGGCGCCGGTGATCGGGATTTCGGGAAGCGCTGCTTCCGCGAGAATCTCTTCCGTCACATCGTCGACCGCAACATCCGCGATTTCGTGAATGAAGCAGATGTTCCTGTATTCGCCGGATGCCACGCGCGCGATGACTTCGCGCCGGGTGATTTCAGGATCGACGATGGCCTCGCGCCCGCGCCGTCCGTAATCGATCATCACGACAAAATACTGCATGGCGCCCTGGTCCGCCCCCGCGCGGGATCGCGGTCTGTGAACGGGGTGGCATCATTTCTGAAAATCAGAAGTAAGTCAAGTCATAATTCTGAAAATCAGAAATTAGATCGTGGCCGGGCGTTCTGATTCCGGCACCGGGCGGGAATCACGCGGCCTACGCTCATTTCGGACCTGCCTTGGCGGCCGCTTCCCTGGGGTGCGTCCCGGCATGCGCCCTGGCGGCCTTGCGCGACCGCGCAGCGGCCTTGACCCGCAGCCGCTCGATTTGACCCCTTGGCAGGGTGACGCAAATCTCGCCGATCCATTCCAGCCTGACCCCGTTGATTGGCTTGGCGTTGAAACTGGTGAGGTTGACGACGCTGGCGGACTTTCCGCGCTCGATCGTTTTCAGGTAGCGCTCGCCCGTCTTCAGCCTGACCGCGGCCTCTTCCCCGTAGAAGCTCGAAATCGGGTGGCGTTGCTCCCTGAAAACCACGATAACGTCGCCATTTTCGTATTTCGGCAGCATGGAATCGCCCGCCACCTCAAAGGCGATGGTTTCCTCGGCGATCGGGAACGGCAGTTCGACATTGCCGAGACCCTCCGGCGGCACCTGCTCGTGTTCCGGTTCGATGTTCGCGCCGGCACCGACCCGGCCCATGATCGGCACCGAATTCAGCTCAAGATAATCAATGATCGGCGCGATTTCCGACGCCTTGATCAGCCGGGCGTCGGCGAGGATTTCGGAAACCGCGCCGGGCCGGACGCCCATCGCCGCCGCCAGACCGCCTTTGGTCTTGCCCGGCTTCGCCAGCCCCCGCTCGATCATCCTGATATCCAGCATGGCGCCATCTTTTCCGAATTTCAGAAACGATAGCAATTCCGATTATCCGAAATCAAGCTTGACTTTGATTTCGGAATATCAGAAATTGAACGAGTCGTTCCGGGGCGCGGCACCAGCGCCGGTCCGGAATCCAAAGATGACTATGCAAGGGCAGTTTCCGGGTGGCGTCTTCGACGTGCTCCGGAATGACGCGGACGCATGCCCCGGCCAGGCAAAGAATCGGGAGAAGCACCGAAATGCAATCGACCAACTGGACGCCGGAGCATTCCAGCGCGCTGCAGGAATATCTCGCCAAGGGAATGTCCTACTCGGAGGCCGCTAAGGCGATCAACGCGAAATTCAGCACCGCCTATACCCGCCTCGCCGCGATCGGCCGCGCCAGGCGATTGGGGCTTCTCGCCGCCGCCCGCCCCGGGGACTCGTCCAGGCTGGCGCCGAAAGCCTTCCCATCAAGCATCCGCAAGATGCGGGAACGCTACGCTTCCCTGTCCGGATGGATCGCGCCGGTTTTCGAACGCGAAGAGACCGTCAAGCTTCGCTGCGTCGAAACCAATCCGCGCCATCTGTCATTGCCGGAGCTTGGGCCCGGCGATTGCCGCTACCCTTATGGCGGCGACGAGGAGGGTGAAGCCATCACCTTCTGCGGCCAGCCGTGCCGCGCGGATTCCAGCTATTGCGCGCCGCATTTTCATCTGACGCGAGGGCCGGGCACGCCATTGAAACGGGCCGCCAGCACGGTCGTACTCAGGCTGGTGGAGGCGGCATGAAACCCGAACCGACGCCAACGCTGGAAGCAGCGGCCACGAACACATCTGTTGCGGTGATGGTCTTCAGGATGAGACCGTTGCCGCGCCGACATCGTATCGCGCATTTGCGCGCGCTGATCGGGCGAACGCCCTCTGGTTCGATCCGCAGGGCTCAACTGGTGGCCTTGTTGTGCGGCGAGGCGGCCTATGTCGCCAGGCGAACGACATAGCAGCCGGACAACGAACGGAAAGACCCGCTTTCTCAAATTCCAACTTTGCAAAGGAGTAATTCCACGTGGCACGGACGAAACGCAAAAAGCCGTACAACCCTGCAAAGACCCATGACCGGCGATCGCGGGATCTCTTGCGCAACGCGGAAGTAGCGGCCATCGAGGTCGACGATCCCATGGGGCTCGATCCCGGCGACAAGATTGTCACGCTGCGGTCGATCCGCAACGATCCGTTGGCGCGGCTGCACACCCATCGCCAGATCGACGAGGCGCAATATCAGGGCGGCCGGGCGTTTCAGGACGATTGGGAGAAGGCCGAGCGCGGCCCGCAGGCGGTCGATCCCAGCCGCGAATATGTCGACGGTGGGCAGCGGCGGGAGCCGATCACCGAGCGCCAGCGCAAGGCCGTGCTGCGGCTGAACCGCGCCGAGCACGAACTCGGCGCCGACGGCTCGGCGCTGGTGCATGAGGTTCTGGTTCTGGGCATGACCATGGAGCAGATCGGCGAGCGGCGCGGCGTTCATGGCCAGCGCTGGATCGATTATTTCGCGCGCCGGTTCAAGGAGTGCCTCGATCGCCTGGCGTTGATGTATGGATTTGCGACGGAGCGGCGATAGCAGCGGCACGCCATCGCCGCCGTCCATGACGGGCCTGGCACAGGTCAAGGGAACGGAAACCAGCGTTTCAGGTTAGGATCACACGATGAACAACCCGCACAGTAAGGCATGGGTCGCGCTGCTGCTGCTTTTTCTGGTGATGGCGGCGCTGGTGTTTATTCCGCCATGGACGTTCGAGTATTGGCAGGCCTGGGCGTTCCTCGCGGTCTATTTCGCAGCATCTGCCGCGATCACGCTTTATCTGATCAAACAAGATCCGCAGCTTCTGGCGCGACGGATGAGCGGTGGTCCGGCGGCCGAGAAGCTGCCGGCGCAAAGGATCATCATGTCGCTTACGTCGCTGGGATTTGTGGGGCTGCTCGTCATCCCGGCGCTGGATCGGCGCTTCGGGTGGTCTCACATGCGGCCCTGGGTTGCGCTCGCCGGAGACGTCCTGGTCGGGCTCGGCTTCCTCGGCGTGTTTTTCGTGTTTCGGCAAAACAGCTTCACTTCCGCGACCATCGAATTGGCGCCGGACCAAAAGGTCATTTCGACCGGGCCTTACGCGCTGGTGCGCCATCCGATGTACGCCGCAGCTCTCGTCATGCTTCTCGGCATACCGATTGCGCTCGGCTCGATGTGGGGGTTGCTGGTTTTCGTTGCCATTCTGCCGGCGCTGCTATGGAGGCTGTTTGATGAGGAAAAATTCCTCGCCAAAAACCTGCCCGGCTATCGGGAGTACCAGACCAGGGTGCGATATCGCCTGATCCCGCGGGTCTGGTAGAGGCAATCGCGGTTCCTCAATCACATGTTAGAACGATCTTGCCTTCCGCGTTGCCGGTGGCCAGCAACTCGATGGCGCGTTTTGCTTCCCTTAGCGGAAACGTGGCTGCTATGACGGGATTGATCTGCTTGCGCGCCACCAGTGCGAAGATTTTCGGCAGGTCTTCGTGAAAGGGCTTTGCGTCCTTTCGATAGCGCAACGTGATGCCATAGAATGCTCCGCGGCGTCTGCGGAGGCGGGCGCCGACAAACAGATCCCAGAACATGCGCGCCTTTGCCAGCGCGCCATCGACGGCCATAAAGCCATAGCCGACGACCATTCCACCACGCCGCGTCGCGCGCAGGCACGGACCAATGTTCGCGCCTCCGATGGCGTCGAAGACGAAATCGACGCCCGCCGGTTCATGGACACGGACCAGACGGTCAACCGGCCCGAGCCGGTAATCGACCGGCGTTGCCCCGAGGCTGGCGACGAGACCGTGCTTCCTTGCCGAAGCGGCACCATAGGTCTTCACGCCGACAAGCCCCAGCAGTTGCAGCAGCGCGGTGCCGACGCCGCCGCTCGCCCCGGTGACCAGCGCGGTCTGGCCGGCTCGAACATCGGCGACCCGATGGATCATTTGCCACGCCGTGACGTAATTCAATATCACCGCGACTGCTTCGACATCGGAGATCTCGTCGGGAATTGCCACGAAATGTTCGGCCCCTCGGACCAGCCGTTCTGCAAAGCCGCCATGCACGGTGAGGGCCGCGACGCGTTGCCCGGCCCTGAAGCCCGTCACATCGGCGCCAACAGCTTCGACGACCCCGGCGATTTCATAACCGCCGACGAAAGGTATCTTCGGCGCGAACATGTATTCGCCCGCCAGCATGGTCAGATCTGTTGCGCCAATGCCGGACGCACGAACCGCCACGCGCAATTCCCCCGGTCCGGGCTCTGCGATCGGCAACTCCACGGGTTGCAGTACTTCAGGCCCGCCCGGCCTCGTGATCATCATGGCGCGATAGGTTGACGGCATCGCGGTTGTCCTCGTGTGCGGCTCGTATGCCGACGAGTATGGCGTCCGGCGACCTAAAGGAAATTGCTTTAATACGTATCCATGTTATACAATTTTGTATGACGGAGAGAGAGCCCGGCTGGGAACTGTTCCGCACCTTTCTGGAGGTGGCGCGCGACGGCAGCCTGTCGGGTGCTGCGAGAAAGCTGGCGTTGACGCAACCGACCGTCGGGCGACACATCGATGCACTTGAGGGAGCCCTTGGGCTGTCGCTGTTCTCCCGCTCACCGCAGGGGCTGACGGCGACGCCGGCCGCGCTCGAACTCGTCGGCCATGCCGAAGCCATGGCCGCGGCATCAGCGGCGCTGCGCCGGACCGCGTCGAGCGGCGCCCACGCCGATCGCGGCACGGTCCGTATCGCGGCCAGCGAGATGATCGGATGCGAGGTGCTGCCGCCGATGCTCGCAAGCTTTCGCGAAAACCATCGCGGAATTGTCCTTGAGCTCGCGCTGAGCAATCGCAACGAGGATCTGTTGAGGCGGGATGCGGACATCGCCGTCCGCATGGCTCGTCCAAGGCAGAAGTCGCTGCTCGCGCGCCGCATCGGCAAGACCGTGATCGGCCTCTACGCGCATCGAAATTATCTGAAGGCGCACGGGGTGCCGAAAACGGTCGCGGACTTCAGCAAGCACTGCGTGATCGGCTTCGATCGGGACGATTGGTCGCTTCGGAGTCTCGGCGCGCTGCCGCAGCAGGTTTCCCGCGATCATTTTGGTTTTCGTTGCGACAGCGATCTGGCGCAGTTCGCGGCGTTGCGGGCGGGGGTGGGAATTGGCGGTTGCCAGCACAACATCGCCAGGCGCTTTGAGGAATTGGTGCCGGTGCTTGGCAAGGCGGTCCACTTTGAGCTGGAGGTGTGGATCGCGATGCACGAAGACATGAAATCCACCCAGCGAGTTCGGATGTTGTTCGATCATCTCGCCGCCGGTCTCTCTGGCTTTGTCCGCGGCGTTGACGTCGACTGAGGCAAGACGAAAAAAGAAAGGGGCCGAAGCCCCTTTCTTCCGAATGGCCACTGATGCCAGTGGTGTCGGCCATATCACCAGCCGCTGTAGTAATTGTGCCAGTGGTGCCAGCGGTGCCAGTATCCCCAGCGATGCCAACCCCAACCGCCATAGTAATGCGGGTGGTAGTAACCGTAGCCATAGGCGTAGGTCGGTTGGTGCCAGCAGTGGCCCCATTCGTTGCAGACGTAAGCAGCCTGCTGAACGTTGGAAGCTTGCGAGGCCTGGCCCGGAACGGCGACAGGCATCGCAGACGCTGCTGCGCTGGAGAGTGCCACGCCGCCTAGCGCAGCGAGACCAACAAGTGCAGAAACAAGTTTCATGATATTCACCTCCTAACATCCGTTGGAGGCGCGCGCCGAGTAATCGGTTCGGCGCATTACTGCGAATTAACATCGATGAACAAATTGCATGCTTTCCAATTTGTAATCAGCGCGTCTCGAACGGCGCGTTGGTCGCGACCCACCAATCTTCATGCAGACGGAGATGGAGGGTTCGATGAGGATGATGTCATGGTCGCGGTATCATTGCCTGTCGTGGTCCTTCACGCGCATCCGCGCCCGCCTGCGCCACGAGAAACTCGTACGAGCAGGTCATAAGATCACAACACGTGCGGTCTCCACTCCGGGCGCAGAGGGCGCCGCGCCGGGCCGGCGTCGGCACCGATCTCCGGCCCCTGAACACGCCGGAGCAGGGTGTCGGGTGCCAGACGAGTCCGATCCGCGATCAGGATGTTTCGAACCAAAACGGGGCCATGCGATACCGATGTCTGACGCTACCGCATGATCCGGAAGAGTGGATACCGGTTTTCCGAAAGATCAGGCTCAAACAAAAACCCCAGATTAGCTTCCCCGCCGGATGCCCCCATGAAAACCCTTCAGACTACCCTGCCGCTTTGGGTCCGCGCTATCCTGCTGGCGGGCGTGTTTTGCATCATCGCCGGCGCGGCGCTGACAACCTACCGGTTTTACGAGCAGCCGAAGACGCTGACCGTCGCGGTCGGCTCTTTCGACGGCGCGGCCAGGCAGATCGCGTCGATTATCGCCGGACGCCTCGCCTCCACCGATTCTCCGGTCAGGTTCAAGGTGGACGATTCCGGTACTGCGCTCGATGCGGCCAAGGCCTTCGCCGCCGGCACCGCCGATCTCGCGGTGGTGCGGGCCGATGTCGGCAATCTCTCGCAGGCTCGAACCGTCGCTCTCACGTCCCACGGCGTTGTGATGATCGTGGCGCCGCCGGGATCGCCCATCACCAGCATTGCCAAGCTGCGGGATCACGCCGTCGGCGTGGTCGGCGGTGAAATAAATCACGGCGTCGTCGAAGCGCTGAAGAAGGAATATGATCTCGGCCACGCCAATGTCGTGTTCAAAGACATCGCGCCTTCGGACGCACGCCGCGCGGTGCAGGCCAAGGAGGTCAGCGCGCTGTTGCTGGTGTTGCCGCTGACCGAGAAAAACCTGTCCTTTGTGAAGAGCCTGTTTCGCGAAGGTCCGAATTTGTCGCCGGTCCTGATACCGATTGATTCCGCCGCCGCGATCGCCGGGAGCAAGGGGCCCTACGAAAGCTTCGATATTCCCAAGGGCACCTTGCGGGGCGCGCCGCCGGTGCCGGAAGAGGACGTCACCACCTTGCGGGTTGGCTATTATCTGGTTGCGAACCGGCATCTCACTTCCGGTCTGGTCACCGACCTCACCAAGAAGGTGATGGCCGTGCGCAGGGATCTGGTCAGCGAGCAGCCGATTCTGAGCGGGCTGGCGGCGCCCGATCTCGATCCCGACGCCTTCCTCGCGGTACACCCGGGTGCTGCGGCCTATTACAACGGCACCCAGGAACACTTCATGGATAAATATGGCGACGCCATCTATCTGACGCCGATGGTACTCGGCGGCATCGCTTCGGTGTTTGCCGCGGCGTGGCGATTTCTCGGGGTTCGCTCGGGCGAAACAACCCAGACGACATTGGATGCGCTGTGCGGTTTGCCGCGGCGGATCCGGAAAATCGACAATGAAGCCGAGCTCGCAGCGATCGAGGATGATGTCGATGCCGTGCTGCGAGCCCGGCTCATGAAATCGGGGGAGCAGGAGGAGGGCGCGTCAGACGCCACGGCGCTGATCGCGGCCGCGCATCGGATCGATAATCTGATCCATCATCGCCGCACGCTGCTGTTGGCGGCGAAGGTATCGGCCGCGCCTGCAAATCCTGGTTTGGCCTAGCTGCGCTCGATCGCGACCGCGGCGGCATCGAGCGCGGCGGCGATATCGCGAACCTGCTGTTCCGTCAGTGGACCGCGTCCCTCGCGCAGGCGAAGGGCCAGTTTCAGGTTTTCCCTCGCGCGCATGATCTCCGGCGCCCGGCCGCCGCTGTGCGCCGTGTTGACGGATTGCATGTGCTGCAACGCATGGTCCAAAGCGGCCTTGTTGGCCGCGAGATATTCGCTGCCGCCAGCGGTGATGGCATAAAGTTTCTTGCCGTCGCTTTCCGCTACCGTCGCGTGCCCGAGCTCTTCGAGCATGGTCAAGGTCGGATAGATGACGCCTGGGCTCGGACTGTAAGTGCCGGCCACGCGATCCTCGATCTCCTTGATGATCTCGTAGCCATGCCGCGGACGCTCGGAAATCAACGCCAGCACCACAAGGCGAAGCTCGCCGTGATCGAAGATGCGGCCCGGTCGGCGCCCGTGCCGGTGGCGGCCACCGCCGCGCTCGTGTTGGAAATCGTCGTGCATGGATGAGCCGCGGCCGAACGGGCTGCCGTGGCGATGCCGGTCGGAATGGTCTGAATGTTGGTGACGCATGTTGGGTTTTCTTTCTCTTTGATGCAGTTTAGATATATCTGAATATTTCGATATATCTAAATCACATCGGAATGGATTTCAAGGCTTTTGTCTCGCCGCCGGTTAATTCAGCGCGATGGCTTCTTTGTTTTGCAAAAACAGATACTTAGTCTAATTTTGGCGATGCTCTGGTGTGGAATGTGCGGAGAATGTGAAGTCTATTCTCCGCATATGATGCGGCGATTATCCCTGACGAAGGCCGCGATCGCACGGGTGACGGACGCGCCCCCGTCAGGTTCGACGTCGAAGTAAGACGTCGACTACGACGTGGCTCCGGTTCTGAAAGCCGCGCCGGTTCAACCGTGATTTTTGACGATCAATCCGTTTGGTGGCGACAACGGAGACGTCGCGCGCGACAGCCGATGTGCCGCGCGCCCGATCGGAAGCGACACGGCCCGAAGCGTTGTTGCCGTTCTCGTCGCGCGCGGGCTTCTTCAAGAGCATGAAGGGCAACAATCGCAGCACGAGCTATTCGTTGGCCCTGGGACCGGCCGAATAAGCGCGCAGAACCGCCACTTGTGGATGACCGGAAATAGCCCATACATTCGGCGCGCGCGGCGGCAATTCGCCGATGATCGCCAATCGATATCAAAAGAAAAGGACGAAACGATCATGACGACCAGACCGCAACTGCCGGATCGCGCACCCCGCGAGCAGGGCGTGCCAACCGCGCTCGACGGCCTGCTGGTGGTGGATTTCACCCGCGTTGTTGCCGGACCTGCCTGCACGCAAACCCTGGCCGATTTCGGCGCCGACGTCATCAAGATCGAAAACCCGGACGGCGGCGACGATACGCGCAGCTATGAGCACGCGGAAATCGGCGGCGAGAGTGCGGCCTATCTCAGCCTCAATCGCAACAAGCGCGGCATCGCGCTCGACTTCACCAACCCCGCGGCGCTCGAGGTCGCGCGCGAACTGATCGCGAAAGCGGATGTGGTGGTGGAGAATTTCTCCGGCGGCGTGATGAAGAAGTTCGGTCTCGACTATGCCAACGTCGCGCCGACCAACCCGCGGCTGGTCTATTGCTCGATCTCGGCCTACGGCCGCAAGGGACCTTTTGCCTTGCGTCCGGGCTTCGACCCGATCACGCAAGCCGAAAGCGGCTTCATGTCGCTGAACGGCTTTCCGGACGGCCAACCGGTGCGCACCGGTCCGCCGGTTATAGACCTGGCGACGGGCATGTCGGCCTGCAATGCCATCCTGCTTGCGCTGTTGGCACGCGACCGGCTCGGCCGCGGCCAGCATGTCGAGGTCGCGTTGATCGACATTGCGGTGGCGATGACCGGCTTTTACGGCATGGCCTATCTGATCAACGGCGTGAATCCCGGCCGTTTCGGCAACTCGCCGAACGGCTCTCCCAGTGTCGGGGTCTATGAAGCGTCCGACGGGCCGTTCTATATCGCTTGCGCCAACGACCGGCTGTATCGGCGTCTCGTCACCGAGGTGCTTGACCGGCCCGACCTGATCACCGATCCGGAATTCGCCAACCGCCGGGCGCGAACCGCCAACAGGGAAAAGTTGCGCGCCATCATCGGCAAGGTTTTTGCGGGCGACCAGCTGGAGAACTGGATCGCGAAGATGAAGAAGGCCAATATTCCGGTCGGCTATCTTCGTACCGTCGAGGAGGGGCTCAACGCACCGGAAGTGCGCGAGCGTCATCGCCTCAGCCGGATCCCGCACCCGACCGCGGGCGCGGTCCCCAATATCGAAACGCCGCTGCGCATGGAACTGACGCCGGTGATAGATCCGGTCGCAGCGCCCTTGCTCGGCGAGCACACCAAAGCGGTGCTGCACCAGACGCTCGGCTATGACGATGCGCGCATCACAAAGCTGGCCGAAGCCGGGGCGTTCGGGAAGAGGGAAGGCCACCTCGCGCGGGATGTCGCGGCTGGTTCGAGCGAGCCTTAGAGCTTCGGTGCTGATTCGATCGGAACCGATAGCGCGCTAATGAACCGCCGCGTACATGATCTTCTCTTCGGTCGCTTCCAAGGCGGAGAATTCCTCGACCACCTTGCCCCCTCGCGACACCAGGATGCGGTCGGACAGCGCCATGATCTCGGGCAGGTAGGACGAGATCACCACCACCGCCTTGCCTTCGTCGGCCAGCCGCTGGATCAGTTCATGGATCTCGACGATCGCGCCGACGTCGACGCCGCGCGTCGGCTCGTCGAAAATGATCAGATCCGGATCCTGCACCAGCGACTTCGCGATCACCACCTTCTGCTGGTTACCGCCGGAGAGCTCGACCACCTTCATTTCATTGCCGGTGGAACGAACCCTGAGTTTCTCGACCCACGAGCTGCCGATCTTGTCGGACTCGCGCTGTGACAGGAAGAAGCGGCCTCCCGGGACCTTGGCCAGCAGCCCAAGATAGATGTTGCGGGCTACCGACATGGTCTCGAAGAAGCCCTCCACCTTGCGGTCTTCGGTGACGTAGGCGATGCCCGCGCGCACGGCCGGCGCCGGAACGCGGTAACGCACCGGCTTGTCGTGCAGGATTATCTCGCCGCCGTGGAAGAAGTCGCGCTTGAGCACGCCGGCGACGACCTTGAATGTCTCGGTGCGGCCGGCGCCGACCAGGCCGAACACGCCGGTGATTTGCCCGGCGAACACCGAAAGCGAATTATTTTTGACCATCGGCGCCATTTTGAGGTTCTGCACCGTCAGCACCCGCTCGCCGGCGGGCCGCACCGTGGTCTTGCGCGTGCCGTAAAGCGTATTCGACAAATCGCGCCCGACCATCGCCTGCACGATCCGCGCTCGGTCGAACTTCGAGGCGTCGTCGGTCACCACATGCTTGCCATCGCGCAGGATCGTGATGCGGTCGGCAAGGATCAGGGCTTCTTCCAGCGCGTGCGAGATGAACACGATCGACACGCCGCGGCGCTTCAGGTCACGCACGAGGTCGAAGAAATACTTCTTTTCTTCCGGGGTCAACGTGGCGGTCGGCTCGTCGAAGATGATGACTTTTGCATCGTGCAAGACCGCGCGCGCAATTTCGACCATCTGTTTCTTGGCCGCGCCGAGCAGTCCGACGGTGGCGGTCGGCGTGACGTCGAAATTCAGCGATTGCAGGAATTGCTGGGCGGCAATGTAGATGCCGCGCAGCCGGTTGTAGAAGCGTTCCTGCCCGAGAAACAGGTTCTGGGCGACCGTCATGGTCGGAACCAGGCTGTTCTCCTGAAACACCATTGCGATACCGAGATGGCGGGCCTCGAGCGGCGTTCGCGGGGCTACATCGACGCCGTTGACCTGCATGGTCCCGGACGTCAACGTGACGACGCCGGCCATCACCTTGGTCAAGGTCGACTTGCCGGCCCCGTTCTCTCCGACCAGAGCGTGAATCTCTCCGCGTCGAAGTTCGAAATCGACATTTTCGATCGCGGGAACACCGGCATAGAGCTTGGTCGCGTTGCGAAGCGACAGGATGATATTGCTCATGCGCGCAATCCCTGTTCGATCGTGGTCAGCGGCGCGCGCAGCAGCCGGCCCGGTCCCTTGGCGATTGCGAACAACGAGCCATCCATCTCGACGGTCGCCACCACGCCGTGGTTGACGCCGTCGACCCGGCTATGCACCGCGTAAATCGGCATGCCGCGGTCGTTGAGCCGGATGATGAGGCCATAGGATCGCGGCGGCGCCCAAGGCTTGACGACACCCATGGTCTTGATGTGAGCGCCCTGCATCGGCTCAAGGAACGACTGGCCGGATTTCAGCTTGGGCGCGATCCAGTACTCCGGGTCGATTTCGTTCATCATGCGCCGCCGATAGGCATTTTCGCGCAGCACAAACTCGACAAGCTGGGTGCGCGCGGCGAATGCCGTCAGCCAGAAACCGCCGGATGCCGCCTTGGAAAGCCGCGAGGGATAGACCGGCAGATTGTCCAGCACCGTGTGCTGGCTTCCATCCGGGGCAACGGCGACGATGCGATGCTTCCAGCTTTCGCTGACGAACAGCGCGTCCCCCGCGGCGCAGACGCCGAACGCATAATTCAGACCCGCCGCGACGGTGCGAATGCTGCCGCTGGCGATGTCGAGCGACAACACCCTGCCGGTGCAACCGCGTTCCATCAAATCGTATGCCCATTGCCGATAGGGGCGGGTGGTCGATCCATCGGTTGCGATCAACGTTCCGCCGGGACCCGGCGACAGCGCGTTGATCGCATTGATCGATGGATCCGACAGCGTCGTCTTGGCAGACGGTGCCGATGGGGTCGCGAACACCTGTACCTCGCGTCCGTCGAGTGCTGCGGCGATGCCGCCGTCCGGCAAGCAACACAGCGCCGTGATGGCGCGGTCAAAGCGCCTGACCTCGGTCGTGGCTGTGCCGTCGAGCCGCAGGATGGCGGCGCCGTCGGCAATGTAGAGTGTCTTGCCGTCGGTTGCGAGATCCTCGGGCGCTTCGAACTGCCCAACGGTTTCTGCGCTTTCCAGAATCTGGTTGGGTTTCAACGCGCCGTCAAAGGACGGCACTGTGATGGTTGCCTCGCCGCGTCCGAGAAAGCGGTCGGTAAAGGCCTTCAGCGCCGAAATCACTTGTTCTTCCCCCAGCGGCGGTCGTACTGAATGAAGTTTGGATCGGCACCGTCGAGCTTGTATCGCCCGATGCGGTTGTTGGAGATGCCGCCGAGATAGAGATAGCCGCGGTGCTCGCGCATCGACGTAAGCATGGGATGGTTGACGCCATGCAGGTCCCAGAACAATTCGAGCACCTCGCCCCGCTCGTTGAACTTGATGACGCATCCGGTGTTGATATTCGGGAAAAGCCACTCATCGATCGGAACCCGTTTGCCCATCCGCTTGCGGAAGCTGGGCATTCGCCAGGCCAGATCGAGCGCGGGGCTGCGCATGCCGACCATCGCCAGCCAGTAGTTTCCGTCCGAGGCGAGGTTGATGTTGTCGGGATAGCCCGGCAGGTTATCCATCACCGTCTCGACTTTCCCGGTCTTCGGGCCGTCGAACCAATAGCGCTTGATCGAGCAGCCGAAGGTTTCGGCAAACAGGATCGACTGGCCGTCGCTGGCGATACAGATGCCGTTGGGGAACCTCAGCCCCCGCAGAGCGGTATGTGTCGCTCCGGTCGCCGGATTGTAGCAAATGATCCGGCCATTGCCGCGCGCCTCCAATCCGTCGACCGGCCACTCGTGCATTTCATAACGGACGGTTGCTTCGGAGAAGAAAATGCGTCCGTCATCGGCGATGTCGAGATCGTCGGCAAGGCGAAGGCGGCTGTCGTCGTTGACCGAATAGAGGCTCCGGTTGGTTTCGTCCGTCACCTTCTCGACCTTGCGATCGGGCGTAATGCGATAGAGGCCCATCCCGCCGATGCACACATAGAGATTGTCAGCACGATCGAACGCCATGCCGAGCGGCTGACCGCCGATATGGGCGAACACTTCCATCTCCTGGTAGTCGGGCGGCGTGAAGCGCATGATGTCGCCATGGCGCGAACCGGCGTAGAGATAGTCATTGCGATCGAGGATAACATCTTCCGGCGATTCGATGCGGCCAACGCCGATCAACGTGACGTCGCGCAACTTGTCATTTTGCGCGAACGGCCCGCTGCCGGGTGCGGTCGAAATCGGCGGGGCCAGCCCATGAAAAGTCGGACTGACATAGACCTTGCTGATGATGCGGTTGCGGTTCTTCAGCCAGCGGATGTCGATCACGGCGGCAACCAGGAGGACGGCCGCGAGCACCATGCGGTTGACGCCGCCGCTCACCGACAGCGTGGTCATGCCGTTGATCAGAAACAGCACGATCAGCGTGCCGACCAGCGCCTTGGCAACCGAGCCTTTGCCGCCGCCGAGGCTGATGCCGCCCAACACCGTTGCCGTCAGGACAGTTACCTCCAGCCCGACGCCGACATCGCCGCCGACGGTGCCGAGCCGTGCGGCGAAAAACAGCGCGCCGATCGCGGTCAGTACGCCACTGGCAGTGTAACACAAAGCGATCGTGCGCCGCACCGGAATGCCTGAATTATAGGCCGAGCGGCGCGAGCCGCCGATCGCGGTGACGTGCCATCCGGGGCGCAAGCGGGTCAGAAAGACATGTCCGAACACGGCAACGACGATATAGATCAGCACAACGGCAGGAATGCCGGCAACAACGCCTCCGCCCATGAAATTCCAGGACGGGAAATCGGGGAAGCCGGCGGCGATCTTGGTTGAATTGTCGAACAGCAAAAGATCGTAAGCGGAGCGATAGATGATCAACGTGATCAGCGTGGTGATGAAGGCACGCAGTCGCAGATATCCTATCAAAAGGCCGTTGACGGAGCCGAGCACCGCGCCGCACAGCAGTGTCGCCACAATCACCGCCGGCACCGGCCAGTTAAGGACATTGAGACAGTACAGCGCGCAGAAGTCGCACAGCGCGAACATCGACCCCACCGAAAGATCGATGCCGCCGACAATGACGACGAGCGCCATGCCGAGCACGACAAAGCCGATCTCGCCGGCCTGCCGCCCGGTATCGCCGAGACTGGCAGCGGAAAGAAATCCAGGGATCGATCGGCTAAGCGCAATGGTGACGATCAATAGAACGATCACCGGGATCGCGGTCTCCGTCCAACGCTTGGATAGAATTTCGCCGAGCAGGTGGTCCGGCCAGTAGCGGTATCTCAAGCGAAGAAGTGCGTCTTGCATCGGTGGCCCGGAGTGGAAGGAGAGGAGAGGGGATACTGGATCGGGATGCGGCTGGCTGCAGCCGCTTCGAGACGGGCGGCAAAGCGATGCCGCCCGCTCATTTTCGTAACGATTGGCTATTTCTTGAGATCGCCGAGATTCCAGCAAGCGGTATCGGCATTTTCCTTCGTGACCGGGACCAGGGTCGTATACATCGATCCCTTCACGGAGCCGGGTTTTACACCGGAGGAGATCAGCCACTTGATCATGCCCGCCATGTCGGCCGATTGCGTCGGCACGTCGTAGCTCATGTCGAGGTCGAACGCGCCCGATTTGACCAGTTCACACGCGCCCTTGCGTTCGCCGCCACCGGAGGTCGCAAGAAATACCTTGCCGGTCAGTCCGGCTTCCTTCACCGCAGCCGCGGTGCCGATGTCCATGCCATCCCAGAAGCCGACGATGCCACACAGATCGGGATTCTGTTTCAGGACCGTCTGGGTGATCGCCTTGGCCTTGGCGGCATCCCAATCGGCGGCCTGGCTCGAGACAACCTTGATGTCCGGGTTTTTGGCGAGGACGTTTTCGACGCCCTTCAATGTGTAGGCGCTGGCGGCGGCCGACAATTGGCCCTGGATGATGGCGATCTTGTTGGATTTGCCCTGGCAGGCCTTCACGACGGCTTCGGTCTGACGTTCGCCGATTTCGTTCCAATTTGCGCCGATATAGGCCGAACTGCGATAGTTCGAGCCCATGTTGATCTGAAGGATGTAGATGCCTTCGCTCTCGGCGCGCTGTGCCAGCTTGGCGTAGGTCTGCACGTCGGGATTGTGGAGGATGATCACCGCCGGCTTTTCAGAGATCAGCGTCGTCACCGCCTGTGCGCCCGCGTTGGTGCTCCAGTTCGGATCGCGGACCACCACCTTGACGCCGTAGGGCTCCAGCTCGCGTTTGAGGCCTGCGAACCAGCCTTCGGTCAGATCGAAATTCATCGCGACCGGTACGAAAGCCACCGTCTTGCCGGCGAGCGCTTCCTTGTAGGCTCCCTGAAACGGCTCGTCGAGGCCCTTTTGCGCAAGTGCCGGCGAAGCTGCGACGGAGATCAATCCGATCCCCAACAGCGCTGTCCTGAGTGTCGCGTGTCCAAATAGTGTCATTCCCGTCCTCCCATTGTTGATTGATGTGTTACGCATCCGTTTAGATGTCGCCTTGTTGTGCCGTTTCCTCGTTACGCGGATTCAGGAAAGAGTCCGCGATCACCGCGACCAGAAGCACCACGCCCTTGACGAGGTTCTGGCCGGAATAGGAGACGTCCATGATCGTCATGCCGTTGAGCATGGTGCCGATCAGAAGCGTTCCGATGATCACATTGACGACGCCGCCGCGTCCGCCCGACAGCCCGATGCCGCCAAGGACGACGACCAGGATCACATCGTAGATCAGCGTCGAATTGAATATGCGGGTCGGCATGCTGTTGACCGATGCCGCGAGAATGAGGCCGGCGCCAAAGCCGATCAACGCGGCCAGAACATATTGCAGCACGATGACGGGCCGGGTCGGGATGCCGGTAACCCGTGCGCCATAGGGGTTGTCGCCGATGGCGTAGATATAGGCGCCGATCCGGGTCCGTCGCAGCAGGAACGCCACCGCGACGCATGCAATCGCGAACATCACAACCGGCATCGGTACACCCAGCAGACTTCCCTGACCGAGGTGTTCGAAACCGTCGAGGCCCGTGCTCCATTGCACCACATCGAGCTTGAAAAGTGCTGCCTGCCCGAGACCGGCGAGAAACAATCCGGACGCCAATGTCGTGAACAGTGACGGCACTTCGGCATAGGCGATCAGCCATCCGTTCACGAGACCGAAGATTACCGTCAGCACGAAAGCCGCCGCGAGCGAGGTCGACAACGAATGGCCGTCCTGCACCATTTGCAGCACCAATCCCGGCGGAACGGCCAGCGCCGCGATCAGTGAAATATCGATGCCGCGCCCGATCACGACGATCGCCATCGCCAGACCAAGAATGCCCAGCACCGCCACGCTTTGCAGCAGGGTCAACATGTTCGCGGTGGTCAGAAAGCCACGCAGTGTGAGCGCGAATACGACGAAAAGTGCCGTGAAAACCGCAAACACGATTCCTTGCTGGGTAAAACGCAAGTGCTTCATGCCAGCGTTTCCTTCACCGTAGCCAACGCGCCCATGGATAATGTTTCAGCACCACGTCGGATGCGAGTTCCGTCGGTGCGGGCCCTCACGCCCAAGGCCGCTCCGATGAAAGCCTTCACGCTTTCGATGAATGTCTCGATCGGTATGCCGCGCTTGCGGTATTTGGCACGCTTGACATACCAGTCCTGAAGCAGGGGCTTGATCAGCGACGCGGTCAGCGTGACGTCCGGGATTACGAAGGCGCCGCTCGTAACGCCGGCGGCGAGGACATCGGCAACGATCTTCTCGATGGCGACTTCGGCGTCGACCGCCATCTGCCGTTCGGCTGACGGAAACGATTTCGCCTCCATGAAGGCGAATACGAACCAGGGCCGCATCGCCTCGGTCAGACGGATATGAGTTTCCAGGACCCAGTCGAGGTGGGCGGATGCATCTCCTACGACATTGTCCGGCGGTTCGCGCAGCACTTCCAACGTGGTGGTCACTACCTCGCCGAGGATCATCGACAACAGCATCGGCTTGTTGGGAAAATAAGTGTAGAGCCCGCCCATGCTGAGGCCCGAGGCCTGTGCCAGGTCACGCAGGCTGGTGGCGTGAAAGCCCTTTTTGTTGGAGAGTTTCAACGTGGCGACGATGATACGGCCGAGGTTGGCGATGGCCAGCTCGGTCTTTTGCACCCGTATAACCTCGCGATGCCGTTCAAGAATGCGCGCGCAGAGCGCCTCCGTAGAGAACGATCTCGGCAATGGCCGACATATCGCAACGTCCATCTCCTCCCCCGGGGATATCAGCTCTTCTTGCGAGGCTGATTTTCTTTTTATCTGTTCTTGTTTCTGCTCCATGAGCCTTCGGCAGGTGCAGATTGATTAAAACATTGCACAAGTTCCTCTGTTGCGAAAGGGGGAAAATGAGCGAGCGCTCGATAGAATAAGATCCGGAAGTCTCTAGGCCAAAAGTATAATTTTGACAGCCCTGTCGCGGCGCTCGCGACCGGAGGCAGCGTGGATATTTCAGCTGTTGTGGCGTGCGCGGGCGGCCCAATGACGCTCGGATGAGGCCTGCGTCGGCCAGTGCGTGCTGTCTCGTGTGCGCATTCTGGGATATGAAGCGGTTGGCATTTCAGCACGCATGGCGGCATCGTTGGCGATGCTACCGACCGGAAGGTGCGGCAAGACGACCATCAATTCGAGCCATCCATACAGCCGATGAGGACGCCATGGACCTGATCTTTTTTCTTATCCTTTTGCTGGCCTTCTACGCCCTGGTTTCGCTTCGCGTCCTGAGGCAGTACGAGCGTGGCGTGGTGTTCCTGCTCGGCAAATTCGCAGGGGTGCGCGGACCGGGGCTGACGCTGATCTTTGTTCCGATCCAGCAGATGGTGCGTGTGTCGCTGCGCACCGTCACCATGCAGATCCCCTCGCAAAAGATCATCACCAAGGACAACGTCTCGATCGATATCGCGGCGGTCGCCTATTATCATATCACCGATCCGGAAAAGGCTGTCATCGCGATCGAGAACGTCTACAACGCGATCAACCAGATCAGTCAGACCACGGTGCGCAATGTGGTCGGACGGTTCAGCCTCGATCAGCTGCTTTCCGATACCGCGAGCATCAATGACCAGATCAAGAACGTGATCGACCTGCACACCGAGCCGTGGGGTACCCAGGTCACCGCCGTCGAGATCAAGGACATCACGCTGCCGGAGAACATGCAGCGCGCGATGGCCAAGGAAGCCGAGGCCGAGCGCGAGCGCCGCGCCAAGATCGTTGCCGCCGAGGGTGAATATCAGGCGGCGGTAAAGCTCGGCGAGGCCGCCGACATCATCACCCAGCACCCGGTAGCGCTGCAGCTCCGCACCCTGCAGACGATGGCGGAGATTTCGGTCGAGAAGAACTCCACCATCATCTTCCCCGCGCAATTCATGACCACCGTACAGGAGGCGATCGCGCTGCTGTCGAGGGATTCGGCGTCGAAGTAGCGGCGCCGCGATTTACGCTGCGCTCGCGAATTTTTGCAGCATCGCATCGAATGCCTGTTTGATACGAAGCACAAACGGGCCCTTGTAGGGGAAGTCCTCGTTGCGTTCATGGACCAGCATCGAGGCATTCACCTCGAACACCACGAGATTGCCTGCACGGTCCAGCCCGCAGTCGATGCCGAAATATTCAAGGCCGATGCGCTGCTGGATGGCGCGCAGCGCCTCGTAATGCAAGGAATTGAAAACCCGGGCGGGATCTTGCAAAAACGCCTCTTCTTCCGCTTGCATCCAGGCTTGATTGACCATGTCGGTGCTGACGTGATGTACCTTCCAGTCGTTTCCGATTGCCAGATGGTATGGGAGAACCTGATCACCGACGAAAATGAAGCGATACTTCCGGAAATGACCATCGGCGGAGCGATAGTCGACATACTCGATCAGATAGTGATCGATATCGGGGTGTTGCGCCAGAAAGGCCGCAAGCTCGGTCGGGTCTTCGATCTTTTCGAAATCATCACCGCCATGGGTTCCGACCGGCCGGGCCAGAATGGACGACGGAATGGCGGCGCGCAATGTTGCCATCGAAAGATCGGAACCGGCGGTTTGACGCAGGACTTTCGGAATCTTGCAACCCTCTATCCCTGCCAGCAGTTCCGCGATCGCATCGCGCGTTGTCTTTTCGATCTTGCGCGGATGGTTGACAGTTGGCTTTCCAATCCGATCAACCAGATCGGCAGCCAACGGCAACAGTCCGTCGGCTTGATCCGCATCGGAAATCAGATTGACGACAACCTTCACATCCAGTTTGAGGGCTTCGACGTCGTACTGGTTGGAGGCGAACAGTGAAAGTGTATCGGTGTCGTAGGCAACATCCTTGAAGAGATATTCGGTTGGCGTGTTGCCGGCGAACGGGCCATAGAGCGCGAGGGCTCGAAAATCCGCGGGCACCTTCGCAGCCGGCCGCCTGATCAGGGGTTGTATCCGGGCCGCTTCGGCATAGGCCGCCTTGGCGGCGTCGATTTCACCGGCTCTCTGTTTGATGCCACCGATCCAGTACATGCTCTCCGCGTCGCGCGGATCGAGGGCGATAGCCTGCTCAAAACGCGCGATGGCGGCTTCCGGTTCTTCGAGCTCGAAGTGAACCTTGCCAAGCTGATGGCAAAGGGCGCCGTCCTGTGGCCGTTCGTTGATCAGCTCCAGCAACAGTCCCCGGGCGATGATGTATTGCTTGGTGGCGATCAGCGCCTGGACGAGGTTGGTGCGTGACGGCCAGTGGCCCGGATTGAGCTTGAGGGCTTGAAGATAATAGGCCACGGCCTCCTGGGGCTTCCCGGCCTTGTGGTGCGCGTTACCGAGGTTGCACCAGCAGGAGGTGAGGTGAGGCGCCAGCCGCAGCGCGGCCTTGTAGTTTCCCGCTGCCTGCGCGAGATCGCCGCGAACCATGCATGCATTGCCGAGATGGGAGTGCAGGTCGGCGATGGTCCCGACGGATAGGCTGCCGGGCGGTTCATTCTCGGCGGCAGCGAGGCCGGTTTGATATGCTGTGATCGCGTAGTCGATCCTGCCGTCGGTATAATATTCCAGCCCGATCCGCAGCTGCCGTGCAGCGAACGAAACGCCGGCGTCCGCGTCCGGGAGGCCGGTGGCCAACGCAGTGGCAGTCATGGATTGCGCCTTGGGTGGGGTGAAGGTGAATCAACCATGAAGATTCTTGGTAAATAAAGTCTTCCCGCCGTTCCCGGCTCAAGCCCGCCGGGCGCGGGTTCAGCTTTCCGGCCATTTCCAGGTCGGATGAGGGAAATATCCGGCAACAACCGCGATGACGGCAGCAAGCGCCCGAAATTCACCGATACGCACCGGCTGCGAATCAGCTGATAAGTGGGCGATTGAAGCCACAGGCGTCGGACCTTGCTGACATCGTGACCGGACTGAAACAGAAAGCGCCGGCCTTGCCCGATCGTGCCGCCGGCCATCATGGCGGCTGGGCGCCCCGGCTGGCGCAGGAGTTGAGGCTCAGTCAGCTTGAGGATATGCTGGCGCGCCAACCGGTCGGGACCAATGCGATCGGCTTCGAAATCGAGCGGGCTGTTCTGTTGGGGGCCCTCGACCGGCGGCAGGACGCCCAACAGGCCTTCATCGACATCCTGCGAAGAGCGCCCACCCATTTCAGTGCCCTCAACGAATTCGGGACGCTGCTGACGAATATGGGAGCGATCGACGCCGCCTGCCGGGTCTATTCGGAAGCGATCCTTCACCATCCTGACCATCCGATGGCGCGGGTGAACCTGGCGAATTTGTTGCTTCGCGCCAACAAGCACGTGGAAGCGCGCGAGCATTACGAAACTGTGTTGCGGATCGATCCGGATTACGCGGAAGCGCATCAGGGATTGGGCGCGGTCCTGTCTGATATCGGCGATCGCGCCGGGGCGCTTCGTCATTTTCAGAAGGGCTTTCGCGGCCATGCGATTTCGAGCCTGCCGTATCGCGGCACCAGGCCACCGGTCACAGTGCTGCAATTGGTGTCATCGGGCGGCGGTAACATCCCGACCGCCGCACTGCTCGACGACTGCGTCTTTCAGACGTCGGTCGTCGTCGCGGACTATCTCGATCCGTCGGCCGTGCTGCCGCCGCATCAACTGATCTTCAACGCCGTCGGCGATGCCGACCTCTGCGCACCGGCGCTGCAGGCGGCGGCCCGTTTGACGGCACGCACCGATGTCCCTGTCATCAACGATCCGCGTGCGGTGATGAAGACCGGCCGCATCGACAATGCCCGACGGCTCGGCGCCGTGCCGGGGGTGATTGCGCCGCGCACCACGGCCATCGCGCGCGATATCCTCGCCGGCCCCGACGGTGTCGCCACCTTGGCGAACCACCAGTTTGCGTTTCCACTGCTATTGCGTTCGCCCGGCTATCATACCGGACGCAATTTCATCATCGTCGAGCAGGCGGCTAAATTATCGGCGGCGGCGGCTGGTCTGCCGGGCGACGATCTCTTGGTCATCGAATATCTCGATGCCCGCGGCGCGGACGGCAATGCGCGAAAATACCGCGTAATGATGATCGGCGGGCAAATTTATCCGCTGCATCTGGCGATATCAGGCAAATGGAAGGTGCATTATTTCACCTCCGATATGGCCGACAAGCCGGACCATCGGCGGGAGGAAGCGCGCTTTCTGGCCGACATGCCGGCAGCGCTCGGTGCCAAGGCGATGGCCGCACTTGAAGAAATACAAGACGTGCTCGGCCTCGACTATAGCGGTATCGATTTCGGGCTTGGTCCCGATGGCGATCTGTTGCTGTTCGAGGCCAATGCAACCATGGTGATCGCGCCTGTGGACCCCGACGAGCGCTGGGCCTATCGGCGCACGGCCATCAGCACGATCATTGACGCTGTGGTCGCCATGCTCAAGCATAAATCGACGCAAGCGGGCCGGGCTTGAAGCTGGCGGCACGGAATCCGGCGGCCGGCAATCCTGTCACCCGAGGTCAGGGGAAGCCGGGCCCCCGGATCGGCGTTGCCACGCCCGAATGGCCTCTTCAACGCTCTGGAAGAGCCGATCCGCTGCGAGCAGTTGCATGATGTCGGATCGTTCGAGCGCTTCCTCCGCCCGGATCGACTCCAGCCGCGCGATGGTGAAATCGGCACCGGCCGCGCGACAGGCGCGAATGGTGTCGCTCAAAATCTGCGCGGCGGTGAAGTCGATCTCCACAATGCCGGTGGCCTCGAGCACGACCAGGCGTGTCTGTTGCGGCGGCGACTGCAACAGCTTCGTCATATCGCGCCGGAACGGATACGCATTGAGAAACGACAACGGCGCCTGGAATCCGACGACCATGATGTTGGGCTCGCTCTCGCCGCGGACGTGCGGACTGGACGGCCACCAGATCGATGTGCCCGGCACCCGTTCGTACACCGTGAGCCGCGCGCGGGTCGTGCTCCATATGCCATGCAACAGAGAGAGCGCTATTCCAATCCCGACCCCTTGCTCGATAGGAAGGATGATGATGGCCGCGGCGGTCGCCACGATCAGCAGGAATTCGCCGAGCGACTGCCGGTAAATTGCAACGATCTGGCTGACACGGATAATCCGTAAGGCGACGAACAGCAACACCCCGCCGAGCGCTGCCTGCGGGACGTGATGCAGCAACGAGCTTCCGAATGCCAGCAACGCCAGAATGATGGCAGCAGCAACGAGGACGGCAAGCTGCGACCGGCCGCCGGTCTCCGAAACGATCGCGGTGCGGGGCGGACTGGCATTCACCGGAAATGCGCCGATCAGACCCGCCAGGATACTGCCGGCGCCGACCCCGACAAAGTCGCGGTCGACATCCGGCGGTTCGTTGGGATCCGATACGAACGACCGCGTCGTCGCCGCTGTTTGCACCATCACGATGATGGAAATGATGAGCGTCAGCGGCACCAATTGCAGCCATCGGCTGAGCGAAACGTCGGGAATGGCAAGCTTCGGCAGCGCGACCGGGATAGTGCCGAGAACCGCGACACCCCGGCTCTCAAGTCCAAGGAAGATGACCGCGGCGGCGGCCCCGACAAGGCCGATCAGCGCGCCCGGGATACGAACATCGATCCGCTCCGAAATCACGATCAAGGCCAGCACAACAAGGCCGATGACGAGCGAAAACAGGTTGGCCTGCGGCAACTGCTCGGCCAGCGTCGCCAGACGCTGGAGCATGGGCCCGCTCGGCGGCGCCAGCCCAAGGATGGCCGGCAATTGCGAGATCAGGATGTGCACGGAGATCCCGGCAAGAAAGCCGACGGTGACCGGAACCGACAGCAGATCGGCGATCCAGCCGAGACGAAAAATGCCGCCGACGACCAGCACCACGCCGACCATGAGCGCCAGCACGCCGGCAAGGGAGGCATATTCGGGTGAGCCGGACACTGCCAGCAAAGCAAGGCCTCCGGCAAAGATCGGCGTGATGGTGGAATCGGCGCCGCTGGATAGCGAGCGGTTGCTTCCGAAAACGGCGAAGGCCAGCGAGCCCGCCAGAAATGCGAAGAATCCGATCTGCGGCGAAAACCCGCCCAGCCGGGCCGTCGCCAGTTGCTCAGGGATAGCGATCGCGGCAAGCGTGAGCCCGGCGACGAGATCGTGCGTCAGAAACCAGGGTCGATACCCCCTTAGCGAACGTAACACCGGCCAGCCATGATGCTGGTCGGCCGGACCGGAAGCTGGAGCGCGGGGGGGCTCGATCATCAATGCATCGCCTCGAAAGAATCGTCGGTGCTCACGGCCGACGACCTTAGCGGGAACTCTTCGTCATGTCCTTCGGCGTTGTGCAAATTCCTGATCGTGAGACTTGGTCCGGCACTTTTCAAGATCCGTCGTTTGCTTCAAGGCTGCCCGTTTAATTGACAGCACGACCTTCGATCAGCCTTGCGTGGCGGAGGGGAGCGATCATAATCGTGCCGCTGGGCGATCGGGATGGGGGAGCTAATAAATGGCTATGGCTTCGGCGGAGGCGCGTCGATCCACGGGATCGACGCGCTGGGTTCAGCTAGTGCTGGGGTTGATCGCCATGATGTCGATCTCCAGTCCGCAATATGTCTGGACGCTCTTTACCAAGCCGCTGCAGGAAACCCTCGGCGCCACCTTGCCGGCCGTACAGGTCACCTTCACCCTTCTGGTCGTGCTGCAAACCTGGCTTTCGCCGGTGCAGGGCTATCTGGTCGACCGGTTCGGCGCGCGCCTGCTGATTGGAGCGGGCTGCCTGCTGTCCGGGCTGGGCTGGATCACTGCGGCCTATGCCACCAGCCTGACCGGTCTTTACCTGACGTACGGATTGTTCTGCGGCATCGGTACCGGCATCGTTTATGTCGGGATCATCGGGTTGATGGTGCGGTGGTTTCCGGATCGTCGCGGATTCGCGACTGGTATGGTGGCGGCCGGCTATGGCTTCGGCGCCATTCTGACCACGTTCCCGATCGACACCATGATCAAGCAGTCCGGCTACCAGCATACGCTGGTGGTGTTCGGCATCATCCTTGGAATCGTCGGAGCCGCCGCGGCGCTTGCGATGCGCATGCCGACCTCGGCGGATGTGCTCCCGCCGCCGCCGGCGATGGCGTCGCGGGCGGGAGCGACGCCGGGCCAGATGCTGCGCAGCAGGGTGTTCTGGCTGATGTTCTTCATGATGACGATGATGTCCACCGGCGGCTTGATGATCATTTCGCAGTTCGCGGCATTTTCGCGCGACTTCGGCGTCGCCAACGTCATGGTGCTCGGGCTGGCTGCGCTGCCGCTGGCGCTCACCATCGATCGTCTGACCAACGGGCTTACGCGTCCGTTCTTTGGCTGGGTGTCCGACAGGATCGGGCGTGAGAACACCATGGGAATCGCGTTCCTGATGGAAGCTGCGGCCGTGACCCTAATGGTCATGTTCCGCAACGATGCACTGGTGTTCGTGATCCTGTCCGGTCTGGTTTTCTTCGGCTGGGGCGAAATCTTTTCATTGTTTCCGTCGACCCTGACCGACACCTTCGGCGCCCAGCATGCCACCACCAATTACGGAATGCTTTACGTCGCGCAGGGCGTCGGCTCGATCCTCGGCGGTCCACTCGCCGCGCTGCTGCGCCAGGAGACTGGAAGCTGGCTGCCGGTGTTTGCCATCATCATCGCGATGGATGCGCTGACCGGCATTCTGGCGCTGGCGGCGCTCAAGCCGATGCGGCGCGCTTATCTCGCGAAGCTCAAACTCTAGCTTTTCGCTATCGCCGGGCGCAAACGCGTCAGATCCTGCGGTATATCCTCCAGCACGACGCGCCGGTCCGCGACGGCGTGATGAAACTGCTCGAACACCAGGTTGAAGGCCGAGAGATCACCATCATCGATCGCGCCGTCGTCGTAGCAAAGAAGGATTTCACGCAGGATGCCGTCGACCTCGTGCTGCATGTCCTGCAGTTCATCAGCCGAGTTGCCGTGCCGCGCCCGCGCAATAAGTGCCAGCGTCCGATCCCGCAGCGCGATGCTTTCGACTTTTTCGTCCCGTTTCAGATAGCTGCGGAACCAGGCGCCGGCCGATCCAAGACCGGATAACAGCAGGATGCCTCCCCACATGTAGTCGCTGTATTTTTCCAGGAAGGTTCGTTCGGTGCCGTCGATATAGGCCGCAGCGCCGCGATGCGCGGGCAGGGCGGCAGCCTTGTCGGTGTCCGGGGTCGCGATATTGGCGGCTGCCGGCAACTGCTTCACCAGAGACTGACGGGCGGCGAACAGTTGCCGTGTGAATCCGCCCACCGCCGTCTCGGATAATGACCGCCGCGCCACGATGAGATGGTTGACGCTGACGGTCTCGATCTTGTCGTCCGGCCTCGCCGGCGCCGAACTAAAGGTGCTTCCCGGAATTTCCTCGGATTCATACAAAGGATGCTTCTGGGCAATCGCTTCGGACACATCGATGGGAAGAAATTTGGGTTCGCCCCGCTCGCGGGCGGTCGCGGCGATGGCGTCGGCGGTAATCTTGCTGTCCAGAGGCCCTACCGCCATGAACGCATCGATGGTCGGATCGCGGGCCATTTCGTTGATCTGATTGGTGCCGAATTGCACCACCGTGACCTTGTCGGGAGCAATGCCGGACTCGCCCAGAATAATCCGGAGCAGGGTGACGTTGGCCTGGGTTCTTCCGATCACGGCGATGCGGTGTCCCAAGAGATCGTCGAGGCTTTTGATCTTGGGCGCCGGACTCTTTTTCGAGCCCTTGACCGGCAGTCCCGAGGGCGCCCACAGAACGACGACGTTCTTGCGCAAGATCGCAACCGACTGGGCATCGGCCGGCAGATCCAGATCGGCGCGCGCTACCGCCATATCCGTTTTGGACGTGGCCAGCAGCGCAACGCTCTCGACCGCACCCTCCGTTGGGATCGGGGCAAGCCGGATCGAGTTGTGCTGCCGGGCGAACGTCTGGGCCAGTAACTGAACGAGCTTCTGGTCGTCGCTTCCTGGTGGGCCCACCGCGATGCGCAAGGTTTCAGGCCGCAACACGAAATACAGAGCGCCTGCGATCGCGACGAAAACAAATATCCCCGCAAACAAGACCAATAGCGAATTGCGTGTTCGCTGCCGGCGCCGCTGCTGCGCACTGCTGGAGTGTTCGATCGGGTCAGGTGCAGGCATAGGTTCTGAAAATCGGGTTGTTAAGGTTTCGGCTCCGAACGCCCTCGCCAAGGTGTGCGTCGCCGACCATGGGGCTCGCGACTTCCGTCACCGGCATCCACCATTCTACGCCGTTTCTCTTGCCGGCGGTACAGTAATCGCGAACGTTGCCGACAGGGCGAAAGCCAGAACCAGAATTAACCTCTTTTCCGGAGATCCCGCCCCCCGCCAAAGAACACCAGGCGCGGCGTCAGGCAGAGGGACGAACGGGAAGACCGCGCTTTTCGGCTTCATCCCGCCAATGGTGGATGGAGCGGGAGGAACAGGTCGATAAAGCCCGCGGCGGTCAAGCTAAATACAGCAAAGACGCGGTTGCGGAAATGTGGTTAGCTCTCTATCCAAACGGGAGGATGGCAACATGATCGAACCGAAACTGGAAGTCCCGGCTGAATTGCGCGATTTGGCTGAAAAGACCATCGATCAGGCGGAAAAGGCATTCGGGATGTTTTTCGATGCCGCAAACAAGTCGGTGACGTCGATTCCGGGCCCGGGAACGGAAATCTCCCGGCAGGCGCTTACCTTCACCGAGCAGAACATGAAGGCCGCGTTCGAGCATGCGCGAAAGCTGGTTCACGCCACTGATCTTCAGCAGGCCATCCAGATTCAATCGGAATTCCTGAGAAGTCAGTTTACCAATGCCGGAGAACATATGAGGCAGATCACCGGCGGAATGATGTCGGCTGCGAAGAATGCGTCGAAAGGCCAGCTCTGACGCCCGCGGGCCGGTATCTTTGCAAAGATTAATTCGTCGACAAGCTGCGTTGCCTTGTCAAATGCCGGCGTGATACAAGCGCGGCTTCCAAATTGAGGAGCCGACATGGCCAAGAAGAAAAAATCAGCAAAGAAAAAAACATCAGCGAAAAAAACAACGAAGAAAACAACCGTCAGGCGCTCATGGACATCATCGGATGTGCGTGAACTAAAATCGCTGGCGAAGAAAAAGGCCGGCGTTGCCCGTATCGCGAAAGCGTTGAAGCGCACCCCCGGCGCTATCGCCGTCAAGGCGCATCAACTGGGGGTATCGTTGGATACGCGGGGTTGAATAATTTTTTGCCCACAAAATGATCTTGCGTGGGTTTGCACGGTGGACTTTAATCACCGCGCAGGTCCTTGACGGGCCACCGGGTGATTGCTCGCCGTCCGTCAACTTTTCTGCTGATCCCTGTCGGTTCCCACCGGCAGGGATTTGCATATCGGGCAAGCACATCGGGTAAGCATATCGGGTACGGCGTAGCAGATGGTTGCGCCGGCAGTGCGCTCGCCGACGCTTATTCGGACGTTTTTTCTTTTTATTCCTTCTTTTTAGTCGAATGCCGTCATGGACCGTCAGCCATGGTTCCAGCAAATCCGGAACTTCGATGCCGGGATAACCGATGCGCGCAATGGCAAGCTGACCTTAACTCTGCTGATTAACCCCTGATCGAGCCGACACCGCTATACACTCTGCGGGATCAACGGGCATTCAGCCATGAACACAGGCGTCACAGACCAATCGGCAGATCGCCGGCGGCGCAAACCCTCCGCCGCCAAGAGCTGGCTGAAGGCCATCGAGCTGACATCTCGCATCGAGGCCGATCCGCGCCGGTTGTTTGCCGACATGGTCGAGGATTGGTCGGAGCGGCAGCCGGACCGAGCCGGTCTGATATCGGAAACCGAGACGTTCAGTTACCGGACATTGGCCGAAAGGATCAACCGCTACGCGCGCTGGGCGCTATCGGCGGGGATTGAAGCGGGTGATACCGTTTGCCTGTTGATGCCGAGCCGGCCGGACTACATCGCCGCCTGGCTCGGCATTACCAAAGTTGGCGGCGTCACAGCACTCATCAATACCAAACTGGTCGGGTTGTCGCTGTCGCATTGTATCAACGTCGCCGATGCGGATCACATCATCCTCGCGGATGATCTCAGAGCGATTTTCGAGACCGCCGCGCCGCATTTGATCCGCAAGCCGAAAATCTGGATCCACGGCGGCGGCTGCGAACAGACCAATGGCGAAACCAGCATCGACGCGGCGCTCGAGCGGATCGACGGCAGCAAGCTGACCCCGGCCGAAAGACGCGGCGTCACCATCAATGATCGCGCGCTCCTGATCTACACATCGGGCACCACCGGATTGCCGAAGGCCGCCAGCATCAGCCACCGGCGTGTCCTCAACTGGGGCGGCTGGTTTGCCGGATTGACGGACGCTTCACCCGAAGACCGGCTGTATAATTGCCTGCCGCTGTTTCACAGCGTCGGCGGCATCGTCGCGCCATGCAGCATGCTGTTCGCGGGAGCATCGGTGGTGCTGTCGGACAAATTCTCCGTGAACCGCTTCTGGCACGATATCGTGCGCTGGGAGTGCACGTTGTTTCAGTATATCGGCGAGCTTTGCCGGTATCTTCTGAAGGCTCCGCCGTCCGAATATGAGAGCAAACATCGGCTTCGGCTCGCCTGCGGCAATGGCTTGCGCGGCGACATCTGGGAAGCGTTTCAGGCGCGCTTCGCGATTCCCCATATACTGGAGTTTTATGCGGCCACCGAAGGCAATTTCTCGCTTTACAATGTCGAGGGCAGGCCGGGCGCGATCGGCCGGATCCCACCCTTGCTGGCGCATCGCTTTCCAGCCGCGATCATTCGTATCGATACCGAGCTTGGCGCTCCCGTTCGCAACCTGGATGGACTTTGCATCGCTTGCGCCCGCGGCGAGGTCGGCGAAGCCATCGGCCGCATCGGGACAGCCGATGATGGTGGTGGCCGCTTCGAGGGCTACACTGACGCCGCCGCGACTGAAAAGAAGGTCCTGCGCGATGTGCTCGCCAAAGGTGACGCCTGGTTTCGTACCGGCGATCTGATGAGGCTCGACGAAAGCGGCTATTTCCACTTTGTCGATCGGGTCGGAGACACCTTCCGCTGGAAAGGTGAAAATGTCGCGACCTCCGAGGTGACCCAGGCGGTCGTGGATTGCCCGGGAGTGGTCGAGGCGACTACCTACGGCGTCGAAATTCCCGGCGCCGACGGCCGCGCGGGCATGGTTGCGATCGTGGTGGACGACGGCTTTGACCTGGGGGGGTTGCAGCATCATCTTTCGAGCCGGCTGCCGGCCTACGCCTGTCCGGTCGTGGTCCGCATCTGTTCGGCGCTGGATACCACCGAGACCTTCAAGCAAAAAAAACAAGATCTGATGCGGGAGGGATTTGATCCGCGTCTCGTGAACGACCCGATGTTTTTTGGAGATTCCGCCGGCGCTTATCTGCCGCTCGACGCGGCTGCCTTTGCAGGCATATCGGACGGCTCGATCCGGCTCTGAGCCGGCCTCAAAGCCCGTAAATGGCGAGTTCGGTATCGGCGAGATCGCCGAGACGCGGCTGATGCGGGCCCTTGAAATATTTGCGGCCGCGCACCTCGCTATAGATGCCGGGCAATTTCGCTATCGGTCCGTTTGCATCGACGATAACAACCGGTTTTCCGCGGGGCAGCAAATAGCGTCCGATCGCGCCGGCGCAGCGAACGTAGTCCTCGACGCTGCGGCAATAGCCGAGCTGCATGGCGGGCACCGGAATCACGCCCCGACGTTTTCGCATGGGGAAAAAAACAAACGGAAGCACGTTTCCGTCAGTGTGACAGACGAGGCTGAGGCAGCCATATTCGGCGTGACGCTTGAGCAGTTCAAGGTCGTCACCGGGTAGTCCCTTGACGTCGAGTGTGTGGGGAGCAATCGCTTCGATGGTCATGCCGCGCCCGCCTGGCGACAGAGCCGGCACCGAAAAATGCAGGCCGCGGCAGTAGAGCTTGAATCCTTGCGCCTCGATGACCGGCCAGGTCGCGGTCGCCGGCGTGACGTTGAAAAAAGTAACGTCCTTGCGCTTCTGGGTCATGGAGGCGAACAGCGCAGCATAGTTGCGGAATGCCGGATCAACATACCAGCTCGACAGGTTGCAGAAGAGCGCGGCCTGGCCATCGACGATCCTGGTCGAATACACCACGAGCAGGCAGCCGACCGGCACTCCCTGGTTTTCGAGCAGATAGCCGTAGCGTGGAACACCTGAAGGGAGCGGTCGCGTCGCCTGCCGTCGCAGGCCGCCCATCCAGTATTGGCGCCTTCGATGCACGAAGCCTCGGGTCAGCAAATCGCCGATAGCGTCGAGATCGTTCTCCAGTATCTCGCGAATTCGGGGTTTGACGGCCAGCATCGGTTTACCAATGAAACTAAAAGATCGTCGAACGGCGAAGTTACTTCACATTTTTGCTCTATCATGAGCTTTCTCAATTTAATGAAAAGATGAAACGGTCCATGTCGACAAGGTTAAAGATTATTTCCGCGATGCAGCAGATAGCCGTCGAGCAGAAGGTCACGCTGCCCCCGCTCAACGATGATCTGTCTCTGCACGAAACCGGCTTCGATTCGCTCGGCTTTGCGATCCTGGTTGCGAGGCTGGAAGACGAACTCGGCATCGATCCGTTTACCATATCGGAGGATGCGGCGTTTCCCCTCACAATAGGCGACTTCATCAAGGCCTATGAAAATGTCCCCGCGTGAGGCCTTTGCGCTCCGTGACTATCTCGGCGCGGACTTAAAAGGCCGCACGATATCGGATGCGCGGCAGGTGGTGTCGCTGACGGATATCCTGGGGGAGACCTGCCTCGCAGACCGGCTCGGCGAACTCTCCGGGCGGTCGGTTTTGTTGGCCGTGGCGGATCAGCTGATATCCGGGATCGTGATGACGGAGCTCGACGGCGTTGCGCGGCGGATGCTGCTGTGTCCGCCCGATCTCAACGCCGACTACCTTCGAGCCCTGATGGAAGGCGCTGGCATTGATGCCGTGGTGACCGATGATCCGCCGCGGTGGGCGGACGCGGAAACCAGGCTGATCGTAACCGCCGGCGTGCCCGGACATGCGGCCGCCAAGGCGCAGACCGAGCGGGCGACGGAATGGTTGATGCTGACATCGGGCACCTCGGGCGTGCCGAAGATCGTCCACCATACCCTGGAGGGACTGACCGGCGCGATCGTCGCGGACAGCCCGGCGCGAAGCGGCCCTGCGGTCTGGGCCACCTTCTATGATATTCGCCGCTACGGCGGCCTTCAGATATTCCTGCGCGCCATTATAGGCGGCGGCTCGATGGTCTTGTCGGAGCCGGGCGAGCCGCTTGCTGATTACATCAACCGGCTGCGCGCGGCCGGTGTCAGCCAGATTTCCGGCACGCCGTCGCACTGGCGCAAACTTCTGATGAGCGGATCGGTCGCGGGGTTTTCACCCCGTTACGTTCGGTTGTCGGGCGAGATCGCCGACCAGGCCGTGCTTGACGGCTTGAGCCGGGCCTTTCCCGAAGCCTCGATCGGTCATGCCTATGCCTCGACCGAGGCCGGCGTTGGCTTTGCAGTAAATGACGGGCTGGAAGGTTTTCCGGCAACCATGATCGGGGATAGCCGTGGCGGCGTCGAAATGAAAGTCGAGGACGGATCGCTCCGGATTCGTTCGACGCGAACCGCCCGTGCCTATGTCGGCCCAAATGCGGCCGCGCTGGCCGATGCCGAGGGATTCGTTGATACCGGCGACATGGTCGAGTTGCGTGGAGACCGATACCACTTCGTGGGAAGGCGTGGCGGCATCATCAATATCGGCGGCCTCAAGGTTCATCCGGAAGAAATAGAAGCCGTCATCAACCGGCATGCCGAGGTACGCATGTCGCGGGCCAAATCCCGGCGCAGCCCGATCACCGGCGCCATTGTGGTCGCCGATGTCATTCTGGCTGAAGGCACCGACGCTGGCCGGAGCGGCGAGATACGCGATCAAATCCTGGCCGATTGCAGGGCGTCCCTGCCGTCTTACAAGGTCCCCGCCGTGATCAGGTTCGTCCGCTCGCTCGACATCACCGCTGCCGGAAAGCTGGCCCGGCACGATGCATAACGTTCTGGTCACCGGAGGCAGCCGCGGCATAGGCCTTGCCATCTCGCGAAGAGTAGCCGCGGCGGGCTACAACGTGATTGCGGTGGCGCGCCGCGAAAGCGACGAATTGGGCGATGCCATCCGCGATGCCGTCAAGCAAGGCGCCGGCAGTCTTCATTTCAGGGCGTTCGACCTGAACGAGGTCGATGCGATCCCGTCTTTCGTGAAGGGGCTGCGCGACGAATTCGGTGCCATTTACGGCTTGGTCAACAATGCCGGGATTGGCACCGAGGGGCTGCTTGCGACCATGCACAACACCGAGATCGAGGCATTGCTGCGCCTCAACATCCTGGCCCCGGTTATTCTCACAAAATACGTGGTGCGGCACATGATGGCTGATGGCGCCGGCCGCATCATCAACATGTCGTCGATCATCGCCACCACAGGCTATAACGGCCTGTCCGTATATGGAGCGACCAAGGCTGCCGCGACCGGCTTCACCCGCTCGCTCGCGCGCGAAGTTGGCAAGCTCGGAATCACCGTGAACGCGATCGCGCCGGGCTTCGTGGATACCGATCTGACACAAAGCCTATCCGAAGATCAGCGCCAGCGGATCGCTGGCCGCAGCGCGTTGCGCCGGCTGGCTCAGCCTGACGATGTCGCACGGATGGTGGAATATCTGCTGGGGGATGGCGGCCGCAATGTTACCGGGGCGGTGTTGACCATCGACGCCGGAAACACGGCCTGAACCGGTCGTATCCGCCGGGCCGCTGGTACCGGGGCGGCTTACCACGGTGTCATGATTTTTCTCTGGTTCGTCCCGAAAATGCGCCAAGCTTTGACGTTTTTGGCCACAATCCAAAACAACTATTAACCCATGAAGACCTTGGCCGTCATTTCGATTCTGGCGCTGCTCACGATTACCGGAGCGGTTTACACCGATCAGCTGATGACGAGCGGGCAGCAGGCTGCAGAAGCGGCGAATTGAAGTTGCCTCTCTTGAGGCTTGCTCTTGCAGGTTTGGGTTACCCTGGGGGACGATGACGATGCTTTCGGTGGATCAATTTCTGAGACTGATAAGCCTTCCCGCCGTCGTGGCGGCATTTCTGATCGCATCGCAGATCTCGGGGGCCGGGATTCTCCTTCCCGCGCACGCGAAAATCGCCAGCCAGTAACAGCCGAAGATGGACAGCCCGGACCCCGCCGTCCCTACGGAGGAGCGGTTGGGCCTGGGTTGGAAACGATCAGCTTTTCCGTGTCCACCGCCGACAGCTCGCTGCTCGCACTGTCGCTCAGAAAATGATCCAGCGACGCCTGGATCTTCTGCTTCACGGAGTCGGGGCCCCGGTCGCTCATGTCGGTATGCTGGGCATTGGTCTTGATGATGTCGATGCCATCTTCCCTTGCTTCCTGGGGGGTCGGCAGCACGCCGGGATCGGTTTTGAAATTCGGGTCCCTTGAGCGGAACGACAGGATCTTCAATTTGTCGCTGAGCACGAACGGGACCCGCAGATTATCGAGCGTGATGACTTTCGATACCAGGTCCGGATGTTGTTTGGCAAAGTACATGGAAATGTCTCCGCCATTGGAATGCCCGACCAGCGTCAGGTGGTCGTAATCGGCATTCGGATGCTGCTGCTGCAACTGCCCGACTACAAACAGGATGTTGGCTTCGCCGCGTTCATACACCCCCTGCCTTCCGACGTAGGGCATGCCGACCTTGGTCATCAACGGCGGGTCGGTCGCAATATCCTGCTGAATGCTGGCGACCAGATATCCCCTTGCCGCAAAGACGTTGGCCAGGAATGAATACTCAGTGTTCTTGACGGTGTTGCCATTGCTGATGATGGCGACCGGAAGTTTCCAGTAACCGGCATCTGCCTTGACCTCGTAGTCGCGGCGCACGGCAAGGTCCACGGCGACCGGCCGTTGGCGTGCGGCGTCGAACAGGTTCAGCGTATCGTGCCGGATGGCCCATTTGCTGGCGGAAAAATACAGCCCGCCCATTAGAGCGCAAACGCAGGCCAAAATGGCGACGGCCCTCTTCATCGATTCCATCCCGGTGGCGATCGTGTTTGATTCAATAAATGGTGTCGAGCCATACATTGGTCGAGGCCGGGGTCATTGGCGCCGAATTAAATTTAGGCAAGTATTGCACTGCATCCTTAACGGTTCGGTGCGTGGCCTCGGGAACCCTGCGCGTTTTCCTGGTGGCGACCAACTCGCGCCGGTTCTGTTCTGTGTGGTGTTTTCAAGGAGCCGCCCACTCCATTTCGAGCGATATCACGTCTTGTTTTTTGGCCCGCCGCGGACGTTGAGTGAACGGTGGGAATATGGCCAAATGCCTGTCGGCCTCATAGCCCTGCAAGCGCGCCCGGCGGCCATAGCACCCCACGAAAAAATGGCGACCTAAAATAGCGACCTAACAAAAAAAGAGCGGAACATCGATGGCATCCAAATCACCGAAAGGTGCAGATCATGCAGACGGCGCCAGGCGCGAGCTGTCGCGCCGGCAAATATTGGGGGAGGGCAGCGCCTTGCTGGGCGGCGCGCTGGCGAGCGGGGTCGCCGGACAGGAGGCCGTGGCGGAGACGGCGACGACCAATGCCGACAATTTGCCGCCCAACGTTCCGGAATGGATGAAGGCGCCCGGCGATCCCATGGGAAGCCAGCTCTATGGAATGCCGTCGCCGTTCGAGAAGAACGTCGTCAAGAACATCTCGAAAAAACTGCCGCAATACCTATCCGCTGCGGGCCGGACTCCGCTGCAGGATCTCGATGGCATCATCACGCCGAACGGACTGTTCTACGAACGCCATCACGGCGGCGTTCCCACCATCGATCCGGAGCAGCATCGGCTGATGCTGCATGGCCTGGTGGACAGGCCTTTGATCCTCACAATGGAAGACATCCGCCGCTTTCCATCGGAATCCCGAATCCACTTTATCGAATGTTCAGGCAACCCGGTCTACACCAAGCCTTACGGCAAGACCGCCTCCGACCTTGTTGGTCTGGTGAGCTGCGCGGAGTGGACCGGGGTCAGCCTGAAGCTTGTTTTGCAGGAAGCGGGACTGCGCCCTGAAGCCAAATGGCTGGTGGCCGAAGGCGCCGATGCCGCGGCGTTGACCCGCAGCGTTCCGATCGACAAATGTCTCGACGATGCGATGCTGGTCTATAGCCAGAACGGCGAGCGGCTGCGTCCGCAGCAGGGCTATCCGCTGCGGCTGCTGCTGCCCGGCTTCGAAGGCAACATGAACGTGAAATGGCTGCGCCGCCTCAAGGCCGTTGCGGAGCCGGCCTATTCCCGGGAAGAAACATCGAAATACACCGACCTGATGCCGGATGGCACCGCGCGCGAATTCACATTTTACATGGAAGCGAAATCCATCATCACCCGGCCGTCGGGCGGCCAAAAGCTGAGCGCGACCGGCTTCCATGAGATTACCGGCATTGCCTGGAGCGGGCACGGCAAGATCAAGCGCGTCGATGTCTCGGTCGATGGCGGCAAGAACTGGCAAGAAGCCAAACTGCAGGAACCGGTTCTCACACGCGCGCTGACCCGCTTTCGGCTGCCGTGGCACTGGGACGGTCAGCCGGCCGTGATTCAAAGCCGTGCGATCGATGAGACCGATTACGTGCAGCCGACATTTGCGGAGCTGCTGGCGGTTCGCGGCGAGAATTCATTCTACCATAACAATGCAATTCAGCCGTGGCGCATCGATGCGCAGGGGCAGGTGACCAATGCGAATGCCTGAGTTTGGTTGGGCAATGCTGATCGCGGTTGCGTTGGGGTTGTCGGCGCCGGCCGGCGCCCAGAGCCCCTACGGCATCGGGCGACCGGCGACGGCTGCGGAAATTGCTGGCTGGAATATCGACATTGGCCGCGACGGCGCGAACCTGCCGCCAGGGAGTGGCAGCGTCGCCCATGGCCGCGAGGTGTTCGACCAGCAATGCGTTGCCTGCCACGGCGAGAAGGGCGAGGGCGGCATAGGCGATCGCCTTGTCGGCGGCCAGGGCACCATTGCGACGTCAAAGCCGATCAAGACCGTCGGCAGCTACTGGCCCTATGCTCCGACGCTGTTCGATTATATTCGCCGCGCCATGCCGCAGAACGCGCCGCAATCACTGAGCAACGACGACGTGTATGCGGTCTCCGCCTACATTCTCAATATGAACGGTCTGCTTCCGGCCGATGCGACGCTCGACGCCCGCGCGCTGAGCGCGATCAAGATGCCGAACCGGGGCATGTTCACCGGCGACCCTCGGCCCGACGTCAAAAATCCGGCATGTGTGACGGGTTGCTGACGCAACTGGGTTACTGACGCAACCGGGTTGCCGAAGTAACGGGCACGTCGCGGTTCACGATTGGAACAAGCGTTCCCGCCGTCATTTATATTCATTTCGTTCAGAACATATTCATGCGCTCTCGGTCAGATTGATCGACAGCGAAACCTTGCATGGGTCGTCGTATCGAACACTCCGGGTCGATTCGGATGCTGCCGGCGGCACACCATGAACTTCCCAGGACTGGTAAATTTGCAAGATTGGTGAATTTACAGGATTGGTCGAATCAATGAGCGAACCGGACATCTCGAATCCATCTTGCCGCGGCTGGTCGGCCGCCGCGTTGGGGCGTCTGGCGCTTGCGATGGTCGCCGGACTACTTGGGGCTGCCGCAGCCCAAGCCGGCGAATTGACCCCCCACGACATGATGCTGCTCGATCGGCTGACCTGGGGCATCAATGCCTCAAGTGCCGCGCATCTGCAGGCCGTCGGCGTCGATCGGTGGCTTGCCGAGCAGTTGCATCCGGCCGTCGATCTGGTCTTGCCCGATGCGGCTCAAAAGCAAATCGAGGCCATGCCGGACGTGCACAAGTTTCCGTTCGACATCGCGGTGGCGTTCGATCAGCAGGGCAGGGCTGCCAACCAGATCAGCGATCCCGAGCTGAAGAAGGCAGCCCAGCAGGCCTATCAGCAGGCGATGAACGATCGGGGCAAACAGGCGGCGGCGCGCAGCATCCTGCACGCGCTCTATGCGCCGGATCAACTGCGCGAACGCATGACATGGTTCTGGTTCAACCATTTCAACGTGCATCAAAACAAGGCGAACATTCGTATCATCGTCGGCGACTATGAAAGCCGCGCCATCCGCCCGTTTGCGCTCGGCAAGTTCCACGATCTGCTCACGGCCACACTTTATCATCCGGCGATGCTGCGCTATCTCGACAATGCCGACAATGCCGCGGGACATCTCAACGAGAACTACGCGCGCGAGATCATGGAACTGCACACCATGGGGGTCGGGTCGGGTTACACCCAGTCGGACGTCGAAGCGCTGGCGCGCATTCTGACGGGCGTGGGTATCGATCTGAAGCCGGAAGAACCCAAGCTCAAACCTGAATTGCAATCGCAGCTCGTGCGCGAGGGCGCATTCGAATTCAATCCCGCCCGGCATGATTATGGCGACAAGACTTTCCTGGGCCATGTGATCAAGGGACGCGGCCTCGCCGAGGTCGACGAGGCGGTCGATATTCTGGTTCGTCATCCGGCGACCGCGACGCATCTGTCCCGGCAGATCGCGACGTATTTCATTTCGGAAAATCCGCCGGAACCCTTGGTGCAGCGGATGGCGCAAACCTTCAAGACGACCGACGGCGATATATCGGCGGTGCTTTCCACCATGGTTCATGCGCCGGAATTTACCGCGTCGCTGAAGTCCACCCCGAAATTCAAGGATCCGGTGCGATATGTGTTCTCGGCGGTTCGTCTTGCCTATGACGACAAGGTGATCCTGAACACGGCACCGATCCAGAACTGGCTGAACCGTCTCGGCGAAGGATTGTTCAATCATGAGACGCCGGACGGCTACGCGATGACGTCGGCATCCTGGAACGGGCCGGGGCAGATGATGCTGCGTTTCGAGATCGCGCGGCAAATCGGTTCGGGCTCTTCGGGCCTGTTCAAGCCGGAAGGACCGAACACGGTCGATCAGCCGGCGTTCCCGCTGATTCAGAATTCGCTCTACTTCAACGGACTGCGACAGACCCTGGGTTCGACAACGCTGGCCGCACTCGATCAGGCCATCTCGCCGCAGGACTGGAATACGCTGTTTCTGTCGTCGCCCGAATTCATGCGCTAAACCAACGCCACAGGATCGCACCATAAATCGCCGTGATCTGATCAAGGCCTTTGCCGCGGCAGCTCCCTTGACCGTGGCCGGCCGCGTCTGGGCCGCGCCCGCAACCGATGCACGGCTGCTGGTGGTGTTCCTGCGTGGCGCTTACGATGCCGCCAACGTCGTGGTGCCGGTGTCCAGCGATTTCTACCATAATTCGCGGCCGACGCTTGGCATTGCCAAACCTGAAGCCGGCAATCCGAATTCCGCATTGTCGCTGGGCGCCGATTGGGGGCTGCACCCGGCCTTGCGGGACAGCATCTATCCGCTTTGGGCCAAACGCGAGATCGCGTTCGTGCCATTTGCCGGCACTTCCGATGATCTGACACGGAGCCACTTCGAGACCCAGGATACGATCGAGCTCGGTCAGTCGACCGGCGGCTCCCGCGATTATCGCTCGGGCTTCATGAACCGGCTCGCCACGGAGCTCGCGCGCGCCAAGCCGATCTCCTTTACTGATCAGCTTCCGCTGGTCTTTCGCGGCAAGTCCCAGATTCCGAATATCGGGATCAACAGCGTGGGCAAGCCGGGCGTCGACGATCGCCAGGCCCGGCTCATCAAGAATATGTACGCGCAGAGCGATCTGGCTTCCTCGGTATCGGAAGGATTTCGAGTCCGGGACGATGTCTATCGCTCGATCTCGGAGGAAATGACCGCGGCCAATCGTGGCGCGGTGTCGCCGCGGGGCTTCGAACTATCGGCGCGCCGCATCGGCCGACTGATGCGCGAGCAGTTCAACCTCGGCTTTGTCGATGTCGGCGGCTGGGATACCCATGTCAATCAGGGCGGCGCCACCGGCTATCTCGCCGATCGCCTCGGCGAACTTGGCCGCGCGCTGGCCGGCTTTTCCGAAGAAATCGGACCGGCGGGATGGCGCGATACCGTGGTGGTGGTGATCTCCGAGTTCGGACGCACCTTCCGGGAGAACGGCGATCGCGGCACCGATCATGGCCACGGCAGCGTCTACTGGGTGATGGGAGGCGGAATCAATGGCGGCCGCATCCTTGGCCCGCAGGTCAAGGTCGACCAGGCCAATCTCTTTCAAAACCGGGACTATCCCGTCCTGACGGATTATCGTGCGATGTTCGCAGGGCTGTTCCAGCGTATGTTCGGGCTGGAGACGGCGAGCGTTCAGCGCATTTTCGCCGGCGTCCATCCGGCTGAATTGGGACTGGTCTAGGGCGCAGCCTTCGTCAGCGCGCCGTGAAGACCTCAAAGGCGGGGCAGGGTCGATGAAAGATGAAAATGGCCCTCCGGCGCCATCGGTCGAGCCGCCGCATCGCGGCTATGATTCGCGACCGATCCCCGATCGTCTACTGGGGATATTTCTGGCTGTTCTCGTGGTGGCGCTGGTGGTTGGCTATCTGTTCGTGAACAAACTCGCCGAGATTTCAACCGAGGAGGATTGCGCGCTGGCTCATCGCAAAAACTGCGCGGCGGTGGATGTGCCATCCGGCCGCTGAGCGAACTCGTTTTGCCGGACTTTTGTGCAGCGTTTGACGATTGGTGGAACGGAGGATTCGTGCCACAGTTATCCTGGACGCGGCACTTTCGATTGCGCGCCAAAGACAGCTAACGATCGAGCAAGTGAGATAGATGGCAGAACAAGTGTTGCGGGAGCAGGCGGTTGAACCGGATCCGCCGGCTGTTGCTGGTGGAGGCGGTCTGGTCAGCCGCGGGACGCTTGCCGTCACCATCGGCAATATGCTCGAATTCTACGACTTCATTACCTACAGCTTTTTTGCCATTCAGATTGGCCGCACATTTTTCCCCACCGACAACCGATATGCCAGCCTGATGCTGTCGCTGGCGACGTTTGGCGCTGGCTTCATTACCCGCCCCATTGGCGGATTGGTGATCGGGTCGTATTCCGACCGCGCGGGCCGGCGGCCGGCGATGATCCTGAGCTTCGTGATGATGGGGTGCGCCATCATCGTATTGGCGCTGACGCCCTCCTACCAATCCATCGGCATCGCCGCGCCGATTATCGCCATCGTCGCGCGCATGGTTCAGGGGTTTTCGCTCGGCGGCGAAGTCGGACCCACTACGGCCTATCTGATGGAAGCGGCGGCGCCCGGCAGGCGAGCGATCGCGGTTTCGTGGCAGCCTGTAAGCCAGCAAATTGCCGCCACCACCGGCGCGCTGGTCGGCTTCGTGCTTTCGCAGTTGATGACCACCGAAGCGCTGGAATCCTATGGCTGGCGCATCGCCTTCCTGCTCGGCGCGATTTGCCTGCCGTTCGGTCTGTGGCTGCGTACCGGCCTGCCCGAGACGTTACATCTGCACGAGACCGATACAGCGCTGGCACCGACCGGCAGCAAGCCGCTAGGTATCGTACGCACCCATGCGCGAATTATCGTCCTCGGTTTGCTGGTGCTGGCGAGTGGCACCATCATCACTTACGTCACCCAATACATGACCACTTATGCCAAGAATACGTTGCAAGTCGGGACCGATCTCGCCTTCGCCACCACGGTTGTCAGCAACGGTCTGGGCATTGTCGGTGCGCTTTGCGGTGGCTTGCTGGCAGACCGCATCGGGCGATGGCCGGTAATGGTGTGGCCGCAGCTTGTCGCATTGCTGCTGACGTACCCGGTGTTCCTGTGGATCGTGGAAACGCGCAGCCCGTGGGCGCTGCTGGGCGGCTTCGGCGTGCTGTCCCTGATCGGCAGCATTCCCTACACCGCCTTCTATGTGGCGCTGACAGAAGGTCTGCCCAAGAAAATCCGTGGCGGCACCCTGGCGACGATCTATGCGGTCGCCATCGCTACTTTCGGCGGCACCGCGCAACTGATCGTCACCTGGCTCATTCATGTGACCGGCAATGCGCTGGCGCCGGCCTGGTACATGCTGTTTGCAGGCACGGTCGGACTGGTGGCCATGGTGATGATGCGCGAAACGGCGCCGGGGAAGCGGTAGCGGGCCGCCAGTCGTCTGGATGTCGCATTCCCCGGCAATAGTTCATACGGTCAATTTTTCGCATTGGACGGCACATTGAGCGAAGATCGAACGGCGGATGTCACCGAAGTGACGGAGCAGGCTCCGCAGGGCAAGCTGTCCATTCTGGGTCTGTCGGCGTTGGGCATTGTGTTCGGTGATATCGGGACCAGCCCGCTTTATACCTTCAAGACCATTCTCGGTACCGCTGCGACCCCATCGCAAGCCGCCACCGTTTTGGGTGCGCTTTCGCTGGTGCTCTGGACTCTCTTCATCATCACGACCGTGAAATATGTCTCTTTCGCCATGCGTGTCGACAATGACGGCGAGGGCGGCATCCTCGCTTTGATGGCCCTGTTGGGCGTGAAGAAGCAACGGCGGCCGACCATTGTCGCCGTCGGCCTATTCGGAGCGGCGTTGATCTATGGCGACGGCGCGATCACACCGGCGATTTCGGTGCTGTCGGCGCTGGAGGGCCTGAACATGGCGACCCCCGCGCTGCAGCCCTATGTCGTTCCTGCCGCGGTGGTGATCCTGCTCGCGCTGTTTGCCATCCAGTCGCAGGGAACGGCGACCATCGGCCGCTTCTTCGGCCCGATCATGTTGTTCTGGTTCGTCGCTATCGCAGTGATGGGGATTTGGGGCATCGCGCAGCATCCTTCGGTGCTCGTAGCGCTCAATCCCGTCTATGGCTTTTCTTATTTGCTCTCAAACGGCGCCACCGGCTTTCTGGTGCTGGGCGCGGTGTTTCTCTGCGTTACCGGCGCCGAGGCGCTCTACGCCGATATGGGCCATTTCGGCAAGGGGCCGATCCGGCTGGCGTGGGGTGCGGTGGTGTTTCCAAGCCTGATCCTCAACTATGCCGGGCAGGCGGCGCTCGTGCTGGAGGGCGCCCCGACCGACGGCAATATCTTCTTTCGGCTCTGTCCCGGGCCGCTGCTGATCCCCTTGATCGTGCTGGCGACCGTGGCGACGATCATTGCCAGTCAATCGATCATCACCGGTGCTTTCTCGATGACCCGGCAGGCGATCCAGCTCGGCTGGTTGCCAAGATTGCGCATCAAGCAGACCTCATGGGAAGGTTACGGGCAGATCTATGTCGGCGTGGTCAACTGGCTGCTGATGATCGTGACCGTCGGATTGACCATCGCGTTCGGCAAATCCGATAATCTGGCGGCCGCCTACGGTATTGCCGTTTCGCTGACGATGCTGATGACGTCGGCGCTGCTTTTCATTGCGATGCGCGAGATCTGGGGCTGGAGCATCCTGGCCGCGGGTTCGGTCGCGGCCAGCTTTCTCGTCATCGATGGCGCTTTCTTCCTCGCCAATCTCACCAAGGTCGCCGAAGGCGGCTACGTCCCGCTGATCCTCGCCATCTTGGTCTACGGCGTGATGTGGATCTGGCACCGCGGGGCAGCCGCGGTAACGGCTCGCATGCGTGAATCCCTGATTCCGGTTCCTGAATTCATCAAGAGCATCGAATCAAAAGGCATCCCTCGCGTCCCCGGCACTGCTGTGTTTCTGACCAGGACCGAGCAGGATACGCCGCCGGTGATGATTTGGCACGTCAAGCATAACCGTGCCCTGCATGAGCATCTGTTCGTGCTTCGCGTCGAAATCCTGTCGGTGCCGTGGGAGACCTCCGGCAACCGGATCGTCCTCAATGAAGTCGCGAAGAATTTCTGGCGCGCGGAAGCGCGTTTCGGCTTCATGGAACGACCGCATATTCCGGAACTGCTCACCGCCAGCAGGTGGCTGGGGTGCACGGTCGATCTTAACGATGTGACGTATTATGTCGGCCATGAAACCGTCATCGCCCGCGAGGACGGCAACGGCCTGCCTGAATGGCAGGAGGGCATCTTCGCTGTGATGGAGCGCAACGCCATCCATGTCAGTGACTTCTTCAGCCTGCCGACCGATCAGGTCGTCGAGATCGGGCGCCAGGTTTCGATCTAGTCTTGGCCGTAAAATCCGACTAGCATCCGATTCATGTGGGGAAAGCTGCCGGAGAGACTGGCGATATTTTGCGCCAACCCGCGAGGGGGACATGCCATCAACAGGCTAGCTGTCGCTTTAGCAGCGCTGGCGATATTTGGCGTGATCGGTTGCAGTGCCGCCTTTGCGCAAAAGTCCGGCCCCGATTCCGCGCCGGCCGCTCCGGTGTCCGATTCGTTTCCAGCCTGGGCCTATCCATGGGCTCCGGAGTTCAAAGTCCCGCCCGACCCAGGCGGTGCAACGCACGTTCCTGACAGTACCGCCAGCTTTACGGTCACCCAGGAGCGCGATCTCTTCTTCGTGCCGGACTGGCATCCCGGCGATCATGCGCCGATGCCCGATATCGTCGCGCGCGGCCGGCGGCCTGACGTGCGCGCCTGCGGCTCCTGTCATCGCGCCGAAGGCACCGGCGGTCCGGAGAATTCGAGCCTTGCCGGTCTTTCCGCGGCCTATATCGCCCAGCAGATGGCCGACTTCAAAAGCGGCGCGCGAAAGTTCGCGGGCCCGCAGGAAGGTCCGGTCCTGACGATGATCGCGATCGCCAAAGCCGCCACCGATGCCGAGGTGCAAGCCGCGGCGGCCTATTTTTCCGCGCTGAAGCCGAAGCCGGTCATCAAGGTCGTCGAGGCCGATACGGTCCCGGTGACGCAGGTTGCGCGCTTTTTCTACACGACCGTGGCCAATGGCGGCACCGAGCCAATCGGCCGGCGCATCGTCGAGATTCCCCAGGATGTCGAGCAGTTCGAGCATCGCGACTCGCGTTCGCGGTTCACGGCCTATGTTCCGAAGGGGAGCATTGCCAGGGGCGAAGCGCTGGCGAAAACCGGCGGATCGGGCATAACGATCCCCTGCGCCGGATGCCACGGCCCGGGTCTCGACGGGATCGGCGCCATTCCCCGCATCGCCGGACGCTCGCCGAGCTACATCGTCCGGCAGATATATAATTTCCAGCAGCAGGCGCGGAACGGAACCGCCGGCGCGCTGATGGTGCCGGTCGTGGAAAAGCTATCGCATGACGACATGATCGCGCTCGCGGCCTATGTGTCGTCCTTGCCACCATGAGGCTGCGATCGTTCTGTACTTTGAACCGGCTAAAGCGTTTTCGCGAAGTGGATACCGGTTCGCGTGAAGAAAACGCTTCAAATAAAGAAGTAGAGCCTCCGTTCCGATTCTGTCGGAACGAAATAGGCTCTAGCCGGCGAAAAAAGACCACGTTAGCGCGGCCACGGCCAAAGCCATGAGGCCGGTTCCGATCCAGCCAACCGCGATCAACGGGGGCCGGGCCTTGAACCGGCCCATCAGGCGTGAATTCGCGACGATCACCATCATCATCGCCATGATCGGAACCGCGACAATGCCGTTGAGCACGGCACTCCAGACCAGCATGTGAATGGCGTCGATTCCGGTAAAGCCGAGTCCGAAGCCGATAACGGTAGCCGCCGCGATGATGGTGTAGAACCCCACTGCATCGGGAGCTTTGGCTTCGAGCGTTGCAGGCCATCCGAATGCTTCAGATACCCCATAGGCCGCCGATCCCGCCAGCACCGGTATCGCCAGCATGCCGGTACCGATGATGCCGAGTGCAAACAGCAAAAAAGTGAAATCACCCGCCAGCGGTCTCAGCGCTTCGGCCGCCTCGGTTGCCGAATTGATGTTGGTGATTCCCCCGGCATTGAGGACGGCGGCGGTGGTCAGGATAATGGAAAAGGCAATCACGTTGGAGAAGATCATGCCAACGGTGGTATCGATTCCGATGCGGTCAAGCTCGGTGCCGCCGCCTCTGGTCAGTTCACGCAGCGGGCGGTGTATCTTGCCCTGATTCATTTCCTCGACTTCCTGCGAGGCCTGCCAGAAAAACAAATAGGGGCTTATCGTGGTGCCGAGAACGGCCACCACCATCAGGAAATAGTCGGCATTGATGGTGGGCGTGGGCCAGATCGCTGCAAGCAATGCGGTGCTCCACGGGATCTTTACGGTGAACGCCGTTGCTACATAGGCGAACAGCGTGAGCGTCATGAATTTCAGCACCGGAGCATATCGGCGATACGGAACGAAGACCTGCAGCAAGGTCGATGCCGATGCGAAAATCAGGGCATGCTCGTGATTGAGCCCGCCAATGACCAGTGAGAGGGCTTCTCCCATCGCGGCGATGTCGGCCGCGATGTTGAATGTGTTGGCTGCCACCAGAAGAAAAATCAGCGCCAGAACCAGCCAGCGCGGTGCCAGTTCCATGACATTGGCGGCGAGGCCCTTGCCGGTAACCCGGCCGATCCGCGCGCTCACCAACTGGATTGCGATCATGAACGGCGTGGTGAGAAATACGGTCCACAGCAGGCCGTAGCCGAATTGCGCGCCGGCTTGCGAATAGGTCGCGATGCCTGACGGGTCGTCGTCGGCGGCACCGGTCACCAGTCCGGGACCAAGTAACCGAAGCACCATGTTGCGGGGCTTTTTGATCTCCGGGCGATCGGGTTCGGTCATGAAAAGCTATAACGTTTGAGATGAATTAAATTGGCAATCGCTTAGCTCAAGGACATTCGCTATTTTGCACCGGCAATCAAGAAAATTGATGCCTCCCGGGCATTCGGGCAGATCATTGATCCAAGGGGCCGTTGTGATCGACACCACTAAATCGGATACGGCGCGCCGAATTGCGCTGCTCGGTGCGCCCATCGATATCGGCGCGTCGCAACGCGGAACCCTGATGGGACCGGCGGCGCTGCGCACGGCGGGTCTTCTCACCGTGCTCGACGGGCTGGCGTGTGAAGTAAGCGATCATGGCGACATCTCGATCCAAGGGATCGCTGAGCTTGCTGACCTGCCGCCTGACAATGCGAAGCACTACCGGGAAATCCAGCGCTGGACCCGGGAACTGAGCGCGCGGGCTTATGAGCTGGCGCGATCGGGGGCGATCCCGATCTTTCTCGGCGGCGACCACACCCTCTCGATGGGCTCGGTGAATGGCATGGCCCGCCATTGGCGCGAAGCCGGTCGCGACCTCTTCGTGTTATGGCTGGATGCGCACGCGGACTACAATACGCCGGCGACCACGCAATCCGGCAACATGCACGGGATGTCGGCGGCGTTCTTGTGCGGTGAGCCGGGGCTGGATGGTCTTTTGGGCGAAGAGCCGCGCGCGTCGATCAAACCCGATCAACTGGAATTATTCGGCATACGTTCGATCGACAGACTGGAAAAGGATTTGCTGCGCGATCGCCGTATCAGCGTCGCCGACATGCGGCGGATCGACGAGTTCGGGGTCGGGGTGCTGATCCGCCGCGTGATTGAAAAAGTGCGGGCCCGCAACGGCGTGCTGCATGTCAGTTTTGACGTCGATTTTCTCGACCCTGGCCTCGCGCCCGGTGTCGGCACCACGGTGCCGGGCGGCGCGACCTATCGCGAGGCGCATCTGGTGATGGAGATGCTGCATGATAGCGGGCTGGTTCAATCCGTCGATATCGTGGAGCTGAACCCGTTCCTCGACGAGCGGGGCCGCACCGCGCGCGTCGCGGTCGAACTCATCGGCAGCCTGTTTGGCCAGCAGATAACCGACCGGCCAACTCCGACCAATGCTATCGGGCCAGGTGATTGAATATTTCTGCAGCGACCGGCGAGTTTGGCTCAGCGCGCCCGTGCGGATGTCTCCGCACCAGTCCCCTCAGCGCATGCTGACGAACGCGGCCCATATGGCGGCGAGTATGGCGCCCGCCAGAACGTAGGAAGGGTGATCGCAGAATGTGTTGCCGTATTGGCACATCTGCACGCCCAGGCTGCCGATCTCATTGTTGCCGGCGGCATAAAACAGGCCGGCGAGAACAGCCAGCACTGCGGCCACGAAATACATCAGATGCTCCCTGCAGGAATGACCGTTGAGTCGCGCAACAGCGCACAATCTCATAGATCTTCCACGCTGTCGCTGCCGCTTGGGAAACTTGCTCAAGAAAAAACTTGCCATGTCGGGCAAATCACCTGCATATGTTCATCGTCGCAAGAATTCAGCCCGCGCCGGGAAACCGGTCGCGGGCTTTTTGAATCGGACGGCGATCCGCATTCACGGGCGCTTTCACCCTCCCTGTCAGCACATTGCCGCCAGAGGCGCCCCCGGGGTCGTCGTCCGAACCAGTCGACTGCCGGCCACCCCAGCCGGCGGCCCGTTGGCGCTCCGCAAAACAACGAAACGGATCACGAGGGGCAGCGGATGAGCGCCGAAATCGCTCCATTCGTTCCGCGGACTAACCGCAAGCGAGTGCCAACGGCGCATAACGGCGTCGGTCTCATGCCTGTGCACAAAAATATCCTGAAATTATCGACGGCAGCTAACAGGGAGGTGTCGCGGGTGACGGTTATCAGCCGCGAGCTGTGTTATGATCGCTAAGGACGCAGAGGAAATCTCGAAAGCACATGTGTCGCTCGGGCTTGCCGATCCGACGCTTGGCGGGATGGTGGCGGCCATCAGTGAGGTCGCTGGCATCTCTCCGCCGCGCTCCTGGCCGAACGAGCGCAAGCAGCGCTTCAGGACGCTGCCGTACGATGTACAGGTCTATCTCGCAAGCCACGAGGAGCGGCGCGACAAAGCATTGCGGCGTGCACAAAACGAAGCCGCTATCGTGCGGCAAAAGCTGACAGCCAACGAGCGGCTGAAATCCGGCGCAACTGAGGGAGCCAAGACACATGATCCAGAAGGAAATGAAATTGACGCGTTCTCTGGTGCTTGAGGATCGGATTAGGAAAATTCGCGGCGAAATCAATGCGATCATCGACGCGAAAGCGGAGACTGTCGCCAGGGAGAGCCCGGGCGTCCCGTTAGGGGTGATCCGCAATCTCCTGACGGCGCGCGCGCCAGCGTGTCCCTGCGCGCAATATCTTGAACTCATGGAGCATAATGGCTGACCGGCGCCCGTGATTATCGCAGCGACAACTTTGTCGCAGCTTCAAGCTCGGTGATCGCTTGCTGTGCGTCGATCACCTTGATGGTCGTCATGCCCATGTCGCGCGCCGGTTTCAGATTGACGCCGAGATCGTCCAGATAGACGCAACGTCCGGGATCAACGTTCAGTGCCTCGACCATCATTTGATAGATCCGCGGGTCGGGCTTGCGGAGACCGATCTTGGCCGACTCGATCACGTGATTGAACAGCGCCATCACCTCCGCGATGTAGAGCGACCGGCCGCCTGCGCTGCCGATCGCATTGGCGGGCAGGTTGTTGGTGATGCATCCGGTCTTGAACTTCGCCGCCACGCGGCGCAGCGCCTCGACCATTTCGGGCCGCAGATCTCCGGACAATAGCGGCAAGACGTCCTTGCCTCGAACCTCCGCGCCCAGGGCCAGCGATTCCGCCGCGAACAGGCGATCGAAGGCTTCGAGGTCGACTTCGGCTCGCTCGAATTTCGCCCAGGCATTCTCCCAATGATTGGTAGCGTTGGTACGCCTGATAATGCCGGAAGGCAGGCCGCGTTCGTGTTCAAACCGCTCGAAAGCATCGAACGGCGACGTGGTGAGCACGCCGCCGAAATCCCAGATTACAGCCTCGATCATCATTCCCCACTATGCCAGCGCCGATCCGGCAACGGCTACCACAGCATTTTGACCAGGGCCAGCCTCGACCGTCCGGTGGCTCCGAGCGGATCGTCAATCTGATTTCAGAAAGCCAGCAACAGCAAACGGTGACTTAAGGGCAGCTAATATGTGAATGGCGATCCTGTCCTTTCTCCGTGGACCCGTCATCAAGGGTTTGATCGACGCTTATCAAGCCAAACTGAAGGCGGGCAACGTCGAAAGCAAGATCGCTGCAGATCAGACTGCTACCAAAATCGCCGCTGAGGTCGCCGAATCCAACGCGATCTTGCGATATCGCATCGCCGAAATCGGGCACTGGTATGAGCCCGACAAGCTGATGGGGTATTTCGTCGCGCTCTATTTCGCTCCTGGTTTGGGACAAGGTTTTAGGACTGGGAACAACCGATCCGCTGGCGGGGTTTGCGTCCGTAACGTCGAATCTCGTGGTGTCGTTCTATTTCGCCAAGCGCGGATTTGAGAACGTGGCGCGGATCATCAAGCGATGACCGCAGGGATCATCAAGCGATGAACGAGATGCGCGGCGAGTATATTAGGGCTATTGTCGCCGAGACGTTGGCCGAACAGCAGAGGCGTCGTCACGACGACATCGACGCCGTGGTTCTAAAAGCCGTCGCGACAATCCTGACCTCCTTCGGGATGGAGGAAAAGGACCGCCAGGAGTTGCGCGCCGACTTTCAACACCTGAGGCGTTGGCGCAAGAGCGTCGAACAGGCGCAGAGTTATACCTTCAAGGCCGTCATCACGATTATCGTCACGGGTGTCGTCGGGGCAGTCTGGCTCGGCGTCAAGGTCATGCTCGGGAAATGACCTGCGCCATCCGGGTTGCGAAAATTCTGATGTCGTTTCCCGAACACACCATTCCTGTTGGGCAGCCAAAAGACCTGTCGTTCGAGGTAGCCGGGCAACTCCGGATCCTCAGGCCGCCAGCACTTTGACACCATGGTTCGGGCTGTACCGGATCAGGGTGCGGTGTTAAATTCCGCCCGATCACCCCAGGGGCGGCATGACTTTCACATCATGGCAATTCGGCGCATTCGTTGCGATCGTATTTGGGGTATACTATCTCCCGCCGCTCAAATCGCTTCAAGTCCAGCTACTCGTTCTCGCGAGCCTGTTGTTTTATGGCTGCGGCCAGCCTGAACTTCTGCCGCTCCTCGCCGTCGCGGTTTTGGGGACCTATCTGTTTTTGATCCTGGCCCTGCGGAACCGCGCGTTGTGGTTGCCGATTGGTATTTCCTTCAATCTGGCGCTGCTCGCGTTCTTCAAGTACAAATTTCTGTTCATTGGGCCGGCATCATCCGGCGCGGCTGACCTGGCATCGATCGATTTTCTCCTGCAATTGCCGCTGCCGATCGGGATTTCGTTTTTCGTATTCCATAACATCAGCTTGCTGGTTGATCTGACCGGGAAGCGGAACGAGCCACCGGATCTCAAGAGCGTCTTCCTCTATATCATATTCTTTCCGCAGCTGGTTTCGGGGCCGATTACGCGGGCTGAAATGTTCATGCCGCAGATCCAGCCGAAATATTTTGGGGATATTCCATTCGTCGAGGCCGCAAAATGGATACTGATGGGGTTCTTTTTTAAGCTCTACGTCGCGAACAACCTCAACGAGATGACATCCTATATGGATTTCCCTCTCTACGAGACGCTCCGGACGCAGGACCGGTGGCTGCTTGTTTTTCTGTACAGCTATCAGATTTACGCCGACTTCTTCGGTTATTCCGCGATTGCGATAGGTCTTGCATTGCTGTTTGGCTATCGGCTGCCGATAAATTTCAATCTTCCTTATATTTCAATTTCGTTCTCCGAATTCTGGACGCGTTGGCACATCTCGCTGTCAAGCTGGTTGCGGACCTATCTTTACGTTCCGCTCGGCGGTAATCGCCATGGGGTACTCAGAACTTATCTGAATTTAATGATCGTGATGGGGCTTGGCGGTCTCTGGCATGGCGCCGGCCTTGGCTATCTGTTGTGGGGACTTTTGCACGGCGTTCTGCTGGTCATTGAGCGGCCGTTCCTGGCGCGACTGGCGTCGATCGACTCGGCTGCTTTTCGCGCGGTGCGGATGGGTATTGTTTTTGTTTGCGTCACCTCGCTCTGGATATTCTTCAAGCTGCCGAACTTCGACCATGCTGTCAGCTATTTGTCCGGCATGTTCACGTCCAGCACGAATCCCAATCCGCCGAAGCTGTTTTATGATCTGGCGTTGCTCTATTCGTTGCCGGTCATGATCCAGCATCTTGTTTCACGCCCGCAGTTCGAGCGAACGCTTGGCGGCGCGGAGCCATATCTGTACGGTTTGATGGCGGCGCTGATGTATCTGGAGGCCGGTCCGCAGACCTCATTCATCTATTTTCAGTTCTGAGTGTGAGCATGCAGCCGACGTCAGCGGTTCACTGGTTCGCAAAATGCGGCTTCAGCGCAGGGTTGCTGCTGTTTGCCTGCGGCGTTGCTACCGCCTGGTTCGGCAACGGTCTGCAACTGCCATCGACCACGACCCGTGACGGTACCCTGATCACGTTGAATCGATATATCAATGAACCGTTTCCCGATGCAGTGGTGGTGGGCAGTTCGCTTGCCTTCCGGCTCAAGGAGGAATATTTCGCGACGCCTCGCCTGCGAAACCTGGCGCTTGCGGGTGGCTCGCCCGTCACGGGGCTGGAGATCGTCGCGGACCAGCCGCGCCTTCCCAAGATCGTTCTTGTCGAGACGAATGTGCTATCGAGGCCGACTGATGCTGCCTTGGTCGCGAAATATTCGAGGGCCGACAACAACAGATCGCTGTTTTTTCGGCCGATCAGAATTGCCGTCGCGGCCTACGAAAATCGGCTTCACGCACCGCTTAATCATGCGCAGATTTCCGGCGCGACGCGCCAATTGCTCGAACGGCCGCCCAGCGATTTCGATAATCGCATCTATGTGGATCGTGCATTGGAACAATGGAATACGGAAGATCCGACGGCTGCCGTTCAGATGAACGTCTTGAGAATTGAGCGGTTGATCCCGGAGATCGAGCGGAAGGGCTCGCACGTGCTGCTTTTCGAGCTACCCTGTTCGGCGCCGCTCGAACAATCCCGATCGGCAAAAGTCACTCGCGAAATCGTTCACGCGGCGTTTCCCCGTCCGGGCCAGTGGCTGCACATCGAATATGCAAGGGACGAGTTGCGCTGGGCGGATGGTGTTCATCTGGATGAGCGCTCCGCGGTGATTGTGACGCAATCGATTGATAGAGCTCTTTCGTCCCTGCCTTGATCTCCATGAAAACGCGGCCGTGCACACGGATTTGATCCGTGGCGGACAGCCGGCAGCGTGAAGAAAACGCATCAGATAAGAAGATGGAGCCTCCGTTCCGATCAATTGGAACGGAAGAGGCTCCGGAAGGCGAGGGCCGATGTACAGGATTCGCGAGGTCGACGGGCATGACGATGACGTCGCCGATACCCTCGCGGACCTACACCGTCTGACTTTCTTTGACGGTGCGTCAATTCCAGAATTCGATCAGGGTCATTGGTGGTTGGCTTTTTTCGAGACCATGCCGGTCGCCTTTGCCGGGCTCGTTCCGTCGACGCGTGCCGGCAATGCCGGATATTTTTCCCGCGTCGGCGTGCTGCAAAAACATTGTGGCAACCGCCTTCAATTGCGCCTGATGCGCGCGATGGAAACGCGCGCAAAACACAATGGATGGTGCTGCGTGGTGTCAGATACCACCGACAACCTCGCCTCTGCGAACAACTTTATCCGCGCCGGCTATCGGCTGTACCAGCCGCAATATCCTTGGGGTTGGCCGAATACGCTGTATTGGCGAAAATCCACCACGTGTTCCAGACCGCGCCGAAAGTCTGGTTGAGATTCAATGTGTTTTAGGACGTATCCAAGCGCTTTGCTCCAACCTGAGGATGATTTGAGCGTTTGAACCGGTCCGGCCGATAATCAGCAGCATATCTCCAATTTCGAAGCAGCCCGGTGGCCGAATGGCCATCGGGCTTTTTTTGTTTTTAGACGGTTGGAGGTTTCACGCACCGCGTGACGCTGCGTCGTTCACGAGAATAGTGTCAAGACTCCGATTGTATCGGGCGTTCCGATACCTTATACGACGGCAACGGAGCATCACATGACGTTGTTGAACAAGGTTTTCACGACCGGAACCCTGGTGAAAATCATCCTTGTGCTCACTGCCGTTGTGGCGATGAAGGCGGCAAGCCTTCACTATGATTTCAGCTGGGCCACGGCTTTAGCGGCGGAATAGTCAGCCTCTGGCGGCAGGCACTGAAAGCGGGTTTGAGCCATATTTGTTGGGTCCGGCGTTGCCACGCAGGCAGCCGATTTCAACAAATCCCCAAATCGAGACCGCAAAGCCCGCCAGCGAGGGGATGAAGACGACCACGAGCATGGGGATGAAAAGCGGTGCGGCGAGGCCCGCCGCGGTGAGCAGAATGACGCCCACGAGCAACCCGGCGCCGCAAAAAATGAGAAGCGAGCGCCAGTATTTGGCCCGATTGATGCGCCTGCTGGCGCCGAACAGGAATTCGAACAGCTCTTCCATCGCATTCCAGGGTTCAACAGCACCGACAAAGCCGGTGCATAGGCGTGTGTCATGAGGAAATCCTAAGGGTTCAAGCCCGGGGAACGACCGCATTCTCGGCGTGATATTCGCGTCGAGTCCTGTCAGGGCCGGGAACGAGTCGATCGTACATCTTATGGATGCGCCGATCGAAGTCGACTACCCCGTCTTGGGTGGACTCATCTAAAATTGTCGTCCATTTGTTGCGATTGCAAGAACGTCGTCTTGGAGCTTGCCTTGCCCGAGCCTTCGCCGGCTGCCATAGACGGCTCCAAACGCTTGTTCCGTCACGATCTTTCGCTAATCTGACTGGGTGGGTGGAGGAAGTCGAGGGTGTCTTGTCAGGTGTGTCTATCGACTCTCAAGGCGGGCGATTTGTATTGCTCGTCCTGCGGAGCGGTCGTCCCGGAACATCTTGCCAAGCCGCAGGTCGCGGAAGATCGCGACCGCATTGCCAGCGAGCGGAAGTACCTGACCGTCCTTTGTGCCGATTTGCAACGTTCAACCGATCTGATCTCCGAACTGGACCCCGAGGCGGCAATTTCGCGGCTGGAGCCAGCGTTGATTGCGATGCGGACTGCGGTTCGCCGCAATCGTGGCATTGTCAGTAAGGAAGGCGGCGACGGGCTCATCGCGCTTTTTGGAGCGCCCCATGCCGACGAAAATCATGCCGTCATGGCGTGTCACGCCGCGGTTGAGCTGGTTCGCCGCGTCAAGCTGCTCAAGGATCCAGCGATCCAGGTTCGGGTCGGCGTTCATTCCGGGTACGTCGTCGCCCATGTCATTGAGGCCGACTTCTCCTCCATCTATGAGGCGGGCGGGCCGGCGGTCCACCTGGTCAAGCGGATAGAAGGCGCCGCACAGGCCGGACAAATCCTGGTGTCGGAGTCCTGCCAGAGTCTGGCCGCGGCGCTGTTGAACTTTAACGCCCTGCCACCGAGGCGGCTGGAGGGATTTTCTGCGCCCGTTCCCTGCTATGAACTGCTCGAAATCAGCGGACTTACAAGGTGGAAGGCGCGCTCGACCAAAGGACTTTCCGCGTTTGTCGGCCGCGCGGAAGAGATGTCCCTGCTGGAGCGGGCGGCGCGGGATGTCGGTTCTTCCGGACAGATCGTCGCGCTCGTGGGCACGGCGGGGATCGGAAAATCCCGAATCGCTCACGAATTTGCCGGCGCGTTGCGGGCCAAAGACTGGCAGGTTCTGGAAGCCGAAAGTAATCCGCTGGAGCAGACCGTCCCGTTTGCCTTGCTAAAGAAGTTGGTTCAACGCGCGCTGCAGATCGGCAATATCGCATCCGCGAGCCAATCCGAATTGCGTGAAGGCGTGGCGCTCGCGCATTCCGATCTTTGGCCCGCCGCCCTTTGCTCCGTTCTCGATCAGCCCGTTAACGATCCCCGCTGGAACGATCTTGAACCGTTGCTGCGGCGGCGGACCATCATCGATGCCGTGCGCCATACGATCGAACAGGTGATCAGGGGGCGGCCGACGATATTGCTGCTGGAGGACCTTCACTGGATCGACGGACAAAGCGAAGCCGCGGTCGAGGCCTTGATGTCGCTCGCGGCGGGCCACCCGCTGCTGGTACTGCTGACATGGCGGACGGAGGATACGCCGGGATGGCTATCGCGGCTGGATGTGCGCAGAATATGGCTTCGGTCCCTCGATATCCCTTCGGCGAAAACGTTGCTTGACGGCTTGCTTGGGACGGCGCCGGAACTCGATGCCCTCAAGGCGCATGTGCTCCGGCACACTGGCCAGGTCCCGCTGTTTATCGAGGAGGTGGTGCGACAACTCGTCAACCAGGGAATCCCTGAAGGTGATGCGGGCCGGTTCGCTGCGAAAGCGCCCTGGGATGCGCTGGAAATTCCGCCAACCGTGCAGGGCGTGATCGCCTCCCGTATCGATCGCCTGCCAAAAGAAGACAAGGCCCTTTTGCAACTTGCATCTGTGGTGGGCCCGCGCGTTTCAACGCGTTTGCTGGGGGCGGTCACCGGGATGCCGGCCGCGCAACTGCAAAGCCGGATTTGGTCGCTGGAAATTCTGGACTTTCTGGTCGAGGCGCGATGGCTTGCCTCCCCGGAATACGAATTTGCCCACGATCTCATTCGCGAGGTCGCCTATGATTCGATCCTTCGATCGCAACGCGAGCAGTTGCATCGCCGGATATTGACGGCCCTGGAACAAAGCTGCGCCGGACATGAGCAGGATATCGCGGAGGCGCTTTGTCACCACGCGGTCAAGGCCCAGGACTGGACCAAAGCGGACCATTACGGACACTCGGCGGCGCAAAAGGCATTCGCCAGATCGGCGTTTCGGGATGCCACCGGATATTTCCAGATTGCGATGGACGCGGTGGACAAGTTGCCGGCCTCGGTCGCCCGCGAAGAGCGCGCGATCGATCTGCGCATCGAGGCTCGACTTTCATTTGCTTCACTGGGAAACATCGAGCACTGGCTTGCGCTTTGTCGCGACGCGGAGGCGCGCTCCGAGAAAATCGGCGATGAGCGAAGACGGCTCGCATCCATCACGGTCAGGGCGGCAGCGCTGAATTTCTATGGAACGCCTTATGAGGCCATCACGGCAGGGGAGCAGGCCATCGCGCTGGCCAATACTCTAGCCGACCCCGCTTGGCTGAGCTATGCCGAGTATGTTCTCGGCCAGGCCTATTTCGTGGCAGACCGATACCGCGATGCAGAGGCGTGCCTGAATCGGGCGATTGCGCGCTTGGTCGATGCGCCTGAAAACGTGCCGCCTGGAACGACGGGGTCGAGCCTTCTTGTGCTTTGTTACGTGTTGAAAGCGATGGTCTACGCGTCGATCGGTGAATACGACGATTCCGAGCGGTGCACCCGGCAGGCCAGCGATCTCTCTCAAGAGAACGCCAGACCTTACGACATTATCGCGGCCGATTACAGTCGCGGCTTTGTGCATATGAGTTATGGCAAGCTGGAAGAGGCGGAAAACGCCCTTAGCGAGGCCTTATTCCTTTCCCGCGAAAACGAGGCTTGGGTGTTTCTGCCCTACGTGTTGTGCGCGCTCGGAAATGTCTATTTGCAGACGGGGCGTGCGGCAGAAGCAAAGGACATCCTGCTTGAGGCGAAGGACAAAGCGGAAGCGCTTGGGCACGGCACAAGCGTCCTGCTGGCATCGACATATCTGGCTTCTGCATATGCGCAACTTGGAAATCCTACCCGCGGGTTGGAACTAGCGCGTGCCTGCCAGGCGGGGGCAAAACAGAAGGGCTATCAGACCATCGAAGCCTTGGCCCTTTTCGCCGAGGCTGTTATCTTGTCTTTTCAAGGCGCGTCCACCGTATCGGATGCCATCGCCCGCCTTGAACGAACGATCGAAATCGCAACACGGCTCGGGATCAGGCCCTTATTGGGGCGTGCGAAAGGAATATTGGCCCGTCTATTGGCCGCTTCGGGCAGGAAGTCCGACGCACAAGGTGAACTCGCCCAGGCGATCGAGTTGTTCGCCAAGTCGAAAATGACTATTCAACTCGAACGTGCTAAGGCAACGCTCTCCAAGTTTTTGGAATTATGAAATTCTTAATCGCGGCAAATCTCGCCGCTAATTGAAGGAGTGGAACATGGCCGGTATCGTGCGTGGCGGAAAATTTGAGCAAAAGATGAATGAACTAAGCAGCCCCAACAACATTGCCGCGACGGCGAAGAAATTCGCGGAGTTGGAAAAGCAGCACGGACCCTATAGTTTCGGAAAATTCGTGAAATTGTTCATACCCGAGCCGGATGAAATTGCGGACTGGGATAAGCATTCACATGACATACCCGAGCCGATCAGCCAGCGTCTTGCTGAAATCATCTCCACCAATCTGAGGTCCGCCACGCCGTTGCCGGTGGTCCTGACGGTTGGTGAAAATGTCGATGCGATCCACGATCTGATCGTGAAGATATTCGCGCATAAGGGCAGCATGTACATCGGCATTCTCCTGCTTTGCCCGAATTCGTTGCTAAAATGATTGATTTCGGGAGCCGCGCATTTGCCGGTTCCGTATCTGGAGACTTGCTAGCGTGCCTGAGGAAAAGACCCGTGAAGCTCGCGGATCGCCGAGCAGCAAATTAGCGTTCCTGCGCAAGCATCCGATTTTTTGCGATCTTGAGCCTGACGCGCTCGACCAGCTTTGCCGCTACGCCAGACATGCCACGTTCAAGCGGGGAGCGCCGCTCTTTTCCAAGGGAGATCCCGGAACAAGTCTGTTTGCGGTGGTGAGCGGCACGGTGAAGATGAGCGTCTCCTCCGCCGACGGCCGCAGCGCGATCTTCAATCTCATCGGTCCAGGAGAGACTTTCGGAGAAATTGCGCTGCTCGACGGGCTGGCACGGACCACCGATGCTACCGCAAACACCAATTGCGAAGTTCTGGTCCTGGACCGGCGTGAATTTCTCCCCTTCATGCGAAGCCAGCCCGAGCTGGCGATGAAATTCATCGAGCTGCTTTGCACGCGCCTGCGGTGGACCAGCGGGCAGCTGGAGCAGGTTATTCTTCAGAACCTTCCGGGCCGGCTCGCCAGCGCGCTCCTTCGCCTGACAGAGAAACACAAGCTCGAACCGGCAGGCCGCACCGTCGCCGTCACCCAGCAGGAAATCAGCGAGATGGTCGGCATGACCCGGGAAAGCATCAACAAACAGTTGCGGGTTTGGGCAGCCCGCAGCTGGGTTCGCCTCGAACACGGGGCCATTGTTGTGCTCAACCCCCAACCGCTTGAAATGCTGGCCGAGGCGGGTTCGGGCAACGACGGCGATTAGAGCGTTTCCCCTGAACAACTGCTCCGGACTTGATGCGAGGTGGATCCGGCTTCCCTTAGCCGCCCCAATGCCCGTTACCTACGTGACTGTGAAGCAGGTCACATAGCTCTTGCCTGCCTTGAGTTAAGCCACGCCCAGGTACATCCGCACGATGGAGGCAACCATGCATGGTTCGTTCGACAGACCTGGCCAATCCGGAGATCGTACGCAACGGAGCTGGAGCGTCGGATTTTTTGCTTTTCCTATCCTTCTCGTGATCGCGCTGATCGGGTTGGTGGTCGCTCAGCCGGTAGCGTCAAGGTGGATATCGGAAGCGGTGCAGGCCGAGTTCGGAGGCGGCGATTTGGCGCCAGAGATCGCTCCGGTCCAATTGGCCAAGCCCACCATGCAAATCCGAACCGTTAGGGCCTATTGACGCCAGGCCGGGTCAATCGAGAATCGCCACCGCCCGGGTCCAGCCCGCCGACGCGCGTTCGATTTTGACCGGAAAGCACGATACGGTGAAACCGGTCGATGGCAGCTGCTCGAGGTTGTGCAGCTTTTCGATGTGACAATAGCCGATGTGGCGTCCGGCCTTGTGGCCTTCCCAGATCAGGCCGGCATTCCTAGTTTCGGCATATTTCTTCGCGGTATGAACGAACGGCGCGTCCCAACTCCAGCCGTCAATGCCGGTTAGCCGCACACCGCGCTCGAGCAGGTACATCGTCGCCTCGTAGCCCATGCCGCACCCCGAATCGACGTAATCTTGACGGCCGTATTTGGCGCCAGCGCTGGTATTGACCACGACGATCTCCAGCGGCGAAAGGGTATGGCCGATCCGCTTGAGTTCGGTCTCGACATCGCTGGCGGCCACGACATAACCGTCGGCAAAATGCCGGAAGTCGAGCTTGACGCCGGGCTGCAGGCACCATTCCAGCGGCACCTCGTCGATGGTCCACGACCGCTCGCCGCGATTCATGGTGGGGTGATAATGCCAGGGGGCATCGAGATGGGTGCCGTTATGGGTCGAGAGCTGCACCGTCTCCATCGCCCAACCCTGGCCGTCCGGAAGATCCTCAGCCTTGAGGCCTTCAAAGAAGCCGAGCATTTGAGGCAGGCTCCGCTGGTGATCGTTGTACTGGATGGTCGGGCGGATCCCCGGCGGATCGGCGGGCACGTCGTTTTGCAGCGGTACGGAAATGTCGATCAGCCTTCGCGCCATGGCGCTTCCTCCGGTGTTTTCTCGATCCTGCGAATTGTCGCGTCGTCGCTTTTGGACGTCAAGAAATCCGGCGCGGCGGGCCAACCACAGCGCCCGTTTCGGCCTAAATTGCATGGCTCGCTAGCGCTCGGTGCACCCCATGCCGGATAAATACGCTCGGCTGGCCCGGCGTTTGATGGTACCTATTGGTGCATGAACCAGCACGCCAAGGTCGACATCCGGCATTCCACCTGTCCGCACGATTGCCCGTCGGCCTGCGCCCTCGACATCGAGGTGATTGACAATTCCACGATCGGCCGGGTGCGTGGTTCCAAGCTGCAGAGCTTCACGGCCGGGGTGGTCTGCGCCAAGGTCGCGCGCTATGCCGAGCGCATCCATCATCCGGATCGGCTGACGTATCCGCGGTGCCGTGTTGGCCCGAAGGGATCCGGCAAGTTCGCGCGCATCTCATGGGACGATGCGCTGGATGAGATCGCTGCGCGGTTCAATCAGGCCGAGCGTGAGTTCGGTGCCGAGTCGGTGTGGCCCTATTATTACGCCGGCACCATGGGCCTCGTGATGCGCGATGGCATCAACCGCCTCTCTCATGTGAAGAAATATTCTCGCTTCTACGGCACGATTTGTTCGACCATCGCGCGGGTAGGGTTCGCCGCCGGTACCGGCAAGATCGCCGGCGTCGATCCGCGCGAGATGGGCGTCTCCGACCTGATCGTGATCTGGGGCACCAACCCGGTGAATACCCAGGTCAATGTGATGACGCATGCCGCCCGCGCCCGCAAGGAACGCGGCGCCAAGATCGCGGCCGTTGATATCTACAACAACGACACCATGAAGCAGGCCGATATCAAGATCATCCTGCGGCCCGGCACCGACGGCGCTTTTGCCTGCGGCGTCATGCATGTGCTGTTCCGCGAAGGTTATGCCGATCGCGACTATCTCGCGCGCTATACTGACTGCCCCGCGGAGCTTGAGGCGCATCTGGCGACCCGGACGCCGGAATGGGCCTCATCGATTTGCGGCGTGCCTGTGGTGGAGATCGAGGCTTTCGCCCGCACGGTCGGGCAAACCAAACGCTCGTTCTTCCGGCTCGGCTATGGCTTTACCCGCAGCCGCAACGGTGCGGCGCAGATGCATGCCGCCTTGTGTATCCCCGCCGTGACCGGCGCCTGGCAATATGAAGGGGGCGGCGCGTTTTTCAACAATGCCGCGCTCTGGAAGTTCAACGAATCGCTGATCGAGGGCCATGACGCGATTGATCACACCACGCGGTTGATGGACCAGTCAAAGATTGGGCGGATCCTGACCGGCGACGCGGCGGCACTGAAAAACGGCCCACCAGTAAAGGCGATGCTGATCCAGAATACCAATCCGATGACGGTAGCGCCGGAACAGGCGCTGGTGCGGCAGGGTTTTGCGCGCCAGGACCTGTTCACGGTGGTGCATGAGCAGTTCATGACGGAGACCGCCCTGATGGCGGACCTCGTGCTGCCCGCGACAATGTTCATGGAGCACGACGATCTCTATTACGGCGGCGGCCATCAGCACATTTCGGTCGGCGCCAAGCTGATCGAACCGCCCGGCGAATGCCGCTCGAACCATGAGGTGTTGCGAGCACTCAGCCGCCGTCTCAACGCTAGGCATCCCGGATTTGAAATGTCGGCGCGCGAGTTGATCGATGCGACGCTGAAGAAGAGCGGTCATGGCGACATCGAGACCCTCCAAGCGGATTTGTGGCGCGACCTTCAGCCGGATTTTCGCACTTCTCATTATCTCGACGGCTTTGCCCATGCGGACGGCAAGTTCCATTTCAAGGCCGACTGGGCGCATGTGCCGCTCGGCAATGCCGGCATGATGGGCGCGTGGGACCAGATGCCGTCGCTGCCCGACCACTGGACGTCGATCGAGGAAGCGGATGAGGCGCATCCGTTCCGGCTCGCCACCAGCCCATCGCGCAGCTTTCTGAATACCAGCTTCAACGAGACGCCGTCGTCCCAGGCGCGCGAAGGCGCGCCGACCGTGATGATCCATCCCGACGACGCGGCTGCGCTTGCGATCGAGGATGGCGATGCCGTTACGCTCGGCAATGTCAGAGGCGAGACGACGTTGACGGCAAGGGTATTCGACGGCGTTCGCCGCGGCGTCTTGATTGCCGAATCGATCCACCCGAACCGGACCCATATCGGCGGTCGCGGGATCAACATGCTCACCGGGGCCGAGGCCGTCGCGCCGGTCGGCGGTGCGGCCTTTCACGACAACAAGGTCTGGGTCAGGAAGGTTGCCCCTGCCGCGATTCCGACACCCTAAATCGCCCTTGCAGTCTGCCGCTATCCTGTCGCTAATGTTCGCCGGGCAAACCGGCGAGCGAGCAGGGCAATGACTGATAATAGTGGTGTGGTGATTGAAAAGCACGGGCGGGCGTTCTGGATCACGATCAATCGACCGGAGAAGCGTAACGCCATCAATGGCGACGTGGTGGCCGGTATCGCCAGGGGCTATCGCGACGCGCATGACGATCCGGATGTCCGCGTGATCGTTCTGACCGGCGCCGGCGACAAGGCATTTTGCGCCGGCGCGGACCTGCAGAACAGCGGTGCAGCTTTCGCTTTCGATTATTCCAGGCCGAATGTCGACTACGCCGACCTGATGCGGTTGTCGCAGAACGCCACCAAGCCGGCGATTGCCCGGGTCGGCGGCGTCTGCATGGCCGGCGGAATGGGTTTGTTATGTATGACCGACATGGCGGTTGCGGCCGATCACGCGATGTTCGGATTGCCCGAAGTGAAGGTCGGCGTGTTTCCGATGCAGGTGATGAGCCTGCTGCAATCGATCGCGCCGCGCCGTCTGGTCAACGAATGGGCGCTCACCGGCGAACCGTTCGATGCGCGCGTCGCGCAAGCCGCCGGGCTTCTGAATTATGTGGTGCCGTCGGCCGAACTCGACGCCAAGGTTGACTGGCTGATCGGCCGGATCGTCGACAAGTCGCCGACCGCGATTCGCCGCGGCAAATACGCCATGAACGCGATCGCGTCGATGTCGTTCGATGAAAGCATCGCCTATACCGAAAGCCAGATCGCGCTCCTGGCGATGACCGAGGATGCCAAGGAGGGCCTCAGGGCCTTCAGCGAAAAGCGCAAGCCGTCATGGCCGGGGAAGTGATGGGCGAGTGCATTTGCAACGTCGTCCCGGCGAAGGCCGGGACCCATAGCCCCTGGCATCAATTATTGCATAAGGCTTCCGCCCCCGTGCCGAAACGAAAAGGGACGGCGTATGGATCCCGGCGTTCGCCGGGATGACGCGATATTTGTGTCTGCGTCCGCGCTGTAACTACCCCGGATTTGCCTTCAGTCCGGCGGCCTCGATACCTGCGATCGCGCAGGCCTCGTCATTGTCGGAGGTATCGCCGCTGATACCGACGGCGCCCAGCAGCAGTGTGCTGCCATCCTGAATCAGCACGCCGCCCGGCACCGGCACCATCCGACCCTGCGCCAGCGTATTCACTGCGCCGATGAAATAGGCCTGCTCCTGCGCCCGCTGGAACAGCGCCCGCGATCCCATTCCCATCGCCAGCGCTCCGTAAGCCTTGCCATGGGCAATCTCGGCACGCATCAGGCTGGTGCCGTCCTGCGCTGCGGCGACTTTGACGCAGCCGCGGACATCGAGAACGGTCACGACGAGCGGCTTGAGCTTCTTCTCAATGCCCTTGGCAAGGGCGGCATCGAGAATTTTGCGGGCGACGTCGAGAGTGAGTTCAGCCATCGAGAGATTCCTTTTGGGGCAATGGAGGGGTTGGGTTGGATGGCGTGCGATCGAGGCTCATCGCCAGCACGCGCGCGACGTGAAGAGCGCCACGCCCGGCACCATCCTTGATCTGATGCCGGCACGAGGTGCCGTCCGCAACGATCAGCGTTGCGGCGTCGGCACGCCGGATAGCTGGTAGCAGGGATAGTTCCGCCATGTCCATGGAGGCCTGATAGGTCTCGGCGCCGTAGCCGAAGGCGCCGGCCATGCCGCAACAACTCGAACTCGATGGTCTCGATGTCCAAATCGGGTACCAGCCGAAGAACCTGCTCGACCGGCTTGAACGCGCCGAATGATTTCTGATGGCAGTGGCCGTGGACCAACGCCTTCTGGGCAATCGGTGTCAACGGCAGCCGCAGGCGGCCGGCCTCGGCCTCGCGAACCAGAAACTCCTCGAATAATAGTGCGTGCGCACTGACGCTTTTCGCCGCCGCATCGGAGCGCAGCGACAGAAGTTCGTCGCGAAGCGTCAAGAGACAGCTCGGCTCCAACCCGACGATGGGGACCCCGCGCAACGCAAACGGCGCATAGATGGCAATCAGCCGATCGAGCTCGGCGCGTGCGTGGTCGACCAGGCCCGCCGAGAAAAACGTCCGCCCGCAGCATAACGGCCGGCCGCTATCCGAGGGCTTTGGGATGTGGACACAATATCCGCCTGCGACCAGCACGCGTAACGCAGCATCCAGATTTTCGCGCTCATAGGCGCGGTTGAAGGTATCGGCAAACAGCACGACTTCGCGGCCGTCGGCTGGGCCGACGGCGTCGACGTCGGACCTGAATACGTCGCGCCGCCATCGCGGCAATGCACGCTGCGCGCTGATGCCTACGAATTTTTCGAATAGCCCCCGCAGCAGGGGGCTGTTGTTGCGGAGGTTGGCGAGCCAGGCAAAGCGCGATGCCAGGCCGGCGTAATGCGGCAGAAAGCCCACCAGCCGGTCGCGCAACGATAGCCCGTGCGTGGCGGCGCGGGCTGCGAGCACCTCGATCTTCATCTTGGCCATATCGACGCCGGTCGGGCATTCGTGGCGGCAGGCCTTGCAGGACACACAGAGCTTGAGCGTATCCGCCATTTCGTCGGAGGCCAGCGCGTTCGGCCCCAACTGGCCCGAGATCGCCAGCCGCAGCGTATTGGCCCGTCCGCGCGTTACGTCTTTCTCGTCACGTGTGGCGCGATAGGACGGACACATCACGCCGCCTTCGAGTTTGCGGCAGGCGCCATTGTTGTTGCACATCTCGACGGCGCCCTGGAAGCCGCCGCCGGCGCCCGGATAGGCCGACCAGTCAAGCACCGTCTTCAGTTCGGCGACGCGATAATCCGGCGGATAGCGAAACAGCGCGCGGTTATCCATCCCAGGCGGGTCAACGATCTTGCCGGGATTGAGCACATTGCCCGGATCGAAGCGGTGCTTGATCTCCCTGAAGTCGTTGATAATGCGCTGCCCGAACATCGTCTCGTGGAACTCCGACCGTACGATGCCGTCGCCGTGCTCGCCGGAATGCGACCCCTTGTATTCACGGACCATTGCAAAGGTTTCTTCGGCAATGGCGCGCATCGCCCTAACATCTTTTTCGAGTTTCAGGTTCAGGACCGGGCGCACATGCAGGCAGCCCTCGGATGCGTGCGCATACATGGTGCCGCTTGTGCCGTGCTTGGCAAAGATGGCGTTGAGCCGTTCGGTATAGTCGGCCAGATGCGGCAACGGCACCGCGCAATCCTCGACGAACGAGACGGGCTTGCCCTCCTGCTTCATCGACATCATGACGTTGAGGCCGGCGGCACGAAACTCCGCTATCGCGGTTTGCTGGCCCGGCTCGATGATCTCGACCACGCCGCCCCATTTGCGCTGCGGATTCTTCCAGCCGAAGCCGAGATCGGCCATCAGCTCGCCGAGTTGCTTCAACCGCCGGATGTTCTCAACCTGGTCCTCCTCGGCGAACTCCACGATCAGGACGGCGTCGGGATCGCCACGGATCGCGACGCCGATGATCGGCTGAAACATCGCGATCTCGCGGCCAAGCGTCAGCATGGTGCGATCGATCAGTTCCACCGCGATGGGACGAAGCTTCACCAAATGCTGGGCGGCATCCATCGCCTGGTAGAAGCTGCCGAAATGGCAGACGCCGAGCACCTTGTTGCGGATCAGCGGCCACAGCTTCAATTCGACCCGGGTGGTGAAGGCGAGCGTCCCTTCCGATCCCACCAGCAGATGCGCCATGTTGTTGGCGGTGTTGCGCGGCACCAGCGCATCGAGATTGTAGCCGCCGACGCGGCGCTGAACTTTCGGAAATCTTTCGGCGATCTCGGCCGCTTCCCGTTCGCCGAGAGCCAGCATGTCGTCAAACAGGCCGAAGCCGTTGTCGCTCGAATTCAGCCGGACAGAATCGCGCGGCACTTCACCGAAATGAAGCATCGTGCCGTCGGCCAGCGCTGCGTCTATCGACAGCGTGTTATCCCGCATGGTGCCGTAGCGCAGCGAGCGGCCGCCGCAAGAATTGTTGCCGGCCATGCCGCCGATGGTGGCGCGAGACGCGGTGGAGACATCGACCGGGAACCACAGACCATGTTTTCTGAGTTGCCGGTTAAGGTCATCCAGCACGATTCCCGGCTCGACCACGCAGCTTCGATGTTCCACATCGAGCGAGATGACGCGACTAAGGTGCTTTGAGAAATCGACGACGATACCGTGATTGACGGTCTGGCCGCATTGCGACGTGCCGCCGCCGCGCGGCGTGACGGTCCGGCCGTCGTCTCTGGCGATGCTGAGCGTTCGCAGCGCTTCGTCGATGCTGCGCGGCACCACCACGCCCTCCGGCATGATCTGGTAGAACGACGCGTCGGTGGCATAGCGGCCGCGGTTGAACCGGTCGAAGAAGACCTCGCCGGTAATCTCGCGCTTCAGGCGATCTTCAAACCTCATCGAACCCCTGTTGGACATCCCACTTCTGCTGGCTGCAACCGGCAACAATGCTGCTCAAGCCTGGACAAGGTAACAAATGCAATTCGCTTCGTGTGCCTTGTGTTTTGAATTCAAAATTGTCGATGCTAAGAGCCGGGAGTATCTCAGTCCGGCTCAGACGAGGGCGGGTCGCCCGCCTTCAGATGCTCGACGGCGGCGGTCCGCTTGTTGCGCAGATGCTCGAACAGGATATCGCTGAGCTCGCTGCCGGCGCGACGGCGCAGCGCATCCAGGATGGCCTCGTGTTCGCGCATGGCTTCGCCCCAGCGTTCTCGCTTGCGGGCAAAATTGGCAGAATACCGAACCCGGCAAATCCGCCCGGCGAAGCTTGAATAAGTGCCGAGCAGCACCGCGTTGCGCGAGGCCTCGACGATCTTCTGGTGGATCAGCTGGTTGACGCGGAAATAGCCATGCATGTCGCGGTGCAGGTAAAAGCCGTACATCTCGTAATGCAGCCGCTCGATCTCGGCGATTTCGGCGTCGGTGATGTTTTCGCAGGCGAGGCGCCCGGCGAGACCTTCGAGACCGCCCATCACCTCGAACAGCTCTCCGAGATCGTGCTCGCTCAATTGCCGCACGCGGGCGCCGCGGTTCGGCAACAGCTCGACCAGTCCTTCGGACGCCAATACCTTCAGCGCTTCGCGCAACGGCGTGCGCGAGATGCCCAGCATCTCGCAAAGCTGGCGCTCGGGCACCCGACCGCCACCCCGAATGTTGCCTTCGACGATGTGGTCGCGCAGGCGGGCCAGGATCTCGTCATGCAGGGACAACTCTTCCCGGCCGGGGTCCGCGCCGGCCCCAACCGCTGTCGACGTCGTGTCACTGGGAATCAGGGGTTTCATGTGTCGATCATAGGCCCCGATGGGATGATCGTCGAGAATAAGTGTAAACAATTTTTGGATTGATAGGAAATTTTTTGAATGCAATATGGTCCGACCGAAAAAGCCGATGAGGAACCTATGAGCCCGCACCAAGGACGCCATTTCTTGCAAATTCCCGGCCCAAGCCCGGTGCCGGATCGCGTGCTTCGCGCCATGGACATGCCGGTCATGGACCATCGCAGCCCCGAATTCGCCGAACTCGGCAAAGCGGTGTTCGCAGGCTGCCAGAAGGTCTTCAAGACGGCCGGACCGGTGATCATTTTTCCCTCGTCGGGGACCGGCGCCTGGGAGGCGGCGATCGTCAATACGTTGTCGCCGGGCGACAAGGTCCTGATGGTCGAGACCGGCCATTTCGCAACGCTGTGGCGGCAGATGGCGGCGCGCTGGGGCATCGATGTCGATTTCATGCCGGGCGACTGGCGCCACGGCGCCGACCCCGCCGCTATCGAGGCCAGGCTGGCGCAGGATTCGACGCATGCCATCAAGGCGGTAATGGTGGTGCACAATGAGACCTCGACCGGCGTCACCAGCCGGGTCGGCGACATTCGCGCCGCGATGGACCGGGCCGGCCATCCGGCGCTGCTGCTGGTGGATACGATCTCCTCATTGGGCTCGGTCGATTACCGGCACGACGAGTGGAAGGTCGACGTTACCGTCAGCTGTTCGCAAAAAGGGCTGATGCTGCCGCCGGGGCTCGGCTTTAACGCCATCTCCGACAAGGCCCGCGCCGCCGCCAAAACCAACAGGATGCCGCGGTCGTATTGGGACTGGGAAGAAATGGTAAAACCCAACGCGGCCGGTTTCTTCCCCTACACGCCGGCCACAAACCTGCTCTACGGCCTGCGTGAGGCGCTTGCGATGCTGTTTGAGGAAGGGCTGGATGCTGTGTTCGCCCGCCACCAGCGCCTTGCGGCCGCTACCCGCGCGGCCGTGGCGCATTGGGGCCTCGAAGTGCTGTGCCTTGAACCGGCCGAATATTCACCGGTGCTGACGGCGGTGCTGATGCCGCCGGGGCACGACGCCGACAAATTCCGCAAGACCGTGCTCGAGGCCTACAACATGTCGCTCGGCACGGGCCTCAGCAAGCTTGCCGGCAAGGTGTTTCGCATCGGCCACCTCGGCGAGTGCAACGAACTCACCTTGATGGGTGCCTTGTCGGGCGTGGAGATGGGCCTCTCCGCTGCCGGTGTGCCGCACCGCGCCGGCGGTGTTGATGCTGCGATGAAAGCGCTGGACGATCCGCCCAAGTCAAATGCCCCCGGGGATCTGAAGGTGGTCAAAACCTAATAGGGAGCGCAGACCAGCAGCGATTTGCACGGACCGGTCCGCCCCGACCAGCAGCAAAACGAACTCGGAAGGCAGAATATGCGGCTTCGGTTCAAGCCCACTTATGTCGTGCTGGCGATGCTTTGCGTCATGTACTTCATCACCTATGTCGACCGCGTCAACATTGGTACGGCCGCCAGCGAGATCCAGAAGGAACTCGGCCTCAGCAATACGCAACTTGGTTTGGTATTTTCAGCCTTTGCCTATCCCTATCTCTTGCTCCAGATAATCGGCGGCTGGATCGGAGACCGATTCGGGCCGCGCAAGACCTTGTTCTGGTGCGGGATGGTCTGGGCTGCCGCCACCATCATGACCGGCTTTGTGAGCAGCCTGTCGACGCTGTTCATTGCGCGCGTCGCGCTCGGGTTCGGCGAGGGCGCGACCTTCCCAACCGCGACGCGCGCGATGCAGCACTGGACGCCGGCCAACAAAAGAGGGTTTGCGCAAGGGCTCACCCACGCATGCGCGCGGCTCGGAAATGCCGTCACGCCACCCTTGATAGCGGCCTTGATGGCCTGGCTGACCTGGCGCGGTTCGTTCGTCGCGCTGGGACTGGTCAGCCTGGTATGGGGCGTGATCTGGGCGCTCTATTTCCGCAACGAGCCCAGCGATCATCCTGACATCACCGAGGCTGAACTGGCGTCGCTTCCACCGCGCTCCGTTGATGCGCGACCTCAGGTGCCGTGGGGACTGCTGTTGCGGCGGATGTGGCCGGTCACGCTCACCTATTTCTGCTATGGCTGGAGCCTGTGGCTGTATCTGAACTGGCTGCCGCTGTTCTTCAAGAACAACTACAATCTGGACATCAGGAATTCGGCGCTGTTCGCCTCGGGTGTTTTCTTGGCCGGCGTGGTCGGCGACAGCCTCGGCGGAATTCTGTCTGATCGGATTCTGAAAAGAACCGGCGACGTCCGCCTCGCACGGCTCGGCGTCATCGTTACCGGTTTCGCGGGCGCTTTGTTGTCGCTTGTTCCGATCCTGTTCATTCACGACATCACGACCGTCGCCTTGTGCCTGTCGGGCGGGTTTTTCTTTGCCGAACTCGTGATCGGACCGATCTGGTCGGTACCGATGGACATTGCTCCGAAATATTCCGGCACAGCCGCGGGCCTGATGAATTCCGGCTCAGCGCTGGCTGCGATTGTTTCGCCGCTGGTGGCCGGTTACGTGATCGATGTGACCGGCAACTGGTATTTGCCGTTCCTGATGTCGATGGGGTTGCTGCTGCTGGGCGGGTTTTGCGCGTTCCTGATGCGCCCGGAAACACCCTTCGAGGCGACCGACGGCATCGAGGCCACTGGACGCCCGGCCGCGGCCGGCTAGCGCCGGCAAAGGCCGGCCTTCTTGCGCATTGACGCGGCCAACCGGGCGGGGGACAAGCCCGTCAAATAATGATATTCGAGCCTGATATTCGAGCCTGATATTCGAGCCTTAGGTTCGAGCCTTGCGAAACCAAGATATTCCCCGGGAAGGACGCTCCATGACCGTGCACACTGGAAGGCATTTTCTCCAGATTCCAGGACCGACCAACATACCCGACCGGGTGCTGCGGGCGATGGACATGCCGACCATGGATCATCGCGGTCCCGAATTCGCACAACTCGGCTTTGAGGTGCTGGCGGCGGCGCAGCGCGTCTTCCGCACCAAACAGCCCGTCATCATCTACCCGTCGTCGGGCACCGGCGCCTGGGAGGCCGCGCTCGTCAATGTCCTGTCGCCCGGCGACAAGGTGTTGATGGCCGAGACCGGCCAGTTCGCGGTGCTGTGGCGCGGCATCGCGGAGAAGTTCAAGCTCGACATCGATTTCATTCCGGGCGATTGGCGCCGCGGCGCCGATCTGGAACAGATCGAAGCCCGGCTTGCCGCGGACACGCGGCACCGCATCAAGGCGGTGATGATCGTGCATAACGAGACATCGACCGGTTGCGTCACCCATCCGCTTGAGGTCCGCAAAGCCATCGATCGCGCAAAACATCCGGCGCTATTCATGGTCGATACGATTTCCGGCCTCGGTTCGCTGGAATACGAGCACGATGCCTGGGGCATCGACGTGTCCGTCGCAGGTTCGCAGAAGGGGCTGATGCTGCCGCCGGGCCTTGGGCTCAATGCGGTGTCGGAAAAGGCGCTCGCGGCGGCGAAGGCCAATCCGTCGATGCGATCATATTGGGACTGGCAGGAGGTCATTGCGATCAACAAGGTCGGCACCTGGCCCTATACGCCCGCGATCAATCTGTTGTTCGGCTTGAAGGAAGCCATTGCGATGCTCGAGGAGGAGGGGCTCGACAATGTTTTCGCGCGGCACAAGCGTCACAGCGCGGCGACGCGCGCGGCGGTGAAGGTGTGGGGACTGGAAACGCAATGTCAGGATCCGCTTGCGCATTCGCCTGCGCTGACCGGCGTGGCGTTGCCTGACGGCCACGATGCCGACAATTTCCGCAAAGTCGTGCTGGAGAATTTCGACATGTCGCTCGGCACCGGCCTCAACAAGATCAAGGGCAGGGTATTCCGCATCGGCCATATCGGCCATTTCAACGATCTGATGCTGATGGGAACCCTGGCGGGCGTCGAGATGGGCCTTGATCTCGCCAAGGTACCGCATCGCGATGGCGGCGTCCTGGCCGCGATGGAAGTCCTGAAGGGGCGCGAGGTGGTGTCGATGCCGAAATCAAAGGCCGCCGATGCGGCATGAATGTATCCATACAACAACAGAAAGAGCGCGCGATGAACGCCCCGGAACCGGCGACTGAAGACCTGATCTATGTAGTCCAAGATGGCATCGCCCGGCTGACCTTCAACCGTCCGCAGGCGCGCAACGCGCTGACCTTTGCGATGTATGAACAGATGGCGGCGATCTGCGAGGCCATCAACGCCGACCGCTCGATCAAGGCCATGATCCTCACGGGAGCCGGCGACAAGGCGTTCGCGTCAGGCACCGACATTTCGCAGTTCCGTGCCTTCAAGACCGCTCAGGATGCGCTCGACTACGAGGCGCGCATCGATCGCGTGCTGGGCGCGCTGGAAAGCTGCCGGGTGCCGACCATTGCGGCCATCGCCGGCGCCTGCACCGGTGGCGGCGCTGGGATCGCCGCCTGTTGCGACATCCGGATCGGCACCGCGACGACGCGGATCGGCTTTCCGATCGCGCGGACGCTCGGCAATTGCCTGTCGATGTCCAACATCAGCCGGCTCACTGCGCTGATCGGCCCGGCGCGAACCAAGGATTTGATCTTTATGGCGCGGCTGATCGAGGCCCCCGAGGCGCTGGCGCTCGGCCTGCTCAACGAGGTGGTGCCTGACGTCGCCACGCTACAGCGCCGCGCCGAGGAAACAGCGAAGCTGGTTGCGGGACATGCGCCGATCACGCTCGAAGTCACCAAGGAAGCGGTGCGCCGTATCCGGCGGACGTTGACGCGCGACGAGGGCGAGGATCTGATTCTTCGTGCCTATATGAGCGAGGATTTCCGCGAGGGAATGGATGCCTTCCTCAACAAGCGCACGCCGAACTGGAAGGGCAAGTAGCCACCTGCACTTGCGGGCTCGCCGGTTCGATCATGACGCCCACAGGTGTTCTGATGTTATGGTCTGTCAGCAGCAAGCTCTCGGCTGCGGGCTGCGCGGATCGCGTTATTTTTATCTTCGCGTCATCGTTCTGTGAATTCGTCCAGTATGTTTGCGTCGAAGCTGTTTTACAATCCAGCATTGCTCCATTCGCTACATCCAGCATCTTGTTCCATGCTCGCTGGCCGCGCAAGCGCTTGGCGGCGCGGACCCCAGCTGTAGGCTTGATGGCCGCGCCGGTGTATCTAGAGGCTAGTCCGGAAATCTCATTTATCCATTTTTAGTTTTGGGTCCGAGCATGCAATCGATGGCTCCCGCTCACTGGTTCGCAAAATGTGGCTTTGGCGCAGGGGTGCTGCTGCTCGCCTGTGGCATTGCTACCGCTTGGTTCGGCGATGGGCTGCGACTTCCGTCAACCACGACCCGCGACGGCACGCTGATCACGTTGAACCGGTATGTCAGGGAACCGATTCCCGATGTGGTTCTGGTCGGTAGTTCGCTTACCTTCCGGCTCAAGGAAGGATATTTCTCGACGCCTGGCCTGCGAAACCTGGGGCTGGCGGGAGGCTCCCCCGTCACCGGACTCGAAATTGTGGCGAACCAGCCGCGTTTGCCTAAGATCATTCTTGTTGAGACGAACGTGCTGTCCAGGTCGGCGGACACGGCTTTGGTCAAGAATTATTCAAAAACCGACAACGCCGGACCGTTGTTTTTTCGTCCAATCAGAACTGCTGTCGCGGCCTACGAAAATTGGGTTCATGCACCGCTTAATCATGCACAGATTTCCAATTCTCTGGATCAATTGCTCAACCAGCCGCCCAGCGATTTCGATAATCGAACCTATGTGGATCGGACGCTGCAACAGTGGAACGCGGAAGATCCGACCGCTGCCGTTCAGGTGAACGTCCAGAGAATTGCGCAGCTAATCCCGGCAATCGAGCGGAGGGGGGCGCGCGTGTTGTTTTTTGAGCTACCTTGTTCGACGCAGCTTGAAGGATCCCGGTTTGCAGAAATCACTCACGAGATCGTTCGCGCTGCCTTTGCCGATCCGGGTCAGTGGCTGCACATCGATTATGCGAGGAGTGAGTTGCGCTGGGCGGACGGCGTCCATCTGGATGAGCGCTCCGCTTTGATCGTGACGCAATCGATTGATAAGGCTCTTTCGTCCCTGATCTCCGTAAAATCGTCGCCTCGTGCAGTGATGCAGCCTTAGGTACGGAATGGATGCCTTGCTCAAAAGCCACGTCGAACCGGAACGGTAAAAAGCAATGGCTTTTCTCTGGAGAAAGATTTTCACTTAACTTTTTTCGCTCATCAATCCGTCCATCCAGCGGCCATGAGCCACAGCAGGAAGTTCACCTGTCGGTCGGGCCAGAATTGTCTCCTGGCGAAGATTGGATTTAGCGAACCGATTGATACGCGAGGCGTTTGGGAGTGGCTGTCACCGCGTGGGCTCGTGCGAAAAAATGAGGTAAGCAGAGGTGCCGCCAGTAGCCAACATGCCCGATCCGAGCAGAATTGAGAAAAATCCCGGGGATACTGCGATGGCAAAAACGCCAAACCCAACAAGGATGGCGCACACTGCCAGAAGACCATAGGTCCCGGCGGACCGTGCGGGCATGCTTTTCATAGCTGTAATATGCACCGTCACTGGTTCGATTTCCAGCCTACGCTGCGGGAAATGACGAAACGGCACTGCGTTCGGTGGTTTTAATGGGGGCTAACGTCACGACTGCTCGTGTCAGTGGACGGTTCAGGAACTAGATCGGCATTGCGGCTTTGCCACGGCGGGTCCCGAGAGACCCGAGAGAGGCGGCTATCGCTTTCGCGTGACGCCGCAACGAGGCTCGTTTATTAAGCTGAATCCCGACTGGGCGAACCGCGAACACCGCCGGTAGGTGGCCTCTCCGCAGCGCGCTGATGCTATTGTTAAAGGGGCAAAACGAACCGGTCCGCTTTCGGCGATAAGTCAGAAAACCACAGTAGCGGCAAAAAAGTCGCCGGACAGCAGTCCGGCGGAGGTGTTCGACGTCTGGTTGCGTGCCTAGACTTATCGATGTTTGGTGGAATGTCCAGGGGTCAGAACATGCGAATATTCATTTACGCGACGCTGGCTCTTGTCGTTCTGGTCATTGTTGTAAGGGCAATTTACAACGGACCGCCAAGAACGGAATGTCTGCAAAGGCTGGACGGCGACTGCATTAAGCTGCGGATCGTCCCGAAAAAGTCCGACGATACGGATGCAGCTCAACCCAGGGGATAAACGCGAATATCGCGATAAGATAGCGACGAGACACGAGTGCCTCGCATAACCACGCCACCGGCGAGATGCCTTGATGTTTCGCAAAGGAAATTAAACCTGATGTCGATTCCTTCGCAAAGCAGGCGGCGGCTTTTTTTAGGTGTCCCGCTCCGCCTGCAGCTTCGCGACCTCCCAGTCTAGCGCTTGAGCTACCCGATCTCTTGCTGCTCCGCCTTAATCTGACCGTGACCGGGGAAGATCTGGGCCGGATCAGTCGCAAAGGCTTTTATGCGGTCCCACCGATCAGTCATAGGCTTCACCGCTTCGGGCGTTTTGGGAGGACGAGCCCACATCGGCCTGAAGAACGGTGTTTTCATCGAAAACCGGTCCACACCGGCGCGCTTTCCAGCGGAAATTCTTCCTTTCTATGAGCCCGGCGGCAACCGGATGGAGGTCGCCAATGGCGGCGCTCGTCTCGTCCTGGCGCTCGGACCCTGATCGTGTGGACTAAGGAATAGCGCAAGAAAAGCCAAGCGTGGGCGCCGAAGATGCCGAGTCGTTTCAAACGCATTGGACGCGGGATGAGATAGCAGGGTGGAGTGGTCCTGGATCCGCGCCTGCCGGACGGCAGTTGAAATGCACCTAAAAATTGAGCGCGGTCTGCGGAAACTGCCGCGACAGATCAGACGGGATCGTGGTTCCGATGGCCTCCGGCGGGAAAAACAGAAAATCCCGGTGGCCTTCCATTCCGAACTTGTAATGCGGAACGGCATCGGGGTTGGCGTAGTGCAGGTACCTGTTCCCCAACAGGAGCAGGCCGGAATATCCGAGACCGCGGAAAAATTGAAAGATCTGCCGTGTTCTTGGATCGGTCACCGTACTCTCGAATTGGACGACCGGCCGATGGCGTTGAATGGTCTCCTCGCCGCCCAGGAACACGTTGAGTTCATGCCCTTCGACGTCGCATTTGATGAATTTCAGGTTCGGGAAGTTCTCGTCGCCCATCGCGTCTAGCCTGGTGACCTGCACATCGAGCGTCGTATCCAAGCTGCGCCGGCGCGCCACCTCGAGCGTCGCGCTTCCATCGCCCATTCTTTGCCGGGACAGTTTCATACTTCCGTCGGAATTCGACAGCGCGACGGTCATCACGCGAAGGTTGCGCCAATCAAATCGAGATTTCTGACGCTCGATGCTGTCGCGCATCTCCGGCTGCGGTTCGAATGCGATCACGCAGCCCGAAGGTCCAACCGCGCGCATCATCCAGAAACAATAAATTCCCTTGTTAGCCCCGATATCAAGCACGGTCGCGCCCCTCAATTGGAGGCGCATCATCGTCTTGATTTGCAGCTTTTCTGTTCGAAAGCGATAACGCAGGCATCGAACCAGAAAATGCGCATTGTCGATGAATGCCGATCGTGCGACCATCTCATTTATTTCGCAGGTTCAAGCCGGCTCCTCAGATTTTCTGCTATACCGCCGCGGCCGCGCGCCCGTCAATCAACCCGACCGCCAATCAATACAGCCTGCGTGACGGTCGACAGGTGACTGTTGAAAACAATCCCGATAACGTCATGCCCTCATCAGGATGCCGGTCCTGGAAATGAAAATCAAGATATAGCCTGTACAATTAAACCAAATCGAATCGAACAGAAAGCCGGTGAGAATTGGTGTGGGACCATCCGCGGTCGCCAAGACTAGAGAAGTGCCGACCAGCGTTTTTTTCAATGACCAAAAATCGCCGATGCGTTCAGCTACTGCGCTCTCGAACCAACCATCCCTGTGATTATTACTGTGAAGGATAAGCTGACAGTATTTCTAAGGTGCCCGAAAACTATCAAAGAGAAATCGCTTGAGGCTAGGCTTTGCACGTATGTCGCGCCAGCAACCGTGAAATGACTTGCGTCCTGATAGAGCGGGAGGCCGTTGAAGCCAGACCGGACATTCAGCGTCGCAAAATGTCTCGACCGGAATTAAGAGGCTTACCTGGTCCGGCCACCTATTCTGGATTTCGCGAAGCCTAGTCTAGCGTTGATTTCAGAACCTTGCTGCCGGGCTTGCCTCGATCTTTCGCAGCGCATCGGAGGGGCTTTGAGAACCGGCGCGATCGGAAGCGGCAATGGTTCATTTGTGGGTCTCGGAGTTTGCGACGCCACTGCCATCACGCTCGGCCGCCATCACACCACCTTGGCTTGCCTCAGCTTCGCGATTTCGTCGGCGCTGAAGCCGAACTCGGCAAGCACCTCTACGGTCTGCTCGCCGAATTCCGGCGGCCGCGCCGCCATTTTGCTGGGAGTGCGCGACAAGGTGACGGGCTGGCCGACCAGACGGATATGACGGTTCTCGGCATTCGGCACATCCTGCGCGACGCCGAGATGTCTGACTTGAGGATCCCCGAACACCTGGTCGACCGAATAGATCGGACCGCAGGGCACGCCGGCAGCGTTGAGTTCCTTGACCCACGTGTCGGTGGATTTCTTTTCGGTCAGCGCGTTGATCTCGGCGTTGAGTGCATCGCGGTTTTTCGAGCGCGCCGGCGCGGTGGCATATTCGGGGCGGGTCGGCAGGTCCGGCGCTCCGATCGCTTCGGCGCAGCGCTCCCAGATCCGCCCCCCCGTGGTGGCAATGTTGATGTAGCCATCCGAGGTCCTGAACACGCCGGTGGGAATGCTGGTCGGGTGATCATTGCCGGCCTGCTTCGGCACTTCTTCCTCCATTAACCAGCGCGAGGCCTGAAAATCGAGCATGAAAATCTGCGCCTGCAGCAGTGAGGTCTGCACCCACTGACCTTCACCGGAGACATCGCGCTCGAGCAGGGCGGTCAGGATGCCGATCGCACAGAACAGCCCGGCTGCGAGGTCTGCGACCGGAATGCCAACCCGCATCGGCCCCTGGCCGGGGGCGCCGGTGATTGACATCAACCCGCCCATGCCCTGAGCGATCTGATCGAAGCCCGGGCGCTTGTGATAGGGGCCGTCCTGTCCGAACCCGGAGATGCTGCCATAGACGATGCGCGGGTTGATTTTGCGCAAGGCATCATAGTCGATGCCGAGCCGCGCTTTGACATCGGGGCGAAAGTTCTCCACCACGACATCAGCCTTTTCCGCGAGACGCCGAAAAACGTCGAGACCTTTAGGGTCCTTCAGGTTAAGCGCGATTGCCCGCTTGTTGCGATGCAGGTTCTGGAAATCCGAACCATGGCGCGGCCCCCCGGGTTGCTCGCCGGCAGCGTCTTCGGTCAAGGCATCGATCTTGATGACATTGGCGCCCCAGTCGGCGAGTTGCCGCACGCAGGTCGGCCCGGAGCGAACCCGGGTCAGATCGAGCACAGTGAAGCGGGAAAGGGCCTGTGAGGCGCGCGGGAACGGCATTGGGAAACTCCGTGTAGACCAGGGCCGGGGGTAGCATTGTGGGCGCCACCATCGTGGAAAGTTTGCGTGTTGTCAGCAGCGACTAGGCGGATTCGGCGCCTGCAAGCCAGCTATCTGCTTTCCGCTGCTCCACTGAACGAACTCGGCAGGAACCAAGAGCATCTGGCCGGCTTTGCCATAACCTGAAGACCCTCCAGACTAATCAAATTGGGTTCGTTCTGCAAAAAAGCGCATTGCCGATCCGGCGCACGGCGTGGCGCTACTCAAGCCGCGCGATTTCCGCCATGTCGGACTTCACCGCACTGCGGGATGTATTCGAGGCGTCGATCCGACCGAGTGGGCGCCGCGCGTTGCGATTGCAGGCGACACATGGCCGATCGCCGAGTCCTATGTCTGCATTGCGCGTGCCGGATGCCACGACGGACGACCAACTCCGCTATTCGATCCCGCTTCAGCTTCCGCTTTTCCCAATGCCTCTTTTTGCGATCGGAATTGAACACGCGGACCACATGGCGGTGGATCGCCTGCGTGACGCCGGGCGAACATCATTGGTTCTCCACGCGTTGCGAAGATCATTCAGGGCTTCGATCGCCGCCTGCCACTCGGGCAAAATCAGGCCGCCATCTCTTCGATGCGCGTGCGCCATGGGAATGATGCGATCCGGTTGCCGACTCGGATTATCGGTGTCTCGAAAAAGCGCCAGCTGAAGAGGGAAAGGACTATGACCACAGCGATGCAACCGAAGCGAATCGGCTCCTGCACCCAAAGCGGCGCGTTGGGGAATTTGCTGACCAGCGACGACGCGGTAAAAAAAACCATTGGATGGATCAGGTAGATTGAATAGGAAGCATCGCCGAGCATTGTGGCGGGTTTGCTCCACCAAGTTTTCTCGGAAGGCGTCAGATTGGCAAAAGCCGTTATCACGAAGAACAGTCCGAACGGGGTCAGGGCGTCGCTTAGATATCCCAGCAGCACCAGAAGCACGACGCCAGCGACCGCCGGTCGCCAGAAGCCGAACCGAGCCAATTTGTCATGCGCCATGAAGGCCAGGACGCCGGCAAGAAACAAGCCGTAATAGCGCGCAATATGAGTGAAATACCAAGGCACGTCGACGAGGTGAGCCGCTAACGTGGAAGCCAAGAGGAAAGCCACAAGGCCACGTAAGCCAACAAGGGGGACGATCGCGGCTACGATTACATAGAACGCTATTTCCGGCTGCAGGCTCCAGCCCACATTGTAAAACGGATAGTCGAATGTGGGGAGCAGCGTTGCGGAGTAAAGAAAGTAGCCCGATGTTTCAAAGGGCTGGAGCCCCCGCCAGAGCCACGCGGTGACGGCGAAAACAGACAGCATCACCAGCCATAATGGATAGAGTTGGAACACCCGTTTGATCAAAAACGATGGGACCTGGAAGGTCTCTCGGCGGACCACCAGGCAGATGACGTAGCCGCTGATCGCGAAAAACAGGTAGACGGCAAACCATCCATAAGTTGTCAGACCCGGGATCTGATACGAGGTGCCTTTCGGAAACCGGACGATCGAAGTCCAGGAGTGAAAATAAACGATGCTGAGTGCCGCGATCGCGCGCGCTACCTGGATTCCGACCTGTTTGTTTTGTCCCATGCCTGAACCCTAAGCGCAATTCCAATCCGAGGGCAATGCCATCACCAACCCAACGCGGATGGATTTTTCAGCCGCGTTCTGGCAGTCGCCAGGACCTCATCGGTTTTACGTCCCGGCGTCGTAACCGCACATAAACAGCTTGGCGTGTCCGCCGAAGCGCGGTGGCTATCTCGCCAGCGTCCTTTCCGGCCCTCACCAGGTCGTCAAGTTTCTCTTGCTCCTCGGCGGTCCATGGCCGCACCGGTCTTGATGGGCTCATTTCGATAGCTTTCCGCTGAGCAGCGGACTTAAGGAAAATTCCCAACCGCAGGGCCATTTGAACGACCGTTTCCGGAGGCCGGTTCATTTCATCGGCGATCGCATTGACCGACTTCGAAGAAGCGGCAAGCTGGATCAAGCGGCGATCGTCCGCATAGGACCAGCGTCTGCTGACCACCTTCTTCGCCATTATGCTTTCGCGCCTTCCGCCTTCAGCCCGAACGCGACCAGGCGGCTCGGTGCCTTTTTGCAGCGGCGATGGCCGCCACCAAAATAACGATCGCGCTGCCTTTGCTTATCGGGAGGACTCAGGGCACCCATCAATCGCGCAAGGCTGGCTTCTCTCGATTTGATGTAGCGCGCGGTCCATACGTCCACCGCAGTCTGTAGGCTCATTCTCAGTCTCCGTGATTAAATGAATTGTGGTTATCGTGCCAAGCAACCTCATGGCCTCGCGCATGTCCTTCGAGATCAATTTGTCGACCTTTCGGAAGGTCTCGTCGGTCGGCGTGATCACGAATCTCCCATCGCTGTCCGGCCCCCTAAAGGCGCCGCTGGTGCCGCGCGGCTGAAGACCTAATCTAGGCGTCAGATGTTAGTTTTGAGGGGCGTAAGGCGATAGCCTGGAAAAGACTATTGAGTAAGCACGAAGCATGCTAAAGCACTCAGACAGAGCGTTTGGACGACGATGAACAAAGATGAGCCCAGCGTGTCTTCATACGCAAGCTATACCAGAGATACGACCGAGCCGCTAAAGAGCCTCGCGCACAAAAGGCGGTATCACCAAGTTCTCAATCTTATTGCGCCACCGTTACCCATAGACAGCGTGCTCGATTATGGTTGTGGTGACGGGCATTTGTTTTCATTTTTGGTCCACAAATTCAAACGCCAGAACCTAGTTGGTTACGATCCAAATCCTAAATTGCTAGCCGAAGCGGCGCCGAGCGTTTCGGCGGGGGCGGAACTCACTACGGACATCGATAGTCTGATAGGAAAGCGGCCATCCAGTTTCTCATTGATCTATTGCATGGAGGTCTGCGAGCACCTGACCGACAAGTCGCTCGATGAATTGCTAAAGCATATCACCGTGTTGGCAGCTCCCCGTGCCCGGATCATTTTCGGCGTACCAATCGAGACGGGGCCGAGCGGGTTTTTAAAGTCTATTTACCGCGCCGCTCACGGTGGCCGCCAGTCAGCCAGTATCGCTCAGGCATTTCGAGCGCTTTTCAATATAAAGCTTGAGCGGAAAGTTACGGATGTTGAGTGGTACGGTGCACATACGGGTTTCAGCCACATAAGATTCCGCAAAATTTTGGAACAAGGAGGCTTCTCTATAATCAAGACCCTTCACCTACCGTTTCCAGCGCTGCGAAGCGTCCTCAATAACGAAATTTATTTTGTTTGCCGAAAAATGCCCGAAACAACGGATCGCCTAAATTTATCGCGCTAGTACCCACTATTGGTGAAGAATGAGTTGTTGATTTAAGGATGCATGATCGGCATCCCTGAAGCGGCTGCGATTATTTTGACGACCGCAAAACGCACCGAGCTTGAGGGCTTGGTGCGTTCGACGAAGACGGAGCACCGGCTGCGGCAGCGCGCAGGCATCGTGCTGGTGGCGGCGGAGGGTATGGCGAGCCGGGCAATCGGGCGGGCCGTTGGCTGCACGACCGGAACGGCATCGAAGTGGCGGGTGCGCTATGCCGAGAAGCGGTTTAGCGGTCTCGATGAAACGGGCGACTGAGGCGCCGAGCCAAAATACACGGCGGAAACGGGCAAACGCATTCTGGCGCTGTTGGATCAGCGGAAGCCCCAGGGCTACGCCCGCTGGTCGGGACCGCCCTTGGCGCAGCGCTCGGCGATGTCGATGTGCAGTATGTCTGGCGCTTCCTGCGTGCCCAGAAGATCGACCTTGCCGGGCGCAAATCCTGGTGCGAGAGCAACGATCCGGAGTTCGCCGCCAAGGCGGCCGACGTGCTCGGGCTCTACATGGCACCGCCGGAGAATGCGATTGTCATCTGCATCGAAAGTCCTCGATCCAGGCACTGGAGACGCTTTTCGCCGCCTTCGAGGTGGCCACCGGTAAGGTGACGGCGGCTCACAAGAAGCGGCGGCGGCGCATCGAATTCTTCGACTTCATGAACGACATTGTCGCCGCTTGGCCCGACACCGCCATCCACATCGTGCTCGACACCTCAATACCTACAAACCAAAAAACACCGTTGGCTCAAGCTCCATCCGAACGTGAAGTTCCATTTCACGCGAAGCAATGTTGAAGTGGCCCGGCATGAGAATGATTTTGCGGTAGCAGCTCTGGAGGCATGAGCAGCGAATTAGGTGACGTATCGTCTCGCTACACGCGGTCCGATTCTAAGCAGAGGATGGGGGTCAGTTGCGGCATCGTTGTCCTGGCCCCTCGCTCGGATGGTCGAAGCGCAAAGACCCTAGATATGTCTCTCCGGTGTCGATATGGCGCAAAAAATCTAATAAAAACAGTTACTTATATTGGATTCTGAGATTTAAGGGGGCGTCGGCTGTACGTGCAATTTTGCAACACACTCCGGAAAAACCATCGAGACGCAGTGCCGCAAGCCATCTTTCAATTGCGCTTTCAGAGGCGGGAGGTAATTCTCAACCCATCGAGAGAGGCAATGCATTTTCCAGATCCACAAGGGGGATATATCAAGATGAATACCAAAGCTCTACTAGCGGCAGCAGGGATTGCGGCAGTCGCATTCTCGCCGGCATACGCCACTGAAGGTGGCGACATCGCGACCAAGCCCGGTGCGTTCATCGGAGCGAGCGCCGGCGTTCCGCCGCCGGGCATCTACATGTTCAATCAGGTGTTCACCTATCAGGCCAACCTCGTTGGACCTGGCACTTCTGCACTCAACCCCCCTGGCACACACAAGACCGGCGTTCAGGCGGCGGTTGACGTTCAAGGCTTCCTGTTCGTTCCTGGCTGGACGTTCCTGGGTGCGACCTATGACGCCGTTATCGTGCAGCCATTCGTGATGCAGAGCGTCGGTGCTCCGGTTAACGCACAAGGTTCTGGCGCGTTCAATACTTACATCGTGCCGGTGGAATTGAGCTGGAAGTTCGGCAATAGCGGCTGGGCGATCAAGACCGGTGTTGGTATCTACTTGCCCGACGGTTGCACCACGGGCGCCAATGGCCTTGGTTGCGAGGCCAATCCATACACGACGTACCAGCCCGAATTGATCATATCGTATCTGCATGATGGCTGGAACCTGTCCGCAGCCTTGTACGAAGAGTTCAATACTGAGAACAGGGACACTCACTATACGACGGGTAACATCTTCCATGTGGACCTGACCGCTACCAAGACGTGGGGCAAGTGGACGATGGGTCCGGTGGCCTACTACGTTGCCCAGGTTACCAATGACGAATGCGGGTTTTCCTGTGTCGCGCTTGGCAATTCCACCTTGGCGCACACCGGCAGGTTCGAAACATGGGCAGTCGGTGGTCTCGTAGGGTATGACTTCGGACCGGCGAGCTTGTCGGTTTGGGCGACCCAGGAAGTCCATGCAAGTGCTCACAACAACGACGCCGCTGCAAACCTTGGATTTGATCCTTCTGTAACCGCAAAGGGTGCGACGGTGTTCGCAACACTCAGCTATCGCCTGTGGGCACCTGAGGCGCCGGTTGCGCCTGCGATGTACCACAAGTAAGCAATACGACACATGTCCCCCTTTCGGTAGACGGTTGACGTCTATCGGGAGGGGGACATTCTTTTGGGGAACTGCCAGAGCCTCCGCTCCGATTGCGTCGGGCCGGAGGCTTTCTGCCATCAGTACTGCTCAACCCTCGTCGCTCTTCGTTCCGGCCCGCGCTCGCTTCAGCGCCTTGACAAATCGTGGGGCCGCCCTGTGCAGCAGGTCCTGTAGAGCACGCCCGTTGTCTAGGGTGCGCTGAACGTCCGGCACAAGCTCTTCCGGCACGTATACCGCAACACGACGCCCGCGCGCTTTACTGTAGAGAACATAGCTTTGATGCTGTTTGCCCGACTGGCACGCCGCGCAATTCTCGCGGATGCACGGGCTGCGGCGCAGGCTCAACGAACCGAGAAGCGCAGGCCAAAGATTTGCTGATTCGCTCTGCAGCCAGTGCGCGACATCTGAGGGAGATTCCGAATTAACGTTGCTCATGACAACATGTGATACTACGCACACATTGCTGAGATCAAGCAAAACCCCTCCCACAATATTCCAAAGAAACACTCTATTTGCAGCGCCTTAACGGAATGGGGCAACAAACAAATCGCGGGGAACAAGGGGCGTAATTCACCTGACAGTTGAGACAGCTATGCCGGCACCCCAGCTAGCCATGCCCCGGTTCGATCCAGCGGTCTGGGCAGGCCCGACGTGTGTCGTCCGGAGATGGTCGAGCGTCGGGCCGCAAGAATGGGTCTCTGTATTGTGCCGCAATAGTGCGCCCGGTCAGCGCATAAGGCGCGGTCGACGGCCGCCGATGGGCCTGACTTCATTTTCTATACGGGTTGCAACGTGCTCAAGACGCCGCATATCGCATTACTTGCCCTCGCTATTATGGTTGCGATTGGCGTCACTTACCTACAACGACGTGTCGAAATGCGCGTCTCGCTGCACCGGTATCCCGGCTTAGCCGGCCATGGAAGCCACCGCCGAAATCCTGAGGACCGTCCCCGGCGTTGAAACTAGTGGAGCGGCCACTGAAAGTTGAGCTCGAATATGAAGCACGACTTTTTGGTCAGGGAATCACCTGGCCACCTTCGAGGTGCGGAGTTCTCCCGAATCATCTGCTTCATGACAACTTAGTACCACCACGGCCTCGCACTGAGCAAAAGTCCGATTTGATAGATCTCAGATGCAAATCAACCATCGTTGGCAACTACATCACTCTGGTTTTGTAACCGGCCAATGCTGCCGATTCCCCGGCCCAGGCAGGACGCGACCGCTGTCGCCCAATGCCGATAAAGTAGAACGAGCTTTCTTTGGTCGGAATGGGGTGGTCGCCATGGGTAAAAAATATCTCAAAGCCGGATTGCTCAATCATATGCCGGAAAGTATCAACGGTCGATCCTCGGTTGTTTTCTTGCAAGACAATCACGCCCTCTTCGGCTAGATGGTTGCCTATAGTCTCGAAAAAGTCTCTGTGGATTTGCCATTCTGGATCGTGTGCGCGAATGTCGCCTTCATACTGATCGACGAAATGAGGCGGATTGCTCACAATCAAGTTCCACATTTCCGAACGCGGAATGGTTTTGAGATTGTCCGATTGATAAACCGTTACGCGGTCGCTGAGCTTATTAACGCGCACGGTGTGCTGGCACGAAGAAACTGCCGCCGGGTTGATGTCGGATAGGCAAAGTGTTTCACAAAGACCATGCCCTAGTAGTGAGAAGCCAATGAAGCCAGGGCCAGAGCACCATTCGAAAGCACGCCGCTGTTTTGGCATACCCCGCGATTTGAGAAAAGGGATGAACTGTTGCCCGAACTCAGTTCCTCCCCCGTCGAGTTCGCTGCGATAGCGAATGTCTACGCCTCCGACGCGGATATGACGGGATGGTCGTGCCCATCGCAGGATAGGTCTGACCAATTCATTCTCCACACGGTTTAGAAGACTTATCTTTTCTGTGCTCAACACCTGTTCACTTATTCTTCGGAATTATGCCATGAACCATAAATTGCTAGTCGGACGGCTCGCCACCGTCCGCTTTGCCCCGATAGTAGACCAAATTTCGCAACGAAAGAACTATCCTGCTGCAAAAGTCCCCTCAGCGGCATGGAACTTAAATTTCCGAACGGTAGCCATGACGGTCGTACAATAATATGGGAACTGCGCCATCATGGGTTAAAGTCACGAGCATTCCGGTAACTGGTTTGAAGCTGCGATGATATTCAATTGTCGTTTTTTTGTCCGCTCGCGGAAATCAGCCGGGGTACCTTTTTTGGAACTTCTGCAACATTATCTTCCACCCTGGGATATACACGCCCGCCGTCCGTCCGTGCGCCACTTAAGATCCACCACGGACCAATGTACAAGCTGCGGAATGGTTTCCGGTGGAGAAAACATTCGTATCGATTTCGCAGCGCAGGCAAGAGGGTTGCGCGCAGATGGCGTGCGACTAACGTCGGAACGATCTACGCACGCGCGGTTTCGGGAAAAGAGAACGCTCTGGCATCGATGCTCTGCTGATCATTCTTTCTCGATCGTCACCCGTTCTCTGTGCTACGCATCGGACCAATACCAATACAACGGAACCATTACATGAGCCGATCCGCTGCGCGACATGCGATCATCATCGGCGGCGGCGCAAGCGGCGTCCTGCTGGCTTACCAGTTGTTGCATAATCCGGCTTCCGATTTTCGCGTTACGCTGATTGAGAGGCGGCCCGAAATCGGGCGCGGGCTCGCCTATCACACCGGCAATCCCGAGCACCTGCTAAATGTGCGGGCGGCGAACATGAGTGCCCTGCCGGACGAGCCAGATCATTTTTGGCGCTGGCTTTCCATACGTGGATCTGACGCACCGTTGTGCGCCGACCCATATTGCTTCGTGTCCAGGCGTATCTATGGAGATTACATCGCGAGTCTGATTGAACCGTTGATGTCGAACGGGCGCGCGACGCACCACCTCAGCATCGTGCAAGGCGAATGTGTCGGCGTCAGCGAGAACCCTGCCGACGTCACAGTCACGCTGGGCGACGGGCGGCGCTACGTCGGTGATGTTGCAATCCTCGCCACTGGCCATGACACGACCAAGTCCAGTTTGACCTGTTATGCCGATCCGTGGGCACCGTCAGCTGCCGCCTGTGTCGATAAAGACGCGACTGTGTTGATTCTCGGTACAGGGCTGACGATGGTCGATTACGTGCTTTCGCTGCTGCGCGACGGCTACAAAGGGCCGATCGTAGCAATATCGCGACGCGGCCTCTTATCGATGGCGCATCGTCGCGTGGAGCCAGCGCGGATCGACGAAGCCGATATTCCATTTGGGGCCAGCGCCAGACGGCTGTTGCGCTGGTTCCGCAATCGGATCGATGCACACGTCGTGGAGGGCGGTGATTGGCGCAGTGTGGTCGATGCTATCAGACCCTTCACCCAGCGGCTCTGGCGGGAACTCCCGCTGGAATCCAAACGTAACTTCCTTGAACATGCGCGCGCCTGGTGGGATGTGCATCGTCATCGCATGGCGCCCGAGGTCGAGACGCGTATCACGCAGGCGCTCGCGGCTGGACGTCTCGCCCTAATAGCGGCGAAAGTGACCGGCATCGAACCGAATGCCGGCGGAGCGCTGGTTCGCTACCGGCGTCGCGGGCAGAGCGAAATTACTAGCTTGCACGTCGGAACTATCGTGGATTGCACGGGGATCCTCAAAGACCCCCGTGCCACCACGAATCCCGTCGTGGGCAGTTTGTTCGATAAGGGCCTGGCCAGAGTCGATCCCTTGCATATCGGCATCGAGATCGACACAGATTGCGCAATCATTAATCGCGACGGGCTCCCGTCACGTCGGTTGTTTGCCGTCGGCCCGCTCACGCGTGCCACTTTCTGGGAGATCATCGCGATTCCCGACATTCGCAATCAATGCGCCGCGCTGGCTGAGCTTCTCGTTCACAGCCATCAGGCAGAAGCATAAGCAAAGAGCAAGCTCAACACGATAAGCATTTATCTCGCTGGGCGTATGGCAGGCGCCGTTTCGCGACCCGAACAAAAAAGTTCACTTGCTCGGGCTCCACTCCGAAATTCCGAGAAAACGTGGTGCCGCAAGCAATCGCTCATCGTACCTCGCAAGCTTCACGCTTTGCTTTTGTGCGCGGATAAACTCCGGGGCGACGAGGTGTATGTCTGCCGCTCACTGGTCGCAAAATGTGGCTTTAGCGCGGGTGCTGCTGCTTGCGTGTGGCGTTGCTACCTTCCCACCGCAATTAGGGAGCTAGAAAGATAGCGCTGATCCAATTCATTTGTCGCTCCGGCCTCCCAAGCGGTAGTACAGCCTTCGACTTGCGGGCTATGAGTTGCACCGCGGCCCCGCAAAAAAGATGCCCAATCTGGTCGGCCTCAGATGCAAATCCACCATCATTAGTAACGGTATCATTCTAGGCTTTGTAACCGTTCAACGCCAAGGCCCCCAGCACGGGCTGGTTGCGATCCGTGTCGACCAATGCCGATATAGTAGAACGAGCTCTCCTTGGTCCGGGGCGGGGTGGTCGCCCTGGGTAAAAAATATCTCAAAGCCGGACTGCTCCATCATATGCGGTAGATATCGACCGTCGACCCCGGGTTGTTTTCTTGCAAGACGATCACGCCCTCTTCGGCAAATGATTGCCTACGGTCTCGAAGAAGTCTCTGGATTCGCCAATTCGGATCGCGTGCGCGAATGTCGCGCCATATCGGCCATCAGGGATAACAAGTTTCGAGCGTTAAAGGCTACGGGATCGAGAGCGCGAAAGTCAACACGATGCCCAACGGATGTACGGTTTCCCGCGCCGCTGGGTTTGGACATCGGTCGGTCCTGACGAATCGGTTCTTCCGCAAGCGCGTCCAATGGGGTGCACAGCATAATCCAGCCGCAGACTGCGACGGGGCAAAGCTATAATGGATTCGGCAACTGCCAGACCGCTGGCGTCGATGTACACCCCAAATTGCCGATTTTCGGCCGCAATCAACCGTTGAGTGCCGGCGCTGATCGTATATCCCCGCCGGACTATCGACATCTTATCATCGGGCTGGTAGTCCGCTCCGCGTGTCTGAGAGGATTTCAGGCTTAAGCGGGAACATCGGCCCTTGGGATTGGGTTGGAAAGTACTTATGATCGAATTTGGCTTGCCTGCAAGGACGGCCTCCTGAATCGCCGCTCAGGTTGGCTCGGTGTTGACATTCCGGAGCGGGACTTCTGCGGTGCGCGATCCGGGCTCATTAGACAAAGATTCAATTTGATCGTTGAAATGGCCGCGATAAGAAGCAATTCTCATCTGCTTGGAAACTCTGCGTGGAATGCGGGCGCTTTTTTCGTAGGCGTGGGACTAAATTTGTTGATTCTTCCGTTTGTGTTATTCCGGCTGGGGGCCGCCGCATTCGGTGTCGCCGGTTTGGTAACAGCATGCATTGCGCCGGCATTGGGGTTCAGTAATGCTCTCGCGTTGTCAACGACGCGGGAGCTGGCCCAGCGATTGTTGCCTGGCGAGCGCGATGACGCGCGTCGCTTCTTTGCAACGGCGTTATTGTTGGCGGGCGCAGGAGGTTTGCCGATCGCGATCGTGCTCTCACTGGCCGGTCCAGTGCTCGCACATCATGTCTTTCATCTGCGCAGCGAATCGGCAAACGATCTTGCACTTGCCTTTGTCTTCGGGGCGGCTGGATGGCTATGCCAGTGTATCTCTTCGGTGTTTCTTGCCCTTTTTGCTGCGCGTCAGGACTATGCGCGGTTGGCTTCGATTAACGTCGTGAGCACCGTTGCTTCAACCCTATCGATGGTGGTGCTCATACCACGCTGGCCACAAGCATCGACGTTTCTCGGATGCCAGGCGATGGGCTTTGCCACAGGACTCTTGGCGTCATTTGTTCTTTCCCGCTTGGCAGTGGGCGAATGGGTCGCGGGTCCCATATTTCATCGCCGACCACTTTGGGGTCTCGTTAATCTCGGAGCCTGGCAGTTCGCCGCTCAGTGCGGTAGTCTGATCGCGGGCCAGGCGGACCGATATCTGCTTGGCGCGTTTCTCGCACCGCAATTCGTCGGATATTATACAATCGCCCAACGTCTCGAAGAAGCAATGTATATCGGCGTCTTGAAGATCGGCGAAATACTGTTTCCCTTTTTTAGTTCAATCCAAAAGGAACAGGACGATCGAATTGCCGACCTTCTGTTTCGCGCCTCCTGGGTGTTGAATCTTTTGGCGGCTGTCGTACTTGGGGCACTCATTCCTGTTGCCGGCCCGTTACTTCATGCCTGGACAGGAGAAGAAGTCGCCATGGAGACCCAGGGGCTGCTCGTTGTGCTGGCCGTCGCGGGAATGCTAGGGTGCGCGTCGAACGTATTTGCCTACTACCTTCTGGCAAATGGCAGGTCGCGTTCCAACGCCATGATCGCACTGGTAACGGCGGTGGTCACTCTCACCACAAGCGCCATAGCGCTGCCTTATTTTGGTTGGCGGGCGGCGGGCTGGAGCGCTTGTCTTGCAATGGTCGCGCAGATTATTGTCACGACAGTCTTGGTGCGACAAAGCTTTAAGGTGGCGGACGTTTGGCCTCGGGTGGCTCACTTTGTATTACTGCCGCTGGGAACAGGCATCGTGACGGCGATTGCGTTGCGTTATCTCTTTGGGCCGCGGTTGCTGGAGCAAACCCCGCACTGGTGGTTCGTCGGGGCCGCATATGGCATTGCGGCTGGTATCATTTTCGCTGTCGTTGTGGCCGTTTCGCGGATGGGTCCATACGGAGCGGTGTGCTGGCGGGATTTGCGCGCAGTTGTAAGTCGCTTTGTGCCTCAGAGATTGACGTAAATGTGCGGAATTGCGGGCATCGTCAAAATCCGAGGCGAGGTGGTTGAGCCCTTAGCTCTTTCGCGGTTAACGAATCTACTTGCCCATCGTGGGCCGGACGGCGCCGGACACTGGTTCAGTGCGGAACGCAATGTGGCGCTTGGCCATCGGCGGCTGGCCATCATTGATCCCGGAGCCGGCGGAAATCAGCCGATGTTGTCCGCCGACGGCCGATACGTCATCGTCTTCAATGGCGAAATCTACAATTTTCTTGAGCTCCGTAGCGAGCTCGAAACACTTGGAGCTATCTTCCGCACCCAATCGGACACTGAGGTCATACTAGCGGCATGGCAAGCCTGGCAGGAGGGGATGCTGTTGCGCTTCAACGGAATGTGGGCGCTCGCGATTTTTGACACCCAAACAAAGAACCTGTTTCTTGCGCGGGACCGTTTCGGGATAAAACCGGTTCTCTACGCGATTTCGCCGGAGCATTTTATCTTCGCGTCGGAACAGCGTGCGCTGACGCAGAGCGGTCTGATCAAGACATCGGTGGATATCACTGTCGCGCGGCGGCTCTTGCTTGATGCCTTCGGGGTCGAAGGCAGCGAACGGACCCTGTGCAATGAAGTGCGCCGCCTTCAGGGCGGACACTGCATGTGGCTGCGAGAAGGACGGCTTGATGTCCGACGTTGGTGGCGCACTATCGATCATTTACCAGAGTTGCCGCAAAACGAAGGCGAGCGCGTGGAGCACTTCCATGAGCTCTTTCAGGACGCCGTCGCATTGAGGATGCGGAGCGACGTGCCGATCGGAACCTGTTTGTCGGGAGGATTCAACTCATCCGCTGTGGTCTGCACCATGGCTGCACACGAGAAAGCCGGAATGGGACCGCGCGATAGCGCAGCTTGGCGCCACGCATTCGTCGCGACATTTCCAGGCGCATTGAACGATGAGCGGCAGATGGCGGAGGAGGCGGCTGCATGGGCAAACGTTAATCCAACCTTCGTGGAAATTGGGCAGAATGATGCGCTGACCGACCTTGACCGTATTTTGAACGACAATGATGATGTCTATATCGGCCTTCCGAGCGCTGCATGGTTGATCTATCAAGAACTTGGTCGCCAAAATGTAAGGGTGTCGCTCGATGGCCACGGCGCCGATGAGTTGATGGGAGCCTATCGCCAGGAGGATCAATCGACATCTTTTCGGATAAGAAATGCTCTCGCCGGGGTATCCTCTGAATCCGAGTGGGCCAAACGTGGCGTGGACTTGTTGCGCGCGCTCATGCTCCAGGGGCGGGGATACTATTTCCTGCGTGGCGGGCTGCGCGACATTCCCGCACAATTTGGTCTCGTGGGAGATCGTGACCCACTGCCACGCGAATGGGGCGCAATGAATCGACGTCTCTATCGAATGTTTCATGGCACCGTGCTGCCGACAATCCTGCGAAACTTTGATCGCATCTCGATGGCCCACGGTATCGAAGTGCGAATGCCCTTCATGGATTGGCGTCTGGTTACCTACACGATGGCGCTTCCGGAGGCGAGCAAGTCATCCGGTGGCTACACGAAAGTGATTGCGCGACGGGCAATGGCCAATCAGATGCCTGAATCCATCCGTATGGGGCGGCGCAAGGTGGGCTTTAATTCACCTATGCCTGAGTGGTTGAACGGATCTCTCTCTAGCTGGGTTGGCGATTTGCTCCAGCAGGATGTTCCGGCGTTTGCCGAACTAGTCGACGAAGCTGGCTTACGCGAGACAGTTAACCGTCTCACGATCTCCAAGACATGGGACTGGGAATCGGTTGGACGGATTTGGCCGTATCTCAATATGAAATGGATGATGGCAAGGTCAGCCTAAGCGATGCGCGTCTTCCAAAACAGTTCGCTGTATCCGTCGTATCTCGCTCGCCTTAACCAGCTCGCACCGTCGACGTTGAGGTTCGAAGAACGCCGTCGAATCTTTCTGAACGACCGATTTGGGGCGCTGCATTTCTTGCAACCCGTGCTGAACGATGACCCGAATGCATTCTTCACCAACGGTGATGATAACATTCTACAGCGCCAATGGGGGCGGGAAAACGGGATGCGCCACGAGCCGTCGCTCGAGGAAATCCTGCTTGCGCAAATCGAGCATCATCGAACCGAAATTTTCTATAATCTAGATCCGGTGCGCTACCCCAGTTCTTTCGTCCGCAAGCTACCCGGGTGCGTCAGAAAGACTCTTTGCTGGCGGGTGGCGCCGTCGGGGCAAGCGGATTTCACAGCCTACGGCGCGGTACTTGGAAATTTTCCTTCGATCCTGGATTTATGGCATCGTAGAGGCTGCCGAACCGAATTGTTTGCTCCTGCGATCGACCCCTCAATGAGCAGATATGGATTTGACGAGCGGCCTATCGACGTACTTTTCGTTGGTGGCTATTCCCGACATCACTCCGCGCGCGCGAAAATTCTCGAGCAAATCGCGAGTCTCGCCGAAACGCAGCAGGTGCTTTATTACCTCGATGCGTCCCGGTTGACACGGTTTGCAGAAAGCTCACTCGGCCGGCTATTGCCGTTACAAAAACATCGGCGGCCAGACGGGATCGCAAAAATTGCCAAGCCTCCGATTTTTGGACGGCAGCTTTACGAATTGATTGGAAAGTCAAAGATCGTGTTGAACGGTACTATCGATATGGCCGGTCAGGATCGAGGAAATATGCGTTGTTTCGAGGCGATGGGCTGCGGCGCATTGCTCGTATCCGACGCAGGCACTTATCCTGTAGGTATGGTCGCAGACGAAACAATCGTGACATATCAGACGAGCGAAGATTGTCTCAACCAAATTCGACGATCTTTGGCCGATTGGACCGCAGCAAAGCAGATTGCTGATAACGGTCGAAAGCAGATCAGCAATTTGTATTCCAAGGAACGCCAATGGGCTTTATTCAATATGATCGTGGAAAGCCTGTAGAGGGTGGAGGGAAATGAAGATGAAACGCGACCGCTTTTAATTCACGCAGGCAAAGGGATGACTGATGACACAGCGTATCGGAATCTTGCGCCGCTGTACGCACGCAGTTGATGGCATAAATCTGCATTTTTTGGCCCAGCGGTTGGCGGGTCGAGCAACTTGCCGGTTGGAAAGGGGTGCTTTTCTGAGTCACTGCGCAAGGATCAAAAATGCCGCGGGAGATAGCAACAAGATCATAATCGGCGGCCACTCGCATATTAGGGGCGAGCTAATGACGTTTGGCCATGGAGGACGGATTTCAATCGGCGAATGGTGCTATGTAGGATCAGGCACGCGAATCTGGTCGGCCATCTCGATTGAAATTGGAAATCGCGTGCTGATTTCGCATTCTGCGAACGTCTTCGATAGTCTCACTCATCCGATCCAGGCGGCGGCGCGACACCAGCAGGTCAAACAAATATTTGAATCTGGCCACCCGCTAAACGTCTCTCTCGACGAAAGTCCGGTTAAGATTGGCAATGATGCGTGGATCGGCGCGGGAGCAATGGTACTGCGCGGCGTATCGGTGGGTGAAGGTGCGGTCGTTGCCGCCGGTGCCGTTGTCACCAAGACTGTTGAGCCTTACTGTATCGTCGCAGGAAATCCCGCGGTCTTTGTCAGGGAATTGTCGCCGAATGAACGCTGAGGCTGAAATCACAACTTGGGAAGACGCGGTAATCTGGCTACGCAAACAGCCCGATAAACGACAATTGGTTAAGGACGCGTTTTACGATGACCCCTTGATCGCTGCAGCCATACGCTATCATGAGAGCACCGAATGGCAGGCGATTTCGAGGCTGCTGCGCGGCCGGACCGGTCGGGTGCTCGACGTAGGTGCCGGACGCGGCATCGCAAGCTATGCGCTCGCGCGAGCAGGTTTCGAGGTCACGTCGTTGGAGCCAGATCCCAGCGCCATCGTCGGTGCTGCCGCGATTCGGGCACTGGCGGCGGAGGCTGAGCTACCGATTAGTGTCGTCGAGGAATTTTCCGAACGTCTGCCGTTTACCGATGGCCTGTTTGACGTGGTATTTGCCAGAGCTGCTCTTCACCATATGAGCAATCTCGATCTCGCTTGTGCCGAGATGTATCGCGTACTTCGACAGGGCGGCATTATTATCGCCGCGCGTGAGCACGTCATCAGCAAGGACGCCGATCTCCAACAATTCCTTGACGCCCATCCTCTACATCACCTCTACGGCGGCGAGCACGCTTTTCTGCTCGATCGTTACGTCGGCGCGCTAACAAGCGCGGGTTTTTGTCCTTTGGAAGTTTTGTCTCCCTTGAAGAGTCCGATCAATCTTTTTCCCTATACGATCGATAGTCTGCGCGATGCCGTCATAGATAAGGTCTCGCGGAAAATACCCGCCAAACGGGCGTGGCAGATGGCGCTCCGTTCAGATAAGGTGTTTCTCTTGTTGCTGGCTGTTGCCGGGCACTTCGACAATCGGCCTGGAAGACTTTACTCGTTTGTCGGCCACAAGGCGCAGCTATGACCGCGATGTGGGTTACCGGCGCATGCGGTTTCATTGGTCGACACCTAGCTCGGGTGTTGGCGGACCATGGTCATCGCGTTGCCGGCATTGGCCATGGCGCGATTGACGAGAGCGACCGGCACCGTATCGGCCTCGTGGAATGGATAAACGGTGAAGTCGACGCTGCGAATCTCAACGCCCTTGCGGTCCGATGCGGCTTGCCGGCAGCGGTTTTTCATTTGGCCGGCGGTTCATCAGTCGGATTATCGATTGCGCAGCCTCTTGAGGATTTTTCGCGGACGGTTTCCAGCACGGCACGATTGCTGGAATGGCTGCGCAGCGCAGCGCCTGACTGCAGGTTGATTGTCGCGTCCAGCGCGGCGGTCTATGGCGCAAAGTACGTCGGACCCATTCCTGAAAATGCCGTGCCGGCTCCGGTTTCGCCCTATGGTGAGCACAAGCTGATGATGGAACAATTGTGCCGAAGTTACGGCATCACTTTCGGCTTGCGCAGTACCGTTGTGCGCTTGTTCTCGGTTTACGGGCCGCAATTACGAAAGCAATTGCTCTGGGACATCTGTTCGCGGCTGCAACAGGGCGAACAGACATTGGTTCTTGGCGGAACCGGTGCCGAAACACGCGACTGGACCGATGTGCGGGACGTGGTTCGGTTGTTGGCGATCATCGGCGAGTTACCGCAGCAAGAAACCTGTCGCGTTATCAATGGTGGCTCGGGTCGCAGCACCAGCGTCGGCGAAATTGCTACCATGCTGGTAAAGAATTGGAAACGCGACGTAGACGTGCGCTATTCCGGCGCCGTCAGGGCAGGAGATCCCTTTAGTTTGCTGGCCGATGGCGCTGGCTTACGTCAATTACCGTTCGCCTGGCAGATCTCGATCGAGCAGGGTATTGCGGACTATGTAAAATGGTTCAAGGGTCAGGTCCGTGACTGACCGTGCTTTGCTTCGCGTCGCATTCCCCTATATCTCGCGGTCCCTTTGGGCCGGCGGCTACAACTATCAAATTAACCTATTTGCTGCGCTGGCACGATATTGCCCAGCCGAAATTGCGCCGATTGTGTTTGCAGGGCTGAATGACGACTCTGCCGAGCTTGCGGCCCTTGCCCGAATTCCTGGCGTCGATGTCGTGCAGTCGCGTACTTTTGACCGTCGTCGATCAAGTCTCGTTACTGCGCTTGCGTTCGGGCTTGACCAGGCAGCGGCGACTGAATTTCGTGCGAAAAATATCGATCTTGTATTCGAAAACGCTCGTTTTTTCGGCTGGCGTCTGCCGTTTCCAGCAATCGCATGGTTTCCCGATTTTCAGCATCGCCAGCTGCCGCATCTCTTTTCGTCCCCCGCCCGATGGCGTCGTGATCTTGGCTTTCGCGTCCAGATTGCGTCTGGTCGGCGCGTTTTACTAAGCAGCGAAAGCGCTTTTCGGGATTTTCGAAAGTTTTATCCAAGCTTGGTCGGTAACGTCTCGGTGGTTCGGTTCGCAACGCAGCCCGCGCCCGACCTTTTGGCCACAAATTCTAGCGACGTCACAAAGAAATATGGCTTGCCGCCGAAGTATTTTTATCTGCCAAACCAGTTCTGGCGGCACAAGAATCACCAAGCCATAGTCGACGCGTTGGCCATTCTGAAGAAACGAAATTTAGAGGTGGTCGTCGCAGCCACAGGAAGCACGGAAGATCCCCGTGAACCGGATTATTTCAGGAGTATCATGAGGCAAGTCGCAGCTCAGGGCCTTGAAGCGAATTTTCGCTATCTCGGAATGATTCCGGCAGATCACGTGTATGCTCTGATGCGTACATCGACGGCGCTCATCAATCCATCCCGATTCGAGGGTTGGAGCACGACGGTTGAAGAAGCAAAATCGTTCGGCGCGCCGATGATCCTGTCCGATATCGAAGTGCACCGCGAACAAACCGACGGTACATCGCGCTATTTCGGCGTCGACGACCCCCAGGCGCTGGCAGATCACCTTTCAGATGCTTTTCAAGCCGCCGCCGAACCGATTGTTCCCCGCGATTTATTACCTAATCTCGACGAGCGCGTCAGAGCGTTTGCGACAGGATTTGCGCAAGCCGCAAAGAGCGCGATGCCCTAGTTTAGCTCAGCTCGCGAGTTGTTGGACTGCAATAGTATAGACAGGCCGGCATTTCGCCATCCTCGTTAACTTCGTACACGGCGTGTCGCGCCATAAATCAAATAGGTCCAGTTTTATGCCAGTTTTGGCGCGGAGCTGGACCTTGGCCGCAAACGCTGATTTACAAAAGCCTCCAAATTGCCGCCTGGAAAAAAAGTAGCCTTTCAGGCCGGCAACTCGCGCGGCCTCAAGGTCGCCTGCTTTGTTGCTAATCAGGGTGCTGTCATCCGCATTGACACGGAAACGGCTGAGTAGGTCCGTGATCATTCCCGCGGCGGCCTTGCGTCGATCGATCACGCGGCGATATCGCTCGATGGTACCTTCAGGGCGATCCGGGCAGTATTCGAACGCATCGATATGTGCCCCCATCATGGCCATCTCGTCGGCCATCTAGCGGTGCGGGGTCCGCACGTCGCTCTCTTCGTAGAGACCCCTTGCGACGCCCGATTGATTGCTGCGAAATATCCGGCGTCGTTGACCGCCTTCACGGCCTCACGCGCGCCGTCGATCCATTTCAGCTCTCGGCTCGAAGATGTAGTCCGAATCATGATTTAGAACGCCGTTTCGGTCGTAGAAGACGGCCGGTCGCCTCAATCTTGCAACGCGATCTCGGCGCCTGAACGGTCATCGGCGATGCCGATATCGAGGAAATACCGATTCGCTTCAAGGCGCGGTTGCGGCGAGCGCAGGCAAGAGGTCCCGTTCCAGCGAAGCGGGGAGGCGGTCGATGCCGCCAATGATGGACCGGTCGATCACGTAAACCCCGGCCTCGGCCGGACCGGTGGCGCCGTAGCCGGGCGCGATGAACGCGCGAACCCGGTCGTTGTCGAGGACAACATGGCGGGATCGGTCGCCGACAGCGTCGGTGCGCAGTGCCATATGAACGAGGCCAGGGCCTCCTCGCCACACCAGATCGAGAAGATTGAAATCGAAAAATGAAGCGCCGTTGAGAAACAAAAAGCGCTTCTGCAACGGGCTGGCCGCATGAGCCAGGGCACCTGCGGTCCCGAGCGGCGGCTGTTCCAGCGACGTTGGGCGCGCGCGTCCCCTGACTGCGCCGGAGTAGCGCGCCAGAAAGGGCTCGGCTCGATGGCCTGCCAGCAGCAAAATTTCCTCGAACGTACTGTACCGCGCGATTTCGTCGATCAGCGTATCGAGAAACGGCCGGCCCCCAACATTCAACATTGACTTCGGAGTTGTCGTGGTTCGGATCCCTCGGCCAGAATGACGGCCTGCCTCAGCACGGTGCACCCCCGACGAAGCTGCAGGGCAGGGGCCTGAATGCGGTGTCAAGGCTGAGCATTGGTTACAACCTTGGTACCGTCTCCCGACGGCTCAGAAGGCTTCCAGCCGATTGCGAGAAACTTGGATGGATAGGCGACAAGGGGGCGGCCAAGCCGTTCCCATACGGCCCTCTGACCAACAGCTTTGAGCGACAGCTCAAGCAATCTCTCGGGTATCGGCAAAAGCCAAGACGTTCTGCCCAAACTGGCGCGGTGACGTTTGATGAGATCTGCAACAGTTACGGGTGCTGGATCCGATACAATGAAAGTTTCTCCGCGTGCGCTGGAACTGCTCAACGCCGTGCCCACAGCCGAATTAAAATTCATGATCGACAACACTGATCGCCGGGCCGTCAGCGTTCCGAGTGGCAACGGAATAGGCAGGCGCGAAATCCTGAAGACTGTCGCGAAATTTCCTTTTGCACCTTCGCCGTAAATCACCACAGGTCGGAGAATTGTGAACGGAACACCTGCCGCGCGAACTGCCTTCTCGGCGGCGAGCTTTGATCTTCCATAGGCGTTGTTCGGTCTTGGAGGTTCATCTTCGGTCAATTCATGGTCCGAGCTTGAACCGGACTGCGCGGCAATAGAGGAGATGAAGACAAGGTGCCTTGTGCCGCAACGGAATGCGGCGTCAGCGAGTGCCGCGGTTGCCCGGTGATTGACACGATCGTACAGATCGTCAGGTGCAAATTGATGGGCGATTCCAGCTAGATGGACAACGGCGTCGCATTGGCGCAGGAACGGCTGCCAGTCGAATGGCGCGGATAGATCCGGAAGCTGGACAGGGACTATGTTCGGGTCTTGAAATGAAGGCGCCGTCCTCGAAGCCGCAATCACTTTGTAGCCCTGCGCAATGAGATACGGTACGAGGTGGCGTCCGACGAAGCCGTCGGAGCCCGTTACTAACACCTTGGTTTGGTCATTCATGGTTCGAGTACCGCCGCAAATTAAGCGTAGCCGGATAGCTCATGAGCTTGATACATATTCTCGGCTGCATGCTTTTGGAATCTTGGGTAACGAATTTAACGAGGGGGCATCATTCTAGATGTACAGCGCTAGCCAAACTATCGAGCCGATTTTACCGCATTTCAATTCTCGATTGCGCCGGAGTGCGACAAAATTACGAACACCCAAGTGTGTTTTGCAGGTGGACCTCCCGGTTGGCGGTTATCGGCCTCTTTAACTGGCTCTAAAACCCTCGAAATTGCAAGCGTAGCAACCATGGGTTCATTCACGACCGGCCTGCGTCCCGCCGGGGCTGCAATGCAGCAGGGTTCGGGTTCGGATGCCCCTGGGTGAGCCTCCGCGTACAATTGCGAGATATCCGAAGTGCTGTTAAACGTCTGCCGTATCTTCAGCCGAGGCCGCCTCTGGGCGGTCTTTTGTTTAGCCCGGCGTCCCATCTTTCTGTGTTTTTTGGCAGGTATGAAGCGAAATGTATGTGATTGGAATTAGCTCCGGGATCAAGCACGGTCACCACGACGGCGCTGCGGTTCTGCTTCGTGATGGCGAGCTGATTGCTGCGGCAGAAGAGGAGCGTTTCACATTATCGAAACATGCCCGCGGAGAGCTTCCGCGGGGCGCCATCGGTTTTTGCCTGAAGCAGGCGGGCATTACCATTCAGGACGTGGACTGGATTTGCTCGCCGCTGAAAACCTACGTCAATTATGCCGAACGCTTGACTGAATATTTCAAATACCAATTCGGCCACAGCCCGAAAATCGAACTCTACGATCACCACCTTTGCCACGCCGCGAGCAGCTTCTACGGATCGGGCTTTCCGGAGGCGACGGTCATCTGCTTCGATTTTTCCGGCAATTCAAGTTCCGGCGTCGTCGTGCACGCCAAGGGCGATACCTTTCGCGAATTGACGCGCTTTGGCAGGCACAACAGCCTCGGGCTCTATTACGGCATGCTCACCCAGTATCTCGGCTATCAAATGACCAACGACGAATACAAGGTCATGGGCCTGTCGTCATACGGAAGTCCGCGTTACCTGGATCAATTCGCCGCCATCCTGCGTCCGGACGGGATCAGCTATGAACTTGACGGAGCGCTGGACAAGCGCTTGCGTGACAAGGAAATTTTCACCAGCGATTTTTCGACACGGCAAGAGCGGATTTTTACAGAGAGGATGGAGGACCTGTTGGGTCCTCGACGGGTTCGCGGGCAGCCGTTGGACCAGCGCTTCACGGACATTGCAGCCAGCGGCCAGAAACAGCTTGAGGTCGTCGCTACGCATGTGACGCGGGCGGCAATCGAGGCCTCGGGCTGTGCCGACGTCTGCCTTGCCGGCGGGGTGGCCTTGAACTGCAAAATGAACATGGAAATTGCGGCTGAACCATCCGTCGCCAGACTTTACGTTCCGCCGGTACCGCACGACGCCGGCGTCGCGCTCGGTGCGGCGATGCTCAAATGCGCGGAAGCGGGTCACAAGATCGCGCCGCTGTCGCATGCCTATTGGGGACCGGAATATTCAAACGACGCGATCAAGGAAACGCTCGAAAAGATCGGTGCCCGGTATGAGGTGGTTGACGACCCTGCGTTGCGTTGCGTCACAGACCTTGTCGACCAAAAGACGGTCGGTTGGTTTCAGGGCCGCATGGAGTACGGGCCGCGTGCGCTTGGCAATCGATCGATCATTGCAGACCCCCGTTCGGCGGGGATGAAGGATCGGATCAACGTCAGCATCAAATATCGAGAGGAGTTTCGGCCGTTTTGCCCGTCAGTGCTTTTCGAGCGCCAGGCGGAGTATTTTGACGATACATTTGACGCGCCGTTCATGGTGGTGACGTTCCCGGTAAACGACAGTGTCAAACAGAAGATCCCGGCCGTGGTGCATGTCGATGGCACCGCGCGAATTCAAAGCGTCCATCCGCAGACCAATCCGCTTTACAATCGTCTGATCGGCGAGTTCGCCAAAGCGAGCTCAGTGCCGATGCTGATCAACACCAGCCTCAATATCAACGAGCAGCCCATGGTGAATTCGCCCCTGGAAGCTCTGCACACCTATTTCTGCTCGGGCCTCGACGTGCTTTTCCTTGGTCCTTACCGATTGTCGAAATCGAACTGACACCGAAAGCGGCCGACTGAACGGCATCGCCACCATCGCGGGTGCGAAGGTTGACGTTCATTGCGTGAACGAGCTAAAAGGCTGGTTGAGCGGGTATCTTTTCGCAATGATCCAGCGGCTACGTGAGTTCGGGCAGCGATCCGGCTGCCGCAAGCGATTAGCCGTCGAACTTCAGCACCAACTCAAATCGTGGCAGGCGCGCTCGTGTGCGGGATATTCGGCCTCATCAACAAGATCGGCCCTGCCGATGCCGATCTGGTTGGACGGTTGACGGATCTGGTCGCTCACCGGGGCCCGGATGGTCGCGGCGTCAGAGTAAGCGGCAATGTGGGCCTCGGCCACCGACGATTGGCGATCATTGACCTGAGCGAAGACGGTGCCCAGCCGATGCGCGATACGCGCCATCCGATCTGGATCACATATAACGGCGAGATCTACAACTATCTCGAATTGCGCGCCGAACTGGAGACTTTGGGTTTTGTCTTCAAGACTTCCTCGGATACCGAAGTTCTGCTGGCCGCCTATGTGCTGCTGGGGAGAAAAATGTCTCGAGCGCTTCAATGGCATGTGGTCGTTCGCCATTCACGACGAACGGGACAACACGCTGTTCTGCGCGCGGGATCGTTTTGGCGTAAAGCCGTTCTATTATGTCGATACGCCGACAGAATTCGCGTTCGGCTCCGAGATTCGCCAGCTTCTGCCATTCATGGAGCGCGTTATCGCAGAGGACGATCTGGTCAGCGATTTTCTGGTTTGCGGCCTGACGGATCACACCGATCGTACATTTTTCAAGGGCATCAAAAAACTGCCGCCGGGGCATTTGCTTCGCGCCAGGCTGTCGACCGGTCGGATCGAGGTCGAGCGTTATTATTCGCTCGCTGCCGGCTCGAAGGAGGCCGACGAAAAAGCAGCACCTGACCTGCTTCGTGACCTGCTTGAGGACGCCACGCGGTTGCGCTTGCGCTCCGACGTTCGCGTTGGGACCTGTTTGTCGGGAGGGCTGGACAGTTCCAGCGTTGCGACGCTGGCGGCGAAGCGTCATTCGCTGAGCTCCACTGAGGCCTTCTTTGCGATCACCGCCGTGAGCCAGCAGGCGAGCAACAATGAGGAACAATATGCGGCGGAAGTCGTCAAGGATTCCGGGCTCAATTGGCTGCGTACACAGCCGACCTATGAGGATTTTGCAGCGACGGCGGAAACATTGATTGACGTTCAGGAAGAGCCGTTCGCGGGTCCTTCGATCATGATGCAGTACGACGTCATGAAAACCGCGCGGTCAAACGGCGTGATTGTCTTGCTGGACGGTCAGGGTGGCGACGAGACCTTACTTGGATATGAACGTTACTACGCCGCGTGGCTGCTGGATCATTTTCGCCAGGGCGGCATAGCTGGTTTCTTGTCGGCATTCCGTTCGGCAACAGCGGTGAATGCCAATGTTCCTCCTCGAAGATTGGCAATGTATTTTTTCGGAGCCAGCTTTGCGCCGCTGCGCGCGCTGGCTTATCGATGGCGGTACAGTTTTTTGAACAGGCCCTATCTGCCGGAATCTCTCCGGCGTTTTGCGCGCCATACGCGGGACGCTCGCGCGATGCAGGTGCTGGAAATCACCGAAACCAACCTGCCGATGCTCTTGAGGTTCGAAGACAAGAATTCCATGCGTTTCGGGATTGAGACCCGCTTGCCATTTTTGGATTACCGGTTTGTGGAATTTGCGTTGGGTCTGTCCACTCGCGTCAAGCTCAATAGCGGTTGGACGAAATGGCCATTGCGGGCTGCGATGCAGAACCTCCTGCCCGCAAATATCTGCTGGCGGAAGGACAAAATCGGCTTCGCGGCACCCGATCAGTTGTGGCTCAGCCGGCATACACCGATCATGCATGCCAAGGTCATCAATAGCCCGCTGGTTGCGCGCTACGTTGATATGAACGTGCTCAAAAAGCGGTTTGAGCGGCTGGATCTGGGAATGCGCTGGAGGCTGTATTGCGTGGCGCTCTGGGGTGAACGCTTTCAGGTTGGCGTCTCATGAAAGCGTGCATGCTGGCGGCTTCACCCGGCCGATTATTGTGAAATTTCGCACCAGGCAAATGCATGAACATCTGGCTGTTGCATCCATTCGCAGGCGGACCTGCCGGACTTGGGCGTCACTGGCGGCCTTTTTGGCTGGCTGATGCCTGGACCCGGATGGGTCATCGGCCGCTGGTAGTGAGTGCAAGATTTCACCACCTTCACCAAGCACCTCAGGCTGCCGGACCCCAACGCATCGGTAATGTCGACTTCTGGTTTCTTGAAACTCCGCGCTACGGTGACGGCAGCCTTGGCCGATTATGGAACAATCTGTCTTTCGGACCCCGATTTCAGCTGAATGCAACCAGAATTTCGGAACAATTCGGCAAACCGGATCTCGTTATCGCTTCAACACCACACCTGTTCTTCGTTTCGGCGGCGGAGCGGGTCGCGCGGCAATTCGATGCAAAATTCTGGGTCGAAGTCCGCGATCTCTGGCCGGAGAGCATTGTGGCGCTCGGTCTACTGCCGGCAGGACATCCCCTTATGAGGGTGATCGGCTGGAAGGAGCAACAAGCTTATCGTGCTGCAGATCGGGTGGTTTGTCTGTTGGCAAATGCAGAAGCTCACATGATTTCGCGTGGATTGCCCGGTGGCAGATTTGTCTGGATACCCAACGGGGTCTCCGACCAGGAGATACGCAGCGCGCTTGAACCTGCGAATATAAGCCATCCGATCATTGAGCGAATCAATCGGATGAGGGAGCAGGGCAAGCGGGTGGTGCTTTATGCCGGCGCGATGGGGCCTCCCAATGCCATGGAAGTCGTTGTCGATGCCGCGGCCGCTCTTGCTGCAACCAACCCTGAAATCCATTTCGTGCTGATTGGCTCAGGTATCTCCCGCGCGCAGCTTGAACAGCGCGCTGCCAATCTGCCAAATGTGGAATTTCAGAACGAAGTCGAGCGCCCGATCGTTCACGGTATTCTTCGCGCTTCAGATTGCGCCGTGGTGTCCTTTCACAGGAACGCGCTCTATGACCATGGCATCAGTCCGAACAAGCTTTTCGACTATTGCCTGTTTGCGCCGCGCACCGTGATCGCGTGCGAACAGAAGGTGCTGACCGGATTTGAAGATCTGGTCACGTTGCGATGCGAACCCGACGATCCGGCCACATTGGCGCAGGCCCTGATAGCGGCGCTGCAAGGCCCGGAACAACCGCTGGACCAGCGTATTGCGGCGACCGCGCGGTTTAGCTATTCGGAACTCGCCGCGCGCTATTTGGCCTGAGCGGGGATCCTTGAGGTATGGAAATCGACAAAATGCCCTTTTTGACGAAATGATAGCAATTTCAAATACTTGAATTTGTTCATTGTATGAACATCGGCCTTGACGTTCAGATGATGAACACGCTAGAAGTCCGCTCATGAAAGATGGTTCGCCAACCAATAGTAGCAGCAACGACCGCATTGTCCTCGGTCTGCTGACCTCCGTTGACAGCAACGGAGCGCGTTCGCAGCGGCACATCGCGGCCGAATTGGATATCGCGCTGGGTCTGGTAAACGCCTATCTCAAGCGTTCGATCAAGAAAGGGTTGGTCAAGGTCAGCCAGGCGCCCGCGCGGCGCTATGCGTATTATCTTACTCCCCAGGGCTTTTCAGAGAAGTCGCGGCTGACGGTCAAATACCTGTCGTCTTCGTTCTCCCTGTTCCGCAAGGCCAAGGAAGATTTCGCAAAGGTTTTCGATCTCGCACATGCGCGAGGCATGGAGCGGATCGTGCTGGTTGGAAAATCCGATCTCTGCGAAATCGCAATTCTGTGCGCAGTCGACAGGCCGATAACGATTGTGGCCGTGGTCGATCCCGATGCCGACGTATCGCGGTTCATCAGCGTTAACGTTGTGCGCAGCTATGCAGATGTTGCTGAGGCTTTCGATGGCGTCGTCGTCACGGATTTGACCCGGGCGAAGGATGCGTTCGACGATGCCATCGCAACATATGGAGCTCAGAAAGTGCTGGCGCCTGATCTGCTCGGATTGCGCGCGCCACAACAGCAGGACGTAAAACCGTGATGACGGAATCCCATCCACGCTGGTACGTCGTACAGACGCATATCAACAGCGAAGCGAAGGCTGCGAGCAATCTGGTGCGACAGGGATTTGGAGTCTATTTCCCGCGCTATCTCAAGCGCCGCAGTCACGCCAGAAAAGTCGATACGGTGGCTCGTCCGCTGTTTCCCCGCTATCTGTTTGTTGCGATTGACCTCGCAACGCAAAGGTGGCGGTCGATTCAATCCACAATAGGCGTCTCACATCTCGTCAGCTGGCGTGACAGCCCGGCATCCGTTAATGACGACGTGGTTGGAGCCTTGAAGCAGCGCGAAGACGACAGTGGCTTCATCAGGCTCGAACGCCGCGTTCGTTTCTCGCCGGGAGACACAGTGCGCGTCCTGGAGGGCGCGTTCATCGATAGTCTCGCATTGGTTGAAGGTATAAACGACCGCGAGCGTGTTGCGATCTTGCTTGATTTCCTGGGCCGCAAGGTGCGCGTGCTCGTGGGCGCCGACCTGATCGTTGCGGCCTGACGACAACCCTGTCTGCGGTGCTTCAAGCAGACAGGGACAAAAGATTCGACTCCGGAAATGACGTTCGAGTCACCCGGAGTGCGGTAGCATGCCTGAAGCAGGCGCCGGGTATTCTTCTCGAAAATCGAAAGCGGAATGAAAAATGGACATCCGAGGTAAGCGCTTTGTTGTGATCGGCGGTGCCGGGCTGATTGGCTCTCATGCAATCGACCAGCTCGTTCAGACTGATGTCGGCGAGATTGTCATCTACGACAATTTTGTGCGCGGGACGCACGAAAATCTTGCCGCGGCGCTCCGTGACCCGCGGGTCAAGATCTTTGAAGCCGGCGGTGACATTACCCAAACCGATATTCTCGACGCCGCCCTGAAGGGCGCCGACGGAGTGTTTCAGTTTGCCGCGTTGTGGCTTCTGCAATGCCATGAATTCCCGCGCACGGCTTTCGACGTGAACGTAAAGGGCATGTTCAATGTGCTCGATTCCTGCGTGCGTCACGGCGTCAAGCGGCTGGTGTGGTCGTCATCGGCATCGGTATACGGCGATGCCATTGAGGAGCCGATGACGGAAGATCACCCGTTCAACAACAAGAATTTCTACGGCGCGACGAAGATTTGCGGCGAGGCCATGGCTCGCGCCTATCATTTCCGCTACGGACTGGACTATGTCGGCTTGCGCTACATGAATGTGTACGGTCCGCGGCAGGACTATCGGGGTGCGTACATTGCCGTGATCATGAAAATGCTCGATGCGATCGACAAGGGACAGGGTCCCACGATATTGGGGGATGGATCGGAAGCTTTCGACTTCGTTGCGGTGGAGGATTGTGCTCAGGCCAATCTCTGCGCCATGAAGGCTGCCGCCACCGATCGGTTTTACAATGTCGGCACCGGCAAGCGAACGTCGCTCAAGGAAGTAGCGGAGAAGCTTCTAAATCTGACGGGCTCAAATCAGCCCATCAACTATGCCCCGCGCAGTCAGGCGACGTTGGTGCGCAACCGGATCGGTTCGCCCAAGCGAGCGCAGGAGGAAATCGGATTCAAGGCCGGCATCGATCTCGATGAAGGCCTGCGCCGGCTGATCGAATGGCGCAAGTCGCACATCGATCAGGTCGATCAGCGCCGCGCCAAGGCTCAGGTCTGAAAAGCTTAGGTTTGAAGCATTTGGTTCCGTATCTGGAAGAGATCGAGTACGTGCAATGTGCGGCATAGCCGGTGTTCTGCATCGTGACGGGCGGCCTGCGTCGGTCACGTCGCTAAAGGCGATGACCGATATCATCGCGCATCGGGGGCCCGACGGCGAGGGTCACTATTGCGACGGGCCTGTTGGCCTGGGTCACCGGCGCCTATCGATCATTGACCTGACCGATGCCGCGCGCCAGCCCATGGAAACCCGCGATGGACGGTACGTACTCACTTACAATGGGGAGATTTACAATTACCAGGAACTAAAGCTGGAACTGTCGGCGCGAGGCCACACCTTCAACTCGTCTGGCGACAGCGAGGTTCTGTTGCAGGCATTTGCGGAGTGGGGCCTCGATGCTCTGCTCAAGTTCAACGGCATGTTCGCCTTCGCCATCTGGGACACGAAGGAGCGGCGGCTCACTGTTGCGCGCGACCGCTTCGGCGTCAAACCGGTCTACTACGCCGAGGTCAACGGCGCGTTCATTTTTGCCTCCGAACACAAGGCGTTCCGTGCCTTCCCGGGATACATGTCCCGCATGGATATCGAAGGACTGGCCGAATACCTCTCGTTCCAGAACTTTTTTACGGACCGAACACTGTTTTCAGGTGTCAAGCTTTTGCCTGCCGGCTGCTACATGCAAATCACGCTTGGCGACAGGCCGACCGAACCGGTTCGATACTGGGATTTCCATTTCGAGGAACCGGAGGGCAATGTCGATGAGGCGGATGCGCTGGATGAACTCGACAGGCTATTTCAACAGGCCGTCAATCGGCAGCTCGTAAGCGACGTCGAAATCGGATCGTATCTTTCCGGAGGCATGGATTCCGGGTCGATCACTGCCTTGGCCGCTGCGCAGCTGCCATTTATGCGAACGTTTACGGTTGGCTTTGACCTCAGTTCGGCGTCGGGCGTCGAACTCGGTTACGACGAGCGATCGAAAGCCGAATACATGTCGTACCGATTCAAGACGGAGCACTATGAAATGGTACTGAAGGCCGGCGACATGGAGCGGGCCTTGCCGGGCCTCGCGTGGCATCTTGAAGAGCCGCGCGTTGGCCAGTCCTACCCGAATTTCTATGCCGCCAAACTGGCATCGAAGTTCGGCAAGGTGGTTCTGAGCGGCACCGGTGGCGACGAGTTGTTCGGTGGCTATCCCTGGCGATATTACCGGGCCGTCGTGAACGATGACTTTGATCATTATGTCGAGAAGTATTTTGGATTCTGGCAACGGATGGTACCGAGCGGAACGCTGCCGCAGTTGATGGCTCCGGTTTGGGCGGATGCGGGCCGCACTTCGCCGGTTGAAATTTTTCGCAGCGTTTTCAAGGATCATGCGTCGCAACTGACGCGTCCCGAGGATTACGTCAATCACTCGCTTTATTTCGAAGCCAAGACGTTCCTGAATGGCCTGCTGATCGTCGATGATAAGTTAGCCATGGCCCACGGTCTGGAAAGCAGGGTTCCGTTTCTCGACAACGATCTTGTCGACTTCGCCATGCGGCTGCCGGCCCGGATGAAGTTGGGAAATCTCTCCGAAGTCGTTCGCCTCAACGAAAACGAACCGGGCGGCAAGGCGCAGCGCTATTATGAGCGCACCAAGGATGGCAAGCTGATCCTGCGAAAGATGATGGGACGCCATATTCCGGACGAAGTGGCGGATCGGGAGAAGCAGGGATTTTCCGCGCCCGATGCCAGCTGGTTCAAGGGCGAGAGCATCGACTATGTAAGACGACGGCTATTTAACAAGAAGGCGCGGATTTACGATGTTCTCGATCAACGCGCCGTTCACGCGCTGGTGGATGATCATTTGCAGGGCAGGGAAAATCGTCGGCTGCTGATCTGGTCGTTGCTCAATATCGAGCAGCTGATGGAAAGCTATTTCTAAGAACAACGGCAAGGCGGAAAGGCTGGCAGAGTGACGGGAAAATGAGTCGGATTCTTTTGGCGGCAAGGTCCACGCGGATAGGGCTTTCGCCGACGCGTAACCTGCAGGCGTTGTGGAACACTTTTAAACAGATTTACCGATATCGTGAACTGTTGAGCGAAATGGTTCATCGCGACCTGAGCGCCACGCATGCGCGCCACGGGTTCGGAGGCATTTGGGTGTATTTGCATCCGCTTGTTATCGTCGGAACCTACCTGTTGATCTTTGGCTTTGTTCTGGGAAGCAAAATTGCAGTTGCCGGCGAGTTTCCCGGCGATTACCCGGGCTATGTTCTCGCCGGCCTCGTTCCTTGGCTGATGATGCAGGCAGCTATTGTTCGCGGGCCGGGCGCGCTGATCTCCAGTGCCAACCTCGTGAAACAAGTGGTGTTTCCGATAGAAATACTACCTGTCGCCAGCGTGATCGCCGCGACCATTCCCCATTTGCCATCGCTGGGTCTTGTGCTGGTCTACAAACTATTTGTCGGCGGCTTGGGGTGGATCGTAATATTTCTGCCGGCAGTCTTTGTAATGCATTTCATTCTGGCGATCGGATTGAGCTTCGCTCTCGCAGCCGTCACACCCTTCTTTCGCGATCTACGGGAAATTGTCATCGTATTCACGTCAGTCGTGATGTATCTCATGCCGACAGTTTACCTTCCCGATTGGATGCCTCGAATACTTCGGCCGATAATCTATCTGAATCCGTTCAGCTACGTCGTCTGGGTCTACCAGGATGTCCTGTTCTTCGGTACTTTCAGGCACCCATATGCGTGGCTTGTCATGTTGGTATTTGCGCTGCTGGCGCTGGGCCTCGGGTATCGTACGTTTGAGAAGTTGAAACCCTATTATGGCAATGCTCTCTGAAGAAACAGTTGGTGCAGAACTGTTGCCTCAGTTAAGCGCTTTGAACCCGCAATGTGCGATCCGCGTGACGGGGCTGGGAAAAGCTTACCGGCGTTACGTGCAACCATTGGATTTTCTCCGGGAGATTATCACGGGCACGCCGAGGCACGTCGAGCATTGGGCATTGGCTGACGTTTCGTTCGAGGTTGGGCGCGGGCGGGTCGTCGGGATAATTGGCCCGAATGGCGCGGGAAAGAGCACGCTTCTTAAGATCATCGCGGGGCTTCTCGATGCGACGACGGGGCGCGCAGAAATCTTTGGTCGGTTGTCGGCCATCCTGGAACTGGGTACCGGTTTCCATCCGGATGTATCGGGGCGCGACAACATCATTTTGGGTGGAATGTGTCTTGGAATGACCCGGGCCGAAGTTGAGGCGAAAGTTCCATGGATCATCGGTTTTAGCGAGCTTGGCGAGGTTATTGATCATCCCTTTCGAACCTATTCCAGCGGAATGCAGGCGCGATTAACGTTCGCCACGGCCATCAGCGTGGAGCCGGAGATTTTCATTGTCGATGAGGCGCTTGCTGCTGGAGATGCCGCCTTTGTGAACAAGTGCATGAAGAGGGTGCGCGAAATATGCGAGAGCGGCGCGACCGTCTTGTTTGTTTCGCATTCAAGCGGACTGATCGGCGAACTTTGTGACGAGGCGATCTGGATCGACAAGGGTCGAGTTCTCATGCACGGAAATGCACAGCGCGTGAGCAAGGCTTATGAGCAAAGTGTTTGGGATCAGCAGGAAGCCCGTAATCTCTCGGAAACGAGGAAAATCAGCGAAGCTATCCAACGCACCGCGGAAACCGGCAAATATGAAACGGGCGGCGAGGAAATAAGAATATCATCGGTCGATGTCGTCGGTGCGAATGGCGAATTGGTTGGTGTTGTAAAGAATGGCGAGCCTTTGCGAATCCGGATTTCGTGGAAAGGTAAAACCGAGCATCGGCAGATCTATGCCAGTATGCGAATTGATAGTCCGCGGCTGCAGGGAATAACAGGTATCGAAGGTTACGATGCTGGTGTTTTCTTGGATGCGGCGGGTCCGATGGCCGAAACCGGAAGCATCACGTATGAAATTCCGGAATTGGCACTGGGAGAGGGAATGTATTGGGTCTCCGCTTCCCTCTGCCGCCACCTACTTCCAAAAGGGCCGGATGCGAGGTTGCACTATATCGAAAAAGCCGCCCAATTCTCGGTGGCACGAAACTCGCTGTGGCACTTTTCTCTTATATATGATCCGAAGTTCCACTGGATTTTGGATCAAGGCAAATGAGTATCGTGGGTCGGTTTGGGGCCTTCAGTACAGCGAGATAGAGAAATGAGCGAATTACGAACAATACGTGAAGCAAACGGCCGCTCATTACACCAAGCAATGGGGTGCTGATCTCAGCTTTCAGACTTTCGTCAAATCGAATCCGGAAGCAGCGAAAGCAATGCCGTCGCGGCAACTTCCCTGGGAAGACCTGTTCACTCGCATCAGGTCCGACGCTAGCTCGCGACGCGTTAAGGTATATGACGCGGCGTGTGGTTTCGGCGACATTATGAATAGGCTGACGGCCTCGCCCAATCCCGAAGGCCTAATCTATTTCGGAATGGATTTGCACGGCTCACTTGACGATATCAAGCGACCACAAAACGCAACGATAATTCAGGGCGACATCACGAAATCTGCCGGCAACTCCGGTCCGTTCGATTATATCCTCTGCAGGGCAGCGATCCACCACACGCCCGATCCAGCCGCTACATATCGGACCCTCGCCAGTCAGCTTGCGTCCGGCGGTGTCATCGCCATAACTGCCTACGCAAAGAAGGCTCCGATGCGGGAGGCGGTGGATGATGAGCTAAGACATCAGATCGTGCCTATGGAGAATGATGCTGCCTTTGCGATCGCCAACCAGATGACCAAGCTCGGGCAAGACCTGCAGGCCTGCGATGATAAAATCACGATCACGAATGATCTGCCTTTTCTTGGCATTAAGGCAGGCTCCTATTCGGTCCAGAGCTTTATCTATCAGCACTTCATGAAGTGCTGGTACAATTCTGCTTTTTCGGAGCGCCATTGCGACTTGGTAAATTTTGATTGGTATCATCCACCTTACGCGTATAGGTTCGAACTCGATGAGCTTGAGCGATGGCCAGCCGAATGCGGCCTAGTACTGACACACAGGTCATCGACCGAAGCACAACACTATATCGAAGCCGCCAAGCCGGCATAATTGTTAATTGCCTCAGTACCACAAGGGATCGGCCGGGTGATACCGAGATCATTGGTGCAGCCGGGGATGGAAGGGTTGTGGCCGATGCTATACGTCAGTCCAAAAGCAGTGGCAGCCCTGTCGAACTTATTGGCTTTCTCGATGACGGTCGCATGATTACATTTTGGCGTGCCTGCACGAAGGGTTAGACGAATTCCCTTGGAAAGATCAGACGTTTGATAGTTCGGCGCGATCTCTTACTGCTGGCGAACCTGGTACCCTGGCTTTGAGAGTATCAGGCGACGGATCGATCTGACATGCGCTTCGGCATTCTGTCTGATGCTCACGGTAATGTGGAGGCTTTCGAGCTTGCGCTCAATATTTTAATGGAGGCGCAGGTTGACGCCATCTACTATCTGGGAGATGCCGTTGGGTACATTCCAGATAAGGGGGTGGTCAGTACACTTCGAAGAAGCAACATTCGATCAATTAAAGGCAATCACGACGACATGCTCGTGCGACAGAGCGCGACCATGGACCAAGATCTTATTTATCGTCACCGGGAAACGTTTACAGCGCTCAGCACGGATGAGCGCGACTTTATCATGAGTTGGCCATCGCAACTGAAGTTTAGCGATCAGTGTGGCACCATATTGTTTGTTCATGGTAGTCCAACCGACCCGTTAGCAGGCTACGTCTATCCGGACAGCAGCCTCTCTGATTTCTCCGCAGTCAGCGCCGATGTCGTTTTCATGGGGCACACTCACTACCCATTTGTGCGCCGACGCGACGGAAAGCTCTTTGTCAATGTCGGCAGTTGTGGCTTTCCGCGAGGTGACGATCTTCGTGGATCAGCTTGCATTTTCGACTGCCGCGAACGTTCCGCGAAGATAATCAGGTTTGATATCTCTGGCCCTTGTAGGCGAATACTTTCGCGCTATTTACTCTCTCCCTCCGTGACAGCGCTTCTCAAGCGATGCTCAACCTACAAAGCAAGGAACGATCTTGAAGAATAGACGCGTAAAGGTCTTGCTGACCGGAATTGGTGGTGGCGGACACGGCGAACAGATACTTAAAGCACTCCGTCTTGGTGAACTCGATTACGATATCGTCGGAACAGACGTGAGTGACGCGAGTGCGAACCGCAATCTCGTCGATAAATTTGTTCGGCTGCCACGGGCAAGTGACCCCAGCTATTTGGAAGAACTTCGATTCTTGGCTCGTTCCGAAAAGTGTATCGCCGTCTTTCATGGATCCGAGCCTGAAATGGCCGTCTTGAGCCAATTTAGATCTGTCCTTGAAGCCGATGGCTTTTACGTTCCTGTAAATCCTCCGTCCGTTCTCCACATTTGCCAAGACAAGGCGAGAACGATGGCTCATCTGGCATCCTGCGGCTTCCGAACTCCCAAATTTATGGAGGTACGGGGATTGTTGGATCTTAGCGGATGGGAGACATTCCCCGCGATCCTGAAGCCAACGGTCGGTGGTGGTGGATCCGCTAACGTTTTCATTGTTCAGTCTCGAGAGGAGCTTTTGGCATTCTCAGGGTACCTGCTTGATATTTGTGCATCGTTCATTGCTCAGGAATACATTGGCTGCCCTGAATGCGAATACACCGTCGGCGTGTTGTTCGGGGCGGACGGCGTCTTGATCAATTCAATTGCCATCAAACGGGTCATCAATAATGCTTTGACGATCCGCACACAGGTGCCCAACAGATCAGGGCGTCCCGAGTTCGGATCGCGTCTCGTCATATCGACTGGCATATCGCAAGGACATGTCGCGGACTGGCCTCTGGTTCGGAGTGCGTGCGAGACAATTGCTCACTCATTATCCCCAACGGCTCCGGTGAACGTGCAATGTCGAGTGGTGGATGGGGTCGTCATTCCGTTCGAAATCAATCCGCGCTTTTCAGGAACAACCTCGTTGAGGGCAATGGCCGGATACAACGAGCCCGACATCCTCATTCGAAGAGATGTTCTGGGAGAAAAAATTCCAGAAAGATTTCCTTATCGAGAGATGATGATCTTGCGCGGCCTGCAAGAGCATTCACTCGACTAGGCAGACCATTTCTAAGAATCAGCAGAGAGCAATGCCGGTTTGCAAGAAGCGACCATCGACGAACGCGATACCATCGCTTGGTGTAACGAAGCAACCAGAGCTTCCTGGAGAGACATTTGTGGATCTTTCGAGCTGTTGCGCCCTATCTGGCACCGATTTGACGGAAATCTTGGCTTTTCCTGATGGAAATAGTTCCGTGCGGGGATCACTGTTACCATGGCAAATCTTCCTATGAATGATACTTCAAAAAACGAAGGTAAAGGTGCCGTCATTCCAAAGCACCTGCGACTGCTCGAAGCAGAGTCGATTGAAATCATGCGCGAGGTTATTGCCAATTTCAAGAAACCTGTGATGCTCTATTCCATAGGCAAAGACTCGAGCGTTATGCTTCATCTAGCTCTGCGTGCATTTCATCCTGCGCCGCTGCCCTTTCCCTTGTTGCATGTGGATACGACATGGAAATTCCGCGAAATGATAGCCTTTCGCGACCAAACCGCCCGTAGGCTGAACCTAGATCTTATCGTTTACATCAATCAGGAGGGTCTTCGCCGCGGAATAGATCCGTTCACATCCGGCTCCTCGCTGCACACAGATATAATGAAGACTGAGGCGCTAAAACAAGCTTTGGACAAACACGGATTTGATGCTGCTCTTGGGGGTGCCCGGCGGGATGAGGAGAAAAGTCGAGCGAAGGAACGCGTCTTCTCCCTGCGTTCGGAGAACCACGTCTGGGACCCACGACGCCAGCGTCCGGAACTTTGGAATCTGTACAACACAAGCATCAGCTCTGGGGAATCGATGCGCGTGTTTCCGTTGTCCAACTGGACTGAATTGGACGTCTGGACGTACATTATGCTAAGAAATATTCCAATAGTGCCTCTTTATTTTGCGAAAGAACGACCCGTGGTCCAGCGAAATGGAAGTTGGATTGTGGTGGATGACGAGCGCATGCCGCTTAAAGAGGGAGAAGCGGTGGAGACCCGTTTGGTCCGATTTAGGACGCTTGGATGCTACCCACTGACCGGCGCCATCGAGTCCACTGCTGCAACCCTTCAGGAAATGGTTGATGAAATGAAGGTGGCGCGTTTCTCCGAGCGGCAGGGACGCGCTATAGATACCGATACTGAAGCGTCGATGGAAAAAAAGAAGCGCGAAGGTTATTTCTAAATGGATGCGGTCAAGCCTTCTTGGGGCAAGTTGATAGAGAAGGATCTTCTTCATCTTATTACCTGCGGCTCTGTCGACGATGGAAAATCGACACTGATTGGCCGGCTCCTCTACAACTCTGACCTAATACCCGATGATCAACGTGCGGCCTTGGTACAAGATTCGAGACGTTACGGGACTCGCGGGAATGATCTCGACTTCGCGCTGCTTGTTGATGGCCTCCAGGCCGAACGCGAGCAAGGAATTACGATCGACGTAGCCTACCGGTTTTTTTCCACTGCCAGGCGTGCCTTCATCGTTGCCGATACTCCCGGCCATGAGCAATTTACACGGAATATGGCGACGGGAGCCTCTGGAGTCGACTTGGCGATAATTCTCATCGATGCTCGGAGGGGCGTTCTGGTCCAGACACGACGGCACTCTTTAATTTGCTCTTTGCTCGGAATTCGTAACGTTCTTGTTGCAGTAAACAAAATGGACTTGGTTGATTACGATGAAAAAATCTTCGACCGCATCGTGGGAGACTACGCGACCTTTGCGTCCGATCTCGGATTTGCGAGTATTGTTCCTATTCCAATCTCGGCGTGCTTTGGCGACAACGTAACGACAAAGTCAGGCAATACTCCTTGGTACCGTGGCCTAACTCTACTGCAACAGTTGGAGACCGTTGATATCGAGACCGAGAGACTTGCGAAGCCGGTTCGCTTCCCGGTGCAATGGGTAAATCGTCCAAATCTAGATTTTCGTGGTTATGCGGGCACCGTCGCATCTGGCCATATTAAGGTTGGCCAAGTTGTCATCGAGGCGATCTCGGGGAGAGAGTCGACCGTCAAGGAAATCCACACCTACGACGGATCTTTGTGCGCCGCCGAGGCGGGAGATGCGATCACGATCACACTGTCGGACGAACTGGATATTGGACGAGGAAGTATCTTGGTTTCTCCGGAAGAGCGGCCTGAAGTTTCAGACCAATTTGCCGCCAACATAATTTGGATGAGCGACAAGTCGCTTTTTCCAGGACGCTCCTACGTTGCGCGCATAGGTACCAAAACGACGCCTATAACTATAACCGAAATAAAGCATAAGGTAGACGTCAATACTCGGAAGAACCTTGCTGCACGCACACTTGAAATGAACGATATTGGATTTTGCAATCTGTCTACGTTGGTCCCTGTGGCGTTTGATCCCTATGACCGAAACAAAAGCACCGGCGCATTCATTATTATCGACAAATACACTAATCATACCGTTGGCGCCGGCATGATTGCGTTCGGTTTGCGGCGCGGACACAACATTCCTTGGCAGCAGCTTTTAATCGGTAAAGCGGATCGTGCGGTCCTTAAGGCGCAACGCCCCGGCTTGATTTGGTTCACCGGGCTTTCTGGCGCAGGAAAATCCACAATCGCCAATATCGTCGAAAGAAAGCTTCACGCTGCGAGCCGCCATACGATGTTGCTTGATGGTGATAATTTGCGGCACGGGCTCAACCGTGACCTTGGTTTCACTGAGGCTGATCGGGTTGAAAATATTCGCCGCGTTGGCGAAGTTGCCAAGCTGATGTTGGAGAGTGGTTTGATCGTCGTGTGCTCCTTCATTTCACCTTATCGGGCCGAACGTGATGGCGTGCGAAACTTGGTTGAGAGCGGCGAATTCATGGAAGTGTTTGTGGATACTCCCATAGATGAGTGCATGCGCCGAGACACGAAAGGACTTTACGCAAAGGCGAAGGCTGGCGGATTAAGGAACTTCACAGGCGTTGACGCGCCCTACGAACCTCCCGAAAACCCCGAACTGCACTTGCGCACTTTAGACCGCTCGCCAGAGGAGCTGGCGCAACAGGTAGTACATAAAATGGTTGAACGGGGGATGTTAGATATTGAGGTTTAGACCGTCTGATTTGGTGCGCACCCAATTCATTTTCAGCGGGATGGTATTGAATGAAAACTATTCTAGTCACCGGTGCTGCAGGGTTTATTGGCAGACACGTTTGCAGGAACCTGGTGCGCGGCGGGTTTACGGTGGTCGGGATTGCTCGTGACAAAGTTGCTACTTCGGAAACCGCAAACTTTCCCTATCCTTTGGTCGCTGTCGATTTACGCCAAGGGGACGAAGTCCAGTCGACCTTGGCGTCACTCGGACAGCGAAGATTGGATGCAGTAATTCATTTGGCTGCGCAGATATCCCCGGCACTACTCGGCGAGGAGGCGGAGCGTGCCGCGGCAACCAATTGCCTTCTTGATGAGAATGTTTTTCGATTTTGTGCCAGCCGCAGAATTCCCGCGGTATACGCGTCTGGCACCGTTGTATATGGCTTTGGAGGTGGGGAAGCGCAGAAAGAGAATTCGAAATTGCGGCCTGTTGGCCCGTACGCTGCGGCTAAGTTGATTGGAGAGCAACGAGGGATTGAATATCTTGGTAGCAAGAACGTGCCGTTTACGATTCTGCGAATTTGTGCGCCATATGGGCCGTTCCAAATAGCCGGCACGGTATTTAGGTTATTTTTGCGTCGGGCTTTGTGCGGTCTACCGTTGCTCTACCATGGGACTGGCTCTCGTCAGCAAGATTTTACGTTTGTCGAAGATGTAGCTGATGCGTTCCGCTGTGTTCTTCAGGCCGGCCGCGGCGGAACATATAACATCGCGGGCGGGGCACCAGTTTCGATGCGACAGCTCGCGGAATTAATACGAGATACAGTGCCGGGATGCCGAAGCGACGTTCTTCCGTCCGGAAATAAGGATCCCCAAGAAGGGGTTGGCGCATTCTTTCCGATAGCAAAAGCTGCGACTGAACTCTCTTGGCGGCCGACGACAAGTCTGAAGGTCGGAATTGTAAAATGTCTGGAGGCAGAGGGAATACGCCGAGGGGTTGACCCATAGCGAGCGTTTCCCTCCTCGAATACCTAATGCGCTGATCGATCTAAGATATTTGTGTTTCCCTTTCTTGAAAAAGGCCCGCGATGACAATGGACCAAGATCCCCATGAACCACAATTGCGTACCGACCGTTTTGCCAAAAATGATCTCGATGAGCGCTTCTTGCAGACGCTAAATGAAGTTGTGAGCAAGGCAGTATTTCCGGGATCTCCTAACGCCCGAAGTTCGACCGAGCTTCCGATCGTCTATCTGGTGGGTCTGCCTCGCTCAGGAACGACATTGCTCTCGCAGCTTGTGAGTAGGCGGCTAGAGGTTGGATACATCAATAATTTAATTGCGAGGTTCTGGCTCAGACCGTCAGCTGGAATCAGGTTATCCCGCGCTTTGCTGGGTGGCCATCGGCGAGATGCAATTGAGCTAGCCTCTACGTATGGAGTGACAAGCGATGTCGTTGGCCCCCATGAATTCGGCTACTTTTGGCGACACTGGCTCAATCTTGATGCTCAAGCTACTCACAATCTTACGCCGGCCGCCGAACAGCTAGTTGACAAGAGTGGCCTTCGTAATGCTCTCGAACGCGAACTTTTGGCCGAATTCAATATGCCGGTGGTGTTCAAAAATGTGATCTGCGGTTTTCACGCAAGCCTCCTTACTGGTCTTCATCCCCGCTCGCTATTCGTTATGATTAGACGAAACTTGCATGACGTGGCCGCATCGATCCTTCACGCTCGCCAACAGCGGTACGGGGACTATCGCGTGTGGTGGTCCCTTAAACCGTCCACATATGAAACCATCTCACAGATTGACAATCCCGGTCGCCAAGTTGCAGGCCAAGTTAAGGATTGTTTGGCTGAAATGATGGCTGAGCTCGCCCGTCCTATGGTCAACACCATCTACGTCGAGTACGAAGACTTGTGCCTTGAGCCAAATATGGTACTCGAGAGCATCAGCGCGAAGCTTGCCGCAATGGGAACGCCGTTACCACTGACGTCCAAATATGTCTTCCGTGTTGACTCCGTCTCGGCCCGCACCCCTTCCTGTGGCAATTGAGAAATCGCTAACGGACGCGCTCGCTGAGCGGGGTTGAAATACATCTCTGATCAGTTCCTCTTCGTCTCATTCAATTTGAAAAGAAGACGCTCGAACGAGACGCACGAAGCCGTGGCGACGCTCTATCGCAAAGGTGACGGCCAACCGGCAATCCATCGCTATATCGGACACGAGCCCCGTCGTGACACGCAAGGCGTCCAAGCCCTCGTCCTGCAAGTGGCGGATCGTCGAGAGACGGAGTGTGGGACAAGGGCTCTCTCGAACACTTGAGCCCGCCTACGTCGCCTCCGACGGCAAGGGTCCGTAACGGTTCCCTTCATTGTTCATCGCCGGCCTGATGAGTCACGCGCAGATAGCGTCGACTTCGTTTTGGTCAGGCCACGATGAAATGGACGAGGCCAGCGGCGACGGCTGGGCTGAACTCCTGGCGGACGGCTCGCTGACTTGCTTCGACAATGGCGACGAGTCTACTTTCAAGGCCGTCGATGATGACTTCTTCAACAGTCTGCTAGAGCGTTTCCAGCAAAGTGGACACTGGTTCGCGTAGAAGAAAACGCTTCAAAATAAAGAAATGGAGCTCCGTTCGAGCCCAATCGGAACGGAAAACGCTCTAACGCAACGATCGCCGATGATAACACGATAAACTCACCAATCTTCGGCGGTGAGGATCAGCAGCAAAGTATGCGATTAATACGAGAACGATTTACGATGAGGTCAATTCAAGACAAGGCCGCGCTTCAGCGGGCGCTGGAACATTGGTCTTTGCCATTGGAATCACGATGGAGTTCTGGCTAATCAGTCCCAGATGCCTCGCAATGAATGGCATAGCTTTGATCGCACGCCCTGGAATCATCCATGGATGACGGCCAGCAACATTCGCGAGTTTTCGGATTACAGCCGCGGCGAAATTGGACGTCTTTCGCATCTGGTCGAAGCAATGCCTTCAAAGGCCCGGACGTTATGCGTTTGCCGGAAATATGGCCAATATAAATTATACCCGGGCTACGCCATTGCGGAGGCGGGGAATGGATATCGACCTCATTCTGCACCCGAGCGATGACTATATTCTTGGGCAACCCGGCTGGGAAGATTTCGACGGAAGCATCGCGGAGTTGGGCGCCGACCCGGCAGCTTCGCTAGCAGCGCGGGGTCTTCCTTCCTGGGCAATTCGCCACGAGCTTGACGGTAACTGGCTTGCAAATATCGAGCGTTACAGAGTGGCGACGCCCCAGCAAATTTTGGTATGGCTTGAATACATGCCGTATCTTCCGACGCTTGAAGCCCTGTCCGGATACGATGCGTTGCTGGTATCCCAATTTCCCTATTTCGGAATGCTTTCCGGACGTCCTTATCTCTTTGGGCAGATAGGCGGAGAAATCTGGTTCGAGGCTGCGCGCAATGACGTAACTGGAATCAATGTGCGCCGCAGCATCGAAAATGCCTACGCTGTCCTGGTTTCAAACCCGATCACCCTAGCGCATGCCCGTCGCTATGGCCTGCGAAATTTGCTCTACGTCCCCTGGATCCTCGACGAGGAAATCTATCAACCCGGCGATGCCCAAGCGACGCGGGCGGAATGGGAGCGAGAGATTGGTGGTGACTTCTTCGTGCTGACATCCATGCGAATGGACAAGGAATGGAAGGGCGCGCACCACGCGCTTGACGGTTTTGCGAAATTTGCGGCGAACGCGCCGGGCGCAAGATTAATCGTGCTTGGTTGGGGGGGGGATCTGGAGGCGGCAAAAGCGAACCTTGCGGAGCGAAATTTAGCCGACCGTGTGCTCGCGGCTCCGATTGTAGGAAAACGCAGGTTATTGAAGTATCTGCAGGCAGCGGATGTAATCATCGAGCAATTTGTGCTCGGTTACTATGGTGGATCCGGATTGGAAGCCATGGCTTGCGGGAGGCCGGTGATCATGCGCCTGGAACGCGATCAGTACGATGCTTTGATCGAGTCGGGAGCGCCTCCGACGCTTGATGCCGAGGATGCCGAAGGAGTTGAACGACAGCTGAGTCGGTTGTATGGAGACAAGCAATTTGCGGAGAGTGTTGGCAGGCGGACCCGCGAATGGTTTCTTGGAGCACAATCTTCAGTGCGATGGTCGAATGTCTATCATGTATTGTTGCGTGCAATGGCGCGGGGTATTCCGCTGTCGACGCTTGGGTCGCCATTACTTGCGCCGCTGTCGAAAGCGGAAATTGACTACCATTCGAATCAGCTGAGGCAGGCACCACGATTTCCAAACTACACGGGACCGCCCGTTTCCTAAATTAGCCCGGGTTTAACGCATACAACGCCCGCGTGGAATCCCTGCCTAGTCCCATCGGAGTGATAAATGAATCTCACAGAACCAAGTTTTGACGAGACCGAAATCGAGATGCTTCGTGCTTGTCTTTCCAGCAAGTGGGTTACCCAGGGTCCGTTGACTGAACGGTTTGAAAAGCTCATCGCCGAACGTCATCAGGTGAAGTACGCGCTGGCATGCACCTCATGCACTGCGGCGCTTCATTTGGCGACACTCGCATTGAAGCTTGGTCCTGGAGATGAGGTAGTCGTGCCGGCTTTTACGTGGGTTACCAGCGCTCATGCCGCGGAGTACGTTGGCGCAAAGGCAATCTTCGCCGATATTGATCTCGCAACCTATAATATCGATCCGGTTGCGTTGGAGGCGAGCATCACACCCAGAACCAAAGCCGTTGTTGCAGTTCACCTGTTCGGACTCGCAGCGCCCATGGACGAGATCCGTTCCGTCGCTAAAAAATACGGCCTGGCGTGATTGAAGACGCCGCCTGCGCGATCGGAACGGCCTACAAGAACGTACCTCGTAGGGGGGATCGGCGACATCGGCTGTTTTTCGTTTCACCCGCGCAAGGCAGTGACAACCGGCGAAGGCGGAGCCGTCACCACAAACCGTGACGATCTGGCGGCTCTTGTTCGTTCGCAACGCAATCATGGTGCAACCGCGTTGCCCGACGCGAGTGTCGAGGAACACGGTCCATGGACAATGGCGACGTTCGACAATTTGGGATTCAATTTACGATTGTCGGACATTCAGGCTGCAGTTGGCGTAGCGCAGATGGCCAAGCTGGATCGCCTTTTGGCGGAACGTCGTCGTCTGGGTCACCGCTATTCGGAGCTGATGGCGGGCAACAATACCATTGGACTTCCGACTGGCGGAGATTTGGCGGGGCATAGCTTTCAATCCTATGTCATCCGTATCCTGGAGGGTGGTCGGGCCCGGCGGAACCGGGTTATGGCAGCGCTTGCGGCCAAAGGAATCCAGACGCGGCCTGGAACACATGCCGTTCATCGGCTTGGCTACTATCGCAACAAGTATGGACTGATGCCCGAGCAGTTTCCCAACGCCGTTATAGCCGAAGACACTACAATCACGTTGCCGGTATTCGCCGGCATGACCGAAGATGATCAACAACGCGTTGTCGAATTAGTTGGCTCGTCAATATCCTGACTGTCAAGTTCTGAAAAAATTGCAGGTTCATAAAAACGAATGATTCTTTCGTATACCGTGCGAGTTATGACTTTCTGAGGGGCTAACTTGAAGCTCAACAAAGTTTCCTTCCGGGAATATCCGTGAACCCATTATTTAACGAGCCACCGATCCAAACGCGGATCTCGCCGCGGATCTGGCATTCATCGAACAATTTCAGAAGGCCGCCGGACGGCCGCTGCGCGTCTTGCATATCGGCAACATCGCGAACAACGCCTACAACAATGCGCTGATCCAGCGTCGTTACGGTATTGCTGCCGACACGATTTGTTATGACTATTATCATGTGATGGGATGCCCGGAATGGGAAGCTGCGACCTTTTCGAAGGTTACCGATAATTTTTTTCCCGATTGGTGGGCGACCGAGTTGGGCGGCTGGCAGCGACCGGACTGGTTCGTGCAGGGGCCGCTAACAATTTGCCTGGGGTATTTGCGTGCCAGGAACGCTGGCGACAATGATGCCTCCAGATTTTTCTGGAAATTGCTGCAGGCCAAATACTGGGAGCTGCTTGACGGAGTAGCCTTCGCTGACGGTCGAACAAGACCGGAAATGCCAAATGACTTAAGGGATGCGCTGACGATCTTGATTTCCATTTCGCGAATAAGCGTTCGATGAAAGGAAATTGTCAGAGGCTTGGCCCGCTCAAAATATCACTCCTTTCTCGCAAAAAACGTATTCCCTCGTTTGCAAAGGGAAACTGAATTAGGCGTCGCTTCTAATTTCTATTTGAGCTTATTCGTGTGGCAACAGCTACGAGCGTGTGCGTGGCTTGTCGTCACGTCGGGATGAGCTCTACGAAGTGATGCGCGGGATGCAAGCTGAGCGACGCGCATACGTTGCCCCTCCCGTCGTCAAATTGCCTCGGCCTGACCTAAATCGGCCGGAGTTTTCATATCTAAATCGGTTCGGAAAAGGCAGCGATAACCGGAGCGGGGCGCGCGATGCCATTGTCAGTACGATACGCGCGCAATACCGACAATTTCCTGTTGACATCCTGGACGATGTCGAAGGCTTCGCACGTAATCTAGCCAGCCAGTTCGCTGACGTGTTGCCATACTACGATGTGATACAGGGCTATGCGACGGATGGATTTATTCCCTATGTGAACGGCTTTGAGAATTTTGTCTGCTATGAGCACGGAACATTGCGGGATATTCCGTTCGAGGAAAGTTACAATGCGATATTATGCATGGCGTCGTACAGGAATGCCAAGTTTTCCTTTGTGACGAACTCGGACGTCCTGCCGTCCGCTGCGCGGATGGGATTGGAAAAGACCCGTACAATTTGTCTGCCCCATGCCTTTGATGATCAAAAAATCGTAAAATTCCAGGCCGAGTTTATTCCGAAGAAGAAGAGCCGCCGATGACATCGTGACGCTGTTCTGTCCGACGCGTCATCACTGGTATTCCGAGCCGGCTTCGATGCGAAAGGGCAATGAGGTTTTTATTGCCGGTGCTGCCGATGCGGCCAAGACCAATCGCAACTTCCGGATCGTATTTGTGGAATGGGGCGTCGATGTCGATAGAAGCAGGAAACTCATTAGATCATTGGGGATCGAAGACCTGGTCTCATGGATTCCGACGCTGAACAAGAGTGAATTGCGACAGGCGTATTGCAACAACCACGCTGTCATTGATCAATTCCTGACGCCTGCGATGGGTGGTGTTACTTTCGAGGCCATGGCGTTGGGGTGCAGGGTGATGACCAGAATTGACATTGAGCAGACGACCGTCTTTTTTGGGGCGCCGCCGCCTTGCTTGACCGCTGACTCGGTCGAGGCCTGTTCGGCGCGGATTCTTCAGGTCGTGAATGACCCCGATGACAGGGCGGGGATCGGCCAGGCGTCGGCTGCCTGGTTCCAGACCTATCATTCTGCCAGAGCGAACGGTCGCGTTGCAGGCAAGGGCCTACAAGTCGATTTTGGCGGACCGCGCTTGCCGACGCAGTCCTCCAAGGCTGCCGTTGCGGTCAGCGGCTGAAGAAGCCTGCCAGCGGCGATGATGGATCGAAGTGAGCGCTAATAATTGAACAGTTTGCAGGTCCAGTACCGGCGTGCTCGATCCTCTGCGGGCAAGGGCATGCGGTATATTTCGTGCAAGGAAAGCCGCGCTGCTGCAATTTCTTGCTGGCCATCGTCGTTCGGCGAGCCCGCAATTCGACGGAACGGAGGCTGGCTAGAGGGACCGTCCGCACGCTTTGGGCTTCAACGCCGATCTTGACTTTGCCAATCCTCGCAGAATGCGACCGATTGCTCGGTCTTCGTTCGTCGTCGCTTGTGTTCAACACCTATTACATCACAAGATCTTTCGACATTAATCTGTTTGTCTTCGAAGCAGCGGTCAGGCTTACGCGAAGCGGGCGCGCACTGCGAAATTTTCGGCGCATCGTGTTGGCATGGGCATTGTTGAAATTCGATGTTTTTCATTATTTTTACGACCGTGGCTTGATGATAAGCGACGGACGTTACGGCATTAATCCCGAAGAACTCCAGTTGTTGTTCGATTCGGGAAAAAGACTTTACACCTACGCATACGGAGCCGATGTGAGATCGCAGGAAATCACGCTTGCGGCTCGGCGAGCCCAATGTTTGCCAGGAATGTCCTCAACCCGGGCGATACTGCATCTGCAAAACGGAGGATTTGAACTCGTCCCTTGAAGCGACTTGACGGGCGCGTGACGGCGCGGATCGCGATGGGCGACATGGTTTCCTATGTGCCGGGTTGCCGAAACATGCACTACTGGCCGCTGGATTTGAAAAAATTCAAGGCGGAACCCCCGGCGTATCGGCGGGGCGATACCTTGCGAGTTGCGCACGCCCCGAACCACGGGCATTTCAAGGGGACCCGATCTCCTGATGGAGGCGATCGAAAGGCTTCGTCGGTGAAGGACAGCCGATAGAGCTTGTGTCCGTTCAAGGGGTGCCGAACAAGAAGGTCCTGGAGCTTTTCAGGACGTCTCATCTGATAGCCGATCAATTCGTTGCCGGCTTTCATGGCTACACAGCCCTTGAGGCGATGGCGCTGGCGCGGCCCGTGCTCTGTTTTCTCCGCAACGACGACATGATGATTGATCCGGCAACATGTCCAATCATCAACGTCAGACCCGAGCAGATCTACGACACGCTGAAAAGGTGTCTTGAAGGCGGGGTTGATCTGGAGAGTCTGGGGAAGCAGGGCAGGGCATATATCGATCGCTACTACAGCATTGAGGCCGTTGCTGCACGACTTGGGCGATTATATATCGATACTGCCGGTTTTCCCGAAGCATTGAATAGCAGGTTGCGATCCAGGATCGAGCAACTTGACCGGAATTGCGCTGCAAACGGGCAAGTGGCAGCTTGACTTCACTTTCACCGCAAAACGGTCAAGCCGGTTCAGCATCTGCCGATATCCCGGCAAGTGTTGAATCGGGCGCAGAGGTATTTGACTGGTATCGCAACTGGCGAGCGAAACGGGGGCGGCCGCTTCGGGTTCTCCACCTTGGAAACATCGCGAACAACGCCTTCAACAACGCACGTATTCAGCGCCAGTACGGCATCGATGCATACGTTATTGCCTACGAGAATTATCACATCATGGCCTGCCCCGAATGGGAGGAGGCGACGTTCGATAGGTGATCTTGGAGATCCGTTTTTTCCGGACTGGAGCAAGGTTGATCTGGCAGGCTATGAGCGCCCGCGCTGGTTTGCCTCGGGACCTCTCGGCCTTTGTTGCAAGATGATTGAAGCCGAAGTCCGTCAGGAAATTCCGACAGTGGCCGACAAATTGCGGATTCGAGCTGAAGGCAGCTCGAGAGGCAGAATGTTCGCAAACCTATCGGTCCTATTGATCCGTCAGGCGCGTAGAGTACGCCGCAGGCTCAGGAGGCTTTCCAGCGAATGGCGTGGGGCAGCAGAAGTCGTGCTCAACGCGGTGTTTCTGAGACAAAAAAATCAGACCGCCGACCATTCGAGACTGATCGAGATCTGGAAGAAAGCCCGCACCCCACATCAATCGGCGCCCACGGCGAGAGATTTTTCCGGCTATCGAGCTCGTTTGCGGGACCTGGAGGGACTCTTTCGAACATTTCGATGTCATTCAGGCATATTCGACGGATGGCGCGTGGCCGCTGCTGGCCGAACAGCCCTATATTGCCTACGAGCACGGCACCTTGCGGGCAATCCCGTTCGAGAACGATGCTAACGGGAAGACTGGCGGCAACCGTCTTTCTGGGCGCTGACCACGTATTTGTCACCAATCTGGATTGCATGGAGGCCGGAGAGCGTCTCGGCATACCGGCAGATCGATTCTCGCCTCTTCCTCACGCATTTGACGAAAAGAGGCTTGTCGAGTTTCGGCAGAACCACCGCGAAATTCGGCCACCTGACGATCACGTGATGTTTTTTCATCCTGCCCGGCAAGACTGGCTGCTTGCTGACCCCAGCATGATAAAGGGAAACGATCGGCTCATTCGAGCATTTGCGAGAATTAGCCGGACGCATCCGTCTGCGCAGCTTGTGATGATTGCCTGGGGACGTGATCTCGATGCCACGCGAGACTTGATCAAAAGCCTTGGCGTTGAAGGCAAGATACAATGGCTCGACCCGATGCGAAAGCAGGATCTCTGGAGAACATATCTTTCGAGCCACGCCGTGCTGGATCAATTTGTGCTGCCGTCGTTCGGCGGCGTCACCTTCGAAGCGCTGGCGTTGGGATGTCGCGTCATCACCAACGTGGATTTCGGTGCTGCGGAACGGTTCTTTTCCAAAGCGCCTCCAATCTATTCTGCGTCTTCGGAGACCGAAATTTATGAGATGCTTGAGAAAATCATTCTCGATCGAAACGACCTTGCGGGAGTTGGCGATGCGGGAGCCGAGTGGATCAAGCAGTATCATTCCGCAGAGAAGATTGTTGAACTCCAGCTGGAATGCTATCGGAAATTTCCGGGCGTAGCGACTTCGGAACAGCAGATCGCGAGCGAGGCCGCGATTTGATGAAAATTCTGCATGGCCCGGTTAATGTAGGCAATCAGCCGTGGGCGCTTTCGCGCGCGGAGCGTCGGCTTGGAATGGCGAGCGATCTGGTGGTCCGAAGTGGCACGTGGCTCAACTATCCTGCCGACAGGACCCTCTCGCGAGATGGCTCCAGTTTCTCCGAGATAGCTGCGCGGAGCGTCTTGTTTGGGCTTGGGGTGCCCTGGAAATACGATGTATTGCATTTTTATTTTGGACAGACATTCCTTTCTCCCGGGCGTTCGTTTTTCAAAAAGTCGTGTTTTGGAAAGGATTGTAGGATTATTGCTCAACGATCGACCTGAGGGTTGCAAAGCTGCTTGGCCGAAAAAGGTTCATGACGTTGCAAGGGTGCGACGCCCGGCTGGCCGGCGAGGGAAATTCGCGAAACGATTGGACAATGTGTGCGGCGGGTCGCTGTTCATTGTATTAGACCTGCATTAACGGCGCTCGACGCGCGCCGGCGCTACATGATCGGCAACGTGCTTCCATTTTTTGACCGGGTATTCTACCTCAATCCGGAGCTCGGGCATGTTGTGCCGGAAGGCGCAATTCCTCCCCTACGCCAGCGTGGAAATTGAAAAATTTGACGTCAAGTTTCCTTCGTCTGAAGGCCGGCCAAGAATCGTGCATGCGCCGAGCGACGGGGGCATCAAGGGTACGCCGATGATCTTGAGCGCACTTGAACAGCTAAAGACCCGATATGACTTTGATCTGATTTTGGTCGAGAAGAAAACCCATGAGGAAGCACTTGCGCTTTATCGTTCGGCGGATATTGCGATCGATCAGGTTCTGGCGGGCTGGTACGGCGGTTTCGCGGTGGAGATGATGGCGATGGGCAAGCCCGTCGCATGCTATATCAGAGAACAGGATATGAAATTCGTGCCCCCGGCCATGAGGGACGAGATGCCGATCCTGCAGATTGATCCCGGCCGGCTTGTCGACGATCTTGCAGCCATTCTCGAGCGACGCGCCGAATGGCAGAACGTCGGCAGGAGATCACGGCGCTACGTCGAACGCTGGCACAATCCCGATCGCATCGCGGAAGCGATGCTGGACGCCTATCGCAGTCCAGACAGCACGTTTGTGCTGACACCGGTGGTCGCTAATTAATCGCGGGCCGATCATTTGTTTTGGACGCCCGGCTCGATGCACGGCGACGAGCATTCCCCATTCGCGGGCGGTTCGACCGCTCGTTCCAAGCGACTACCAAAAGCCAAAGATCGGATTTGGCATCCCGCATGCTTCTTGATACAGGGGTGTCCTTGTCGCTGGATCGAACCGCAACATTCGGAATTTGAGGTCAAACGACGAGGCATGCTCTATGATTCATGCATCGTATCATCGATAAGCGGTTTGAGTAAAAGGGCCCCGTTGGGTCCGTCGCCGGCCCAAAAGCAAGGTTTTAGTTTATGCGACTTCAGAATAATGCGTTGCTTCGGCCGGCCGGCCAGACGCTTCAGCCGGAGATTTTCTCCGACAACGGCGGACATGTCATCGAAGGTGTGCTTCGAACATCGAATCCCTCGGTCTGGTACCCCATCCTGCAAGGTGTTCCGTCGTTTTTGACGGGTCCGATGCAGCCCGATTTGACGGATTTCTGCGCGCGCCATGGTCTTGAGAAGCCGGCGACGGCGCCCACGCGGCCTGAATCGAGCGAGCAGGCAAAGACCAACGAGACGTTTTCCGACAAGTGGCGACGTTTCAAGCAATATGGCCTGGAGCCGGAACACAAGGAGTTTCTGTTCGGCTGGTATTGCAAGAAGCTTGGTGTGCCGGATCTGGATGCATTGAAGGCGTTTTATGGCGGCAAGAAACGCGTGCTCGAAGTAGGTCCAGGGTCCGGCTTCAATACGCGGTTCATTGCCGAAAATTGCCCGGGCGAGGTGTTCGCGCTGGACGTTTCCGATGCGGCATTCACGACCTTCGAAAACACGCGTGAGCTGGAGAATTGCAGCGTCGTTCAGGCGGATCTGATGGATGCTCCGTTCCCCGATGAAAGCTTCGATTTTATCATCGCTGACGGAGTGCTTCATCACACGCCGAACACCCGTGCCGCGGTCGAAGCGCTGTACAGAAAAGTGCGACCCGGCGGTCAGTTCTTCTTCTATGTCTACCGCAAGATGGGCGCCGTGCGGGTGTTTTCCGACAATCACGTTCGCGAGAACTTCATGCCGCTTTCGACCGAAGATTGTTACGCTGCATGTGAGGGAATTACCGAACTTGGCCGGGAGTTGTCCCGGCTCAATGTTTCGATAACGCTTGAGAAGCCAATTCCGGTTCTTGGTATTCCGGCAGGCACACACAATGTCCAGCGCCTGTTATATTACAATTTTCTGAAGTGCTTCTGGAACGAGGCGTTCGATTACGAGACCAACAACATGGTCAATTTCGACTGGTATCATCCGCACAACGCCTGGCAGCATACCGAGGGGGAGGTCGAGGGATGGCTGAAAGACCTTGGCGTTCAGACCTACAAATTCAACGATTCCAATCCCAATGGAATCTCCGTTTTGCTGACCAAGCCGGCGGACTAGCCCGATCATGCGCATTCTGATCACGGGCGGTACCGGCTTTGTCGGTTCCACGCTCGGTCCCCGGCTCATGGCGGCAGGTCATGAACTGTTTTCCGTCTGCCGGCCGGGGTCTTCGGTCGCGTTTGGAGAAACGGTTATTTGGGACGCCGCAAGCCCCGCTGGAATGTCGAAGTTCCCGGAAGCCATTGAAGTCGTCATTCATCTTGCGCAGTCGCGCAGCTATCGAAACTTTCCGGCCGATTCCCGTGAAATGTTCGACGTCAACGTCGGCATGACGATGGCGCTGTTGCAATGGGCCGCCGCGCAGCCGAGCGTCCGGCAGTTCTGCCTTGCATCGTCCGGCGCGGTATACGAGCCATTCGCGCGGTTCGCTGCAGGAGGAGGCCGCCCTGGCCCCGCGTGGATTTTTGGGCGCAAGCAAGTTTGCTTCTGAAATTATTGCGCTGCCGTTCGCCGGGTTGTTCAAGTTGGGCATCCTTAGGTTGTTTTTTCCCTACGGCCCGGGCCAGCGGGACCGCCTCATCCCCGATTTGATACGACGGGTTCGTTCCGGCGAAGCCATTCAAGTGACGGCCGATGGCAACGGAATGCGATTGGTTCCGACATTTGTGGAAGACATTGCCGAGGTGTTTTCGGCGAGTATCGATCATTCATGGACGGGTACTGTGAACGTGGCGACGCCCGAGGTGCTATCGATCCGTGGGATCGCGGAATTGATCGGGCAGCAACTCGGCGTCGAGCCCAGGCTGGAAATCGTGGATAGAATGCGGATCGACGTCGTACCTGATCTGGATCGACTTGCGGGCCGCTTCGATCTCCGCCGATTTACCCGATTTGAAGAGGGGCTGCGCAAAACGATGGGCGCGAAAAATCCCTGAGGGTTTCGGCTTGGCGTGGTCAGCGAAGAATGAGCCTAGCCGGACCGAATTTTGGGTTGTCGGCCCCATTTCGTAAGGGTATGTCATGAACGCGCCCCGTTTGCGGGCCGTCACGACAGGGACCCATTCCGGCTTTCCCTTCTTCCGCAATAAACAAGCAAGAAGCGACGTGAGATCCGATCGGCTGGCGCGCCATTGCGCAGAGATTTGTGGGTATTCGAATGAATTCAAAACTGATCGAGAAGCTTGACGGCAAGACGGCAACGATAGGAATCGTGGGGCTCGGCTATGTCGGCCTGCCGCTGATGCTTCGCTATTGCGAGGTCGGATACAAGGTCGTCGGTTTCGATATCGATCAGGTCAAGGTCGACGCGCTTCGGGCGGGAAAATCCTACATCGAACATATCACACCGGCGAGCGTCCAGACCGCCATCGGACGCGGCTTCGACCCCACCACGGATTTTTCCCGCGCCGCCGAAGTCGATGCGCTTATTCTCTGTGTGCCTACGCCGCTCAATAAATACCGCGAACCCGATCTGAGTTTCGTTCTCAATACCGTCGAATCGCTGCTGCCGCATCTGCACGATGGAATGATCCTGTCGCTCGAAAGCACGACCTATCCAGGCACGACCGAAGAAGAGCTGAAACCGCGCATCGAGAAGCGCGGTTTGAAAGTTGGCAGCGATTTCTTTCTGGTGTTCTCACCCGAGCGGGAAGATCCCGGCAATCCGAATTTTACGACCCGATCGATTCCGAAAATCTGCGGTGGCTGTACCACGGCATGTCTCGAGGCCGGCCTCGCGCTCTATCGGCAAGTGATCGACAAGGTTGTCCCTGTCAGTTCGACCCAGGCCGCCGAACTGACGAAGCTTCTGGAGAATATCCATCGCTCGGTGAATATCGGTCTCGTCAATGAGATGAAGATGGTTGCGGACAAGATGGGCATCGACATTCACGAGGTGATCCGGGCTGCGGCAACCAAACCTTTCGGTTTCGTGCCCTATTATCCCGGTCCCGGGATCGGTGGTCACTGCATTCCGATCGACCCGTTTTACCTGACCTGGAAAGCGCGGGAATACGGCATGCACACGCGCTTCATCGAGCTCGCGGGCGAGATCAATTCGTCGATGCCGGACTACGTGGTTTCCAAGATCACGGGCGCCCTTAACGGAAAGGGCAAATCCATCAAGGGAAGCAACATCCTCGTTCTCGGCATTGCCTACAAAAAGAATGTCGATGACGTGCGCGAGTCGCCGTCGGTGTACCTGATGGAAAAGCTGCGCGATCTCGGCGCAAAAGTGGCTTACAGCGATCCGCACGTTCCGGCGTTTCCCAGGATGCGCGAACATCACTTTGACCTGTCGAGCACGGCGCTCACGCCCGAAAGTGTCGCGAAGTTCGATTGCGTGCTGCTGGCGACCGATCACGACAAGTTTGATTACGAAATGCTGCGAACGCAGTCGCTGCTTTTGATCGATTGTCGCGGCAGGTTTCTCGCGCCCGCCGACAACATCATCCGGGCCTGATGGCTGTTGCTGCCCGGAGCGATCCAGAACGGAACCCGGGTCGAAGTTCGATACCGGCTTCCGTCGTGCTTCCGGGCAGATCCCGGTCCGTCCGGCCGTCCTTGACGATTGCGACGCGGACGGGCTAGGAAAACGCCACTGCCGCGGGCCCGTTGGGCCTGCCGGGCGCCAGTTTCTGCAAATCGGGGACAGCCTTTGACATCCTATGCTCTTATCGGCGCTGCCGGTTACATTGCGCCCCGGCACATGCGTGCGATCGCGGAAACCGGCGGAAATCTCGTTGCCGCCTATGATCCAAACGACTCCGTCGGCATCCTGGACAGCCATTTTCCCGATGCGCAATTCTTTGTCGGGTTCGAGGAGTTCGATCGCCACATCGACCAGCTTCGCCGCCGCGGCGAGAAAATCGATTACGCCGCGATCTGTTCGCCGAACCACCTTCACGATGCCCATTGCAGCTACGCGATGCGCGCCGGCGCCGATGCCATCTGCGAAAAGCCGCTGGCCCTCAATCCCCGGGACATCGACGGTCTGGCGGAGATCGAGCGTGACACCGGTCGCCGGATATCCACCATCCTGCAGCTTCGGTTGCATCCGGCGATCATCGCGTTGCGCGACCGCTTCGCAAAGAGCAACAAGCGGCACAAGGTCGAACTCACCTACATTGCCTCGCGCGGCCAGTGGTACCACACCTCCTGGAAGGGCGATGACCGCAAGTCGGGCGGCGTAGCGACCAATATCGGCGTCCACTTTTTCGACATGCTGGGATTCATTTTCGGGAGCGTCAGCCGCAACGAAGCCCATCTCCGGGAGCCGGTACGGGCTGCGGGTTCGCTCGAATGCGAGCGCGCCGATGTAAGCTGGTTTCTCTCGATCGATCGCAACGATCTGCCCGAAAGCGTAAGGGGCAAGAAATCGACGTTTCGTTCGATTACCGTCGACGGGGAGGCGGTCGAATTTTCCGAAGGCTTCACCGACCTTCACACCCGCAGCTACGAGGAAATCATCGCCGGCCGGGGCTTTGGGCTCGACGAAGTGCGTACCTCGATCGATATCGTTTCGAAATTCCGCGACCTGCCGGTCATCAAGACCAATGGCGTTCATCCATTTGCGATCAAGGCCAATCGCGCATGAGCGAAATGAGGGAAGACCCGAGGTTTCCCGGCGCGCTCATTCACGTTTCCAGTTTTGTCGACGACGGTGCGGTAGTCGGTCGGGGCACCAAGATCTGGCATTTTTGCCATATCCTGTCCCGCACCGTGATCGGCGCGAATTGCTCGATCGGACAGAACGTCATGATTGGCCCCAATGTTCGGGTCGGCAACGGGTGCAAGATCCAGAACAATGTCGCGATCTATGACGGCGTCGAGCTGGCTGACGACGTGTTTTGCGGACCGAGCTGCGTGTTCACCAACGTCAACAATCCGCGCGCCAACGTCTCGCGCAAGGATGAATTTCGGGCCACGCCGATCGGCCAGGGCGCATCGATCGGCGCCAATGCCACGGTGGTGTGCGGCCATTCGCTCGGCATGTTCTGCTTCATCGGCGCCGGCGCCGTTGTCACCCGGGATGTCGCGGATTTCGCGCTGATGGTGGGAAATCCGGCGCGGCGGATTGGATGGATGAGCCGAGCGGGCGAGCGTCTCGGCGACGACCTGATCTGTCCGCGGACGCAGCAGAAGCACGTGATCCGCGACGGCATCCTGGTCGAGGCCTAGATCGGCCTTCACGGCGAACCGACGGCACCCTCATCGGGCATTTTAGACAACGGGCGCTGCTTCTCCGCCAGCGAGCGCGCGCGCTTGGCCGTGCCACCAAACATGGCGCGCGGCGTGATGTACCACAACAGAAAGAGCACGGCGGCTCCATCTGACAACAAGGTCGTTGAGAACGGCACGTTCAGGAAGATATGCGGAAGCACGCCGCCGGACAACAAGACAAACCTCGGCGGCAGGCCGGACGAAAGCCGGTTGCTCAAGCCTATGACCAGTCCGCACACCAGACGGAAAGCGGAGCCAGTGCAAGTCCAACGGAGGCGATCCCTTCCGTTGCAAAAAGCGACGCATTGAAGTTGCCGAACGAATACGTTGCTGTTCATAACGACCGACAGCGGCTGGCGGCGTTGGCTGAGAGCTCCGCCATAGACCTCGACCAGCCCAGCCTTTTGATAGAGGTCAACAGGGTCCAAGAATGTCAGCCGTGAGCTGACTACGCCTTCATCAATCAATTCCGCAGGTATTTGCGGTGCAATTCGCTGCGCAAAGGTTGTTGCTGCGCGAGAGGCCGGAATTTCCCTATCTTATCCACGGTGCTGATGCATCTTACCCAGATGGTAAGGCGAGACAGACTTCAAGAACCGCTTGCCGCGCGCGAGTAGATTAAAAACGCCTGCACCAAGCCCAGCAACAAGTACGACAACCACCAGAGAGCCGGACACATATGTCCTGAACGAGCCACGAACTGTCATTTTATCCTAAAGTTGCATGCTGGATGAACTCTATCTTACTGACACAAACTGATCGGCGCAAGCGTCCGGAGCCGCTGAGGTTGACAGCGCCTGAGGCCTGTTCGGCCTGATGTCTCACAAGAACACGGTTTATCGTTGCAGAACTGGGCGCTGCTGGGAACGGCATAAAGTTGCAAGCAATAGAACATCGCCTCAGCATCGCCGGATCAGAGCGGGCGCCGCCCAAGCAAGCGCAGCATGACCGATCTTCCGAAGCGCAGCAATGGATAGATGGCTTTTGCCAACGGGTTGATCGCAAAAAGTCCGGGCGATCTGTTGTTGCGCGAGAGAAACGATATGGCGTCCGCGCCGAAATAGGATATGCCATCGCTATGAACGAGCATCCCGCTGTTCAGGTCGAGAACTCTGCGCTTTCAGGTATCGCGAAAAATCTTCATGTTCTCTGGCGTTGACAAGCCGCACATTGCCGAACATCGATCTGATCCTGGAAAATTCGACATAGCGTGAACAGAACGGGCAATCGCCATCGTAGACGATGGTCAGCCCGTCAAGCCATTCTGTGGGGATCTCTACTCGCATGCTGGTTTTGAAAATTCCTCGAACGGCGTCCATTTGACGTGAACCGGAATATCGTTTCCGTCCGGAACACCGCTTATCAGATAGAGCGTCGAGATGCGATCCCAGTCCAGATCATGGAATTGTGAAAACCGATGCTCCGGCAGACTGAGGGGGCCTAGCAGCCAATAATTGCTGCCCATCGGTCGCCACGCGCACAGCATGGTTTCGAAATATCGATTTGTTTTCGGGTCCGCCCATTTGCGACCGACGCCCGTCTCCGCTGCCCAGAACTGCAAATAGGTGTTGATCCGGACCTCTAGAAACCCGCCATGGCCTCGCGGCAGCGGGAGGAAGGCACCGTCCGCGTCTTTGTAACCAACGGCGTAGATCTTGGTATATTCGCTCGGCGCCTTATAGCGCCAGCCGAATTGCAAATTGTTCGCAAAAGGGTGTATCGCGCGCACGATCATGATCGGAAGCAAGACCAGCATCGCCGCGCAGATCATGGCGATGGCCGTGATGCGTGATTGACGAGCAGTCTGAGGCACTCCACGCTGAACAGAAAAACCTCGCCATGGCACGAAAATAGCCGGTCCCAATACCGGCATGCTGGAAAAGAAAATGCCAAGCGTGACCGCGACGGCGACGTGGTTCAGGAACAGGATCGCAGGCGCCCACAATCTCGCGCGGGAATTGATCAGCGCAAATGGCATGACCAACTGGTCAACCAGAACGCCCAGCGCGATCAGCGCGGAGAGAAGCGGAAACGCGATAAAGAACTCAGACGACCAGCGCCCCAAAATCGAACTCAGGCTGCCGTATTCGGCGATGTCGAGGAACTGGGTTTGCCAGTTATTGCCCGCGCCTAAAATGACGGGCCAGTCCCAGGCGAAGACGATCTTGGAGAAGCCTGCGGCAAAGTACATGCACGCGATATAGGTTGCGACAATTCTGCCAGCGAGGTTGGATTCGTACACTGGCGTTGTCGACGCGGACAGCGCCTTGTCCAGCGAACAGGGCGCAAAAATAAACAGGAGCATGACAGCGAGTGGAAGGTCGAAGTCCCAGTTTTGGCCGCGCCACCGGAACGCTGGAAACTCGATCAGCGAGACGGTCGCGAATGCCACGATCAGAGATATGCGCGACGGTCGCCAAAATGCGAAGGCGCAAGTTGCGAGGCCCGCGATCTGGATGGTCGTCACGATCTGCGACGTCACCAGGACATGGCGATTGACGAGGCTAGCCAGGCGCTGCACCAGCGCAATCGCATGATCATTTAATTCGGGCAGATTTCTGATGCGCGCGAGCGCGGAATAATCTTGGGATGCGTTCTTCCACATCAGGACAGCCAGCGTCAGCCGGATATAGATGCGCAGATCGAACGGGCTGAAGGTTATCAAATCAGCGTTTGAATAGGAGCGGTACGCCTCGCGGCCTAGCCATAATCCAAATCCGGAAAAACTGCTTTTCTGTAACATGCGAGGCATGACTTAGCAGACAACCTGTCGTCGAACAGCCCCGCCGGGCCCTGCTCAGAGGCTTTTTTTCATCATCAGGAGAATCCCCATGATCGATACGTTTCCGCGGGCTTCGAGGACCGCTTGCCGCGCGCGAGTAGATCAAAAACGCCTGCCCCAAGCCCAGCAACAAATACGACAACCACCAGAGAGCCGGACACAAATGTCCTGAACGAGCCGCGAACTGCCATACTAAAGTTGCATGCTGGATGTTTTGCTATCACCCTATCTTACTACACAAACTAATTGGCACAAGCGTCCGGAACAGCTGAGGTTGACACCGCCTGAAACATATTTCAAAAGACCGGCGAGACTTGTGAGTACGCTGAATGTCTAGGTTCGCGGACCGCACTGCGGTCGGTCTAATCGTCGCCGCGTTTGGCTGTGCGGCGGCTCCAGTCGTGCTTGGAAACCAAGTTGCGTTTGGCTCGGATTCGAAGCCAGGAGACGGATTTTCCTTGACTATCGACGAGAAGGATCAGGCGTCTTCTATCCGGGATGGACGGCTTATTATCCTCTTGAATTTGCAAAACGTACGTGCGGAGCTCGATCGGCACGATGATGCTGTCGAAAAGATAAAATCGACGGCTGATCGAACGCAAAGGTTTACTTTGCCAATCCGCAATATGCGCAGGTGACTTGCAGCCGTTTATCCCGTTTATATCCAGAGTAGGGATGAGTATAGACAGGCAAAATTTTCAGGGATGGTCCGAACTGGGCACGATCTCTTTCGAACGCACCGGAGCAGACATTTCAATCACCGAGAATAGCTATCTGTGCAGACAATGAATTGATAGCATCGCCAAGAAAGCATGCTGATGGAAGATGGCGGCCGGGTTTCCATCCGGGAAACTGATACTCCGCCTGAACGGGTTTCGGGGCATCTCGATGGTGACTTTGCTGCTTGAAACGCCGATTATTTGTTTTGGACGCCCGGCCGCAGCTACGAGGAAATCATCGCCGGCCGGGGCTTTGGGCTCGACGAAGTGCGTACCTCGATCGATATCGTTTCGAAATTCCGCGACCTGCCGGTCATCAAGACCAATGGCGTTCATCCATTTGCGATCAAGGCAAATCGCGCATGAGCGAAATGAGGGAAGACCCGAGGTTTCCCGGCGCGCTCATTCACGTTTCCAGTTTTGTCGATGACGGCGCGGTAGTCGGTCAGGGCACCAAGATCTGGCATTTTTGCCATATCCTGTCCCGCACCGTGATCGGCGCAAATTGCTCGATCGGACAGAACGTCATGATTGGCCCCAATGTTCGGGTCGGCAACGGATGCAAGATCCAGAACAATGTCGCGATCTATGACGGCGTCGAACTGGCTGACGATGTGTTTTGCGGACCGAGCTGCGTGTTCACCAACGTCAACAATCCGCGCGCCAACGTCTCGCGCAAGGATGAATTTCGGGCCACGCCGATCGGCCAGGGCGCATCGATCGGCGCCAATGCCACGGTGGTGTGCGGCCATTCGCTCGGCATGTTCTGCTTCATCGGCGCCGGCGCCGTTGTCACCCGGGATGTCGCGGATTTCGCGCTGATGGTCGGAAATCCGGCGCGGCGGATTGGATGGATGAGCCGAGCGGGCGAGCGCCTCGGGGATGACCTGATCTGTCCGCGTACGCAGCAGAAGCACGTGATCCGCGACGGCATCCTGGTCGAGGGCTAATCGTCTTCACGGCGAGCCAACGGCACTCTCCCGGGTATTTTAGATAATCGGCGCTGCTTTTCCGGCAGCAAGCGTGCTCGCTTGGTTGTCGCCACCAAATATTGCGCGCGGCGTGATGTACCACAACAGGAAGAGTACGCGGCTCCATGTGACAACAAAGTCGTTGAGAACGGCACATTCAGGAAGATCTGCGGAAGCACGCCGCCGGACAACAAGACAAACCGTTGCGACAGGCCCGACGAGAGGCGGTTGCTTACGGCGATTACCAGTCCGCACGCGAGCGCGGAAAGCGGAGCCAAGGTCAGTCCGACGGAGGCGATACCTTCTGTCGCAAACAGCGACGCATTGAAGGCACCGTACGTGTAGGTTTTATCCATTACAATCGATAGCGGTTCGCCATAAGGACAACGGACGAACGGCTTCAAAACATTGATCTGGCAGAAATGAGTGAGATCATGTGTTGAGAAAAAATTGTTGTACACCTCCAGCGCGACCGAGGGCATCGCAACCATTCTGGAATTAACAATGCCAACATAGTATTGCATCAGCGTAGACGATACCGATCCGGATCGGTTCGCAAGCATCCATCCAACGCCCGCTAACGTGGGTAGAAGCAAGGACATAATGACGGACGTTCTTTTCTCCGTCAGTCTCGACAACAACAGCAGGAACAGCAGCCAGCACGGCATAAACAGGGTGAGCTTGGTCAGTGTGATCGGGTAAAGCAGCAGAATCAACAGCAAGGCAATTCCGGCCCGCCAGGGGTTTCCGCGTTCGACGAAGCATGCAAAAGCGAACGGCAACAACGCGCCGGTTGTCATGCCGATCGAATATCTCAGCAACGCGGGAAACTCGAGCCCGGCGCGGAATTTATACATATCTGAAAGGTTGACCAGTTTGAAGTTATAGACAGCGCCCCCGCGACGGTTGCCGCGGCCAAGATCATGATCAGGGATAACAGCACTTCGAAAGCGCGTGCCGACAATGCAAATCGTTGGCTAATCGGGGACGTTATAAACAATGCAGGCGCAAGAAATGCTAGAGCGGAAAGGAAAGCTGAAACAATTGCCAGAGAGTGATTGTAGGAAAGTTTTCGAAAATTCGACAAGCCACAGATACCCCAAGATCAGGGTGTAGAAATAGAATCCCAGGAAGTAGCCGAAGCTGAACGGGGCGATTGTGAAAAGAAGCGCGACGAAGCTGAACGATGTGACGATTAGCAAAGCCGCGAAGAGGTTATGGCCGTCGAACTCAACAAGATCGGCATAAGATGACGCGACGCACACGAGCGACACGCAGCATGTAATGATGTGTAGGCACAGAAACGGTATAAGGCCGGGTCGAAACTGGTGTCGCCTGGAAACATATTTCGAACCAGCGGATAATTCGTTCATGCTTCCTCTTGAGCCGGGAGTGGCGGAATAAGCCCCGAAATAAAAAATTCGAAGGCGTAATCTCAATTTGTGTTAAGACCATCTAGTCGCGATGTTGTATCAGATAGCCCCTTGCTCGCAAGGCGTAACTGGGTCAAGTCGGTTTTCACGACACTCTCGCGGATTTTAGCAGAAATAGAGTTCGCATAACTTGACGCGAGAGTGCTGACTCATACCGTCCCAGCCGTTCGAATACCCCATTGTCGAGATTCGCAAGTCGTAGGAAGCAATGCGCGAGGTCTCGCGCGGAATTGACTGGTTGCGGCGAATGCGAAATGGAATGACCGGCGGCCACGGGTGCTGTCGGCCTGATCCCCCTGTACATCTTGAACCGCGGAAGCGTTCCCTGGATTTGCGATGTCGTATTTCGGGCTCCGGTTAAATGGCTTGATTTACGATCTCGCGACCTCCGCCTGGATCCTGAGCAGCTCGGTCTCAATCATGGTGGCGCGGCGTAGTCGCCATAACAGCGATGCTAGGCGGAGCACCAGTTCCCGCTCGACCGCGGTCCGCGCGTCGTAGTCTGCGATGATGGCCGCCTCGAAACCTCGGTAATCATCAATATCCTCGACGATCTCGACGACGGTTTCAGCGGACAACCCATGCCGGACGGCGTTTTGCCGCGACCGGCGTTTGCCGTCTTCGGTGGTCGGACCGGTGCTTCGGAGCGCGTTGCGCCGATTGGCTTCGATTTGTCGGAACGAGGTCACGGGTTGGTGGGTCGATCGGTAACGATGGAAGCTACATTCTCCGAAACGCCGCTGCGATCCGGTATCATCACAACCGGATGCTGCGCCGAAAGGTTTGGCGCGATTGCAGACGTGGGCTCGGCATCTCCATCAACGGCTAACGCCATGGCGTCGCGCCGTGCGTGCTGCCAGAGCCTGCGCGCGATCGGTAGCGGATCGATCATGGTCTTTTGCCACCACGCGGCCTCGTCACCATGACGGTGCAGCTCTCGGTGGTGGACACGGCACACCGGGACAGTGAACTCGTCACTGACTTTGCGCCCGAGCGCGCGCGGCTGGGCAAAGCGCAGATGGTGGGCATCTGCGGGCGAACGGCCGCACACCAGGCAGGGTTGGGAGGAGACGAACTTGCGATGGTCCTTGTCGCGCAGACGGATGGTCTTGGCCGCTATCCGGCCTCGGCCGTTCCTAATAGCCCCTATCGGAGAAGATTCCTGGGGTACTTCGGCTGCCGGATCCGCGTTTTTTATGACCTCAGGAGCTTCTCCCAAAGCGGCTATCTTTAAGCGGAAGCCGTCTTCGACGAGTTGGGCGTCTGCGATGATCAGCGTGTTCTTGGCTGGCAGGCTTCGATGGGCCCAGTTGGCTGCCTCGTCGCTCGATTGCAGACCGCTCAGTTCACCGAGCAGACGGTCCCGCAGCTGCGCCGATAGGTCGGCAGCCAGAATGGGGGGCATCGATCGGGTAACGGGGGCTCGGCGGCGGGAATTATCCGATGCCCCGGTGGCATGAGCGTGCCCGTTTGAGGCTTGCCCAGCCGATCCGTTCGGCGGATCGGCCTTTCTTGCGGGGACAGCTTCCAAATCCGGTGCATCGAGATCGTCCTCGCCGGCAATTCCAACCAGCGTGAACAGCGCATAGCGTCGGGCATAGGTGAGGGCGGCTCCCATCCGATGCGGAGCGGCGGTTTCGCTGACCGAGCAGACCGGCCAGTCCGACGACACCCATTCCCCAGACGAATGCGCCAGCGTCGTGGTTAGCCTTATCAACCCCGCAGCGTCGTCAATCGAGGTCGTCTGCACGGTCGCGATCTCGTGCCGGCCAAGACTTTTGCGGACCAAATCCAGCCCGTTCGCGAGCGAGGCATAGCGGAAGCTACGATCGGCTTCTCGCGGGAACGGAGACCGGATGGTCGCGGTCAGAGACTTCTCGGGATTGGCGATCTCGGCCTGGGCTTTCGCCAGCGCCCCTGCGATCGCGCCAATCGTTTCACTGCAGCGCTGCATCTGCGGCCTCCCCGTCAAGCAGGTCGAAACTGACAGCGCCGGATTTCGAGCGCCTAGCGCGCACGCCATGCCCGATGGCTTCCTTGGCATCTTCCGGCACCAGGGATTTGAGCTCGGCCTTGGTCTTCTCGTGCTCCAGGAAAGCCGCTCTGGTGCGCCGAAAGCCGCCGGCGAATTCCGCCCAGGCGTTGGAAAAACTCATATCGACGACCCGCACCGCCTCGATCCGCGGCCGAGGCGGCTCGACCCCGAAGAGGTGAGGGGTCTCGCCGGTCTCCACGCAGCGCCAGAACTTCTTCTCGGCCGTTAAGAGGAGGTGCTGATAGAGCGGATCGGCGGGGATGGTGATCTCGACCCATTTGCCGCCGCCGGTAATGATCGACAGCACCGCCGTCCTGGACGCGGTGACCCACATATTGTGCTGCAGCTGCGCCATATGCTTTTCCGCGGCGGCTTCCTCCGAGAACGTCCAGGGCAGCATGAATTTGGCCTCAAAGACCGCTCCGGTGCCCTCGACCATGCCATCCAGCGTCGCCGCCATCCATCGCTTGACGGGGTGGAAAACCCGCCGTTGGACCGCGCTGACCACTTGGCCGGTATTGCGCTCGTACCAGTGCCGGTTGAGCTCCTCGGTCACACTGCCGAGCTGGACGATTAGGTTACCGGACAGGTCTTCGGGCTCCGCCTCGCCCCGTTTTTCGCGCCAGAGGCGCAGCAGGGCGGCCTCGTCATCGCCCATGATGATCCGGGCGTCCGAGCCGCCGATGAAGGCGCGGCGGTTCGTATTTGTCTTTGTCCACGCGCTCGTTTCCATTTTATATCTCCGAGGTGATTCCTTCCGTCATCAATGCCCCATATGGGGTAATTTACACCATATGGTGAAAAAGTCAATATGAAAAAGGAAAGGCTTTCCAGTTCCCAAATCAGGGCCGCCCGCGCGCTATTGAGGTGGAGTGCAGCGGAACTTGCTCAAGCATCCGCTTTAGGTGCCAACACAATCCGTCGTGCTGAGGTCACCGATAACGAGACTTCGCTTACCGCCGCTAACGAGCTCGCGGTACGCCGCGCCTTGGAAGGCGCCGGTGTTGAGTTCATCGACGAGAACGGGGGCGGCCCCGGCGTACGTCTTCGAAAATCGGGGAAGCAAAAGCCCATAAAATAATGTCGCGTCCAACTTGCGAAACAAGAGAAGCCTCTAAGCATTCTCAGCTACGGCGGTAGGCGAAAGTCGTGGAAGCGAAGGCTCCAGTTTGCTACACTAATTTTATGAAGCGAGACGAAGCCATCAGCCGACTGCAGCAGCACGAAGCCGATCTAAAGCGGCTTGGCGTGGGACATCTTTACCTGTTCGGATCGACCGCGCGCGGCGAAGCAAGGGACGATTCCGATGTTGACCTTTTTTTCGACTACGAAAAGGGAAAGTTCGGTCTCTTCGAGCTGATGGACGTTAAGGAGTACGCCGCCGGCATCCTCGGCCGCAAGACCGACATCATGACCCGGGATAGCCTGCACAAAATGTTGCGGGAGAAGATCGAATCAACGGCGGTCCGCGTGTTTTAATGGTAGCCCGGTCGCTCGTTCCTCGTTTGACAGACATCGTCGAGGCGATCGAACGCATTCATGGCGTGCTGGAGAATATATCTCTCCAAGAGTTCGAAACCGATTGGCAACGGCAGTGGCTTGTCGAGCGCGGGATAGAGATCATTTCCGAGGCGAGCCGGCATCTAACGGATGAGATGAAAGCACGCCATCCGGAGATCCCTTGGCAGAAGGTAGCAGCGATCGGCAACGTGCTGCGCCACAATTATGAAAACATCGCGGCGCCCATCATATGGAAGCTGGCGCAGGCCGATCTTCCGGCATTGCAGAAAACCTGCCGCGATGAGCTCGACGCGGGGGAGGGGCGGGCGCGCCATGACGAGTAATTTTATCCCGGCTTCGACTTGTTGGCATCCGACGCAAATAATTTTTGACAGGACTGCGCTCAAGCGTTCGCGATGCGTGTAAGTTGCGCCGCAGCCATGAGGCGCCGGGCCAATGATCAGCAGCGCATCGCGCAACGACCTGGCCGCGCACGCAAGGCGGCTCAGACGGTAGCAAGGAAAAGGAGAAGGACGCGGGGTCGAAAGACCCCGCGTCCTAAGCCAATATGACGCGAACCCCGACAACCAGCGCTACAAACGACAGCTGAGAACTCACGCCAAGCCGCCCACTCAGCGTTCGCCTTGTGTGAATCCAAACGTGAAATCGCTGCAGCGAGCTGAGTGGTTCCCGCGGATATAGCTTATGCTAGTTGTAAGGAATCCGGCAACATCGCGCCCAATGCGCCCGCAAGGACAAGCCACCGGGCGAAGCGCAAAGCCGTCGCATGATGAATGATCCGCGGTAGGGACGCGCATTACTTCGTGCCCCCCGCACAGATCCGAGCGGGTCCGATTTGGGCAATCGACTCCCACGCAGGGATCGTCCGCCAAGCCCATTTTTGGCCAAGGATGAATGATTCGGTGAGAACGAGTTCTCGAAAACATAAAGAGCTGACCGTGTTACCGCGTCATATCCTGCACAAGGTGCCTAGATTGCCGCAATAACGTGCGAAGTTGCTTGCGCGCTTCAAGGGCTTCCTTCGTGTACAGGCCGTGCTTGAGTGCGTTTTTGTTGTTTTTGGGCGCCCCGGATCCGGGCGCACCGCCATGCATCCGACAGCGTCTTTTTCCCTGGACCGCCGGCGACCTGCAGGCTCCGCCCGATCGTGTCTTTGCACCACAGCGCAAACTAGCGAGCATCGGACCGACGTTACGGGGGTAATCGGTGGTCATTTTGCCCGATTTGCGTTCGACTGGAGCGACTTACGTTCGACCGGAGCCGGGGTCGCCTCCGCGTCCGCTACCATTTTCATCGGCTGCGTTTTTGAATGGGTCAGCGCGGGTGCGGTCGCCGTGCTAGCCGGCGCTGGCCGCCGTGAATTCTGAGTGACGTTGCCCACGATCGCCTGGCCACCCTCGCCGACAGACACATGTTGTACCGTAACCTTTTGCTCGCCGCCGGTGCGGTAGCGCTTCAGTGCCTCCATCTGACCCGCAAAGGTCCGCGCGAACTTGTTGATGGCGCGCTCAGCGGCGTCCTGCTGCAGTAAATTTTCAATGCGCGGGAGGTGCTGGATGAATCTCATTGTCGCCATGTGGATGGCGGCCATCTGCGCCGCCAGCATAGCTTCGACCTGATCCCGCGGCTCGATTCCTTTGATGACGGAGACCATGAAATTCAGATCGGTTTCGTCGACCTTCGGCCCTCCCGAAGTCGCGCCTGCGAGCTGCTGCAGCAGGCCAAACATGAATGCCTGGTCCGACGTACCCAGAGCGTTTTGCATGAGCAGAAGGCCAGTCGCCTTGTCCGGGTGGTCGATTGAGACCTTGCCGTTCTCAACCTTCAGCGGTGGAGCGGGCGCAATTTTCCGCTGCTCGAATACCTTTTTGATCGCAGCCCGCTCCGCCGGTTTAGGTGAGTGTGGCTCAGGGCTCGTGGATGGGGCCTTCTTTTTTGTCATGTTAGTCAGCTGGCCTTCCGCCTTTGAGGCTCCAAAAATCTAGGAACGACAGAGGAAGTCCGCAATCACTTTGCATGGGGTTGTTTTTTGTTTTTTTTACCCTCCCCCCTCTGGCTTCACACTTATCGCAGCACATGGCGAGGGAGCCTTCACCTTGCGGATCGCAGCCGGTCTCCCAACTCCCTGATTGCAATCGACTTTGGTGTTAGACTTAGCCGGGCTCGAATGTTATGGCCTGCCGCCGGCGCAAGGCTTGGCGCCTGCTCGATCTGGCCGGTTGATCAGCGCGGTTTGGGCCGTGTTCCCAGGCCGTATTGGCGCGTTGTTGGAGTGGACATGGCGGTTCAGGATTCGAAACGGCGCGTCGCGCTCCTTACCGGCGTCACCGGGCAGGACGGCGCTTATCTGGCCGAATATCTGCTCGGCCTCGGCTACACGGTCCATGGCGTCAAGCGGCGGTCATCCTCCTTCAACACCGCGCGCATCGATCATCTCTATGAGGATCCGCATGCCCGCAACACGCCGTTCCTGCTGCACTATGGCGATATGACGGATTCGACCAACCTGATCCGGTTGATGCAGCAGGTGCGGCCGACCGAGATTTATAACCTGGCGGCGCAGAGCCATGTCGGCGTCAGTTTCGAAAGCCCGGAATATACCGCCAATGCCGATGCCATCGGCGTGTTGCGGTTGCTGGAAGCGATCCGGATTCTCGGCATGGAAAAGGAAACGCGGTTCTACCAGGCATCCACCTCGGAACTGTACGGCCTGGTGCAGGAAGTTCCACAGAAGGAGACCACGCCGTTCTATCCGCGCTCGCCCTATGCCGTGGCCAAGCTTTACGGCTACTGGATCACGGTGAACTACCGCGAGGCCTACGGCATGTATGCCTCCAATGGCATCCTGTTCAATCATGAAAGCCCGATCCGCGGCGAGACCTTCGTGACGCGCAAGATCACGCGCAGCGTCGCCCGGATCGAGACCGGTCTCGAGGATACGCTTTATCTCGGAAACCTCGAGGCGAAGCGCGATTGGGGCCATGCCCGGGACTATGTCGAGGGCATGCACAAGATCCTGCAGGCGGACGCGCCCGACGATTTCGTGCTGGCGACCGGCGAAACCCGCTCGGTGCGCGAATTCGTCGAGATCGCGTTCGCGGAAACCGGCCGCACTATCGAGTGGCGCGGCCAGGGCATTGATGAAACCGGCATCGACGGGAAAACCGGCAACACGCTCGTTCGCATCGATCCGGTTTATTTCCGCCCCACGGAGGTCGACGAGTTGATTGGCGATGCCAGCAAGGCGCGCCAGAAGCTCGGCTGGAAGCCGAAAACGACTTTCGCCCAGCTCGTCAAGGAGATGGTGGCAAGCGATCTCGATATCGCCAGGCGGGAGGCCGCCAATGGCAAGAATCCCGTTTGAGCTGAAAGGCAAAACGGTCTTCGTTGCCGGGCATCGAGGGATGGTCGGGGCAGCGCTGGTGCGCCGGCTCGCGCAGGAAGACGTCGAATTGCAGACCGTCGCGCGGAGCGAGGTCGATTTGCGCGACCAGGCCGCGGTGTTCGACTGGTTCGCCGGCAAACGTCCGCAGGTGGTGTTTCTGGCCGCGGCCAAGGTCGGCGGCATTGTCGCCAACGATACGCTGCGCGGCGAATTCCTCTACGACAATCTCGCCATCGCAGCCAACGTGATCCACGCCGCCCACGTCAATGGCGCGGAGAAGCTGATGTTTCTCGGCTCCTCCTGCATCTATCCGAAGCTCGCGCCGCAGCCATTGCGCGAGGACTCGGTGCTGACGGGGCCGCTGGAGCCGACCAACGAGCCCTACGCGATTGCCAAGATCGCCGGCATCAAGCTGGCCGAGGCCTATCGCAGCCAGTACGGCTCCGACTTCATCAGCGTGATGCCGACCAATCTCTACGGCCCCGGCGACAATTATCATCCCGAATACAGCCACGTCGTCGCCGCACTGATCCGCCGGTTTCACGAGGCAAAGGTGTCCGGCGCTTCCAAGGTCGTGGTCTGGGGCACCGGCACGCCGCGGCGGGAGTTTCTCTATGTCGACGATCTCGCCGACGCCTGCGTTCATCTGATGAAGAACTATTCCGGCGACCAACTGATCAATATCGGCACCGGCGAAGACATCACCATCGCCGAATTCGCCCGCGTGGTTGCTGCGGCTGTCGGATATCCGGCGAGATCAGCTTCGACCCTTCGCGGCCCGACGGCACGCCGCGCAAATGGCTCGATGTCAGCCGCCTTACCGCACTGGGCTGGCATGCGCGCACGTCGCTCAAGGATGGGATCAAGCTCGCGTATCAGGCGTATTTGAGCGAGCATCGGTAGATTACTCTCGTCATTCCGGGGCATGCGAAGCACGAGCCCGAAATCCATAACCCCTGCAGGGAGAATGGATTCCCGATGTGCAATTGCACATCTGAGGCCTGCGCCAAGTGGCGCATCCCGGAATGACGAAAATTAATTGCGCATCTTCGCGCCACGCGGCGCGGTCTTCCCCAGCTTCGACCGCCATCGCCGAAATCAGTGGCTTCATGAAATAGGCGTCGTTGGCCGGATAAATATCGGTATGCAGGCCGTGGGATTTGAGTTCATCGGAAACCACCGGCCCAACGGAAGCAATCGGGGTACGCGTCAGGCCCTCGCGCAACCGCGACTTCACATCCATGCGCCTGCGCAACCTCGACCAGGCGGCGAACCTGGCCCGAGCTGGTCAGGGCAATCGCGTCGATCGTGCCTTTCGCCATCTCGTCGATCGCGGTGATGATATTGGTCTCGGCAGCCTGTGCGTCATAGACATAAGGCAGCACCGGATCGACCTTGGCGCCATGTGCTGCGATCGCGCCGATCAGTGCGCCGTGATCCTTGTCCGGATAAAGCTGCAGGCCGAGACGATGTCCGCGGAGGTCGACGCGCGCCAGCATTTCGGCGATGCCTTCGGATGTCGGCTTGTCGGTCGTCACCTGCGGCTCCAGTCCGATTTCGCGCAGCGCCCGGCCGGGCTTTGGTCCGCGGGCAAATTTTCGCATCCGGCCGAGGGCTGCGATGAAGTCCTGGTCGACGCCGATCCGCCGCGCGACCTTCATCAGCCGCCGCAGGCCTTCGCCGGTCATCAGCACCAGGTCGTCGCAGGGCTGGTCGATGGCGCGCCGGATCCAGGCCTCGATCGGCGCCGGATTCGGCGCATCGTGGATGGTGAACATCGGGCATTGCAGTACATCGGCGCCCTGTTCGGCCAAAAGGCGGGAAAACTGGGCCTCCTCGCGGGTTTCCAGAATCAGAATGCGATAGCCGTTCAGTCTGTCAGCCATGATTTCGCTCTAACGCCGGTCGACTTCGATCTGTTCATCATGACCCTTCCGGCGGGATTGGCGCAAGGCCGTCGCGGGTGATAGAGCAGGGCCGCAAATCCGCCAGTTCCGCTTCTCCGAACAATAGCCCAGTCCGCTCCATGCCCGACCATCAATTCGTGTTGACGTTGTCCTGTCCGGATCGTCCCGGCATCGTATCCGCGGTGTCGACGTTTCTGGCCCATAATGGGCAGAACATTCTCGACGCCCAGCAGTTCGACGACGTCGAGACCGGCCATTTCTTCATGCGGGTGGTGTTCAACGCCGCCGATCTGGCGGTCAAGCTTTCATCGCTGCAAACCGGATTCACGGCGATTGCCGAACGTTTCGGCATGAACTGGCAGATGCGCGACCGCGCCAGCCGCCGCCGGGTCATGTTGCTGGTCTCGAAATCCGATCACTGCCTTGCCGATATTCTCTATCGCTGGCGCACCGGCGAACTTGAGATGATCCCGACCGCCATCGTCTCCAACCACCCGCGAGAGACCTACGGCAATCTCGATTTCAGCGAGATTCCGTTTCACTATCTGCCGGTAACCAGGGAGACCAAACAGGCGCAGGAGACCGCGATCTGGGATCTGGTCGGTCAAACCCGGACCGATCTCGTGGTGCTGGCGCGCTACATGCAAATCCTGTCGGACGAAATGACGGCGAAGCTGTCGGGGCGCTGCATCAATATCCATCACTCGTTTCTGCCGGGCTTCAAGGGCGCGCGGCCTTACCACCAAGCCCATGAGCGCGGCGTCAAATTGATCGGCGCCACTGCCCATTATGTGACCAGCGCGCTCGATGAGGGGCCGATCATCGACCAGGACGTTGAGCGCATCAGCCATCGCGATAGGCCGGAAGATCTGGTGCGCAAGGGCCGCGATATCGAACGCCGCGTGCTGGCGCGCGCGATGCGCCATCACCTGGAGGATCGCGTGATCCTCAACGGTCGCAAGACCGTGGTATTTATGGATTGATGCGTTGCCGCTACGGCGATCGCGATCTCAATGAACCGGCGCCAGCCCCGCGGAGGGTGATTGGGCTTGTGATTGGCCTTGAGATTGGCCTTGGGCCGGATCCTCCTTCGGCGGCGCGGGCGTGAGGCGCTTGCGTTCCTGTTCCTTCATGTACTCGTCATATTTCGGGGTGCCGGGACGGGGCGGCACATCCGCCGGCATGCCGCCGAGCCACTGTGGGAAGAGCCTCGCCCGCTCCAGGCCAGAGAGTGTTGATCGTGCTGCAGCCGCTCAGGCCGCACGCTGTGAGCATGACGGCAAGCACGATGGCGAGATGGTGGGTCCGGATGGGCATTGGCGAAGCGTCAGAGCCTTGGTGGTGCGATGGTTTGAGTTGGTCGGATACTTATCTCGGAACGACGATCATCGCTCGGCCGCGATGTCGTTGGGCGATCATACGGTAGATAGGCATACGGCCGTTAAATCGAGGTGTATGGTAATAATATACCATTTTCCGTTTAACCCTGCCGCTTGGCGGAAGTGAGTTACGGAAAGGGCCTTGGATTGGTTTGCGCCCATTGTCGTGATTGACAAGGCCGCGCGGCTGGGACGCCATGCCGCGCCGATACACGGTTGAATAATCTGGGCTATGGTGAGGCAAGGGCCGGGAACTCGGTTCGAATTACGAAAAAGCGGCGAGGGGAGAGCGTTCATGTTCATTGGCACTAAAATGCGGTCGTGGGCTGCGGCGGGCGTGGCGATAGCGGGCGCGCTCGGTCTGGCGCCCGTGCAGGCGCAGGAGACCGTGAAGATCGGCCTGATCCTGCCGATGACCGGCGGCCAGGCATCGACCGGCAAACAGATCGACAATGCCATCAAGCTCTACATGCAGCAGAACGGCGACACCGTCGCCGGCAAGAAGATCGAAATCATCCTGAAGGACGACGCCGCACTTCCCGACAATACCAAGCGCCTCGCCCAGGAACTGATCGTCAACGACAAGGTCAATCTGATTGCCGGATTCGGCGTCACGCCCGCGGCGCTGGCGGCGGCTCCGCTGGCCACCGAGGCGAAGATTCCGGAAATCGTGATGGCGGCCGGCACCTCGATCATCACCGAGCGTTCACCCTACATCGTGCGCACCAGCTTCACGCTGGCGCAGTCCTCCACCATCATCGGCGACTGGGCCGCCAAGAACGGCATCAAGAAGGTCGCGACATTGACGTCGGACTACGCCCCCGGCAACGACGCGCTGAAGTTCTTCAAGGAGCATTTCACCGCCGGCGGCGGCGAGATCGTCGAGGAGGTCAAGGTTCCCTTGGCCAATCCGGATTTTGCGCCGTTCCTGCAGCGGATGAAGGATGCCAAGCCCGACGCCATGTTCGTGTTCGTTCCGGCGGGGCAGGGCGGCAACTTCATGAAGCAATATGCCGAACGCGGGCTCGACAAGTCTGGCATCAAGGTGATCGGCCCCGGCGACGTCATGGACGACGATCTGCTCAACGCCATGGGAGACGCCGCGATCGGCGCCGTCACCGCGCATTTGTACTCGGCAGCCCATCCTTCGGCGATGAACAAGGAATTCGTCGCCGCCTATAAAAAGGCCTATGGCAGCCGTCCGGGTTTCATGGCGGTCAGCGGCTATGACGGCATTCAACTGATCTACGCCGCGCTGAAAAAGACCGGCGGCAAGACCGACGGCGACGCGCTGATCGAGGCGATGAAGGGGATGAAGTGGGAAAGCCCGCGCGGCCCGATCTCGATCGATCCGGAAACCCGCGACATCGTGCAGAACATCTACATCCGCAAGGTCGAAAAGGTCGACGGCGAGCTCTACAACGTCGAATTCGAGACCTTCGAGGCCGTCAAGGACGCCGGCAAGACGAAGAAAAGGTGAGCTGTCGCGGACCTGCAGGCAAACTCGTCATTCCGGGGCGCCGGCGAAGCCAGCGAGCCCGGAATCTCGACAGGATGGAGAGGGATTCCGGGTCCAGGCGCTTCGAGCGCAGCCGCCGCGGAATGACGACTTTAAATTCATTGCCATGGATACTCTTCTCAACATGACCACGCTGCTTACCATCCTGTTCGACGGCGTTGCCTACGGCATGCTGCTGTTCGTGCTGGCCTGCGGTCTCGCCGTCACGCTCGGGCTGATGAACTTCGTCAATCTCGCCCATGGTGCGTTTGCCATGACCGGGGGATATGTCTGCGCGGTGCTGGTCAATCAATCCGGCTGGCCGTTCTTTGCGGCGCTGCCGCTGGCATTTGTCGCCAGCGCCCTGGTCGGCGTGGTGCTGGAGCGCTCGCTCTATCGCCACCTCTATAACCGCAGCCACCTCGATCAGGTGCTGTTCTCGGTCGGCCTCGTCTTCATGTCGGTGGCGGCGGTCGATTACATCATGGGATCGTCGCGGATCTTCATCAAGCTTCCGGCCGCCCTGGAGGGACAGATCGATTTCTTCGGCGTCGGCATCGGCCGCTACCGGCTGATGATCATCGTGATCTGCGGATTGCTGACGGCCGCGCTTCAACTGGTGCTGGCGCGCACAAGATTTGGCAGCCGGCTGCGGGCGGCGGTGGACGATCCACGCGCCGCCAGCGGGCTCGGCATCAACGTGCCGCAGGTGTTTGCCTTCACCTTCGCGTTCGGATGCGGCCTTGCCGGATTGGGCGGCGCGCTGAGCGCGGAGATCCTCGGGCTCGATCCGTATTTCCCGCTGAAATTCATGATCTACTTTTTGATCGTGGTGACCGTCGGCGGTTCCTCCAGCATCACCGGGCCGTTCCTTGCATCCTTGCTGCTCGGCATCGGCGACGTCGCCGGCAAATACTACGTGCCGAAACTCGGGCCGTTCGTGATCTACACCATCATGATCGTCATTCTGATCTGGCGTCCGAACGGCCTGTTCGGCCGCGCCGCAGCACGGTGAATAAGCCGTGAAGAAGCTACCGGATACCATTGGATTTTACGCCCGGCGCCCCGCACGCTGGCGCTATAGCGAGTTGGCGTTCTGGCTTCTCGTGCTGGCCTGCGCGTTTTTGTTTCCCTCGCGCTATCTCATCATGACGGAAATCCTGCGGCTGGCGCTGTTCGCGCTGTCGCTCGACCTGATCCTCGGCTACGCCGGCATCGTATCGCTTGGCCATGCCGCGTTCTTCGGCGTCGGCGCCTATTCTGCCGGACTGCTCGCGCTGCATGGCATTGTCAATGAGCCGGTGGCGGCGCTGGTGGTGGCCGGGCTTGCCGCCGCAATGGTCGGCTTTCTGACCAGCTTCCTGGTGATCCGGGGCGTCGATCTGACCCGCCTGATGGTGACGTTCGGGGATCGCGCTGCTTCTCGAAGCGCTGGCGGAGCGCTTTTCGGACATCACCGGTGGCACCGACGGGCTGCAAGGCATCACGATGCAGCCCATTCTGGGGCTGTTCGCGTTCGACATGTTCGGCAAGGTCGGCTTCTTCTACAGCCTTGTCGTGCTGTTTTTGTTGTTCCTGCTGGCCCGGCGCATCGTGCACTCGCCGTTCGGGCTGTCGCTGCGGGCGATCCGCAACAATCCGCTGCGTGCCGCGGCGATCGGCATTCCCGTCAACCGCCGCCTGATCGCGGTTTACACGCTGGCGGCGTTTTACGCTGGAATTGCCGGCGCGCTGTTCACCCAGACCACGGCGCTGGCGTCGCTCGACGTGTTCTCGTTCGAGCGCTCGGCCGACCTGATGCTGGTGCTGGTGATCGGCGGCACCGGTTATCTCTATGGCGGGCTGATCGGCGCCGTCGTGTTCAGGATGCTGCAGGAGTTCTTTTCCAATCTGACGCCGCAATATTGGCAATTCTGGATCGGCCTCGTGCTGGTGGTGATCGTGCTGGTCGGACGCCAGCGCCTGCATCACTGGGCGCTGTGGGTGCCAAATCTTGTCATCCGGCTCGGCGGCAAAACCATCACGGCCGTCGGTGGGAGCGACGCGCCATGACCTTCGCGCTGGAAACCCAGGGGCTCGAAAAGCAGTTCGGCGGGCTCAAAGTCACCCGCGACCTTTCGCTGAAGATCGAGGCCGGCGCGCGTCACGCCGTGATCGGCCCGAACGGCGCCGGCAAGACCACCGTCATCAACCTTCTGACCGGCGTGCTCAAGCCCAATGCCGGACGTATCCTGCTCCAGGGCAATGACATCACCGATTTGCCGGTGCATAGCAGGGTGCGGCGCGGCCTGTCGCGCACCTTCCAGATCAACCAGCTCTATGCCGATTTGACGCCGCTCGAGACCATCGGCCTGGTGGTGTCGGAACGGCTCGGCCGCGGCGGCGTCTGGTGGCGCCGGATGGGCACGCGCACCGACGTCAACGCCGAGATCGCGGAGCATCTCAAGCAATTTCACCTGCTCGATGTGATGAACGAGCCGACCGCGACATTGCCCTACGGCAAGCAGCGCCTTCTCGAGATCGCCGTCGCCATTGCGACCAAGCCGCGGGTGCTGCTGCTCGACGAACCGGCCGCCGGCGTTCCCGAAGGCGAGCGCCACGATATCCTCGCCGCGGTCGCAGCCTTGCCGCGCAATGTCACTGTGCTCCTGATCGAGCACGATATGGATCTGGTTTTTTCTTTCGCCGATCGGATTTCGGTGCTGGTCGGTGGCGCGCTGCTGGTGGAGGGACCGCCCGGCGAAGTCGCGCGCGATCCGCAGGTCAAGGCGGTTTATCTCGGCGAGGGCGCCGATGCCTGATCTTCTCCGCATCGATGGCCTTGCGCGCCGGTTACGGTGAAGCCGTGGTGCTGCCGAAACTGTCGCTCGGTCTGGCCGAGAGCCAGGTGCTGGCGCTGCTGGGGCGCAACGGCGCCGGCAAGACCACGCTGATCAATTCGATCGTCGGACATACCCGCCGTTTTGGCGGCACCATCACGGTCGGCGGGCTCGACCTCACGTCGATGCGGCCCGACCAGCGGGCGCGGGCTGGCATCGGCTGGGTGCCGCAGGAGCGCAATATTTTCCGTTCGCTGACGGTGGAAGAAAACATGACCGCGGTGGCGCAGCCCGGACCATGGACGGTGGCGAAAGTTTACGAAATGTTTCCGCGGCTCAGGGAGCGCCGCAACAATTTCGGCAACCAGCTCTCCGGCGGTGAGCAGCAGATGCTGGCGATCGGCCGCGCGCTGACGCTCAATCCCAAGGTGCTGCTGCTGGACGAGCCGACCGAGGGGCTGGCCCCGATCATCGTCGAGGAGCTACTCGCCGCGCTCGGCACCATCACCCGGGCCGGCGGAACCTGTTCGATCATTGTCGAGCAGAATGCGCAAAAGATTCTGGGGCTGGCGGATCGGGTTGTGATATTGGAGCGCGGCGCGATCGTCCATGACGCGGCCAGTGCTGCCCTGAAATCCGATCCCGCGGTGCTCGAACGCTATCTCGGTGTAGCGGGTGCAGCGGCACATTAATTCGTTGGAGTGAAGACCATGCAAAGAACCAAAGCCCCTTTCCGCGCCGACGAGGTCGGCAGCCTGTTGCGGCCGCCGCGCATCAAGGAAGCGCGCGCCCGGCTGGAGAAGGGCGAAATCTCGGCCGATGATCTGCGCAAGGCCGAGGACATGGAGATCGAAAAGGTCGTGCACAAGCAGGCCTCGACCGGCCTGAAGCTCGCCACCGACGGCGAGTTCCGCCGCTCGTGGTGGCATTTCGATTTTCTTAAAAGTCTGACCGGTTGCGAACTGTTTCACCCCGACACCGGCATCCAGTTTGCCGGCGTCCAGACCCGGCATGACGCCATCCGCGTGATCGGCAAGCTCGATTTTCCGGATGATCATCCGATGCTGGACCACTTTCGTTTTCTGAAAAAGCATGCCGACACCGCGCATGTGACCGCCAAGATGACGATCCCGTCTCCGGCGGTGCTGCATTTCCGTGGCGGCCGCAAGTCGATCTCGAACCAGGTCTATCCCGATCTCGAAGCTTTCTATCAGGATCTCGGCAAGACCTATCGCAAGGCGGTCCAGGCGTTCTACGACGCCGGCTGCCGCTACCTGCAATTCGACGACACGGTCTGGGCCTATCTTTGCTCGCAGGATGAACTGAAGAAGGCCCGCGAGCGCGGCGACAATCCCGACGGCCTGCAGGAGATCTATGCCCGCGTCATCAATTACGCGATCGCCGAGCGGCCCGCCGACATGATGATCACGACGCATGTCTGCCGTGGCAATTTCCGCTCGACCTGGATTTCGTCCGGCGGCTACGAGCCGGTGGCCGAGACCATGCTGGCCGGCACCAATTACGACGGCTATTTCCTCGAATATGACTCCGAGCGCGCCGGCGGCTTCGAGCCGCTGCGGTATCTGCCGAAGGGCAACAAGATCGTGGTGGTCGGCGTCATCACTTCCAAGAGCGGCGAGCTGGAGAAAAAGGACGACATCAAGCGGCGGCTGGAGGAAGCGGCCAAATTCGCGCCGCTCGAGCAGCTTGCAGTCTCGCCGCAATGCGGCTTTGCCTCCACCGAAGAAGGCAATATCCTCACCGAGGAAGAGCAGTGGGCCAAGCTGAAGCTCACGGTCGATGTCGCCAACGAGGTGTGGGGGCGTTAGGATCATCCCCCTGTGAGGGTCCATTGCCGAAACCCGAAGCAATCATCGTGGGGGCTGGCCCGGCGGGGCTGGCCTCCGCCATGGCCATGCGTGCCGCAGGAATCGAAGTAGCGGTATTCGAAAAGGCGGAAAATGTCGCCGCGGTCTGGCGACGTCATTATGACCGCCTTCACCTCCACACCGATCGCAAGCATTCCGGTTTGCCCGGCATGGCAATGCCGCCGACCTATCCGGACTATCCGTCGCGCCTGCAGGTCGTGGACTATCTCGAAAGCTACGCCGCGCGCTTTGATATCCGGCCCATTTTCAACACGGCGGTTTCCTCGATCCGGCGCGACGGGACGCAATGGTGCGCGCATACGGCCCAAAGCCCGATCCGCGCACCCGTCGTGGTGGTTGCCACCGGCATCGCCGACGCGCCGTATCGGCCGTCCTGGCCGGGGCTGGAGGCCTATCGAAACCCCGTCATCCACAGCAGCGAATATCGAAATCCGGAGCCTTTCGCGGGAAAGCGCGTGCTGGTGGTCGGCTTTGGCAATTCCGGCGGCGAGATCGCGCTGGATCTGGCCAACGCCGGCGTCGATGTCGCTCTGGCGGTACGCGGCCCGGTTCAGATCCTGCCGCGCGATCTCCTGGGCTTTCCAATTCTGGCATGGGCGATTTTGTACCGGCCGTTGCCGGCGCGGCTGGTCGATTTTATCAACGCTCCGATTCTGCGGCTGGCTGTTGGTTCGATCGAAAAACTGGGATTGCGCCGTGCGGCCAAAGGGCCGCGCCAGATGGTCGACGAGGATGGGCGGGTGCCGTTGATCGATATAGGGACGCTCGACAAGATCAGGGACGGTTCGATCAAGATTCGCGGCGGCATCGACCGGCTGACGCCCGACGGCGTGGTGTTTGCCGATGCGACAAGCGAAGAATTCGGCGCGATCATCCTGGCAACCGGCTTTCGCCCCGACCTGCGCCAATTGGTCCCCGATGTGGATGGCGTGTTCGACCGACAGGGAATGCCGCTGGTGACCGGCCAGGCGACCAGCGCGCCCGGGCTTTATTTCTGCGGCCAGATCACGTCCCCGACCGGTCAATTGCGCGAGATCGGACTTGAAGCGCGCCGGATTGCGGAAAGTTCCAAACATTACATCGCCACGCCCAGTTCCTGATGAGACCGCTTCAGTCGCGGCGCGGGTGCGGCACAACAATTTCCGCGCCTCATCGTAACGGATCATGATGCGCCGCCGCCGGTCATGCTATAAGCTTGAACGCAACGCAGGTTTTTCGACAGAAGCGATCAATTCGGTTCTGACCGCGTGAAGCAAATCTCGACCGGGTTACGCGTTCTTTCAGCGCGGTGCTGACGGAGACCAGGAACCGAAAACAAACCAGCAAATGGATCAGCAGGGAGGGAGCAAATGTCACGAAAACTGTCTCGACGACAATTCGCAGCTGCCACCGCCGCTACATCCGCAGCGCTCATCACCGCGCCCTATGTGCGCGGTGCTAACGCCGCCGGCAAGTTGACATTGGGCTTTTGGGATCACTGGGTGCCCGGCGCCAACAAGACCTCGACCGATCTCGTCAATGAGTGGGCTGCGAAGGAAAAGGTCGAGGTTTCGATCGATTACATCACCGGCCAGGGCAACAAGCTCCTGTTGACCGCAGCCACGGAAGCTCAGTCCAAATCGGGCCATGACGTTCTGACGATGGCCACATGGCGGCCGCACACCGATGCCGATCTGCTTGAGCCCGTCAATGACATCATGGATTCGATCATCAAGCAGAACGGCGCGGTGAATGACACGGTCAAATATCTCGGCCAGGCCGATGGCAAGTGGCTCGGCGTTCCTGCCAGCATCGGCAGCCAGATCAAGGGGCCTTGCTCGCGTATCGACCTGATGAAGAAATATGCCAACATCGACGTGCAGGCGATCTATCCGGCGGGCAGCCCGCCGAAAGCCGACAACTGGACGATGGACACGTTCCTGAAGGCGGCGGAATCCTGCCACAAGGCCGGTTTCTCCTTCGGCATCGGTGTCGGCGAGACCACCGACAGCGTGGATACCGCCGGCGCGATTTTCAACTCGTTCGGCGCGGAACTCGTCGATGCCAAGGGCAATCTCACCGTCAAGACCGACGCCGTTCGGCAGGCGCTGGATTTCTACAAGAAGCTGATCGCCTTCCTGCCGCCGGATGCACCCGCATGGGACGACGCCTCGAACAACAAGTGGTTGGTGTCCGGCAGGGGAGCGTTGATCATGAATCCGCCGAGCGCCTGGGCGGTGGCCAAGCGCGACGCGCCTGACATTGCTGCGCAATGCTGGACCCACGGCTTCCCCGTCGGACCGAAGGGTCGCTTCGCGCCCTACCTGCCGTTCTTCTGGACCACCTGGAAATTCTCCAGGAACAAGGAAGCGGCCAAGAGCCTGCTGGTGCATCTGTCGCAGCCGTCATCGATCGAGAAGCTGGTGGTCGCCAGCGGGGGTTACGACCTGCCGGCCTACGAGAAGCTGACGACGCTGAAGGTTTGGGAGGAGGAGGGGCCGCCGAAGGGTACGCTCTATCACTACCCAAACCCCCATAACCATCAGAAGCTGTCGATCGCGGCCTCGCCGGCGCCGCCAAAGATCGCGCAGCAGATCTACGTACAGGCCACGCTGACGAAAATGTGCCTGCGTTACTATCAAGGCGAACCGATGGAAAAGACGCTCGCCTGGGCCGAAGGCGAGTGCGAAGGCTACATGCGGACGTG
>CAWFVT010000005.1:0-132500 GCA_963819325.1 uncultured Pseudomonadota bacterium
GGCATCACGAAGCCGGCGTAACCGGGCGGGATCGCGAGCGAGAGCCCGGTGGGGATCAGCTGCCGGCCGGCCGCCCGCGGCGAGGACCACGGGCTCGCGGGCGAACAGGTCGTAGCCGGCGTCGTCGCCGTGTTGCTGGCGGGGGAGCTCGAGGTCGGGATCGAGCCGCTTGACCGGGATCTGCACGACGTCACTCTACGAAGTCGCGGCGAGAGCTCCGCTCGCTGCTCGTCGGGAGAGCTCGACGAGCGCCTGGTACTCGGGGTGGTCGACACGAGATGAGCGGGGCCGACGGTCAAGGCGGCCCGGTGGTCGGCGTCGAACGGAAACTCGAGGTAGTGGACCGTGGCGGTGATGTCGTCGCGGGTGAGCCGTTCCTCGTCGATCGGGAACGCCCGGCGACCGCGAGGGACCGTCACCCACCTCGAAGCGTGACGCGCGCGTTCGGATGCCGATGTAGCTTCGGGCAGCCATTCGCGCAGCGCGTCGGCGTCGGTGATCTCGATGAACAGCGTGCCCGAGAGCTCGCCGTCTCGGGGACGAGCTCGTTGTAGGTCTCGATCTCGTGCGCGATCTGCTCGTCGCGCAGCATGCGCTCGGCGCGCGCCATCTCCTGGATCTGGAAGCGCATCGTCTCGTGTTCTCGAACACGATCGTCACGAGGTCGCCGAGCGCGATCCGGCGCTGCTCTTGAGCGAGATGATCTCGGCGCGAACTCGTCGCGCTCGCGCTCGTACCCCGCAGGTCCATGATGTCGGCGACCGTCAGCTTCCGCATGATCGTGCTCCTCTCGATCGCGTCGGACAGCGCACGGCCCCGGGCAGAACCCGGGGCCGTCGTCGACGTGTGTCCCAGGCTCGAGGGCTCAGCTGACCTTCTCGAGGCCCTGGGTGAAGCGGCCGGCGTGGCTCTTCTCGGCCCGGGCGAGCGTCTCGAGCCACTCCGCGATCTCCTCGAAGCCCTCGTCGCGCGCGGTCTTGGCGAAGCCCGGGTACATCTCGGTGTACTCGTAGGTCTCGCCCGCGACCGCCGACTTGAGGTTGTCGGTCGTGGCGCCGACCGGCACGCCGGTCACCGGGTCGCCGACCTCGGCCAGGAAGTCGAAGTGGCCGAACGCGTGGCCGGTCTCGCCCTCGGCGACCGAGCGGAACAGCGCGGCGACGTCGGGGTAGCCCTCGATGTCGGCCTTCTGCGCGAAGTAGAGGTAGCGGCGGTTCGCCTGGCTCTCGCCCGCGAACGCCTCCTTGAGGTTGTCGTGGGTCTTGCTGCCGTTCAGCTCGGCCATGCGTGCTCCTTGTTGGTCGTTGGTTGTTGGCGGACGGTGTTACTGGGTCGGGTTGGACGGGGAGCGGCAGCGATCGTCGCAGACCCCGCGGAAGATCACCTCGACCGCGTCGGCGTGAACTCCCGGCGGTACCGGGACGGCAGCGCGGGGACGTCGGTCGAGCGGGACGTCGCGCACCAGCCCGCACGACGTGCACACGAGGTGATGGTGGTCCGTGCTCGACGTTGGGGTCCACCCGGACGCTGCCGGTGCCGAGGTCGAGCAGCGACCTGGCCGAGCGCCTCGAGATCATGGACGGTCTGGTACACGGTCTTAGCGAGATCGTCGGCATCTCGATGCGGGCCGCGTCGTAGAGCGAGTCCACCGTCGGGTGCCGGTCGTTGCCGTGCAGCAGGCGGAAGATCGCCTGGCGCTGCGGCGTGACCCGCAGGCCCTGGGTGCGGAAGAGCGAGGTGAGCTCGTCGGCGGTCTTCACGGCACGGCAGCTTATCGACAACGATTGTCATGTGACAAGAACCGAGTCCGGCGGACGGGATAGCGAGCGGCCGACGGCGTGTGTAGTTAGAACACACCGCCATGCCGGCCACCTCCGGACACCGAACGGGTGTCCGGGGGAGACGGCCGACGACCGAGCTCTGGCGTGTGTCGTGGCCCTCGCAGGTCGCCGGGGTGGCCATCGGGGCTGTTCGTGACCCGTCACGGGGTGGGCGATCACCGACGACAGCCGAGGACCTACATCGGCGCGGCCCGCAACCTCGCCGACGGGCAAGGGCATCACCGTCCCGTTCACCAACGTGCTCGACGGCTTCTCACCACGAGCAGGCCGCCGACTTCGGCGGCAAGGTGCCCCTGCTCCTCTTCCCTCCCCTCTTCTCCGTGGTGCTCGCGCCCTTCGAGCGCCTCGGGATCGACTTCGGTCGACACGCTCCGGTTCCTCAACCCGCTGCTGCTCGGCGCATCGCTCGCACTGCTCGGGGGCGCTGGCGGGCTACCGGATGACCCCGGTGGGGCGGTGCCGCTCACGGTCGCCGGGGCCGGCGCCGCGTCGCACGCGTACCTCCTGCAGCTGTTCGGGTTCGTACAGAGCGAACCCTTCTACCTCGTGCTCTCGCTCCTCGGGCTCCTGGTGCTCGCGACCTACATGCAGCTTCCGGCCGCACGAGCGAGCTGGTCGTGTTCGGCGTCGTCGCCGCGCTCGCGTGCCTCACCCGGGTGGTCGGGGTGTAGCGCTGGTCACGACGGGGGTCATCGCGGTGATCGCATGGTCGGCCGGTCGGCGATCCGGACAACGAATCGCACGCGGCCGCGGTCGTGGGCGTTGCGTCGTTGCTCCCGCTCGTGGTGTTCCTCGTGCAGGGCAGCGTTCGCGGCCGGCGACGGCCGTCGTCCCGATACACGTGGCACCCGGTGAGCCGGGCCGACTTCCACGGACCACGCTAGCCACCCTCGATCGCTGGCTCGTGCCGCTCGATCCCTTCGGCGTGATGAAGTCGGGCCCGCGCACGGTCTTCGGACTGCTCCTCGGCGCACTCGTGGTCGTGCTCGTCGTGATGGCGGTGACCGGGCGTCCTCCGCGTGCTGCCGACCCCGACGATGGGGAGCCCACGCCCGCCGAGGCGGCCGAGAGCACCAACCCCCGCATCCTCCCGATTCTGGCGGTGTACGTGGGGTGCTACGCCACGGTCCTGATCGTCGCCCGTACCCTCACCGACGCCAGCACGCGTTCCAGTTCGGTGGCCGCCTCCTCGTGCCGGCGCTCCCACAACAAGGAGCAATTGCCGGAGGTGCAGTGATCGCGGCAGGCCGCCCGATCGCGAAACGCTCGACCGACAAAACCACGGAAGGACCAATGAGCATGCCAAAACTGGTCGCCTACACTTCGGTGTCGCTCGACGGATATTTTACCGATGCCAACGGTGACATGAACTGGGCCCACAAGCACGATCCGGAGTGGCAGGCCTTTGTCTCCGAGAACGCGAGCGGCGGCGGCCAGCTGCTGTTCGGCAGGGTGACCTATGACCTGATGGCGAGTTTCTGGCCGACAGCGCTTGCCGCGCAAAGTAATCCGGTCGTCGTCGAGCGGATGAACAATCTGCGCAAGTTCGTGTTTTCGAGGAAGCTCGACCATGTCACATGGAACAACACGACCCTGTTGAAGGGCGATCTGGCGGCGGAGGTCCGCAAGCTGAAGCAGGAGCCCGGTCCTGATATCGTGGTGATGGGAAGCGGAAGCATCGTCGCGCAACTGGCGGAGGCGGGATTAATCGACCAATACCAGATCGTGCTCAACCCGATCGTCGTCGGCGACGGCCGGACGATGTTCGAAGGCGTCAAGAGAAAGCTGCCGATGAAACTTGCCGGCTCCCGCGCTTTCGGCAACGGCAATGTCGTGCTGTTCTATGAGCCGGCGGCGTAGAGGCGACGCCGTGCCACCATCCATCGCCTGCAAAGGGAGGTTATCCGACCATTCGCTCGCGTCCGGCCCAGAAGCCTGCCTTCAGCGCCTTCTTGTCGACCTTGCCGACGCCGGTCATCGGAAGCTTGCCGACGAACTTCACATGCTTGGGCGCATGCGCCGAACCCTTGCGCGCTCTCACAAGTGCGATCAACTCCTCAGCGCTCGGCCTCGTGCCTTCGCGCGGCACCACCACCGCGGTGACGGCCTCGCCCCATTTGTCGTCGGGCACGCCGACGACCGCGACCATCGCGACATCGGCATGTTGCGACAGCACGTCCTCGACCTCGCGCGGAAAGATGTTGAACCCGCCGCTGACGATCATGTCCTTCTTGCGGTCGAGGATGAACAGGTAGCCGCGTTCGTCGGCGCGGGCGATATCGCCGGTATGCAGCCAGCCGTTCTTCAGGGTCTCGGCGGTCTGCTCCGGTTGCTTCCAGTACTCCGACATTACGTGCGGCGCACGCACGCAAATCTCGCCGGCCTTGCCGGTTTCAACCGGCTGGTCGTCCTCGCCGAGGATCCTGACCTCGCAGCCGGTGATCGGAAATCCGCAAGACAGGAACAATTCCGGCGTCTTCGGATCATGGTCCGACTTGCGCAGCACCGAGACCGGATAGCATTCGCTCTGGCCATAAAGCTGCGAGAACACCGGACCGATCCGCTCGATGCCTTCGACCAGCCGGCTCGGCGACATCGCCGAGGCGCCGTACAGCAACAATTCGAGCGAGGAGAGGTCGGTTTTGCCGAGCGTCGGATGGTCCAGCAGCACATAGATCATGGTCGGCACCAGCAGCGTGAAGTTGATGGGCTCGCGCGCGATGGTTTGCAACACCGCGTCGGGATCGAATCCCCTCAGCATGTGCACGGTGCCGCCCCGCATCAGCGTCGGCAATATCTTGCTGCCGGCGACATGGCTGATCGGGGCGACCGCCAGATAGCTCGGCGTATCGGGGATCTCGAAGTCGGACAGGATTGCGATAGCGGTGCCGGCTGACCTCCGGTGGGTGCGCAGCACGCCTTTGGATTTTCCCGTGGTGCCGCCGGTGTAATTCAGTATCGCGAGATCGTCGGGGCCAGCCAGGCAACGCGGCGTCGCGGTGCCCAGGGCTACGATCCCGGCCAGCAAATCGATGCCGTATCCGGCGGCGCCGAGCGTGAAGATCGCTTTCAGGTTGGATGCCCTGGTGGCGAGATCGCCGCCGCGATCCCTGAACGCATCGGCGTCGATCACCAGAACCTGTGTTTCCGAATCCTCGATCTGGAACAGTTGATCGTCCAGCGAGCCCAGCGGATGCAGCCAGGTGATCGCGAGCCTGGACAATTGCGCGGCGATGCCGGCGCACCAGGTGTCGGCGCGGTTGGCGGTGAGGAACGCCACGCGCGTGCCCGGCTCCAGGCCCAGTTGCATGAACACCCGCTGGATGCGGCCGATCAGTTCGCTGGCGCCGGCATAGGTCAGCGATCCGCCCGGCCAGCTAAACGCCACCCGCGACGGATAGCGCGCCAGCGCCCGTAATGCCTGCCCGCAGGTGGTCGGAAAGGCATAGAGCGGATCGGACATGTTTCCTCCAGCGGGTTTTGTCATCAGCCTTCGCTCGTGCCAATGTTGCCGAACGCTAGCACAATGAAACACGGGCGCGGAACGACAAACGCCGTCCAGTCAGGGAAACCGCATCTTGAATTCCCCCGATCCATTGGCGCGCTTTCGCGACCGCCTCAGCCTGCCGCTGATCGCAGCGCCGATGTTTCTCGTCTCCGGTGTCGACCTCGTGGTGGCGGCATGCCGCAACGGGGTGATCGGCGCGTTCCCGACCGTGAATTGCCGCAGCTCCGAACAACTCGACGGCTGGCTCTCCGACATCGAAGCGCGGTTGGCCCGCCATTCCGATCAGGATGGTAAAGCTACGGCGCCGATCTGTCCGAACCTGATCGTGCATCGTTCCAACGCGCGGCTGGCGCAGGACCTGCAAGTGCTGCTGCGGCACAAGCCCGAAATCGTCATCACATCGGTCGGATCGCCGGCGCCGGTGCTGGAGGCGCTGCATGATGCCGGCGCGCTGGTGTTTGCGGATGTCGCCAGCATCCGCCATGCCGAGCGCGCCATCGCTGCCGGCGCCGACGGGCTGGTGCTCTTGACCGCGGGAGCCGGCGGCCAGACCGGCTGGCTCAACCCGTTCGTGTTTGTCCGCGCGGTGCGGACGCTGTTCGACGGACCGATCGTGCTGGCGGGAGGCATCGGCGACGGCCATGCGCTGCGTGCGGCACACGCGCTCGGATGCGATCTGGCCTATATGGGCACCAAATTCATCGCCACCCGCGAAAGCATGGCCGACGCCAGATACAAGGAGATGCTGGTTGCCTCCAGCGCCGACGACATCCTGCTGACGACGGCCTTCACCGGCCTGCAGACCAACATGCTGCGGCCTTCCATCGCCGCCGCGGGCCTCGATCCCGACGACCTGCCGCAACGCGGCGCCATCGACATCGGCCAGGACATCGACATCGGCGCGCGCGAGGCGCGACCCGCGCGCTGGCGCGATATCTGGAGCGCGGGGCATTCCACCTCGGGCGTGACCGAGGTGCTGGCGGTCGACGATCTCGTCGCGCGCACCATCGCCGAATATCGTGCCGCCGATGCACGGCCGGTTCCGGCCTTAACGCGCCGTTAACCAATCTCGCCCCAACAATCAGCTCCGAGGTCGCCCACCGCTCCCTTGCGGAAGGTTGCGTCCGAAACCGCTGCTGAAGGGGACGCGATATGGATTTCGAGACATTCTTTGCCAAGACCCCGGCCACCCTCGACGAAATCCGGACCCGTGTCGCCTACGCGCTCGAGCGGCATCCGCTGTGCCGCAGCGTGCAATTTGACATTGTCAGCATGCCCCGGACCAGTAAGAGCAACTGGACCATCAGCCTGCACTCGGTCACGCCGGACGCCCTTTGGGAGGCCTCCGATATTGTCGCGGACATCCAGGAAGCCTACGATCTGGCCGTCGCCGCCTGACTTTTGGGGCCGCCCTGCCGCTTGTGCTGCGCCGTCGGATCCGCCCGATAGCGTGGCGGCGGCACGGTTAAGCCTTAATTACTGCCTAGTTCTGGGCAGAGTCACCGTGGTCGTCGATACAAACGGAGAACGGCTTGACGCGAGCCCTGACGATCATGGCGCTGATAGGTTTGCTGGTCGTCGGTGCGGCCGCCGCCAGCATTCTGGGGCGTGTCGATTGGTCGGTGCCCCGGCCGGAACTGGCTTCGCCCACGGTGCAGGGCCCGGTCGCGAACCGCGGAGGCAAGACCGACAAACTGGCGGCCGCCGGAGTTGCGCTGGCGCCGGTCGCGCCGCCGCAAGCGGTCGTTCCGGGGAACGAATCGCTGCGGCTGGCTTTTGCATCCACCACGGCCGACGTCGACGCGCAGAGCATCCTTACGCCGCCGCCGACGCCTCTGGTGCCGCTTGCGCCGTCAAAGCCGAAGCTTGCCGGCAAGCCGCCGCCGCAGAAATCCTACGCGCTGCTCAGCGACGCGCAGATCGCCGGCATCAAGGACCGCCTCAAGCTTTCGAGTTCGCAAGAGCCGTATTGGCCGGCGGTGGAAAGTGCACTGCGGGCCGTGGCCCGGAAGATCCACGAGACGCGGAAAGCCGATCCGCACGCCACCGGCGCGCCGATCGATCCTGAATCGGCCGAAGTCCAGCAGCTCAAATCGGCCGCCATGCCGCTGTTGTTTCAACTGCGCGAGGACCAAAAGCGCGAAGTGCGCACGCTCGCCCGCCTGATCGGCCTGGAGCAGGTGGCGTCGCAGATCTGAGCGTTGCGCCGAGGATCAGGCCGGAAGGCTTTTTATGATCCGGTCCGCATCGGTCACGAAACCGAAACAGAACTTTACGTTCCAGATCGTCGCCTCACGGCAGAAGTCAGGCGAGGTCGTTCCGCAGCAATCTTCCACGAGCACGCAATTGTAGCCGAGGAAATGCGCGTCGGTCAGCGAATGCAGCACGCATTGATCGGTGTTGACGCCGCTGAAGAACAGCGTCTTGACGTCGAGGTTCTTGAGGATGCTGTCCAGTGGCGTATCCCAAAAGCCGCTGATGCGATACTTGTCGACCTTGATGTCTTCAGGAAGTTGCTCGAGCTCGTCGACGACGGCGGCCGACCAGCTGTCCTTTTCCAGCAAATGCGCGCCATTGCCGGGCAGTGCGCCGCCGATGCCGATACCGTTGCCGTCGCGATTGAATACATACAGCGTGGTCGGCGGCAGGTTTTTGCGATCCGCCCGGTTGCCCCAGTTGAGCCAGATGATCGGAACCCCGGTGGCGCGAAGCGCCGGGAGCAGGCGCTGCAACGGCTTGATCGGCGCGCGCTCGGGGGTGAGGTCGGCGCCAAGCCAATCGACCCAGCCGCCGGGAGCACAGAAGTCGTTCTGCATGTCGACGACAATCATCGCGGAGCGCTTGAGATCGACCGTGATGGTTTGCGGTTCGGCGGCGATGGTCGCCAGCAATGGCGTAGCGGGGGGCATCGAAAGATCGACATGCGTCGGGCTTACCTTCCAGGCGTAAGCGCCGTCGCCGATCTGCGCCATGCCCGCGTCATCTTCAGCAACGGCCATCAATTTCGTCGCCATTTCGCTTCTCCCAAACGTTGCAGAGGCTGTTTCGGAGTTCAAATAAGCAAGGCATGTGCCAAGCAACGGCAAGCGAGGATCACTCGCGTTCAATCGGCATGTTGCGACGGCCTCCGATCCGGCCGCTCTCGCATTCAATCCTGCAGAATTCCACGAACGTTCGGGTCGCAAGATTGAGGTTTTTTGCGCGGGGCCACGCGACGCCGATGTTCATTGTCGGAATATTCGCGGCGACCTCGCGAACCTCGATCCGGTCTCCCTCGAGCGACCACGGCCGATACATTGTGTCGGACAGGATCGTCACCCCGTTTCGAAACGCGATCAGGCCCCGCACCGCCTCGACCGATTCGGTTCGCATGACGATATTGGGTTCGAGCTTGTGAGCTTTCCAGTAGGAATGAGTTCGAGCTCTCCGCGTCGTCGATCAGAAGCTGGATGTAAGGCTGGCGTGCGACGTCGTCGAGCGTGATGATTTCTGCATTGAGCAGGGGATGCTTGGAGGGGAGCCAGAGCCGGCGCATGGAACGAACCAGTGTGTGGCTGACGAGGTCGGCGTGTTTGGACAGGTTCGACACCAGCATCAGGCCGAGTTCATATTTTCCGGACACAAGGCCGGCTTCGATGTCGCTCCGCTTCACTTCCTGGATCGACACTTCAATGGCCGGGAAACGCTGGCGAAAGCGCGCGAGCAAAGGCGCAAGAAAATATCCGCTGATCGTGATGGTGACGGCGAGCTGGATGCTGCCTGAAATATCGTGGGTCGGCCGCGTCATGGCATAGCCGGCGCTCTCCACGGCGGAGAGAATGTTCCGGCAATGCGCGAGCAGCCGGTGTCCTTCGTAGGTCAGCGTCAGTCCGCGTGGATGGCGGTCGAACAGCTTCATTCCCGATACGGCGGTGAGTTCTCCGACCGCCTCGGTCACAGCCGAGGGGGAAATGCCGACCATGGAAGCAGCAGCGCTGATCTTTCCGGTCTCTGCCACGGCGACGAAATAGCGAATTTGACGAAAGGTGACGGAAGCCATGAACCGGTGCGGCTCATGAAGTGATTGAGATTCATGCGCGTTGCCGATCTCCAGCCTATTCATGAGGCATATTTCTGCATCGTTGCATCTTTCTTAGCCGTAAATCATTCGGAATTTCCGAGATCACAGATCGTAAAACGCAAGTTTACAACGAATAGCGCCGGCTTCAGTCTTGTTCAACCGCCATCGGCGGAATAGCCGCATTGCGCCTTGGCGAGCTGGTTCAATCATTGATTGCAGGGGAACGGTAATGACCCACAAACTCAAAATTGCAGAAGCTTGCAGCTGGATCGCGCGCGCCTTTGCCCTCGCGATCGTTTGCGCCATTGGCCTCGCCGGAAACGATATCAGTGCGGGGGCCGCGGAAATGTCGGCCGCGTCGAAAGCCGTCGTCGACTACGACAAGGCCTTCACCGCTCCTGTCAAGAAGTACCGGATTGCCTATCTCACTGAGTGTGTGGACAATCCCTATTGTCTGGCGCGCCTCGAAGGTCTCAAGGCTGCGGCGAAGAAATACGGGTTCGAATTCAAGATCTTTGACGCGAATTTCAGTCCGGCGACCCAGGCCAAGGTCGTCGAGAATGCGGTGACCGAAGGTTTCGAGGGCTATCTGTTCGGGCCCGCGGCCGCACAGCCCGGATGCGGTCTTTACAACCGGCTATTGAAGCCCACCGGCAAGCCGGTGGTCTCCATCGATATCGCCATGTGCGGCGATCCCGACTATACGCCCGGCCTTGCGGCGACGCTGACGATGCAGGGCCCCTACCACTTCGACAACATGCTCGATAACGCGTTCGCTTCCTGCAAGGGAGAGTGCAAGGTCGCCGCGGTCGGCGGCTTCGTCGGCTCCGATCTGTTCACCTATTGGGAGAACGCGATCAAGAAAGCCGCTGCCAAATATCCCAATGTGAAGGTCGTAGTCGACGAGCCGGCCAATTTCGACCCGCGTATTGCGCTGAAAAAAATCCAGGACGCGCTGCTGGCACATCCCGACATCAACATCGTGATCTCCTCCTGGGACGATATGTCGCGCGGCGTCGAGCAGGCCGTGATCGCCGCCGGCAAAACGCCGGGCAAGGATATCAACATCTTCTCCGGCGGCGCCACCAAGGTCGGCGTCGACAAGGTCAAGTCCGGCAAATGGGCCTCGACGATGGCCTATCTTCCCTATCATGAAGCCTATTACGGCGCGGTCGCGCTGATGATGGCGCTGGATGGCAAGCCGATCAACGCCTACATCGACGAGGAGCTGCTTCCCGAGATCGTCAATACCACCGGCACCGTCTTCATCAGCAAGGCGAACGTCGACAAGTACCAGCCGGTTTACTGACGCGGACAAAACTCTCATGCGTCAGCTTGTTCGGGCATGCGGTACGCGGGGAGGGAGCAAAGCCAAGCGGTGGTCGAGCAGGTAATCGGGAACAAGACGGCACAGCGCCGGGACATGCCGATACGAAAGCGAGATTCCAATTCGACGATTGCGATCCGCGTACGTCATGTATCGAAGTCCTTTCCGGGCGTGCAGGCGCTGCGCGGGATCAATTTCGAGCTTCTGAGCGGGGAAGTGCACGGGCTTGTCGGCGCCAACGGCGCCGGCAAGTCGACGTTCATCCGGATGTTGTCCGGCGCAAGCCAGCCCGACACCGGCGAAATCGAGGTTCAGGGGTCACCGCTGCTGTTCGAGGATCCGCGGCTGCAGCGCGGCATGGGCATCGCCGCCATCTACCAGGAACTGACGATCATTCCGGAGATGTCGGTTCTTTCCAACGCCTTTCTCGGCAAGGTTCCAAACCGTTTCTTCTTCACCGACAAGAAGCGGATGGAGCGCCGCTTTGCCGAGTTGTCGCGCTGGATGGGCCTGAATGTCTCGCCGCATGTGAACGCCGGCACGCTCTCGGTCGCCAATCAGCAGATGATCGAGATCCTGCGGGCGGTGCAGACCGACCAGAACGTGCTCATCATGGACGAACCGACGGCGCCGCTGGGTCCCAACGAGCGCGCGCGACTATACGACCTGATCGGCCGCCTCAAGGAAAACGGGGTGGCGATCATCTTTATCTCGCACGATCTCGATGAAGTCCTGAAATTGAGCGACCGTGTGTCCGTGATGCGGGAAGGCCAAATGGTCGAGACCCGCAATGCCTCGAAGTGGACCAAGGATACGCTGGTTCAGGCGATGCTCGGCGACGTCCAGATCGTCGCGGGCGAGAAGCGAAGCCATGCGACGGACGAGGAACTGTTGCACGTCAGCAAACTTGCGTTGCCCGGCCGGCTGTTCGGCCTTTCCTTTGGTCTTCATCGAGGCGAGATTCTCGGAATTGCAGGGCTGGTCGGGGCCGGGCGCACCGAGGTGTTGCGTTGTATCGCCGGGGCCGAGCCTTCAGCAGAGGGGTCGATGCGCTTTGAAGGCATCGACTGCCCGTGGCCACGAACCATTCGTGATGCGATCGGGCGCGGCATCGTTCTCGCCCCCGAAGACCGCAAGCGCCAGGGCCTGGTGCTGTCCCGCTCGTCGCTGTCGAACCTGATGCTTGCCGATCTTCACGCCGTGGCCGCAGGCTCCGTCATCGATCGCAATAAAGCGCGCGCACTGGGCGAGACGCTCGCCCGGCAACTTGGATTCGATTCCAGACGGCTCGATACCGAGGCGCTCAACCTGTCGGGAGGAAACCAGCAGAAGCTCGTGCTTGGAAAATGGCTCAACCGAAAGCCGAAGATACTCCTGCTCGACGAACCGACGCGAGGCATTGACCTTGGCGCCAAGCAGGAAATCTTTCAGGCGATCCGCCGTCTCAGCGACGAGGGCATGGGGGTGATCCTGATCTCGTCCGATCTTGAAGAGGTGGTCGAGCATTCCGACCGCGTCCTCGTCATGGCGCGGGGTCGCCAGATCGACCTTCTCGACGGCCGTGATGCCACGGTTGAGCGGATTCTGAACCTGATCTTCGCGGTCGAAAGCCGCGCCATCGACGCAGGAGCAAGCTGATGAGCAAAGTGGAGGCCCTCGCCCCGGGGCCGGCACCGCGGACCGCGAACTGGCGCGCGCAGTTGCCGACGCTGATCAGGGTCTACGGCATTGTCCTCACCCTGCTGTTGCTGCTGACCGTGGTCACGATCGGCAATCCGGCGTTTATTTCGCAACAGAACGTCTTCAACATGGCATCGCAATGGGCCCCCGCGGGGATCATGGCGGTGGGCATGACGTTCGTGATTCTCACCGGCGGTTTCGATCTGTCGGTGGCGTCGGCGTACTCGCTTTGCGCTGTGGTCGCGGCCTATGTGGGGCAAACTCACGCGCCGTGGGTCGCGTTCGCCGCGGCGATCGCGGTCGGCCTGCTGTTCGGGCTTGCGAACGGCATCCTGGTCGCGGTGGTTCGCATCAATCCCTTCATCACGACGGTCGGCAGCGGCTTCATCATCAATGGCGTGGCGCTGGTCATGACCCAGAACGCCGCCTTTCTCGTCGACAATGAAGCTTTCGGAATCCTCGGGGCAGGACGATGGCATGGCGTGCCGTGGTCGGGGATGCTGCTGGTGCTGTTCCTGGTCGTGTTCGGCTTTGTTCTGGCCCGTACCATCTACGGCGAAGCCATCTATGCGGTCGGCGGAAATTACGAAGCCAGCCGCCTGTCCGGAATACGGGTGAGGACCGTCGTCGCGAGCACCTATGTGCTGATGGGCGGCTGCGTCGGCCTTGCAGGCTGCATCGCCGCATCCCAGCTCAGTTCGGCGCAGGCCAATCTCGATCCCGGCATCATTTTCGACGTGCTGACGATCGTGGTCGTCGGCGGCACCTCGCTGTCGGGCGGTTCGGGCGCGATGTGGCGAACCGCCGTCGGTCTCGGGATCATTGCCACGATCTCCAACGGCTTCGTGCTGCTCGACATCAGTCCGTATTATCAGTCGATCATCAAGGGCTCGATCATCGTGGCGGCGCTGGCGTTGGATACTGGACTGACCCGTCTGGTACGGGCAAAATGAAATGGGTCAGGCCGTCTACGGAGCGCTGTATGTTGCGCTCATCAGCCATCGGAGCGTAGCATGAATTTCACGTTGCAAGAGACCACCATCCGCGACATTCAGGCGGCTTACCTCGATGGCAGGCTGACCTGCGTTCAACTGGTGCAGGCCTATCTGGACCGGATATCGGCCTACGACCAGAGCGGTCCCGCTCTCAATGCATTCGTCAAGCTCAATCCTGCAGCACTTGAGGAGGCCGCAGCACTCGACAAAACGTTTGCGCAGACCAGGAAGCTGGTGGGCCCGCTGCACGGCATTCCGGTGGCGGTGAAGGATCAGGCCGAAACCAAGGGTATCGAGACGCGGTTCGGATCGGTGGCGCTGTCGGGCTATGTTCCCGAAAAGGATGCCACCATCGTCGCGAAGATGAAGGCCGCCGGTGCGATCATTCTGGGCAAGACGGCGATGCCGGATTTTGCGACATCATGGTTCGGCTATTCGTCGGTCAACGGCGAAACCAAAAATCCCTATGATCTCGATCGCGACCCTGGCGGCTCCAGCGCTGGCACGGGAGCTGCGATCGCCGCTGATCTTGCGACGGTCGGGATCGGTGAAGACACAGGCGGATCGATCCGGCTGCCGTCCAGCTTCAACTGCCTCGTCGGGGTGCGGGTGACGCCCGGCCTCATCAGCCGCGCGGGCTTGTCGCCGCTGGTCGTGTTTCAGGATACCGCCGGGCCGATGGGCCGAACGGTGACCGATACCGCGATCCTGCTGGATGCGCTGGTCGGCTACGACCCGCAGGATCCCTACACAACGGCGTTTGTGATTGCCGATCACAAGGGCAGCTATACCCAAAATCTCGACGCCGACGGACTGAAAGGCGCGCGCATCGGCGTCCTCAAGGAAGCATTCGGCAGCGACGACGATCCTGACTGCGCGCAAGTCAACGCCGTCATTCGCGCGGCCATCGGACAGATCAAGTCCGCAGGTGCTGAGATCGTCGAGGTCAGTCTGCCCAATCTGATGGACTTCGTCGTCGAAACGTCGCTCTACATCACGCATTCGCGGCACGACATCAACAAATTCCTGTCCTCGCGCCCGTCATTGCCCTATGCGTCGATCGACGCCATCTACAAAGACGGCCGCTATCACAAGAAACTCGATCTGATCGACGACATCATGACCGGACCGGCGCACCCGGAGGAGGATCCGAGCTACTATCGCAAGCTCGCCGCGAGGGACGCCTTTCAGCGCGCCGTCGTCAAAATCATGGCGGACAACCGGCTGACTTCGATGTGCTTCCCGCCGAGCCAGGTTTTGCCGCCGACCCGCGAAGAACTTCGCAACGGTCGCTGGCCGGTGCTCGGCTTTCCGACCAACACGCTGATCGCAGCCCAGACCTGGTTGCCGTCGATCTGCCTGCCTGCCGGTTTCACGCCGGCGGGAGTGCCGGTCGGCATCGAGATGGTTGTACTGCCCTATCACGAACCGGATTTGTTCAAACTGGGCTATGCGTTCGAGCAGGCCACGCATCATCGTCGTCCGCCACCGAGCACGCCCGCTCTTTGAACTCCATTCCTGTAGCCTCGTTTACTTTTGTCTTGGCACGGAACTGACATCCATTCCGGGAAAGCGGCCGCCGAGGCATCGAAACCGACGGTCAATCGGCCATTTGTGGTTGGATTCGTTATATCATCATGGATATATCGAGGCGGAGACCCTCCGGATCGGGCAGCCGGCCAATGTCGACGTCAACGGGATTTTGATCCGGCTGGCCGCGCAACCGAAGCAAGACGTGCTATCTGCGAGAGTTAGCTTCCCAAAAACTGCCGCGAGGATTTCGGCGGCAGCAAAAACCTCGGCTCAAGGGTGGAAACATGGAATATGTGAAATTCGGCAACACCGGTCTCGGCGTGTCGCGGCTGTGCATCGGCTGCATGACCTACGGCATTCCGGATCGCGGGCGGCATCCATGGACGCTCGATGAGGAAAACAGCCGGCCGCTGATCAAGCAGGCCGTCGAGCTCGGGATCAATTTCTTCGATACCGCCAACGTCTATTCGGACGGCACCTCGGAGGAAATCCTCGGCCGCGCGCTGAAGGAGTTCACGCGCCGGGAGGATGTCGTGGTCGCGACCAAGGTCCATGGCCGGATGCGGCCGGGTCCGAACGGGGCGGGGTTGTCGCGCAAGGCGATCTTTGGCGAACTGGATAACAGCCTGCGCCGTCTCGGCACTGATTTCGTCGATCTCTATCAAATTCACCGCTGGGACCCGACGGTTCCGATCGAGGAGACCATGGAAGCGCTTCACGACGTCGTCAAGGCCGGCAAGGTCCGCTATATCGGGGCTTCCAGCATGTATGCATGGCAGTTCTCCAAGGCGCTCTATACCTCGCGCCTGCGCGGCTGGACCGAATTCGTCAGCATGCAGGATCACCTCAATTTGCTGAACCGCGAGGAGGAACGCGAAATGCTGCCGCTGTGCGCCGACCAGGGCATTGCCGTGATGCCGTGGAGTCCGCTGGCGCGGGGGCGCCTGACGCGCGCCTGGAACGAAAGCAGTTCACGTCAGGAAACCGACGAATTCGGCAAGAAGCTCTATACGCAATTTCCCGACTCCGATCGCCTGATTGTCGATCAGGTCAGCGCGATTGCAGGTGCGAGGGGCGTGCCTCGTGCGCAGATAGCGCTCGCCTGGCTTCTGCAAAAGAAGGGCGTGACGTCGCCGATCGTCGGCGCATCGAAACCGGATCATTTGAAGGATGCGGTTGCAGCCCTTTCGCTGAAGCTGTCGGCCGAGGAGATTGCCTCGCTCGAAAAACCTTACGTGCCGCACAGCATTTCGGGTTTTTGAGTAACGGGGTTTTGATCATGGACGCTTTCGCTGGAGCGGAGGTAACGAAGGGACGATAATGAACGTAATTGTGACAGCGCAGCGAAACTGGCGGGCGTAATGCGATGACGAGGCCCTTGTCGATTGCCATTGTCGGTGCCGGGATGGGCGGGCTCGCCTCGGCGGCAGCCTTGAGGCGGGTGGGCATCGACGTCACCGTGTACGAGCAGGCCACGCAGTTCACGAGGTTAGGCGCCGGAATTCAGATCGGCTGCAACGCCATGAAGGTTCTGCGCGAGCTTGGACTCGAGCAAAGATTACGCCAGCAGTCGTTTTACCCGCGCTCCTGGAACAACCGGGATTGGCGAACCGGCGAAGTGAAATTCGACATGATTTTCGGCGAAGTCGCCGAACAGAAATTCGGCGCTCCCTATCTGCTGGCGCATCGTGGCGATCTGCACGCGGCATTGGCGAGCGCCGTTCCCGACCCATGCATCAAGTTGAACCACAAACTGGTTGGTCTCGATGAGACCAGGGACGGCGTTCGTCTCGCTTTTGCCAATGGCGCAACGGCGGTCGCGGATGCCGTCATCGGCGCCGATGGCGTTCATTCAGTCGTGAGAAACATGCTGTTTGGCGCCGTACCGCTGAACTTTACCGGGCGGATTGCCTATCGAACGACGTTTCCGGCCGCGCTGCTCCAGGGAAACAAGATAGACGATTGCACCAAGTGGTGGGGCGAGGACCGGCATATCGTGATCTATTACGTCAAGCCGGATCGAAGCGAGGTGTATTTCGTCACCAGCCAGCCGGAGCCGGACTTCAAAATCGAATCGTGGTCGGCCAAGGGCGACGTCAAGGAATTGCGCAGGGCTTTCGAGGGCTTCGACCCCCAGGTCGAAAATGTACTGGCCGCCTGTCCGGATGTGCACAAATGGGCGCTGGTCGATCGCGATTCGCTCGATCGCTGGGCGCAGGGCAACGTGACCTTGCTTGGCGATGCCTGCCATCCGATGACGCCTTACATGGCGCAGGGTGCGGCGATGGCGATGGAAGATGCCGCGGTGCTCTCGCGCTGCCTCGACGGCGTCGAGCGGGACGGCGTCGCGCAGGCGTTCCAGCGGTTTGAAGCGACCAGGAAGGAACGAACGACGCGGGTACAGCGGACGTCGCGGACCAACACCTGGCTGAAGGAAAAGACAGACACCGACTGGGTCTACGCCTACGACGCCTGGACTGTTCCGCTGGCGGCGTAGCTGCGTAAAGCGCGGCGGCAAAGTTCCGGGTGCCGCTCACGGCGTCGACATTGATGCCGACGGACAGGGCGTCGTGACCGCGCAACGCCTTTATCAACTGGTTCGCACTTCCGGGGCGGTGGTGGTGGATCACACCTTTGAAATCCGGTTTCTCGATCCCGGCGTCCAGGCCTACGCTTTTACTTTTGGCTGAAACGATGTGGCGGACCAGAGCGTTTTCGAGCGAAGTGGATACCGGTTCGCGTAAAGAAAACGCGTCAAAACAAGAATCTAGAGCGTGATCTCGCGCAGCCAGCGGGTGAAAATGCGGTTCGCTTGCTCTGCGAGCCCGTTCGCGCGCTTCGATGTGGCAGCCCTGAGTTCGGCGACCGAAATCTTCGCGGCGGCGAGTTCGACGGCATGGCCGACATACCATTCCTCGAGCTGGCGTGGATCGGCTTCGAGATGAAACTGCAGCCCCAGCGCATTGCGCCCATAGGCGAATGCCTGGTTCTCGTAGTGCGCATTGGATGCCAGCCTTTGCGCACCGCCGGGCAGGTCGAAACTGTCGCCGTGCCAGTGCAGAACCGCCAAATCCGCTTCCGCAAGCGGGCTCAGGCACGAAGCTGCCCCCTCGTTGGTCAGCTCGATACGGCCCCAGCCGATTTCCTTGACGGGACCCGCAAAGACCCGGCTGCCGAGCGCCTTCGCCATCAACTGGCTCCCCAGGCAGATCCCGAGCGTTGGCAACTCCCGCGACAGCCGGTGCTCGATCAGGGCAATTTCGGATGTCAGGAACGGATAGGCTTCGGTTTCGTAGGCGCCGATCGGTCCGCCCAGAATGACCAGCAGGTTGGCATTTCTGATCGAGTCGTGACTCAGGTCATCGACTGAGGCTTCAGAGAATGAAACATCCCAGCCCTCCCGTTCCATCACCGGCGCGAGCAAGCCCAGATCCTCAAAGGCAACATGGCGGAGGGCGACGGCAGAGCGGCGATGCTCGGTCATTCAGGCGGGCTCGCTCAACGAAAAGAGACCTGTTCGTTTCTCTTTGTACGAAGTTCATTCAACGGGCAACCTAATTCACAATCAAATTGGCTTTGGCTGCACGCTCGCTGACGAGCGCCTCGCCAAGTCCGTTTTGCAATTCACCTTCCATCGAGAAGCAAACCGTGAAGCCATCCACCGTGCTGAAGGTAACCATTATCGTCTTCGGATCAGACGACTGTTCGACCGCCCATGACGCAAGAGGATAGGCGTAACGGAGGCTTTGATCGTTGAAACGTGAGCGGAGCGCCCTGTTGATAAGTTCCGGCAGGGTCATGACGAGGGTTCCAGCTTGATTCAGCGATAAACGGATCGTGCCCGGTTGACCGTCTTTATCAACAAAACCAAGTAAAATCTTGCCATCCGACATGACGTCACAGGTTGTGAGCGTTTTGCTTTCGATGTCCATGGAGATCAACCCGCGTCGAATTTACGTTATAGTTATATGAATATAACGAAATCTGTCGCTTCGTCCAGTCCAGGCTACTGTCATCGAATTCACGGAACCAATTCAGCTGCCGCGAAAACTCTCCTCGGCGGGTTCGCGCGTGCTGGTCCAGGAGAAGGCATAGGACGAGGTTCATCAGCTCGGCGGTATTTGCCGACGTCGGATCTCGCAGGAAGAGATCTTTGGATCGGTGGTCAGCGTCATCAAGTTCCGTGACGAGGCCAATGCCCTGCGGATCGCCAACGGCACCGCCTACAGCCTCGCCGCCGGTGTCTGGAGCCGCGACATGGGGCGGGCGCAGCGCTGGCGCTTGCCGGCTACGTCACAACAGAAGACAAAGCGCCGGTTCTGATTCAAACAGAACCGGCGCTCTAATTTTTACGAAACGAGCTTACTTCGTCAAAGCGACCGGCTTGAGCGCGAACGGGCCCGGATCCTTGCCCTTGTTGTCGCCGATGATGTAGGACAACTTGCCTTCCGCGACCCATCCGGTATTGCCGACCTGCGTCACCGAGACCGGTTCGGAGAGGCCTTCCGCGATGGTATCGACCTGGGCTTCGTCGCCCTTGACCGCGACCTTGGCCAACCGGCCAGCGCCTTCGATCAAGAGGAAGCTGTCACCGAATGCGCGCATCGCATCCGCATGGTCGATGGCGCGGGAGGTTTTCAGCTCGGTCACCGCGCCCGCCTTGCCGTCCTTGACCGCGATCCTGAACAACTTGGCCGGAATGAACGTCGTGACGTAGAGATTGCCGTCCGCTCCGACCGCAATGCCGTCGAGGCCGACGCCATCCTTTGCCGGTGCCAACAAGGGATCCGTCGCCCAAGCCTCAAGCGCGGTGCCACCCGGCTTCAACCTGTACACATTGGGTGTGAATGAGTCGGAGACATAGGCGGAGCCGTCGCTGCCGACGGCAATGTCATTGCACAGGGATTTTGCATCGGGGAGCCCATAACTGCCCTTCGGCGCGCCGCTGGCGAGATCGAAGACTTTCAGCCAGGCCCCCTTGGTGTCGCCGGGGCCGGGAACGCCAAAGCCGGTGATGTCATTGGAACAGACATACAGCAAGCCGCCTTTCTCGTCGGCAAGCACACCGAGCGTCGAACGGCTGCCGGCGGCGCCGGGCTGGATGAACTGTTCTGCCTTCCCGCCGGGTTTGGCCTTCACCACGCCGCCGAGGTTGAAGCTGCCCGCATAGAGAGTGCCGTCCTTGGTGGATGTCACGCTTTCCGGAAAGCTTTTATCCGGAACGCCGACCGGTGCGGACTGGGCAAACGCCACGCCGCCGAGTGCGACGCCGAGCATCAGTGCCAGTCCGGTTTTGCCGAGCGCACGCGCGCGACGGCTCTTGAGCCAACCTCCCTGTGCAAGCGAATTTTTAGTAACGCTGCGTTCTTGGTTCATGATTGAGATTCCTGAATGGACATGAAATGGACGAGGCAAATGCCTCAGGGGACCGATCATCATCAGCCATCGGTTCGCCGCGGCGCCATGCGCAGGGAAAGGAGCTGCCATCCCACGATGGCCGCCCGGAACTAATCCGATGGTCCAATCCTAGGCTACCGTTTTGAAACTTGGAAGCGCGACGTTTGCGGCGCCAGCGACCAGGCGCTGCCAAATGGCATATGGAACCGGCGAAAGGCAAAAAATCACGCGCGCTGGACGTTATATTAGAATAAATATATCGAATTTCACAAAAACGTAAAGATGATACGCCCCGTTTTTGAGCTTATCTAACTTTGAGCTTTTCTAACTTTGAGTTTATCTAGCAAGGAAATGCCGCTCGGCGTATTGCCAGCAGGGGTAATGGACGGTAGCTTTGTACACGTTATATCTTTGTGACTATAACGTTGGAAGATTCGGTGTCCGACCTGTCCGTCGTCAACCATCATCACCGTCCGGTGAGCAACGTTCTGCTGCTTCGCGGCCGGAATGAGCCGCCGCCGCTGGTGCTGGCCGATGCCAAGGGCCGCAGGTGCAGGATTTGGGACATCGCGCCGACGCTGCATTGTTCGATCATCGGGACCTGTTTGTCAGCGGCCGAGTTGCGCCAGTTTTTTGTCAAGCTCGGTGATGCCGACGCGCGAACGGCATCGGATCACACGCTGCACAGCTCCGGCGTTCGCGCCGCGGGAAAACACGATTTGGTCGGGAAGTTGCTGAACAAGGCGCTGGACAACCGCCATGAGGCGGCGATCAGGCGTTTTGCGAAAGCCTCAACACCAGCCCAGGTGAAAGCGCTTTGGCTGCAGGCCTTCGAACAAGGCGGCATTCCCGGCGGCTACTGGGCGCTTCTCACTCATCCCGCGACCGATCGCCCGCTTGTCGAAGAGGTTTTCGGCCAGGTGCACATGCTGTCGCATATGGTCGGCTCATCCAACCGGATCGACATCACGCGACTGCGCACGCTCGAGCGTGAGCTCGGCGAACGCGACGACAAGATTGCCCGGCAGGAGGCCCGTCTCTCGGAAGGCTCGCGCGAGCGCGCGGAGCTTTTGCGCAAGGTCGAGGGCCTCGAGATGGAGGTTCGGCGGCACGAGATAGCCGCGCGGACGACCGCCGAACTGACGACGGGAACGCTCACCGAAGCCGCCCTGCTGCAGCGGCTGGATGCGGAAAAAGCGCATTCAAACAATCTGGCTTCGCGCGTCGCGGAGCTGGAAGATCAGGTCGCCAAAGCGCAGAAATTCGCCGCCACCCTGAACAAACAGAACGACCAGCTTCAGCGCGAAGCCACGGCGCTTGAAGCCGAACTGAAGATCGACGAAGCGGAGCAGCCCGGCGGTGATATCGAGCGCGATCTCGACGGCCTCACCGTGCTGTATGTCGGCGGACGCCCTGGATTGATCGATCAGTTGAAGGCGGTCGCCGCGAGGCGAGGGGGCACGCTACTTTCGCACGACGGCGGCATCGAAGAAAACCTGGCCGCGCTGCCAGGCCTGGTGAGCCGGGCCGATGCTGTGTTCTTTCCGATCGATTGCATCAGCCATTCCGCGGTGGGGCAGATCAAGAAATACTGCCGCGACGGACAGAAGCCGTTCGTTCCGCTGCGGAGCGCGAGTGCTGCGAGCTTCATTGCCGCTATCAGCCATCAGGATATTCTGCAAAATAGCCGGCTGGCCCGCTCTTAGAGCCTTGTTCGAAAAAGCAGTCGGCATTTTCAGTCCGTTTGGGGCTACTTGAAAACGATTCTTCCTTTCGACCGGTCAGACAACTGGCGAAACCAGGCAAGACCCGACCGTCAAGAAAATGAACGAGGACGAGAAGAAGAAAATCGAAACAGAGGGTAAATGACCTTTGACGCGGCTGGTCTCCCAATGCGCGTGCGACCAGCTCACGTGAAAGAGGCCGCCGACTGAGGCAGCCTCTCTCATTTCACTTTGCTTCTTGCGCGCGCGATTTCCGAGACGGTCAGGTTTGTCGAGCGCGCGTGCGGACGGTCTTGGTTTAGTCCGAATACCAATGGTCCGTGCATACGCCGGTGGTGCCGGTGATGACCTGGGCCACCTTCTTGACGACCTGAACGATGGTGTCGACGACGCCGGCGCCGCCGGTTACCGCATCAAGCTCGCCAATCGTCAGTTCGTGGATTTCGCCATTGAGCATTTCGCTATTCATGTCTCTCTCCTGTTTGTAGGAAGGGACCATCCCCTCATGCCCGGTGGGACGCGGCGACATGAGAAGCCGTTCACCGCCGTTCGTTGGCGGTGTGATGTTGCTCACGCAGACGGTGGTGACCCACTCACGCCGCGATCATTCTTGCGCCGGAAGCAAGCAACAGCATCGCCAGGATGACCCGCAATATCGTGGGCGGCAAATGATGCGCTCCCAGCCATGAACCTATCACGGCACCCAATCCAACGGATGCGAGCCACCAAGGCAGCGGTGCGGGCAATGCGGGCATCGTTGCCCAAGCCCCGGCAAACCCGGCTGCTGAGTTCAGTAGATTGAATGCTGCGGAAACCGCAGACGCCTGGCGCGTTTCCACCCAGGCGAACGACAGGATCAGCGGAGCGAGGAATATCCCGCCGCCGACCCCTGTGATGCCGGAGATAAGGCCTACGATCCCGCCCGTCAGCATGGATGCCATGAACGGCGGCTCATGGGGAGCGCCTTCGTCTCGAAACCCCGCGTACCGCGCCGAGCGCATCATCTGGAACGCCGCCAACAGCAGCAGCATGCCAACTACCGGCTGATAAATCGATGCAGGCAGGTGGACGGCCCCGCCGAGCAAGGAAAACGGCGCGCCCAGTACGGCAAACGGATAGCAGCTTCGCCACGTCAACCGACCGGCGCGGTAGAATCTGGCACAACCGATGGCCGCCACCAGAATATTGAGCGCAAGCGCAGTGGGCTTGATGACATCGGGGGCGAAACCCATCAGCCCCATGACGGCAATATAGCCGGTACCGCCAGCCTGTCCCACCGAAGCGTACAAGATCGCAACCAAAGCGAAGATGGGCAAAAGCAGGCTTTGCAAAAATGCCTCATTCAAAGGGCTGCGGGGGTTGTTCACGACAGTAAGGCGGCGACGACAAGGATGCCATGGTATTGGCCATGCCGTCCCGGCGCGCCGGTGTGATATGATTGGCCCCCATCATGATCGCGGTGGTGGAGCGGTCAGGGCATGAGGGAATTTGAACGAAAAAAACCGCCGCCCGGATAGCCGGGTGACGGTTTTTCTGTCGCTCCGCACCGCTCGTTAAATGCGAAGAGCGGCACGCTAGGTCCGAATTCTTTTCTGCGGCGTGTACGCCGGTGGTCGAAGTTGAAGGATCGCCTTCACCCTAACTTCACCGTGTGACAGCGAGCCGGCGCCTCACTTCAGGCACAGGCCGACAGTTGGGGTCGTTCCGCATTTCGCTCCATCGGGTGCGCCACCACTGGGGCAAAATACCGCGACCAGGGCTTCGTTCGCCTCGCAGCTCACAGCGCCGTCGCTCTGTACCGATCGGACGGCGGCAGACTGTCCGGCGTCTCCCTTGGGTCCGGTATCGCCCTTGGCTCCTGGAGCGCCTTGCGGTCCTTGTGGCCCTTGGGGGCCAGCCGGCCCCTGAGCTCCAGGCAGCCCCTGCGCCCCGGCCTGGCCCTGCGCCCCGGGCTGTCCCTGAGCGCCAGACTCGCCTTGAGCGCCGGCCTGTCCCTGAGCCCCCGGCACGCCCTGGACGCCTTGCGCGCCCTGCGGACCGGCCGGACCTTGAGCACCGGCTTCGCCCTTGGGACCCGCGGGCCCCGGATCCCTGCCGCACCCGGCAAGCATCAACGCCGTGCCAATAATGACGACCGTCACGATCTTTTTCATTTGATCCTCCCCCAGCGATATTTTCCGGCGATTAGAATGAAGAAAGCACGAGACCGCAACAGAAAACCCGCCGGCATGAACGGCCGGATGATTTAATTTGGGTAGCAGCGGCAGCCGGACGCGCGCCGGGCCGGGCGTCAATATTTCGGATTCAGGCGTTTCTCCAGCGTCTCGATCGAGGCTTCATTCGGAGGAAAGCTGGTGAATTCCGAAATCGCCCGCGCCAATTGCATTTCCGAAATGGACAGGCTCGGCGCCGTCAAATCTCCTGCCTCAAAAGCGCGGCGGATGCTTTTGTAATGCCCGTCCAGCTCCGCGGGAATGAGCAACCTGATACGATTTAAGATCGCTGTGTAGGCCATTCGCAGCCTCGGACGAAAAACGAAAGCGGCAGCTTCCGTCGCGGCGGCCGCGGCAACCTAAAAAATCCGCCGCCGCGCCTGCGAATTCGTGAAAAAAGCCAACGCGGTTCTCAGCGTGCCCCCTTCAGATTGCATGACGTCGCGCAAGTCGTCGTAACGCCGCGGTCACACTTGATGCAGACATCCATGCACTGGTCGAGCACCTTCGGATTGTAGGACGGGTAGATGTCGGTCGCGCACTTGTTGTTGGTGGCTTGCGTATCTCCGGGAGAACAGGAGACCACGACAGAAACCGCAGCGATCAGAACAGCGAAGCGCCACATGAGGCCTCCTGTTTCATTCCCGGGCTAATACTGCGCCAGCGCTTCGGTTCCCGCGAGCCCCTCAAACGAGCTTTCAACCGGTATGGGTGCGGCCTTTTGGTGCCTCGTACCCGATGCTGCGCCGCGAAGCGGCGATTTGCCACGCCGAAGCACCGGGCTATCCGATCGCGATCGCCACTTTCCCAAAGTGCGCGCCGCTCGCCATATAGGTAAAGGCCTCGCGGGCCTGATCGAACGAAAAGGTCTTGTCGATCACCGGCTTCATTCGATTGACGGTGATCGCATCGACCATGGACTGGAGATCCTCGACCGATCCGACCGTGACGCCTTGCAGGCGTTGCTGCTGCATCACCATCAGCGGCAGCCGAAGTTCGGACGGCGGCGGTCCGGCAAGCACCCCGATAAAGGCGATGGTACCGCCGATCCTGATGGCCCGGATCGACTCGTTGAGGGTGCCGACCCCGCCGACCTCCACGACAAGATCGACGCCGTGCCGGCTCCATTCGCGGGCCTTCTTTCCCCAGTCGGGCGTGTTCCGGTAATTGAGCGTGAGATCAGCCCCGAGCTTCTTGAGCTGATCGATCTTGGCGTCGCTCGACGAGGTCGCGATCACGCGTGCGCCGCACATTTTCGCAAATTGAAGGGCGAATAGCGACACGCCGCCCGTCCCTTGCACCAGCACCGTCTGCCCCGGTTTCACGCCGCCGAGCTTCACGACCGCGCTCCAGGCCGTGAGGCCGGCGCAGGGAAGGGCGGCCGCTTCGATGTCGCTGAGGTGCTCCGGCGTCTTGACCAGCGCGCGGGCGGGAAACACCCGATACTCCGTGAGAACGCCGTCCACCGAGCCGCCAAGGGCGGCGCTCATTTTTGCTTCGCTCGGTTCGCCGCCGATCCAGTTCTGGAAGAAACTGCCGATGACACGGTCGCCGGATGCGAATCCGCGCGTGTCGGCCCCTGTTGTCTCGACCACACCAGCGCCGTCCGAAACCGGCACCAGTGGAAACTTCTGGCGCGAGCCATAGCCGCCCTTGACCGTGAGCAGATCGCGATAATTCAGCGTTGCCGCCTTGAGCCGAACCAGCACTTCTCCCGCACCCGGCTTTGGCACCGGCTTGTCGACCAACGCAAGTCCGTCAACTCCGTTCGGCCCGCTGATTTCGTAGCATTTCAAGGATCGTCCCCTCCGGCGCACTCATGTGGCGACGAACCCTAACTTCATTCGTCCTTCCGCGCAAAACGACAATCTTGCTCAGGGATCGCCGAATGGCTCGACCGTCACTCGCCCTCGAACGCCTCGATGAAGCGCGACAGGAACTCGCGAACGGCGATCATGTCCTTTGGCGAGAAGGCGCCGAACACCCGCCGTTCGATCGGGTCGACCCGCTTACGGCCGGCGAACGCGGCGCGCGGCGTTACCTTCTCAATTGCAGATTGAATGCGGACCCGGCACTGCCGTAAGATAGCGAGAGGATTTCCTTGTCATCTGCAAGGAGGGCAGGATGCCGAAAAACATCGTCATTTGCTGCGACGGCACCGGCAACGAGATCAACACCACCATCTCGAACGTGCTCAAGCTCTATCGCGTCCTCGAAAAGGACGAGGGTCAGCGGGTTTATTATCGTCCCGGCGTCGGGACAATCGGTTTGCAAAGCACCTGGCAACGCCTCAAGCAGGAAACCTACGGCGTACTCGGCCTGGCGACAGGTGCCGGGCTGGATGAGGATACGCTCGCCGTCTACCGTTTCCTCTGTGAGACCTGGCAGGACGGCGACCGGGTTTGGCTGTTCGGCTTCAGCCGCGGCGCCTACACCGTACGCGTGCTCGCGGCGTTCATTCAGGTGATCGGTCTGTTGCCGCCGGACCAGATCGATCTGGCGGGATATGCGTTCTCCGCCTACAAGAATGCCAGCGCGAACAGCCAAAGCTCCGATAGTAAGGCCAAAACTTTTCTGGACGAAGCCTGGCACTTCAGCCGCGTCGCAGGCGGATATCACGTCCCGATCGAGTTCATGGGGGTCTGGGACACGGTGGCCTCGATCATCGTGCCGCGGCAGGACAAGTTTCTGCTCGACCTGCAAACACTGGTTTACACGCGAACCAATCCAAGCGTTAAAAAGTTCCGCCAGGCGATCTCGATCGATGAACGCCGCCGGATGTTTCGGCTCAACCGCTGGATCGAGCCTCAAAAATATCGTCCGAATATCTTCGATCCATCCACCGCGATGGATCAGGACATCCGCCAGGTCCGGTTTGCCGGCGTGCACGCCGACATCGGCGGCGGCTATCCGGAAACAGAGAGCGGTCTTTCGAAATATCCACTGCTGTGGATGATCGAGCAGGCCACTGCCGCCGGGCTTCGTGTCGATCGTTCCATGGTCAACCATCTCGGCTGGGGTCAGCCGCGACCGGGCAGCACCCACATCTACGTCAAGCCGGACCCGACCGCCCAACTGCACGTTTCCCTTAACGCCGCGTGGGAGATTCTCGAATGGCTGCCGAAGCGGGAAAAGTGGCGGGAATGGCCGGGCCGCAAATGCTTGCTGGGCTGGTATTTGCCGCGCGGCGAACCCCGATCGATCCCGGAGGGGGCCATCATTCATCGCTCGGTGATCGAACGGATGGCAGAGGTTTCGTCCTACCGGCCGATCAACATGCCGGTCTCCTACACCATCGAAGAGGGGCCGACTCCGCCCGTCGCGGCATGACTGGACCGGCCGTCACCGGCATGGCATGTCTGTGCACCGACGCGCGCTTCGTTGACCGGCGAAAGTCTGCCAAAAAGAGACGTTTATAATGAGACGTTTGTGGTGTTGGAGTTTGATCGCGCTGTCGCTGATGCTGACGGATGCCGCGAGCGCGGGACCCTTCGAGGATGCACTCGCAGCCTACAAGCGCAAGGACTATGCATCGGCGTTGTCTCTTTTTCGATCCCTGGCCGAAGCGGGCGATGCCAGGGCGCAGGACAATCTCGGTGTCATGTACATCAAGGGGGACGGAGTCCCGCAGGACTATGCCGAGGCCTTGAAGTGGTTTCGGCGCGCCGCAGAGCAAGGCAACCTTCACGCGCAGGGCAATCTCGGTGTCGTGTACTCCAAGGGCAACGGAGTGCCCCAGGATTATGCCGAGGCCGTAAAATGGTATCGGCGCGCAGCGGAGCAAGGTGACGCACACGCGCAGTTCAATCTCGGCGTCCGCTATGATCATGGTGGAGGCGTCGCTCAGGATTATGCCGAGGCTCTCAAATGGTATCGTCTCGCGGCAGCCCAAGGTGATGTCCCGGCGCACGACAATCTCGGCGTCATGTATGCGAACGGACACGGCGTGCCCCAGGACTTCGCCGAGGCCGCAACCGAATTCCGCTTCGCGGCCGAACGTGGCGATGCCCAGGCGCAGGACAATCTGGCGATCTCGTATGCCGCGGGACACGGCGTGCCGCAGGACGAGGCCGAGGCCATCAAATGGTTCGAGCGCGCCGCACGTCAGGGCAATGCTCAAGCCCAGTACAATCTTGGCGTCAGATATGCCCAAGGCGGAGGCGTGGCCCAGGATTATGACGAAGCCGTCAAATGGTATCGCCAGGCTGCCGATCAGGACTACGGCGAAGCCGAGAATAACCTCGGCGCCATGTACAATTCCGGGCTCGGCGTCACCCAGGACGAGGTGGTGGCCGTCGGCTGGTTTCGCCGTGCGGTACTCCACAAGAGCGTCAAGGCGGAAACCAATCTCGGCATCATGTACGCCAACGGCAGGGGCGTGAAACAGGACTTCGGCGAGGCCCGGAAATGGTTCCAGCAGGCGTCGGATCATGGCGAGGTGAAAGCCCAGCATAATCTCGGTGCGCTTTACGCGACCGGCCGAGGCGTGCCGCAGAGCTATGCGGAAGCTGCCAAATGGTACGGTCTCGCCGCCAGGCGCGGCGATCAGGCTGCCGGGTCCATCCTTGAAAAAATTCGCTCCGTGCAAGCTCGGGAAAGCTCGCCATCTTCGCGGCTGGAGGAACGCGGCGCGCGAGTTCAGGTTTCGTCGGCGCCGCGACAGCCCCTGGCGCGCATCGAACCGACCATGTTCCGGGTCTCGTCTCCGGTCATGGAGCAGCGCACCGTCCATATCGGACCATCTCCCTCGGCCGGCTTCCATGCGATGGGCGGGATGATGGGTGGTGGGCATTTTGGACGGCGATAGCGAAGTGCGCGGGCCGCAGCCGGCGGAACATCATGAAGCGGCCACCGGCGATGTCGCGCCCGCGGCCTCGACGTGACGGGTCACTGACCATGGCCCATGGCTGGCTGATCCTCGCGGACGATCTCACTGGTGCGGCGGATTGCGCCATCGCCTTTGGCCGAAGGGGGCATGCGGCCGTCGTGACGTGGGGCGAGATCGGCGATGTCAGGGATCGCCGGCTTCCGGTTCTGGCGTATGATGCGGCAAGCCGAGCGCTCGCGGCCGAGGCCGCCGCGGGCCGCCACGCCGATGTACTGACGCGCTTGTCCGAGCCCGGACGTCTGCTGTTCAAGAAAATCGATTCGACGCTGCGGGGACAGCCCGCCGCGGAAATGGCTGCAGTGCTCGCGCATCAGAAGTCACGGTCGGGTTCGGCGTTAGGTGTTTTCGCGCCCGCCTTTCCGGCCACCGGCCGCACTACCGTCGACGGCCGCGTCCGGGTCAACGGCCGCGCGCTCGAGGAGGCCGAGGTCTGGCGGCGCGACCACAGCTATCCGAACGCCGATCTGGTCGACGTTCTCGCCACCGCGGGCATTCGCGGCGTGAAGGTCAAGCTTGCGACGATACGCGGTGGCGATCTCAGGGCGACGTTTTCGAGGTTGGCCGGCGAGGGAGACGGGATCGCGGTCTGTGATGCCGAGACCGACCACGACCTGCATCTGATCGCGGAGGCGAGCCTGCCCGCGTCATCAGCGACTTTCTTCATCGGCAGCGCCGGTCTCGCGCATGCGCTGGCCGGCCTCGAGGCCGGCGATGTCACTGAGCCGCCGCGGATCACGGCGAGCGCCTCCGGCACCCTGATCGTGGTAGGTTCGCTGGCCGGTGCTTCCCGCTCCGCCGCGCGCGAGCTGGAGGCGACCGGTACCGTCAAGCATTTCCCGGTCGCGCCGGCGAGCCTGCTCGACGGCGGCGCGGGGGGTGGCTCGCTGGCCAGAGATGTAATGAAACGACTTTCCGGTGGCGGCGATGCGCTGGTCGAGATCATGATGGATGATGAACCTGATTTGTCGCTCGGCCCGCGGCTTTCGCTAAGCCTCGCCGACGCGCTGCAATCGATCGCTCCCGCGATCGGCGCCTTCGCTGCGACCGGTGGTGAAACGGCTGCCATCCTGCTTTCGCGCTTCGGCGTTAACGGTATCCGTCTGGCCGACGAGATCGAGCCGGGCGTGTCGCTCGGCCTGACGCTCGGCAAAATATCTGTTCCGGTTGCCACCAAAGCGGGGGCATTCGGTGACAAACTCAGCCTTATCCGCATCAGCGAACGTCTTCGCGCCGTTCGAAGCAAGGGAAGTTTCACATGAGCCGTCCGACCATTGCGATCACCATGGGAGATCCGGCCGGCATCGGGCCCGAGGTCATCATGAAGGCGCTGGCGCTGCCGGGCACGCAGGCGATCTGCCATGCGCTGGTGATCGGCGACGCCAACCGCCTGCGCACCGCCGGCCGGATCGTCGGCGTGCCGCTTAAGGTCGACGCGTTGAGCGATGCCGGGGATGCGAACTTCTCGTCGAAAGCCGTGCAGTGCTTGGACTTGAAGCTGGTGCCGGACGATCTGCCGTTCGGCAAGATGTCGCCTGCGGCCGGCGAGGCGGCCTATCGCTATATCGAGAAAGCCGTGCAGGTGGTGCAGGCGGGTTTGGCGCAAGGCATCTGCACCGCGCCGCTCTCCAAGGAGGCGCTGCATGCGGCCGGACATAAATACCCCGGTCATACCGAGCTGTTGGCGCATCTGACCGGTACGCCGGAAGTGTCGATGATGCTGGTATCGCCGAAGCTGCGCGTCATTCATGTCACCACGCATATCGGCCTCATTGATGCGATCGAGAAGATCGAGCCTGGTCTGGTCGAGCGCGTGATCGCGCGCGGACATGAGGTGCTGGTGCGTGCCGGCATCGCCAATCCGAAGATCGGCGTCTGCGCCATCAATCCGCATGCCGGCGAGAACGGCCTGTTCGGCCGCGGCGAGGAAGCCGTCAAGATCACGCCGGCGGTCGAAGCCTGTCAGGCTAAGGGCTGGGACGTGCGAGGACCGCTTCCCGCCGACACGCTGTTCTTCCTGGCCGGCCGCGGCGACTACGACATGGTGGTCGCGATGTATCACGATCAGGGCCATGGACCGATCAAGGTGCTGGGGCTGGAAGCCGGCGTGAACATCACGGTCGGCTTGCCGGTGATCCGCACCTCGGTCGATCACGGCACCGCGTTCGATATCGCGGGCAAGGGCATCGCCGACGAGCGCAGCCTGATCGAGGCGCTGCGGCAGGCGGCCGACCTCGCGCCGAAGATGGCGGCGTAGAAGCGGATATTTGAGGCTGCGGATGCATGGCGTTATGCGTCGCGTCTGCCAGCGTGTCCCCGACGTGCTAAGTTAGTGAGTCGGAGGCTTTCCGTCGTCACGGAACATGCTGGGGGAGATTTGCCATGACGCCAAAAACTTACTTTTCGATCTTCGGTGTTCTCTCGGGTCTTTTTGGAATCGGATTCGTGCTCGCGCCGGCTCAGGTTCTCATCATGTACGGGATCGAGAGTACGCCGGCCGTAGGGTTGGCGTCGCGATTGTTCGGAGGGACGCTGCTGGCGGTGGCCATCATACTCTGGTCCGCCAGGGATTTTCGTGATCCAGCCGCGGTGCGCGCGGTGCTTATGGCGAGCGTCACATCGGACGCCGTTAATTTTGTCGTGGTCCTGCTCGCAGTCATCTCCGGAACAGCCAATGCGTTCGGCTGGAGCATGGTGCTGATCTTTCTCTGCGGCACGCTCGGGGCCGGTTGCCTTCTCGCCGCGGGCAACGCGCAGCAACAGGCGGCATGAGGAGTCAGGCTTCCAAGGGGATCGGCAAGATGACCGGCGTCGCTGTTGCCCTAAAGCATCAGTCGGGTTCCAATTTCCGCAGCCGCGCATAATCTTTTTGACTGTGCACGGTGACGGTAGTTCCGTTGGAGCAGCCGGCGGGTACTCCCCGAGTGCGGCAGGAGTGCGTACCATGCGCAATCACGACTTCGTATCCGGTGGATTTCTGGCCGTAATCGCAGCCAGCTTTGTGGTGCTTTGCTCGGGCTTGCTCGCGATCGCATTCGCCTGAAGCGGTAGCCGGCGCCCCTGATTTTGCCCGTGGATCACCGGGTCAAGCCCGGTGATGACAATCCAAAGACCGGTCGAGTACGGCCTGTTTGATAACTGAATCGGAAATGGCGGCGACGGCTCGCCCCACCTTCTCGTTACATCGCGAGATAACGCCGGCGGATATCTTCATTTCCGACAAGGCCGGCGGTATCTTGGCGATGCACTACCTGTCCCTTGTCGATGACAACGGCCTCCTCGGCAATCCGCAGGCAGAAATGCATGTTCTGCTCGGCGAGCAGGATGGTGGCTCCGCTCGCTCCCAGTTCCTGCAATACCTTGCTGATCGTGGCGACGACGATCGGGGCCAGTCCTTCGCTCGGCTCATCCAGCAGCAGGACCAGGGGATTGCCCATCAGGGCACGCGCGATGACCAGCAGTTGTTGCTCGCCGCCGGACAAGCGACCCGCATCGCGCGATCGTAACTTTGCAAGCAACGGGAAGGTCTCCCAGATCCGCGGCAGGGTCCAGTCTCGCCGTCCGTCGGGACCGTTCTTGGCCGCGATCAGCAGATTGTCCTCGACGCTGTGCTCGGGAAACACCTGCCGGTCCTCGGGCACATAGGCGAGGCCGAGCCGGGCACGCGCATGCGCCGGCGCGCGGGTGATGTCGCGGTCGGCGAAAAAGATGCGACCGCCTTTGGCGGGGAGGATTCCCGCCAGCGTCTTCATGGTCGTGCTCTTGCCCGCGCCGTTACGCCCGAGCAGCGCCAACGTGCGTTTTTCCTGAAGCGCGAGATCGATATTGAACAATATCTGGCTGGCGCCATAGAAGGCGCTCACGCCTTCGGCCCGCAGGAGATCCGTCATGTCGCGTCCGCCTCCGTGCCGAGATAGGCTTCGATCACCGCCTTGTTGTTGCGGATATCGTCCGGTGTGCCTTCGGCCAGCACACGGCCGTAGCACAGGACGCGGATGGTAGTCGCGACCTGGAAGACGATGTCCATGTCGTGCTCGATAAAGATCAGCGTGAGCTGGCGCTGTTCCCACAGCTTGCGCACGCGTTCGATCATGCGCCAGCGCTCGTCGGGGCCCATGCCGGCCGTCGGCTCGTCGAGCAGCAGCACCCTGGGTTCGAGCGCCAGCGCAATCGCAATATCGAGCAGCTTCTGGTCGCCGTGGGAAAGGATCGCGGCCTCTACATTTGGGACCTGGGTCAGGCCCACCAGCTCCATCACCTCGTCGGCGCGCTCGCGCACGCCGGGTGGCGGAAAGCGGCGGGAGAGATTGCCCCACTGGCCGATATGGGCGGTGACGGCGGCCATCAGGTTCTCTCTCACCGTCATGGTCGGAAAGCAGCTCGCCACCTGAAAGGCCCGCCCGATGCCGCGCTGCATCCGTTCGGCCTTGGAGCGGCGAACGATGTCCTCTCCGTCCAGTAGCACCTCGCCCGCATCGGGCGGGAACGCGCCGCTGATCAGGTTGAAGAACGTGCTCTTGCCGGCGCCGTTCGGCCCGATCACCGCCGACAGCGAGCCCGACGGAAAATCCAGCGACACATCGTCGATCGCCCGCACGCCGCCGAACGCCTTGGTGAGATTCCTGATCTCGAGCTTCATTTGGCGCGTCCCGGAAAGGCGAATTTGAGAAAATCGAGCACGCCGCGGCGCAGGCCGAGCGCGAAAGCCAGGATCACGATGCCCAGAACCAGGCCCAGATATTCCGTGAAGCGGTTCACCACATCGTTCAGCGCCAGCAGGATCATCGCGCCGAGCACGGGTCCAAGGAAGCTGTTGATGCCGCCCAGCATGACGGCGAAGATCGCTTGGCCGGAATTCGGCCAGTCGGCGAGTTCGGGATAGGCGCCAGAGACGAACAGCGCCGCCAGCACGCCGCCCAATCCTGCGAAGCCGCCGGCGATGGTGAAGGCCCAGAGCCGCGCCCGCCACAACACGATGCCGAGGAAGCTCGCGCGGTTCTCATTGTCGCGGATCATGCGCAGCGTCTGGCCGAACGGGCTTGCCGTGATGTGACGCAGCGCCAGCAGGCCGAGCACCGCCACCACCGCGCAGAACTGATAGAGATGAAGCTGGGAAGCGAGCTCGAAGCCGAAGATCTCGCGCCGCGGCAGGCCGCCGCGCAGGCCCTGGTCGCCGCCGGTGAGGCTCTGCCAGGAGATGATGACGCTGTAGAATAGCATCTGGAACGCCAGCGTGATGAAGGCGAAGTAGTCGGTGGAAAGGCGCACGCAGATGGCGCCGACGCAAAGTGCCGAAAAGGTCGTGATCAGAATCGCGAGCAGGGCTGCGACCGGCAGCGAGAGGCTTGTCATCTGCATCGTCAGCGCGAAGGCATAGGCGCCGAGGCCATAGAACATGCCGTGCCCGAACGAGACCATGCCGGTATTGCCGACCAAAAGGTTGAGCGAGGTCGCAAACAGCGCCATGGCGCTGAGCCGAATGACAAAATCCTCGAACGCGGGGCTGCGATGCAGATAAGGAATCGCCAGCACGACGATCAGCGCGATGACGGCGACCAGCACATCGCGCCATGTGGAAGGGCGCTTCATGCCGGGCGTCCGAACAGGCCCTGCGGGCGCAGCAGCAGGATCGCGATCATCACGATATAGATCAGGCCATCGGTGAATTGCGGAAAGCCGATGGTGCCGAAACCGCGCACCATGCCGATCACGAGGGCTGCGACCAGCGCTCCCGCGATCGAGCCCATGCCGCCGATCACCGTGACGATGAAGCTCTCGATCAGGATCGAGAAGCCCATGCCGGGCGACAGCGAGCGCACGGGTGCGGCGAGCGCCCCCGCCAGCCCCGCCAGTCCGCCGCCGACCGCGAACACGATCGCGAACAGTACCGTGGTATTGACGCCGAGCGCCGATACCATCTGCGGGTTGATCGCGGCCGCCCGCACCGTCTTGCCGAGCCGGGTCATCGACAGGCCGAGGCCGAGCACGATCGCGATCAGTGCCGCGATGCCGATCAGCACGGCGTAAAACGGCGGCACCACGCCGCCGGCGATGAACAGCGGCGGCACCTGGAACGCCGCCGGCATCCCCATGGCGTGGAACTCCGGGCCCCAGACGATCTTCACGAGGTCGTCGAAGATCAGCACCACGGCGTAGCAGACCAGAAGCTGCATCAGCACGTTGGAGCCGTAGACGCGGCTGATCAACACGCGTTCGAACAGCACGCCGAACACCGCCATCGCCAGCGTTCCCGACAGCACCGCCAGCGCGTAGCTGTTGGTCACCCCGAGCGCGGTATAGGCGACGTAGCCGCCCAGCATGTAGAAGGTGCCATGGGCGAAGTTCACGATCTTCAGCACGCCGAAGATCAGCGTCACGCCCGCGGCGACCAGAAACAGCAGCATGCCCACGATCAGCCCGCTGGTGGTCTGGTTGACCAGGCAGGCGGGCGTCGTGAGGCAGGCGCCGAGCGCGTCGAGGTCCATCTGGCGCTCAGATGTAGTTCTTCTGTTTCTTCCACTCCGTCTCAAGTTCGATGATCTTGCCCCAGTCGGCGGGCTTCACATCGATGATGAACGGCTCTTGCGGCGTGGTCTGGCCCCAGCCGATGGCGTAGCCGATCGTGGTGTGATCATCGCGCATGGTGATGGTGCCGTCGGCGCCGAACGGCGAGTTGATCTTCATGCCGGAGAGCGCATCCGCCAGCGCCTTGGCGTCAAGCGAGTTGGTCTTCTTGATGGCTTGCTCGTAGAAATGCATCGCCACCGACTGCTGCCACGACCAGTTGGTCGGCCGCTCGTTCCAGCGCTTCAGGTAGGCCTGGCCCCATTCCTTGTTGGCGGGCGTATCCGGGAAGGTTTCCAGATAGCGCGTCGCCGACTGGATGCCGGCCGGCAGGTTCTTGATGGCGGCGAGCACCGGATAGTCGACATTGGGGGTTGCCACCGTCATCTGCGAGAACAGCGCATAGATGTTGCCCTGATTCACGAACGCCGAGAGGTCGCCGGCATAGAGCAGCGTGAACAGCGCCTGCGGCTTGGCCTGGATCAGCTTGGTGATGACTTCGGTGAAGTCGGGCTGGCCGAGCTTGGGCCAGGCATCGGTGACCACCTCCACGTCCGGCTTGAACTGCTTGAAGAACTGCAGGTACTGCGCGGTGGTGTCGCGGCCATAGGCGTAGTCCGGCGAGCAGGTCGCCCATTTATTGAGCTTCTTGGCATTGGCGTACTCGGCCAGATGAATGCTGCCGGCCACCGCGTCATGCACGCCCTGGCGCGCGACCCGGAAGGCGGTGGGCGCGCGGATCTTGGGGTCGGCGGTCAGCGACGAGGTTTCGCTGTTGGTGTGGATGCAGGCGATGTTGCCGAGGTCGCGCACGACCTCCTGGACCGCGAAGGACGCGGACGAGGCTTCGGCATCGATCAACAGCTCGCAACCCGTGCTGTTCACCAGTTCACGCGTTATGCGTGCGGCCTCCTGGGGCTGGCCTTTTGAATCGCGGAAGACGAATTCGATCGGCCGGCCGAGGAAGCCGCCGGCGGCATTGATGCGATCCTGCTCGATCAGCAGCGCATTGCGAGACGAGGAGCCGAGCAACGCGATCGGTCCCGACATGATACTTTGCATGCCGATATGCAGGGTATTGGCTTCCGCCCTGGCCACCCAGGGGGCGGCCAGCAGACTGGCCGTGCCGCCGGCCAACACAGTGCGACGCGTTATGGATCCGCTCATTCAACTGTCCTCCCCTTAAAGTCATTATTGCGGCTCGGTTTGAGATAACCGGCCGTCTTGTTTAGGTTGACAAGTCTAGATCGGCGATGGCGTTCTAACAAGCCGCCATTGGCTTGGCTCATGCCTATGATTTAGGTCGGCCAGCGGAGCCGCCAAGCCGGTGCGGGCCTGCTACGAGATCGCAATGATCTCAAGTTCCTGACCGGATATGCCGCCGACATCCCCGACAGCCTTGCCCATCAGAGACGTCGCCACCGGAGACACAAAGGAAATAGAACCGGCCCTGGGGTCCGCTTCGTCCTCTCCCACGATACGATATTTCTGTATGCGCCCATCGTCGCGCCTGAACGTCACCGTGCTCCCAAAGGCAACAATGTCGGTGGACGAAGGATTGGGGATGACCTGAGCGGTCCGAACTCTCGCCGCAAGGTAACGCACGTCCCGCAAGGGGATTGCCGCTTGCCGCCGTCGCTCATTCAAATCTTCGATCTTCTGCGCGGTCCTGTATGCCTCGCGGGCTTGATCGAGCTGAAGTTCCAAAGCCTTTAATCCGGCTTCCGTAACAAGGTTCGGATGCTGTGAAACCGGGCGATCGGGTAGCAGCGTCTCCGACGCGGTTTCGGCACTGTCTTCCTTGGTGAAGGCAACGCTCAAGTTCCGACTCCCTTCAGGTGAGATGTGCCAGGAAATCGATCAAAGCGCCGACTGGTGAGGAGCGCAACGCTCATCTTGTTAGCCAAATATCGAGAAGCAGGCAGCCTACGCGGCGCTCTTGACGCCGTCCAGTTGTGCGCAATCATCGCGACGCATTTTAGATTGTAATTTCAACATCGCGGTTTTGAGGAGTGATGAGCGGATCGATGATGAGCCGTAGACGCTTCGTACAAGGACTTGTGGCCCAGAACGCGCGCGCTGCAAACGTCTGCCGAGTTCGCAAACGGCAAGTTCGAGACCCGCCTGAACTTCAATACGACGCCGCTGCGCCGCATCGCGGGCCTGCGGCCGCACCGAAGGACCTGTTCAGCGGCGAGCCCTGCGAGCGGTAGTATGTGTTTCCGCGCGCGGACGGCCTTGTCATCGGCGGCACCTATCAGACCTCATTCAGATCGAGAGTACGGCTACTCCAAGACCAACTGGCCGGACCCGCCAAGCTCGGCCGGAAAATCCTTCAGCTTCGGCAGACCATCTCGCATCGGCAGCACGGTTTCGGCATAATTGACATGAACACCGGGCGTGAATTTGATCGTCGGAACGGTTGACACGAAGACATCGACGAGCCCGATTGGCGGATGATTGGTCATCAGGTGGCCGCCGCATTTCGCACAATATTTGCGCTGGCTCAATTCCGTCTTCTGAAATGTCGCGACATGTTCGGCTCCGGCCGTGATCCGCACTGCCTCCGGCTTCCAAAGGCTGAAGGCGTTCACGGGTCCTCCGGACCAGGAACGGCAGGACCTGCAATGACAGTAGCCCATCGCCTCCGGTGATCCAGTCACCTCCAGTTCAACGGCGCCGCAGAAGCAATTTCCAAGATGGGGCATATTTTCTCCTTTCAGGATTATCGGGTTCGGGACGGTTCATCGCTGGATCAGGTAACGCCAGGGCAGCAACATCGACACGCGTTCCCTGTAGCGGCGGTATTCGTCTCCGAATGTGTCGACCAGGTCGCGTTCTTCCAGGAAAATGCCGACGAAGATGTAGGCGGTGGTCACGGCAGCGAACAGCAGATGTCCTGCGCTCATCGTGGGAGCCGCCCAAAACGCGATGGCAAAGCCCAGATAGATCGGGTGCCGCACGAATTTGTAGTACAGCGGCGTCCGGAAGCGCGCCGTCGGCGTCTCAAGGCCGGAGAGATGGTTGACGACCTGGTGCAATCCAAACAGCTCGAAATGATTGATCAGGAAAGTGCTGCTCAACACGATCAGCCAGCCCACGAACGACAAGGCCGTGATCGTCACCGCCATTTCCGGCTCCTCGATATGCCAGAGGATTTCGGGCATCGGACGCCACTGCCAGAACAGCAGGATCAGCGTCAGGCTCGCGAACAGCACATAGGTGCTGCGCTCCACGGACTTGGGCACATATTGCGTCCACCATTGCTTGAACTGCTTGCGCGCCATCAGACTGTGCTGCACGGCGAACAGGGTCATCAGCAGGAGATTGATGATGAGCGCTTCGACGGTCGACGAGGCAGGGCCGTCGTCGATCGTTTTGGGCACCACGAGGCCCGCCACGAAGCCGACGGCATAGAGAAATGCCACGAAAAACACCAGATAGGCGACAAACCCATAAAGAAATGCAGTGAATCTGAATATTCGATTTCCCGATAAGTCGGGGCTAATGGTTTGAGACTCGGTCATAATCGTCTCCGGTTTGGGCAATAAAGGGGATCGCGACAAACCATCGCGACACCTACAAGGATGCCCGGAACGCGGCGGCGAGACTTTGCCCGGCGCTTGATTTATCCCTGAGACGAACTTGATTATTTCTTGAGACCCGCCGGTCGGAGCATTCATGCAGTTCACATTTGACGATCACACGCTTGATACCGAGCGCCGCGAGTTGCTCCGCGGCGGAGCCGTGATTGCCGTGCAGCCGCAAGTGTTCGACCTACTGGTCCATTTGGTGCAGAACCGGGAACACGTCGTCAGCAAGGATGATCTCATCGCCCTGGTCTGGCAGGGCCGGATCGTGTCGGACTCGACCCTCACCAGCCGGATCAATGCCGCACGTACAGCGATCGGCGACAGCGGCAAGGACCAGAAATTGATCCGGACAATTCCGCGGAAGGGCGTTCGCTTCGTTGGCAGTGTGATCGAGCAACTTCGCGACCCTCAACCGGCCGCCGCGCCGGTGCAGGAAAGGTGGTCGCGATCGGAGTCGCCATTGTCCGAACGGCCGGCGATCGCCGTGCTCCCCTTCACCAACATGAGCGGCGAGCGGGAACAGGAATACTTTTCCGACGGTATCAGCGAGGACATCATCACCGCTCTGTCCAAGTTGCGCTGGTTCTTCGTGATCGCACGGAACTCTTCCTTTATCTACAAGGGCAACGCCGTCCATTTGAAGCAGATCGCCGCGGAACTTGGCGTGCGTTACGTCGTCGAGGGCAGCGTGCGGAAGGACGGCGACCTCGTTCGCATCACGGCGCAGCTGATCGACACGACGACGGGAAGCCACGTCTGGGCGGAGCACTATGACCGGGATCTCACCGACGTTTTTGCGGTTCAGGACGAGATCACCGATGCCATCGTCGCCACCATCGAGCCAAAGATCTATGTCGCGGAAAACTTCCGTGCCCGGCGCAAGCCGCCAAATAGCCTGGATGCGTGGGATCTGGTGATGCGGGCCATGTCGCATTTCTGGCGAGTGACCCGGCAGGACAATATGGTGGCGCAGGCACTGCTCGAGAAGGCGATCGCCATCGACGGGCACTACGGCCAGGCCAACGGCTTGCTCGCCACCAGTCATATGTTTGGCGTTCACATGGGTTGGGCGGATATCACCATCGCCGCTCCTCTCGCCGAACGCGCCGCGCTGGCGGCGGTCCTGTCCGACAGCCAGGATCCCTGGGCGCACAACGCCCTGGCCAGCGTCTATTTTTCCACGCGGCGCCTGGACAGCTCAATGGCCGAGTTTGAACTGGCGTTGCAGCTCAACCCGAATTTCTCGCTGGCGCATGGTTACTACGGATTGGCATTGACTTATTGCGGGCGCTGGCAGGAAGCCCATCAGGCGGCGCAGCATGCGTTACGGCTGAGCCCGCGCGATCCCTTCTCGGCGATCTACTACGGTGTCGCGGCCTATGCGCAGTTTGTCGGCAAGAACTATCAGGACGCTATCGGGCTTTCGCGCGAAGCCATCAGGCAACGCAGCGATTTCTCCGGCGGTTATCGGGTGCTGACGGTTGCCGCCGGCATGGCGGGACAAGTGGACGTCGCCGCGGCCGCTCTGAAAGAGCTGCGCCGCGCGCAACCGAATATCTCGCTCGGCTGGATCGCGAGCCAATTGCCATGGAAGTTTGACTCCGACCGCGAGCATTATCTGGAGGCCTTCCGCCGGGCGGGCTTGGACTAAAGCATGATCCGGAAAAAGTGGGTACCGGCTTTCCTCGCGACAAACGCGAAGCGTTTGCGCGGAGATCATGCTCAAACAAAAAAATAGAGCGAGACGGCGATTCGACGAAAAGCCATCTCGCTCTAGCGGCAGGTCGGCGCGGAGCCGGGCCGCAACCGGCGCGCCATCGCGGTCATCGGCCGATGCGCTGCTGTCGCGCCCGTGTTTTCGCCGCTTCGTCCAGACCGTAGTCGATCTCGCCGCGGCAGATGCCGATGTCCTTTAGTTCCCGGTCACTGAACAACTGCAGCGCGGCACGCTGCGCCTGACGTTCGTGCCGCACTATCGCCGCGACAACCAGGCGATCAACGAGGTGGCCTAGCCATACCAGAAAGCCGCCAACACTGCTCCGGTTTCGTGAGGAGGCCAGCGGATGGTGGGGGATACTGCTGAGCATTGTCATGTCGAGGTCCTTCGAGAAATTAGGCTTGATTGCTTGCCTATCCCTAGCCGTTGCGGCGGACCAAGACTTTCAGGGATTTGCGATTTATTGTCCAAATGCGCTTGAGATGCTCTTGAGACGAATGCTCCTTTTTGGATGCGCGACCGTCATCCACGCGCATCCGCGAACTGGCGTCGCCGTGCCGATGGCCGTGGCTGTGGTCTTGCAGCTGCGGAGACGTGCTGCTCCAGCGTTCGCGCGACTTCTTCCGGGTGAGTCGAAATCATGAAATGCGCCGCTCCGCCGATGGTAACGGCCGAGGCTCTGGTACATTGAGCCAGCAGCTGGTTGGTTCGCTGAACCGCCGGATGGCTGTTCTCGCCCCAAAGCACGAGGGTGGGAATGTCGATTTTGGTCAGGGAAGGCCGCGTCAGCCGGAAGCCATAGCCGCTTGCCCAATCCAGAATGTTGGTCGCCGTGGTCTCAATGGCGTAATCGCGAACGCGCTGCGGCCAACCGGCAAACGTGCCCGCGCCGCCGTAGAAATCAATCATTTGCTGGATCGCGTTGCGGTCGCCGGCCTGGAACATGCTGAAGTAAATGTCGGTCATCTCGCGAAAAGACCGATACTGCGAGTACTCTTCCATCTGCCTCAGTATTTCCGGCGCGGGGGCCTCCAGGATCGCAAGACTCAGCAATGGCACCCTGTTCCGGAGGGCGACCGCAAGCGCGCTGAGGCCGCCGAACGAGTGGCCGACGAGGTGCACGGGGCAAGCCGCACGCCGAATGACCAGCTCAAGAATCTCGGCTTCATGACCGATGTCGCTATCGACGGGCGTACGGCGCTCGGCCGTCCCTCCGTAGCCGAGCAGGCTCGTCGTCACGCATCGGAAGCGGTTCTGCCACTGCGAGATGACTGGCCGCCATGCGGCGCCGGTGCTGCAGGAGCCCGGCACAAGCACGATAGTTGGCCCCTGGCCGCTCTCGTCGTAGTCGATATTCCCGCGCCTATCTTCGATCATGGTATTTCCAATCTGTCGCTCGTTACTGGGGTTGGCCGTGTGGCGCCGGAGCCGACGGTCGGATGGCTGAACAGCCATTCGGCGATCAGCCATCCGCGTCGTTCTCCTGCGCGAGTTGATTGCGCTCAGCGTTTCGCGATGACGACTTCCAGATATTCGCTTGGAACGATCATTGTGCCGTCGGTCGCGGCATTCATGCGGCCGATCAAAGCCAGCAGATCGCGGCGAAGCCCGTGGCCGTTTGTTTCGTCGAGTGCCGCAAAGGCTTTCAGCATCGGGCCGTAGTAATTCCTGAATACTTCCAGGAAATGCTCGGGCGAGCGATAGCGGAACGTGAAATGCCGGGGCTCGGCCTTGATCGAGGTGGCCGTCGCCCCGAACATCTCGGTGATCCGCGACGGCGTGCCCCAAAGTGCGGGAGACTTCACGCCTGCCGGCGGCGGCAGGTACTTGCCCAGCGTCTTGAAAAGCTGACCGATGAAGCCTTCCGGCGTCCAGTTGGCCAGGCCTATCTTGCCGCCGCTCTTGCAAACCCGCAGCAGCTCGGTGGCTGCTTTATCCTGGTCGGGCGTGAACATGACGCCGAAGGTCGAGACCACGACGTCGAAAGCGGCATTGGCAAACGGCAAAGCCTCTGCATCGGCGACCTTGAATTCGAGCGGCAGACCTTCGGCCTTGGCACGAAGCTGTCCGCGTTCAAGAAGGCTCGGCACGTAGTCCGTGGACACGACATCGCACCACCGACGCGCAGCGGCCAGGCTGGCATTTCCATTTCCGGCCGCGACATCCAGAACCTTCTGTCCTGGCCTGATATCGAGTGCTTCGCAGAGTTGCTCGCCGACAATCTGCAATGTCGTACCAACGATGGCGTAGTCTCCTGATGACCAGGCGGCATGTTGCTTGGTCTTGAGTTCCGCCAGGCCGCGAATCGTGTCTGGGGCCGGCGCTATGGGTTTGGCTGCGGCATGCGTCGTGGTGGTCATGTTCGCTCCTGTTTTTGAGTGCTTGGAGTGACAGATGATGCCGGGGCCGCGACGAAATGACTTTGTCCTGCGCTTGACTTGAGCTTGAGGCAGCCTTGATTATTCCTTGGGGTGGATGGCACGGATTTGAGGCACGACGTGCATTTTGTCTTTGCTGATCACACGCTCGACACCGACCGGCGTGAGCTGTGTTGCGGTTCGCAGCCCGTCGCCATCGAACCGCAGGTATTCGACCTGCTGGTCTATCTGGTGCAGAATCGCGATCGCGTCGTCAGCAAGGACGATCTCATTGCGTCGGTTTGGAAGGGACGCATCGTATCGGAATCAACGCTGACCAGCCGCATCAATGCCACGCGAACGGCGATCGGTGATAACGGCAAGGAACAGAAGCTGATCCGTACCGTTGCGCGCAAAGGGCTTCGCTTCGTCGGAATCGTCCACGAGGAGACAACCGGCGTTGAGCCGGCGCGGCTCCCCGATCCAGCCGACGAAGCCCGTCCCCGGCCAATCTCCTTGCCGCCGTCCGAACGGCCGGCTATCGCGGTTCTCCCCTTCACCAATATGAGCGACGATCCGGAGCAGGAATATTTTTCCGACGGCATCAGCGAGGACATCATCACGGCGCTTTCCAGGTTGCGCTGGTTCCTGGTGATCGCGCGCAACTCTTCCTTTGTCTACAAGGGCAAGGCTGTCCACATGAAGCAGATCGCCGAGGAGCTTGGCGTCGGCTATGTGGTCGAGGGCAGCGTGCGCAGGAGCGGCGAGCAAGTGCGTATCACCGCGCAGCTCAATGACGTCACGACCGGCAGCCACATCTGGGCCGAGCACTACGATCGCAACCTTACGGATGTGTTTGCCGTCCAGGACGGCATAACCGAGTCCATCGTTGCCGCGATCGAGCCGCAGCTCTATGCCGCGGAAAGCTTTCGCGCGCGGCGAAAACTGCCCGACAGTATGGATGCCTGGGACCTGGTGATGCGGGCATTGTCGTATTACTGGCGCGTGACACGGCAGGACAATGTCGTTGCGCAGGCGCTGCTTGAGAAAGCGATCGCAATCGACCCGAATTACGGCCAGGCGCTCGGCGTTCTCGCCACCAGCCAGACCTTTGGCGCCCATATGGGTTGGGCCGACATGGCGACGACGATACCGATCGCCGAGCGTGCGGCGTTGGCCGCAATATTGGCTGACAGCGAGGACCCCTGGGCGCATAACGCATTGGGCTGCGTTTATCTCTTCACACGGCGCTTTGACGATTCGCTGGCCGAATTTGAATTGGCGCTGCAGCTAAATCCAAGTTTTTCCCTGGCGCAGGGTTACTACGGGTTGGCGCTGTCGTATTGCGGGCACTGGGAGGAAGCCGACCTCGCCGCTCAGCGCGCGCTGCGGTTGAGCCCGCGCGATCCGTTTTCCGCGATTTATTGCGGCATCGCCGCCTATGCTCAGTTCGTCGGGCACAACTACGAAGAGGCGATGCGTTTTTCCCGCGAAGCCATCCGGCAACGCAGCGATTTCGTCGGCGCCCACCGGGTGCTCACGGCTGCCGCGGGCATGGCCGGGCATACGGAAACAGGCTCCATTGCCCTGCAGGCGCTTCGCCGGGCCCAGCCCAATATTTCGCTGGCCTGGATTGCAACCGAAATGCCGATGGGACGCGACGTTGACAAGGAGCACTATCTGGAAGGTTTCCGTCGCGCGGGATTGAGATAGAGCCGAGATTAATAGGCTGAAATGCGAGCTCGTTTCGTCCGGCCGGTCAGACCAGACTAGCCCAGGCCGGCGCGACGGAAACCTTCCAAATAGCGCTCCCGGTCCGAGTCGTGCTTGATCGGCACCTGGTTCACGATCCAGGCCAGCGAAATATTGGGCTGCGCGCGGCGTAGCTCCTGGAGCGCGGCCATCGCGACCTCGATTTGACCGGTCATGCCGGCGGCAGCGGTGAGGACGCGGTGGGCGCCGGCGTAATCCCCGCGCAAGCGGATGGCGATGCGCGCCAGCCGTATCGCCTCATCGTAATTGTGCCCGATGAACTGGGCCAGGGAGGCCGAGCCGTAACAAAGCGCCGAGAACGGGTCGCGCGGGCTCAGCCGCAACGCGCGGCGGGCAGCCTCGTCGCCTTCTTGCCATCGCCCGCAAAACGTCAGCGCGGTGGCATAATAGTTCTGGGCTTGAAGGAAATTGGGATTGAGACGCAATGCCAACTTGAACTCGGCCAGCGCGTTCTCGAAGCGTCGCGTGATCAGATAGACGCCGCCAAGCGCATGGTGCGCCCATGGGTCTTCGCTGTCGGCAACGACCGCCGCCAGTGCAGCGCGCTCGGCGGTCTGCACCGCCTTGGTCAGATCCGTCCACCCCATATGAGCGCCGAACGTATTGCTGTCGGCAAGCAGACTGAGCGCCTGGCAGTAGTTCGGATCGATGGCGATGGCTTTTTCCAATAACGCCTGCGTGACGGTGTTGTCCTGCCGCGTCACTCGCCAGTAGTGCGACAGCGCCCGCATCACCAGGTCCCAGGCGTCCAGGCTGTCGGGCGGTTTGCGCTGGGCGCGAAAATTCTCCGCGGCATAGAGCTGCGGCTCGATCGCCGCGACGATCGATTCGGTGATGTCGTCCTGGACGGCGAAAACATCGGCAAGATCGCGGTCGTAGCGCTCCGCCCAGATATGGCTGCCGGTCGAGACATCGTTGAGCTGCGCCGTGATGCGGACGCGCTCACCGCTCTTGCGGACGCTGCCCTCGAGCACGTAGCCGACGCCGAGTTCCTCGGCAATTTGCTTCATGTGCACGGCCTTGCCCTTGTAGGTAAAGGACGAGTTGCGCGCGATCACGAAGAACCAGCGCAGCTTGGACAATGCGGTAATGATGTCCTCGCTGATTCCGTCGGAAAAATATTCCTGTTCCCGATCGCCGCTCATGTTGGTGAAAGGAAGCACGGCAATCGCCGGCCCGTCGGGCTGCGGCAGGCCTGGCTGCGACGCCCCGACATGATCTGAAGGTGCCGCGGCAGTATCCCCGGCGCTGGCGCTTATCAACTGCGCGTCTACCGAGCCGACGAATCGAAAGCCTTTGCGAGGGACCGTCCTGATCAGCTTTTGGCCGGAGCCGCTGTCGCCGATCGCCTTGCGCGCGGCGTTGATACGGCTGGTCAGCGTCGAATCCGAGACCATTCGGCCGCCCCAGATTTTATCGAGAAGGTCGTCCCTGCTGACCACACGATCACGATTTTCGAGCAGGTACACCAGGACGTCAAAGACCTGCGGCTCGACGGGCACTCCCCGGCGGTCATGACTCAGTTCGCGTCGATTCGTATCAAGTATATGATTTGAAAAGATAAATTGCACGTCAACTTCTTGCCTGTTGAAATGAGGGGCTGGTCCAAAGCCAAAATCGAGATGGCTCCGGAGTAGGTGAGTAAGTCAACCGGCCTGTTCGGTTCATCGCAACCGGCAAAACGAGGCCGCGCTTTGTCAGCCATAAAGGAAATCTGGAGCGCTTCTTTAGAAGAATCACGGCTGTCTCAAGCCTGGCTTCATGTCGTGGATGAGATCAGAGGCTAAGCATCCGTCTAAGGGGCTCATTTTTTAGAAGGATTGCGACCATGGCTATCAAAGCAACATTTTCTCCGGGCGCGGGCCTGCTTTCCGTGTCTGACGACAATCTCGACAACACCATCGTCGCCAGTCGCGATCCAGCCGGGAAAATTCTCATCAACGGCGGCGCCGTAGCCGTCAGCGGCGGGCAGCCGACGGTCGCCAATACTGCGATGATCCAGGTGTTCGGCACCGGCGGCAATGACACCATCTCGGTCAACGAAGTCAACGGAGCGATGCCTGCCGTGCAGCTGTTCGGTGGCATCGGCAACGATACGCTGATCGGCGGCTCGGGCAACGATCAGTTGTTCGGCGGCGCGGGCAACGACATTCTGCAGGGCAAGGGCGGCGACGATCTGCTGTTCGGCGGCGACGGCAACGACACGCTGACCGGCGGCACCGGCAACGACCAGATGTTCGGTCAGGCCGGCAATGATCGCATGATCTGGAATCCGGGCGACGGCACCGATCTGATGGAGGGCGGCGACGGCGTCGACACCGCCGAGGTCAACGGCGGCAACGGCGCCGAAGTTTTCACGATCACTCCCAACGGCACTCGCGTGCGTTTCGATCGTATCAGCCCGGCGCCATTCTCGCTCGACATCGGCACCACCGAGAACTTCGTCCTTAACATGAACGGCGGCGACGACGTCTTCACCGCCGGAAACGGTCTCGCTCCGCTGATCCACCTCACCGTCGACGGCGGCGCCGGCAACGACACCATCACCGGCGGCGACGGCAACGACACGTTGCTCGGCGGCGACGGCAATGACGTCATCACCGGCGGCCGTGGCAATGACACACTGATCGGTGGCAACGGCGACGACACCTTTATCTGGAATCCCGGCGACGGCAGCGACACGGTCGAGGGCCAGGCCGGCACCGATACGATGTTATTCAACGGCGCCAACGTCAACGAGAACATCAGTATCACGGCCAACCACGGCCGGGTGAAGTTCACCCGCGACGTCGCCAACATCACGATGGATCTCAACGGCATCGAGCACATCGATTTCAACGCTCTCGGCGGTGCCGACAACGTCACGGTCGGCGACCTCACCGGTACCGGCGTCACGCAGGTGGCGATCGACCTCGCGAGCCCGTCCGGCAGCGGCACAGGCGACGGCGCGGCCGATAGCGTGACCGTAAACGGCACCAACGGCAGCGACAACATACAGGTGTCGGGAACGGGAAGCTCGGTCACGGTCGCCGGCCTGCCCGCAATGGTTACCATTGCCGGCTCCGAGGGCGCCAACGACAAACTCATCGTCGAGGGCGGTACCGGCAACGACGTCATCAATGCTGCCGGCCTTGCGGCCGGCGTCATCGGGCTGACGATCGATGGCGGCGCCGGCAATGACGCCATCACCGGAAGCCAGGGCGACGACACGCTGATCGGCGGCGATGGCAACGACGTCGTCACGGGTGGCCGCGGCAACGATACGGCGCTGCTCGGCAACGGCAACGACACCTTCGTCTGGAATCCAGGTGACGGCAGCGACGTGGTCGAGGGTCAAGCCGGCACCGATACGCTGGTGTTCAACGGCGCCAATGTGAACGAGAACATCGACATCTCGGCCAACGGCTCGCGGGCGAGGCTGTTCCGCGACGTCGGCAACATCACCATGGACCTCAATGGCATCGAGCACATCCAGCTCGCGACGCTCGGCGGCGTCGACAATGTCACGGTCAACGACCTGACCGGAACCGACGTCAAGCAGGTCGCGATCGACCTGTCGGCGACAGCGGGAAGCGGTCACGGCGATGGGGCGGCGGACACCGTGAACGTCAACGGCACGGCGGGTGACGACCACATCAGCGTCGTCAGCAGCGGGTCGTCGGTCGTCGTCAACGGATTGGCGGCCCAGGTGACGATCACGGGTGCCGACGCCGGCATCAACTCGCTGGTCGTCAACGGCGGGAGTGGAAACGACGTCATCGACGCGTCCGGGCTCCACGCCAACCAGGCCAAACTCACCATCAATGGTGGCGACGGCAACGACACTATCACTGGCAGCGCCGGTAACGACTTTGTCATCGGCGGGCGTGGCAATGACGCGGCCTCGCTGGGTGCCGGCGACGACACCTTCGTCTGGAACCCCGGTGACGGCAGCGACACGGTCGATGGCGGTGCAGGCAACGACACGCTTCTGTTCAACGGCGCCAATGTCAACGAGAATATCGATATCTCGGCCAATGGTGGGCGCGCGGTGTTCACCCGCGACGTCGCAGCCATCTCGATGAGTCTCGACAATGTCGAAACCATCGATTTCAACGCCTTGGGCGGCGCGGATACCATTACGGTGAACGATCTGTCCAAGACCGACGTGCGGCACGTCGCGATCGATCTGGCGGCGACGCCGGGCAGTGGCGTCAGCGACGGCAGCCCGGACACCATCGTCATCAATGGCACCGACAGCGCCGACACGATCAACATCTCTGAGAGCAACGGAGTTGTCACGATCTCCGGGTTGGCCACGGACGTTACGATCCGCGGCTTCGACACCAATGATCGCATCGTCATCAATGGTCTTGGCGGTGATGATGTCATCAACGCGTCCGGGCTGCCGGCCGGCATATTGGTCACCGAGAATGGCGGCGACGGTGCCGATATCCTGATTGGTGGTGCCGGTAACGACACCCTGCTCGGTGGTGCCGGCGATGACGTGCTGATCGGCGGTGGAGGGCAGGACATCCTCGACGGCGGAACCGGCAACAACATCCTGCTCCAGGCCATCGTCAGCCACGGGGGCGCCGTCGGTGATGTCTCACCGGCTGCGAGCGCTGCCCGGCTGGGCCAGTTCATGGCGTCGAGCTTCGTCTCGGCGGGTGAAGGCCTTGGCGCTGTGCCGATCGCTGATCCGTCGGCCAGCCAGCATCCGCAGCTGGCGCAGCCGCACGCCGCCTGACGCAACATCGCCTTCAAAATTTCCTTGGAGAGCCCCCATGAGCAACGAAACCCACAGCACGAGACCGGTCGATCCGGGTCTCGAGGCCCTTGTGACGCTGCTGCATCTCCAGGGCGTTGCGGCCGATGCCGGACAGATCGCGCATCGGCTGGGTACGGACAAGATTGGCGCACCGGAAATGCTCCGGTGCGCCAAGGATATGGGACTCAAGGCCAAAGCCTGTCGGACCGATTGGTCGCGGCTTGCCAGCACACCGTTGCCTGCCATCGCACCGCTGCGCGATGGCGGCTTCCTGCTCGTCGCCAAGGCCGACGCGGAAAAGGTCCTGGTCCAGTCGCCGTTGGCGCCGCGGCCCGTGTTGATGACGCGGGACGAACTCACGGCCGTCTGGGACGGCGGGCTTATCCTGATGGCCCGTCGGGCCGGATTATCCGACGTCGCCCGCCGGTTCGACGTCAGCTGGTTTCTGGGGGCGATACACAAGTATCGCCGTCTGCTGACCGAGGTCCTGCTCGGCTCGTTCTTCCTGCAATTGCTGGGTCTGGTGTCGCCGCTGTTCTTCCAGGTCGTCATCGACAAGGTGCTGGTGCATCGTTCGCTGGGCACTCTCGACGTTCTCGTGCTCGGGCTGGTGACCATTTCGGTCTTCGAAACCACACTGGGAATCCTGCGGACCTATCTGTTCTCGCACACCACCAACCGCATCGATGTCGAGCTCGGAGCGCGGCTGTTCCACCATTTGCTGGCGTTGCCGATGGCCTATTTCCAGGCCCGGCGCGTCGGCAACTCGGTGGCGCGGGTGCGCGAACTGGAGAACATCCGCAATTTTCTCACCAGCTCGGCGCTGACGCTCGTCATCGACCTGTTGTTCACCTTCGTCTTCCTGGGCGTGATGTTCCTCTACTCGCCACTCCTGACCTGGATCGTGCTCGGCTCGTTCCCGTTCTATATCGCGATCTCAGCGGGGGTGACGCCGCTGTTCCGGCGGCGGCTGAGCGAGAAATTCCAGCGCGGCGCCGATAACCAGGCCTTCCTGGTCGAAAGCGTCACCGGAATCGAGACGCTCAAGGCGATGGCGGTCGAACCGCAGATGCAGCGCCGCTGGGAAGAGCAGCTCGCCGGATATGTGGCGGCGAGTTTCCGCGTGTTAAGTCTTGGCAACAGCGCAAGCCAGACGGTGCAACTCGTCAGCAAGCTCGTCACGGCAAGCATCCTCTATTCCGGCGCCAAGCTCGTGATCGGCGGCGACCTCTCGGTCGGCGAACTCGTCGCCTTCAACATCCTGGCGGGCAGGGTGAGCGCGCCGGTGCTGCGTTTGGCGCAGATCTGGCAGGATTTTCACCAGGCGAGGCTGTCGATTGCGCGGCTCGGCGACATCCTCAACACCACTGCCGAGTCGACCTATTCGGCCGGGCGCGCGCGGTTGCCGGCGATCCGCGGCGACATCAAGTTCGACCACGTCTCGTTCCGTTATCGCATCGATGGACAGGAGGTCCTGCACGACGTCTCTTTCGAGGTGCCGGCCGGACAGACGGTCGGCATCGTCGGGCCGTCCGGATCGGGCAAGAGTACGTTTGCCAAACTGGTGCAGCGCCTCTACGTCCCCGAGCGTGGACGCGTATTGGTGGACGGGATGGATCTTGCGATGGCCGATCCCGCCTGGCTGCGCCGCCAGATCGGCGTCGTGCTGCAGGAGAACGTGCTGTTTAACCGTTCGGTGCGCGACAATATCGCGCTCGCCGATCCGGCGATGCCGATGGACAAGGTCATCGCGGCGGCGCGGCTTGCAGGAGCGCATGAATTCATCCTCGAGCTTGCGGAAGGCTACGATACGATTGTGGGCGAGCGTGGTTCGACATTGTCGGGCGGCCAGCGCCAACGCATCGCCATCGCACGCGCGCTCGTGATGGATCCGCGCATTCTGATCTTCGACGAGGCCACCAGCGCCCTCGACTATGAGAGCGAGCGGATCATTCAACAGAGCATGAAGGAAATCGCCAAAGGGCGCACGGTTTTGATCATCGCACACCGGCTCTCGACCGTGCGGGCGGCAGACCGGATCGTCACGCTCGATCGCGGCCGCCTGGTCGAGGACGGCAGCCACGACGCGCTGATCAAGACCGGCGGCCGTTACGCGTTGCTGCATCGGTTGCAGGGAGGATTCCATGAAGTCGTCTGAGGCGGCCGTTCCCTCCGGGTCTGCGTCACGCGTCATCCCGTTCCGCCCCCCGCAACGCAAAACCAGCCAGGAGCTGGCGTTTCTGCCGGCGGCGCTCGAGATTGTAGAGACGCCGCCCTCGCCGGTCGGCCGGGCGACCGCGGCCACCATTATCCTGTTGTTCTGTGCCGCGCTGCTGTGGGCCTGGTGGAGCACCATCGACATCGTGGCGTCGGCGACCGGGAAGGTCCAGCCGGGCGACGGCACCAAGGTCGTCCAGCCCTTCGAAACCGGGATCGTCCGGTCGATCAGGGTGCAGGACGGACAGGCCGTCAAAGCCGGCGAGGTGCTGATCGAACTCGATCCGACGGTGAATGCCGCGGAGCGCGATCATTTGCGCAGCGATCTGCTGGCCGAGCGGCTCAACACCGCGCGCTTGCACGCGGCACTCGCCGACGGCGACGATCCGTCGGCCGGCTTCGTGCCGCCCGCCGAGGCCGATCCGGAATTGATCGCGACCCAGCGCCAGCTGTTGCTGAACCAGGTGACCGAGCACCGCGCCAAGATCGCGGCCCTGCTGCGCCAGCAGGCGCAGAAGGAGGCCGAGCAAGCCACCACGTCGGCGACGATCCACAAGCTCGAGACCATCATTCCGGTGATCCAGTCGCGCGTCGACATCCGCAAGACGCTGGTCGAGAAGGAGCTGGGTTCGAAGGTCACTTATTTCGAGGTGCTCCAGTTGCTGGTCGAGCAACAAGAGGAGTTCAACGTCCAGAACAGCCGTTTGCACGAGACCGAGGCGGCGATCGCGGCGATCCGCGAGACGCGCGGGCAGGCGGCGGCGGAGTATCGGCATACGCTCTCCGACGAATTGGCGAAGTCCGCGCAGAAGGCCAACGGGATCGCGCAGGACTTGATCAAGGCCGAGCAGAGGACCAGCCTGCAGCGCCTGACCGCGCCGGTTGACGGCGTGGTGCAGCAGCTCGCGGTCCATACCGTCGGGGGAGTGGTCACGCCGGCGCAGTCGCTGCTTGTGATCGTGCCGAGCAACAGCCGGCTGGAAATCGAGGCCATGGTGTCGAATCACGACATCGGCTTCGTCCACGCCGGGCAGGAAGCCGAGATCAAGATCGACACCTTCAATTTTACCCGCTATGGCCTTCTGCATGGCCAGGTGCTCTCGGTCTCGCAGGATGCCGTGATCCGCGATCGCCAGCAGGAACGGTCCAACGATCGGACTCCCGGGGCGCAGAACGAAACCAGCGAGCCGAAGGGCCAGGAACTGAACTACAGCGCCCGCATTTCGCTCGATCGCACCAGCATGGTGATCGACGACAAGGTGGTCAATCTTTCACCCGGCATGGCGGTGACCGCGGAAATCAAGACGGGATCGCGGAGTATCCTCAGCTATCTCTTGTCGCCGATGCTCCGCTACCGGCATGATTCGTTGCGAGAGCGATAAATAGATCGTTGGTTCAGGCTGCGACGCGCGCTTGGAGATTGAACTCAACCGGAAACCAGCGGAAAGGTGCGATGCCAGCGCTTGAAGAAATGGGCCCAGTGCCAAGCGCATATGAGCCGTTTGCGGACACCGGCGGATGGCTACGAAGAAGCTTCTGGTGCCCCTGGCCGGAATCGAACCAGCACTCCTTGCGGAACTCGATTTTGAGTCGAGCGCGTCTACCAATTCCGCCACAGGGGCTTTCGGACATCGGCCAAGAAGTTGAGAATTGGCTCACAAGAGGCTGACGTCGCGAAGCCGGCGGAATATAGCGGGCGCGCCCTGCCGGTCAACCCGCGTATTGCAAGGTCCGGCCGGGGCGCCGGACGGCCAAAACACTCCCAAAAACACTCCCAAAAACACTCCAGTGTGATCGCGCCCGTCTCGACAGCACCGGGCGTGCGGGATACGACGCTTCGGGATACGGGAGATCGATGTGACACTTGACGCCACCGCCGGCCAGTCGCATACGCGCGGCGCCACCAACCCCGCGCTGACGGTGGCGCTGGCGATCACGGCTGTTGCGGCTGCGACGCTGGCGGGCGCCTGGTACTTTCAACTGGTGCTGGATATCCGCCCCTGTCCGCTCTGCCTCGAACAGCGCTATGCCTATTACCTGGCGATCCCGCTCGGCGCGCTGGTCGCGCTCGCCGCCGCCAGGGATGCCCCACGCGGGGTGCTGGTTGCGGGGTTGGTGCTTCTTGCTGCCCTGGCGCTCGGCAATGCCGTGCTCGGCACCTATCATGCCGGCGTCGAATGGGGATTTTGGCAGGGACCGACCGATTGCACCGGGCCGATTGGAAATCTCGGCAGCGCTGGTGACCTGCTGGCGCGCCTCGATACCGAGAAGGTCATCCGCTGCGACGAAGTGCAGTGGCGCTTTCTGGGCCTGTCGCTGGCCGGCTATAACGTCCTGATCTCGCTGTTGATGGCCGCGATCGCGGCCTGGGGCATGGTCAGGAAAAGAGCATGATCCGGAAAAGTGGGAACCGGTTTTCCGAAATGATCATTCTCAAACTAGAGGTCTAGTCGTCGACATCTTCCTGCGGGCGTCCGAACAGATGGACGATGCCGGGCGTTGCGATGGTGACGAACACAAAGCGCGACAGATGATGCGCGCCGACGAAAATCGGATCGATGTGCAGGGTCAGCGCCAGCGCCAGCATGGCGTCCATCGCGCCCGGTGCGAAGGCGACGACGATGTCGGCGAACCGCACATGGGTGGTCATGGCGATGATGCCGACGAAGATCGCGGAAATGACGATCGCGACCGCAAACGACCCCAGCGCCGCATTGACATGGCTGAGCAGGGTTTTGGCCTTCATGCGCGCGAACCGCGCCCCGATCAGCGCGCCGATGCCGACCAGCGCCACTCCGCGCACCCAGGATGGCAGGCTGCCCTCGACCAGTCCCGTGCCGTGCAGCAGGCTGGATCCGAGCATCGCGCCGAACATCCAGCTCGCCGGGAATTTGATCAGCCGCAGCACCAGCGCTGCCGCCACTGAGGCCGCGACCAGCTCCAGCAGTTCGAGCGGAGAGGCGGTTGCCACTGCCACGGTCGGCGGCGCCACCTGCGCCATCCCGGTCAGCGCCAGCAGCAGCGGCAGCGCTGCGGTGAGAATGATCACCCGCATGGTCTGCACCACGGCAATCGCCGGCACATCCGCGCCCTTTTCGGCGGCGAGAATGGTGATTTGCGACAAGGCCCCGGGGCTTCCGGCCAGCAACGCCGAGGTCTGGTCCCAGCCATGGACGCGTTGCAGATAAAGGCTGCTGCCGAAGGTCGAGCAGAAGGTGGCAAGCGCCAGCAGTCCGATGGTCAACGGATAGGCGCTGATGTGTTGCAGCAGTTCTCGCGAGGCCAGCGAGCCCAGCGAAATCCCGAGCAGCACCAGCACCGTCTGGGTCAGGATCGGCGACATCGCGAGTGGCCTGCCGGCGATCGCGGCGATGCCGACCGCGATCATAGCGCCTGAAATCAACCCGCCGGGCAGGTGCGCCCATAAAAACAGCATGCCGCCGGCCGCACCAATGACCAGCGTTTCGAGCACGTGGAGGGGTTTGGCGCGGCGGGGAACGGCTGATGCCGTCGATGCGGGAAGCAGGCTCACGCCGTCTTATGTCAAATCCGCGCGGCGGGTACAAATGCGCCAGCGCAATTGCAGCAATGCGGGCTTTTGTCTCGCCCTGAAAAGGGGCATCTCGTCTTAAAAGGTGAGGTCGTCCAAAAGGTCAGCACTTAAAAGGGTCAGGTCTTGGAAGGTCAGGTCTTGGAAGGTCATGTCTTGGAAAGTCAGGGTTGAAATGGCACGTTCCCTTACCCGGGAACTGTTTCGCGCCCGGGCTAAACCGGATGGGGATCAAATCAGCCGCGACGCTCTTACCCCGTGCCTCCCCCTCGCAAGGGGGAGGAGAGATCAGACGAGGACCAAATCACTGCTTGGCGGCAGCGCCGGCCTTGGCGTCGTGCTTGCATTTGCTCATAAACTTGTGACGCTTTTTGCCGTGGATGCCCTGGGTATCGGCTTCCTTTGAGCATTCGAGGGACGCCGCACTCCGCGGCTTTTCAACTTTCGCCGCTGGAGCCGCCGCAGCCGGCGCGGGGGTCTCTGCGAAGGCGGAGCCCACCAGGAACAGGGATGCGATGGCGGTCGCGGCAACGCGGGAAGAAAGTGTCATCATGGAAGCACCTCGGGTTGAAGAGGGAAGCAACGTCGCGCCGCAATGCTGAACCGTGGATGAATGAAGTCGATTGGATCGCGTTTTCCGGATCAAGATATTACGTCAAGATATTGCATTGCTTCGATCGATCGCCGTTGTCACAGGCCGTCGCTGCGCTAGGATAGGGGCTCTTACGTTCGCCACGCTCCAGGGAGACGAAGGATGACCATTCGAGCAAAATTATTGTGTGCGGTTGCTGTGTCAGGCTTTGCCGCGTTCGCTGCCATGCCGGCGCAAGCCTTGAGCATGACGGAGTGCAGTGCAAAATATAAGGAAGCCAAAGCTGCTGGCACACTGAATGGCCAGAAGTGGAATGATTTCCGCAAGGCCGAATGCGGAGCGGGTGCCGCAGCGGAGCCCGCAGCCGCTCCGGCCGCACCGCCGCCGGTCGCAGAGACCAAGCCGGCGCGCACGCGGAAGCCCGCGGCCGAGCCGGCTGCACCCGCGGCGGTGGGCAACGCGGTGTTCCCTTCGGCGGTGGACCCGAAATTCGCCAGCGAAAAGCCATTTCTGGCGCGCATCCACACCTGTTCCGAACAATGGCAAGCTAATAAGGCCGCCAACACCACTGGAGGCATGCATTGGAATCAGAAGGGTGGTGGCGGCTTCTGGAGCGAATGCAACAAGCGGCTAAAAGGCGTTTGATTCGCGTTTGACGGACACGGGCGCGGCGTTTCAAGCTGCGCCCGTGTTGCCTTCCGGCTGATCGCCTTCGGGGATCGCGCAGGCGCGAGCGGGGCTGCCGCGTGACAATCTCAGCGATGCAAATCTCAGCGATGCAAGACATCCTCGGACTGGCATCGGGAGCGCTGGTCGGGTTTTCGCTCGGCCTCGTCGGAGGCGGAGGATCGATCCTGGCGGTGCCGCTGATGGTCTATGTGGTCGGCGTCCCTGACGCCCATGTGGCGATCGGCACCAGCGCCATCGCGGTAGCCGCCAATGCGGCGGTCAATTTGTCGAATCATGCCCGCGGCGGCACCGTGCTGTGGTCATGCGCGCTGGTGTTTGCAGGCGCCGGGATCGTTGGGGCGTTCACCGGAACGATCTTCGGCAAGATGCTTGACGGCGAGAAACTGCTGGCGCTGTTCGCGCTCTTGATGCTGGTGATCGCCGTGCTGATGCTGAAGACGCGATCGCGGATCGGCCTGCCCGACGTGCAGATGAACTGGGACAACACGCCCGCCATCATAGGCCTCGGTCTGGCGACCGGGACGCTGTCCGGCTTCTTCGGCATCGGCGGCGGCTTTCTGATCGTGCCGGCGCTGATGCTGGCGACGGGAATGCCGATCATGAACGCGGTCAGTTCGTCGCTGGTGGCCGTCACCGCGTTCGGCCTGACCACGGCGGCGAGTTATGCCTGGTCCGGGCTGATCTCATGGGAACTGGCGGGGGCCTTCATCGCCGGCGGCGTCGCCGGCGGATTGATCGGCACCCGATTGGCGCGGCGGTTGTCGGTGCAGGGCGGCGCACTCAATACCGTATTTGCCGCTGTCATTATTGCGGTGGCGCTCTATATGCTGGTGCGCAGCCTGTCCCTGACTTGAACGCAGACGGGTACGCCAGGCCGGGAGACCAGATATGACCCAATCGAAGGATTCGACCCGGCAGAACCCGGTCCGCAGCCGCCGCCAGGCGCTCGGCCTCATCGGCGCGGGCGCGCTCATGCTTGGCATGGGGGCAGCGCCCGCGACGGCACGGGGGCAAAGCGACGGCGAAAAGGTGCTGACCGAAGCCCTGGTGTTGCGCGACCCGGATATTCCGGTGGCCGGAAACGCCGATGGCGACATCACCATCGTCGAATATTTCGACTATCAATGTCCGTATTGCCGCAAGATCGCGCCCGACCTGCGGCAAGTGGTGCAAGGCGACGGCAAGGTCAGGCTGGTGTTGAAGGACTGGCCGATTCTGGGACCGATCTCGGTCGTCGCATCGCGGATGGCGCTGGCGAGCAAATACCAGGACAAATACGTCCAGGCGCATGAGGCGCTGATCGGCCTCAATTCAAAATTGACCGAGCCGCGGCTGCGCGAGGCGCTGGCCGGCGCGGGCATCGATGTCGATCGCATCACGCGCGACCTTGCCGCCAACGCCAAGACAATCGATGCGATCCTGGCGCGCAATGACGATCAGGCCAAGGCGTTCGGTTTCAAGGGCACGCCGTCCTTCATCGTCGGAAAATTCCGCGTGCCCGGCGCGCTCACCATGGCGGAGTTCGATCAGGCCATTGCCGATGCGCGAAAGGCGGCGGCGAACAAATAGTGGCGCGTCTATTTCGACGACGATTTGATCCGGTCGTTCGGCGCGCGTTCTCCGCTGAGCCAGTTCAGAATCACCCGGTTCATTTCGCGGGGATAGCAGTGGCTGAGATCGTCGAGCTCCCGGTAGGTGACGTCAGCGCCTGCCGCCGACAACGCGCCTTGCGTTTGCCGCGCCACCTGCACCGGGAACATCCAGTCGAGCCGGCCATGCACGAGAAAGACGGGCAGGCCCCGCAATCTTTCCGCGTCGGCCATTTCAGCCATCAAGGGATGGAAGGTGGCCGCGACCGGCGCGAGATGGGTGAAGGGCGATGCGCTCTCAAGGCCAGTAACATAGCAGAACGTGCCGCCGTCGCTCATGCCGGTCAGCAATAGCCGGGCCGGATCGACGTTCCAGCGTTGGCGCACCGAGGCCAGAATGCGTGCGAGGTTGGGCGTGTCGGTATCCTCGCCCATTAGCGCCCAAGTGTTGCCGGTTGCGGTGGGCGCGACCAGGATGGCGCCAAGGCTGCGGGCATCGCGCAGCCAGCTCCACAGGAAGCCGCGGCCGTTGCCGCTGCCGCCATGCAGCGCCATCACCAGCGGCCAGACGCGATCGGACGTGTAATATTCCGGCACGTAGAGCGAGTAGCCGCCGCGGCTGCCGGGTTCGTTGTGGTCGTGCATGATGCCGGTATCCGGACCCGCCGGCTCGGTGAGGCGCGCAAGCAGGCCGGCGTCGTCGCGCCGGGCGGGATCGGTGAAAAACGCGCTCACCGGCGGAAATTTTTCGGCAAGCGGGTAGAGCGCCTCCTGCGCGCGCGGGGCATGACGCAACGCGCGAAACACCGCGATCAAATCACCATTGCCGTCCTGTACCGCGCGCAATCCCTTGAACGCACCGAGTGCCGCGTCGCTCGCCGCCTCGAGCGCGGTCCGTACATCGGCGAATTCCGCCGGCCAATCCGTCAATCGCGAACGCACCGATTGCAAGGCGATATCCGGCGTGCCGGCGGCGTGCATGACCCGTCCGAAATCCGGCGGGTTGAGATGGCGGGCAATGAAGCCGAGTGCTTCCAGCGATTGCAGCAATGGCGGCAGCACGGCCACGATGTCGTCCACCACGGCCTCGCCCATCGCGCGTGCCTCGTCTATTAGCGCAGCCAATTAATGCAGCCGCGGCGCCTTGAGCAGCTTGGTCCGATCGATCGAAGTCAGCACGACGTCGAAGGTGTCGCCCTCGTGATGGACCGTGAGCGGCACGTCAACTCCCGCGGGTCCAAGCGACCAGAGCTTGCGATAGAAACCGGATTGACTGGAGATCCTTTCGCCCTTCACGGCCAGGATGACATCGCCGGCCTTGAGTTCGGCGCGCGCCGCGGGCCCCTTTTCGGAGATGCCGATCGCCACCACCTTGTTGTCGATCTCGGTTGAATACATTCCGAGCCAGGGGCGTGCCGGCTTGTTGACGCGGCCGAATTTGCGCAAATCATCCAGCACCGGCTTGAGCAGATCGATCGGCACGATCATGTTGACGTGCTCGCTTTTGCCGTCGCGCTCGCGTTCGAGCTGGAGCGAACCGATGCCGAGCAGCTCGCCGCGATTCGAGATCAGCGCAGCACCACCCCAATTGGGGTGTGCGGGATGGGTGAAGATCGCCTCATCCAGCAAATACTCCCAGTAACCGGCGAATTCCTGCTTGGCGGCGATGTGGCTGGCGACCGATCGGGTGCGTCCGCCGGCGCCACCCACCACCACGCGGTCGCCGAGCTGGACCGCGGCCGAGGAACCGATCGGCAGCGGATCGAGATCGATGCGGCCAAGCGCCTGCACCAGGCCGAAGCCGGATTCGGAATCAAAGCCGAGCGCGTGACCTTCGACCACCCGGCCGTCGCCGAGATGCAGCCAGACCGTTTCGGCTTCGGTGATCAGGTAGCCGATGGTCAGCACCAGTCCGTCATCGATCAGTACGCCATTGCCGGCGCGCTCGGTGCCGAGGGTATCGGCGAGAAAGGCGTCGGCCGGGATGATTGAATGCAGCCCGACCACCGAAGCAAGCACGCGATCGAGATCGAAACTGTAGTCGCCCGGACGGGGCTGGTTCGCGGGCGGTACTTTCCATTCAGTCAAAGAGGGCATGGAGGTCCTCCAATTCCTTAAACGTCATGATTTAACCGATTGGACCACAACTCGGGGCAGTGCGACATATCAAAATCATTTGGGATGTGGCGCGGCCGGATTCCAGCCCCGAAACCGAGGATAGCGGAAAATTCCCGTGGCTTGAACACGTTATCGCGAACAGACGTTTCGAACCGGCTATCGCGCGCGGGCGGCGCGGCTCACCCGCTTGAGCGCTTGGCCGTTGCCTGAGCCGGCATGATCCGAAAGGCGCGGCCCTCTTTCAGCCATGCCGCGCGCTGGTCGCGCAGCAGCGTGCGACGGACCTTGCCGGCATCGTCGCGCGGGCTGACGTCGACGATTTCGAAACTCTCCGGATGCTTGTATCGGCTGAGCCGGTCGGCCAGGAAACCGCCCATGCCGTCGATCACCGATTGAGCATCGGCATCCCCCTTAAGTTCGAGAATGGCGTGGACGCGTTGTCCGAATTCGGGATCGGGCAAGCCGACGGCGACGCAGGAACTGACGTGCGGATGCGCCACGACCGCGGCCTCGATCTCCGCCGGATAGATATTGGCGCCGCCGCGCAGGATCATATCCGCGAGCCGGTCGCCGAGATAGAGATAGCCTTCGGCATCCAACTTGCCGATATCGCCGAGTGATTCCCAGCCGTCGGAACGGCGCTTCGGCTCGGCGCCGAGATAGTGATAGGTGCTGCCGACGCCGTCGTTGGGCAGGAAATAGATTTCGCCGGTCTCGCCGGGTGCAACATCGTTGCCGTCTTCGCCGATGATCCGCAATCGCGAGGTATCGCCGATCTTGCCGACCGAGCCCTTGTGCGCGAGCCACTCGACGCCCGAAATCACGCAGGCGCCTTGTCGCTCGGTGCCGCCATAAAGCTCATAGATCTTCTCGGGCCCGAGCCACTCGATCCATTTCTCCTTCAGCCATGGCGGCATCGGTGCGGCCATGTGAAACACGATCTGAAGGCTCGAAAGATCGTAGCTGTTGCGCACTTCGTCCGGCAACGCCCATATCCGGTGCATCATCGTCGGCACGAAGTTGACCCATTGCACGCGATGGTCGGCGATCAGGCGCAGTGCTTCCTCGGCATCGAATTTCACCATGCCGGTGAGGCGCCCGCCGGCGAACAGCCCCATGTGGGAGAGAATGAAGGGGGCGTTGTGGTAGAGCGGGCCAGGATTGAGCAGCGAAACGCCGCGCGGAATTCCGAGCATCTGGTCGGCCGCGGTCTCGACCACAGCCGGCCCGTGATCGAGGATCACTTTGGGACGCCCGGTCGAACCGCCGCTGGTCATGGCCTTCCAGTAGCGCGCCACCGGGCTGTTGATCGGTTCGTCCGAGACGCCTTCCGGCGTGAAATGAGCAGGCACCGAATTGGGCGCATTCCAGTCGGCTTCGCCGCCGACCACCAGCGCGGGCTTGAGAATGTCGAGCACCGCGGCGGCTTCGCCGCGCGGCAACCGCCAGGACAACGACGTCGGTGTCGCGCCGAGCTTCCAGACCGCAAAGGTGGTCTCGAAGAACGCATTGCCGTTGGGCAGGCCGATGGCGACGAAATCCCCCGGCTTCACGCCCTTGGCGGCAAAGGCGCGGGCGCGGCGGTTGGCACTGCGCTCCAATTGCTCCCAGGTCAGCGTGTCGGCGCCATGGCTGATCGCCACCGCATCTTTCGGCTTGCGTTCGGCATACCAGCGCGGCACATCGGCCATCGGAATCAGCATGCAGACCTCCCGTCCCCCGGCTTTTTCCGGGTGATAAAGCAACACTGTGCGGGGATGTCGAGTCCAAGGCGTCTAATTGCGGGCATCCAATTTTGCCGCGACGTGTCTGCGTCATCCTACCGCCGGCCACAGCCCCTCCCGATGTCGGGCCAGACGAACCAGGCTCCGGCCGCGTACAGGCTGCGCACGGTCGATGGTCCGGTCCTGGCCGCGACGTAGAATCGGCCGGCGTCGAGCAGGTATCCGTCGGATGCCGCGACCGCCGATATCATCGTCGCAGGCGGTCCGAACCCGACAACGGAATCCGGCTGCACCGCGATCGCGGCAACCCCCATGCCTGCGAACCAGATCGCGGCGACCAGCAGCAGGCTGCGGACCGGGACCTTGCGCGCGATCATTGCAGCTTCAGTAATCGTAGACATGCTCGAACTTGTATCCAGTTGTCTCGAAATTTTTCACGTCCTGCACCAATGAGCGTACCGGAACATCGATGCCGATCCGCCGTGAGCCGGGCAGGGACTGTATCGGAAGCTGGAATATAGCCACGCCATCGGCCGCGGCCAACTTCGCAATAGCCCCCTCCGGCGCAATGGCCGTGACGAGAATGTGGTGATTGCCGGCAATCTCGAGCAGCGATGCATTCGGATGCTGCCCCAGCGCCTTCACGAAGGCGTCGAAGGCGGCATAGCGCGCCGTCTCCACCAGCACGCCGCGAACACCACTCGCATCAGTGACCTCGCGGATCACCTTGACGTCGCGCATCGCCGCGAGGTCGGACGGCGTCAATCCGCCGACCACGCTGCGGATGGTGAGGTCCGCCGGGTCGTAACCCGCCACGAAGCGCATCAAGGCGGCATAGGCGTATCTCGCCGCGTATTGCAGGCTGAGCGACCCGCGCCGTTCGACGGCCCGGATCGACGGCACAAACGGCGTCTCGCGCCAGAATTGCCGGAGCTTCGCACCGAACGGGAACCGGAACCAGGGCGTCTGATAAAGGAAGGCCCCGTACTCCTTCAGCAGCGCGAGATTGAACTCGTCTTCCGCCGTCTTGCGTCCGCCCGTCGTCCATTCGGTCAAGGCGCCGACGGTTCGCTCATAGGCCCCCATCAACCCCATCTCGGCGGTGAAGCTGAAGCCGATAATGTAGTTCGTCATTTTCTGGTCGGCGCTGGCCGGCCCCGACGCCGATGCCTGCCGGGTCGCTCCGCACAGGCTGCTCCAGAACTCCCGGATGCTGGCGAGATAATCGAAAGCGGATTCCGAGGACCGCGCCGTTACGCCGGCGAGATCGTTATAGGCGTGTACGATGTACCACTCCGGAAACGTCAGAAAACTGTCGCCCTGGAATCTGGCATAGCCCGCGTCGGTGATGGTGAAATCCGAACTCACCGCCGGCGTCGGCTGGTGGGAAACGCAAGACTTCTCCACGTGGGCAACCGTCGCGGCGATGCCGACTAAGCCGATCACCGCAAGCGCGCCCGCCGCATATCGCATCCTGCGCCAGAAACTCATGCCGCCACATGGTCCCTGCGCCACGGCGACCAGCCGACGGCGATACCCAGCGCCCCCAGTCCGAGATGGGGCAGGCTGGAAAGGATCTTCACGGTCGTGGACACGTTGCGGATGCCGTCGATGAAGATGCTGAGGTCGAGATAACCCGACCCGGTGAATACGCCCATGACGCCGTCGAGGAAGTAGAGCGTGCCGAACACCCTCAGAAAGAACACCGCACTTCGTCGCGAAGTGGCGGAAGCCAGCGCCCAGAGTCCGGAGGCCACGTGCAGCGCATCCTTGTAGATGTCGAGATGGAACAGGCCGAACACCCGCCCTTCCGAATCAATGAAGGCCGGGATGTAATCGGTCGCGGCCGCGAACAGCAGGCCGGCGGCAAGCACGAGGGCGGCGATACGGTAGCGGTCCATCCGGGTTGGCCCCTTTGTACGAAGCAAGCCTTATGCGAAATAAGCGTCCCACATCGCGTTCCGGAACAACAGGTCCGGATCGTAGCGGCGTTTGGCGGCGACGAAAGAAGACACCGCCGGGTAGGCCTTTTCGACCTGATCGCGACGGGCATGGAGGCGATAGGGCAGGTAAAAAGCTCCGCCGATCGCCGTCACCCTTTCGATCAACGCCTCGGTGGTCGCCATCATGTCGATCTCGCCTTCCGGCGTTGCCTCCTGGGAAAACGACATCACCGCGGCGATCCTGCGCACCGGAGCGATTGAAAGCACCGGCGTCTTGTCTTCGGCGACATAGCGCAATGTCACGTTCAGGAACTCGGCCCGCGACTTCGGTATGATGTCGCGGCAGGCGACGACGAATTCGGCGAAACGCTCCGGTGCGACGAAGTATTCGTGCAGGATATCGGTTCGGCGCATGTCCTTTTGGGCGAGGTTGATGACGGGTTCGGCCATCAGCGAATTGCGTGTCGCGCGGCCTCCGGTGATGGTCGGCCCGATCCGCGATTCGACCAGCCAGCGAAAGCCCTTGGCAGCTTCCCAGCCGGTCTGTGCGCGATACATATCGTCGAGCAATCCGGTCAATTTTCCCGAGCTTGTCACCGCGGGCAGCGGCGCCGGCTGGTTGGCCACCGGCCGGTACGTCACCATCAACGCGTCGTCGAAGAAGTTCTTTCGCGACACCGACATGCGGCCATAGGCCATCGTCACCGCGTGGTCGGTATCGATGGTGCGGACAAACTGGTCGGCGAACCGTTCCGGCGGCATCCGCTCGAACTTCGGCTGCAGCAACTGGTTCGGCGTCATCTCGACATCCAGTTCGACGATGATTCCAAACAGTCCGTAGCCGCCCATCGCCAGCGCGAACAATTCGGCGTTCTCGCTGCGGGAACACTGCATCAGGGTGCCGTCGGCCAGCACCATGCGGATCGCTTTCACGGTCGAGCCGAAAGGCCCGTGCGGTACCGGCCAGCCATGGGCGTTGACGCAGAAGGTGCTTCCCACCCCGAAATCGCTGTTGGACTGCATCACCGCCGGAGAGAAACCCTTCGGATCGAGTATGCGGATGACGTCCCACCAGCGGTTGCCCGCCGACGTGCGATAGGTCATCGCGGCGGTGTCCATCTCCAAGGCACCACCGTCGAGCGTGATCGCAGTGCCGTCGCGCGGCAGGCTCTGGCCTCCCATCGAATGCCGCGCCACCGAGGCTGCGACCGGGCGCTTCGCGGCGGTTGCCTCCTTGAGCTCGGCGCGGATGCGTTCGATCAGGTCATTCCAGCCGGGCTTTGAGATCGTGGCGTGCCTGGCGACCGGCGTCGGACTGAGGCGGCTTGCGTCGTTGAGGATGGTTCGTTGCGTGGCGGCCGCGGGCGCGATGCGCGCGAACGGCATCGCCACGGTGGCGGCCGCCGCGCGCAAAAACTTTCTTCTCGATTGCATGTGGCCTTTCCGACGAGACGAGTGGCTTCAAGACCACGCTGCGAGGGAACTTCGCCGTCTTGCCCGCGACAGGTGCTGGAAACCCGCGACGGGGCGTTGCTGACGAACGCAGGCCGCGAAATTACGGATCGAGTTCGGTATCCCAATATAAATAATCCAGCCAGCTATCGTGCAGATAGTTTGGCGGAAACAGCCGGCCGTTGCGGTGCAGCTGGTGCACCGTGGGTGCGAACGGCGGTTGCCTCGGAAACATCCGCGCTTGCTGCGGCGTCAGGTTGCCCTTGCGCAGGTTGCAGGGCGAACAGGCGGCGACCACGTTTTCCCAGGTGGTCTGGCCGCCCTTGCTGCGGGGAATGATGTGATCGAAGGTGAGATCGTCATCGGCCGAACAATACTGGCAGACGAAGCGGTCGCGCAGGAACACGTTGAACCGGGTGAAAGCGGGATGCGTGGTCGGCTTGACGAAGGATTTCAGCGACACCACGCTCGGCAGCTGAATTTCGAACGAAGGACTGCGCACCGCGCGGTCGTAGTGCTCGACGATATTGACGCGGTCGAGGAACACCGCCTTGATCGCGTCCTGCCACGACCAGAGCGACAGCGGATAATAGCTGAGCGGGCGGAAGTCCGCGTTCAGCACCAGTACCGGCCAACCGCCTTGCGAGACATGTGCGTTCAAGTAACGCTCCTGGCCCCCGTTTTTGCTGCGAAGCAGCGTGAGATGACATACTACAGGCAGCGTGACGGGATTGTGAAGAGCGTTGGCGGCCTTATCCGCCCCGGCTCCGGTTCGAGGCCGGATTGCATGACCGGCGTCAAGACCGCTAAACCGGGGCCTGCAGCCCTTCGGCCGCTGACGGACCCGGCAAATGGTCACCACCTCCCGCTTTATTGAGGCGCCGCGCCGGCTGCGGGCCTTCGTTCGCGCCCATGAAACCAGCCTGGTGGTGCTGGCGGCGCTGATCGGAACCATCGGCGGATTGGTGGTGGCCGCGATGAGCGCCGCGGTCCAGGGCATGCACGCGCTGTTGTTCAACCTCGAAATCGGGGATCGGCTTTCAAGCCAGTACCGAATTGATTCGTGGCGTGCTCTCTTGATACCCAGCCTTGGCGGGCTGGTGCTGGGCGTCGTATTCTTGTTGTTGTTGCGCTGGCGGCCGTCGCGCGAAATCGATCCGATCGAGGCCAATGCCTTGCATGGCGGGCGGATGTCGTTTCGCGGCAGCGTGATCGTGGCGCTGGAGACGATCTGGTCGAGCGGCGTCGGCGCCTCGGTCGGGCTTGAAGCCGGATACACCCAGCTGGCGAGCGGGATCGCCGCTTCACTGGGCCGCGGATTCCACCTGCGCCGCGCCGATCAGCGCATCATGGTCGGCTGCGGCGCCGCCGCCGCCATCGCCGGCGCCTTCGGCGCCCCGCTCGCCGGTGCGTTCTATGCCTTCGAACTGGTGATTGGAGGATATACGCCCGCAAGCCTGACCCCGGTCGGTGTCGCCGCGGTAGCCGGCTATTTTGCCGCTCATGCGTTCACGGTGCTGTCGTTTGGCGTCGGGGTCGGTCCGGTTGGCGATGTTCTGGGACGTGACCTCGCGATCGCAGCCTTGCTCGGGATTCTTTCGGCGCTGGTCGGCATCGCCATCATGCGCGGCGTGGCGCTGTGCGAAACGCTGCTGGCGCGGACGGGAATCTGGCCGCCGCTGCGCCCGGCGCTCGGCGGTCTCGGCGTGGGCCTGCTCGCTCTGGTGACGCCGCAGGTGATGTCGTCGGGGCACGGCGCGGTGCATTTTGCCGGATTTGTTTCAATTCCGATGACGGTCATTGCGACCATGTTCATCCTCAAAATCGTCGCTTCCATCCTATCGCTGGGCAGTGGATTTCGCGGCGGCCTGTTTTTTGCCGCCCTTTTCCTCGGTGCGCTCGGCGGTCACCTGTTTGCGGCGGGCTTTGACCGGATCTGGCCGGGGCTCGCGCTCGATCCGAACGTCTATGCGATCATCGGCATGAGCGCGCTGTCGGCTTCGGTGATCGGCGGGCCGCTGACGATGTCGTTCATCGCGCTGGAATCCACCGGCAACCTCTGGCTGACCACGGCCGTGCTGGTCGCGGTCATGATCTCGACCCAGATTACCCGCGAACTGTTCGGTTATTCATTCGCGACCTGGCGATTGCATCTGCGCGGCGAAACCATTCGCAGCGCCGCCGATGTCGGCTGGATCCGCGATCTCACGGTGCGGCGCCTGATGCGCCCCGATGTGGCCAGCGTGATCGCCGACATGGGAATCGGAGAATTCCGCGGCAAGTTTCCGCTTGGCTCCAAGACCCAGGTGATCGCCGTCGATGCCACCGGCCATTATGTCGGGCTGGTGCTGGTGGCCGAAGCCCATGCGGCGGATGCCGATGCGACGCGCAGTCTGGTCGGGATTCTTCATCACCGTGATGTCGTGCTGCATCCGGCGATGAACATCCAGGAGGCGATCGGGGTGTTCGATGCGGCCGAAGCCGAATCGCTGGCGGTGGTCGAGCCGGGCGACCAGCGCCGGCCGATCGGAATTCTCACTGAAGCCCATGCGATGCGGCGCTATGCGGAAGAATCCGAGCGGCGTCGCCGCGAGGCCGTCGGCGAAGATTGACCGGCGCATCCGGCAAGCTGCAAAGTCGTCCTAAAATTCGTGGCTGATTCCGAAGCCAAAACCCTGCGCCAGCAGCGAAGACGTATCGAACTGCGCCTGCGGACGCAGCGGCCCGCCCGCGCCGCCGGGCGGGATGAGGTTCGGATTGACCGTGGTGTCGATCAGGCCGCCGGCGCGCTGGACGCCGGTCCAGTACATCAGCTCATAGCTTGCGTTCACCCGCCATCCCGGCGCGAATTGGTATCCGGCCTTCAGGGCAAGATCCGGAACCGCGGCGAAGCGGGTTTGGCTGCTGTTGCCGATATTGCTCGAGAGCGCCAGCAATCCACCCGGCAATGTCGTGCTGACGCCGCCGGCGGTAAGGGTGGTCGAGCCGTTGACCTGCGCCTCGTTCTGGTTGACGCCGAGCGCGACCTTGGCGCGCCATTCGAGCATCCAGGGGCCGCGCGCAAGCTCGCCCGCGACGCCGAGATCGAGCCCGTTGAAACGGCTGCTGGCATGGAACGAGTCGCTTGGGGTGACAGCGAACGCCGGAAACAACCCGCCGGCGGCCGCAGCGGATGTACTGGAGATGTCCAATCGGTCGGACGAGTACAGGAAGCGATAGCCGATCAGAAAACTGAAACGCTGGGCACCCCAAATCCCGGTCGACGAGCCGATCTCCTGGCGATAAAGCCCGCCCGCGCCATACAGCCGCGTGGTCTCGGTTGCGGTCACCGAACCGGACAAGAGCCCGGGAAAAGCGATCAGCGCCGAACTGGGTAGATTGGTGGTGGCGTCTGTGAACGGCCGCGCCAGGATCTGCGCGCCGGTCGAACTCGCACTAAATCCGGTCGAGGTTTGTTCGAGGCCGAAGAAACTCGCTTCAATGCCGGTCCGGTGCTGGGGGTCGAACCAATAGCCCGCCGTCAGTCGACCACCCGAGCGCCAACCGTCATTGACGCTGGAATTCCCGAACAGGACCGTGGTGCCTGCAGCTCCCAACACCCCCGCCTGCGGCAGTGGTGTGCCGGCCGGGCTCGTGGTCACCAGCGGCGGTAGCTTGTCGCCCGTCACACTCCACGCCAGATATTCCATTCCGACCCAGAACTGACCGGGATCGGCCGGTTCCGGCGGCGGCGCTTTTGTGATCAGCGGCATGTCGGCGGCAACGGCACGATCACAAACAGAGCCCGCGATCACGGCCACCAAACCGGTGGCGCTTGCCGTCAATGCAACCGTCGAAAACAATCGCTTCATCGTCGCCGCCCCCGATTTCACTGGAACATGTTCGCTGTCCGACAGCAAGGGTATTGGCTGTTCCGGACCGCTCGCCGACACGCCTGTGGTAAGGTTTGAGAGCGTGGCCATCGCGATCGCCTGTCCGGCTAGCTCTCGATATCCGCGGCGATGATCCGTTGACGAAGCGCGAGGCGTACCAGCTCGATGTCGGAGGCGACACCGAGTTTGGCACGGATGAGATAGCGGGTGTTGGCGGCGGTCTTGACGCTGATGTGCAGGGTTTCGGCGATGTCATCGACGGATTTCTCGGCCAGCAACATCTGCAGGATTTCGAATTCCCGCGGGCTCAGCGCATCGGCCGCCGAAGGTTCGCCGGCCAGACGGTTGAGGGCGAGTTCGTGGTCGATGTCGGGGCTGAGCGCGATGCGCCCGGCCATGACGTCGCCGATTGCGCGTAAGAGCGCGTCCGGGGGGCTGCTTTTGGTCACAAAGCCGCGCGCGCCCGCCTTGATGGCCTGGACGGCATAGGCCGCACTCTGGTGCATGGTGAATACGAGAATCCGCGCCGAGCCATCCCATTGCCGGATGCGCCGGATCGCCTCCACCCCGCCGATGCCGGGCATCGATACATCCATGATGACGAGATCGGGCCTCGCCTCCTTGTAGACCCGATAGGCCTCGGCGCCATCGCCGGCCTCGGCGACGACGCGAAGGTGGTCCTGCTTCTGCAATAGTGAGCGATAGCCCTCGCGCACGATGGCATGATCGTCCACCAGCATGACGCGCGTGAAGTTCCTGTTGCCGGGCGCGCTCAAGATTCCGGCCCTGTATTGGGTATCGTTGCCACAAGCCTGGTGCCGCCGGCCGCCGGCCGTTCGAAACGCAGTGTTCCGCCAAGCGAAGCGACCCGCTCCTGCATGCCGAGAAGCCCCAAGCCGGCTTTTGGCGCGAGATTGCCGCCCGTTGCGTTGCCGTCGTCTTCGACGCTCAACACGATGTCGCCCGGTCCTGCCTCGAGACGCAGTTGCACGCGCCCGGCCTGGGCATGCTTCGCCGCATTGGTGATCGCCTCCTGCGCGATGCGATAAAGACTGGCGCAGACGCTCGGCGGCAAATCGTCGACCTCGCCGATGATGGCAATGTCAAATCGCGTGCGGCCCTTCTCGAAACCGTTCCAGCTCGCAACCAGGCTTTCGAGGCTCAAGGCGAGCCCGAGTTCCTCGATGTCGGGTGGACGCAGCCGCACCAGCGCTCCGCGCAGCGTAGCCATCAGCCCGGCGGTGGTGCGCGAGATGCCGCGGCATTCTTCCAGCAGCGGCGGACATTCGCGCTCTGCGGTGTGGGCGGCCGAGGCGGCCTGCGCCGCGATGGCGGTGAGCGACTGACCGAATTCGTCGTGCAACTCGCGGGCAAGATGGCGCCGCTCGTCGTCCTGCACGGCGATCAGCTTTCGCGTCAGCGCGTTGCGTTCGGCGAGCGCGGCCTGAAGCTTCTGCGCCAGCGCGTTGAAGACGTCGGAGATCGCCGACAGTTCGGCGAGATCGAAACTGGGCAGCCGCGCGGAAAGATCGTTCGCCGCAAGCTGCGTCAGTCCGCTGCGAATGACATGTGTCGGCCGCAGCGCGCGCGCCAGCGCGGCATAGACCGCAAGGCAAAGCCCCGCCAGCGCGAATGCCATGATCGAAAGCAGGCGGCTGGCCTCGCGCCAGCTCTGGCCGATCTGCAGGGCGGGGTCGAATGTCGCGACCGCCACGCCCTGCGCCTCGCCTTCGATCAGCAGCGGCTTCGAGATCGGTTCGCCGGGATGGAAAATGGCGCGATAGAGTGCTGCGTAACTTTCGGGTGCGGCGGTTTCCTCGGGGAGCGCGCCGCTGCAGATGCCCTGCCGAAAGGCGCCGACCTTGTCCTGATAGGCGACGCAAAGCCCCGGTTCCATCAGCGGCGCCGCGACCCGTTGCAAATCCGGCGTTCGCTCGGACGACAAGCGTGAACCAGTGCGCCTGCGCCTGCTGCAATGAAATATCCCTGGCGACGATTTCGGCGATGCGGCTGACCTTGGCCCTGGCGGCGCGGTCGCTGTCAAACATCGCGTAGGCCGCGACAGCAAGGAAGCACACCGCGGCGAGCGCCGCGACACGCAACGCCAGTCGCAGCTTCAGATCGATGGCGCGCGCGCGGCCCGCCTTGAAACCAAGCGCCTGTAATCGGGGGACGTGTAATCTGGTGACTTGGGGCAAGCTCTGTTCCACTCCCTCTCGCATTTAGAAGCAGATTTCGCCGGGAAGAAAGCCTGACCGGCCAAGATCGGGCATTTCACCCGGTCAATCCAGGGAAAATCTCGGTTTCGCGGGGGAGCCGGATGGGGCGATATGGGGACGAACCGGCTTCTCCAAGGGTGCGTCCATGCGCGGTGGTGCTTTCATGCTGGCTTCGGCCATGGTTGTCGCAGGGTTCGCAGCCGCCGCCGCGGAGCAACCCGTTGCATCGAACCCGATCAAACTGGCGGTGTTTCCCTTTGAGCTGGAAGATTTCAGCGCGGCGGCGGCCTATCATCCGCCCGACGATATCGACCGCGAGCAATTGCGGCTGTCGACCGAAGAAGCGCGCCGGCTGATCGCCGAATCAGGACGCTACGAACTGGTCGACGTTGGCGCAGCCGACGACGAAGCGGCGAAGGCGGGAAGATTGCACGATTGCGACGGTTGCGAAGTCAAAATCGCCGCCGGCGTTCATGCCGACCAATCGATGATCGGGATCGTCACGCGCATCAGCCGCACCGACTACGCGGTGACCTACAAAATTCGCGACGTTCGATCCGGAGCGCTGATCGATGTCCAGCAGACCGACCTGCGCGCGGGCGCCAATTCGGCCTGGAGCCGCGGCGCGCGCTGGCTGATCCAGCGCCGTCTGCTGGAAAAGCCGAACTAGCGATGTACGAAGCCGCCGCGCAGCATCCGAAAAAGGGAACCCAATTCGAATGAAAAAGCCGAACAGATTATCATCACTGGGCCTCGGCCTGCTCGCCGCCGCCGTCGTCTACACCGGTCCGGTTCGGCCCGGCTGGGCGCAAGGCGAACCGCCGGTGATGGCGGTAGCCGAAATCCAGTATATCGACACCTCGGGCGAGGTCATCGATCAAAGCGCCGATCATTTCCGGCGGCTGCGCGAATTCGAGGCCTCGTTGCGCACCGATTTGGCGGCGAGCGGCAAGGTGCGAAATGCCACCCTCGATTGTCCGCCAAATGCCTGTTCGGTCGGCGACATCGAGCCGGAGCAACTGCTCGACAAGGCGCAAGCGGCCGGCGCCGCCTATCTGCTGATCAGCAGCTTTCATAAGGTCAGCACACTGGTGCAATGGGCAAAATTCGACATTGTTGATGTGAAGACCCGCAATGTCGTCTTCAATCGTCTCGTCACCTTCCGCGGCGACAACGACAAGGCCTGGCGCCACGCGGAAACCTTCGTCGTCCGGGAAATCCTGGATCATGAGGAAAAGTGAGACGGCCGCTTGTGTTGCGCGCCAAGCTTGCACCGCAACAAACGCATCACATGAACAGATTGCAATCGCCCGGCGCAAGAACCCCGGTCAGTTTGAACTGGAACCAGCGCTGGCGCGACATATATCTCCGGAAAGGAGATTGCCATGTTCAAGGTCGCCGTTGTCGCCTTCGTGCTAGCCATCTCAGGTTTCATGCTCTGGGTTGCGCACGAAAACGCGAACTTTGCCCAGCTGCCTCGCGCCACCTTCGTCAAGCGTGCGGCGTGACGCAGCTCACATAACGTCTTGTCCAGATCTGAGCATGGTGGGTCCGAGGAGAACCACCATGCTCAGATATATCATGATCGCCTTGTTCTGTTTTGTCGCCGCCAAGACCACGGTGCGGATCGTTCACTACGCCAACCCGACCGCCTTCAGCCAGGCCAGCATTCCCTGATGTGCGTGATCGGCTGACATCAGCACGCAGCCGCCAGCTCGTCAGATCTTTTCAAGCTTCTGCAGGCAGCGAACCGACCTGACTTCGTCCGGCATCGGTGTGTCCGGGAAGCTGGTCTTCCAGTTGGTGACGCCGACCTCGCCGACATAGATGTCGCCTTTCGAATCCAGCGCGATGCCGTGCGGCGCCAGGAATTTGCCGGCCTCGAGGCCCGGCCCGTTCTCGCCGCCGAGCCTGGCAATGCGGCTGCCCTTGGCGTCGACGATGGTCAGGCGCGGACCCAGATTCGGCGCATTCAGGTTGACCGGCATGCCGGGGCCGAGCTCGCCGATGATGAAATTCGGATGCTTGCCGCCGCAGCAATGCAGCGCGCAGGGCCGATGCAGATTGTTCCACTGCGCCTCGTACTTGCCGTTGCCGTCGAACACCTGGACGCGGTGGTTCTCGCGGTCGGCGACATAGACCCAGCCGTCGGCATCGGCGACGATGTTATGGACAATGTTGAACTGGCCGGGGTCGGTGCCGGACTCGCCCCAGGTCTTGATCAGTTTTCCATCGGGCGTGAATTTGTGGACGCAGGCATTGCCATAACCGTCGGACACATAGATGTCGCCCCTCGGCGACAGTGCGGTGTGGGTGCAGCGGTGGAACGGCTCGCCGCTCATGAACGGCGCCGGCTTGTTCGGAATGCCGATGGTCAGCAGCACCTTGCCGTCACCAGAACATTTGCGCACGGTGTGATCGCCGTCGTCGGTGCAATAGACATTGTCGTCGGCATCGATGTGCAGGCCGTGAGCGCGATGGAACAGGCCTTCGCCCCAGCTCTTGATGAAGTTACCGGCGCGGTCGAACACGATCATCGGATGAGCGCCGCGGTTGAAGACGTAGATGCGATCCTTGCTGTCGACCGCCACCGAGGCGACGTCGGTGAGTGTCCAGCCCTGCGGCAGTTTCGCCCAGTTCTCCACCACACGGTAGCGATGCTCGCCGGAGCCGAGAATGGTCGGCATGTGATTTCTCCCCTGAAGTATTTCTTCGTGCTTGGCGCGTCCGGCAAACGCTGATGTTACGCAGTGCTGTGCCTGGGAACGCGGGGCAGCAAGCCTTCCTCGCAAGCCTTGATCTGCAGCGCGAGATATTTCGAATTGATCCGGCACTGCGCCAGGCCGCCGGCGATGAACCACAGGCCGGGTTGCGCCGTGCGGGTGTACATGTTGCGCAGTTCCTGCGCCTCGCCGTAGCCCCAGATGGTGCCGATGCGCGTCACCACCTCGTCGCCGAACAGTCTGCGCACCAGTTCTTCCTGACGCTTGTAGCCGGTCGCCAGCACGATCAGGTCGGCCGCGGCGGTCTCGCCGCTTTTCATCCGCGCGCCTTCGGCGACAAACGAATCGATGTCCGAAAACTGCTTCAGCCCGATCTCGCCATTGATGATCAGGTCGGAGCAGCCGACGTTGAAATAGTAACCGCCGCCGCGGGTGAGATATTTGAACTGCCAGCCGGTGCCGTCCTCGCCGAAATCGAGCTTGAAACCCCTGGCCGCCAGCCCATCGAGCAAATCCTTGTCGAACTCCTTCGATACTTCGGTGATGGCCTTGTGGCTCTTTCGCGCCAGCGGCAAGGGCATCGAAGTGGCGATCAGGTCGTTGTCGTCGAGCGTGCCTTCATTGTAGGGCGAGTAGACCAGTTGCGCCGACGGCTCGATGCTGACGATCAGCGTCGAGCTGCGCTGAACCAGGGTCACGTGGGCGCCGCTGGAATGCAGGTCCTGCGCGATGTCGTGGCCGCTGTTGCCGGTGCCGATCACCAGCGCCTGCTTGTCTTTCCAATCCTCGCCGTCGGTGTACTGGCTGGAATGCAGCACCGTGCCGGTGAAATTCTTCAGGCTGGCGATGTCGGGCAGATTAGGAATGCCGCTGACGCCGGTGGCCATCACGACATGGCGGGGATGCATGGTGCGCCGGCTGCCATCGGGGCGGCGCAGCGTGACGGTCCAGCGTTCGTGCTTCTCGTCATACGTTCCGCCCTCGAACTCGGTCTCGGTCCAGAAGTTGAGTTCCATGCTTTCGACATAGGCCTCGAACCAGTTGGCGAGCTTGTCCTTGGGAATGTAGGTCGGCCAGTTCGGCGGAAACAGCATGTAGGGCAGGTGATTGACCTGGACTTGATTATGCAGCGTCAGCGCGTGGTAACGATGGCGCCAGTTGTCGCCGATCCGTGTCCCACGGTCGACGATCAGGGTATCGACCTGCAATTGCTTCAAGCGCGCCGCGATCGAAAGTCCGGACTGTCCGCCGCCGATCACCAGCACGGTGGGATCGTGGTCGGCATATTCGGCGCCGGCCCTGCGCAGGTCGAGCCAGTTGGGCCCGCGGAAATCCCGCGAATAGGATTGGCCGCGCGGCCGCGATATCCCCTGCTGCTCCTCGAAGCCCTTTAATTCCTCGAGCGCCGTCAGCAGCGTCCAGGCTTTCAACCGGTTGCCGTCGCCGGCGTCGGGGATCAGCCGCAATAATTCCGTCGCCGCGGCCTTGTGCGGTCTCGAATTTGAAAATGGCCTCGATGGCGTTGGTGCCGGCACGCATCACCCGGCGTGGCGCGGCGCGGTCGTGATCGATCGCAAAGCCGCCGGGCGCGGCGCGGCCGGCATGGGCTTTCAGCTCTTTGAGGATCGCATTGGCGCCGTTGACGGTCTGGATGTTCCAGCTCAACGCCAGCACGTCGCGCCAATAACTGTCCGGATGAAACAGCGTTTTCAGCAGGAGTTCGTCGGGCCCGCTAAGGGCGGTTTCGAACTGCGCCAGCCAGTTTTCCGTGGCTGTCGAAACATCGTCGGTTTTGTCCAGCATTTCGCGCTTCTCTTCACCGGCCGTCTATGCGGCATTTTCCCTTGTCCGGACCCTATACCCATTCGGGACGGCACAGAAAGGGCGCGAGGAGATATCGGACATTCGCTAAAGCGACAGGATATGGCCCTGATCGGGTGGAACGCGGCCGTTCAGCGTATCGAGATAGACCTGCTTCACCGTTGCCGGTCCTTTGCCCTCGATCACCTTGAGCCATGAATCGAGCATCGGGGCAAAGCTCGTCCATGCGTTGCCGAATCGTGTTTCGATCCCGCCCGGTCCCCATTCTTTGGCGCGTTTGCGGATCTGGTCGGGGGCGAAGAACCAGACCGGCTTGGCCCCCGGCAATGGCGGCTCGTCCGGCGACGTGCCGCGATGGGTGAGCCCGACCCGTCCGGAATATTTCATCTGGTCGCCGAAATGCCGATGCAGCGTCTCGCGCAACGCGCTGTTGCCGGCCATGTCGACGAACGCAACCGGCTGGCCCGACGGCATCGACGTCACGCGGTCGTAGGTCACGACCTCGTCGTAGCAGCCGAGCGACCCAACGAAACCGGCATTGGCGGCCGAGGTCAGTCCGATCACCCGGACGTCCTTGCGCAGCGTATGCAACAGATGCGCGAGACCGAACGCGGTCTTGCTGGAGGCGCTGGACAGCATGACGCTGCGCGCGCCGTAGAACTCATTCTCGGCCAGAAAATCGTCAACCAGGAACGACAGCATGAACAGCGGCCGCAGCAACGCCTGATAATCGCCCTGCCGTCCGGCGTAAGCCGCATCGCCGCTGACGCGTGCATAGATGTTGTAGACCGGTGCCACGCCCTGTCGATGCGCGGCAGCGTCGCGCAGGCCGCGCTTGCTGACGTCGGCGGCTTCGATCACCAGATGCGTCGCCATCGGAAAATAGCCGAACAGGCTTTCGCCGTCAGAAATGCCGGGATGGCGCGAGGCGATGACGTCGCCAAATCCCCACACCGGAACGTTGCCGAAACTTTCCGGCGCCGGAAACAACTGCCAGTATTTCAACTGGTCGCCGAGCACGGCATAGGTGATGTTGTTGGCGGTGAACGCAAAGCGATCGATTCTGATCAGCAGCGCGCCGTCGGGCAATTGGGCGGCGTCAGGCAGCCGCGTCTCGATCGTCTTGCATTGCTGCAGATCGTTTCGCGCGACGATGAAGTCGGTGGAGTTCATTGTTTCGATCCCGGGTTTTTCGCTGCCGTGATCTTTGCCTTCGCTGATGTCGCTTTTGCGACGGGCAATTTGTTTAAAACAGCGTTTGTTTTTTCCGGAGCGCCGATCACGCCTTCGCGTTTTTTCAGTGCCCTGTAATAAGTCCACCACAGATGAGCCGCAGCACCGCGCAGCGGACGCCACGGCTCCGCCAACGGCGCCATTTCCTTCGGCGTCGGCCGCGTTTTGAGGCCAAGTCCGATCTTGACCGCTTCCTGCACGGCGAGATCGCCCGCCGGCCAGGCGTCGCCATGGCCGAGGCAAAACAAGAGATAGACGTCGGCGGTCCAGGGGCCGATGCCGTGCAGCGCCGTCAGCGTGTTGTGCGCGGCATCGGCTTCCTCGTTCGCCAGCGTCTCCAGATTGAGCCGTTCGGCGGCGAGTTCGCGCGCGAGATTCTTCAAGGTCTTGATCTTGGCGCCCGACAATCCGAGCCGGCCGAGGCGGTCGGCGCGGGCGCGGCGCAGGGCGTCGTGGTGAAAAGGATCGAACGCGGCGCTGACGCGCCCCCAGATCGCCGCCGCACTCGCAGTAGACACTTGCTGGCCGCAAACGATCGCGGCGAGACCGGCATAACCGGGCTCGCGCCGCCGCAGCGCCGGCATCCCTGAGAGCTTCAATACCGGTTTCAGTCTTGGATCCTGCTCGACCAGTGCGTGGACAGCGCGGTCGAGGTCGGCCTGGGTGTTGAGGTGGATGGTCATTACGACCTAGAAGTCATCATGTCCGGTGAAAGAGATCAATGCCGCCGCCTGTCTTCCGCTTTGCGCCGAGCCCGAACGGCTATCTGCATCTGGGCCATGCCTATTCGGCGTTGCTCAATTTCGATTTGGCGCAGCAGTCCGGCGGCAGGTTCCTGCTGCGGATCGAGGATATCGACCCGACCCGCTGCAGGCCGGAATTCGAGACCGCGATTGATCAGGATCTCGACTGGCTTGGCATCGCATGGGAGCAGCCGGTGCGGCGGCAATCCCGGCATCTCGACGATTATCGCGACGCGATCGAAAGGCTTTCGGCCCGGGGCCTGCTTTATCCAAGTTTCGAAAGCCGGGCCGAGATCGCACGATTGGTCGAACAGCGCGAGGCGAACGGTCCTTGGCCGCGCGACCCCGACGGCGCGCCGCTCTATCCGGGCACGGCGAAATCACTCTCCGGCGATGAGCGCGCGCGATGGCTTCAATCGGGTGCACCCTTTGCGCTGCGGCTCGATATGGCGGCGGCCTGCGCGATCGCGGGGGATCTTGACTGGATCGAACACGGTGAAGGTCCTGAAGGCGAGACCGGTAAGGTCGCCGCCCGGCCGCAGGCCTGGGGCGACGTCATTCTCGCCCGCCGGGAGTCGCCGACCAGCTATCACCTCTCGGTGGTGATCGACGACGCCCTGCAAGGCGTCACCGATGTGGTGCGCGGCCGCGACCTGTTCTGGTCGACCAGCGTGCATCGGCTGCTGCAGGCGCTGCTCGGCCTGCCGCAGCCGGCCTACCGCCACCATCGGCTGGTGCTCGACGATGGCTGCCAAAAGCTCTCGAAATCGACCGGCTCAACCGGCTTGCGGGAGCTCCGCGCCGGGGGAGCGAGCGCGGCCGACATCCGCCGCCTCGTCGGCCTCGGCTAGCGACCATCCGGCCTGCCGGTGGTGGATCGCTTGCGGAAAAATCGGCTTCGGCGTGACTCCGCAAGCCCGGCCGTGTCATGGTGGGGCCGGCCAGGGTCGGGGGAATCATGGCGCCGAAATCGCGCCCACAGCGCATCACACGGCCGCCGAAAAGGCGGCCGACGAAAAAGCGCGGCCCTGGCGTTGCTGCCGGCAAGGCGCGCAAGCGCGCGGCTGTCACCGCCGGGTCCGGCAGCATCGTCGAGGCGGCGCTGGCCGCATTCGCCCACGAGGTCCGCACGCCGCTCACCGGGATTCTCGCCATCAGCGATCTGCTGGCGACGTCCGATCTCGACGAGCGCGAGCGGCGCTGGGTCGATACCATCAAGGCGGGTGCCGAGCATCTCGCCAGCCTCGCGACCTTGTTCGTCGACGCCGCGCGTAGCGGCAATGCCGGGATCGGTGTCCGGCACGATCCGTTCGACCTGCGGGCGCTGGCGCGCAGTGCCGGCGATTCGCTGGCCGGCAGGGCGGCGGCAAAGGGATTGCGATCCTCGGTCGATATTTCGGAAAAGCTTCCGGCGCTGGTGGTCGGCGATCCGGTCCGGCTGCGCGCAGCGCTGGAAAACCTGATCGACAATGCGGTGAAGTTCACCGAGCAGGGCGGCGTGGTGCTGGCGGTGTCGGCCACCCGCGGCGTGAAGGGCAAGATCGGCGTCGCCTTCGCGGTTTCCGACAGCGGTATCGGCCTCACGCTGGCCGAGATCAAACGGCTGTTTCGCCCGTTTTCGCAGGCCAATGTCTCTATCGCGTCGCGCTTCGGCGGCGCCGGGCTTGGATTGTCGTCGGTCAAGCAGCTCGCCCGCGCGATGGGCGGCGATATCGCCATTACCCAACGGCGCGGCGGCGGCACCACCTTCACGCTGACGGTCACGCTAGCCCGCGCCAAGGCGGCGAAAGCGGCCAATTCAGGCGCGGACGCCGATCTGCCGTCCGATCCCGCAACCCCGCTCCGTGTTCTCAGCGTCGAGGACAATCCGTTCGGCCGCGTCGTGCTCAACGCGATCCTCACCGAACTCGGTCATCAGGCGGAATTCATCGGGCGCGGGGAGGCCGCGACCGAGCGGATCGCGCGCGGCGACTTTGACGCGGTGCTGATGGATATGGTGCTGCCGGGCATTACCGGCATCGAGGCGATCCGGCGGATTCGCAGCCTTGGCGCGCCGCTTGGCCGCATTGCGATCATCGGCGTGTCAGGCCGCGGCGATGACGAAGCGGCGTCGCGCGCGGCCGGCGCCGACGCCTTTTTGGTCAAGCCTGTGAGTCCAAGGGCCTTAGCGATTGCGCTGCTTGAAGCGAGACGCCGTGCGGCAGCCGTGACTTGATGATCGCCGCGTTCAATTCGCCGCCATACACGAAGATCGCGGCGATGAAGTACAGAAACACCAGCGCGATGATCACCGAGGCAAGGCCTGCATACATCGTGACGTAGTTGTTGGCGAAGCGCGCCAGATATTGTCCGAACACGATGCCCGACAGCAGCGACGCCACCAGCGTGAAGATGATGCCCGGCAGGATCTGCAGAAATCCCCGGCGGCCCGCCGGAAGCCATGCGTGCAGAATAAACAGCGCGACAGTCAGGGCGGCAACGGTGATGCCGTAGCGCGTGACATTGAGAAATTGTTCGTTGGTTTCCACGATGAGTGGAATGTGCCGCCGCACCGCCTCGATGATCAGGGGGCCCAGCACGATCAGGAACGCCATCGCCAGCGAGGTGAAGGCAGCGACCAGCGTGTAGCCGATCAATTCCAGCCGCAGCCAGTACCAGCGCCGCGGCTCGATCATCGAATAGGCGCGGTTGAGCGCAACACGCAGGGCTTCGACGCCGTTGGAGGCGAAATACACCGCGAGCACCGCGCCGATGGTCAGGATGTCGCCGCGGCTGGTCGTCATGACGTCGTGGATCTGGACCGACAGCGAATCGGCGACCTGCTGCGGCCAGACCTGCAGCAATAATCCCGCAGCCTGATCGGCGAGTTCCTTGGAGCCGAAAAAGCCGGCCAGCGAGGTCAGCACGATCAGAAACGGAAACAGTGCCATCAAGGTCGAGAGCGCGATGTGGCTGGCGATCGCCCAGCCGTCATCGGCGAGAAACTGGTAGAACGCATCCAGGCCGACAACAAAGACGTAGCGGAGCTGCCTCACATTTCACCTTGATCTGGCAGAAGACGGTTCCATCGGCGAGCCGGGCTACCATCTGATATTATTGGATTAAAAGCCAGAACGATGAGAGCACGAAGTTGCCGTGCGCGCGATGGCGCGGGAACAACTCCGGTGTTATGTACGGCCGATGACTTCATTCCTGAGTATGATCATACTTCCCCTCGCAGTGGGCGCCGTGGCGTTCGTGTTGCTGCTGGGTCTCATCAACATGATGCGGGGCGGATCGCCGAACCGGTCGCAGAAATTGATGCAATGGCGGGTGCTGCTGCAATTTATTGCCATCGTCATCACGATGCTCACGGTCTGGGCGATGGGGCACTAGAGCATGATCCGGAAAAGTGGGTACCGGTTTTCCGAAAAGATCATGCTCAAACAAAAACATAGAGCGAGATGACGTTTCGAAGAAAAGTCATCACGCTCTAGGAATCTCTGGAGCTATCGATGGTCGTCCTCAATCGTATCTACACGCGGACCGGCGATGACGGCACCACGGCGCTCGGCAGCGGCGAACGCCGCCCGAAATACGATCTGCGCATCGGCGCCTATGGAACCGTGGACGAGACCAACGCCGCCATCGGCATCGTGCGGCTGCACCTTGGCGATGCGCGCGATCTCGATGCCATGCTGGGCCGGATCCAGAATGATCTGTTCGACCTTGGCGCCGACCTTGCGGTGCCCGAGCGCGAGGGCAAGGCGGAACGCCTGAGGATGCTGTCCAGCCAGGTCGAACGCCTGGAGCATGACATCGACACGCTGAATGCGCGGCTGGCGCCCTTGACCTCGTTTGTGCTGCCTGGAGGCACTCCGGCGGCGGCCTACCTGCATCTGGCGCGCACCATCTGCCGCCGGGCGGAACGGATGATGGTGGAACTCGCCGCCAAGCCCGACGAGCCGGTCAGCGACGCCGCCATCCATTATATGAACCGCCTGTCGGACTTTTTGTTTGTCGCCAGCCGTTCAGTGAACAATGACGGCGCCGGGGACGTGCTGTGGGTGCCCGGCCAGAACCGCTAAACCGACGGGCGGGGGGTGGCGATTTTTGCCGTTCGCGCGTTGACCCGCGTTGGCGGGACCTTTAGGTTCCGCGCCCAAGCTGATCAAACCTGACAATTCAAGCGAAAGAGGGTCGATGAAGGTTCTGGTTCCGGTAAAGCGAGTGGTCGATTATAACGTCAAGGTCCGCGTCAAGAGCGATGGATCGGGCGTTGAACTGTCCAACGTCAAGATGTCGATGAATCCGTTCGACGAAATCGCCGTCGAGGAAGCCCTGCGCCTGCGAGAGGCCGGCAAGGCAACCGAGGTGGTGGTGGTGTCGATCGGCCCCGCGCAGGCGTCGGAAACCATCCGGACCGGTCTTGCCATGGGCGCCGACCGCGGCATCCTGGTCAAGGCGGAAGGCAATGTCGAACCGCTGGCGGTGGCGAAGATCCTCAAGGCGATCGTCGACGAGGAGAAGCCCGGCCTTGTCATTCTCGGCAAGCAGGCGATCGACGACGATTCGAACCAGACCGGCCAGATGTTGGCAGCCCTGCTCGGATGGTCGCAGGCGACGTTTGCCTCCAAGCTCGAAGTCGATGGGTCCGATTTCAAGGTGACGCGCGAAGTCGACGGCGGCCTGCAGACCGTCAAGTTGAAGGGACCGGCGATCGTCACCACCGATCTGCGGCTGAACGAGCCGCGCTACGCCAGCCTGCCCAACATCATGAAGGCAAAGAAGAAGCCGATCGCCGACAAGACCGCGGCCGATTACAGCGTCGATCTTTCGCCCCATCTGGAGATCCTCAAGACATCCGAACCGCCGGGCCGCAAGGGAGGCGTCAAGGTCAAGGACGTCGCTGAACTGGTGTCGAAACTCAAGAATGAAGCCGGGGTTCTCTAGATGGCCACGCTGTTGATTGCCGAACATGACAATGCGTCGGTCAAGGATTCCACCAACAAGGCGCTGACCGCCGCCACCGCGCTCGGCGGCGAGGTCGATGTGCTGGTCGCCGGTGAAAACGCCAAGGCTGCCGCGGGGGCCGCGGCCAAGCTCGCCGGTGTGAGAAAGGTGCTGCTGGCGGACAATGCCGCCTACGCCCACGATCTCGCCGAGCCGCTGGCCGCGCTGATCGTGGCGCTGGCCCCCGGCTACGATGCCTTTGTCGCGCCCGCGACTTCGCGCTTCAAGAATGTGATGCCGCGGGTGGCTGCATTGCTCGACGTGATGCAGATATCGGAAATCATCAAGGTGGTTTCGCCCGACACCTTCGAACGGCCGATCTATGCGGGTAATGCGATCCAGACCGTGAAATCGAAAGACGCCAAGAAGGTCATCACGGTGCGGACCTCGACCTTTGCCGCGGCCGGCGACGGCGGCAGCGCATCGGTGGAAAATGCCGCGTCGGCGGCCGATCCCGGCCTCTCCAGTTTTGTCGGCGAGGAGGTCGCCAAGAGCGATCGTCCCGAACTGACCTCGGCCAAGATCATCGTCTCCGGCGGCCGCGCCATGCAGAGCCGCGAGAATTTCGCCAAGTATATCGAGCCGCTTGCCGACGAACTCGGCGCCGGTGTCGGCGCGTCGCGCGCCGCGGTCGATGCCGGATATGCGCCGAACGACTGGCAGGTCGGCCAGACCGGCAAGGTGGTGGCGCCGGAACTCTATATTGCGATCGGCATTTCCGGCGCGATCCAGCACCTCGCCGGCATGAAGGATTCCAAGGTGATCGTCGCGATCAACAAGGATGAAGACGCGCCGATCTTCCAGGTTGCCGATTACGGCCTGGTCGCGGATCTGTATCAGGCGGTTCCCGAACTGACCGAGGCTATCGGCAAGCTTGGCAAGTGACCACGATTGAAAGTGACCACGATTGAAACGGCCGACTGGATCAAGCGCATGTTGGCCGGCGTCGATGCAAGGGATGGAGCCGGCGCGCGATGCGCGTCACTCCGGTGAGATGACAAGATGGCGGTTATGATCAAGAAGGTCGGCGTGATCGGCTCGGGCCAGATGGGCAACGGCATCGCGCATGTCGCAGCGCTTGCCGGGTTCGATGTGGTGCTCAACGACGTGTCCGCCGAGCGCCTGAAATCGGGCATGGCGACCATCAACGGCAATCTGTCGCGCCAGGTCGCCAAGAAAATCATCTCAGAAGACGGCCGCAAGCAGGCGTTGGGCCGGATCGCTTCCACCGAGACGATGGATGGGCTCGCCGATTGCGATCTGGTGATCGAGAGCGCGGTCGAGAAGGAAGAGATCAAGCGCAAGATCTTCCATGACGTCTGCGCGGTGCTGAAGCCCGAAGCCATCGTGGCCTCCAACACCTCGTCGATTTCGATCACCCGGCTGGCCGCTTCCACCGACCGCCCCGAGCGCTTCATCGGCATTCATTTCATGAATCCGGTGCCGCTGATGGAGCTGGTCGAATTGATCCGCGGCATCGCCACCGATGATGCGACCTTCGATGCGGCCAAGGAATTCGTCAACCGGCTCGGCAAGCAGATCGCCGTTTCGGAGGATTTTCCCGCCTTCATCGTCAACCGCATTCTGCTGCCGATGATCAACGAGGCGATTTATACGCTGTATGAAGGCGTCGGAAACGTCGAGGCGATCGATGCCGCGATGAAGCTCGGCGCGCACCATCCGATGGGGCCGCTCGAACTGGCCGATTTCATCGGCCTCGATACCTGCCTGTCGATCATGCAGGTGCTGCATGAGGGCCTGGCGGACTCGAAATACCGGCCGTGTCCGCTCCTGGTCAAATACGTCGAAGCCGGCTGGCTCGGCCGCAAGACCCAGCGCGGCTTCTACGACTATCGCGGCGACAAGCCGGTTCCGACGCGTTGATTTATCCGTTTTGGAGCTTTCTCCAGCGAAGTGGCTACCGGTTCGCGTGAAGAAAACGCGTCAAATAAAGAATTAGAGCCTCCGTTCCGATTCAATCGGAACGGAAAAGGCTCTGGTGACGCATCATTGCAGCCGTGCGCAGGCGTGCTGCAATCGCCGCCCGGCATCTTCGAGCACGGAATGCGGATTGGCGAAACTGACGCGGACATAGGGCGAAAGCCCGAAATCCTCGCCGGCAAATACCGCAACATCAGCATGTTCAAGCAGATAGGCTGCAAAATCACGGTCGGTCGTGATCTCGTTGCCGTCGGGCGAATGTTTGCCGATTGCGCCTGCGCAGGACACCATCAGATAGAACGTTCCCTCCGGCGCGATACACGACAGGCCGGCGCAATCATTCAGCAGCTCGACCAGGCGATCGCGCTTTTCGCGCAGCACGTAGGCGCGTTCGCGCAGCAGAACCTGCGGACCCTCAAGCGCCGCCACCGCGGCGGCCTGGCTGATGGACGACGCGCAGGACGTGGTCTGTGACTGGATCTTGACCATTTCGCGGATCAAGGAGGCCGGGCCGGCGGCATAGCCGACACGCCATCCCATCATGGCGTAGGTCTTGGCGACACCGCTGATGGTCAACGTCCGCTGCTTCAGGCGCGGCTCGATGTCGGCGAGCGTCGGCGCGCAATCGGCGTCGAACACAATCTGCTCGTACAGCCCGTCGGCCAGAATCCACAGATCGGGATGCTGCCGCAGCACGCCGGCGATCTCGGCCAGTTCCTCACGGCGATAGACCGCGCCGGACGGATTGACCGGGTTGTTGAGAATCAGCCAGCGCGTTCGCGGCGTGATGGCCGCTCTGCAAATCGTCCGGGCCGCAACTTGAAGCCATTATTTTGCGAGCACGGTAGCATTACCGGCACGCCGCCGCAGAGCCGCACCTGATCGAGATAGGGCGCCCAATAGGGCGCGGGGATGATGACTTCGTCGCCAGGGGCCAGCGTCGCCAGCAGCGCATTGAACAGCGCCTGGGTCGAACCATTGCAGATCACGATCTCGTCCGGCCCATAGCTGAGATGATGGTCGCGCTTGAGCGCCGCGCGCACCGCCTGCTTCAATTCTGGCGTGCCGTCCACATCCGTGTAGCGGGTTTCTCCCCGCAGTGCGGCGGCATGTGCCGCCGCGATCACATGATCGGGCGTCGCAAAATCGAGGTTGCCGGAGGACAATTCGATGATGTCGCGCCCGGCGGCGCGCAATTCGCGGGCGCGCCGGCGCAGCACCGAGGCGGGCGAGGAGTGGATGCCGGTCAGGCGCGGCGCGAGCGTCGGCATGGCGGTCATTTGACGTATTGCGCCTCGCCATGGCCGAACGACCAGTTCTCCGGCAGCACCTCGAGGAGATTGATGAAGATGTCCTCCGCGCGCAGCCCGGGGTTCGCGGTCAATTTCTCGGCAATGCGCCGATACAGCTTTTGCTTTTGCTCCTTCGGGCGGGTGTTGCTGACGGTGACTTGAATGTAGACGAGATCGTCGCTGCGCTGGATGCCGAGATAGTTGGCGTCATAGACAAAATCGTCCTGGTCATGCTCGGTGAGGACCATGAAGCGGTCACCCTCGGGAACATCGAAGGTCTCGCGCAGCGCCTGATAGAGGCCGTCAAGAATGGCCTTGCGGTAGATGGCGGGTTTGCCCCGTCGCATTGAAATCCGGGCTAGCGGCATTGTGGTCTCCTGCGTTGGTTGATGCGTGCTGACCCCTACCTAGCAACTTCTTGATCATTTAAAAACGGTATGATAGATTGTTTCAGTGATTTCATATTTAAATGAATGGCCATGAAAGCGCTCGATGTCGAGGCGGTGCAGGCCTTTGTCCTGGTGGCTGATCTGAACAGCTTCACCCGCGCCGCGGAGGCGATGGACACCACGCAATCCGCGGTGAGCCTGAAGATCAAGCGCCTGGAAGATGGCCTCGGCCGGCGGCTATTGGAGCGCACCCCGCGGATGGTTCGCCTGTCCGCGGAAGGCAGCGCCTTCCTCGGCGCGGCACGCAATCTGGTTGCCGCACATCAATCGGCCATCGGCGCCTTTGCGGTCGAGCATCGCCGTCTGATCGTCGGCATCAGCCATCATATCGTCGGCACTGAATTGGCGGCCTTGCTGAAGCGCATCAACGGCAACGATCCGGGGCTGGTGATGGAACTGCACATCGACGCCTCTCGCGCGGTGCTTGAGGCCTTCGACGCCGGCGCGCTGGATGCGGCCATTGTGCTCGGGCACGACGCCCATCGCCGCGACGGTGATCGATTGTTCGAAGAGCCATTCGGCTGGATGGCCGCACCTGATTTCCACCGCTCGCCGGGCGAGCCGCTGCGCCTTGCGACCCAGGCCGAGCCTTGCAGCGTGCGCACCATGGCGATCGGTGTTCTCGACGCCGTCGGCATCCCCTGGACCGAGGTATTCGTCGGCGGCGGGGTCGCCGCCATTGGCGCCGCGGTTTCCGCGGGTCTTGCGGTGGCGGCGCTGGCGCGCCGGGTAGCGCCGTCAGATACCATCGATATCGGGCGGCGGCTTGGTCTGCCGCCGCTGCCGTCGCGTGACGTCATGCTGCATTCGAGGCTGTCCGACGCCAGAACACGAGGCGCGCTGCGCACCCTCGGCGCTGCTTTCGCGGCCACCGCGCCGTCACGCTGAAAGCTATTCGTTAATTCCTGCCCGATAATCTGCCGGGATCGGGAGTTTGCGTATGGATATGAGTTTGGTCAGCGGCATTCTCGCCGCTCAGTCGGGCAGCATGCAGATGCAGGTCGCCACCACGGTCCTGAAATCGAATATGGATGCGGAGAAATCCGCGGTCATGACCCTGCTCGGGGCGGGCCAACAGAATGCCTCGTCGCTCGCCAATGTCGCCGCCGGCATCGGCGGTAATCTCGACGTCACCCTCTAAGGCGTCGTCGCGGCCGTAATCAGCTTGATCGCATCCGGACTGTCCCATTCGGCGGGACCGGCAATGTTGGCGATTTCACAGCCCTGACCGTCGACCAGAACCGAGGTCGGCATCCCCAGCGCCAGGCCGTTGCTTTTCAGGTCCTGAAACACCCGGGCCTGCGCATCGCCGAAAAAGCCGAGCTGGGTCAGATTGCTGTCCTTGAGGAATTTCCGGGGCTTTTCCGGATCGCGGGTGTCGATATTGACCGCGACGACAGCGAATTTATCGCTGCCGAGCTTGCCTTGCAGGTTATCCAGCGCCGGCATTTCCTTGCGGCAGGGCACGCACCAGGTCGCCCACAGGTTCAACAGAACCGTGCGTCCCTTCCAGTCCGATAGCTTTTTCGGCTGGCCGGTGCCGTCGACAAAGGCCAGATCGGGCAACTGCAACGGTTTGGTCGCCATGGTCAGTGCTGCGACTTCACCGGTGGCCAGCGGTGCGATCTTTTTGGCCGTTTCCAGCGCCGAAGCACAGGGCCCATCGGCCCTGGCGTGGCGTGCCGATCCGGCGATCCCATCAATCGCGAGCAATCCGGCGACGCTGCCGACCAACAGGGTGCCCAGCACCATGACGATGCGGCGGGTCGGCAGGTGTCTCGGCGGCAGGGCGTCGGGCATATCGTTTGTCATCCTGTATAAGATACGGCTATGCAGGGCACAGGTTGCAACCGGCCGGGCGGGTCTCTCAAAGATATCGCCGCCCGGCAAGCGTGAATATGAGCAGCACAAGATGAGCAACAAGATGTGGGGTGGCCGGTTTACCGAGCGCCCCGATGCGATCATGGAGGAAATCAACGTCTCCATCGACGTCGATCGTCACCTCTATGCCCAGGACATTGCCGCGTCCAAGGCCCACGCCGCGATGCTGGCAGCGCAAGGCATTATTACCCCGAACGATGCGAAAAATATCGCCAGGGGTCTAGACACGATTTTGTCAGAGATCGCCAAGGGATCCTTCGATTTCAAGCGTGCCCTCGAGGACATTCACATGAATGTCGAAGGCCGGCTCGGCGAACTGATCGGGCCTGCGGCAGGAAGGCTGCACACCGCCCGTTCGCGCAACGATCAGGTCGCGACTGATTTTCGGCTGTATGTCCGCGACACCATCGACGAGACCGATGCCGCGCTGGCCGCATTTCAATATGCGCTGGTGGCGCGGGCGCTGGAGCACGCCGACACCGTGATGCCCGGCTTCACCCACCTGCAGACTGCGCAACCCGTTACGTTCGGGCATCATCTCCTGGCCTATGTCGAGATGGCGGCGCGCGATCGCGGGCGGCTCAAAGATGCCCGCAAACGCCTGAACAAATCGCCGCTGGGTGCTGCCGCGCTGGCCGGCACTTCTTTCCCGATCGATCGCAACGCCACCGCAAAAGCGCTTGGCTTCGACCGGCCGATGGCCAATTCGCTCGACGCGGTCTCGGATCGTGACTTCGTGCTCGAAACCCTGTCGGCGGCGGCGATCACGTCGATGCACCTGTCGCGTTTCGCCGAGGAGATCGTGATCTGGACCTCGCCGCTGGTGGGGCTGGTGCGGCTTTCCGACAAATTCACCACCGGCTCCTCGATCATGCCGCAGAAGCGCAATCCCGACGCCGCCGAACTGGTTCGCGCCAAGACCGGCCGGGTGATCGGCGCGCTGACCGCTCTGTTGATCGTAATGAAGGGCTTGCCGCTGGCCTATCAAAAGGACATGCAGGAGGACAAGCAGGGCGCGATGGAAGCGTTCGGCGCGCTTTCGCTGGCCGTCCGGGCCATGACCGGAATGGTTTCCGACATCGTGCCGGACCAGGCTCGGATGAAGGCTGCCGCCGGCGAAGGCTACGCCACCGCCACCGATCTCGCCGACTGGCTGGTGCAGACGCTGAAAATGCCGTTCCGCGATGCCCATCACGTCACCGGGCGCATCGTCGCCAAGGCCTCGAAGGAGGGCGTGGCATTGCATTTGCTCCCGCTTGCGGACATGCAGGCGATCGAGCCGAAGATCACGGCACAGGCTTTGGCCGTACTTTCGGTGGAAGCCTCGGTGAAAAGCCGTGACAGCTATGGTGGAACCGCGCCCAAGAATGTTCGCACGCAAGCCAGGAGTTGGCTCAAGCGACTGGAAAAAGAGCGAAAATTGGGCTGAGCCGCAATTGCGTCGCAAATTTCCTTGATCTCCGGGTCTCGCCAGAGCGAGGCAATCTTTGTATGGTGCGGCCGCTTTGGGGATATCGCCGTGAATCGTATTTCTAACCCGTTGTCATCGAGATGGGCGTTGGTCCTGCTGGCCGCCGCCGCGCTGGCGCTGGCCGGCTGCGGCCGCAAGGGGCCGCTCGACCTGCCACCGTCCGCATCGCCGGAGGCGGCCGCCGCCGCGCAAGCCAATGCCGACCACGAGCCGGCCGCAAGGCCGAGCCTGTTCGATCCGTCTCCCGATACGGTGCCAACCGCCCCTAAAGGCGCCAAGCGATCATTCGTTCTCGACCCGCTGCTGGGCAACTGAGCCGGTGCGGTGCCGGCGGGCTGACTGCACCTCTCCCCGCCGGGGAGAGGTCGATTTGCAAAGCAAATCGGGTGAGGGGGCTTTGGACAAACGAGAGACCGTAACCCCTCACCCCAACCCTCGCCCTATGGGAGGGGGAGCACGCTTCCGTTGCGATTGCGGATCAAGCTAATCTCATCATGCGTTAGAGCTGGAACACCGGCCATGAATCACTTCGACTATCGCAACGGCGTGCTTCACGCCGAGGCGGTGAATCTGATCGATCTGGCGGATGCGGTCGGCACGCCGTTTTACTGCTATTCGACCGCGACCCTGGAACGCCATTACCGGGTGTTCAGCGAAGCCTTCGCCGGTGAGAAGGCGGTGGTCTGTTACGCCATGAAGGCCAATTCCAACCAGTCGGTGCTGCGCACGCTGGCGAAACTCGGCGCCGGCGCCGACGTGGTTTCGGGCGGCGAGTTGAAGCGTGCGCTGGCCGCCGGCATTCCGCCGCAGAAGATCCTGTTCTCCGGCGTCGGCAAGACCGAAGCCGAACTGCGCGCGGCGCTGGCCGCCGACATTCTCTGCATCAACGTCGAATCCGAGCCCGAACTCGAATTGCTCTCGCGGCTTGCCACCGAGACCGGGAAGACGGCGCGGATTTCAGTTCGGGTCAATCCCGATGTCGACGCCGGCACCCATGCCAAGATCGCCACCGGCAAATCCGAGAACAAGTTCGGCATTCCTCTTCCCCGGGCGCGCGCGGTCTATGCCCGCGCGGCGCAACTGCCGGGAATCGAGGTGACCGGCACCGACATGCATATCGGCAGCCAGATCACGGATCTGAGCCGGATGGAGACCGCGTTCCGCATCCTGGCGGAATTCGTCCAGACGCTGCGCGCCGACGGCCACACCATCTCGCATATCGATTTCGGCGGCGGCCTCGGCATTCCCTATTACATGGATCGCGCAGCGCCGCCGGCGCCCGATGTCTATGCCGCCATGGTCAAGCGCGTGACGCATAACCTCGGCTGCACGCTGATGTTCGAACCGGGGCGGATGATCGTCGGCAATGCCGGTATCCTCGTCACCCGCGTGATCTATGTGAAGCCGGGTGCGGCGAAGAATTTCGTCATCATCGACGCGGCGATGAACGACCTGATCCGTCCCACACTGTACGAGGCGCATCACGACATCCTGCCGGTCCGTCAGGCCGCGACAGGCGCGCCCACTGTCTTGGCCGACGTGGTCGGCCCGGTCTGCGAAACCGGCGATTATCTCGCGCTCGATCGCAAGCTCGCCGAGCCGAAATCCGGCGACCTCCTGGCGATCATGACCGCCGGCGCCTACGGCGCGGTGCAATCCGGCACCTACAACACCCGCGCGCTGGTGCCGGAAGTATTGGTCAAGGACGACCAGTACGCGGTGGTGCGGCCGCGCATCGAGGTTGATGACCTGATCGCGATGGACCGGCAAGCGCCCTGGCTGTGAGCGCCCGGCCGCCGGCCGACGTTCACGGCTTCGTGTTATGCGCGTTTTGCGGTGTGGGATACCGCGCCGGAGCGGGTGCCTCATTGCCGCCGTTGTGCTAGGGTGCTGTTTCGGCAACTTGGAGAGTTTGTTGAACGGCGCCACTCCCGACCCGCCAGCGCCCGTGCGCGACCCTGACGCCGTTTCGCGGCTGCAGCTGACGCAGGCCCTGCGGCGGGCCAAATATGCCATCGCCTGGGAGCGCTTGTGGCCGCATCTGGCGCGGCTGTTGACGGTCGCCGGCCTGTTCCTGGTGGTATCCTGGAGCGGATTGTGGCTGGTGCTGCCGTTTGTTGCGCGCGCCATCGGCCTCGCATTGTTCGGCCTGCTCGCGCTCGGCGCGTTGCTTCCGCTGGTCCGGTTTCGCTGGCCGAGCCGCGAGGAGGGCCTGAGCCGGCTGGATCGTGGTTCCGGCATTCGCCATCGCCCGGCGACCGCGCTGACTGATTCGCTGGCCTCCAGGGATCCGGTCGCGCTGGCGCTGTGGCAGGCCCAGCGTGAACGCACGCTGGCCTCGATCAAGCGCATCCGCGCCGGCCTGCCATCGCCGCGGCTGCCGATCCACGATCCCTGGGCGCTGCGCGCATTGGTCGTGGTGTTGATGGTCGCGAGCTATTTCGCCGCCGGCGACGAGCGCTTGATGCGCACCGCGGCCGCGTTCGACTGGAACGGCGTGCTGTCGCCCTCCAACATCAGGGTCGACGCCTGGGTGACGCCGCCGAACTACACCGGCAAGCCTCCGATCATCCTGTCGGCTGCGAACAAGGAGGCCGGCGTGCCGGTCGTGGGAGCGCTGCCGGTCCCGGCGGGCAGCACCTTGATCGTGCGCTCCAGCGGCGGCACCCTCGATGTGGTCGCCGCCGGCGGCGTCACCGAAGTCGCACCGACCGAGCAGGCGCCGAAGGGCACCAATGAGCGGCATTTCACCATCGCCGGCGATGGCACGGCGCATGTCCGCGCACCCTCCGGTCAACCGCAATGGAAGTTCAGCGCGGTTCCCGACCGCGCCCCGACCATTGCGCTGACCAAGGATCCGGAGCGTCAGGCCCGCGGCTCGCTGCAGATGTCCTACAAGATCGAGGATGATTACGGCGTCACCGCAGCGCAGGCGCATGTCGCGGTCCGGCCGACAGATGCGCCGAAAAGTTCCGTCGAGCCGCGGCCGTTGTTCGAAGCCCCCCAATTCTCCCTGGTGCTTCCCAATGCGCGGACCCGCAATGGCGTCGGACAAACCGTCAAGGATCTCAGCGAGGACCCCTACGCCGGCGCCGACGTCACCCTGACCCTGACGGCGCGCGACGAGGCCGGCAATGAGGGGCATAGCGAGCCGTTCAACATGCGGCTTCCGGAGCGACTGTTCACGAAACCCCTGGCACGCGCGCTGATCGAGCAGCGCCGCATCCTGGCGCTCGATGCCAACCAGAACGCGCAAGTCTACGCCGCGCTCGATGCGCTGATGATCGCGCCCGAATTGTTCATGCCCGAAACCGGCCAGTATCTTGGCCTCTACAGCGTCGCGCGGCAACTCGAAGCCGCCCGCTCCGATGACGCGATGCGTCAAGCCGTGGCCAGCCTGTGGGCACTTGCGGTCAGCATCGAGGATGGCGACATCACCGATGTCGACAAGGCATTGCGCGCGGCGCAGGACGCGCTCAAGCAGGCGCTGGAGCGCGGCGCCAGCGACGAGGAGATCAAGAAGCTCACCCAGGACCTGCGCGCGGCGCTGGACAATTTCCTGCGCCAGCTTGTCGAACAGCAGCGCAACAATCAGCAGGCATTGGCGCGGCCGCTCGATCCCAATACCAAGGTGATGCGGCAGCAGGACCTCAACAACATGATCGAGCGCATGGAGCGCCTGTCGCGTTCCGGCGACAAGGAAGCCGCCAAGCAATTGCTCGAGCAGTTGCAGCAGATGCTGGAAAACCTGCAGATGGCCCAGCCGGGCCAGCAGGGTGACAACGACATGGAGCAGGCGCTGAACGAACTCGGCGACATGATTCGCAAGCAGCAGCAGTTGCGTGACAAGACCTTCAAGCAGGGCCAGGATTCGCGGCGCGATCATGCGCGCGGCAAGCAGAACGACCAGAGCATGGGCGATCTGCAACAGGACCAGCAGGGCCTGCGCGACCGGCTGAAGAAATTGCAGCAGGATCTCGCCAAGCGCGGCATGGGACAGCAAGGCCAGCAGGGACAACAAGGCCAGCGTGGCGAGAAGGGTCAAAAGGGGCAGGACGGCGAGCCGCAGCAAGGCGACGGCGACGATGGCCTCGGCGATGCCGACAACGCGATGGACGACGCCGGCGGCAAGCTCGGTGAGGGTAACGCCGATGGCGCGGTGGATTCGCAGGGACAGGCGCTGGATGCCTTGCGCAAGGGCGCCGAGAAGCTCGCGCAGGGAATGCAGCAGGGCGATGGCGACGGGCAGGGCAACGGCCCGGGCGATCGCGCCGGCCGTCAGCAGAACGGCGGCAATACCACCGACCCGTTGGGGCGGCAAATGCGCGGGCGCGAATTCGGCGACGACCTGACGGTCAAGATTCCCGGCGAAATCGATGTGCAGCGGGTTCGCCGGATTCTGGAAGAACTGCGCCGCCGGCTCGCCGATCCGCAGCGTCCGCAGATCGAACTCGATTACATCGAGCGGCTGCTGAAGGATTATTAGCTGGAAGGCGTCATACGCGGGCTTGACCCGCGTATCCATCATCTTCGCAGAGTCCTCGATCCAGATGGATTGCCGGGTCATAGGCGAGCGGAAGCGACGCCGTTCTTCGAACGGCTATGCCCGGCAATGACAAGTGGCGCGAAGGTTCTAGCCCTGCTTCCGTTGCCGCCAGCGCGCCGGCCACGGCGGCGCGGATATCGGCCACCGAAAACGGCTTGGTGATGACGTCGTGGGCGATGGCGTTGAGGCCCGAGGCGCGCTCGCGCTGATCGGCAAAGCCCGTCATCAACAAAATCGTCAGGTCCGGAAAGTCGCGGGCCGCCGACAGCGCCAGCGCGATGCCGTCCATGACCGGCATCTGGATATCGGTGAGCAATAGATCGAATTTGCCCGCCTCGCGGCTCAGGATCTCAAGCGCTTCGGCGCCGTCTTCGGCGGTGACGGCGTCGTGGCCGTCCATAGCGATAGCGCGCGCCACCAGCGTACGCATGGAAGCTTCATCGTCGGCGATCAGTACGCGCGGCATCGATGCATGGTCTTTCGATAGCGGGGCCGGGTCTCTTCAGGCGGAGCTTGAGCCCGTTCAGATCTTGCCGGCGGCGATATCACGCTTGCTGAAGAAGCGCACATCGATATTGCGCCCTTCCGGCGGCGGCGAAGCCAGCCGCGACTTGAACCAGGCCCGCTCGCCGGGCTTTAACACCGGCTGGTCCAGTACCGCATTCCAGGCGTAGATCTCGGCGCCATGGGCGTCGCTGACGGAAAAACGCAGCCGCGGCAACTCGACCGCGCGGCCTGCATCGCCGACGATGACGCCCTCGATCACCAGCACCGGCTTGCCTTCGACGGTCTCGGTGGTGATCTTCATGTCCTTGAAGCTAAGGCCGCGCACGTTGACGTCGAGACCGACCATTTTGTAGAACGTCGCGGTTTGCGGCAACAGCCGCACCACCTCGACGCGCCAGATCATCAACGCCAGCACCAGCGCGCCCATGGCGGCGCAGGCGGTCGGAAGGCTGAGCAACGATTTGCCCGTGGCGCGAGGCAACGCCGGCGGTTGCAGGAGCTTGCGGAACCATGACGGCTGCCGCGGGCGCGCCGCGGCGTCGTCCGCCAGATCGTCGGCCAGATCGTTCCTGGCGGCCTGCGGCCAGTCGGCGTCGGCAGTCTGCGATGCGCCGGCGTCGGCCGAGGCCGGCCAGTCGCTTGATATCGAAGGGCTCTCGACCACCGGGATGTCCTGCTCCCGGTTGTCGCCCGCCTCTGCCTGCGCGTCCCATGCCCCAGCGGAGGCCTGAGCGGAGGCCCGCTCGCCGGCTTCCGCCATCGCCGCCACCGGTGCGGCGGCGTCGATCGCATCCTCCGGCCGCGCCAGCCAGACTTCCTTGCAGCGGGAACAGCGGACGGTACGGCCGGCCGCGCCCAGGTTAGCCAGATCAATGGCGTAGGACGTTGTACAATGGGGGCACATGATGTGCATGGGAGCCGATCTCCACAATGATGCTTCGCAGATGCTACAAGGCGACCGTTAACGAATCGGAAACCATAACCGAAGCACAACCGTTTTGTTCGGTTCGCAGTCGCAGCGAAGCGAGCGAATTCCGGGCCCTCGGCCGCAGGTTTCCGGCCGTGCCCCACATCGAACGGAGCTGAGCTTGGTTCGGTTCGAAAATGTCGGATTGCGTTACGGGCTCGGCCCGGAGATTCTGCGCGACCTCTCGTTCCGGATCCCTGCGCACTCGTTCCAGTTTCTCACCGGTCCCTCCGGCGCCGGCAAGACCTCGCTGCTGCGGCTGTTGTTCCTGTCGCTACGGCCGACGCGCGGCCTCGTCAATCTGTTCGGTCATGACGTCTCGCTGCTCGGCAAGGATGAAATCGCCGACCTGCGCAAGCGGATCGGCATCGTGCTGCAGGACTTTCGCCTGCTCGATCACATGACCACCTACGAAAACGTGGCGCTGCCGTTCCGGGTGATGGGGCGGGACGAATCGAGCTATCGCAAGGAGGTCATCGATCTCCTGAAATGGGTTGGTCTCGGCGAGCGAATGGACGCGCTGCCGCCGATCCTGTCCGGCGGCGAAAAGCAGCGCGCCGCGATCGCGCGTGCCGTGATCTCGCGGCCGCATCTCTTGCTGGCGGATGAGCCGACCGGCAACGTCGATCCGACATTGGGGCGGCGCCTGCTGCGGCTGTTCATCGAACTCAACAAGTCCGGCACCGCGGTGATTATCGCCACCCACGACATCACGCTGATGGACCAGTATGAGGCGCGGCGGCTGGTGCTGCATCAGGGGCGGCTGCATACCTATGATTAAAGCCGACGACGAACATGGCCCGTTGGTCGATCTCGGACGCGAGCGCCCGCAGGTGCCGGCGCGGGCGCGCAACCTGTCGCCGATCGTGCCGCGCGCCTCGATCGCCGGCCGGGCGCTGGTCGCCGTGGTCGCCATCATGACCTTCCTCGCATCGATCACCACCGGCGCGGTGCTTTTGGTGAGCGCGTCGGCGGCGGAATGGCAGTCGGAGGTGGCCAGCGAAATCACCGTTCAGGTGCGCCCCGCGGCCGGTCGCGACCTGGAACGCGATACGGCAGCGGTCGCCGACACGATGCGGGCGCAGCCGGACATTCTGGAAATCCGGCCCTTCACCAAGGCCGAATCAGCCAAACTGCTGGAGCCTTGGCTCGGCAGCGGCCTTTCATTCGACGACCTGCCGGTGCCGCGCGTGATTGTCGCGCGGGTTCAGCCCGGTGCGGCGCTCGATCTCGCCGCGCTGCGAAACCGGGTGACGCAGATCGCACCAAACGCCAGCGTCGACGATCACCGCGCCTGGATCGAGCGGATGCGGTCGATGACCGGCGCCACCGTGTTCGCCGGCATCGGCATCCTCGCTCTGGTGATCGTCGCAACCATCATTTCGGTGTCGTTCGCGACCCGCGGCGCGATGGCGGCCAACCGCCCGATCGTCGAGGTGCTGCATTTCGTCGGCGCCGGGGACCGCTATATCGCCAACCGCTTCCAGCGGCATTTCCTGCGGCTTGGCCTCGAGGGCGGCGTGATCGGGGGCGGCGTCGCCATGCTGGGGTTCGGGTTCTCCGAATCGATCGCCGGCTGGTTCGCAGGCACCCCGGTCGGGGACCAGTTTGCGGCGCTGCTGGGCACGTTTTCGCTGCGCCCGTCGGGCTACCTGACGCTGGCGGCGCAGGCGGTTCTGATCGCGGCGATCACCGCCTGGGCTTCGCGGCGAACGCTGTTCGCCACGCTGAACGACATCGACTGACGCGGTTTGTGGGCTAATACCGCATGATGCGGACTCCATTTCGTCTCAAAACGTTCTAGACTTGTACAGGTAAGGATCACAAGCGCCGCATGAGCCAGCCCGCCGATACATTGCCGAAAGCGCCGGCCACTGCGCAGCGGCGCTGGCTGCGCGCGGCTGTTGTCGCGGTGCTGGCGGTGGCGTTCGTCGGCGCCGCGATCGGTTTCGTCGGGTTTCTCTCGCAACTGCGTGGCGCCGAAATCAGGCCTGACCGCAATGCCGACGGCATCGTGGTGCTGACCGGCGGCTCATCGCGGGTTTCGGACGCGATGGAATTGCTGGCCGGCGGCTATGGCAGGCGCCTGTTGATCTCCGGCGTCCATCCGACCAATGCGGCCAGCGACATTTCGCGTTCGCTGCCCGACAATTCGCCGCCCGACAATCAGACGTTGTTGAACTGCTGCGTCGATCTCGATCGTTCCGCCGTCAACACCCGCAGCAACGCGGCCGAGACGCGGCGCTGGGCGCACGACCGCGGTTTCAAATCGCTCATTGTCGTGACATCGAATTATCACATGCCGCGGGCCATCGTCGAACTGTCGCACGCGATGCCTGATATTGCGCTGATTCCGTTCGCGGTGGTCGGTGACACATGGCGCGACGAACCGTGGTGGACCAGTGGTGCGACCTTGCGGCTGCTGCTGTCGGAATACGCCAAATACGTCGCCGCCGAGGTGCGGGTGTCGCTGGCCGAAGCCGGGTTCGAACTGGCGCCAGAGGCCGCGGACCAGCCGGCCACCGGATCCATCACGCCGCGCAAACCGGCGACGGCTGCAGCCAACTGATCGGATTCCCGATGGTTTCGATTTTCCTGCGTTCGCTGGTCTACAACCTGCTGTTCTACCTGGTGCTGGCGTTTTGGGTGATTGTCGGAATTCCGACCTACCTGATGCCGCGATGGGCCATCATGCATATCGCCAGATATTGGGCGCGCAGCAGCATCTGGCTGATGCGCGTGATCTGCAACATCAAGGTGGAATATCGCGGGCTCGAGAAAATTCCCGACGGACCGCTGATCGTCGCATCGAAACATCAGTCGATGTGGGAAACCTTCGCGCTGCTGCAATTCTTCGATCAGCCGCTTTACATCCTCAAGCGCGAGCTGTTGTGGATTCCGCTGTTCGGCTGGTACCTGATCAAGTCGAACATGATCGGGGTCGATCGCGGCGCCGGGGGTCGCGCGCTGATAGAGACGATGCGCCGGGCCGGCGAGGCGGTTCGCCGCGGCCGTCAGTTGATCATCTTTCCGGAAGGCACGCGCACGCCTGTGGATGCGCCGCCGAACTACAAGAGCGGCGTCGGCCTGATTTATGCCGACAGCAACGTGGCCTGTCTGCCGGTGGCGCTCAATTCGGGGCTGTTCTGGCCGCGCCGGACGTTCATGCGCTATCCGGGAACACTGGTGGTCGAATTTCTCGATCCGCTGCCGCCCGGCCTGCCGCGCCAGGAATTCATCGCCCGCATCAGTACCGTGATCGAGGACGCCACCAACCGCCTGGTGGCGACGGCGCGCCAGGAGCAGGCGCAATTGTTCGGCCGCGTCCCGGCCTCGCCATCGGCGACAGCGGACGGCAAAAGTCGCTAGCTCGAGTTTGGCCGATGTCCGCTGTGGCCCGGTAACGACCAAATTCCGTGCCGCAGCGAAATGACGCGATGTGCCAGAAGCCGACATTCAATCGATCCCTATGAACAGACATCGGCAGCACCGGTCGGCATGTCTCAAATGTGCTGCCACAAGCAGACTCAAGCGCCGCCGCGAACGGAGGCGGTCTATGAAAGTCGAAAGCGGGCACCGAAGTTGCAGCGCCGTAAAGGCAGGATAGCTTCACGATCTATGTTGCAGTGCTTCTATAACTGCATTGCGAAGAGCTGGCGCGCTGACCCTTATATTCTGGCAGACGAGGCGACCCGGCATTAACATCGGGGCCGTGCAGTCGAACTGGATGTCGCCAATGAATGAAGCGAGCGCGACATTTGCGTGGGGGAACCTACCTGAGGACTTCGCTCTGTTCAGAACGCTCAGTTCGGAACAGCGGATGACGGCTCTGAACGCAATGGTTCGCCTGGATCTGGTGCGGGGAGAAAGGCTCGTTGCCCAAGGGGACCCCTCGGACACATTGTTTTTGGTGCTGCACGGTGCGCTGGCTGTGTGCCGAAACGGCGAGCTCGAACCTCTCGCCGAGCTCCGCGCCGGCGAATTGGTTGGTGAAATCGGCTTCTTCGCAAATGTTCCGCGCACTGCCAATGTAATTGCCATCCGCGACACCAGCGTGCTCGTGTTGACACGTACTGCCTACCAGAAGCTTGCCAGGGACGCCCCCGCCATTGTTGAGGCAGTACTTGCGGCGCTCGCGCTCCGTTTTGGCAAGCAGACGGCGCGCCTCGCGCCGGTTCGCGCGTCGCCAAAGGCCAGAACGGTGGCCCTAATCGAAGGTGGACGCGAGCTGTTGCCTAGCGCATTTGATTGTCGAATGCGCGATGGGCTCGCCGCCACCGATGCGGAGATCGTCGATGTCGCCCGCGTCAATTCCAAGTTTCCCGGGCGAGCTCCGGATGCGCCCGATGTCGCTGAATGGCTCAACAGATTAGAACACGCCGCGCCGCTGGTAGTTTACCTCGGAGATCACGATGCCAATGCCTGGACACGCAAGGCTATCCGTCAGGCCGACATGGTTGTGTTCGGGTGTCGTGGCGATGCGCCGGTGGGACCCTTAACGGATGTCGAGGCTTTTGCCTGCGAGGTTCACCCAAGGTCGGCGCGACGCCTCGTTCGCGTTCATGATCGACGGAGCAGTCACGTCAGCGGAACCGCGGCCTGGCTTGCTCGGCTGCCCTCCTTCATGCATCACCATGTCGCTCTGGAGGATCAAGTTGATTTCGACAGTCTGGTCCGTTTCCTGTCGGGTCGCGCGATTGGATACGTCGCCGGCGGCGGCGGAAGCCTGGGATCGGCGCATGTGGGGGTCTACAAGGCCTTCTGCGAGCTTGGCGTGATATTCGATATCTTTATCGGCACCAGTGTCGGCTCTGCCATGGCGGCTGGATTTGCGAAGAACCTCGAAGCCGAGGATATTGAGCGCGGCACGCACGATATTTTCGTCAGGAGTTGCAGCTTCCGGCGGCCAACCTGGCCGCGTTACGCCTTGCTGGATCATAAGGCGCTCGATCGGGCGCTCGCCCGTCAATTCGGCCACGACTGCCGGATCGAGGATTGCTGGCGACCTTTCGCGGCAGTCGCAACCAATCTTTCGACCCATAATCTGGAATTGATCCGCTCGGGATCGCTGTGGCAGGCGGTGCGTGCCTCAAGCGCAATTCCTGGATTATTGCCGCCGTTCTACACGCCGGAAGGTGCGATGCTTGTCGATGGATGCCTGATCGATAATGTGCCACTGGCACCGATGCATCAACTAAAGAGTGGCCCCAATCTGGTTGTGCATTTCGGCGAGCCGGCGGCTGAGCTGTTTGATGTCGCGTATGATGCGTTGCCCGGACGGCTTGAGCTGGTTGCGGCAATGCTGATGCCGTTTCGTAAGAAGCTGCTTCCGGCCGCGCCGAGTGCCGTCAACGTGCTGTGGCGAAGCCTCGTGGCGCATCAGCGCTACGATACGTTGCCGACGGGACCACTCGATCTGGTAATACGCCCGCCCTGTCCGCTCGGGATCGATGTGACGGACTTCGATCGCCATACAGAGATTTTTCAGGCGTCTTACCTTTGGGCTCGACAAGCTATCGTGGCGCTGGAAGCAGAGGGCAACCCGGCAATGGCCGCCATCCTTGCTGCCGGAAAGCCAGCAAAAATGCGAGGTGCCGTGCTCGTCGAACTCGCCGGTAGTGCACTATCCATCTGAGCTACGTGTGCGTCTCGCCCTCCACTTCGCCGATTGGCCGCGCCTCGGCATCGGCCTCAGATATTGATCAGGCCCAATGTCCGGTCAGGGTCATTCGCGACCAGGTCGAGTTCAACAGCAAGTCCCGCCATATCCGTTATGCCGCCGAAAGCGGAAGTAAGTTTGGCTGATGGCGACGGTGCGCCAGGAGCAGGCGCAATTGTTCGGCCGCGTGCCGGCTGCGGCCGGCGGGCAAGGCCGCTAAGACGGGATGGCTTTTGATTGAAATCGGCCTTCGAGCGGCCTTGCCTCACCTCTCCCAATGGGAGAGGTGTACTCAGCTTCCGTTGCCTTTGCTGATTAAGCTGATCTCATCACGCTAATAGCTCACGATCTTTCACCCATGCAGCGGCGTGTCGTTGTGCAACATCAAGGCGAGCTGATGCAATTGCTTGTCGAGAAAGCCCTGTTTTTCGATCGACCTGACGGTTGCCAGCACGTGGTCGCGATTGTTTCCGGAACGCCCAAAGTCCTGCTGCACGTAGCGTCACGCTCAAGAAGCCGGCCGCAACATTGGCGTCATCGTCGGTGAAGAACCGTGTTGTATCTCGCCGATGATCCTGAAGCCGTGGCGTTCATAAAAGGAAATGTTTCGCGGATTCGAGCTTTCGAGGTAGGCAGCGATGCCCTGCTCATCGCTTCGTCGAAGAGCGTGTTTCATCAGCAAGGTGCCGAGGCCTTGGCCGATCCAGTTCGGATCGGCGGCAATGAGGGGCAGATACCAATGTGGCTCGTGGGGATGATGTTCGGCCATTCCTTGCAGCAGAGTTCTATATCATCGGCGATCTCCGGACGCAGGGTCTCCGCCGTGACTGCGCCCATTGCCGCTTCATCGGGCTCGACGCCGGGCGGTAGCCATAGGGCGGCCGCGCGAGCCCCTTCCGTGATGTAAGCTGTGCCATGCTCGAATGCCCGGCCGCCAAAGGCATTGACGAATTGAGGCATGATCCTGAGATATTCGGATGGGTCAGGCCAAACCCAACGCGTCATGGGATCGGCTGCAAAGCCGAGCACAATGGTGCTGATGGTGCCTGCTTGAATGCGTGCGTCCGCGGATTTGACTTCCGGCTCCGCTGTCATGATATCCTCTCCCGGTCATCAATCGAGTTTTACCCAAGATGGTGCTCAGTACAGATGCCCCGTTACCAAGCAGGGGCATGACATGAGAACGGCTGGATTGCCGTACGCGCCCGATTCAGGCAGCAATGCCGGAGCCCACTCCCAGCGGTGGCGCAACCAGGCTGATATGATCGACGCCGGCGACTGATTGAGCGCGGCTGCAATCCTTGGCACCGCGGCCTTCGCTCCGACGGCGGCGCATAGAACAGGAAATACACGATGTCCCAGCATTTTGTGTGTCTGACTTTCGATCTCGACAACGCCTCGGCAGTGATCGCGCGCGACATGACCTCCCCGACGATGATCTCGCGGGGGGATTTCGGGATGGTTGCAACCGAGCGGCTGTTACAGTTGCTGCGCAAATATGCCATCCAGAGCACGTGGTTCATCCCCGGCCACACGATTGAAACCTATCCCAACTCCGTGCGGGCGGTGCACGCCGCGGGTCATGAGATCGCGAACCACGGCTGGACGCATCGCGTTCCGGCAACGCTCGGACGCGAAACCGAAGAGCGCGAATTAGTCCGTGGCAACGAGGCAATCAAGAAAATTACCGGCGAATATGCCCGCGGTTACAGATCGCCCGCCTGGGACCTCAGTCCGTATTCTATCGAGCTTCTTCTCAAACACGGCTTCATCTACGACAGCAGCCTGATGGGACACGACTATCTCCCGTATCAAGCGCGTGACGGCGACATCGTAACCTTGGAAGAGCCAATCCAATATGGCGCCGACACACCTCTGGTCGAAATGCCCATCAGTTGGTCGCTGGATGATTATCCAGTGTTCGAATACATGCGGCTTCCGAACGCGATTCAGGCAGGCCTGATGAATGCCGATCTCGTCGGAGCAAATTGGTTAGCCGATTTCGGATACATGGCCGACCACTATGACTGGGGTATTCTGACCTACACTTTTCATCCTCATGTCATCGGCCGCGGACATCGGCTCATCATGCTGGAGAAGCTCATCAACAGCCTTCGGGAAGGCGGAGCCCACTTTGTCACGATGGAACGGGCTGTCACGGAATATCGGGCTAAATATCCGGGCGGCCGGAGCGAGCGCGGGCAATAGACAAGACAGGATGGCTTTCGGTCCATCTGCGCCAATACGTCGGCTCAATGTTGACGTGCGTTCTATTTGAAGCGTCGACCCATTGCGCTCCATCTTTACGACACGGGAACACGAGCGCGTGGACGATTCCATTATAATCCAGGGCGCAGACCTCGAGGTCTCCGTCAGATGGCGCAGTTGAAACGGGCAACCATCCTGCAGGCGGCGAATGCATGACGTACCCTCCGATCGACAGGAGGAGCGGGGATCGTAAATCTACCTCGCTCGTACACGGACGCCCGCATGGTAGCGGCGTCAACACCGGGTTGCGCATAAGTCATGTTGCCGCGCGATCAAAACGCGCGCGACGAAACGTAGCATTGCATTTTCGACCGTGGAAGCTCGTCGTCTCGGCGCAGTGGATTTTACTCGCTGAAGACTGCGCTCTCGACGGAGGCTAGCGCATGCTTGGGCTTTGGAGCAACTGGTACCAGACCTTGGCCTCTATGGAGGCGCTTGCCGCCGTCATCGTTGTTGTCATTGTAGGTGCCGGCGTCATAGCGCTAGTGGAAGGTCGGCGGCGATAATTCGCGCCGCGCATCCTGAGGGACGCGGAAGCCACCGTGAAGCCGCCTTCCGTTGGCGACTTGTTTCATGTGCCACCCACATCAAACGCCATGCCCGATGGGTGCGGACTTGGCCAATGTCCGCTATGGCCCGGTAACGGCCAAATTCCGTGCCGCCGCAACGGGAAACCTAACCTATCCCGGTTGCGCGATTGTCCCGCTCTGCGCGAGCGTTGCGGAGCGTCCGCGCACAAGAAAGGCGACGAGCAGCGCGCCGGCGGTCGCAATCACGCCAGCCAGAACGAAAGCGCTGACGAAGCTGCCGGTTTTATCGACGATCAGTCCGGTGACGAGCGGCGCGACGATACCTGCCGTATTGGCGATGAAGTGGACGAAGCCGGCGGCGCCGCCGACCCGGCCCGGCTCGACGAGACCGAGGACGATCATCCAATACGTCGAGGCGCTGACATACATAAAGAACACCGCAATCGCGATCAGGGCGACTACCGCCTCCAGGCTGGACACGAGGCCGGCTAGCGCCACCGAGAGCGCGGCCATCAGGAGGCAGACGACCATGATGAGCTTGGGCGCTCTGATCGGATCGCCGAGCTTGCGGCCGAGCGCATCGCAGATGAAGCCGCCGCACGCCAGCCCAAGGAAACCAAGCGCCCAGGGAATGACACTGACCACGGCCATCTTCTGAATGCTGAGATGCAGCACCATCGTCAGGTAGCTCGGAAACCACGACAGGAAGAAATAGAGGATATAGGCATAGCCGAAGAAAGCGACGGCGGTGGCGATCACCGCGGGTTGCCGCAGATAGTAGGACAGCGGCATCTGCGCCTGCACAGCGGCAACGTTGCCGCCTGTCCCCTGTTCGATCTCGGAACGTTCGGCTTCGCTGACGCGACCATGCTGCGCCGGCCAGTCCGCGGAGCTGATGGCCCATAGCAACACCCAAGCGAGCCCGATCACCGCGATAAAGATAAATGACGCGCGCCAGCCATACGACAGAGCGATAAAACCGACGATCGGACCCGCGATGGCGCCGCCGAGCGGCGTACCGGCATTGGCAAGGCCGATGGCAGTTGCTTGTTCCGCCTTCGGAAACCAGTTGCCGATGAACTTCGCCACCGTCGTGGAAAACGGTCCCTCGCCCATGCCAAAGAAGACGCGCAGCACCACGAGGCTGGTGACGCTGACGGCTGCGGCCGTCAAGCCGCAGAAGATCGACCACAGCGTCATCGATACGATCAGAACGAGGCGTGGCCCGTAGCGATCGGCCGCGTAGCCGCCGACAAAGCAAAACAGCGCATAGCCGAAGAAGAAACTGGAAAGCACGAAACCAAGCTGCGACGGATCGAGGCCAAGTTCCTTTGTGATCAAAGGTGCTGCGACCGACAATGCGGCGCGGTCGAGATAGTTGATGATGCCTGCGACGAAAAGCAGTGCGACGAGCTGCCAACGAACCTTGCTTAACATGCGCCCTCCCAGATTCATTGTTTTGACCGCATGTTAGCAGGCTTTCCCAACGAGGCTACGCCGGAGCGCCGCGCAGACCTCTCCGTTCCGATGCGCGCGTGCAATGCAACGTGTTTCCGTGTACGCAGCAGCGAGCACCCTTATGCGATATCGAGCACTCATATCCGATATAGTGAGTAGAAATTTTGTAAGACCAAACTTGCACGCCGAACCGATGTCGGCTCCGGGTCAAACTCGGACTGCCTGGATGAAATGAAGGATGTCCGCCCTGGCTGCCTCACAAACGGACATCATGACGCAGCGCTGACCCGAGCTAAAGCGGCGCGACGGGGTGCTATACCCAAGTCAGGGGGCCGCTCCAACTCGCCGCAACTGACAATCACGGGGCCATTTCCGCGTATGCAAGTAACGAACGGTCTATACACAATTCGTATTGAAATGAAGGACGGCAGGCGTGGCCGTGCGACCGGGGTGATCATGCTGCTTGATGGTCAAATTCGTGGGGGCGACACCTACTTCTATTACACAGGCTCGTACTCGTTCAAGAACGGCAAATGGCGGGGTGAACTCATCACACAGCAGCACACCGAAGCCGTGGGTAAGAACCTGGCATTTGGAGGCCGGGAAGTCAGTTGCGGCTTCACAGGCGTCTATTCGGACGGAGAGGCCGAGGTGGAAGGCACTGCGCTGGTAGGCAAGACCAGCGTTTCGTTTTGTGCTGTTCTGAAACTGCAAGCGCCGCTCTAGGTTGATGTTGCTGAATGTCCCATTTAGCCGGACGGCTGTGCGGTCCAAACAACCCCCTGCGTCGCTCGAACGGCGAGGGACCATTAAAATATCGGCGACTGGCTAGCTCCGAAACGGGAGCTTCCAATCATGCGCTACGAATTCAACGGCCTTGAATGGGCCGCCATCTGGCTCAAGGCCTCTCGCCGTGCAGCGGCGTGTCGTAGTGCAACATCAAGGCCAGCTGATGCAATTGCTTGTCGCGAAAACCCTGCTTCTCGATCGAATGGACGGTTGCCAGCACGTAGTCGCGATTGTTGCCGGAACGGCCATGGCCCTGCTGCACGTAGCGCAGCTGCTCGGCCAAAGAGAGCCGGCCGGCATATTGCACGTGACCGCGGTCGACCACATAAGCGAGCGCGCTGACCCGCTGCCGGGCTTCGTTCTCCAGCCAGACTGACCGCATGACTTCGTGATAGACGCTGGTGGTCTGCTCGCGGCTGCGCAGATAGTCGACGGTATGGTTGCGCTGCGTGGCCGCGACCCGGAAGGCCACGCCGCGACAGGCCCCGCCGCGGTCGAGGCCGAGCACGAGACCGGGCTTCTCGGGCGTGCCGCGATGGTCGAATGAATAGACGCAGAGCGCGCGGTGCTCGCCGATCAGCCGCGCCGGCACCTGTTCGATGAAGTCGAAGCCCGGCCGCCACATCAGCGAACCGTAGCCGAACACCCACAGGTCGCCTCTGAATCGGTCGCCTTGGGACAGGTCGCTCTGGGACAATTCGGCTTCGGACAGGATTTTCGCTGGCATTTGCGGCGACGGCTATCAGAAGAAGCTTTTCAGGCGAAGCGGAATTTCCTTATCCCCCCAATTCCGCCGGCTTGCCAAGGGCCGGCACGGCGGTTTAAACGACCGCTTAATTGACAAAATCATTGGTCAAAGGTCGCCCATGTCCGACATGACCCTCGCGCCGCGCCGGCGCCCGCTTTGGCGCCTTTTCATCACGCCCGTCCTGCTTTTGATTGCCGCCGCGGCGTGGAGCGCGTTCTGGTTCTATTCCGCCTCGAAAGTCGATGAAACCGCCGATGCCTGGCGGGCCCGGGAGGCCAAGTCCGGCCGCATCTATGATTGCGCCAGCCGTTCGGTGGCCGGCTATCCGTTCCGTCTTGAAGTCCGCTGCGACGGCGCCAGCGTGTCGCTCATTTCGCAGACCGCCGGACAGGCCGCGACGCAGACGCCGATCACGGCCAAGCTCGGCGAAATCCTTGTCGTGTCGCAGATCTACGACCCGAAATTGCTGATCGCGGAATTTAAAGCACCGGCCACGATCGCCGGTCCCGGCCAGCCGTCGATGATCGCGAACTGGAGCAAGGCGCGCAGCAGTGTGGTGGGATTGCCCACGGCGCCGCAGCGGATCTCGCTGGTCTTCGACGATCCCTCGATCGACCGCACTGACGTTTCACCTCCGACGCCGCTGGCGCGTGCCAAACATATCGAGCTGCATGGCCGCCTGGTCGACGGCTCAGCCGTTGATCATCCCAATATTGAAACCGTGTTGCGGATCGAGCAGGGCAGCGTGCAGGAGGTGCATCCGCTGCTCGCCGAGCCGTTCGATGCCGACATGCGGACGATCCTGACCGGCCTGAAGGATTTCTCGCCAAAGCCCTGGCCGCAGCGGTTCCGTGAGATTCAGGCCGCCGGCGGTCATGTCGAGATCGTGCAATCCCGGGTCCAGCAGGGCGATCTGATCGCGGTGGCGTCGGGTTCGCTCGGCCTCAGCGCCGAGGGGCGCCTCGATGGCGAATTGCAGATGACGGTCGCTGGACTCGACAAGGTGATTGCGGCGCTCGGCATTGAAAAAATGCTCGATGACGGCGTGCCGCAGGCGACGCTCGATCGCGTCGCGCCCGGCGTCAAGACCGCTGATGTCAATAACCTGCTCGGCGCGCTCGACCGCGCCATTCCCGGTCTCGGCAAGGTGGTCAAGCAGAACGCCAACGTCGCCGCCGCCGCCGGCATCAATGCGCTTGGCAAGGAAGCCATGCTGGAAGGCAAGAAGGCGCGGGCGTTTCCGCTGCGCTTCGTCGACGGGGCGATGTTTCTGGGACCGCTGAAGGTGGCGCAGACCCCGCCGTTGTTTTGAAGCCGCGCGCCGCACCAACTCATCCCCGGGATGAACACGATTGCGTTGACTTGTGAGATGCGCGCTCTTGTGCGCCTCGAAGGATGGGCGCTTGCGCGTCGCATTGATCTTTCGAGGTTCGCTTAGCCTGACCGTGCAAGCGCGCACTCGCGTCACCGCCCGACATAAGCCCTTGCGTGTGCGAGCTCTGGACGCTCGGTATCGGCGCTCTTCGCCAGGATCAGTAGCTTATCGTAATACATCGCGGCCTTGTCGCGATCGCCCGCGGCCTCTGCGGCGCGCGCGGCCCCATAATATCCTCGGAAGCGGTTCGGCTCGCGCTGTTGCGATGCGTCATATTCCTTGAGCGCGAGAATTGGCTGGCCGGCCTCGTACAGCATGTCAGCCAGCAATTCGCGGGAAGGCAGCATACGACCGGGCGTGACGATGTGCTTTTCGCTGTGGTCTTCAAGATTAGCGGCTTCGCGCATCAGTTTCAGGGCATCGTCGACATTCTTGCGGGCGAACGCGATCCAGCCCGCGACCGCGTGCTGCTGAATTTCCACTTCCCGGGCCCAGTATGTATTTCCCGCATCGACGAGGTTCTGATGCCGGACAGCAAGATCGGAAGCAGCTTGTTCGGCGGCGGCCGCATCGCCGGAGCGGGCGGCGCCGATGGCGCGGGCAAACAGAGTGATCGCTTCCGTGAACGGAGGACCACCCACGGCCGGCGAGAGTTGCTTTGCCGCGAGCCAGTCGCCGCGCTCCAGCGCGCAGCGGGCCGGCATCGCGGCCGAGGAGTAGGCCACTGCGACCTGCGACGCCGAAGGCGGCTTGACCTTGAACGCATTCTCCATGACGCTGCGTGCCGCTGCATCCCGGGCCAGTTGCAGGTCCGCATAAACCGCGTAATCGCTGGCGTGATAGGCTTCGGGCAACTCGCCACCCTTGACCGCGGCTTCGTAGGCGCGCCGGTTGGTCGATACCGAGTCTTCCCAGGCGCCCACACGCGTGAAGATATGCGACGGCATATGCAGCGCATGTGGCGCGTCTGGCGCGATGCCGGCGTAAAGGCGCGCGGCGGCAAGGCCCCGGGCGGCGAGGGGAGGCGCATCATATGAATGGATGAGATAATGCGCGATCCCGGGGTGATCGGGATGCCTGGTAAATTGTTTCTCGAGGATCGCGGCAGCCTTGGCGTAAGCCGCGTAGGTCTGGTCGGCTTGAGATTGCGTGCTCGCAATATATAGCGCGTTGAATATCTGAGCTTCGTCATCATCCGGATAGCTGGCCGCCAGCGCTTCGTAAGCCCTTGAGCGGGCTTCCTGGCGGGCACGTTCGGGGCGATCGGCCCAATCCTGATAATAGGCCCCCACGGCCTCGACATAGGCGTGCTCGCGCGGCGTGGTGGGAATCTGGCGCGCGACCTCGATCATCGCCTGTGCCTTTTCGGCGTCCGCGGCGACCGGACCTACTCCGCTAAGTGGATTCCACATCAGAAGCGAAGCGATGCCCCAATACGCGATCGCGCAGGCAGGATCCCTGGCCAGCACCTTGCGGAACACCTGCTCGCCGGCGCTGTACCAGAACGAGTGCAGCATCGCCACGCCGCTTGCCAGGTCCGCCTGTACGGCGGGTGCACACGAATTCGAAAAATTTACGTTGCCGACCTGGCCATGCCCTGCATGACCCTCGTGTTGATCCTGGCAAAGCGCTGCAACATTCGTGAACAGAAGCGCGGTGACGCCAACAATGATCGCGCGCAGTTTCATGACAAATTCCCCACGTTCGCAAATTCACGCCGAGGAATAGTAGCTGTTGGCGAGCCGGCCGTGGAAGAGCAGCAACCCGCTTTTTCAGCCGGTCCGCCGATCATTGGCCAGGTCCGGTTGGGGGTCAACCGCGTCACTATGACCCAGCACCGGCCACGTCCGGTCGACCCTGATGAGCCAAAAACTCACCCCGAGTTCCACCAGGTTGTAGACTCATGATGGCGGAGCGAGGGGCGAATTGAGGCGAGTTGTTCAACCGTGGATCGGGCTTGCCTGTAAGCGTTGCCGGCGGGCACCTGTTGGTCCATGCCAAATCGCAAGATCGGTCGAGCGCGACATATCCGGAAGGGCCTAGATGGTGTCGCCACGGAGGAGGCACGATGAAGGCGGCGCTTCAAAACTATCAGGCCCGGATGCGGCGGGTGCTGGACTATGTTGACCGGCATCTTGACAGTAATCTGGACCTGGAAACGGTGAGCGCTGTTGCGGCCTTCTCGAAGTTTCATTTCCATCGGCAGTTTACGGCGACCTTCGGGTTATCCGTGCATCGCTATGTCCAGCTTGCCCGTATGAAGCGCGCTTCGCACCGGCTGGCCTACATGGACGCCCAAAGCGTCACAGACATAGCGATGGACGCCGGCTACGATGCACCGGACGCCTTCGCCCGCGCCTTTCGGCAACGGTTCGGGCAATCGCCTTCGTCGTTCCGGAAGTCTCCCGATTGGGAGCCGTGGCTTGCGGCCTTCGGGCCTCTCGACAACGCGAGGAACAAGCTCATGCAGAAGACTTTTACCACTGATGACGTGACGGTTCGCGATGTGCCCCCCACGCCGGTGGCGATCATGGAGCATCGGGGCGACCCGGGGACGCTCGGCGCCACCATCCAGCGGTTCATCGTGTGGCGCAAGGCCGCTGGCCTGCACCCCAAGACAAGTCCGACCTTCAATGTCTGGCGTTCCGAGCGGCGTCCTGCGTCGCCTGCCGATTATAGCGTGGACCTTTGTGTCGGGACCGACCAACCGATCGAGGCGAACGGCGAGCAGATCAAAGCCGGCGAGATCCCTGGCGGACGCTGCGCGGTGCTGCGCGTCGTCGGCAACACCGACAATCTGGAGCCCGCCGCGCTCTACCTTTATCGCGATTGGCTTCCGGCCAGCGGCGAGGAAGCACGCGACTTCCCGATCTATTGCCAACGGCTGAGCTTCTTCCCGGAGGTGCCGGAGCATGAGGCGGTCGCGGAACTGTTTTTGCCGCTGAAATAGTACCGCTGGACGGCGGCTTGTCCCTTCTGATCGCCGGAAGCGGACAGGCCGCCTCCAGGCAGGCAATTGAAGCCTTTAGCGGAGCCGCTGCGGCAGCCGAATTGTTCAAAAGCGCGGGCAATTGATTGAGCCAGACGCCGGGGTCGTCATCCTGTGAGCATGACGCCGGCCGTTTTATCGGGTCAGACGGGCAGACCTCCCAGCAGGAGGCCTGCCTCGTGGCGCTTGCGGTCCACGTCGCGCTTGTAGTGCTGGGTGGCGAGGTTGGCGGCCACCGAGAAGTTCGGCTCGCGCTTCAGAACCTCTGCGGCGTGCGCGGCAGCCGCGACCGCGTTGCCCATCTGCGCGAACGAGGCGGTGAGGAAGGCATGATGGTTGTAGTCGGGCCGGGTGATCCGCGAAAACGCCTCGGCGGCTTCGGCATATTTCTCGGCGCAATAGCAGGCGCGCCCGAGGTGGCTCCAGAAGCGCTCCGGGTGGTATGGGTTGAGGCGCATCGCCTTCTTGATCCAGTCGATGCCTTCCTCCGGCCGTCCCACCCACGTTAGAAGTTCGCCCTGCTGCACCACGACAAGGTCGTAGTTGGGATTGAGCGCAAGCGCCCTGTCCTGATGGTACGCGGCCTTGTCGTAATTCTCGCTTGCCAGGTTCAGCGCGGCGAGGATCCGGTGCACGTCGCTGTCGTTGTCATCGAGCGCCAGCGCGATCTCCAGCTCCGCAGCCACCTGCTGGAAGGTGGCGTCGCGATCCGTGCACCAGCCATAAGTCCACATCTGGCCGAGCACGCATCCCTTCCAGGCGTGAGCGTGAGCGTAGTTCGGGTCGAGCACCAGGGCGCGGTCAAGCAATTGCTGCGCCTCGAGGTTGTCCTCGCGAATTGAGCGGTGGTGCAGCACCTTGGCGGTCAGCACGCACTCATAAGCCGCCATGTTGTCGGTCGGCTTGCGCTTCGCACGGTCATGCGAGGCGGCCTCGACGCGGCCGGGGAGCGTCGCGGCGATTGCGCACGTCATCTCGTCCTGGATGGCGAAGATGTCCTCAAGCTTGCGGTCGTAGCGTTCGGCCCAGATGTGCCGGTCAGTTTCTGCGTCGATCAGCTGCACGGTGACGCGGATGCGATCGCCAGCCTTTCGCACGCTCCCTTCGAGGACGTAATCGACCCCGAATTCGCGCGCGACTTCCTGCACCTTGACTGCCTTGCCCTTGTGCACAAACGTCGAGTTGCGCGAGATGACGAGCAGGTCGCGAAAGCGTGAAAGCTCCGTAATGATGTCCTCGGTGAGGCCGTCCGCGAAGAACTCCTGCTCTGGATCGCCGCTCATGTTGACGAGCGGCAGCACGGCAATGGACGGTTTTTTGGCGGTCGCTGCCGTCGCCGCGGCGTCCTTGGCGCCTTCCGGCGCTGTGGTTGCGTCTCGCTGCAGCCGGATCCGAAAGACGCGGATTGGACGGGCGATGTTCTTGACATTCTGGTCGCCGAGATCATCGAATTCGACGTCTTCCAGCCGGTCACCGACCTGATCACGCACCGCGCCCGAGACGCAGATTCCGCCAGGTTCGGCGAGCGTTTCGAGGCGCGCCGCCACGTTGACTCCGTCGCCAAAAATGTCGTTTTCCTCGACGATCACGTCGCCCAGATTGATCCCGATGCGGAATTGGATCCACCGCTCCGGCGAAACATCCGCGTTGCGTCGCGCCATTCGCTGCTGGATCTCGGCAGCGCACATCACCGCATCGACGACGCTGTGGAACTCGACCAGCATGCCGTCGCCGGTGGTCTTGATCATGCGGCCGCGGTTCTTCACGATAGCGGGATCGATGAGCTCGATCCGATGGGTCTTCAGACGCGCGAGAGTCCCCGTCTCGTCGGCCTCCATCAGGCGGCTGTAGCCGACCATGTCAGCGGCAACGACAGCTGCGAGCCTGCGCTCTGGTCCAGGCACGTCCATCTCTCCGGTTCCTGAGCTGGGCAGCCTAACAGATATGAGACTTAGGCCCAAGCCTGCGAGCCGCGAGCGCGTCATCGGAGCGCGCGGGGCTGCACCGGCTCCGGGTGCCGCACGGTACCGGCCGCCTTTACTTGGCGAATGTTCTATTCGCGTCAAAAGCCGGCGCGAGGCTGATCGCGAGTGCAAGAGTGCCCACGAAAATCAGGCTGACGGCCCAAACCGCATCCAGATTGAACCAGCTCCGCGATACGAATTTGAGACCCAGATAACGGTAGACCAGCCACGCCGAGAATCCGCCGGCCGCGATCATTGAGGCCGAGTGGACGACCGAGACCAGGACGGCGACGCCGAGGCTGGCATTGATGAGGGCGCCTGCGGCCTCGTGGCCTCTATCGGAATTGGAGGCCTGACAGAGGCCGAGATATATCGGCACAAGCATCAAGCCAGCGCCATGCGCGATCGCCACGGCGAAGGACCATAGCGCCAGTTGCGTCGGTCGTATCCGCGCCAGCGCCCGCGGATGACGCCGGTTGACGAGCCGGAAGATGCCGAAACCGATGACCAACAGGCTTGCGCCGACCTGGATCTGCCATTGCCATTCGACGAGTGCGACGAGCAACGCGAAGGGCAGGATCACCAGCAGCATCGCCAGGAAATGGCCGATCCATAGCGGCCAAAGTGCCGATACGAGGGCGCGAGAATTTCTGCCCATCAGGCCTGCCGAAACGGCGAGCGGCCACCCCATCCCCGGGTTCACCCCGTGATAGAGGCCGCTCGCAACGACAGCCAGCCAGAGCCCGGCAGGCGTCCAATCCCCTCCGTTCAAATTCAAACCGATGGATAGCAGAAGGAATCGGTCGAACAGTCGCCGCCCTCGAGCCGGATCTGGTGCGCCCGATATCCATCGGGGAAGCTCACCCAATAATCCTTTGCCAGCTCGAGGCCGCCGCTCGGGTTCGCATTGGCCATAACCTCGGCGCCCGGCACGCCGTCGGGATAGAATTGGTTATCCCACGTCGAGTAGAGCGAGTTGGTCCAATACACTCGTTTGCCGTCGCGACTGATCTCTACCATCTGTGGACCACCCGCATATTTCTTGCCGTTCGAATGAGGCGTGCGGCGGACAATGCCTCCGATATGCACCGAGCCCGCGAGTTTGGGCTTCCTCGGGTTGGTGACATCATATTGGCGCATCTCGCCCGTTCCCCAGCAGGCGACGTACAGAAACTTGTCGTCCATGGACAAGTCGATGTCGGTCACCAGCGGCGGCACCGCGCCAAATCCCTGCAGAAGCGGCGGCAGCTGGTCCTTCGGAGCCGGCTCGGCCGGGATAGTTGCCGTCTTTTCAATGTGGAACTTGCCGCCTTCGCGCCACCAGGTCCAGATCGACCCTTCGAGGTTCGTGGTGTCGACGACGACGCCGAGGAAGCCGTACTCGCGAACCGGATCGTGCGCGGGGCGAACTTCCAGTGCCATTTGATGGTTGGCGCCGAGATCGATCGTCTGGACGTTGCGCCGGGCTCTCAGATCCCAGAAGTGGATCCGATGGCCGTATTTGTTCGAGAGAAGATCTTCCGGCACAATCCCGTTCTCGAATTGCGGCGGCAACCCCCACTCGCTCGTCACCATGTAGTCGCGGGGCAGGTTCCACCAGAAGTCATAGTGCAATTTCTGCGGACCACGATCGATCTCCCAGCGTCCGAGAACATCGAATGTTTCACAGTCCATGATGAACACGCCGGGCGGCCCATCGGTGCCATCTTTGCCGCCGCCACCAAGGGTGCTGACGTAAATGCCTTCCGGTCCGCAGTGGACGGTGTGAGGTCGCGAGTAGCCGGTCTTCTTAAAAATTTCTTCGGGTTCGATGATCTTGTGAATGCGTGCCTTGGTGGGATCAGGCTTCGTATCTATTACATAGATCCGCGAGGACCGGATGCCCGGAATTAAAAGATAGCGCCGCTCGATGAAAGCGTGCCCGGTAAGCGGTGATAACGCGGACGAACAGGCGTTCCAGCCAAAGTGGTGAAACTCGTCCCCCTTGTTGGGCATCGTCACCGTGTGGACGACCTGACTGTAAGTCGGCGAGCCGGGCTTTACGTCGATCACCGCCAGCGCGTCGGGCTTCGAGAAGTCGGGGCTGAGCAGCAAAGTGTAGGCAAAGCTCTCCGGCGGAGCTTCCATCGCAAGCTTCGGCGATGCGTAAAAGGTTGGATCGGGTCTCATCGTCATGATTAGGCCTTCCTGTCTGTCTTGTTGCACGAACGTGGCGCAGCGGAATTCCGCAGCAGGATAATCAGGCTCTTGGAGTTTCTCCCGGGCGCCCCCGATAGGTGCGCCTCCGACCATAATACCGTGTCAATTCCGACAACGTTATGGCTAAGACCGGGTGCCCTGGAAATCAAAGTCAGCGGGCCGCTGAGGTGATCCCGGTGCGAGCGGCCGACCGGGGGCCTCCTTCGCTTTTCTGCGACCACTCCGATTCTTAGATGGCCTCGCCGGGCTGGGCCTCCGCCATCTCCGATGCGGCGCCCGCCGGCCGCAGCAGACTGTCCACGGTCCACTTGCCCGCGCCGCGCACCATCAGGACAAACATTCCTCCGGCGATCGCGAGATCCTTCTCGAAATGCAGCAATTCGTTCCGGACCGCAAAATTGGTGTGAAACAGCATCGCAGTCGCCAGACAAAATAGCCCCAAACCAGCCGCCCCCAATTGTGCGTACCATCCAACAGCGATCGCCATGCCGGCGACGAGTTGCAGCACGATCGTCGCAATGAGCGCTACTGCCGGGACGCCGAGCTTGGTCATGCTTGAGGAAGCTGCGTCAAAATTCATTGCCAGCGACAAACCCTCGTGGACGAAGATCCATGCCAGCAGCAGCCGTGCCGCGAGCAAAACAACATCATCATGCATCGCAAATCTTGCTATCAACGCTTTATTCATCGGTCCGCTCCGGTTTGCGTGGCCAAAGAAGGGAAGCGGGCGAGTGACCGCCCGCTTCGCTGTCTTCAGTTGCTAGCTGATTTGGCGCTGATTGCCTTTTGAAGGTCTTCGCGTTCCTCGCAACCGCCCGGGCAGAGTTTTGCCAGCACGGCCAGTTGTTCCTTGGCCTTTTCCATATTGCCGGTTTCGACGTAGAGCTCGCCGAGGTATTCGCGGGCAGCTTTGTGGTCGGGCTGGAGTTCCAACGCCTTTGTGTAGTAGGTCAGCGAGGTCTTGACGTCGCCGGTTTTGCGCAGGGTGAAGCCCAGCAAATTGTAGACATCGGCCTGCTGGATGTCCTCGGCGAGGTCCCTCAGTTCGGCGAGCGCGGCGGGGTAGTCCTTTGCCTTGATCTTGGCGCGAACCGACGTGAGATCGGGCGCGTCGGTCGATGACATGTTATCGACCGCATAGGCTGGAGCCGACGGCAGCGCCGACGCAAGGCCGAGACCGGCAACCAGCGTCATGCCGGTCAGGATGGATTTCAATGTCTTGGTCATGATGATGTTCTCCGTCTGTGGGTGTGGTCAGGATTGGACGACTGGCGTGAAAGCGTAGGCGTTGCCGTCCCTGGCGAACACGCCGGCACCGGGGAACGGAAAATGCGCGCCGCAGATCATCATCTTGTCGGCGATGACGCGGTCGATCAGCTTGCGGCGTGTGGCGACCGCGGCCGGGCCGTCCTGGTCGTAGGCGCCCTGCCAATCCGGGTGCGGCGCCAATAGCGCGGGCACATACATGGCGTCGTTTGACACCATCAGCTGCTCCTTGCCCGAGGTGACCAGGAAGACCGAATGACCTGGGGTGTGACCCACCGCCGAAAGCAGCCGGACACCGGGAGCGACTTCCGCGTTGTCTTCGACCAGCTTCCAGTTCTTCCAGGTCGGAAAGTTGTCGCTGATGCGCTTGCCGGCACCGCGGCGACCTTCCGCCAACTTTTCGACCCGGCCGGGCTCCGTCCACCAGTTATATTCGACACTGTTGACGATGAGTTCGGCATTTGGGAACACGGGCGCGTTGGTGCCCTTCTCCATCAGCCCCCAGACGTGATCGGGATGGAAATGCGAAACCAGAATCGTGCTGATCTGATTGCGCTCGATGCCTGCTGCTTTCATATTTGCCGGCAGATTGGTTGCATTGGTCTGCCACTGGCCAACACCTGATCCGGCATCGACCATGATGTGCTTGTCGCCGATCTTGAGCACGATCACCGTCAGCGGAATCGGCATGAACTCTGTGGTGAGACCCGCGGCGGCAAGCGCGGCCTTGGTTTCTTCGACCGACGCATTTTTGATGAAGGTGGGATCGTGGGGTTTGCGCCAGATGCCGTCGTATATCGCGGTCACCTCGATTGAGCCGACTTTATACTTGTAGAAGCCGTTGACCGGCTCCAGGGGCGTCGCGCCGAGAGCCGGATCGACAAAAGCCAATTTCTTGTTGTTCAGCCCAAAAGCTGCAGCCACTGCAGCGGACGTCAGCAGACGTCGACGAGACATGGTAAGCATCGATGCTCTCCTGGATTTCGATAAAATTCCAACTGCAAAGCTCGGAGTGAGCCTGCTTCACCAACAAGATCGTCGCAGTCGGCGATTTATTCGCGCTTGCGCAAAATATTTTTCGAAAGGCTAAAAAAGCCTGCCGCGACAGAAACATGCGGCATCCCGCGTCATGACCAATCGCTGCTGGATGTCATGGCGATCCGGGCGCAGGGCATGCCGCGTGATGAAGGGCATTTTTTTAGCAAAATCGGGAATAAACCCGATGATGGCAGTCTAAAACCGTCAAGCCTTGAATGAGCCTATCCCTGCGCAGCACGGCCTCAGCGCCATTTGGCTACAGCGACGTGTCGACGGGCGAAGTCTGGCCGCGCGTCACCACACACTCGAAGCTTCTACGATCGCAAATGCGCAGTGTTCACCCTGCGCGCTCGGAGCGATTTTTTGAACCGGATCAAGCTGATGCTACCTGTCCAGTCCTCTTCGCAAAAATATTCCTGTTCTCTTTCGACCCAAATCACCTCTACATCCTCCGCCGTCCTTGTCCCACACAAGGGGCGGCTCGAGATCGTCACGAACGCGGGGCAGGATGCGGTGGACGCGGGATGCGCATTGACGAACGCGCATATCTTGCGGACGGAGAAGTCGTGTGGTCCTGACGCCCCGACGCTGGCGTCAAGTTGGTGAAAGAAATTTCACTGGCGACGGTGGCAAACAAGCCCGGTCACCGGGGAGAGCGCGAAGTAAACGTTAAAACCATCGCGTGCGGGAATGCCGGGTGAACCGGCGCGACCGTGGTGGCTAACGCGTATGCTTTCTACTTTTGCATACGCGGCTGCGGGTGCGTTGGGCACCCGGCATTCCCCACACCCTTCGGGGTGGAAGATAATGCAAAACCCGGGCGCATCGCGCCGCGGGGTTGCGGAGGCACGCTCTGTCGTCATCATCCGCGAAAGCGGATGATCCAGTATTCCAGGACGTCGATAATGGAGCCGAAAAGCTGCGGCGTACTGGATCCCCCGCATGCGCGGGGGACGACAGTTTATTCTGGAGCAGCGTCGTGCATCGCTTCGCGGAGCCCTGTCATCGGGCGCCTACTCCGGCTTCTTGCCCAATTGCGCGTGTGGCCGGCCGAAATCGGGCGCAGCCGAATCCTGCCCGATCTCGACGATGCCGCGGCGGATGGCGCGGGTGCGGGTGAAGTGCTCGAACAGCGCCTCGCCGTCGCCACGGCGAATGGCGCGGGTAAGCTTGGAGAGGTCCTCGGTGAAGGTGCCGAGCATTTCCAGCACCGCGTCCTTGTTGGTGAGGAACACGTCGCGCCACATGGTCGGGTCGGAGGCGGCGATGCGCGTGAAGTCGCGAAAGCCGCCGGCGGAAAACTTCAGCACCTCGGATTGCGTGACACCTTCAAGCTCATCCGCTGTGCCTACGATTGTATAGGCGATCAGATGCGGCAAATGGCTGGTGATCGCGAGCACCAGGTCGTGATGGTCGGGCGTCATGATCTCGACCCTGGCGCCCAACGCTGTCCAGAACGCGCGCAGCCTCTCGACCGCTTTTGGATCAGTGCCTTCCGGCGGCGTGAGAATGCACCAGCGGTTGATGAACAGTTCGGCAAAACCGGAATCTGGCCCCGAATGCTCGGTGCCGGCCACCGGATGCGCCGGCACGAAATGCACGCCTTCCGGCAAATACGGCGCCATCTCGCGCACCACCGCGCCCTTGACCGAGCCGACGTCGGACACGATCGCGCCCGGCTTGAGATAATCAGCGATTTCCTGCGCGACCGGGCCGCAGGCGCCGACCGGGATGCACAGGATGACCAGATCGGCGTCCTTCACCGCCTCCGCGTTGCTCTCGACGACGCGATCGACAATGCCGAGTTCAGCCACCCGCGCGCGGGTCCTGGCCGAACGCGCGGTGGTGACGATTTCTCCGGCGAGGCCTTGTGCCCGCGCGGCGCGCGCGATCGAGCCGCCGATCAGCCCGAAGCCGATCAGCGCGATCTTCTGGAACAGCGGCGCGGCGTTCACTTGTGCGCCATGAAGTCGCGCAGCCCGTCGAACACCAGGCGATTGGCCTCCTCGGTGCCGATGGTCATGCGCAAGGCGTGCGGCAGGCCGTAATTGTTCAATGCGCGCAGCACCAGGCCGCGTTTGGTCAGGAAGGCGTCGGCCTCGGCCGAGGTCTTGCCTTTCTCCTGCGGGAAATGGATCAGGATGAAGTTCGCCACGCTCGGCGTCACCTTGAGGCCGAGCTTGCCGATTTCTTCGGTCAGCCAGTTGCGCCATTTTTCGGTGTGCGCTTTGGACATCTGCTGATGCGCGGTATCTTCGATCGCGGCGACCGCCGCCAGCATCGCCGGCGTCGAGACGTTGAAGGGGCCGCGGATACGGTTGACCGCATCGACAATGTCAGACGGCCCGAACATCCAGCCGATCCGCAGCGCGGCAAGCCCGTGGATCTTCGAAAAGGTGTGCGTCATCACGGTATTGTCCGTTGTCGCCACCAGTTCGATGCCGAGCTCATAGTCGTTGCGCGACACATAGTCGGCATAGGCGGCATCGAGCACCAGCAGCACCTGCGGCGGCAATCCGGCGCGCAGCCGCTTGACCTCGTGGAACGGCAGATAGGTCCCGGTCGGGTTGTTCGGGTTGGCGAGCCAGACCAGCCGGGTGCGTGGCGAGACCGATTTAAGGATCGCATCGACGTCGGCGGTGAAATTGGTCTCGGGCGCGACCACATTGATGGCGCCGTTGGCTTTGGTCGCGATCGGATACACCAGAAAGCCATGGGCGGTGGAGATCGCCTCGTCGCCAGGGCTGAGATAGGTGTGCGCCAGCAAATTGAGAATTTCGTCGGACCCGGCGCCGCAGATGATGCGGTTGGGATCAAGCCCGAAGGCGCGGCCGATCGCTTCGCGCAGCACGCGCGATGTGCCTTCCGGATAGTCTTCGAGATGGGCGGCGGCGTTCTTGTAGGCCTCGATCGCCTTCGGCGAAGGCCCGAATGGCGTCTCGTTGGCCGACAGCTTGAACACCTTGCGGCCCGGCTCGGCCACCGGGGTTTTGCCCGGTGTGTAGGGCGCAATATCGAGAATGCCGGGATTCGGCATGGGGCGGGACATCATCGGCTCCGGATTATCGAGGCGGCTTTTCGGATGTCGCCGCCGCTTTCGGGGGCACCGTATAGCGCGTTGCGTGGCTGCCGACGAGAGCCGATGAACGCACCGACGCGCCGGCCTCGATCAGCGCCGACCGGATCTTTTCAAGGCTGCTCGTGCCCGCCACCGACACCAGCAGGGCGGCGCCGTCAAAGGCAGTGTCCGGCACCGCGAGGATTTCCGCCAGCGGCGACAGAGCGCGTGCGATCTCGGCGTTCCAGCCGGACACCCGGATGCTCCACATCTCGACTTCGGTCACCATGGCGCTGTCGGCGACGCGCGACACCACGAATACCGGCAGCGCCGCCGGATGGTCGGCGCGTTCGACGAACGGCAGCCGCGCAATGATCTTCGGCGCGCCCTTGGCTTCGAGCGCGATCCACCACGGGGTGCGGCTGGAGGTGGCCGAGACCAGCGCCAGATCGCCCTTGGAGTTCGCCACCGCCTCGACCGCGGCCGGCGCGCTGAAATGCGAGACATAGGGAACGGTGAAGCCGAAATGGAATCGCGCCGAATCCCGCATCGTGGACTTGCCGAGCGAAATATCGGCATGGACCGAAAACGGCGCCTGCACATAGGTGAAGGTCGAGATGATTACCCGCCAGATGCTTTCGACGGTGTCGAGCGGCAGGATACCACGGTGACGCTGCACCAGCCGGCGCATCATGTCGGCCTCGCGCGCCGGGCGGAACGCCGAGCCGACCTCCTGGGTCTTCTTCACCGAGATCAGGCGATCGATGATGTCGCCGCGCGCCATCAGGAGGCTGTGCACCTGCTCGTCGATGGCATCGATTTCCTTGCGCAGCACCTCGAGCGAGGGCGGAGCGGGGGGTGTCTTGGACATGCGAAAAACCTGACAATGCTTTTTCCTCATCCCAGGGGAGCGGCGCCTTCGCCGCGTCTCCAAGGATGAAGACCCGTTCTGTCTCATGGTTCGAGAGGGCGCAAGGGCGCCTTCTCAGCAGGCCCTGGCGGAGCCATTCTCGATTTCCGTGCCCGGTTAGGTTAACGGCCGGACGATCTTGACGAAAACCGGCATCGGGACTAGCTTTGGTTCATTCCGTGGTCATTTGAGCCGGCCGGCTTGCAGCCACGTTAAACAACTCGCTAAACAGGCCGGGGACAAAGTGATCCCGGCCGAACCTATGTTCAGGCCGGGTTTTTTATGGCCTGATTTTGGGTGGTCTCAAAAGCCTCCCGAGAGGTCGATCAAAATGGCAGGCGTGCAGTCAGTACCAAGCCAGGCGATACCAAGTTCTGCGATCCATGCGGAGGAGCGCGCGCGCGAAGCCGATCATCCGAGTTCGCAGGTGGCGGAGTTCGGCCTGGACCAGCCATTGAAGCTCGATTGCGGCATCGATCTGGCGCCGTTCCAAATCGCCTACCAGACCTATGGCAAACTCAATGCCGAGCGTTCCAACGCCATCATGATCTGCCATGCGCTGACGCTTGATCAGCATGTCGCCAACGTGCATCCGCTAACCGGAAAATCCGGCTGGTGGGAAATCATGGTCGGTCCCGGCCGTCCGCTCGACACCGACAGGTATTTCATCATTTGCTCAAACGTCATTGGCGGCTGCATGGGCTCGACCGGGCCGGCCTCGACCAATCCCGCCACCGGCAAATTGTGGGGGCTGGATTTTCCGGTCATCACCATTCCCGACATGGTGCGCGCCCAGACCATGTTGATCGACCGCCTCGGGATCGAGACCCTGTTCTGCGTGGTCGGCGGCTCGATGGGCGGCATGCAGGCGCTGCAATGGACCGCCGCCTATCCCAAGCGCGTGTTCTCGGCCCTGCCGGTGGCCTGTAGTACCCGGCATTCGGCGCAGAACATCGCGTTCCACGAACTCGGCCGCCAGGCCGTGATGGCGGATCCGGACTGGCATCATGGCCGATATTTCGAAGAAGGCACCTATCCGCATCGTGGCCTCGGCGTCGCGCGGATGGCGGCGCACATCACCTATCTGTCGGACGCCGCCCTGCATCGCAAATTCGGGCGGCGGATGCAGGACCGTGAGTTGCCGACGTTTTCGTTCGATGCGGATTTTCAGGTCGAGAGCTATTTGCGCTACCAGGGGTCGTCCTTTGTCGAACGGTTCGATGCCAACAGCTATCTGTATCTGACGCGGGCGATGGATTATTTCGACATCGCCGCCGATCATGGCGGCGTGCTGGCGGAAGCCTTCCGCGGCATCCAGGCGCGGCTCTGCGTGGTGTCATTCACCAGCGACTGGCTGTTTCCGACCTCCGAGTCGCGCGCCATCGTGCATGCGCTCAACGCCAGCGGCGCGCGGGTGTCGTTCGCCGAGATCGAGACCGACCGCGGGCATGACGCATTCCTGCTGGACGTCCCGGAATTTTTCGATATTTCGCGTGCGTTCCTGGAATCCGCCGGTGCTGCGCGCGGCCTGAGCAGGGCAGGCGGCTGACATGACCATGCAGCAACAGACTATCCCGTTGGCCGCTGCCGCCGTACGCGGTGCTGAAAGTTATCGCGGCGATCATCTCCTGGTGGCGCAGATGGTCGAACGCGGCTCCAAGGTGCTCGACGTCGGGTGCGGCGAGGGCGACCTGTTGCAACTGCTGGAGAGCCGGGGCATCGATGGCCGTGGCATCGAACTGTCGCGCGAGGGCGTCAACCGTTGCGTCGCCAAGGGCCTCGCGGTGGTGCAGGGCGACGCCGACACCGACCTCATCAACTATCCCGACGATGCGTTCGACTATGTGATCCTGTCGCAGACCTTGCAGGCGACGCGGCGGCCGCGCGTGGTGCTGGAGAATTTGTTGCGGATCGGACAGCGCGCCATCGTGTCGTTCCCGAATTTCGGGTTCTGGCGGATGCGGCTGCAGCTATTGGTCGGCGGCCATATGCCGCGCACCGAGAATCTGCCGGCGACCTGGTACGACACGCCGAACATCCATTTTTGCACCATCAAGGATTTCGTGCAGCTCTGCGACGAGATCAACGTCAAGATGGAGCGCGCGGTGGCGCTCGATCTCTACGGCCGCCCGCTGCGGCTCAACGCGCCCTGGTGGTTCTGGAACATGTTCGGCGAGCAGGGCGTGTTTTTGCTAAGCCGCGCCGGCAAGGCGAAGTAAGCCGTTCTAGCCGATCGATCTCGGGTCGCGTACCGGCCAGCGTCCGGCTTCGACCAAGGCGATGAAGCGCTCGACCATCTCGTTGAACAGTGCCGGCTCTTCCAGATTGAGCACGTGGCCGGACTTCGGAAAAAATGCCAGCCCCGACGCCGGCAAATGCTGCTTCAGGAACAGGCTGGGCCCGATGCAATTATCGTCCTCGTCGCCGCAAATGATCAAGGCCGGCGTCGGGACTTTCCGGATCGCATCGGTCAGGGTGTAGATCGAGGGCCTGCCGCCCTGGAAGCCGCGCATGGTGTTGGCCGAGCCCTTGGAATCATGCCGCGCCAGCGCCGCATAGAAGTCCGCGTGTCCGCGCGGGTCCTTGAGAACAAACGAAATGCGGGTCGGGGCCTCGCGGGTGACCTTCGCGACCTCGGCGGCCCCGATCGTCTCGAACTGCTCGGCGTTTTCCCGGCATTGCTTGCGGAAGGCGTCGAGATTGCCAAGGTCCGAGCCGGCGCCCACCGCGGCCAATGTCATCGACAGCGCGCGCTCGGGCGCGTTCAAGCCGATCTGCAGCGACGAATAGGAACCCATCGACAGGCCGACGAAATGCGCCTTGGCGATTTTGAGGTGATCGAGCACGGCCAGCGCATCGGTATAGAAGTGCTTGTAGGTGTAGACCTCGCCGGACGGCACATCCGACGGCGTATATCCACGCGCGGAATAGGCAATGCAGCGGTGCCGGCGCGAGAAGTAACGCATCTGCGGCTCCCAATTGGTGTGGTCGGCCGCGAACTCGTGCAGGAAAATGACCGGTGTTCCGCTGCCGGCTTCCTCGAAGTATAGCCGGACATGGTCGGTGGTGACGGCATAGGGCATTGCTGTTCCTTCCCTTGTTTTTGTTTTCACGCGTTCCCTTGAAAACGCTTCAGACCGCCCCCGAAAATCGCAGTTAATGTTCGAGGCTGCAATGAGGCGGGATTGTTTCTTTTTCGTCATGGAATGATCGCGGAATGACCTCGAAACCGATTCCGCACTGCCGCATCCCGTCTTGCTATCGCCATACCCAAACTCGCATACGAACGCCCGCATCCCGGCTCGGACGAGTCGGTGGGGAAACGGGGGTGTTACAGAGGAATGAGTATGGTTCAGTTGTTTGCGTCTCGTCGGTTGCTTCGCGCCGCTTCTCTTCACGTTGTTGCGTTAGCCTTGTGTTCGGTGTCGATCATTGCATCAGCCGCCCCGGCTTCCGCAAGACCTCACCACGGTATGGCACGGTATCCTCACGCGCATTATCATGCGCGTTACGCCGGCCGTTACGTCGGCAGGCACTTCGCATCTCGCCATTATCGGCTCGCTCGCGGATCGCACTGGGAGCGCGGAGTAGCGACAGTGAAGGCGGAGGAGTTTGACGACACCAATGCCAGCCTGTCGCCGAGCGCGGGCTTTGGCGATATGGCGGGGTCGGGCGGCTCATCGAACGTCGTCGCCGAGGCGCGCCGTTATCTTGGCGGCAATCCCACCGGCCGGGGCAGCCTCTGGTGCGCGCGCTTCATGAACCTGGTTTTGCAGCATACCGGCTATAAGGGCACCGGCTCGGACATGGCTGCTTCGTTCGCCCAATACGGCCAACGCGTCTCCGGACCTCAGGTCGGCGCGATCGCCGTGATGGGCCGGCGCGGCGGCGGCCATGTCGGCATCATTACCGGCATCGATGCATCGGGGAATCCGATCATGATTTCGGGCAACAACGGCAATCGGGTCAAGGAAGCGCCGATCTCGCGCGGCCGGATTTACGCCTACGTCATGCCGACGAACTGAGACAGAGCAGGGCGCTGTCGTTCTCCTGGGAGAGAGGGGCAGCGCGGCTGCGACGCTAACTCAGCGCGCTTTGCTACTGCGCCGTCCGCTGGGACTGCGGCGGCTTGCGGCCACTGACAAAGAACAGCGTACAGTAGCTGGCGGTGTCCTCGCGGTCCTGATAGCGCAGGAAACCGTCAGTGAAAGCATCCGCCATTGCGGCGGAGCCCAGATGCTTGATCGCATGTTCTCGTCCGGCTTTGAATTGAATTTCCCAGTTGCTGCGCCGCTCTGCATCGATCCTGCCGATCACCGTGTACACATTGTCGACCTCCATCGCGACCTGGATATCGACGAGACCGGCTTCGTGACTCATCCGCGCCATCCGCCGTCCTATGCAGAGATCGGTGAATTGCGCGAAAAGGTGTTCCGCAAGAAGCTGGATGACAAGATCTGGAGGCTCATTAATCATGCCGAAGCTGTCGAAATTACAGGAAACGATGAGACCGCCAGGTTTGGTCACTCGAGCAAACTCAGTCATGGCAGCCTGAGGGTCGCCGACCCATTGCAACAGGTACTTGTGCCAAACGATGTCAAAGGTAGCGTCAGGAAATGGCAACGCGCGTACATCGCCCTTTTCGAACGTGGCGTTGGTTAGACTTTCCGATTCAGCTTTCCGACGAGCAAAATCAAGATATGGTTCTCGCAGGTCGACGCCCACAACATTAGCGCCCGATTCCGCTGCCGCGATTTGGCGGGTCATGCTTCCTGATCCACAACCTGCATCCAAAACAGAAATACCCGGCCTGAGCGGTAGATATTTCAAATGGGAAGAGATAGGCGCGAGCCGCGCCTGTGCCTCGAGCCGCTCGCACTCTTTGTCGCTGTCTATTGCATAGACGCGGTCAGGCATGGAAACGCCCCGATGTTTGTAAGTCCATCAGCAAATCAATGCACATCGACGAGCCATTCGGCTAGGGAAAAACTCCTGAAATGGGTCAGTTGCGGCGCCCGCAACATGCCCGCTATCCGGCGCATTACAGGCCCGCTACCTGACGGCCCCGGAGCTTTGACCGGTTCCGCAACCAATCATCGTCACGGCGGTGCTGCTTCCGAACGCAGGCTGAAACCGGAAATCGGAATGTGCGCGTAGCGCTGTTCGGGGGTGCCCTCACTCTTGAAGCCGAGCTTCGCCATTCGGAGTTCCTCTTCCATCGTGATCAGGACGGGCGGGTATTCACCGATGATGATGGCGGCCCGTTCAAGGGTCAGTGTTTCCTGCTCATCCAGGAACATTTCATACATCTTGCCGATCGGGCGGACATGTTCGAACGTGACGTGCTTTTTCCAGCTCTTTTCGCCGGAGTCACGCACGCGCTTGGCGGCCTCGCTGAGGCGGTGATAGGTACTCCAGTTCTCCCTCGTGAAGCTGCCGCATTCCAGATAAAGCGAGATTCCCCACAGCATCTTGTTGATCGAGAAACTCGATCTCACGCCCGCCTTCGCGCAATCGACCAGCGCGTTGATCAAGATGCGGGCTTTCTTTGCATCAAGCGTTTTATCGTGGATCGAATAGCGCATTCGCGAGCAATGGTGTTTTTGTGAGCGTTGATGCCGCGAACATTCGACGCGCGCGACAGAAAAATGGAAGCTTACGCGGGAGAGTGCGACTTTCGCGCCCTCCCGGGGTGAATTTGCGGCTCTTCCGCGACGATCGGATCGCCGACGCCGATGGCGCCGCCGGCGATCACCTCGGCATAGACACCGCAGTCGGCGTGCCCGAGACGGCGCATCAGCGCCTGCGGAATGCTGAGATCGCGTGCCGCGGTCTCCGGGTCGACGTTGACCGCCGCGCAGCGGACGATTCGCTTGACGACCCTGAGCCGGGCGTCGCCGATGGCAATGGTCCGGTCGAGCAGGTCGAATTCGTGCCAGGGCGCCCAGCCCCTGACATAGAGGTTGGCACGGAACCGCAGCGGATGGACCGGGGCGCCGACCATGTTCTCGATCGCAGCAACGCTGCCGAGATTGATGATGGAGACGACCTTCCTTGCGACGTCTGAAAAGCTGTGGCCGTTGCCCGAGAGGACCTTCGGTGGCCCCTTGATCGCGCTGGCATAGCTGGCCGCGAAGAACCGTTCGATGGCGGCGCGGCCGTCAGCGGTTTCGAGATCGCCCTGCGCGGCGATGGCGCCGTTCTGGCTGATGGTCAGGACATTGCTCGCATCGTCGAAATGGGTGTGCAGCGCCGCCAGCCATTCGTCCCGCATCAGCATCAGGAAATAGGCCTTCGACATCCATTTCGGGTCCGCCGGATCAAAGCCGCTGGGGCCATTTTCGATGGCGTAGCGCCGGTCGGCGGGAAGCGTCTCGCCGACGCCCAGCGCGACCCGCGACAGCGGTTCCGGGGTCAGGCCTTTGACGGGGTAGCGAAAAAGGCTGGCGATCTGTGCGGATTGGCTCGGAGACATCCGGCTTTTTAGGAGATTCCGCAGCCCGGCGCCACCGCACACGAATTTGTGAAGCCGCCTCTTCCGTTTCCGGAACCTCTTCCCACATTTGCCTCAAGCCGGCGTCAGCGTCGGCGACGCGACCGCCGGCTGGTTGGGGAACGCCAACGCGGCCCGCGGAAACCCAATGAAGATGCCGTGTCCATGCTTTCGAGGTGGCGCGGCAGGCTGAGGGAATGAACCCATGAATATTGAAAAATACACCGAGCGTGCGCGCGGTTTTATCCAGTCGGCGCAATCGCTGGCGGTGCGCGACGGCCACCAGCAGTTCTCCACGCTGCAAATGCTGAAAGTGCTGCTGGACGACAGCGAAGGGCTCGCTGGCGGTCTGATCGATCGCGCCGGCGGCAATTCGCGCGCGATCCTGAAAGCGACCGAGGACGCGCTCAACAAGCTGCCGAAAGTTTCCGGAAGCGGCGCCGGGCAGGTCTATCTGGCGCCGGAAATGGCGCGCGCCTTCGACGCCGCCGAGAAAGCCGCGACCAAGACCGGCGACAGTTTTGTCACGGTCGAGCGGCTGTTGTTGGCGCTGACGCTTGAGAAAGACAGCGAGGCCGGTGGCATCCTGAAAAAAGGCGGTGTCACGCCGCAGAACCTGAATGCCGCGATCGAGACGCTGCGCAAGGGCCGCACCGCCGACAGTGCGACGGCGGAGAACGCCTATGACGCGCTGAAGAAGTATTCCCGCGACCTCACCCAGGCGGCGCGCGATGGCAAGCTCGATCCGGTGATCGGGCGCGACGAGGAGATCCGTCGCACCATCCAGGTGCTGTCCCGCCGCACCAAGAACAATCCGGTGCTGATCGGCGAGCCCGGGGTCGGCAAGACCGCGATCGTCGAAGGTCTGGCGTTGCGGATTCTCAACGGCGACGTTCCGGAAAGCCTCAAGGACAAAAAACTGCTCTCGCTCGACCTCGGCGCGCTGATCGCAGGCGCGAAATATCGCGGCGAGTTCGAGGAGCGGTTGAAAGCCGTGCTGCAGGAGGTGACCGCGGCCGAAGGCAGCATCATCCTGTTCATCGACGAGATGCACACCCTGATCGGGGCCGGCAAGGCCGACGGCGCGATGGATGCGTCCAACCTGCTCAAGCCTGCGCTGGCGCGGGGCGAATTGCATTGCATCGGCGCGACCACGCTCGACGAGTATCGCAAGCACGTCGAAAAGGACGCGGCGCTGGCGCGCCGGTTCCAGCCGATCTTTGTCAACGAGCCGACCGTCGAGGATACCATCTCGATCCTGCGCGGGCTGAAGGACAAATACGAGCAGCACCATGGCGTTCGGATCACCAATTCCGCGCTGGTGGCGGCGGCCACGCTGTCGAACCGCTATATCACCGACCGCTTTCTCCCCGACAAGGCGATCGACCTGATGGACGAGGCCGCGGCGCGGCTGAAGATGCAGGTCAATTCCAAGCCGGAGGAACTCAATTCAATGGATCGGGAAATCATCCGGCTGAAGATCGAGCAGGAAGCCTTGAAAAAGGAAAGCGACGCCGGCTCGAAAAGCCGCCTGCAGACGCTGGACAAGGAACTCGCCGATCTGGAAAAGCGCTCGGCCGACCTGACCTCGCGCTGGAGCGCGGAGAAGAACAAGCTGTCGAACGCGCAGAAGCTCAAGAGCGAGCTCGACGGCTTGCGCATTGAACTCGCGGACGCACAGCGCCGCGGCGAATATCAGCGTGCCGGCGAACTGGCCTATGGCCGGATTCCGGAGCTTGAGAAGAGGCTTGCCGAGATCGAGGCCAAGGAAAACTCCGGCGAGATGATGGAGGAAGCCGTCACCGCCAACCACATCGCCCAGGTGGTGTCGCGCTGGACCGGCGTGCCGGTCGACAAGATGCTCGAGGGCGAAAAGGACAAGCTGCTGCGCATGGAGGACATGCTCGGCAATCGCGTCGTCGGCCAGGCCGAGGCGGTGCATGCGGTCGCGACCGCCGTGCGCCGGTCGCGCGCAGGCCTGCAGGATCCCAACCGTCCGATGGGCTCGTTCATGTTCTTAGGCCCCACCGGCGTCGGCAAGACCGAATTGACCAAGGCCCTGGCGGAATATCTGTTCAACGACGAGACCGCGATGGTCCGCCTCGACATGTCCGAATACATGGAGAAGCATTCGGTGTCGCGGCTGATCGGCGCGCCGCCGGGCTATGTCGGCTATGACGAGGGCGGGGCGCTCACCGAAGCGGTGCGGCGGCGGCCCTATCAGGTGGTGCTGTTCGACGAAATCGAGAAGGCGCATCCCGATGTCTTCAACGTGCTGCTGCAGGTGCTTGATGACGGCCGTCTGACCGACGGGCAGGGCCGCACCGTCGATTTCCGCAACACGCTGATCATCATGACCTCGAACCTCGGTTCGGAGTTCCTGGTCAACCAGCCGGAAGGCGAGGACACCTCGGCGGTGCGCGAGCAGGTGATGGCGACGGTGCGGGCGCATTTCCGGCCCGAATTCCTCAACCGCGTCGACGAGATCATCCTGTTCCATCGCCTGCAGAAGAGTGAGATGGGCCGGATCGTCGAGATCCAGTTCGCGCGGCTGCAGAGGCTGCTGGAGGACCGCAAGATCGCGCTCACCCTCGATGCCCCGGCGCGCGACTGGCTGGCGGCCAAGGGCTGGGATCCCGCCTACGGCGCCCGGCCGCTGAAGCGGGTAATCCAGCGCAATGTGCAGGATCCGCTGGCGGAGATGATCCTCGCCGGTGACGTTGTCGACGGCGACCGCGTTGCCATCTCGGCGAAAGGCAACGTGCTGACCTTCAACGGCAAGGCGCCGCAGACCGCGGAAATCGCGCAGTTCGAAACGCCGGCGCCGAAACGGAAGCTGCATTGAGGTCATTCCGTTCCGGCTTGGTCGGAACGGAGGCTCGAAACGGCTGCGTTGGACTTGCATTCCGGGTCGTCAGGCCCGGGGCAAGTCCGGCCAGGCCCGGGCTAGCACATTACCGATTGCTGACTTGCCGCACGCCGGCGGTGCCCGCGGCGTCGGATACGCGCGCGCTGCTTCGGTTGTTCATCTGGGCGTCGAGGCGATCGCGCTCCTTTTCGAAGCCGGCCAATAGCTGCCCATCGAGCGAGCGGCCGCGCGGCAGCTTGATGCGCATCGGATCGACGAAGCGGCCGTTGACCAGGATTTCATAATGGACGTGGGCGCCGGTCGATTGTCCGGTCGAGCCGACGAAGCCGATCACCTGGCCCTGCCGAACCCGCTTGCCGGGCTCCATCCCCTTGGCAAAGGCCGACATGTGTCCGTAGGCGGTCTCGTAACCGTTATTGTGTTTCAGCTTGACGTATT
>CAWFVT010000005.1:142500-362259 GCA_963819325.1 uncultured Pseudomonadota bacterium
CACTCATGGCATGCGCGAGTGCCGAGTTCTCCGCGGCTTTCGCGTCGCCCGAGAGAACATGCGCGGCGATAGTTTCGTGTTCGGTCCAGGCATTGGCGCGATAATCCAGTTCGGTCAGCACCGTCGCCATCGAACGGCGCATGTGCGGCCATTGCGGCGCGATCATTTCCTCGATCGCCGGATTGCCGGCGAGCCGATAGATCGCGCTGTGGAAATCCACGTCGAGCGCGATCAAGCGGGACAACGGCGTTTTTTCATCGATCGCGCGCCCGGCGTGCAGCGCCGCCTCGAGCTGCGCGCGCCCGGCAGCATCGGCCTTGCTGCGCCCGGCCGCCAGCCGGGCCGCCAGCGCATCGATGGCGCCGCGTACCTCATAGAGCTGGCGGATCCGCAACGGATCGAGTTGCGTGACTTCAAACCCCTTGCGGCCGCTTTCGGCGACCAGACCCTGGCGATGCAGCAGATGCAAAGCGTGGCTGACCGGCTGCCGCGAGACGCCGAGTTTTTCGGCGAGCTCGTTCTGCCGGATGCGGTGTCCCGGTGGCAGCGTGCGGTCGGTAATGGCCTCGAGGATCCGCGCATAGACCTGATCGATCAAGTTCGGGAACGGGTCGAGACGGATCATGTTCGGCGTCCAGATGGAATACAGAATTCCGAATTCCGACAACACTAGCGAAGGGGGTGAACGGGGTCAACGGAGAATCTCAGGCACGCGCTCGGTTAAAGCCAGCATGGAACTGTGGGAACCGGCCAGCCGATGTTCATTCCGCATCTCGAAGCCAATATGAGCACGACGGAAGAGCTCTGTGGCTGGCCTGCCGCTCGCCCGAGAATATCGTGGTGAACCTGCCTGATATCGAGGATGCGTTGCTCGCGGGCTACCGTCGGGCCTGAAGCTTCCGCTCCGTTGCTTGCATACGGAAAGCGTGGGACGGCACCAGGTTCCGTCGGAATCCGGGTGGATCGCAACATTTTCCAAGCCTAAATTCCGCTCCAGCATCAAGCTCGCGACATGGAGCAAAGGAGTTGGAGTCAGCCATGACCGAACACCATTTTGCAATATTCGACACCGCGATCGGCCGCTGCGGCATCGCCTGGGGACCGCGCGGCATCAATGCGGTGCAGTTGCCGATGTCGAGTGAGGACAAGACCCGCGCCCGCATCCGCCAGCGCTATGGCGATATCGCCAAATCGCCGCCACCGGCCGAGGTGCAAAGCGCAATCGACGGCATTGTCGAACTGCTGGCCGGCAAGCCGAACGATCTTACCGACGTCGCGCTCGATCTCGAGGATGTTCCCGAATTCAACCGCGGCGTCTACGACATCGCGCGCACCATCCCGCCGGGCAAGACGCTGACCTATGGCGATATTGCCAAGCGGCTCGGCGGCGTTGAGCTGTCGCGCGACGTCGGCCAGGCGCTCGGGCGCAATCCCTGTCCGATCGTGGTGCCTTGCCACCGCGTGCTGGCCGCCGGCGGCAAGCCCGGCGGATTCTCCGCCAATGGCGGCGTCACCACCAAGCTCAAGATGCTGGCGATCGAGGGCGCGGTCGTCAACCACACGCCGAATCTGTTCGACTGAGTTGATCAAGTGCGGGACGAGGTCAGGTTGAATTAGCGCGCCGGCTCCTCTCCATCCTCCCCTCCAGGGGAGGGTGAACATCGGGCACACATCCAATTCAACCTGATCTCATCCCGCTCCAGCTTACAGCTTCGCAGGAAAATCCGCTGCCCCGGCGGCGGATTTTTCCTGTCGAGGGCGAGGGAAAATGCGCGGTGCAACAGAGCGTATCGGTGTCGCAATAACGCTCGAGGAAATTGCGTCGGGTCACCGCGGCCTGCGCCGGATCGACGTCGAATTTCGCCGAAATTCAGGATAATGCGTCTGCAGCGGCGTGTGCATCAGGTCGCCGCTGAATACGGCGTCATCCTTGCCGCGGCCAAACGTGAACGCGACATGTCCGGGCGTATGACCCGGCGTCGGCAGGATGCGGACATGGTCGCCGATCTGATGATCGTTGCGGACGATCTCGGCCTTGTTGGCCTCGACGATCGGCAGCACGCTGTCGGCGAAGGGCGCTACCAGCGCCTTCGCATTCTGCTCGGTCCAGTAGTCGAATTCGCTTTTGCCGAACACGTAGCGCGCGTTGGGAAACGTCGGCAGCCAGCGGCCGTTTTCCAGCCGCGTGTTCCAGCCGACGTGATCGACATGCAGATGCGTGCACATCACGAAATCGATGTCGCCGACCGAAAAGCCGGACGACGCGAGCGCGCGCATATAGGTGTCGTCGGTTTTCATGTTCCATTTCGGACGCAGCGGGCGAGGCTTGTCGTTGCCGATGCAGCTATCGACCAGAATGGTATGATGCGGCGTCTTGACGATATAGGACTGGAAACAAAGGATCAGCACGTCGTTCTCGTCGAGCGCGCCGGCCTCTCGCATCCACGGCCGGTGTTCCGCGAGCAGTTCCGGCGTCAGGCCCGGTAACACTTCGAGCGCCGGCAGGAAGGTGGTTTCCTGTTCGATGACGCGATGAATGGTGAGATCGCCGACGGTCAATTTGAGGCTCATGACAACTTCCCAAGGTTACGCCGGCGGTGGCACGGATATCTTGACCGAATGCCGTGTCAGCATTTTTTCGTGGAAGGCATCGAGCTTCGGATACGCCCTGCGCCAGCCGCAATCGGGAAAGCGGAAGTCGGCATAGCCGAGCACGCAAACGAGCCCGATCTGGGCGACATCGAACGGCCGTGACAGCGCGTCCGGGTGCTTCTCGAAACGCGCCATGCCGTTCCAGGCCCGATTCCAGTGATCGTCGGTCCATGCCTGCCATTGCAGCCCCTGCGGCCGCACCATTTTCTCGTAGCGGCACAGCAGCATCAAATCGAGCATGCCCTGCAGCAGCGAATGATCGCTCTTGACCTTCCACCTTGCCGCGCCCGAGGCCGGAACGAGTTTGCCGCCGCCGGCGAGTTCGTCGAGATATTCGACGATCACGTAGGAATCGACGATGACATCGCCATTGTCCAGAATCAGCGCCGGCAGTTTTTTCACCGGATTGATCTGCGAATACTCGTCATTGGGCGTGCCCGGCACCACACTGGCCGGGACCAATTCGATTCTGTCGATCAGGCCAAGTTCGATCGCGGCAATGCGCACCTTGCGGGCAAACGGCGAGGCGGGGGAGTAGGTGAGTTTCATGCAAGTATTCCCTTAAGAAAAAGCAGGCGCTTATTTCCGTCATGGCCGGATTTATTCCGGCCATCCACGTCTTTCCAGCAGCTACATCGTCAAGACGTGGATGCCCGGCACAAGGCCGGGCATGACGGCTAATATCGCGACGTTAGCCCCTACGCCGCAACGATCTGCTGCCGCTGTTCGCCGAGCCCTTCGATGCCGAGCGTGACCACATCGCCCACATTGAGGAATTTCGGCGGCTTCATGCCGGTGCCGACGCCCGGCGGCGTACCGGTGGTGACGATGTCGCCCGGCAGCAGCGTCATGAACTGCGAAACGTAGGAGATGCACTTGGCCATGGTGAAGATCATGGTCGTGGTCGATCCGGTCTGGCGGCGTTCGCCATTGACGTCGAGCCACAACGCCAGTTTCTGCACGTTCGGTATCTCATCCTTGGTGACCAGCCACGGACCGAGCGGGCCGAACGTGTCGTGCGACTTGCCCTTGGTCCATTGGCCCAAACGCTCGATCTGGAAATTGCGCTCGGACACGTCGTTGCAGACGCAGTAACCGGCGATATGATTCAGTGCGTCGGCCTCGGAGACATATTTGGCGCGGGTGCCGATGATGGCAGCGATTTCGACTTCCCAGTCGAGCTTGGTCGAGCCGCGCGGCTTTTCCACCGGATCGTTCGGGCCACTGAGGGCGGTATTGGCCTTCAGGAAGAAGATCGGTTCTGCCGGGATGGGATTTCCGGTCTCCTTGGCATGATCGACATAATTCAGCCCGATGGCGACGAATTTCGAGATGCCGGTGACCGGCGCCCCGAGCCGCGGATTGCCGCTGACGGCGGGGAGCTTGGTGGCATCGAGGCCGGCAAGCTTCGCCAGCGAGGCCGGCGCATAGGCCTCGCCATTGAGGTCCTTCACATGCGCCGAGAGATCGCGCAGTTGACCCGATTTATCGATCAGGCCGGGCTTTTCCTGGCCAATGGCCCCGTAACGAACCAGCTTCATTTTCGTCGCTCCCTGAGGTGGGTTTTGTTGCTTGGATGCTTCATGGAACAGGGCCGAAGGAAATTCAACTGCTGACTGCCGGCCGCATTGCAGGGTGATGGTTTAGGCATGATGTTCCCGTTTTCGGAGCACGCTGTAGAGCCCTTTCCGTTCCGATAGAATCGGAACGGAGGCTCTATCTCCTTATTTTGACGCGTTTTCTTCACGCGAACCGGTATCCACTTCGCTGGAAAACGCTTTAGACGATGAATTTGAAGGCGTCGCCGTCGCGCTTGATGCGGGCGGCGCCAAAATGTCCGCCGATCACCAGCGCCGGCGTGTCGGCAAAGCGCGAGAACAATTCGCGTCGCGTCACCGCCGATTGAACCGGATCGGAATCCGCGGTCGACGACCAGTCGAGATGCGCCATCTGGCAAGGATGGTGGGCGACGTCGCCCGTGAGCAAGCCTTCCTCGCCGTTCGACCGGATGTGCAGGCTCATATGGCCCGGGCTGTGGCCCGGCGTCGGGATCAAGGTGATTTCATCGCAAATCTTGCTGTCGCTGGCGACGAGGTCGGCCCTGCCGGCATCGACGATAGGCTTCACGGAGTCGTTGAACACCGCCAGCTTGTCGGGCTCGTCGCTGTGATCGCGCCAATGCTCATACTCGGTCTTGCCGAACACGTAGCGCGCCTTGGCGAAGGTCGGCACCCACCGGCCGCCGGCAAGTTGGGTGTTCCAGCCGACATGGTCGACATGCAGATGGGTGCAAACCACCGTATCGATGCTGTCAGGCGCAAAACCGGCCTCGGTCATGGTTTCGAGGAACGGCGTTTTGCGGTTGTTCCAGGTCGGCACGCCGCGGCCTTCCTTGTCGTTGCCCAAACCGGTATCGACCACGATCCGGCGGCGCGACGGCGTCTCGATCACCAGCGAATGGATCGACATTTTGAGGCGGCCTTCTTCGGTGGCGAAATGCGGAATCAGCCAGGGTAGTTTCTGGATCTCGTCATTGGTGGCCAAAGGCAGGATAAACCGCGTGCTGCCAACCGTCTCCAGCTCGACGACCTTTGTGATTTTGACCTGGCCTACATTCCAGTGCATCCGGCGCTTCCCTTTAGGTTTTCGTTACGATCGCGCACAGTCGACGATGACGGTGCCGAGCTTGTCCCCTTTTTCCACCGCGAGGTGTGCCTGCGCTGTCTCCGACAGCGCAAATTGCGCGGCGATGTTGTGAATGCGGGAGCCTGCGGCCAGCCATTTTGAAATATCCGCTTGAGCTGCCGCGAGCAAAGACGGCGGCAGCGCGAACAGCACCAGCGCGCGCACCGCGATGCATTTCTCCATCAGCTCGCGCATCGGAAGCACGGGATTGCGGTTGCCGTTGGTGGCATAAAGCGCGATGGTCGAATTCATTGCCATCAATTTCAGCGTGGTTGCGAGGTTGCCGCCGAAATCGACATCGACGACGCGATCGACGCCGCGCTGTGCGGTGAAGGCCATCGTCCGGGCAACCACGTCCTCGGTCCGGTAGTTGATCACCAGATCGGCGCCCGCCATGCGCGCCTGCTCCGCCTTCGCGTTCGTGCTGACAGTGGCGATGACGCGCGCGCCGCCCCATTTCGCCAGTTGCACCGCATAATGGCCGACCGCGCCGGCGCCGCCGGTGACCAGCACCGTCTTGCCCGCGACCGGCCCATCGCCGAACAGGCAGCACCACGCGGTCATGCCGGGGATGCCGAGCGTGGCGCCGGCCGCGAAGGAAACATCATCCGGCAACGGCGTCACCAATTGCTCGGCCAGCGAAATAGTTTCGGCCGCGGTGCCGAAGGCGCGGCCGTTGCGCTGTCCGTTGAAGAGCCAGACCCGTTGACCGACCTGGAGGCGCGTGACGCCGGCGCCGACCTGATCGATGATGCCGGCGCCATCGCTGTTGGGAATCACGAGGGGAAATTCCATCGCGCGATAGCTGCCGGCGCGCCGGCCGACATCGGCGGGATTGACGCCGGAAGCCTCCAGCCGGACGCGAACCTCGCCCGGACCGGCCACCGGCGTCGGCATGTCACCAAAGCTCAGCACCTCGGGTGCAGCACCGGTTCGCTCGTACCAGATGGCTTTCATTCCGGACTGCTTTCGCTCCAGGTCGTTTTCGCTCCAGGTCGTTTTCGCTCAAAGCGTGCCCGGAAATGCGCCGCCGTCGAGCAGGAGGTTCTGTCCGGTGATGTAGCCGGCCTTGGCGCCGCAGAGAAACGCGCAAGCCTGCCCGAACTCCTCGGGATCGCCGAAGCGCCCGGCGGGATTAAGCTTGGCGCGTTCCGCCAGCAACTGGTCCACCGTGATGCCGCGCTTCTCGGCGTCCACTTTTGAGACCGGGCCGCGCAGGCGGTCCGTATCAAAAGGCCCCGGCAGCAGGCCGTTGATGGTGACGTTGGCAATCACGGTCTTGCGCGAAATGCCAGCGACGAATCCAGTGAGGCCGGTGCGCGCGCCATTGGACAATCCGAGCACCTCGATCGGCGCCTTCACCGCGGCGGACGTGATATTGACGATGCGGCCGAACTTGCGCGCCATCATGCCGTCGACCGTCGCCTTGATCAGCTCGATCGGCGTCAGCATGTTGGCGTCGAGCGCCTTGATCCAGTCGTCGCGGGTCCAGTTGCGGAAATCGCCGGGCGGCGGGCCGCCGGCATTGTTGATCAGGATATCCGGGTCCGGACAGGCCTTCAGCGTGGCCTCGCGCCCCGCAGGCGTGGTGATGTCGCCGGCGACTTCTGTCACCGTGACGCCGGGATGCGCTTTACGTATTTCGTTCGCTGTTTTCGAGAGCGCTTCGGCGCCGCGCGCGGTCACCGTGACATGCACGCCCTCGGCGGCGAGCGCCATGGCGCAGGCGCGCCCCAAGCCCTTGCTGGAGGCACAAACGATGGCGCGGCGGCCTTTGATCCCAAGATCCACAGTTTCACTCCCGTTATGTCGGTTTTTTGAAGCCCTGATGCGGCCACTGTAGCCAACCCGGACGGCTCTGATAAGGGATGACGCACGGCCGAAATGCATATCAGGGAAGGGATGCGGCGCCCGCGGCGGCGCGAACGCCGGGACGCCATAAACGCGCGTCTTCAAATCCGCTGGTCTTTTTTCAGCCGATCGATCGTGGCCGCGACTTCCGGCGGCAGCGCTCGAAAGCCTTGTTGGCCGACCGCCGACAGCAACGGCCGCAGTTGCGAACCGCTCAGGAACGCCGGCTGGCGGTCGGACGGAATGAGCTGATCGAAAACCAGCACCAGCGTGACGGCGACAAGGCCGAGGCGCGCGGCGCCAAGTGCCGCACCGGCGAGGCGATCCCCGATCCCGGCGTCCGCCCCGATGGTCTCGTCGATCGCCATCCGCATCAGCTTTCCGAGCACGATGCCGGCAATGAGAAAGATTCCAAAGAACAGCAGCGAATTCTGCGTCAGCGGCGAGTTGCCATGGTCGCCGATCCCTGGGGATATCAGCGACATCGCCCCGACCGCGATCGGCATCGCGATCAGATAGGCCAGTATCGTCACCGCGCTGCGCAACAATCCGGCATTGAAGCCGGTGACCACGGCAACACCAATCCGAGATAGACCACGGCATCGAAGCTGTTCATGGACGATCTTTGCCTGTCTTGGGTGCGAGGGCGCCGGTTGGTCAACAAATCGGGTTCGAGATCGTGAAAATCGTCTGTATCGATCAGTGCGCGTCGCCATCGAGGAGCCGCGCGATACGCGCGATATTTGACCTATTCGACGTGAGTAAAGAAATCATTCGCGTCACCGGCGCTTCGCGACGGTGACGGCCATTCGCGCGCGCCCGGTCGACGCATGATGCGATCCGGCGTCAAGCGCCACGCATTACATAAGCGGCAAATCCCACTTTCTTTGTGACTATGGATTGCCTTCGCGGAGCCGGTCTTCGGACGGCTTTGCCCGACCCGTTGGCTCGCAGTGACGGATTCGCGCAATGGCGGATTTGGTGAACGAAATCAACCCGCCCGCATCTCCGCCTTGATCATGTCGGCGGCCTTCTCGCCGATCATGATGGTCGGCGCATTGGTGTTGCCGCCGATCAGGGTCGGCATCACGGAGGCATCGACGACGCGCAGGCCTTCGAGCCCGTGGACTTTCAGCTTCGGATCGACCACCGCCAGGGGATCATTGACGCCCATCTTGCAGGTGCCGACCGGATGATAGACGGTATCGACACGCTGGCGCAGGACTTTCCTTATATCGCCGTCGCTCTCGACGCCTGCGGTGAACACATCGGAGGTTTGCAGCGCTTTCAGCGCCGGCGCATCGAGCAGCCGCTTTGTCATTTTGAAGCCGGCGACCATGGCATCGACATCGGTTTCCGTGCCGAGGAAATTCGGATCGATCGCGGGGGCTTGCATCGGATCGGCGCTTTGCAGCCAGACACTGCCGCGGCTTTCGGGCCGCAACAGGCAGACATGGCATGAGAAGCCGGTGCCCCAGCGCGGTTTGCGGCCGTGGTCGTCGATCATCGCCATGCAGAAATGCAACTGGATATCGGGCACGTCGAGGTCGGGCCGGGTCTTGAGGAAGCCGCCGCATTCGGCGACGTTCGATGTCATCGGTCCGCGCCGCTCGCGCCGGAATTGCGCGATGCCCTTGAAGATTCGCGCGATGCCGCCGAATGAAAGACCGGCGAAGTGCGGCGAGTCCGAGGTGAAGCCGAATACGAAATCCGGATGATCCTGCAGGTTTTGTCCGACGCCGGGCAAATGCTGCGTGGCCGCGATGCCGTGTTTGGCAAGTGCTGGCGGTGTCGCCCACCCCCGACAGCATCAGAAGCTGCGGCGTCTGGAACGCGCCGGACGAGACGATCACTTCGCGCCGGGCGCGGATTTGCTTCAGCTCCTTGTCTTTCCGGTATTCGACGCCGACCGCGCGCTTGCCCTCGAACAGGATGCGGGTGGCCTGCGCACGGGTCTCGACCCGCAGATTGCTGCGGCTTTTCATGTAGGGGTGAATGTAGCCGCGCGCCGCGCTCCAGCGTTCGCCCTTCTTTTGCGTGACCTGGTAGGTACCGAGGCCTTCCTGCTCCTCGCCGTTGAAATCCTCGCGGATGCGGAATTGAGCCTCGCGCGCGGCCTGCAGGTAGACCTCTCGCACCGGATTATCGGATCGCAGTCCCGTGACGTGAAGGGGGCCGCCCTTGCCGTGATACTCGCCGTCGAATTCGGAATTATCCTCCGAGCGCTTGAAGTAGGGCAGCACGTCGGCATAGGACCAGCCGGTGTTGCCGAGCGAAGCCCATTGATCGTAATCGCGCCGGTGGCCGCGGATATAGACCATGGCGTTGATCGCCGACGAGCCTCCCAGCCCCTTGCCGCGCGGCTGATAGCCGATCCGCCCCTGGAGACCGGCCTGAGGCACCGTCTCGAACGCCCAGTTGTTGAGCTTGCCGGAGATCATCAGGATCATGGCGCCCGGCGTGGTCACGACCCAGTTGTCATCGGTGCCGCCGGCTTCCAGCAGCGCCACCGAAGTTCCGGGATCCTCGGAAAGCCGGCTGGCGACCGCGCAGCCGCCGGAACCGCCGCCGACCACCACAAAATCGAACGAATCCGCCATGGCGCCCCCCTTTTTTGTGTTTCAAGGCTGGGCTTTTGCCCGCTTTCTGGCAAGGGCGGGCGGCTCACTTCACCTCTCCCCTTGCGGGAGAGGTCGGATCGCATCGCAAGATGCGATCCGGGTGAGGGGTTGCGACCCATCGTTAGGCCGTAACCCCTTGCCCTTGCACCTCAAACCAATCTCATGCTCCGACCGTCATAAAATCCCGAAAAGATCGGTCGCGGGCCTTTCCAAAGCCGCTTTGCATTGGTACATACCCCTCGCACCCAAGGGCATTTGCCCGGGTTGCCTTCTCAGGAAGCCTCCGGACGGGATTGATCGGCGCCCTTGGGCGTGGACCAGATTCGTTTCGGGTCAGGTTTTTGAAGGCGCGCAATGGTTTATCGCGGGGTGGAGCAGCCCGGTAGCTCGTCAGGCTCATAACCTGAAGGTCATAGGTTCAAATCCTATCCCCGCAACCAAGCTTTGATAGCGATATCAGTGAGATGGCCCGCCTCTGGCGGGCTTTCTGCTTTCAAATCACTAGCTAGTGCGAACCTAGGGAAGTTTGAGCAAAAATCTGACACTCGTTAATCAGTAAGGCTCTTCAAATCCCTTATTTGGCGCCGCCATTGGGCCCGATTGCTTCCGGCTGAAGCGTTTGCCGGGTTGGACTTGCATCCACTGAAAAGCGCCACCTTTGCACGGGCGCACACCCCAAGCGAAGATTACCCCTCTGGTACCCCGGCCGACCGCATGCCCTCACAGAAGCGCTCGCGCCTGGCAAGCCATACTGGATTGGTCCACGGGTAGATGTTGATGCGGTATCGCCGCAAGGTGAAACTGGGATCGAGCGCCAGTCCGGCCTCGACGCTGGATTGTGCTTCCCTTTGCTCTCCCATCATGGCCAGCGCGCCAGCGAGGTAAAAACGAGTGAGCGCAAAATTTGGATTGGCCTCAATGCTCCGGCGAAGCCAGTCAAGAGCCTCAAGCTCCGGATTGGTCATCAACTTGGCCAGCCCGACAAACATGAACCAAAGAAAGGCACGCGTATCGCGCGGGGACAGTCGCAGCGCCTCCTGAATATGCCCCTCCACCTCCTCGTGGCGTCCCAGTACGTGCTTCCCGAACCCGATGTGCGCATGTGCTGCGGCCAAGTTCCGATCCAGCACCAGCGCCTGCCGACACTCGGCGATACCTCTGGCGGCGCGGTTTGTCCGCATGTGAACCAAACCGAGCAGCATGTGCGCTTCGGGATGATGGGGCGCACGCAACAACACGCCGTTCAGCGCATCCTCCGCGGCCTTGAAATGCGCCGGTCCGTCATCGACGATAAAAGCGGACCCCAACGCTACATCGACCCAAGCCACTCCAACCGCTGCTTCAGTATTGCCGGGATCAAGCGTCAGGGCGCGCGCGAAGAAGTCCCTCGCCCGCGCCAGGAACGCAGGCGTTACTCCCTTGTTCTGGAAAGCCTTGCCCTGAAAGTACAAATCCATGGTGTCCGGCCGGAGCAACCGTTCTGCGCGGCGCGCTTCCGCCCTGATGAGTTCGGCGTTCAACGTATTGGCCAGCCGGGATACGATCTCATCTTGCATATCAAGCAGGTCAGCTACCGGCTTGTCGAAGCGCTCGGCCCATACCTGGGCTCCGGTATTCGTATCGGTCAACTGGACGTTCAGTCGAATGCGGCTGCCACCGCGTTGCATAGACCCTTCCAGCACGTAGCGTACATTCAATTCGCGGCCGATCTCCCTCGCGTCTATTGCTTTTCCCTTGAAGGTGAACGCGGTGTTGCGGCCGATGACGAACGCGCCGACGATGCGCGACAAGTCCGTTGTAAGACTGTCAGTCACGCCGTCGACGAAATACTCTTGCTCAGGATCGCCGCCAAGATTTGCGAACGGCAGAACAACGATGGAAAGGCGCGGCATCGCAATTGGCGTCGACGATTTTCCAAGGTCGGAGCGCTGCGACGCCGCAGCGATCGAAAGGTCCGGGCTGGCACTCGCTTCTCCGTCTATTGTTAGCTTGTAGCCACGGCGCGGCAGGGTCTTTAGGGCCAATCGATTGGCCGTTCCCAAAGCACGCCTGATGTCGCCAATGGCCTGAACGAGGGAGTCTTCCGTGACCTCGCAGTCCGGCCAGACTTCGTCCATGATTTCGTCTTTGCCCACCAACCGCCCGGCCCGTGTCGCAAGCAGCCGAAGTACCAACCAGGCTCGCGGGCGCAAGGGGACTATGTCGCCGCGTCCGTCGATCACCAGCTCGCGGGACAAGTCCAAAGTCCGGTCGCCGACAACAATCGAGTGCTGCGATGGGTTAAGCAAAGACTCCTCTCCTCGAGGGTCGGATCGGAAACCTTTGGAAAATTTCGGCGTCGGTTTCGGGACGCAGTGCCAATTGTACAGCATCATCTTGATGCGCCGGATTGCAAGACTTTCCTGACAGGCGAGGACCGAATCCAAAAGGTGCATGCGGGGAAAAGATGAGCAAAGTCCTGATTTGCGGCGGGGGCGTGATTGGGTTGTGCGCCGCAATGATGCTTGGCCGGGACGGCCATCGCGTCACCGTCCTTGAAGCCGACCCGGAAGATCGACCTTCGACCCCTATCGACGGCTGGGCTTCGTGGGAGCGCCCCGGCGTTGCCCAATTCAGGCAGCCCCATCATCTCCATTCGCGATTTCGGATGATCAGCGATCGTGAGCTGCCGGGGCTGACGGACGGCCTGCTACGCGCCGGTTGCGTCTGGGTGAATTATCTCGACAGTCAATCCCTTCCCCCAACCATAACGGACCGGGCGCCGCGTCCAGGCGATGACGCCATGCGGTGCGTCGCCGGTCGCAGGCCGATTACTGAGTGGGTGGTGGCGGCGATGGCGCAAGCCGCACCTGATGTGACCATCCGCCGGGGAACCAGGGTTCGCGAATTGATCACGGGCGCATCGGCCGTCCCCGGCGTGCCGCACGTCGCCGGGGCTCGCACGACATCCGGCGAAGAAATTCGCGCCGATCTGGTTGTCGACGCCATGGGGCGGCGAAGCCCGGCCGGCGAATGGATCCTCAATGCAGGCGGCCGCAGCCCGATCGAGGAAGCCGAAGACTGCAACTTCGTCTATTTCACGCGCTATTTCTCGGGACAGCAGCGGCCTCGCAGGATCGGACGCACTGTCACGCCGATGGGCCTGCTCTCGATCAATACGGTGTACGCGGACAACGACACCTGGTCGGTCACCCTGTATACCTCGTCGAGGAACAAGGAGATGCGAGCCTTGCGTGATACGGCCACGTTCCACCGTGTCGTCTCCGCGTGCCCGCAGCAAGCCCACTGGCTCGACGGAGAGCCGATCACACCTGTCCGCCTGCTGGCAGGAGTTCTCGACCGGTACCGGCGGTTTGTCGTCGACGGTCAGCCCGTCGTCACGGGATTCGCCGCCGTTGGTGACGCATGGGCCTGCACCAACCCGTCCGCCGGACGGGGCTTGAGCGTCGGTCTTCTGCACGCGCAGGTGCTCCGCGATGTGGCGCGCCGGCACATCAACGATCCCCAAGCCTTCGCGTGGGATTACGACGCGGAGACCGAACGCCAGGTCGGCCCGTTTTATCGAAACCAGATCGTAGCAGACCGCGAGCGGATCGCCGAGATGAACGCTCTTGAGGAGGGTTTGCCAATGCCGCCACCCAACCCGGTCATGGCCAGGCTTCTCGTTGCCGCATCACGCGACGCCGACGTGTTCCGCGGCATGTTTGAAATCGCAATGTGCGTTGCGCTGCCCGACGAGTTCATCGCCAGACCGCACGTAGCGGCAAAACTGGCCGAACTGGACGGCCAGCCATTACCGCCGAACCCTGGCATCATCGATCGACATCGGATGGCGGCGCTGTTGGACGGCTGAATTTTTCGAACTCAGACCATTACTCCCGCGCCGATGGAGCGGCGACGCCTAGGTGCTCTCCCACGCCACCTCCTCTCGCGTGCCTCGAATGTCGCGGATGGGATAACCCGGAAGACCCCGTTGTGGAGATAAACGATGATTAGTCGATCTACGGCGCCTATATTCGCTTTCGCGCTTTTCCTGAACATCTGGATCGTCCAAGCTCACGCAGAGAAGAAATACGGTCCCGGCGTGACCGATTTGGAGATCAAGATCGGTCAGACAATGCCGTATAGCGGTCCGGCCTCGGCAGCCAGTGTCCTCGGGAAGAGTGAGAGCGCGTACTTCAAGATGATCAACGAGCGCGGCGGCGTCAACGGTCGTCGCGTCACGTTCATCTCGCTCGATGACAACTATAGTCCGCCAAAGGCGCTGGAACAGACCCGTCGTCTGGTCGAGCAGGACAACGTGTTGGCCATCATGGGAACCTTTGGCACGGCCACGAATGCTGCCATCCAGAAATACCTGAATTTGAATCACGTGCCCCATCTGTTCATTCAAGCGAGCGCCTCGCGCTGGAATGATCCCGGACACTTCCCCTGGACCATGCCTCTCATAAATCTTACGCGATCGGAGGCGATGGCCTACAGCCGTTACATCATGGAGGTGAATCCAAACGCCCGCATTGCCGTGCTCTATCAAAACGACGACTACGGCAAGGATTACCTCGCGGGCCTTGCGAAGGGGCTGGGCCAGCGAGCCGCTGGTATGATCGTCGCAACGACGGCCTATGAGGTAAGCGACCCGACGGTCGATTTGCAGATCGTGTCGCTCAGGTCTTCGGGAGCCGATGTTTTTCTCATCGCGGCAGGCCCCAAATTCGCGGCACAGGCCATCCGCAAGGCCTTCGACATCGGCTGGCATCCCACCCGATTTGTGGCCCAGCTATCGTCCTCGGTTGCGAGCGTGCTGACAAGCGCGGGCCTCGATAAATCCGAGGGAGTCATGTCGATAACTCCCTTCAAATCCGTGGGTGACCCGCAATGGGCAAACGATCCGGACTACCTTGCTTGGCTTGAATTTATGCGCGCCTGGTATCCAAGCGGCGACATCAATAATAATTTCGCATTCGTCGGCTATTCGAATGCCGCACTGTACGCCGAGGTCCTGCGCCGCTGCGGTGACGATCTGACCCGCGAAAATCTGATGGCGGTCGCCACTCATCTGCACGACGTTCGCATACCGGCACTCTTGCCCGGCATCAGCATCAGCACCAGCCCAACCGACTACGATCCAATGAAGGAGGTTCGGCTGATGCGATTCGATGGGCATCGCTGGGTGCTCCTCCCGTATCCGGTCGAGAAATAGGATTGGCCGATGACGTCATGGCCGGTGGATCTCCTCAATCCTGCAACGCTATCGCGGTGCAGTTGAGTTTTTCGTCGATCGCCCCGGCAATTGCTGTGCAATTGCGGTGACAGTGCTGGACTGCACCCCGTAAGTGAGACACGGTAATTTCTGTGACAGGGCGGTTGCCAAAATGCGTTATCATGTTTTGTTTTGCGCGGATGCCTTTGTGAGTCGGACACCATTCATGCGATCCGTCGGGCTAATTTGCCCTGCGCGCTCAGCGTCATTTGTTGAAGCGGATCAACGTGATGCTACCTGTCCAGTCCCCCTCTGCAAAAATATTTCCGTTCCCTTTTGACGCAAATCACCTGCATATCTTTCGCCATCCCGGCCCGCACAAAGGGGCGTTTCGCGATCGTCACGAACGTAGGGTTGGGATGCGATGGACGTGAGTGGCGCTGCTGACGAGAGCGCATTCTTGCGGACGGCGAAGTCGTGTGGTCCTGACACCTCCATGGTTGGTGTCAAGTTGGTGAAAGAGATTTCATCGGCGACGGTGACAACAAAGCCCGATCACCGGGGAGAGCACGAAGGAAACCGTTAACACCATTGCGTGCGGGAATGCCGGGTGTCCCGGTGCGACCGTGGTGACTAACGCGTGTGCTACCTACACTTCGCGCACGCGGCTGCGGGTGCAACGGGCACCCGGCATTCCCCGCTCCCCGCTTGGGGTAGCGCCCGCTCCCCGCTTGGGGTAGCGCCACGCCCTCCATCGGGCGAAGGACTTAAGCAACAACTCGGGCGCAACGCGCCGCGGGAATGCGGACTTCTGTCCGAGCTGTTTGAAAATCGAATCGGGAAGTTTGTTCGTCAGCCCGGGCACTCAATAATCGTGCGAAACGAAAACGTCACGCACGAACCTGTCTTTGCTTGATTTGCCGAACACCACTGGCGGAAGGTTTGCCCGGTCGCAAAATCATGCTGGCGCCGGAAATTCCCGCATCCTTGTAAGTGCTGACGATCGCCCATTTCTCGCGCTCGGCCTTCTCCCGGCAGATGCGTAATTGGTCATCGATCGACGCATCGCGCTGATTGTCGGAGGAATAGCGAGCGTACAGGGCAACGCGGGTCATCGGAGGCTTTCCTTACGTTCCGGAGGCTCCCTGTGAAGGGGGCGCGGCTCAGTCGGCCGAGATCGGGTCGCCCGTCAGCGACCAGCTCGCGCCGTCAAAGATCGCGATCCGCAGCGCCCTGAACGGGGCGTAGTCGTCGGGCCTGGTGCTGATCGAGATACCCGGCAGCATCATCGGCAGCCGCTCGCCATGGAACGATGTGGCCTGGCGGAGGAGATTGTCCCGCGTCAGGTCATCGCCGCATTTCTTCATGGCGAGCGTCACGCCATGCACGTTCATGTAGGCGACCAGCACCGAATAGTCGTCCGGATTGGCCGACGGCGCGTATTTCTTCAGGAAGTCCTTGTAGGCCTTCACCTCGTCGTCAGCGGCCCATGCAGGATCGCCCGGCTGCTTCAGGAATTGCGTCGTGACCAATCCCTTCGACGCCTCGAGGCCGGCCGGCTTCAGGATGGTTTCGACCGAGGCCGTCGAGCCTCCGATCACGTGAAGCGGCCGCCAGTTCAATTCGTAGACCTTGCGGATCGATTGCGCGGCGGCCTTTGACGAGGACTGTTCGATCAGCGTGTCGATGCCGGCGGCCTTGAGCTGGACGATCTGAGAGTCGATTGTGGGATCGCTGAGCTCGTAGGACACTTCTGCGACGATCTGCGTGGCCTTGGGGCCGAGCCCGGCGCGCAATCCCCTGAGATAATCCCTTCCGTAATCGTCATTTTGATAGAGGACGCCAATTTTGGCGTCAGGTTTGGTGGTTGCGATGTATTTGGCGATGACCCGGCCTTCCGTCTCGAAATCGGGGTAGAGCGGCACGGTCCAGGGAAAATTCTTCGGATCGTTGAAGCGGCGTCCGCCGGCCGTAATGAAGAGCTGCGGCACCTGCTTGGAATTCAGGTATTTCTGGATCGCGACATTGGGCGCGGTCCCAATGGTTCCGACCTCGGCGAGCACGCCGATGTCCTCGACCAGTTTGCGCGATTGCTCGACGGCCTTCGGGGCGCTGTAGGCATTGTCGAGCTGCGTGAAGCTGATCTTGCGGCCATTGATCCCGCCCTGCGCGTTCAGCATCTCGAAATAGCCGACCACGGCCCGCCCGGCGCCGGCGCCGAATGCGGATGCGGGGCCGCTCAGCGGCGTCGACTGGCCGAGCTTGATCTCGGTATCGCTGGCGCCGGGGCCGTAGGCCTTCTGCGCGTATGCGGTGCTTGAAAGGATCGCGGACAGAGCCGCCGCGGCCCAAACGCTGTTGATGATGCCGGTCAAGATCGGTTCCTCCACGCCTTAGCTGATTATGAATTCGTTACCGCAGCAGCTCGCGCGCGATCACCACGCGCTGGATCTGGTTGGTGCCTTCGAAGATCTGCGTCAGTTTGGCGTCGCGCATCATGCGCTCGACCGGATAGTCCATGGTGTAGCCGTAGCCGCCGAAGATTTGGACGGCGTCCGTCGTCACCTTCATCGCCATGTCGCTGCCGACGCATTTGGCCATGCTGGCAAGCACGTTGAGGCGTTTCCAGTCGCCCGCATCGCCGGCCCGCGCGCATTCGTAGACGAGGGCGCGGGCGGCCTCGATCTGCATGGCCATGTCCGCGAGCATGAACTGCACGCCCTGGAATTCCGAGATCGACTTCTTGAATTGTTTGCGCTCCTTGGCGTAGGCGACACTTGCGTCAAGCGCGCCCTGCGCCAGTCCGACGGATTGGGCGCCGATGGTCGGGCGGTTGAGATCGAGGGCCCGCATCGAGGCACGGAAGCCCTTGCCCTCTTCGCCGACCAGGTTTTCCAGGGGAACACGGACATTGTCGAAGAAGATCGGCGTGTTCGGCGCGCCGCGAAAGCCCATCTTGCGCTCGTGACGCCCGAACGTGATGCCTGGCATCGTCTTCGGTTCGACGATGAACGCGCTGATCCCGTCAGCGCCCGGAGCGTCGCTGGTCCGCGCCATCACCACGATATAATCGGCGGCGACGCCATAGCTGCACCATTGCTTGCGGCCGTTGAGGACGTAGCTGTCGCCATCCTTCCTTGCACGTGCGTTGATCGCGGTGACGTCCGAGCCGGCCTGCGGTTCGGAAATCGCGATCGCCGTTACCACGCCGCCTTTGGCGATGATCGGCAGGTATTTCGTCCTCTGCTCCTCGGAGCCGAAATGAAGCAGGGGCATGATGAACATGGTGTTGAGTGCCGCGATCGAGGCGCAGGCCGGCGAGGCCTTCGAGATTTCCTCCCGCGCGATGCAGGCCATGGTCAGGTTGCCGTTCGGCCCGCCATAGCGTTCGGGCACCCAGAGCTGCATCAGCCCCATCTCGCCAAACAGCTTCACGAGTTCGAGCGGGAAGCGATCGGTTTCGTCTATCTCAGCCGCGATCGGCGCGACGTGTCGTGCGACCATTTTCCGGACGGTGTCGCGGAATGCGATCTGCTCCTCGGTGAAGCTCATGGGGTCCTTGGGGGTTATTTTTGCGCAAAGCCCAAAAAGGGACTTCCATTGAATGGGTGATCCATTTAATAATCCATCCCATGAACAGCAAGTCAAGCCCCCGTCCGCCCGCCCGCTCGAGGTCGCCGTCGCCCAGCCGGCGCGAGCGGGCTCCCGATCACCGCGCAGCCGGGACGCCGGCTGCGCCGAAATTCCGCCCGATCCACACCAGGCGAGCGTTCGAGGAGATTTGCGAGCGTATCCGCGAGCAGCTCGCGCTCGGCGTCCTCAAGCCGGGCGACAAGCTCCCTCCCGAACGCGATCTGGCGCAGCAGCTCGGCGTCAGCCGCAACGTGTTGCGTGAGGCATTGCGCAGCCTCGAAATGGCCGGCGTGCTTCGGCTGCAAAAGGGCGTCAAGGGTGGCGCTTTCATTCACGAGGGCGATACCAGCCGCATGAACGACGTCATGCGCGACATGCTCAGCCTTGGCACGATTTCCGTCCGGGAATTGTCGGAAGCCCGCGTCCACGTTCTTGATCTCGTGGTGCGGCTGGCCTGCACCAATGCGCGGCAGGCCGATCTCGATGCACTTGAGGCCAACGTCGTGCGCACCGAGCGGGCCACGCGGGAAGGGCGGCTGCTGGATCGCGTCGAATGCTCGCGCGAATTCTACCGCCTGCTCGCCGCTGCGACCGGAAACAAGGTGATCGCCATGATCGTGGATTCCGTCACCGAGATCCATATGCGCTTCGTCTATGCCAAGGTCTCGTCGAGCGGCGTCGCGATGGCGCGGCTGGCGGAAAAGCGACGGCAATTCCTCGCGGCGCTGGCTGAGCGAAACATGGCGTTGGCGACCCGCCTGATGCGCGTCCATCTGGAATCGGTGCAGCGGATGCTGGAGCAGGACCCCGGTGCGATGTCGCTTCACGTCGCATTGGCGGAAGTGCAACCGGGAATGCGCAGATAGCGTGGGGCAGAAAGACGGGCCGACCGGCCCGCGCTCAAATGTAACAGGGAGGACGACGTGTCTGGATATGCGAAGTATGAATGCCTGAAAGTCGAGGTCTCTCACAGGGTCGCAACCGTGACCCTGAATCGGCCGGAGGCGCGTAATGCGATCAACCAAAAGCTGATCCGCGAGCTGCGGACGATCTGGGATGATCTGGCCGACGATCACGCCGTCAATGTCGTGGTGCTGACCGGCGCGGGCGAGTTCTTCAGCGTCGGCGGCGACGTGAAGGCGATGTCGGAGCGCCCGGGCGGCGACGTCCTCGAAGAAGGCGAGGTCCACGACCCCATGATCAGCCGTCGCGGAGTGACCCGTCAGCTCGAGCTCGACAAGCCGATCATTGCCGCCATCAACGGCGATGCCATCGGCCTGGCCGCGACCCATGCGTTGCTTTGCGACATCACGGTGATGGCGGAAGACGCGCGCATCGGCGACACCCACGTCTCGCGCGTCGGCCTGGTCGCCGGGGACGGCGGCACCGTGATCTGGCCGCTGCTGATCGGTATCAACAAGGCCAAGGAGTTCCTGATCCGCGGCACACTTCTGAAGGGCGAGGAAGCCGAGCGGATCGGTCTGGTCAACCATGTCGTGCCCCGCGCCGACGTGCTGAGCAAAGCCCGAGAGATCGCGATCGAACTCGCCAACGGTCCGACCTGGGCGATCCGGTGGACGAAGCTCTCGATCAATCAGATCGTCAAGGACCGCGTGAACATGATGCTTGAAGCCTCGATGGCGCTCGAGCAGGTGACGTTCGAGACGGCCGACCACAAAGAGGCGACGATGTCGTTCAAGGAGAAGCGCAAGCCGAAGTTCGGTCGGGCCTGATCTCGCATGGATGCGACCGAGCTTCCGGGCGACGACATCGCGGCGATGCTTCGGGATTCTCTGCGCGGATTTCTCGCGGCGCACTGGACCGCGGGCGACGGGAAAGAACCGGCGCCCGCGGACGACATCTCCGCAATATGGGGCAAGCTCGTCGGGCAGGGCGTCGCCGCGCTCGGCTCCAGCCGCGACCAGGGCGGCCTTCGCGAAATCCTCGTGGTAATGGCGGAGCTTGGGCGCGCAGCCTGTCCCGCGCCGATGTGGTCCGCGGCACTGGCCAATCTGGCGCTTTCGGGTGCGCGGGCCGATGTGGCAGTGGACCTTCTGGAGAAGCTGCACGCCGGTATGGCGCGTGTCGCATTCTCCTTTGGCGCGCTCGATCCTGATCCGGCCGTCGGTGCAGTCCGGATCGACGGCATGCACGGGACGGGTGTGCTTCGTTTCGTCGAGGCGCCGGGACCGATGACCCATCTGCTCCTCGCTGTCGATAAAGGGACAGTTGCGCTCGTGGGGATGAATGAGCCCGGCGTGGAGATCGCGCCGATCCGCGCCATGGGCGCCTGGGGTCTCTGCGAGGTCAGGCTGACGTCGGCCGCGCTGACGCTTCTTCCCCTGGATGGCGTCGCGCTCGGCGATGTCGGTCGCTCGGCCGGGCTGGCACTGACGGCACGTGCATATGGTGCCGCCCGGCGTGCGTTTGATCTCGCCGTGGACTACGCCAAGGAGCGCCACCAGTTCGGGCAGCCGATCGGGAAATTCCAGGCGATCCAGCACAAGCTCGCAAACTGCCTCATCGCGCTTGAAGGTGTCAGACTCATTCTCGAATCATGCAGCAAGCCTGCATGATCGGAGCGACCGCAACTGGCGATACTTTGTCGATTGTGCGGTGGCCTTCGCCGGCGACGCGCTGCGGCGCGTGTCGCTCGAGACTCAGCACACATTCGGCGCCATCGGCTATGCCGAGGAGCACGAGGCCGCGCAACATTTCAAGCGCGTGCATCTGGATACGGTTGCTCTGGGTGGAGCGCCCGAGGCGCGGCGCAGGCTGGCCTCGTACCTTCTGGACCGCGGAGGCGCGCCGCTGCCGCAATACGATCTCGGTCCGGCTGGCAACGCGCTGCGCGAGCAGGTGCAGCGATGGCTCGATCAGAACTGGACGGGAGACAGGAAGGCCGCGTTCGACGATAGGCCGTTCTCCAAGCGGGAGTTCGACGCGGACTTTGCACGCGATATCGGCACAACCGGATGGATCGGCCTCGGCTGGCCGGAAAACATTCGGCGGCCAGGCACGTTCGCCGCTGGAACAGATCGCGTTCATGGAGACGATGGAGCGGGGTGAGGCGCCGCGGATCGGCGCGTCGATCCAGGCCAACGCACTAATGATGTTCGGCACACCGGAGCAGCAGCAAAAATACCTGCCCGAAATCCTTCGTGGCGAGGCCATGCACGGCATGGGTTACAGCGAACCACAGGCCGGCTCCGACCTCGCGGCGCTGCGCACCAGCGCGGTGCAGGACGGCGATCACTGGGTGATCAATGGCCAGAAGATCTGGACCACCACGTGGTGGGGCAAATACATGTTTCTCGCGGCGCGAACCGACAGGAACGCCAGGCCGCCGCATGCCGGCATCAGCATGTTCATCGTCCCGATGAATACGCCAGGCATCACGATCCAGCCGGCGCGCACCATGTACGACGGTTCGTTTGCCAATATCTTCTACGACGACGTTCGCATCCCACTCGACAACATCGTCGGCGAGGTCAATGGCGGCTGGAAGGTGCTGACCGGCGCGCTCGCTTTCGAGCGTGGCCTGGTCGGCGGCGGCATCGTGCTGAAGGTCGCGCACGCGTTCGAGCAGTTGCGCGGCCGATTGCTGGCAGGTGACGACGACCGGTCGGCACCTGGCCAGGATCCGGTCATCCGCGACAGGATGGCGGCGCTGGCGTGCGAGATCGAGGTCGGCCGGCAATTGATGATGCATTGCGCCGAGCTCGCGGCCGACGGCGTGACGCCGCCGGAGTATGGCGCGATCAGCAAGGTGTTCTCCGGCGAGCTGATGGAACGTTTCGGCGAGGCGGCGCTCGACATTCTCGGGATGCGCGCCGCGCTTTCCGAACAGATGCCCGGCGCGATCGACAACGGCCGGTTCGAGCAGAACCTGCGTCATTCGCTGATGTGGGTGATCAGCATCGGGACCAATGAAATTCAGCGCAATCTCATCGCGCAACGCGCGCTTGGATTGCCGAGGTAGGAGTGATCGCATGCAGAAGCCGGAATCTGCCACGCCACCGCTCGAGGGTATACGCGTGCTCGATTTTTCGATCATGCTGGCGGGCCCCTATTGTGCGCGGTTGCTGGCCGATGTCGGCGCCGAGGTCATCAAGATCGAGCCGCCGGAAGGCGACGACATGCGGTTGCGCACGCCGCTCCGCGACGGTCACAGCACCTATTTCGGCCAGCTCAACGCGGGAAAGCGCAGTCTTGCGCTCGACCTCAAGAACGCCGAGGCGATCGCGCTGGTGCATCGGCTGGTCGCGGAAGCCGATATCCTGGTCGAGAATTTCCGCCCCGGCGTGATGGACCGTCTCGGGCTCGGCTATGAGGCGTTGCGCAAGATCAATCCGCGGCTGATCTATTGCTCGATCTCGGGCTACGGGCAGTCCGGTCCCGCCGCAGAGCGTGCGGCCTACGCCATGATCGTTCATGCCGAGAGCGGCTTCGACCGGTCGTTGGCGCGATACGCCGGAGACCGGGATCGGCCGGCATCGGGGGCGATCTTCGTCGCCGACGTGCTCGGCGGCATCTTCGGCTTTTCCGCGATCCAGACCGCGCTGGTTCATCGCGCGCGCACCGGCGAGGGACAGCAGATCGACGTTGCGCTGATGGACTGCATGCTGAACCTGCTGGTCTATGAGCTGCAGGAAGCGCAGTTTCCGATCCGCTCGTCGCGCCCCACCTACGGTCCCGTTCGCACCCTCGACGGTGATATCCTGATCGCGCCGATCACGCCGCGAAATTTTGCGGCGCTTTGCGAGGTGACGGGCCAGAGCGAATTGGCCGACGATCCGCGTTTCAAGACTGTGCCGGGTCGCGGCGCCAGCTGGACCCAGATGATGCAGGTGATCGAGCAGTGGACCGAACGCCATACGGTGACGGAGTGCATGGCCGCGCTCGATCGGGCCGGCGTCCCCAGCGCGGTCTACCGCGACCCCGGCGCGGCGCTGACGGACCCTCATCTCCTGCAGCGCGGCGCCTTCACCACCATTACGGATGGGGCTGGCGAATTCGTCGGCGTCAATGCGCCTTGGAAGATGTCGGCCGCCCGAACCGCGATGCAACCCGATGTGCCGGCGATCGGCGCGCACCGGGACGAATTGCTGTCGCGGGTGCTCGGTCTGTCTCCGGAGGCGGTCGCCGGACTTGCCGGGGCAGGGGTGTTCGGGGCCTCTGCCGATCAGGCACGGGGCAAGGGTTAGGCAGACCGCGCCCCGCTACGGAGGAATGCTTAATCGCCTTCGGAAGGCGGCGACGATCGAGCCTTGGCGATCGCCAGCAAGCATTTGAGGAAATGGGCGCGGTCTTCCTTGCGCAGCGGGGCCAGCATGATGCCTTGCAGCTCCGCGGCTGCCGGGATGACGGCCAACAGGACTTCTTCGCCTTTGGCCGTGATTTGCACCTGGATCGACCGCCGGTCTTCCGAATTGTTCCGCTTCGAGACCAGCTTCCGCGCCGTCATCCGCTTGAGCATCTCGCTCAGCGTATTGCGGTCGCAACTGATGCGTTCTGCAAGAATCGAAGGCGTCAGGGGGCCGAGTTGATAAAGTGCGATGAGCACGCCGAACTGCCGCGGCGTGATATCGGCCTGCCCCGTCACGTTCTGATAAAGCTCGTCGTAACGGGCTTCCAGCAGCCGCAGGAGAAATCCGATGCCGCCTTCCAGTTGCCAGCCGCGTGCGATATCCGCAGCCGAACTCGCTTTGATTCCCTTGTCGGCAGGCATGCCGTCCTTGATCCAGTCTGCGCGCAATTGCGGTTAGCCGTTAGCAGCTTGGCTGTTCGCCCTCAACCCCTCGACCGGACGGGCAGCCGGGGCTGATGGTGCGGAACACCGGTCCCGGCTATTGCCAGTCGCTCGCCAATATAGTACGTATACGTAATAAAGAATATGCGCCCAAGGATGTCGTTCAGGGAGGGCTGGTGTGGACCTACGCGAGCTGTTGTCGATTCCCTACCTCCTCGAGGCTGAAGCGGTCGAAACCGAGCCGGGTAAATGGCTGCTGCGGCTCGCCTATCCGGAACTTCCGGGCTGCACCGCGGAAGGCTTCGTCGTCGAGGATGTGCTGAAGGAATTGGAGCGTCGGCGGATCGAAATGATCGTGAGCCTGGTCGAGGCGGGCAAGGAACCGCCGGTGCCGCGAAAACCGCTCGCCGCGTCCGATCCGCTGTGGACGGCCAACGATCTCGGCTTGTCGGCCCGCGTTGCAGCGTTGCTCGGAAGCCCAACCGGACAGGCTCATCGGCCGGCAGATTCAACGGAGGAAGATCATGCTCTCGCGCGAAGACAATGAAAGGCTCGTCAGGGTCGGCAAGGGCACGCCCCTCGGGGAGCTATTCCGACTCTACTGGATTCCGTTTTTGCCCGCGGCGGACCTTGCTGCGGACGGACAACCGAAGCGCGTTCGGCTGCTCGGGGAAGATCTGGTGGCGTTCAGGGACACCGAAGGCCGGGTCGGCCTGGTCGATCAGGCCTGTCCGCATCGCGGCGCGCCGTTGATCTTCGGGCGAAACGAGGATTGCGGGCTGCGATGCGTCTATCACGGCTGGAAGTTCGACGTCACCGGCGCGGTGACCGACATGCCGGCCGAACCGGCTCGCAGCCGCCTCAAGGATCACGTGCGGATCAAGGCCTATCCCTGCCGGGAGCGGAACGGGATCCTCTGGACCTATATGGGTCCTGACGCCGCCGATCCGCCGCCGTTACCGAATGTCGAATGGAATCTCGTTCCGTCCGAGCAGGTGCACATCTCGGTGCGGGTTCAGGAGTGCAATTGGCTGCAGGCCGTCGAAGGTGAAATCGATTCCGCCCATGCGCCCCTGCTGCACGGCCGGCTCGATTCCCAGGGCACCACGAGCGCCTGGATCCAGAAGCGCGATCTGCGTCCGACATTCGAATGCATCAAGCAGGATTTCGGAATGAGCATCGCCGCGCGGCGGAATTACGATGCGAACACGCTCTATTGGCGCGTCAATCAGTTCATTCTGCCGTTCTATACGCTGGTGCCGCCGCTGTCGCCGTTCCCGGATCTGAGCGGACACGCCTGGGTCCCGATCGACGACGAGAACACGCTTTGCATCATGTTCTCGTATCACCCGTCGCAACCGCTGGCGCCAAAGACCCGGAAGATCTTCGCGGAAGGACACAATGGACGGGAAAGCGGGCATGCCAGCCGCCATTCGCTGGTCCAACATCCCGTCACCGTGCCGTATGCCGGCTACTGGACGAAATACAATCCGCAGAACGGCTTTCAGTTCGATTACCGCGCGCAGCAAACCACCTGGTTTTCAGGCTTGCCCGGGCTATGGGTACAGGATGGTGCATGCCAGAGCGGCGTGTCGCCGATCTTCGATCGCACCAAGGAGAACCTTTGCTCTAGCGATACCGGCATTGCGATGACGCGGCGGCTGCTGCTGGAAACGCTCGGAGCCTATCGCGATCACGGCACAAAGCCTAAAGGCGTGAGCGAGCCGGACGTGTTCATGGTGCGGGCGGTGTCGCTGCGGCTGCCACCGGAGGAATCCTGGGTCGATGTCGGTGCGCCGCGTTCATGCGCGCGCAGTTGGGTGCCGATTTTGGTTATGAGCTGTGACGTCGCCACAGGCAACGCCGGCGCCATGACCGACGAAATGATGCAGGTCCGCGTCAAGCGCATCAGCTATGAGGCGGAGAACATCAATTCGTACGAATTGGTGGCTCCCGCGGGCGGCGATCTCGCTTCGTTCGCCGCCGGCAGTCACATCGACCTGCATTTGTCGAACGGCATGATCCGCAGCTACTCGCTTACCAACGATCAGCGCGAGCTAAACCGCTACGTGATCGCGGTTAACAAGGACGCGGCCGGTCGCGGCGGATCGCGCTTCATCCATGACACAATACGGGCAGGCGACATCATTCGGATTTCGCCGCCCCGGAACAATTTTGCGCTTGAAGAACATGCTGACCATTCCGTGCTGATCGCTGGTGGGATTGGAATCACACCGCTGCTGTCGATGGTCCGCCGGCTCGAAGCGCTCGGTCGCCCGTGGACACTGTTCTACGCGGCAAGAACCCGCTGCGCCGCCGCGTTTCTCGACGAGATCAATACCCTTCGGCCCGACATTCGTTCAAATCTACACGTCGATCTCGATGACGAACGGTCGGGGCGCGTGTTCGATCTGGGCGGCATCGTCGGAAGCGCTCCGGCTGGCGCGCATCTCTATTGCTGCGGTCCGGTGCCGATGCTCGAGGCGTTCGAGGCGGTCGCGGCGGATCGGCCGCGGCACCAGGTGCATGTCGAGTACTTCAAGGCAAAGGAGAAACCGGCGGCTGAAGGCGGCTTCGAGGTGAAATTGGCGCGAAGCAACCGCACGATAAAGGTGCAGCCGGGCAAGACGATCCTCGACGCGCTCCTCGATGCGGGAACGGCGGTGAATTACTCCTGCGCCGAGGGCGTCTGCGGCACCTGCGAAACGCGTGTCGTCGACGGCATCCCTGACCACCGCGACCTGTTCCTCAGCAAGGAGGAGCACGCCACCAACAAGACCATGATGATCTGCTGCTCGGGCGCGAAGTCGCCCGTGCTCATCCTGGATATCTGAATTTGGCCATGTCCATCATTGATCGGTGCAACACCATGAGAAGCCTGCCGCGGATCGTCGGAATATCTCTCTTAGCCCTGTTTACGTCAGCGCCCGCATTCGCTGACACGCCGCGGAGCATCAAGATCGGCGTGCTCAACGACGCCTCCGGGCCATATTCGGACAATGCCGGCGAGGGTTCGGTTACGGCGGCGAAAATGGCGGCTGAAGACTTCATGCGCAAGCATCCGGATTTCAAGGTCGAGATCATTTCGGCCGATCACCAGAACAAGGCGGACGTCGGGGCGGCCATCGCGCGCCGATGGATCGACCAGGAAGCGGTCGATGCCGTTGCGGACGTGCCGAATTCGGCGGTCGGCCTCGCCGTCAACGAAGTCGTTCGCGGCAGCCAGGCCGCCTTGATCGCATCCAGCGCCGCCTCGTCGGACCTGACCGGGAAATATTGCTCCCCCAACACGATCCAGTGGACCTTCGATACCTGGGCGGCCTCGCACACGATCGGCAATTACCTTGTCCATCACGGCGGCAAGAAGTGGTACTTCATCGCGACCGATAACGCGCTTGGAAAGGCAATGGTGCGCGATGGCGCCTCGGTCATCGCATCGGGCGGCGGGGCGGTTCTCGGGTCGGTCAACGTTCCCATCAACAACGCCGACTATGCCTCGTTCATCCTGCAGGCCGACAGCTCCGGAGCCGACGTGATCGCGTTCGCGACCGCCGGCGGCGATACGGTCAATCTGATCAAGCAGTCGTCGGAATTCGGACTCAAGCAAAACGGGCGGACGTTCGCGGCGCTGCTGACCACCACGAACGACGTCGAATTCGACCGGGCTTGCGGTGGGGCAGGGGCTCATCATCACGCAGCCCTTCTATTGGAACCTGAACGACGCCAGCCGGGCTTGGTCGGCGAGATTCGGTGAGCGGCAGCGCGGACACGCGCCGACCGCATTCCACGCCGGCGTCTATTCGTCGGTCCTCGCCTATCTGAATGCGGCGCTTGCCGCCGGAACCAACGACGCGCAGGCGGTGATCGCCAGGATAAAGCGGACGCCGATCGATGACGAGTTGTTCGGCCCGGTCGTCGTGCGCGCCGACGGTCGCGCCATCCACAACATGTACATCCTGAAAGTGAAGGCGCCGAAAGCGTCGAACAGCAAGTGGGACCTTCTCGAGCAGGTCGGCGTCCTGACCGGTCCCGAAGCGTTCAGGCCGCTCGATCGGGGCGGTTGTTCGCTGGTCGATGCATCGAAGAAGGATTGACGCGGCTCTCGCGACGTTTCCGGAGCGGCAAACAAGAGGGTGTTGAGATGTTGGACCAGCTCGAAGCAGAATTTCCTGAATACGCGCCCCGCCCCCCACAAGCGCCGACCGCGCTTGCGGGGATCAGGGTGGTCGATTTCTCGCACTTCATCGCCGGACCGTTCGCCACGATGATCCTCGCCGACATGGGCGCCGAGGTGATCAAGATCGAGGCGCCGGGACGCGGTGACGATCTTCGCCGATATCCTCCGGTGCATCCCGAGCTCAAGCACGGCGCGCCGTTTCTCTGGACCAACCGCAACAAGCGCAGTCTCGCCATCGACCTGAAGTCACCCGAGGGCGTGGCGATCGCGCGCGAACTGATCGCCACCGCGGACGTAGTGGTCGAGAACTTCTCGACCGGCGTCATGGAGAGATTTGGGCTCGATTATGAGAGCTGCTGCAGGGTCAGACCGGAGATCATCTATTGCTCGGTGTCGGCCTACGGGCGCGACGGCGCATTTTCGGACCGGCTCGGCTTCGATCCGATCGCGCAGATCGAAAGCGGTTTTGTCTCCATGAACGGCTACGCCGATCGCGAAGGCGTCCGGGCCTTGTCGCCGATCATGGACATCAGCACGGCGATGATGGCGTGCAATGCGGTTCTTGGCGCGCTGGTGGCGCGCGAACGCAGCGGCCTCGGGCAGGCGGTGGAAGTGTCGTTGTTCGACAACGCGGTGTTGATGACCGGTTATGCCGCGCTGCAGCACCTCTTCAGCGGTGCTAACCCGCAGCGCCAGGGCAACACCAGCCCGGATACGTGTCCTTCCGGGGTGTTTCAGGCCGAGGATTGCGCCTTCTACATCAACTGCGGCAACGACAAGATCTTCCAGCGATTGATGTCGCAGGTGATTGATCGCGCCGATTTGGCGTCGGCCGCAATCTATTCGACCGGCCCCGATCGAATCCGCCGTCGCGATGAACTGTTCGCAATCCTCGGCGAAGCCTTCGCCCGGCGGCCCTGGTCGCATTGGCAGGCGCGGATGCGTGCGGCAGGTGTCCCCTGCGGGCAGATGCGCACCGTCGGCGAGGCCATTCGTTCCCCGGAAGCGAGGGAACGCAGCCTGGTGACCCGGATTCCGCATGATGAGGTAGGTTGGGTCCCGAACGTGGCGCTGCCGATCCGCTACTCGCGCACGCCGATGGTGGATCCCGTTGCCGCGCCCGCGGTCGGTCAGCATACACGGGAGGTGTTGCGAAACCTGCTCGGCTATGATGACGACCGTCTGGCGCGCCTTGCGGAAGCCGGCACGTTTGGCGCTCCGACCGAAACGGCGCCACCACGGAAAGCCAGGGCATAATCTTGAGTTCCCCACTCCCGGGTTTGAGGATGATCTCCTTCACGAGAGAACGAAGAACCTCTCCAGCTTTAAGCCGGGTGCCTCAGTATCAGCCTTCACAGGAAATTTCTTGCTGCGGACGCCCTCAGATCTGCCGCAACCAGTCATTCCAGCGCGGATCGTTGAACAGCGTCCTCGCCCTGGCATATTTCCAGATCCCATATTTCTGGTAGTCGAAATCCCAGCTCGACAGCTTCCGCTGCTGTACCGCCCAAGAACCCCATTTCATATCTGACACCGCGCGGGCCACCCACACCCGGGAAACCAGCTCTTGACGAACCTCGCCATAATAGCGCTCGATCATGAAATCGGCTGCGGTCGATGGTCGATAAAGGTCCAGGAATTCGAAGAGTTCGATGAGGGCTTCAGGATCGAACAATTCAACGCGTGGCGAAATCCCCAGGGCGTTGGCTTTGACGGCAGCCTCGTTGGACAACCGTCGGTCGACGAAGCTCTCCGATCCCTTGCCGAACATCTTGAGGAAGTAGGTAACGCCCTCATAGGTGAGCAGCCAGTTCGAGTTCATGAGCCCGCCGGTCAGCGGGCGCCGGATGACCTTCTCATAATCCCAGCCCGGAATGGCCGAGATGGCGGCGACGACTTCGTGTTCGATCTGTTCGTCCGTTGTTTCCCCTACGCCGCGCTACGAAGCCGATCGGCGGCGTGCCAGCGCTGTGCCAGTTCATTGAAACGCATGAACCGCCATGAGGCGTATTTGGCGAATTCGAGGCTCCGGCGGGGCGAGGTCGCTGCCATCAAGGCGCCGATGAGTCCCCAACGCAGGTCGTCCAGGATGCCGTAGATCATTGCGCGTTGGAAATGCCCTTCGTGGAAACGGCCGAACCATTCCTCGAAACCCCGGCGTGCCTCGGGTTCGCATTCGAAAAACTCCAGCAGATAACATCCGGCGTCTTCGAACGGGTCGGCGTTTGCCGAAAGATCGAAATCGATCAATTTCACTTGGTCATCCGGGCCGATCATAAGATTTGCCGTGTTGCCGTCGCGATGGCAGGGCACCTTCTCGGCGCCGAGCGCCGTGATCGCCTGTCGGGCCTGTTCCGCAAATCCGTGATAGGCGCGAATGTTGAGCGGCAGGCGCGCGTAGGAAGAAACACAGGCGCGGTTCAGGCGATTGATCTCGGAGAAAATGTCGCCATCGCGCGGGAACCTTGGCCCGTGTGAAGGGCCTTCTTGGCTGCAATCACTCGGCTGCGCAGCTCGCTGTTCACGCAGTCATGAAGCCCAGCCGCAAAAGCCCCGAACGAGACATCCAGCAACGCCCGGGTTTCTAGTCTAGTGCTCCATGCTCGTGATCATTTATCAGGCATGGCATGCCTAAATGATCGGCTGCGCACCGCAACTATGACCTGTGCACCGCACAACAACGAGCAGCCACGCGGCACACGCGGAGCTGGCGCGTGCAGGCAAGGAGATTGTCGTCCACGAACAAGCACAGGCATCCATTGGTTGATCTAATTCGAGTTCCTCTAAGGTTCGATGTCGCTATCCCGATACATTTGGCCGTTGATCCTTAACAACGATCGGAGCAACTAGATGAGCAATCAAGTCCAAAAGCATCCGGAATCTACACCTGGAGACAGGGCTCGTGCCCTGCACAAGGTACTCGCGGACAAGAATTCTCATTCCGGAAGGATACATCGAGAAGTTCACACACCTGATGGAAGATCAGTGGGATCCCGCGAACGGTGCGCAGATAGTAGCGCACGCATGGGTCAATCCAGAATATCGCGAGCTCTTGTTGAAGGACGGAACAGCCGCCTGCGCTCAGTTCGGCCACACGGGTCCGCAAGGCGAATATATCGTCGCCCTGGAGAACACACCGAAACTGCAAAACGTGATCGTTTGCAGCCTGTGCTCATGCACGAACTGGCCGGTGCTCGGCTTGCCTCCTGAATGGTACAAAAGCTTCGAGTACCGATCCCGTATTGTTCGCGAAGGACGCACAGTTTTGCGAGAAATGGGTCTCGACTTGCCGAGTGACGTGAAAATTCAGGTCTGGGACACCTCTGCTGAGACAAGATACATGGTCCTTCCGGTTCGCCCCAAGGGCACCGAAGGAATGAGCGAGAAAGAACTGGCAAAGCTTGTCACCAAGGACGTCTTGATCGGCGTCGCCCAACCCGTGGCCCCGGCCCGCGGCTAACCAATTCAGATCTGGAGGCTTACATGGACGGAATTCACGATCTGGGCGGTACGCAAGGCTTTGGAAAAGTCCCGCATACTGTCAACACCCTGAGCTACAAACCGGTCTTTCATGAAGATTGGGAACATCTCGCCTATAGCCTGCTGTTTTTGGCGGCCGACGGGCTCAAGAGCTTCAGCGTTGACGAGCTGCGGCATGCGATCGAGCGCATGGACACTCGTCATTATTTTGCTTCGCCCTATTACGACCGCATCAACGTGGGCACCGCCACGCTGCTCGTCGAGCAGGGCGTGATCACCCAGGGAGAATTGAACAAGGCCCTGGGGTCGGAATTCAAGTTGGCGAAACCGTATTCGAGCGAGGGCAGGCCAGCGAAGACCGGTCGTAAACCGTTTGAGCCTGGCGACGTTGTTGAGGTGCGAAACGAATTCGTGCCGGGTCACATTCGCATGCCGGGTTATGTTCGCGGAAAACGGGGCGTGATTTTGCACCGTACCTCGGAAAAATGGCCTTTCCCCGATGCCATCGGGCACGGCGACAAGGGTGCGGCTCACGAACCCACCTATCATGTGCAGTTCAAGGTGTCCGATGTATGGGGTTCTGCCGCTGACGATGGTTTTGTCGTCGTGGATCTCTTCGAAAGCTACCTCGATAAAGTCGACGTCGCTTCGGAAAAGAAGGCGAGTTCGCCGGAGGAGTCTGGCCACAAAAAGCTTGAAAACGTCTAACGACACTTGAAGCTGCGGTTGAGCTGCTATTTGGCAGCTCAACCGTTTCATTCCGAGATCGCTACCGGAGACCCTCGTCGTGAAGCGCTTGCCCGTTACGGTACTTTCGGGATTCTTGGGTTCTGGCAAAACAACCTTGCTCAAGCAGGTCTTGACTAATCGCGATAATCTCAAAGTAGCGGTTATCGTCAACGATATGAGCGAAGTGAACATCGACGCAGATGACGTGGTATCCAACGTTTCGTTGAGCCATTTGGACGAAAAGCTTGTTGAGCTGAGCAACGGGTGCATCTGCTGCACTCTAAGAGATGATCTGCTCAGGGAAGTTCGCGCGCTGGCGGAATCGGAACGCTTCGACTATCTCCTTGTCGAGTCCACCGGGATATCGGAGCCATTGCCGGTCGCGGAAACGTTTGCCTTTCTCGACGACAAGGGGTTTTGCCTGTCCGATGTCGCGAGGCTCGACACGATGGTGACAGTCGTCGACGGAAAGAGCTTTTTGCAAAATTTGAGATCGGCTGAGACTGTCGAAGTCGCTGTTGAAAATAGCGAAACCGCCAGAACGCTGGGCGACCTGCTTGTGGATCAAGTCGAGTTCGCAAATATTCTGCTGATCAGCAAGGTCGATCTGATCTCGATGCCGGAATATGCGGAACTGGAGGCAGTGCTGCGGGCGTTGAATCCCGACGCCGAGATTTTACCGGTAGAGAACGGGAAAATAGAGCCGTCCAAGATCATAAACGCGCGACGATTTAGCCTGGAAAAGGCTGCAGTGTCTCCGGGCTGGCTGCAGGAGATGGAAAAGCAGAATTCCGAGTCCGAGGCGGACGAATTTGGAATTGGGTCGTACGTATATCGGGCGCGCGCCCCGTTCCATCCCAGGCGGCTGTACCGCTTTCTGACCGAGCCCTGGCGGAATGGAACATTGCTTCGCTGCAAAGGCTATTTCTGGGCCGCTAATCGATACGCTGAAATAGGTACGGTTGCGCAAACTGGATCATCCTTCAATTGGGGATTCACGGGGCGCTGGTGGAGTTTTGTTGCGAGAGACGAGTGGCCGCGCGATGACTATAGGCGGAACGCCATCCTCGCCAAATGGGACGAGACCGTGGGCGATTGTCGTCAAGAGATCGTTTTCATTGGTCGCAACATCGATTTCTCGCGATTGTACGAAGACATAAATAACTGTCTCCTTACCGTTTCCGAAATTGAGACAGGACCGGAAGCATGGATGAATCTTCCTGGATCTTCTGACCTAACCGTGTCTTCCACTTCCAGCGGCATCTTCGGACGGTCGACTGCGGCATGAACTGCTTCGGATCGGTGACGAGTTCGCATGCGAGAATTGCGGGGGCTGGGCGTTCCGAACGTAAGCGACGCGCGTCCCTTTGTGGGAGCAATTCGGGAACATCAAGGTTATGAACGTTTTTGATGCCATCTAAAGGAGTTAATCTATGGCGAAGATCGGGGACAAAATCCCGGACTTTAAGGTTGTAGGAGTAAAGCCCGGCTTTGAGCAACACGAAGAGAAGGGTTTAAGTGCTTTCGAAGAGATTACTGAAGTAAGCTTTCCAGGAAAATGGAAGGTCATCTTCTTTTATCCAAAGGATTTCACTTTCGTTTGTCCAACCGAAATCGCCGAATTCGCGCGCCTCTCAAGCGAATTCGCTGAGCGTGACGCTGTCGTGCTGGGAGGGTCAACAGATAACGAGCACTGTAAATTGGCGTGGCGGCGGACCCACAAGGCTCTCGCCAAGCTTCCGATTTGGCAGTTTGCTGACGCCAATGGCTCGCTGGTTGACGGCTTGGGAGTGCGCTCTCCTGACGGAGTTGCCCACAGATATACGTTCATTGTTGATCCGGATAACGTGATTCAGCACGTCTATGCCACCAGCCTCAATGTGGGTCGAGCGCCGAAAGACACCCTACGAGTTTTGGATGCCTTGCAGACTGACGAGCTATGTCCTTGCAATCGCGAGGTTGGAGGCGAGGTGTTGAAGGTGGCCTGATCCGCTTTGTCGATTGAGAGTGCCGGAGATCATGAACTCGAAAGCAAAGAATGTCGATTGAGAGTCTAAAGGATCGGTTGCCGGACTTCGCCAGGGATGTTCGCCTGAATTTGTCGACTTTGGCCAATGATGAGACATTGGAAAAAGAGACCAAATACGGCTTGCTCCTCGCGTGCGCGATCGCAGCACGCAATTCCGATGTTCGGATGGCCTTTGAATATGAAGCGCTTATCCATCTTTCTGTTAAGTCGCGGGATGCGGCCCGCGCTGCGGCTACGATCATGTCGATGAACAACGTCTACTATCGCTTCACTCACCTGGCCCAGAACCAGACTTATCGTGAACTGCCGGCCAAGCTTCGGATGAACATTCTTGGCAGTCACGGAGTATCCAAGAAAGATTTTGAGCTCTGGTCTCTCGCCGTTTCGGCAATCAACGGCTGCGGGATGTGCATTAACACACACGAGAAGGTTTTGCTGGAGGCTGGTGTTACCGCTGAGACGATTTAGACCGTAGTCCATTCGCCGCCGTTATTGTATCGGCTGCGGTGGCTCTGGAAGCGTCCGAGCAAGCCGCGATGGTCTGAAGCAGGTGCCGGCGGGCGCTGCCCGATTCAGTCGCAATGAATGGCTATCTGGTTAGCTTAAAGCGTAGCCGGCGTTCATTTATCGCTCGGGCTGACGAGTCGATACTTTGCGCGGCAACACGAAATGGAATTTTGCTGCGCTCGAGCTGTCGAACCGGACGATGCGGCGTCTGTTTCGCAGAATTGATTGCTGGCAAAGTCTCTTGCTACGGTCTCACGCTTGCAGCCGGAGAGTCCCTCGCTGCTACAGTGCCGGTTTGCATTGCGATTGCCTTGTCCGATATCCAACTTGACGTGGATGAATAGTGCAGACGCTTCGGGTATCGGCGCGGAATGGTCTTAGTTCTGGACGGATGACACGGCGAGCCTTAGCTTACCAAACGGCCGCTTCAGGTCGTGAATTACATTCATCGTTGATGAATTTAATTTGTCGATGCTCGAGCGAACTGCCGAATTGATCGCGATGTGTTGTTTCATGACGTTTGCGCGACTGTCACAACCATGTTAGCGTTTTGCCAACTCTATCGGATTGGCGAATTGCGATGTTCACTAAGTTCGATACCACAAACGTGGTGCCCAGCGAGCGCTTTGGGTATTGGCATGAAGTTGTTTGTGATCGCTTCGTTCCCGCTTCAAGCTTAGACAAGAGCCAAGACGACTTCGACGCAAGTTTGGCGACCCGCTCGATCGGTCCTCTAGACATCAGTCATTTTCGAGCGCCGGCCCATTTTTGGTCGAGAGAAGCCAAGCATATCTCCGCCGACGATCACGACTTGTTTCTGTTAAGCATCTTGTTGAATGGGAGCGGATGGCTGGAGCAAGATGGACGAACTGTTGTTCAGCGACCACAAGAGATCGTCCTCTACGATACAAGTCAGCCATTTCGCTACGACTTGGCGTCTGAAATAATTCTCATAACGATACCACGAAGGCTTCTCACGTCGCGCTATGCGGATGTTCGGAGCTTAATGGCCGTCGGCTTTCGCCGCGATCTATCGCTTAATGCATTGCTGTCCGATCTTGCCACGCGAGCGATGTTGCTTGAGGTACCCGAAAGCTCTTCCACGACTGTTGGGGCCCGGCTGGCATCGTCCGTTATGGATCTAGCATCGGCTATCATCAACTCCGAAATAGAAGGGCAGGGTGCGCTAAACCGCCAACGAATGAGTCAGTTGGAGCGCGCGCAGCGTTATGCCATTGCAAATCTAGGTGACGAGAATCTGTCGCCAGAGGAAATGGCAAAGCATGGTGCCGTCTCTCTCCGAACGTTGAACAGGTTATTCACGAAAGTTGGCACGACGCCCATGCGCTGGGTATGGCAACGTCGGCTTGAGGCGAGTCATTCTGCGTTGTCTGAGGGCTATGCGAAGAGCGTTACCGACACCGCGTTTCAATTCGGTTTCAGCGAAGCTTCGCATTTCAGCAGGAGCTTTAAGGCCGCCTATGGCATATCTCCTGAGCAGGTTCTGAGGTCGCGCAATCGGAGATAGGTCGAAGCGGCGTCCGAACGGTTGGAAAAATCTGGCAAATCAAAACCCACTGATTCGCGGCCATTTGGCAAGCAGGAGCACGAACCGTGGCGCAGACAAACAAGCGAAGAATAGCGAGTGTGCTACCCGAGGGTTGCGAAGAAGGGAACAGCATGCATGCTTTCACGAGGAGCAAGCTACCAGGATATCCGCGCCTCGTTTCGATGGAATATCCCCGAATACTACAACATCGGCGCTGACGTTTGCGACAAATGGGCTGCCGCTGATCCGTCAAGGGTCGCTCTAATAAACGTTGAAGCTTCGGGTCATGCCGAGACTATAACGTTTTCGGATCTGCGGAATCATTCCAATCGCTTGGCAAATATGCTGCGCTCGGCCGGCGTGTCGCGGGGCTCTCGCATCGGAATTCTCCTTCCCCAGTCCGCCGACACCGCGAGTGCCCATATAGCCACATACAAGCTCGGCGCCATCGCCGTCCCGCTGTTCGCGCTCTTTGGTCCGGATGCGTTGGGCTTTCGATTGAAGGATGCGGGCGTCGAGACGTTGATTACCAACTCCCTCGGCTTTGCAAAGCTGGCGTCAAGCCAACATTTGCTGCCGGACCTGAAGAGAGTTTATTTGGTCGACCAGAATGAGTTCAGGAGGGATTTGGCAGCAGCCGCTTCCGATTTTGATCCGGTCCGAACCAGGGCGGAGGATCCGGCGCTCATCATCTACACGTCCGGAACCACCGGCATGCCCAAGGGAGCTTTGCATGCCCACCGAGTTCTGCTCGGTCACTTGCCCGGCGTGGAAATTAGCCACGACTTCTTCCCGCAGGCTGGTGATCGTATTTGGACGCCGGCCGATTGGGCTTGGATCGGTGGACTCCTGGATGTACTTCTACCCGCCTTGCATCACGGGGTCACGGTCGTTGCCCATCGATTTGAGAAATTTTCCGGTGCACAAGCATTTCATCTGATCGAAAAACTCGGGATCAGGAACGCTTTTATTCCTCCCACGGCTCTCAAGATGATGCGCAACGCTTCGTTCTTGGATCCCTCGCTGAAAGTCTCGATGAGGAGCGTGGCTAGTGGCGGAGAAGCGCTTGGTCCTGAGCTCTTGAGGTGGGGACACGACACATTCGGCGTATCGATCAATGAGTTTTACGGTCAGACCGAGTGCAACATGATCATATCGTCCTGCAGCGCGTTGGCACCTCCGAAACCGGGGATGATGGGCCGTTCAGTACCCGGACACGAAGTACAAGTAATTGACGACCTTGGTTCGGAGTGTGGGGAAGGTATTCCAGGTAACATAGCGGTCAGATTGGGCGACCCAGTTATGTTTCTTGGATATTGGAAAAATCCCGAAGCCACCCGATCCAAATTTCTTGGAGACTGGATGTTGACGGGTGACAAAGGAGTCCGCGAACAGGGCGATTGGGTGCGTTTCCTCGGTCGGGACGATGACGTAATCACATCCGCAGGTTATCGCATCGGGCCCGGCGAAATTGAGGACTGCCTGCTGAAGTATCCCGCCGTGGAGAATGCGGGCGTTGTCGGCAAGCCGGACCCGCACCGCACGGAAATCGTCAAGGCGTACATCGTTCTTAAGTCGAGCTTTCGGCCGTCTGACAAACTCGCTGCCGACATCTGTGAATTCGTCAAGAGCAACCTCGCGGCCCACGAATTCCCACGCGAAATCACTTTCGTGGATCAATTACCGCTGACGGCGACCGGCAAGATCATTAGGCGGGAACTCAGAGAGCGGGCGGCACGAGAGGCGGCTGTCGCGTCTGTCCATTAGACTTCGGCTCAAATCACAAAATCTCGCCTTCGCCGAGAACGAGGATGGCATCATGAAATCGGACCAACTGCACTATAAATCCTTACTCGACCTTTCCGAATTGATTCGTCGGCGAGAGGTTTCTTCTTTTGAAGCTACCCAGACAATGCTTGATCGCATCGGCAAACTGGATGGCCGTCTTCATGCGTTTGCGACCGTCCTGAAGGAACGCGCAGTCGCGTCGGCAAGGAAGCTGGATGGGGAGATCAGGAATGGAAACTGGAGAGGACCGCTTCACGGCGTTCCGATAGCATTGAAGGATCTCTGCTACACGAGCTTTGCGCCGACCACTGGCGGTACCAAAATTCGTGCGAAGTTCGTGCCACCTTATAGCGCCACGATAGTCGAGCGTTTAGAGCGCGCAGGCGCCATCATCGTCGGTAAGCTGAAGATGACCGAAGGAGCTTACACGAGCCACCATCCTGACGATCAAGCCCCACTAAATCCTTGGAACCTCAATTATTGGGTCGGGTCGTCGTCCACCGGGTCCGGCGTGGCCGCTGCGGCAGGCCTTTGTTATGGAGCGATCGGAAGCGATACCGGAGGCTCTATCCGGTTCCCATCTGCGACATGCGGATTGACGGGAATCAAGCCGACATGGGGGCGCGTCAGCCGTCACGGCATTTTTGCGCTCGCCGACTCTCTTGATCATATCGGACCAATGTGCCGCAACGCGGCCGACGCGGCGGCCATGTTGGGTGTCATCGCGGGCGCCGACCGGAATGATCCAACCGCGCTACCCGCGCCCGTGCCTAATTATCTTGCCGCAATTGGAGATGGAGTACGGGGCCTCAAGATCGGTATTGATCGCTCCTACACCCAGAACGGGATAGATCCACAAATCGTTCGGGCGCTCAAAGATGCGGAACGGACCCTTGCCGATCTTGGGGCCGTTATACGCGAAGTGCACTTTCCTTCTTATGAAAAATTGGTGAGCATGTGGATACCGATGTGCTCGGTCGAAACCGCAGTCGCGCACCAGGAGACCTATCCATCTCGGAAGAAGGAATACGGGCCGGATCTGGCGGCTTTGATCGAGCAGGGCAGGTCGATGAGCGGAGAGGCAATCGCGGCAATCCACCATGAGCGGCTGAAGTTTTCCGGCAGCTTGGCATCCTTGTTTGAAGATATCGACCTGTTGCTTGTTCCAACGATGCCTGTGCCGATACCGACGCTGGAAAAAATGAGTGAATACGGAGCCGATCCTAAGGTTCTCTTGAGCATCTTGCGCTTTACTGCCGTATTTGATTTTAGCGGTAGTCCGACCATAACCTTGCCGATGGGTATGGCGTCGGACCAGATGCCGCTCAGCATGCAATTGGTCGGACCGCATCTCTCGGAGCAGGCGCTCGTTCGAGCGGCTCACGCGTTTCAAACGACTACCGATTGGCACACGCTTCGCCCTCAGTTGAATGATGGCGTGCTGTCACACGCCAGCGTCGCGGCCGTCGCCAGATAGTGACATCCGTTACCTCCAATCTCATTCGCTGGCGGGCAGGGTGAGCTGCGTGTTCCTGACCTGGCGGCCCGCGATGCGCTACGCGATGATTTTTGCAAAGGGACTGCCCATGCGTCTGATTCCGTCAGGAGTCGCGCCAGGCAACCAACACGATCACGCAAAAGCAAGCGCCGCGCAAATCGCAGCATTTCAGTTCTTTATTTCGATGAATCGAGTATCTCATTAAATTCGATTACGTTCTGGTCGGGGTCTCGTATGAAGCAGAGCCTTCTTCGGCCGTCCCCGACAATGCTGGGACCTTCGGTTATCGTGATCCCTTGCTTTTCCAACCAAAGAACGAGTTCATCCATGCTGTCGACGATTACCGCCCCGTGCGTATATCCTGGCCACTTAATGGGTTGATCCATCAGCGGATTCTTGCCTTCCGCGTAAGGGAGGCCGTTGTAGATAAGGTGAATTCTAACTCCGGCGTCGTTGACGAGCCCTACGGCTCGGTAATCTGGAGCGTCTTCGTGTGGGTCGACCCGAAACCCAAGCTTCGAGTAAAAGGCAATGGATCGTTCACGATCGAGAACGCGAATCCCGACGTGGTCCAGGGCAGTGATCTTGAACATGCAGGTGTTCCGGTTTGCGAAGTTATTTCAATGTGAGAATGTGCCGATAGTGCTGGGAGTGGTCGCCGTCGAAATTGTCCATCCCTTCTTTAGTCAACAGTTCTTCGACAGGCGGCGCCACGTACGAGATAGCCTTGGTGGTGACACCGTCGTACCAGCCGATATTGAACGCACCGAGAGTCTTGAAGAAGATCGCTTCTGAATAGTGCTCGAGATTATCCCTGACCCACCAACCGAGGGGTTTCCAATCATGGGTTCGTTCGAAATATTCGATGTATGAGGGGATGATAACTGTTGCCACCGCACCGACGCGACCGTGCTCGTCCCGATGGTCCCAAATATGCTTCGCGAAGTTGTACTCGTTTGGTCCGCACCATGACGCTTCGTCCCCCGCCTTAAAGCGCTCGTGACAATATCCATTGCAGCGCGCCGATCGAAATGCGCTCCGGATCGTGACATGTCCGAAAGCGGACCGGAGAGGCTCCAGGACCAACGAACAGAATTTGCGACCTACCTCTAGCGCGAGGTCGGGATCGTCCGGAATGTTAGGAATTCCATGAATATTGCTGACCTCGCTAAAGAGCATCTCTCTCATAAAGAAATGCTCAGAAAGCCGATGCCTTCCATACTCGGTAAGGCTGGCAACATCGGAAATGCGTTTCATTTGCCCCTCTCTTGCTAGCTATTCGATATCCCATTGCACGCAGTGGTTTTTGACAAGCGACAAAAATTGCGCGATCATGAATTGCGTTCATGAAGTCGAGGCTTTGCTATCGGAACAATAGCTCGAAACAGGCGGCTGTTGCCACTAGATGCACTTCGCTCGTTCGAAGCTGCCGCCCGGCACACCAATTTTGCGAAAGCTGCAGCTGAGATTGGCGTTACTCCCAGTGCGATCAGTCATCAGGTTCGGCGTCTTGAGCAATATATTGGGGTTCAGCTCTTCGAACGGGAACAACAAAGAACTCGGCTAAGTGTCGAAGGAATGGTCTTGGCCCAATGCCTCCTCAAGTCTTTTGACGAGATTCAAGAGACGATTAGGAGCCTTTCTTTGGTTGATGACCGCTCGTTGGTCATTAGCGTCATGGCAGCTTTTGCGGCAAAGTGGTTGGCCCCACGTCTTCCCGAATTTGCTTCTCTTCAGCCGGAACTTCAGATCAAGTTACTGGTCAATGACAATCTAACGGATTTCGGCGCCGAAAAAGTTGACTTTGGCATACGGTTTGGAAGAGGAAACTATCCCGGGTTGCAATCAACCTTGTTGTTTCCTGCCGACTATGTTCCGGTTTGCAGCCCCTCGTTGAGGAGCGCAGGACAGTCTGGCTTCCGTTACGAAGACTTGCGGTCAATCAGGTTGATTCACGACGAGAGCGCGAGCCGGGCGCCTGACCTCCCGACCTGGAATACCTGGTTGAGCACAGTAGGAATGGGCGACGTAGCAGGCAGGCGTGGTCTTATTTTTCAGTCGCCCGAGCTGGCTATTGATGCGGCTATATCCGGACATGGAGCTGCGCTAGGTATTCTGCCGCTGGTGGCGGACGACCTGAAAGCCGGACGATTAATTATCATGTTTGACGAGAGGGTGCGCGGACCCTTCTCGTTCTGGACGGTATACCCCACAGCCAAACGTAACGTGGAGAAGATCCTGACTTTTGCGCATTGGCTCGAGCAGGCCGCTAAGAAATAGTTTAACGCCGGGATTTTAAGACGGCGGGAATGCAGGCAACAGGCATCGGAACATCAGATTGCACTGCCAGCGTTCTGGCCAAGACCTGTAAAACGATCTGTCGATGTACCAACCATCACAGAAAAGATTTCGAGGCGATCTCTGCGACCTGACCAAGCTCTGGGGAAACAGACACCCGACTAATTTGGCAATCAGAGTTAGGCGAATTGGCGTTCCTGAGCAAGCTATTGCTGACCGCACAGCTTAAAGCTCGGTCCTCAAAGGCTCGATCCGAGCGGGCAAAACTTGGAGGCCGTCCAGTTCCGATGATGCGGCACACTTATGAACTTGAGTGGGCTTTGGCAGCCGAAGCGACCCTGAAAGTCAAACCCCTCTCATGATTCCGCATTCCAGCATCGATCCTAGTTCGTCCGATTTTGCCCGCAACGCCGAAGCCATGCGAAAGTTGGTCGCAGAGCTGCGGCTGAAGCTCGATGAGGTGGCCGGCGGCGGCGGCGAAGCGTCGCGCGCCAGGCACACCTCGCGCGGCAAGATGCTGGCGCGTCAGCGGGTCGATCTCCTGACCGATCCGGGAACGGCATTTCTCGAGCTGTCGCCGCTCGCCGCCCACGGGTTGTATGGCGGCGATGTGCATTCGGCGAGCGTCGTCACCGGGGTGGGGCGGATCTCGGGACGCGAATGCATGATCGTCGCCAATGATGCGACCATCAAGGGCGGCACTTACTACCCGATGACGGTGAAGAAGCACCTTCGCGCGCAGGATGTCGCGCGGCAGAACAATCTGCCCTGCATCTACATGGTGGATTCGGGGGGCGCATTTCTGCCGCAGCAGGACGAGATTTTCCCCGACGAGAGGCATTTCGGCCGCATCTTCTATAATCAGGCGCAGATGTCGGCCGCGGGCATTCCGCAAATTGCGATCGTGATGGGTTCCTGCACCGCCGGCGGAGCCTATGTTCCGGCGATGTCGGACGAAAGCATCATCGTGCGCAATCAGGGCACGATTTTCCTCGGTGGACCGCCGCTGGTAAAGGCCGCGACCGGGGAAGTCGTCACCGCCGAAGAACTGGGCGGCGCCGATGTGCACTCACGGCAATCCGGCGTCACCGATCATTATGCGCAGAACGACAGCCATGCGATCGGAATTGCGCGGCGTATCGTCGCCACACTGAAGCCGCCGCAACGCGCCGCATTGAACATGCGCGAGGCACGCGAGCCGCTGTTTGCGCCCGAGGAAATCTACGGCGTGGTCCCCGCCGACGGACGCAAGCCGTTCGACGTGCATGACATCATTGCGCGGCTGGTCGATGGTTCGGAATTCGACGAATTCAAGAAATTGTACGGCCAGACCCTGATCTGCGGGTTCGCCCACATCTGGGGCTATCCGGTCGGCATCATCGCCAACAACGGAATCCTGTTCAGCGAGAGCTCGCTGAAGGGCGCCCACTTCATCGAATTGTGCTGTCAGCGAAATATCCCGCTGGTGTTCCTGCAGAACATCACCGGCTTCATGGTCGGCAAGAAGTATGAGGCTGGCGGTATCGCGCGCGACGGCGCCAAGCTCGTGACGGCGGTTGCGACCGCGGGCGTGCCGAAATTCACCGTCGTGATCGGCGGCTCCTATGGCGCCGGCAATTACGGGATGTGCGGCCGCGCCTACAGCCCGCGATTCCTGTGGATGTGGCCGAACGCGCGCATTTCGGTGATGGGCGGCGAACAGGCGGCGATGGTGCTGAGCCAGTTGCGCCGCGACAATATCGAAGCCAAGGGCGGCTCCTGGTCGGTCGAAGAGGAGAACGAGTTCCGGGCGCCGACGCGGGCGCAATTCGAAACCCAGGGTAATCCGTATTACGCAACCGCCAGGCTCTGGGATGACGGGGTGATCGATCCCGCCGATACCCGGCTGGTGCTCGGCCTTGGACTTTCCGCAGCCGCCAACGCACCGATCGAGGCCACTCGTTTCGGCCTGTTCAGGATGTGATGATGGACCGTCCCGCGCCATACCGGCGATTTCACACCCTGCTGATCGCCAATCGCGGCGAAATCGCCTGCCGCGTGATCCGCACGGCGCGGGCGATGGGCCTGCGCTCGGTTGCGGTCTATTCCGAGGCCGACCGTGGCGCGATGCACGTCGCCGAAGCCGACGAGGCCGTGCTGCTCGGACCGGCGCGGGCGCGTGACAGCTATCTCAATATCGAGCGCGTGATCGAGGCCGCCCGCCGGAGCGGCGCCGAAGCCGTGCATCCGGGCTACGGATTCCTGTCGGAGAATGCCGGCTTTGCCCAGGCTTGCGTCGATGCCGGATTGGTGTTCGTCGGTCCGACCGCCGACATGATGATCGCGATGGGTTCGAAATCCGGCTCCAAGGCCTTGATGGAAAAGGCCGGCGTGCCGCTGGTGCCGGGCTATCACGGCGAGGCTCAGGACGAGGCGACCCTGACGACGGCCGCCGATAAAATCGGTTTTCCGGTGCTGGTCAAGGCATCCGCCGGTGGCGGCGGCCGCGGTATGCGCGTCGTGCGTTCGGCCGGCGAGCTTGCGGCGGCTATCGTCAGCGCCAAGCGCGAGGCGAAGGCGGCCTTCGGCGACGATCGCATGCTGATCGAGAAATACGTCGATAATCCGCGTCACATCGAAGTGCAGGTGATCGGCGACAGCCACGGCAATCTGGTGTCGCTGTTCGAGCGCGAATGCACGCTGCAGCGGCGGCATCAGAAGGTGATCGAGGAAGCGCCGTCGCCGACGCTCGGTCCCGCACAACGCGAGGCCGTGAGCGCGGCGGCGCGCAAGGCCGCCTCCGCGGTCAATTATGTCGGCGCCGGCACCATCGAGTTCGTCTCCAATGGCAAGGATGTGTTCTTCATCGAGATGAACACAAGGCTGCAGGTCGAGCATCCCGTGACCGAATTGATCACGGGAATCAATCTGGTCGAATGGCAATTGCGGGTGGCGTTCGGCGAAAGACTGCCGCTGGCGCAGCACGAAATCGGATTCAACGGACACGCCATCGAGGCCCGGGTTTACGCGGAAAATCCGCAGAAGAACTTCATGCCCTCGGTCGGCCGCATCAAGACCTGGCAAATGCCGCCGGTCGTGGACGGCCTGCGCATCGATGCGGGCTATCGCACCGGAGATTCGGTCTCGCCCTATTACGATGCGATGCTGGCCAAGGTGATCGCCTGGGCGCCGACGCGTCAGGCCGCGATCGACAAGCTCAATCACGGGCTGCAGGAAACCGACGTCCGCGGCGTCATCACCAATATCCCGTTCCTTTCCGCGCTGGTGACGCATCCGGACGTGCGGGCCAATGCCATCGATACCGGCTTCATCGAGCGCGAGCTGACCAACCTGACGGCAGGGTCAAACCAGGCCGGCGAGCTTGAGCTTGCCGCTGCCGTGGCCACCATCCTGGCCGATGAAAAGGCCGCGGCCGGCAGCGATGCGCACTCACCGTGGCGAACTTTTGGCTGGATGCCGGTCGGTCGGCGGCAACGGGCGTTTTCCTTCCGTCCCGGCCAGGGGGCCGAGCACAAGGTGACGCTGCACTATGGCGTTGGATCCTCGACCCTGGCGATTGGCGAACGGGAATTTGCCTTTGCTCATTCGGTCAACACCGAAGGTGAAATCGATTTGACCCTCGACGGCGCCATATCGCGCGTGGTGGCGGTAATCGAAGGACACGAACTGTACTTGCGGACGCGCAACGGCCGCTTCGAGTTGCACTGGGTCGATCCCTTCGGCGGCGACGACGAGGAACAGGTCGGCGAAGACAAAATCGTGGCACCCTTGCCCGGTACCGTGGTGGCGTTGCTGGCCGAAGAGGGCGCCACGCTCGAAAAGGGCGCAGCCATTCTCACCCTTGAGGTGATGAAGATGGAGCAGACCCTGCGCGCGCCGTTCGCAGGCGTACTGAAGAAGATCAAATGCAAGGTCGGCGATATCGTGCAGGAAGGCGTCGAGCTTGCGGAAATCGAGCCGGCGGCCGCATGAGATCGGCATGAGCGATCAGATTCGCATCGTCGAGGTTGGGCCGCGCGACGGCCTGCAAAACGAAAAGAGCCGATTCTGGGTCTCGATATTGGCGCTCGCCCATGCGTCTGACAGACGTTCCGCCTGACGTGGAAAAAAGTGCCGCAATCCCGATTGTTTCATCCGATGTTTTGGAGATTGATTCCTCTTAACCAAACCGAGCCGACGGAGCCATGCGGTTTAGGTTCGCTCACTCGATCCGATTTGTAGCCCAGCGTGATTGCTCTTCTTGGCCTGGGTAAATGGAAAGTCTCACCTGACTAGGAGATTGCGTCCAATGGATTCGGCAACAGACAAGCATCTGCCGATTAGTAAGCGCCCGACCGCGTTGAGTCGGAAGGCCATGCTGGTGATCTCGGCGATGTGAAGCATCCGAATTATCAGAAGCTCGCGGCTTTCGTTGTCCCCTGCCGGCTAGGAAAGGCTGATAGCTTATTCTTAGTCCACCATATGCGGCGATTGCCGCCTTATGTACAAACTACAGCTCTTAAATTTCGAACCCTGTCTCTTGGTGAGCTAACCGGTCCACGGCGGACATTTCACATGGCAACGCCAGACAAGTCGATTGGCGAATAGGGACAAGCGGTCGACCATTACCGCAAGTAGCCTTCATAGGTCATTTGATGAACAGATACCGGCTTAGGCAACCACAGGACGGGGATAGAATTTATGAGGAATTCTCGGAAGCTTGGCGCAAGTGGCGCTTTCATTGTGTCTGTAGCAATAGCCTTTTACAGTCTGGCGAATACAGCCACCCTTGCTGCTGACGACGTCGCGCATGCCGTGATGAACAAGCACGCAGATATATCGCCCATGTGCGGCACGAAGCCGGTCATCGTGGGTCACGTGGATGGATTCGGCGGAGCGACCTGGTTCAAGACGGCGGCCGCCGAATTCAAAGATGAGTTGTCAAAGTGTCCGAACGTCAAGAAGGTGACCTATCTTGACGCCAACAATGACGCCCAAAAATACAATAGCGACATTAATAGCCTCGTCTCGCAAGGCGCGAACGTCATAGTGGCGTTCACGAATTTCGGGGCGGCGTCCCTTCCCGCGTTTAAAGCGGCGACCAAAGCCGGCGTGACGATGGTGCCGTACTTCTCTCAAATTGGGGGCGATGAAGGAAAAGACTACAGCGCCTTGATCTACCAGGATCCGATCGCGGATGGGATCAAATGGGCTGGCTGGCTTGGAGGCACGCTAAAGGGAAAAGGAAATGTCTTATTCCTGGGAGGCCCCCCCGGAGCGACCTCTTCTCAGAAGTTTATTGAAGGTTTCAAGAAGGGCCTGGAAAAGTATCCGGAGATGAAGTTGCTGGAAGACAACTACATCGTCACCAACTGGAATCCGGTTGATGGGCAAAAGGCAGTATCAGCTCTGATCGCCAAATATCCGAAAATAGACGGTATCGCCTCCGACTACGGCGTCACGACCATGGCGGCGATCAAGGCGTTCGAACTCGCGGGCCTGCCAATTCCTGCGCAAGCAACGCTGGCGAGCAGCAATGAACTCAACTGCAAATACCTGGCCGATAGGAAAGCCGGCAAAGGCTGGGAGTATTTCTCTCTTGACGGAACGACATCGCTAATCCGCTTCGCCGCGCGTCGCGCTATGGCGACTTACCAAGGTACAAAGGATGATGAGCCTGCCGCGGTCATTCCCTTTGTGTACGCTGACAGCCAGGCGCACATAGATCCCAAGTGTGATACGTCTTTGCCCCCCGATGCCGATATGTCCGGTCAGCTTGGCGACGTCAAACTTAAAGAACTCTTGAAACAGTAGTATGGTCACGGTGTAGCCATGTCCAGCGAGCCCGTGCTCAAAGTCTCGGAGATTTCTAAAAGCTTTCCGGGTGTGTGGGCCTTGAAACACGTTACGTTCGAGGTGGCCGCTGGCGAGGTGCATGGACTTGCGGGAGAAAATGGGGCCGGCAAATCAACGTTGATGGCGGTCGCATCGGGGGCGTTGATGCCTGACGAGGGCATCGTACAAATCGGCGGATCGTCGATCATTGGCGATCCCGAACTGGTGCGGCAATGCGGCCTCGCCTTTGTGCGCCAGGAACCGGCGCTGATGCCAGACCTTACTGTTGCCGAAAATCTGTACCTCGGCGTACCCGAGTTCGAAGCGTCCTCCCATTTCAAAATTAAATGAATGGGCAATGTCTCTTTTGCGGAAATGGAATGGTGACATCGATATCGATGTCACCTACCGCGTCGATCAAATGAACTCCGAGCGGCGATTCGTCATCGAGATCGTCAAGGCCCTGGCAATAGAACCGCGCGTACTTATTCTTGACGAACCGACCGAGCATTTGCTCAGCGAAGACGTAAGCCGTCTCTTTGAAAGAATACGCGAGGTCGCGGCAAACGGAGCGGGAGTAGTATATATCTCTCATCGAATTCGCGAACTCCAGGAAATATCCGACCGCATAACGGTTCTTCGAGATGGTCGTGTTCAAGGTACGTTCGACAAGGGTGCTCTTACCGAAAGCCGAATTGTTGAGCTTATCATTGGAAAGAGTGCCGATAGCGAATTCCCTTCCAAGGCGACGTCGCTAAGTACCGAACCAATCCTGTCCGTCCAATCTTATTCAGGAAAGGGCTTCGACAACATATCCCTGAATGTCTCCGCCGGTGAAATTGTGGGCTTGGCGGGAATGGACGGAAACGGCAAACGAGAATTCATGCGCTCGCTTGCTGGAATCGCGCCGGGTAGCGGAACAGTATTCATTCAAGGTCGTCCGGCGCATTTGAACGACACGAGTGCTTCTACAAAGGCGGGAATCCAATATCTATCTGGTGCAAGACATCGCGAAGGAATGTTTGGCGATCTCAGTGTTCGCGAGAACTTCTCGGTACGAAGTCTGGTCAAGAATTCCGTAGTGGGATTTATCGACAAAACACGCGAAAGCAAAAGAGTTCGCGAAGCGATCCAAGAGTATTCGGTGAAGACGCCCAGCACGGAAACGCCTATCGCGTCGCTCTCCGGCGGAAATCAGCAAAAACTGTTAGTGGCTGCTGTTCTTTCGAGTAATCCCAAGGTGCTGCTCATCGATGAGCCAACCCAAGGAGTAGATGTTGGCGCTCGCATGTTCATATACCAGACGCTGCGACGTGCAGCTGAGCGAGGAGCTGCAATTCTTGTCGTCTCATCTGATGCCGCGGAAATCGCGGGAGTTAGCGATCGTGTCGTGGTGTTCTCCCGTGGCCACATTGTAGGTCAGCTGGAACGGGAAGAAGTTACGGAGAACAACATCATTCAATCGATGATGATGTCGGGGACTGTGCGGGAGAGAGAGACCGCTGACGATGGGGCTCTCGCAGGACTTGTGCGATGGTTTGCCGGCCAATGGGCCCCCTTGGCTATGGTTGCGTCAGTCATTTTGGCAATGGGCCTCTATGCATCTACGGTAAATGAGTTCTATCTCACTGGGCGGAATTTCAGCGGGATATTTACGATTGTGGCGACGCTCGCAATTGTTGCTTGCGCCCAACAAGCCCTAATGCTGGTAGGAGGCATAGACTTGTCTGTCGGCCCCCTCATGGGTTTGATAGTTGTTATCGAGTCGTTCTTGCTGGTTCCTACAGCCTCTCCCACCGAACAATTGCTCGGCTGGGCGCTTATTCTCGTCGTTTGTTTAGGTGTGGGCTTGTTGAACTGGGCGCTGGTAGATCCAATTGGTTTGCACCCGATGGTAGCAACGTTAGCGACATTTATGATGTTGCGCGCAGCCTCGTTGATTATGCGACCTACGCCAGCCGGGAATATCGATGACGCTGTGATGGATACCATTAATGCACGGATAGGATTCGTGCCTGTTTCGCTCGTGATTGCTGCAGCACTGGCCATCATTCTTGAGCTGGGACTGCTTCGAACGAAGTGGGGTATTGGCTTTCGAGCGTTCGGCTCGCGACCTGAAGCGGCGCGCGTTTCGGGCGTCCCGCCACGAACCGTCAAGCTCGCCGCTTATCTTTCGTGTTCGGTGATATCCGGTTTGGCAGCCGTGTTCATGATGGGCCAGGTGGGGATTGGTGACCCGGTTAGCGGTGGCGACTACACGTTGGCCAGCATTGCCGCCGCTGTGATAGGCGGGGCCAGTCTCTTCGGCGCACGCGGATCCTTTATCGGCGCTTTGCTTGGGGCATTCTTGATTTCGCAGGTCAACGTCGTGACGACGTTTCTGGACCTAACGGATGCTTGGCAACCGATATTGCTAGGATGCATGATCATTGCCGCGGTGGCGCTTTACTCGAAGGCGAGGCAGCTCGTGTTAGTGCAATGAACGTCCAGGCGCGCATTCAGCCGGTTGCGAAAGAGGAGTTGATGTCCTCTCTACCCAAGGGAAGGATCAGCTTAAGTGAATTCTCTTGGATTTGGCTGGCGCTTGCCTTGCTCGCTGGGCTTAGTGCTATTTTGGCGCCCGGTACGCTGCGGCCGAGCTCAATATTAGCCACGCTTCCCTTCGCCTCGATGCTGGCCATTGTCGCGGTTGGGCAAACCCTCGTAGTTCAACAGCGTGGCCTTGACATGTCGGCGGCTGGCGTGGTCGCGCTTGCAAGCATTCTCGTAGCCAAGTTCTCATATGCTATGGATTCCGCGATTCTTGGAGTAATCGCCACGATTTGTCTTTGTGCACTGGTGGGGGCTGTTAACGGTGTACTTATATCCCGCGTTAACATCAGTCCGATCGTCGCGACACTTGCTTCCGGCGCGCTAGTGTCAGGTCTTGCCAGATTGATCACCGGCGGGAGCGCGCTGCCGGTACTCCAGACTTTACAGGTTTTCTCCAATTTCAAGATTATGGGATTTCCGTTCAGCGTGGTGATTGCCGCGGGGCTGGTCGTTGTTGTCTCGCTTCTGATTGGGAGCACGATTGTCGGCCGACGCTACATTGCTGTTGGAGCCAATCCTGCGACCGCCCAATCGTCCGGCATCAAGGTTCTCAGGTATCAAATTGGGACGTATGTAGTCGCGGCGATGTGCTATGCGGTCACCGGCATACTTCTGGCGGGCTTCGTCGGTTACGCATCGCCTACAGCAGGGAGTGACTATCTCCTGCCAAGCATTGCGGCTGTTGTGGTTGGTGGAACGCCGTTTAGTGGAGGCCGGGGCAGTGTTATTGCCAGTGGTGCCGCTGCACTGTTCATGGCTCAGCTGGGTCAGATGGTGCTGGCTCTCGGCGCCGGTCCGGCGCAGCAATTATTGGTTCAAGCGGCAACTCTCGTATTGGCGACATCGATCCGAAGGGTTCAATTCAGTTCGCTTGCATGGCGTTCCCGGCGATTGCTCAGTTAATTGCTCCAAAACGGTTTGAGCGTAAAGCGTTGGGCGAATTCCCTGATAGGGCATTGAGCATTTCCGCGAACACCTGTCAGCAGCCGTCCTGCGACATCTCACTTGCGGAAATAGTCTACGCTTCTAGCTTCTCGTCCCAAGCAAATCGTTCTCGAGCGTTTAGACGGACAACTGACTCGAGCCCGGGGCAATATCGCGCCAACTTTACTAAGCTGGAAACGTCAGCCCATCGGGCATACCGAGAATAGACTAGCTCCCGCCCAAAAAGAGGTCTGAATTTAATTCTCATCAAGAGTGCGCCGATGTATTTATTTTTGTGATCTGTCCCACATGCGATGCCGTTCAGTGCGTATGGTTCAGATAGCGGAACATACGGCAGTGGCTATATCCTCGTCACGCCCTGCCATTTTCCCGACGCCACGAGGACTTCGATCGTGTCGATCATCACATTTTCAATGGCCTGGACCGGTTCCGAGATGGCCGGCGCCGAAGGCCGGCAGAGCACGATCGTTCTCTCGATGGTGGGCCCGACGATGTCGGTGACGAGGAGGGAGCCCGTGTCCGCGCTGGTGGCGGATCGTGGCAAGATCGTTGCCGCGAAACCGCATTCGGCTGCGGCTCTCAGGCTGGGGAGGGAATCGATCTCGGCGACGATGCGAGGCTTGAGGCCGTGTCGCGAAAAGGCTGCGTCCACCAGCGCGCGCAGTCCGTTGGAATGGCTTGGCAGAACCAGCGGAACATCGGCCAACTGCCGAACCGACACCGTATTGTCCACATCCAATGACGGCGCAAGCGCGGCGACATTGACAAGACACAGACGCTCGATCAGGAGCGGCTTGCGTATAAGTCCTTCGCTGCCGTGGGCGGCATACAGCATCGCCAGATCTAATCTGTTGTTGAGGATCAACTCGCCGAGCAGACCGCTGAGGTTTTCCGATATCTGAAGGAGGATATGCGGAAACCGCTCGTGGACAGCCTGAATAAGCGGCATCGAGACGATTGGTGCACAACTGACCGGAAGGCCCACCGAAACATGGCCGGACACATAGTCGCCGGCGGATTTCACGTCTGATTCCAGTTGCTTCAGTTGGCGAAGCACGGTCTGCGCGTTCCGGTACAAAGCGCGGCCTGCCGGCGTGACGGTGATTCCCTGCCTGCTGCGCGAGACCAGTGTCTTTTCATAGGCGGCTTCCAGACCGGCAAGTTGCTGGCTGAGGGCAGGCTGGGCGACATGCATTCGTTCGGCCGCCCGTGTCAGGCTTCCGCAATCGACAATGGCAATGAAGTTCGCAAGCCGGCGCGTTTCCATCAACAAGGCTCCCCTTCATCCATAAGACATTCGCATACAACCATCTGAAACGACTATTATCCATATATTTATGCGATGCGCTAAGTTGGGTCGGCCGGGAATGCGACATGTGCCGTCGATGCCGGCTGGCGAAGGTCTCGGCCTTCGTCGAGGGAGGAAGCGCACAATCCGTCGTGCTCGATCACGAAGTTCCGTTCGTTTCCGCGTGTGCGGGGTCGGCAAGGAACAGCATCGGCACGACGACTTTTGGGAGGAATAAGGATGGCCTACTACGCCTCGTCCGATATCGGAGGCACTTTCACGGATACCGCCGTTCTTGATCCGAAAGGGCAGTTACGACGATACAAGGCGAGTACTGTACCGGAGGATCCGGTCAAGGGCATTCTGGCCACTCTCGAGCTCGCTGCCGCCGATGACAAAGTCGAGCTTCGCGACCTCCTTTCGCAGATCGAGATTTTCTCGCACGGCACCACGATCGCAACCAACGCGACCTTGACGCGCAAAGGTGCTCGGACCGGCCTCCTGCAGACGGCTGGCTTCGGGGACACGCTCTACATCAATCGCGGCTACAAGGCGACCGGGCTCGACGAGGCGACGAGCAAGAATTTCCGCCTTCTGACCAAGCCGGTGCCTTTCGTCGATCGCAGGCTGATCCGGGAGATCAACGAGCGCGTCGACTATATGGGTCGCGTTCTCGCGCCCCTGGATGAGAAGCAGGCTCGCAAAGCCGTGCGCGAACTGTTGTCCGAGAAGGTGGACAGCATTGCCGTGTCGCTGCTGTGGTCGTTCAAGGTTCCGGATCACGAACGCCGGCTACGCGATATCATCAGGGAAGAAGCCCCCGACATATTCGTCACTATTTCGAGCGATCTTCTGCCTCGCCTTGGCGAATTGGCCCGGACACAGACCGCCGTGATGAACGCCTTCCTCGGCCCGAAGGTGACGACCGCAATGCATTCGTTGGTCAAAAGCCTGGCTTCGCAGGGATTGCGCCACGAACCGCTTCTCATGCGCTCGAATGGCGGCCTCTCGGCGGCGCGCAGCGCGGGCGACGAGGCGGTCGGCATTCTTCTCTCCGGGCCAGTGGGTGGCGTTGTCGGGGCAAGGCTGGTCGGTGAGCAGATCGGCGTCAAGAATGTTATCTCGACTGACATGGGCGGCACGAGTTTCGATGTAGGCCTTATCATCGATGGTCGCCCGATGATCCAGCGCGAGACTATCATCGAGCGGCAGGTCGTCGCCGTGCCGTCGGTCGCGATCGACACGATCGGAGCAGGTGGCGGCAGCATCGCGTCCCTCCAGAACGGCCGCCTGCGGGTCGGGCCCGAAAGCGCCGGCGCGGTGCCTGGTCCGGCCTGCTACGGCACGGGGGGGACCGAGCCAACCGTGACAGATGCCGATGTTGTCCTCGGCCTGGTCAATCCCGATAACTTTCTCGGCGGCCGCATCAAGCTCGATGCCGCATTGGCGCGCAAGGCTGTCGAGAAGATCGCCCAGCCGCTTGGGCTCAGCATCGAAGACGCTGCCGAAGGTATCAAGCGTATCGTCGACAGCCAAATGTCCGATCTGGTGCGGCAGGCCACGGTTTATCGCGGCTACGATCCCCGCGAGTTCATTCTGGTCGCCTTTGGTGGCGCGGGGCCGGTCCACGCCAGTAGCTATGGCGCCGATCTCGGCGTCGACAAGATCGTCGTGCCGCGCACGGCTTCGATCCTCTCGGCGCACGGCATATTGTTGTCCGATCTTGTCGTAGCGCGCGAGCAGGCGAGTTCCCTGATTTGTCCGGCCGGGACGGACGCGTTCTCCGATCACATCAAAGCGGACGAATTGAACAGGGTATTCGAGGAACTGCAGGCTTCTGCGCGCCATGCATTGGATGCGCAAGGCGTTGACATAGCGTCTGTGGACTACGAGCGATATGTTGACGTGCGTTTCCGTCCTCAAATTTTCGATATGTCGGTGGATGTGTCGAAATTCCCCTTCAAGAAGGCCGACGTCGACAGGCTGATCGAGCATTTCATCGAGTTCATACGAGGCTCGCTTCGGCACCGGGTCGGCGTTTCGCGCGGCTGGTATCGAGATCAGTGCATTCCGCATCGTCGCGCGTGCCCGCCTCGATCGATCCGCCGCTACCCAAAAAGGAGCGGCAAGCAGCGCACCATCGGCGGTATCCGAACGTCGTATCTATTCCGAAGGGGCATGGCGGCAAGCCACCGTGTACGGCGAAGGTGCGATCCGTCCGGGCTTCAAGTTCGAAGGGCCGGCGATCGTCGAATTCGACGACACGACGCTTGTCGTTGGTCGCGGCCAGCGCGCTGAAGTCGACAAGTTCCTGAACGTTACCATCACCAGCAAGGCCTGAAGGGAAGCATGCGATGAACGCTCCGATCGCCAACAGCACCATCCCTCTCAGCCTCAGGGCTGTGGGTCCGCGACCGATCCCTCGCGGAAAGGACGAACTCGATCCGATCACCTACGAGGTGATCCGCCATCGTCTATGGTCCATTAATCAGGAAGGCTCGACTACCATCATGCATGCCTCCGGTTCGCCGGTAGTACATGCGACGGACTACAATTTCGGCATCTACATGCCGAATGGCGACATCGCGGTTTCGGGAACGTTCTACATGATCCCGCTCTGCACGATGACGATGATGATTCAGCTCATCAACGAGAACTTCGCCGGTGAAATCAGCGAAGGCGACGTTTTCGTCACCAACGATCCGTTCATCGCCAGCGTGCACCAGAACGATGTCCAGCTCGTTGCGCCGTATTTCCACAACGGTCAAATCGTCGCCTGGACCGGCTGCATGGCGCATCTTCTGGACGTTGGCGGCAAGGAAGCGGGGAGCTGGGTGCCGGATGCGAAGTCGTGTTTCGAGGAAGGTCTGCGCATCCCGATCCTCAAGATCGTTCGCGCCGGCGAACTCGACAAGGGCATCTGGAATCTGATTCTCGGAAGCTCGCGTATCCCCCTCTTTGTGGGCAACGACTTTAGCGCATTGCTAGCGTCCCATCGCGTGTCGCACGAGCGGCTACGCGAGGTTTGCGACCGCTATGGCCCAGATGCGGTGCATGACACGATGCTGCAGAACATTGCGACAACGGAAACCGAAATGCGCGCGCAGCTTGGCCGGTTGCCCGACGGCGAATTCAATCATGCGATGTATTACGACCATGACGGCCATACCAACAAGGTGTTCCGCATCTCCTGCACCATGACCAAGAAGGGCGACCTGCTCACCTTCGACCTGCGCGACGCGCATCCCCAGATCGAGGGTATGGGCAATGCGTCGAAGGCGGGAACGCTGGGCGCAATCGCCACGGCGCTGCTCGGCACGTTCGGGCAGGAACTCGACTGGAATGCAGGTCTGCTCGGCCCGATCTCGGTTCTGCTCGCTGATCGCACCATCATCAGCGCCGAATCGCCGTCGCCGATCAGTGGCGGTTCGGTCACGGCAAACTGGATCGCCTCGGCGGCGGCGACGAGTTGCGTCGCCAAGATGATGGCCTTCGCACCCGAGTTCGCGGATTATGTGTGCGGGCCGGCTGACGGGTCCTGGCTTCTCGCCCAATTTGGCGGCCTTAACCAGGCGGGCGAGCCCTTTGCGATCATGTACATGGATTCATTGGGATGGGGCGGCCCAGCATTCCGTTCGCGCGATGGTGTCGAGACGGGGGGATCCCTGATCGTGCCGGCTGGCGGTTTCAACGATGTGGAACTGCATGAGAAGAGTTCGCCAATGCTCTACCTCTGGCGGCGCGAAGTGCCCGATTCCGGCGGCGCCGGCGAGTTTCGCGGCGGCAATGGTATCGAATACAGCCTCGCAATGTACGACAGTGAGGTGCTGTTCGGCACGCTCGCCAGTCATGGCGTCGCTTTCCCGGACCAGATCGGTGTCCTCGGCGGCTATCCGGGCTCGGTGTGCAGTTACGATCTGGTGCGCAAGAGCAATTGGAAGGAGCATCTGGCCGCGAACGGAAAGGTCGCCAGCCAGAGAGACATCAAGGGTGAACGCAAGCCGCTCGAGGCCAAGACCTCGATGCAGTTCTTCCCGGGCGACGTGGTCAACATGGTTGTGCAGAACGGCGGCGGCTATGGTGACCCGATACGGCGCGAGCCAGGCCGCGTGCGGGAAGACGTGCTCAACGGCGCCGTCACCGAACAGACTGCCCGCGGTATCTACGGTGTGGTCCTCGACAAGTCCGGAACGGTCGATAGCGACGCGACGGCCTCGGCACGTGACGGAATCCGCCGTAAGCGGCTGTCGGACGCCAAGCTGCCGGGGAAGGCGTCGAGCAAAACTGCGGCGTCCGGAACAGCCACGCTGCGTTGGGGGGATGCCATTAAAGTGCAGTCCGGCAAGTCGAGCCTCACCCTGCGTTGCGGAAGCTGTAACGAGCCCCTCGGTGGATCGAGCGGCAATTGGCGCGAAGCGGCCGCGTTGAGAAACCCTGCCGCGGCCGAACTCGGTCCGCACATCCAGATCGACGATCGGTTCATCTTCGAGCAGCTTATCTGTCCGCATTGTGCAACGTCGCTGTGGGTCGATACGCGTAACCGGGATGATGTGGGGGTCATCGACTTCAAACTGGCCTGAGCGCCCGCGTGGGCGGTGCGTGGCTCGCACCGTCCGACAGTCGTCAACCCTGGAATCTTGCAGTTTGGAAATGGTGTCAGGCATACTTGAAGGCATTCGCGTTTTGGATTTGACCCAGAATGTGGCCGGCCCGTTTTGTACCCAGGTTCTCGCTGATCTCGGAGCACAGATCATCAAGGTGGAACGCCCACGCGGCGGTGACGACACGCGTGCCTGGATGCCGCCCGAGATCGGTGCGGAATCCGCTACGTTCCTGGCGTTGAACCGGGGCAAGCAGAGCGTTGCGATAGACATGTCTACGCCTCAGGGCAAAGACGTCATCGTTCGCCTTGCCGAAACAGCCGATGTGGTCATCCACTCACTTCGACCGGCCAGCGCCGAGCGGATGGGGCTCGGACATGACTTGCTCTCGGCCAAAAACCCCCGGCTTGTCTATTGCGCGATCAGTGCGTTCGGCGAGACCGGACCGTTGCGCGACTTGCCGGGATACGACCCGCTTCTCCAGGCTTTTTCGGGCATTATGAGCGTCACCGGCAACGAAGGCGACGAGCCCATCCGCGTCAGCGTTTCCCTGGTCGACATGGGCACCGGCATGTGGGCGACGATCGGCATCCTGGCCGCACTTCTCAAACGTGCCACGAGTGGTGTCGGCATGAGGGTCGAGGCAAGCCTGCTGGACACGAGCCTGTCATGGATGACGACGTTCATTGCCGGATTTCTCGCGACGGGACGGACGCAGCAGAAAATGGGTTCGGCGATGGCGATGGCGGCGCCATACCAACTCTTTGTCACGCTGGACGGACGTATCTTCATCGGAGCGGGCAACGACAGGCTGTTCGCCAGGGTGTGCCAGGCGCTCGGCAGACCGGAGCTTGCTACGGACCCTCGCTTCGCCACCAACACGCTGCGGGTGTCGGCGCGCGCGCAACTACAGGCGGAGATCGAGGCGCTCACCGCGTCGCGCTCGACTGACGAGCTTGTCACTGCTTTGCGCGAGGTCGGAGCGCCATGTAGCGAGCTCAATGATCTGCCCGCGGTGCTCGCGCACGAACAGGTGGAAGCGTCGGAAATGATTGTGGCGCTGCCCACTGGCGGCGCGCCTCACCACAGGGCCGTCGGCACGCCCTTGAGGCTGAACGGCGAGCGATTAGCCGCCAAGACGGCTCCGCCTTCGCTCGGCAATGCGACGTGGGATATTCTTGCGGGTATTGGAATTGGCGCCTCCGAGCTGACAGAATTGAGCCGAACCGGAATTATCAACGAGCAGAAGCGTCCGTAATAAAATCATGGATTTCGACTACACCAGTACCCAGCAAGAGATTCGCACGGCGGTTCGTCGCATCTGCCAACAGTTCGGCCCGGACTACTGGCGCCGATGCGACGAAGCGTCCGAATATCCGGCCGAACTCGTCGCCGCAATGACCGAGGCAGGCTGGCTGGCGGCCCTGATTCCGGAGGCCTATGGCGGCTCGGGTCTCGCTCTGTTCGATGCCTGCGTCATCCTTGAGGAAATAAACAGGTCCGGCGGCAATGGAGCTGCCTGCCACGCCCAGATGTATACGATGGCGTCACTGCTGCGACACGGCTCCGCCGCGCAGAAGGACACGTACCTGCCGCGCATCGCCGACGGGACCCTGCGCCTGCAGGCCTTTGGAGTGACGGAACCCGACGCCGGATCCAACACGCTGGGCATCAAGACCATGGCGCGCAAGGTCGATGGGGGTTATCGCATCAACGGACAGAAGATCTGGACTTCGCGATATCTCTTCTCCGACCTCTATCTGCTACTGGCCCGGACGTCGCCGGTGGGCGGGACCAAGAGCAAGACCGGTGGACTGAGCCTATTCATCGTTGACATCGCGCAAGCGGGCACGTCGTTGAAGGCAAAGCCTATCAAGACCATGCTCAACCACCATACCTGCGAGGTGTTCATCGACGATCTCTTCGTGTCAGACGCCAACATCATCGGTGAGGAAGGGAAGGGGTTCAGCTATTTGCTCGATTCCCTCAACGCCGAACGTCTTTTGGTCGCCAGTGAGTTGATCGGCGACGGCAAGTGGTTCGTGGAAACGGCTTCCAAGTATGCCGGTGAACGCGTCGTGTTCGAAGGGCCAATCGGTGCCAACCAGGGTGTGCAGTTTCCCATCGCGCGCGCACACCTCAATGTTGAGGCGGCCGAACTGATGCGAAACAAGGCGGCGACGTTGTTCGATAGTGCCGCATCAGGCGGACATGAGGCGACCATGGCGAAGTACCTCGCCAGCGAGGCGGCGTGGCAGGCGGCGGAGGCGGCGATGACGACGTTCGGCGGCTACGGCTTCGCTTCGGAATTCCATGTCGAACGCAAATGGCGCGAGGCACGGCTTTTCCGGACCGCGCCCATTTCGAACAATCTCGTCCTCGCCCAGGTCGCTCAGCATGTTCTCGGAATGCCGCGATCCTATTAAGGGGTAAGCTCGGTATGTTGGGCATCGAACAGGCGCAATTGTCCTAATTCGATTTGCTGTGCCCGGACGATAGTGCGGAGCGTTGCCCGGATCACTGTGAGGAAAACTAAAATGTCCGAAGGCAAGAGACTTGGCTTCATCGCGGGGGAAAAGCGTCCGATCGGCCCTGAGCAGGTCGAGCGCGCCATTGCGCTAGCAGCAGCATCGGCTGACAAGGTTCGGCGGACCAGCAGTTTCGATCGAGCCGCCATACTCGACAAAGTGGTGGCCAGCTTGGCTGAGAGCGCAGCCGAGATTGCGCAGGCACTGGCCGATGAAAGTGGCTACCTGTCCGTCAAGGACATGCAGCTCGAGGTGCAGCGGGCGATAGAGGTCTTCACGCTGACCGCCGCGTACGCCCGCACCGGGATGTCAGAATCCCTCAACATTGATGCGGTGGAACGCGCGCGCGGCGCCATTGGCTACATCAGGCGCGAGCCGATCGGGCCGATCCTCGGCATAACCGCCTATAATGGCCCGTTGCTTATCCCGTCCCACAAGATCGCGCCCGCGATTGCGGCTGGCGCGCCGATTGTCATCAAGCCGTCACCGCGCGTTGCCCGGGCCGCGCTGGAACTGGCGCGAAGGGTAGTCGTGGCCGGCTGGCCTGGCGAGGCCATTGCCGTCGTCGACGTGGACAACGAAGCGACCATGGCATTGGTACGCGATCCGAGATTGCCGGTCATCAGCTTTACCGGTGGTGCGGTTGGGTGGAAGATCAAGGAGATGGCGCCGATGAAGCGGGTGCATCTCGAACTCGGCGGCGTTGGCGCCGTCTTCATTGCAGCAGATGGAAACGTCGCTCTGGCCGCGCAGGAGTGCGCGACCGGCGGGTTCGTCCGCTCCGGCCAGTCGTGCATCTCGGTGCAGCGCATCTATGTCGAGCGTTCGCGATACGACGAATTCGTCCAATTGTTCGTGGCGCGCGTCGAGGACATGCAGCCCGGCAGCGCGGGCGCGATCAGTCCCATGGTCGACGAGGCCGCTGCGAAGCGGGTAGAGGCTGTCATCGTCGATGCCGTCTCGCGCGGCGCGACCGTTGTATGTGGCGGGGATCGCCAGGGCGCGCTTCTCCCGCCGACGGTCCTCGTCGGGGCGACCGGTGATATGCTCGTCATGCGCAATGAGGCATTCGGCCCGGTGGTCGCAGTCAGTCCGGTCGATTCCAACGAGGAGGCGATCGCGGAAATGAACGCGGTCAGCGGAGCCATCCATCATGGATTGTACACGTCCAATATCGATACCGCGCTCAGGCTGTGCGACGAAATCAGGGCTGGTGGCGTCATCGTCAACGGCCCGAGCACATGGCGGGTCGACCACATGCCCTATGGCGGCGTCGGAACGTCAGGCTTCGGCCGTGAGGGCGTGCGTTTCGCAGTCGAGGAATACACCGAGCCGAAGGTTATTGTCGTCCGGCCATCCGTTCCGCAGCCGCGATAGTTTATCGGTTTGACCATGCGACGGTTGGCAGGCGGATTGGGTCTGATCGAAAGCAGGTCTTCGATGCAGCCCACAGCCAGCGTTCCGTCGGCCTTACCATAGATCAGGATGTATGCCTGTTCGAGAAAAGTCGTCCTCACGATCAGGTATTTTGACGATACGCCATTTGCCGATCACGCGGCAGCTCCCGGGAGCTTGCAGGCGCCAACGTGAATGCGGCGGCGACCGCGGATCCTATTGCTCTTCGGGGTTCAAGCGACCGCCTTCTTTCCGCTTGAAAGTACTCACCAGTATGTGATAGTTCCAATCAGTTTATAGTGGATCGTTGTCGGTCCGTCAGCAATTTTCGCCAACGGAAAGCGGCGCTTTGGCTGACGCCAAGGCCGCCGGCATGACGGTCGCAGGCAACCCAGCCCGGTGCCAAGCCCAATGAGCCTGGCGGTCCCGATGACGAAGAAAAACGACTTTTGTATCGATTGATCGCTGGCGCGCTGCCTCCGTTCTCGCTTCCAAGACAATGAAAATGGAGCTCGCGTTGGCGTCACGTCTGAATGGTTTCCTGACCGGTCTCAAGGTTGTCGACTTCTCGTTTTTTTTGCCGGGGCCGTTGGCGAGTCTGCTGATGGCGGACATGGGCGCCGAGGTTTTGAAGATCGAGCCGCCGGCCGGCGACGAAATGCAGAGGGTCGGCCCTCGAAACGAGGCGGACGAATCGATCTATTACAATGCCGTCAATGCCGGGAAACAGTCGCGCCGGATCAATTTGAAGCATCCGCAAGAACGCCTGGAAGCGCTTGAATTGATCCGAGCAGCGGATGTGCTCATCGAAGGCTTTCGTCCCGGCGTTATGGCGCGGCTGGGACTCGATTATGACAGCCTTTGTCAAACCAATGCGGGATTGATTTATTGCTCGCTGAATGGATATGGCGCCGACGGCCCGCTGGCAAACGTTGCCGGCCATGATGGCAACTACCTCTCGCTATCGGGGGTGTTGCATCGTAACGGCGTTCAACAGCCGATGTTTTTTGATCCGCCAGTTGCCGATACGACCGGCTCGCTATTTGCGGTCATAGCTATCCTCGGCGCTTTGCAGGAGCGGCGGAGGACCGGAAAGGGGTGTCAGATAGACTTGGCGCTGGCCGACGTCGTTATGCCGCTGCAACTGTTCCCGATCGCCGGCTTCGGAGTTGACGGCGTGGCGCCGGCGCGGTCGTCGACCTATCTGAACGGCGGCGTTGCCTATTATCAGGTTTATGAAACAAAGGACGGGCGCCATGTGATGCTGGGCGCCATCGAGCCGAAGTTCTGGCGCGCCTTCTGCCTTGCCGCCGGGCGTCCCGATTGGGTCGAGCGTCAATTCGAATCAGCGCCGCAGCAGCGACTGATCGCGGAAGTCGCCGATCTGATCGGCGGCCTCGATCTTCAGGCTTGCCTTGCGCGGTTCGAAAGCGCCGATTGCTGTTTCACGCCGGTTCTGGATCTGGGGGAGGCGATCGGCTCGCCGCACCACCGCCAGCGCGATCTAGTGCGGCGCGGTCCCGATGGCACGCTGCAGGCCTTGTTTCCCGTTCTGATCGATGGGCTCGCGCCCGCTTCACGACCGCCGCTGAAGTCGGCCGGGCGCGGGTCTGCCACCGCCGCCAAATCTGGCGGCTGAGGCCGCTCGTCAGAACGAATATTCCCAATGCGCGGGCGCCAGTCCTGCGACGGGGCTGCGAAATGTCGCGAGCGCGTCGCCGCCAAGGCAACCGAGAAACACGGTGCGCAGATCAGGGCCGCCAAAGGCGATGCTGGAAATATTCTTCAGCTTGAGGCTGTGGTTATCCATCAGCATGGGGCGCGTCAGCGTGTGATGTTGAAGGGCGGCGTCGAGGCGATCGAGGTGAGTTGGATCGCAATCTTCAAGGATGAGGTTCTGGCGCCCGTTCGGCTCTATTTAAATCACGCGGTTGCTGCCGACGCTGACGACCCAAATATTGCCAGCCGCATCGAGCGCAAGGCCATCGGGAAACGTGCCTGCGCCAAATTCGGCAAAGCTCTCGCGTCCGCTCAGCGCGCCGTCCGGCGCGATGTCGAACCGGGTGAGGCGGCGACCGAAGGTTTCATTGACATAGAATTTATCCCCGGCGGCATTCACGCGGCATTCGTTGGTCCAGCATAAGTCCTGCGCGACCACTCTGGCCCCGCGGTCATCGACCAGGACCACAAAGCCGTCATGCACATTATGGCGGTACTGATCGTCGCCCTTGCGCACTGTGCTGAGGCAAATCCAAATGCGACCTTGCAGGTCGCAATAGACGAAATTGACACTGGGGAGCGGGACGCCCTCGACCTCCATCAGCCACGGGGTGAGTTCGCCCGTGTGCGTGAGCCGGTAAACGCCGCCATCGTCCTTGTGGTTGGCCAAAAGAAAGGAACGGTCGGGCAGGAGAGCGATGCCATTGGGCGTAATGGCGCTGTCTCCGATCTTGCTTACCGCGCCGTCCGGCCGAATCCAGCTCACGCCGCCTTGCCGATGCGAGGTGAATATGTCGCCCTTGCGTGTGCATAGCACCAATTCGGGACGTGAGAGGCCGGAGCCGATAAAACCGATCTTGTCGAGAGACGGCATGCCTGTGGCGGCACTGCTGTTTGAGGTCATCATCGCGCTCCAAAATACCTGTAAGTACGATTACATACCGATAGTTGACTTTGCAACCGCCACGTAGGATATTGAACTCAACGCAAGGATTTTGACGAGCGAATCGTCGGGCTCGGGTTCTGTCCGCCCAAGGTCAATGCAGGCCCTGGGCGCAGACCGAAAGGCAATATCTGGCCTAACCATCACGCTTGGCTTATATGATTTGCGGGTGCCAGACCCTTGGGCGCGTCGATGTTTGCCTGGCCCGTCGGCGAAAGGACATATTTCATGGCGCAAGCCGGCACAGAATCCAGCAGCCTGAAAGACGAGATCGTCGCGCTTAAGCGCGAGAAGATCATCAGTGCCGCGGTCAGCCTGATCTACGAACGCGGTTATGAGAACACCACGCTCGACGCAGTGGGAGAAAGCCTCGGCGTCACCAAGCCGTTCATCTATTCGCACTTCAACTCCAAGAGCGATCTGCTGGCGGAGATCTGCTCGCGCGGCATCAAGTCCTCGCTTCACGCAATCAATTCGGTGGAAGACCACGCCGACGGCCATTCCGTTCGCGAGCGGCTACGTCTGGTCGCCGAACGGTTCGTCGTTGCCGTGCTGGAAAGCCAGAAACACATCGCGATTTTCTCGCGTGAAGAGAAGAACCTTTTGCCGGCCGATTTCCGCCGGATTTCTGGATATCGGCGGGAGTTCGACAAGAAACTTACGGCGTTGCTTGACGAAGGGGTTCGCGGCGGCGAATTTTCTTGCCCCGATACGCGCATCGCCTCGCTGGCGATCGGCGGGCTCGTGAGTTGGGCTTATGTCTGGTATCGGCCACATGGGCGTTTGGCTCTGCAGCAAGTCGCAGCGCAAATATCCGAGTTGATCCTGGCGATGGTTCATGCGTCAGACGCTCCGGTCAACCAAACGCGACGTCGACGCCCGCGTTAGAAATACGTCGAACGCGCCGCTTTCTCTCTCCCAAACGGCTTCAGCAACGCCGCCAATCGTTCGCTCATGTCGCGCAACTCTTTGCGTCTGCAAATGCGTTGGCGGCCTCCATCCATCGATTCAGTCTCGGGCCCGCGCGGATCCTTTGGCCGCGCGCATCCCTGCCTTGGAACGTCGCCCGCCGTGGCCGCAGGAGTTCGCATAACTATCGCTTGCCTCGGGTTTCGAATGAAGTTACTAATGAGAATATAGAAATTCTTACTAGTATAAGGGCGGGTCCTGTCGCCCAAGAAGCGCTGGTCGAACCTGCGCTCGTCAGGGAGTGATGGATGAAGGCGCCTTACAGCCGAACGCTTTTCGAGTTGCTGGGCGAGCAGGCGGGCCGCCGCCCGGACCATCTCGCCGCGATTGTGCGTTCCGGAGCCGCCAATTATCTGGCGCTGGAGCAGCGCGCGCGTGCAGTGGCGGCGGGACTTCGTCGATATGGCGTTGTGCGAGGCACGCGTGTCGCGCTTTTGATCAGCAACCGGATCGAATGGCTTGAGGCATGTTTCGGCGCATGGCTGCTCGGTGCCGTGGTTACTCCGTTCAGCACCTGGTCGAAGAAACACGAAATCGAATTTTTGCTGCATGACAGTGGCGCATCGATCCTGATCACGCTCGATCAATTCGGGGAGCAGAATTTCAGCGACGATCTTTGCGAACTTCTGCCTGAACTTGACAGGTCCTCCAGCGGGGCGATCGAGAGCTCCCGCTTTCCAGATCTCAAGCACGTATTCATGTTGGGGCGGGAACCGGCCGCCGGGATGCTTGGATATTCGGAACTCAGCCGCGGTCCGCCCATCGTAGAGAACCTCGCGCCGGGCGACGGAGCCTCGGCCCAGGACACCGCGCTCATTCTTTATACGTCCGGATCGAGCAACCGTCCCAAGGCGATACGGCTTCAGCACGCGGCGATCATCGAAAACGGCTTCAACATCGGAGAGCGTCAAGGCCTTGTGGCTGAGGACCGCGTGTTTCTGCCGGCGCCTTTGTTCTGGTCATACGGCGCCATAAACGCTCTGCCTGCGACCCTGACGCATGGAGCGACCCTGGTTCTTCAGGAGCGCTTTGCCGCAGCAGAGGCGCTGACTCTGATCGAGGATCACTGCTGCACGGCGATCTACACGCTTCCGGGCATGACGAGCGCGCTTATCCGCCATCCAGACTTCAATCCGACGCGAACGCGCAGCTTGCGCAAGGGGTTGACGATAGGAACGCCGCAGGACGTGATCGACGCCGCGCAGCGGCTTGGCGCTTCGGATATTTGCAACATCTATGGAGCCAGCGAAACCTACGGCAATTGCTGTGTGACTCCGCATCATTGGCCGCTGGAGGTTCGTGCTTCTACCCAAGGCGAGCCACTGCCGGGAGTGGAGATCCGGATCCGTTCGCTGGACGACGCGACCGTTCTTCCACGCGGCGCGGTCGGCGCCGTCGAGGTCAAGGGCTACACGACGCCTGGCTACTGCGGGGCCAGCGAAGATCAGAATGCCGTGGCGTTCACGCGCGACGGGTTCTTCAAGACGGGCGATCTCGGCAGCCTGAACGAAAGCGGTTGTTTTGTATTCGCCGGCCGGCATAGCGAGATGATCAAGCGGGCGGGAATAAACGTTTCTCCCGCTGAAGTCGAGGATTTGCTGTTGCAGCATCCCGATGTCGCGGGCGCAGGCGTGGTTGGCGTTCCAGACGCGGAGCGCGGTGAAATGATCGTCGCCTTCATCGTGGCTGAGACCGGGCGGACGGCCAAGGTCGATGAGGTCGAGGCGCACTGCCGCCGGCTGGCCTCGCGCTATAAAGTTCCCGACAGGATCGTTGTTCGCGACATGCTGCCGACGACCGCGACGGGCAAGCTATTGAGACGCGAATTGCGCGAAATGGCGCTGACGCTCGTCACGACGCCGCACGTCGGCGACCAAGCTCAATCCATTCCCGTTTCAATATCAAATCGTCGATGAGGCCGAGATGAATCTGCGCGTTCAACCTGCGATCATCGGTTGCGCCATCGAGAGACGGCTCCACGATACCACGCGCTCCCTCGAAGAAGTGCTCTTCCACACCAGCGTAAATGCGCTTCGCAGCGCGGGTCTGACGTTCGATGACATTGACGGCATTGTCGTCGCCGGCAACGACCAATATGACGGTCGCGCCATTTCGATCATGGCGGCGTCGGGTTCTGTTGGCGGTGTGGATCGCGATATCTTGTCGACTCCCTCTGCTTCCGAACATGCATTCGTGCTGGGCGCATTGCGCGTCGCCTCGGGTCAATATCGCACGCAGTTGATTGTCGCCTGGAGTCCAACCGAAACGCATTCGCTCGCTGAGGTGCAGCGTCTTGCGGCCGATCCTTATTTTCATCGTCGGTTGCCGTTGGATGAGACGGCGAGCCATGCCTTGCAGGCGTGCGCGTTGGAGGCCGTGGCTCCGGAAACACGGGATCTCGCGCAGGCGATCGCCGCGAAGAATCGCCGTCAGGGCGTCCTGGCGCGGCCTGAGGCGCATCGGGCGACCGCAAGCGGGCGTGTTTCGCCGCCCTGGCCGCTAACACAAGAAATGATTGCGCCGCCGAGCAGCGGCGCGGCGGCTCTGGTTCTCGCTTCGGCCGATTTTGTCCGCGAGCGCGGCGCGTCGTCCGCCGCCTGGCTGCGAGGAATGGGTTGGGCTACCGAGTGCAGCTTCATGGGCGACCGCGATCTTTCCACAGCACCGGCGCTCGACGCCGCCGTCTCACAGGCCTATGCGTCGGCGGGCGTGAGCGATCCGTTGCAACAGATAGCGCTGGCGGAAGTCGCCGACGCGACGCCCTATCAGGAGTTGCTGGCCTACGAAGGTCTTCGCTTCTGCTCGCGGGCCGATTGGGCTGAACGCGTTGGGGCAGGCGCATTCGGTCGCGGCGGCGGCTTGCCCGTGAATCTTTCGGGCGGCGCCCAATCAAATAACCCGGTCTTCTGCACCGGCCTCATCAGCATCGCTGAAACGGCTAATCAGGTTCTTGGTCGCGCGGGTCCCCATCAATGCGCCGACCCGGGTTTGACGGTGGCGCACGCAGCCAGTGGATTCGCCATGCAATACCAAACCGTTGTCGTATTGGGTCGCGAGCAGGGAGCCGTTCGATGAGTGCTCCCCGTATCGGAATTATCGGCATAGGGCAGTCGGCGTTTCAATCGCGGCGCGACGATGCAAGCTATCCCGATCTGGTGCGCGAGGCCGTCACGCGGGCCATGGGTGACGCAGGGTTGGATTTCGATGCGATCGAGGCGGTAGTCTACTCCTTGTCGCCCGACGCGATGGTGGGCATTGGCAACGCCGAGCGGATCGGCGTCGATGCAGTCGGCGGCAAGCACAAACGGTTCCTTCGGATCAACACAGGAGGCGCCACCGGCATATCGAGCGTCGCAGCCGCCTACTATCACGTCGCATCGGGACTGTGCGATGTCGTTCTCACCGCAGGGGCCGACAAAGTGGGTGAATGCGGCGCGTCCCAGACCGTGTTGAACAAGATTTGGGACCCGACCTATGAGCGACAGCTTCCGCTGGGCACGATCACCATGCTTGCCATGTCGGCTGTCCGCTACATGGAAAAGTACGGGATGACGCAGGAGGATATGGCCCGCGTCGTCGTCAAGAACCGCCGGCAGGCGGCCAGAAATCCGAACGCTCATCTGCGTGGAGAGACAACGATCGAACAGGTGCTTGCCTCACGCCTGATCTCGTGGCCGATCAAACTGTTTGATTGCTGCCCACAGTCGAGCGGCGGCTGCGCGTTGGTGTTGGCTTCGGAACGATACATTCGCGAAAATCGGCTGAACGCCGTTTGGATCACGGGCGTGGCGCACTGCTCGGAAACCTACTACATGGGCGATCGCATGGGCCGGGGATTCACGGCGGACCATGCGGATGCCTTTGCGCTCGCGCGTTCCTTTGAACGCGCATACCGGATGGCCGGCGTCGCCGAGCCCCGCAAAACGGTCGACGTCGCCGAACTCTATGCGCCTTTCAGCAATACCGAATTCCACTCCATCGAAGCCGCCGGCCTCGCCGCGCTGGGCGAGTCTCCCGCGCGGATGCGGGATGGCGAGTTTCAGATTGGCGGCGGGATTCCCGTCAATCCGTCAGGCGGCGTTTTATGCACGAACGCGATCGCCGTGACCGCGATGGTGCGCGTGGCCGAGGTGGCGTTGCAGGTATCCGGCAGAGCCGGGGCCCATCAAGTAACGAATGCCAGGCTTGGAGTGGCGAGTGGAAATGGAGGCGACCATCAGTTTTTCGGAACGATGGTGCTCGAAGGTTGAGGATGAAGATGGAACTGCTGAAACGTCAAGAGACCTGGAATATCACCTACGAACACGCGCTGGGGCAAACAGCGAGTTGGTTTTTTGTTCAAATCCGGGATAACGCGAAAATCTATGGACGACGTTGCGAGAAATCGGGTCGCGTACTCGTTCCGCCGCGGGCCTTCTCGGATCAAACGATGGAGCCAACGACGGAATGGGTCGAGGTCGGGCCCGGCGGCCGGATCGAGGCTTTTACGATCGTCTATGAAGCTTTCCAGAATCTTCCGCCGCCGCCATACGCGTTCGGCTATGTGCTGCTGGACGGGGCCGATACGGCGATCGGCGGATTCTTCAGGGGCATCGACCTTGCTGACCCGCAGGCGGCCGCTGCCGTCCTTAAGGTAGGCCGGAAGGTAACGACCGTGTTCGCCGCGAAGCGAAACGGCGACATTCTGGATTTCTGGTTCGAGGTGGACCTCGCGGAAGGCCATGCTTTGAAGGGAGGTTCTGGACAATGAGCGCTTCAAAAATGCTTCGGCAGGGAGCCATCACGGATCAAAATGGCTCCATAGCGAAAACATTCTTCTCGTCTCCTGCGGGCCATGCTCCTTCCAATATGGGGCTTCATGCCCGGGTTGCGCCCTTGCGAGAATGCCGCGGCGGGCGCGGCCCCGGTTGAGGGACAGCGCTCAGGCTGGCTTGAACCGACGTCGGAAATTTCTCGGGGGATCGCTGTCTTCGAGTTTGACAACTAAAAAACGACACCAAGGAGAGGGTGGGAAATGGGGGAGCGGACACGCTCAATGCAACTGACGCAGGAACAGATTGTCCTGGCAATCGCCGTTCTGCTGTTCGTTGCGTTCGCCGCGACCCTGAAGGGCTTTGTTGCGGCCGACAATCTGTTGGCTCTTGTCCAGAACGTGTCGATCCTCGGTATCCTTGGGCTCGGCATGGCCATCGCGATTATCGGTCGAGGCATCGATCTGGCCATCGTCACAACGATGACCATGTCGGTCGCCTGGGTATTGAGCCTGGCAGGCCATGGCCTGCCGCCCGCCGCCGCGGCCGCCGCCGGCTTCGCGTTCGCCATGCTGATCGGATTGGTTGCGGGCGTTCTGATCGCCTATGTGGAAATTCCGGCGATCTTTGCCACTCTTGCTCTCGCCAGCGTCATTTACGGATTGAGTCGCCTGGGTTTGGTGGGCGAGGACCTGATCTATGTGCCGCAGAGCGCCGAATGGACGCGCGTCATCGGCGGCGGTGTCGTCTGGGGCGTGCCGACCAGCATTATCGTCTTCCTCGCCTTTGCCGCTCTCGCCTATTTTTTTCTGCAATTCACCAAGCCCGGACGATTCCTTCGCGCGATCGGCGACAACCCGCTGCGGGCGCGGATTGGGGGAATTCCAGTTCGCCCGATGATCGTTCTTCAATACATAGTTTCGTCCGTTACCGGCTTTGTCGCCGGGATCGTGATGGCGACCCTGATCGGCAGCATGAATACCCGCCTCGTCAACTCAACGATGGTCTACGACGTCATCCTCGTTGTCGTTCTGGGCGGCATTGGCCTGAGCGGTGGGCGCGGTGGTGTTCGCAATGTGCTGGTCGGGACGCTGCTGATCGGCATTTTGCTGAACGGCATGACGATCATGGATATTCCCTACATTCTGCAGAATCTTATCAAGGGAGTGATCTTGCTGGTGGCGATCATCGTCGACTCGCTGATCAACCCCAGGGACGAACAGACATCCCAGCAAGGCGATATCTGAAAACAGGAGGGAACGACAATGCATATCTGGTCGAAGAAATTTCTCGCGGCGACGATGATGCTGGCTGCAAGCGGTCTGACCACCGCGACTGTCAGAGCAGGTGAATACGACGACGGTCAATCCGTAAAATATTATGAGACCTTCAAAGGCAAGAAGGTCGTCCTCATCGTCATCTCCTCGGGCATGGATATTGCGCAAGGACTGGCCGCGGGGCTGACCCGACAAGCTCAGGATATGGGCTATGATATTTCGGTGCGCGACTATAATTGGAACAACGATCAGGGGGCACAGGCGATCAGCCTGGCTATCGCGGAAAAGCCGGATGTTCTGGTGGTGCAGAACCTTGACATGCAGGCCTATGCATCGCTCTTCAAACGCGCGACCAAGGAGGGCGTGAAATCCATTCAGGTGCAGGTCAAGTCAACCGCCAATACCGATGCATATGTCGGTGTTGACTGGTACCAGGTCGCCTTCAAGAATATCTCGAAGCTGGTCAGCGTTTGCAGCCCGAGCGCCGGCAAGAGCGGCAAGATTGCGATCCTTCAGGGCACGCCTAACAACCCGACGAACTTCGTCGGCATGCAGGCGATCAACGACGTCCTCAAGGATCATCCCGAGATTCAGGTTGTGTCCAAAGCAGCGGCCGATTGGGACGCGAGCAAGGCCCACGGTGTCGTCTCGACGGTCCTCAAGCAAACCCCCGACCTTTGCGGCTATATGGGCTTCTGGGATGGCCAGGACGCCGGCATGGCCGCGGCGGTCGCGGAAGCGGGACTAAAGGGCAAGGTCTTCACGACCACCTCTGGCGCCGGCGAAAAATCCACCTGTGACAAGATCGCGGACGGCAGTTTCGACAATTATGTGGCCTATAATATTCCCGAGGTGACGCGCCGGCTCGGCGTCGCGGTCGGAGTCGCTTTGCAGCAAACCAGCAAGGCCGGTACCCAACCTTATGCCGATTACGTTGCTGCGCGCGAACTAACGAAGGCGACCTTCTCGCCCGATCAATGCTGGACAGTGGATCAAATCAAGCAAGCCGGCTGGAAGTAATTCGTCACTCCCAGGCGGTCGGCAATGCTGATTTCCATCTCGAGGGCCAAGATGTCAGAAGGGCGGCGCGGCCGCCCTTCTGACAAAAGCAATTGGTTTCAACGATCGAGGCGCCGCATTCGCGGTCTTTGAGCACAGGCAGCGAGTCCCAGCTTCTCATGCGTCATTCAGATGCGTTAGCCAAATTGCGGTATCGGTTCGTTCCCGACCACATCATCGGCGAAATTCTCACGAAGGATTGGATCGATACCGCGATTCCGGTGCTCATGCTGGTGTTGTCGGTCGCGGTCTTCTCGTTCCTGCTGCCGCACTTCCTGTCATTGGGAGGCATCGTCGAACTGCTCCGTCAGATGGGGGAACTGACCTTCGTAACGTTGGGCATGGCGATCGTCATCATGGCGGGCGGCATCGACCTGAGCGTCGGGTCGGTCTTCGCGCTCGCGAACTTCACGACGCTGGCATGCGTCAATTATCTCGGCTGGCCGCTGTATTTCGCAATTCCGCTCGTCATTCTGGTTTGCGGTCTATGCGGTCTCCTCAACGGCATTCTTGTCGGCTATCTCAGGCTGCGGGCGTTTCTCACGACGCTCGCGACGTTGATTATCCTGCGCGCGCTGGTCGACTATTTGCTGTTTCTCTACGGCACCGTCGTTGTGGCGTCGACGCCTGATTCCGATTTTTGGGATTTCCTGTCGTTTGGAACGGTGTTCGGCTTCCCGTTCAATTATCTGGCGTCGCTGGTCGTAGCGCTTGGGCTTCATGTTTTCCTGACGCGCATGCGGCTCGGGTGGCATATCCGCGCGGTCGGCGGATCGCGTCGCTCGGCGCACAACGCAGGCATAAACGTCAGGAGAACGATATGCCTGACCTATGTTATGTCAGGGGTGCTCACCGGAATTGCCGGCGTGTTATACGCCGCTCGCCTCAATAACGCGGGCACCGAGGCGGGCGTCGGACTTGAGGTCGTGGCGCTAACCGCCGCGGTTCTTGGCGGCAACAGTCTGGGTGGTGGACGCGGCTCGATTCCGAAAGCGGTGCTTGGCGCATTCATCGTCGCGCTCTTCACCAATTCGCTGCTGCGATTCAGCCTTCCCAGCGGTGCCAATCCGCTGGCCGTCGGCCTCATTCTTCTCGTCGCGGTCGCCACCGACGTTCGCTGGTTGAAAAATCGGCAGAAGCTGTTGTCGCGCATCTATGTTTCGCCGACCTATTTCGCCCCACCCCCCTTGCTGTCGACCGATCCTGCGTCCGGGTCGCCTTATGCGATCAACAACAAGCTGCAGGAGGCCGAGCCGATCGGGCTCGATCAGGTGGACGGCGCCGAGGACATCGCCTTCGACCGCGACGACAACATCTATGCGGGCAGCCGTCATGGCGACATCGTGCGGTTCATGGCGCCCGACTACACGCGCATGGAGATCTTCGCCCATATCGGCGGTCAGCCGCTGGGGCTGCACTTCGACGGTGAGGATTCGCTGTTCGCCTGCGTCAGCGGCATGGGCCTTTACAAGATCACGCGCGATCGCCAGAACATTCGTCTGTCGGACGAGACCAACCGGACATTGTTTTCGATCATCGACGACAGCCGTATGCGCTTTGCCGACGATATGGATTTTGCCCCGGACGGACGGGTATTTTTCAGCGAAGCAACGATCCGCTACGACATTTTCGATTGGGCGACGGATGCGATCGAGGGGCGCGGCAACGGACGGATCATCTGCTGGGACCCGCGCACCAACACCTCGAAAACCGTGCTGCCCAAGCGAATGTTCCCCAACGGCATCTGCATGACCGGCGACGACGTGTCGCTGTTCTTCGCTGAAACATGGGCCGGCCGGATCAACCGCTATTGGTTTGACGGCCCGAAAAAAGGCCGCGTCGAATGTGTTATCCCCGACATGCCCGGATATCCCGACAATATTCGACGCGCCTCGGACGGAAATTTCTGGGTGGCAATGCTCGGTATGCGCACGCCCGCCCTCGACGTTGCCATGAAGATGCCGGGCTTCCGCCGCCGCATGGCGCAGCGCGTCGCGTTCGAGGAATGGATCTATCCCAATATCAATACCGGCGGCGTGGTCAAATTCGATCTGAACGGAAAGATCGTCGAGTCGCTATGGGATGCGAGCGGTGAAAAGCATCCGATGATCACATCCATGCGCGAACACAAGGGCTATCTGTATCTCGGCGGTGTCTACAACAACCGCATCGGACGATACAAGATTCCCGGCGCGGATCCGGCCTTCAACGATCGACACCTCTACTGGGGGAAGCCGAAATGATGCAGGCCCTTCGGCGGCGGCTTGACGCGCTGTGGGGTCGCGGCGAAGCGTCGATCACCATTCCCTCGATGGATGGCGCGTTGCGGCCCAACAGCATCCTGGACCGCGCGCCCGTGCTGTTGTCGATGCCGTCGCCCGACAATCTCGTGCATGGGCGCCGACGCGATATATTTTTCAACCGGGCGCGATGTCTTCGCCCTGGCCGGCGCAGGAATGCAAGCGGGCGCCAAGCCGCGGCACGTCTTCGAGAAGACCGTTTCCTGCCTGGCTGCTCATGCTTCCGGCGCGCTCGCGGTCGGAACCGCCGGGGCGCTGTCGGTTCACGGAGGCCGGTACGACGGCAAGACGTTCGCGCAGCTCGGCACCCAGCCCTTGCTTTGCCCGACGGCGCTTTCCTTCGATGGGCCAGACGCCCTGCTGGTGTGCCTGGGGTCGCGGACCAGCCCGCCCGGGGAATGGAAGCGGGATCTGATGCAGCGCAATCGTTCGGGATCGGTCTGGCGGCTCAACCTTGCGGATGAGTCCGGCGTCTGTCTTGCCGATGGTCTCGGCTTTCCCTATGGCGTGCTGGTCGCCGCTTCCGGCGCGGTCACGGTGTCCGAATCCTGGTTGCATCGATTGGTGCTCGTCAAGGCGGGCGCGCGACCGCAGCCCGTCCTTTCTGATCTCCCGGGTTACCCCGCGCGCCTCGCTCCAGCCCTCGACGGAGGCAGTTGGCTCACGATATTCGCGCCGCGGCGGCAAATGGTGGAGTTCGTGCTGCGCGAAAAGGATTATCGGGAGCGCATGATGCGGGAGGTGCATGACGATTACTGGATGGCGCCGACGCTGCGGGGCGGTAAGAGTTTCCTGGAGCCGCTGCAGGGCGGGGCGGTCAAGCATCTTGGCATCGCCAAGCCATGGGCGCCGACGCGTTCATACGGTCTGGTGATCCGCCTCGATGCCGCCGGGTCGCCGGTCGCGAGCATTCACAGCCGCGCCGACGGCACCCGTCATGGGGTGACAAGCTGCGTGGAGTTCGGGGACAGGCTGCTGGTTGCCAGCAAGGGCGGCGAATTGATCGTCTCTGTCGATCTGGCCGAACTGGACGAGGAATGACGTTGATGGAGCCGCTTATCGAAATGCAGCGCGTCACGAAAGAATATCGTGGCGTGCCCGCCGTCAAGAATGTCGACTTCACTCTACTCAAGAGCGAAGTGCATGCGCTGCTGGGCGAGAACGGCGCCGGAAAGTCGACTCTGACCAAAATCATGGCGGGGGTGACTCAGAAGACGTCAGGCAAGATGCTGCTGGACGGCCGCGAGGTGTCTTTCGCGACGCCTGCCGAAGCGCTGGAACACGGCGTCGCGATGGTGTTTCAGGAGACGAGCCTGGTCCCCTCGATGAGCGTTGCGCAGAATATCTATCTTGGCGACGAGCGTTTCTTCAATCGGCTCCGCGGGCTTTATATCTCCGCGCAGCAATTCCTGCAGTCGCTGAATTTCAACGTCGATCCGTGGGCCAATGTTGCCGGGTTGGGTGCTGCGAAGCGGCAGATGGTCGAGATCGCCAGAGCGGTGCGGCAGGAAGCCAAGGTCATTATTTTCGATGAGCCGACTGCATCGCTGACGCCGGAAGAGAAGCATCATTTCTTCTCGCTCATTACACGACTGAAACAGCGCGGCGTTTCCATTGTCTTCATCAGTCACGCGCTCGAGGAGGCGTTGGCGATCGCCGATCGCATCACCATCCTGCGCGACGGCGAACTCGTGATTACGGACGCCACTTCGAAGTTCAATCGCGATTCGATCATCCAGGGAATGGTCGGACGGCAGTTGTCGGGCGAACTCTATAGCAGGAAGGAGCGAATGGCACGCAAGCCAGGCGCCAAGATATTGAGCGTCCAGAACTTGTCGATGGGAAACATGGTGCGCAACAACAGCTTCTCGGTCTATGAGGGGCAAATCACCGGAATATTCGGGCTGATCGGCTCGGGACGAACCGAGACGGCGAAGATCATCGCCGGCGTGCAAAAACGTAATCACTTCTTCGGCGGCGAGGTGTGGCTCAACGGCCGGCCGGTGCGTTATCGCGTGCCGGGTCCCGCCGTGAAAGACGGTATTGTCTATGTCACCGAGGACCGCAAGCTCGAAGGGTTCTTCGAAACGCAATCCATCGCCGAGAACATCTATATGGGCTTGCTCGGCGCCAATTTGAACAAGGGCGTCGTGGTGGGCTTGAGCCAGATGAAGGATCTGGCCGAACAATGGGTGAAGAGCCTGAGCATACGGGCGATCAACAGCAACGCCCGCGTCATCGAGCTTTCAGGCGGCAACCAGCAAAAAGTGGTGATCGCGTCTTCGCTGGTGCAACGGCCCAAACTCATCATCTTCGATGAGCCGACGCGGGGTGTCGATGTCGGAGCGATCGCGGAGATTCATCATGTGATCAACAAGCTCGCCGACGACGGCCTCGCGGTGCTCGTCATTTCGTCCTATCTGCCGGAGATCATGAATCTGTCCGATCGCATTCTGGTGTCTCGATTAGGCCGCATCGTCGAGGAATTCTCGCCGAAGCAGGCGACCGAGAGCAAGATCATGTACGCGGCGGTGCACTAGAGCCTTTTCCGCTCCGATAGAATCGGAACGGGGCTCTAGATTCTTGTTTTGACGCGTTTTCTTCACGCGAACCGGTATCCACTTCGCTCGAAAACGCTCTAACGGCAGGCGCATTGCCGTCCTATCGCGCCTGATGCGCATCCTCGATGATCATCTGCGCCGCTTTTTCGCCGATCATGATGGTTGGGGCATTGGTGTTGCCGGTGGTCAGAAACGGCATGATTGAGGCGTCCGCGACCCGCAGCCCGGCAAGACCACGCACCTTCAGGCGAGGATCGACGACCGCCCGATCGTCGATGCCCATTTTGCACGTGCCGACAGGATGGTAGAGCGACGAGCCTTCGCTGCGCGCGAATTTCTCGACCGCCTCGTCGTCTTCCACCGTCGTGCCAGGCCGCGTCTCACCGGCGTCGAAGGGGGCGAAAGCCGGCGAACCGAAAATCCGGCGCGCTATCCGGAAGCCGGCTTGCATGGTTTCGAGATCGGATCGCTGGGCCAGATAGTTGAACCGAATCGCGGGCCGATCGAGCGGGTCGGCCGACTTCGCCATCACCTCGCCGCGGCTGTCGGGCCGCGTTGGGCAGATCGCCACCGTCATGCCGGGCGCATCCTCCAGAATCAGCGCCTTGCCGAAGATATAGCTCGCCGGCGTGAACAGAAGCTGCAAGTCGGGGCTCGCGAGCCCGTCGCGGCTTCGGCAAAAAACCATGGCGCTGGTGACCCCGAAGGTCAGCGCGCCACGGCCGGTCAGCGCGAACCGGATCATCTCGCGCGCCAGTCTCGCGCCGCGCGCCAGTTCATTGATCGACACCAGATTCTTCATGCGATGCACGAGGCGGATGGTGTAGTGATCCGACAGGTTCGCGCCGACGCCGGGCAGGTCGTGCCGAACCTTGATGCCGAGCGAGCGCAGATGCTCGGCCGGGCCGATTCCCGATATCTGCAACAGGTGCGGCGAATTGATCGATCCGCCGGCAATAATGACTTCGCGCGCCGCCAGCGCCTTGCGCAGGTTTCCGCCCTGCGTGAATTCGACCCCGACGCACCGCGCGCCGTCCATCAGGAGGTTGGTGGCGATCGCATTGGTCTCGACCTTGAGGTTGGCGCGGCCACGCGCCTGTTTGAGGAACGTCTGCGCGGTCGATGCGCGAAAGCGCCCGGTGCGGGTCATCTGCGAATAGCCGACGCCTTCCTGACCTGATCCGTTCAGATCGGGATTCAGGGCAAACCCGGCCTGTTGGGCGGCCTCCACGAACAGATGCGTCAGGGGCAGGATGGTTCGGTAGTCCTCTACTCTCAGCGGGCCGCCACGGCCGCGAAAATCGGGATCTCCTCCATCGTAGTTTTCCGATTTCTTGAACAGCGGCAGGACGTCTTCATAGGTCCAGCCGGGACATCCGGTTTGCGCCCAGCCGTCATAGTCGGCGGGATTTCCGCGGACATAGAGCATGCCATTGATGGAGCTGCTGCCTCCCAGCACGCGCCCGCGCGGACAGTGCACCTCGCGATCTCCCGCGAAACGCTCGGGCTCGGAATAGTAGTTCCAGTTGAGCCGCTGATGATAGACGAGCCGTCCGACGCCGGCGGGAACATGAATCAGCGGATGAGTGTCGCGCTCTCCCGCTTCAAGCAACAGAACCTTCGCGCCGTCTGCGCTGAGACGATTGGCCAGAACGCAGCCCGCCGATCCGGCTCCGACAATGATGTAATCCGCCTCCAAATTCATCGCATCTCTCTTTGGTGCGCTGCAATATCGACGCGAGTTTAAACGCCGGCGCGCCCAGCGTCCCGTCCCGATCAAGATTGACTGGCGATTCCGTCCTGGCGAAAGCCAAGCACGGTCAATGGTCAACATCTAATATGAAACCGATCTATCCACATAGCGCAAGGCGATCACAATTAAGCGCACCGGTGTATGCTAGGGGATCGCGAACAGAATTCGTCTCGTCCCGCCGCAGCGCCGCGCGTCCCCGGATGCGCGCGTCGGGCAGGCGCAAACCCAGGATCGTCCAGATGGAATTGAGGCAGTTAAGATATCTGATCGGCATCATCGACTTCGGGAGCTTTTCCAAGGCGAGCGCGCAATTGCATGTCGCGCAGCCCGCCCTCAGCCAGCAGATCGCCCATCTGGAGATCGAATTGCGCAGCATATTGCTGATCCGCAGTGCGCAGGGAATCACGCCCACCGAAGCGGGTCTCCAGCTCTATCGACACGCCCAGGTTATTCTTCGTCAGGTGGACCAGGCGCGCGCCGACGCGCTTGGCGGCAGCACCGGCAAGCATCTGGTCGGAACGGTGTCGCTGGGCCTGCCGACCAGCGCCTCGACGATTCTCGCACTACCGCTGCTCCGTCAGGTCCACGCCTTGCTGCCGGGCGTTCGCCTGAAGATCATCGAAAGCCTGTCAGGCCATCTGCTTGAACTTCTCCTGAATAACCGGATCGACAGCGCGATCCTGTTTCGGGAGACGCCCTCGAAAGGCATTTCGATCGACGCCGTTCTTGAAGAGGATCTCTACGCGGTATCTTCGGACGCAGCGATGGCCAATCAGCCGATCCATTTGAGCGAGTTGTCCGGCGTGCCGCTGGCGATGCCGGGGCAACCGCATGCGATGCGCGAGCTCATCGACCGCACCTTCCTGGCCAACGGCATCGCGCTGAATGTCATCGCGGAAGTGGATTCGCTGTCGGCGCTCAGGGGCATCGCCGCGTCCGGTTTCGCCACGGTGATCTTGCCGCAATCGGCGCTCGCCGAGCCTTCGGCCGAAGGCCGCCTTTGCGCGCGGCTGATTGTCGAACCCAAGATCTCGCGCCCGCTCAGCCTGTGCCGGCCCAAGGGAAACCCCTCCGATCGCGCGACGGAGGCCGTTATAGACATTTTGAAGCAGGTCGTGGGTGAACTAATCAGGAGCGGCCGATGGTCCGGCGCGCGCCTGTCGATCCCGCAGGCGCGTTCCTGAGTTTGTTGCGATCAAAGCCGCTTATGACCCCTTCTGCATTTCCTATTGGGACGGCGAGGCGCTGACGCTTAAACCAGCCACTCGGCTGGTTCTCCCGATCGGCCGCATCAACAGACCTCGGGATAATTCATGCGTGAGATTCGATCGCTTCTGTTCGTGCCCGGAGACAGTCTTCGGAAATACGGGCGCGCGCAGCAAAGCGGCGCCGATGCGCTCATTCTCGATCTGGAGGATTCGGTGGCGGTCGCCGCGAAACCGCAAGCGCGGCTCACCGTCGCGCAGATGCTGTCGCGCCGCGATGGACGCCAGAAGCTGTTCGTGCGGGTAAACGCCCTCGATACCGGCATGACCTTGCTCGATCTGGCCGCGGTCGTCGGGCTGGCGGACGGCATCGTCTTGCCAAAGTGCAACGGCGCAGAGGATTTGCGGCGACTGGAGCATTATCTCGAAGCGCTGGAAGTCGGCAAGACGCGATCGGAGCCCACGACAATGCTGCCCATCGTGACGGAAACCGCCAGGTCGTTTTTTGCGCTCGACAGCTATCGAGGTTGCAGCGAGAGATTGGTCGGCATGATCTGGGGGGCGGAAGATCTCGCCGCCGATCTTGGCGCGTTTCAGAAGCGGGACGCAAATGGCTACCACAGCCCCTACCGGCTTGCCCGCGATCTCTGCCTCGTCGCGGCTTCCGCCGCGCAGGTAGCCGCAATCGACACCGTCTATACCGATATCGGCGACCTCGACGGGCTTGCCGTCGAAGCACGGGCGGCCCGGCGCGACGGATTTTCCGCCAAAGTGATCATTCACCCCAGCCATGTGGCGATCGTGAATTCCGCGCTTGCACCGAGCGAGCAGGAGATCCACTGGGCGCGACAGGTCGTCGATGCTTTCGCGGCAAATCCCAATTCAGGCGCCTTGCGGCTCGATGGGCGGATGATCGATCAGCCGCATCTGGCGCTGGCTCGAAAAATCCTGGCGCGTTTGTAATCGATCCATTCCAAGGTCGCAGAGACCTGGATTTCATCCATGCCGCATGATGATGGTCTTGGTCGCCGAAAATTCCTCCAGCGCCTGCATGCCTTTCTCGCGTCCGTGACCGGAATGTTTGAAGCCGCCAAACGGCAGTTCCACGCCGCCACCTGCGCCATAGGCGTTGATGAAGACCTGGCCGGCGCGCAATTCGCGCGCCATGCGCATGGCGCGGCTGCCGTCGCGTGTCCATACTGCCGCCGCGAGCCCATAGGGCGTGTCGTCGGCAAGCTTCAGAGCCTCGGCTTCGTCCTTGAAAGGAAGCATCGACAGCACCGGGCCGAACACCTCCTGGCGGGCCATGCTGTTGTCGCGGGGGACCGGCCCGAACAAGGTCGGCGCGACATAGAACCCGCTCTCCGGCGATCCCTCCGCGATGCGGCCCTCGGCGAGCACCGGCACGCCCTCGCTCCTGGCCTTGGCGACCATGCCGCACACGCGCCGGTGCTGTTTGGCGTTGATCAGCGGACCCAGATCATAGTCGCCCTCATGCGAGCCCGCCGTCAGTTCGCCAAAACGCCTGGCGAACAGATCGCTGATCTTATCCAGCACGCTTTCCTCAACCAACAATCGGCTACCGGCGACACAGGTCTGACCGCTGTTGACGATGATCGCGTTGACGATGATCGGCAGCGCATAGTCCATGTCGGCGTCGGCAAACACGATCTGGGGGGACTTGCCGCCAAGCTCCAGCGTGACTCCTGCGTGGTGGTCGGCCGCGGCTTTCTGGACAAGCGCGCCGATTTCGGGCGAGCCGGTGAAGCTGACGAAATCGACGTCGCCATGACCGGCTAGGTCGGCGCCGGCTTCGGCGCCAATGCCGCTCACCACATTGAGAACGCCCTCCGGGATGCCCGCTTCAATCGCCAGTTCGGCGAGGCGAAGCACCGACAGGCAGGCGTCTTCGGCGGGCTTGATGACGACCGAGTTCCCCATCGCAAGCGCCGGGCTGGCGACGCGGCCGAACATTTGCGTCGGCGAATTCCACGGCAGGATCGCACCGACGACTCCATGCGGTTCGTGCAGGGTCAGAGCGGTGAGCCCGACGATTGTCGGTATCGTGCTGCCCAGCAGTTTGTCGACGCCGGTCCCGTAGAATTCCAGATAGCGGGCGAGAATGCCGACGTCGAAGCGCGTCGACTTGATGACCTTGCCGACGTCTTTGGCTTCAAGCGCCGCCAGCGCTTCCGCCTGGGCCGTGATCAGTTCCGAAAAGCGCATCAGGATGCGGCCGCGCTCCAGCGCCGACATCCGCCGCCACCGTCCGGCCTCGAAAGCCTTGCGGGCGCTGCGCACGGCTAGATCGACATCGGCGGACCGGCAGCGCGGAATCGAGGCGAATATCTTGCCGTCGGAGGGACAGATGACGTCAAGCCGCGCGCCGTCCTGCGCCTGATGCGACCGGCCATCGATCCAGGAATCAAAGACTTTCACACCTGTGGTTGCCGACGCTTGGGGCTGGACGGTCATGGGTGCCTCGCTGTCGTTGGTTGGATGGCCGGGTGCGAAGCATCCGGCGCCGGCGGATCAAGACCAAGTTCCGCCAGCAATTCTGCTGCATGTTCGTTCAGGCGCGGCGCCTGGCGTCGGATCGTCCCGGGGGTGCGGGAAAAGCGCGGGACCACCGCATGCATCGGCAGGCTGCCGACCTCATCGTCGCTGACTTCGATGATCGAGCCTCGCGCCTGGACGTGCTCGTCGTTCATCAATTGCACCGCGTCGTAGATCGGCCCGACCGTGACCTCGGCCTCATCGAAGAACGCGAGATTTTCCGCAAGGGTTTTGCGGCGGATGAATCCGCCGATGATCGCGTCCAGTTGCTCGACATTCTTGACGCGCTTGGCGTTGGTGTCGAACCGATCGTCGTTGATGAGATCGGCCCGCCCGATCGCCGTAAACAGGCGGACGACCATTCCGGGCGTTGACGCCGAAAGGGCGACGAACCCGGCATCGCTGGTCTCGTAAATGTTGCGGGGCGAAGACAAGGGCGTACGATTGCCGTGCCGGCCAGGGATTTCGCCGGTCACGCGATGGACGGCCTGATCGGCGCCAAGAACCGAGAGGATCGGCTCGAGCAGGGAAATATCCACTTCCTGCCCGCTGCCGCCTTTCACCTCGGCCTCGCGAAGCGCGACCAGAGCGGCGGACGCGCCATAAATGCCGGCGATGCTGTCGGCAAGGCCGAGATTGGGAAGCAAGGGCGGGCCGTCGGCAAAGCCATTCTTGTGCGCGAAGCCCGAAGCCGCCTCGACCAGAGTCCCGAAGCCGGGCCGGTTGCGGTAAGGCCCGGTTTGTCCCCAACCCGAGATGCGGACGATCACAAGCTTGGGCTGGAGCGCGTGCAGGACGTCGGGGCCGATGCCAAGCCGCTCCAGCACGCCCGGCCGGAAATTCTCCACGAGAATATGGGCGGTCGCGACCAGGCGCCGGAATATCTCACGGTCGCTGTCTTTTTTCAGGTCGATGACGATGCTGCGCTTGTTGCGGGCATAGACTTTCCACTGGACCGCGACGTCCTTGACCTTCCAGGCGCGTAGCGGATCGCCCTCGGGCGGTTCGATTTTGATGACATCGGCGCCGACGTCGGCGAGCACCTGGGTCAGGATGTTGCCCACCACAAGCCGCGACATATCAAGGACGCGCACGCCCTGCAGGGGGTCTTTTGCGTTCGATCCTCCGGCTTTTTCCGCCATATTCAATCCATTCCCGGGATATTTTGCAGCATGGGTAGCGTGCGAAAGCCGCGACCGGAAATAACGATGGGCTAGGGGGACATTGCGAAAAGGTCTAACCGCCTCGAGCCGATTCCAGCGCGGCACTTGGCTCGGCCGGCCCATTGCTCAGGCGTCCATGTCCGGAGCGGGGGGTGCGCGGCCACGGATCAGGTCGGCCGCCTTTTCCGCGATCATGTACGTCGTGGCGTTGGTATTGGCCGATGGCATCGACGGCATGATGGAGGCGTCGGCGACGCGCAATCCGTCCAGGCCGTGCACTTTCAGATCGGGCCCGACAACCGCTTTTGGATCATGATCCGGCGCCATGCGGCACGTGCCGATAAGATGGAACACCGTCGAGCCCATCCTGCGCGCATAGTCGAGCAATTCGTCGTCGCGCTCTACGGCCGGATCCGGACTGATCTCGCTGTCATAGAACGGCTTGAGGGCCTCGGTCCGGAACAGGCGCCGCCCCAGGCGAATGCCGTCGACCAACACGCGCTGGTCGATCGAACTCGACAGATAGTTCGGTTGAATTTTTGGCGGGAGATTCGGATCGGGCGAAATCGCACGGACATAGCCGAGGCTCTCGGGCCGCTGCTGCCAGACGCCGCAGGTCATGCCGGGATAGCTGTCGAGCAGACCCGCGATACCCTCGCGATAGCTTGCGGGCGTGAAGGTGATCTGGAGGTCAGGCCGATCAAGCGCTTCGTTCGATTTCGAAAACACGTGAACGAGCGAGGGACTGAGTGACAGGACGCTGGGCTGGCCGACCGCCCAGCGCCATGCTTCCCGGGCGAGACGCCATCCGCGCACCCTTTCGTTGATCGTTTGTACATTGCGCACCCTCGCGGTCATGCGCACAGCGTAATGATCCCGGAGATTCTCGCCGACGCCCGGAAGATCGTGCCGCGTCGCAACGCCGATGTCCTGCAACAGGCGCCCGTCGCCGATTCCTGAAATTTGCAACAGCTTCGGGCTGTTGATGGCGCCGCAGCAGACGATCACCTCGCGGCGCGCGCGCACGGAACTCGCCGCGCCGTTGCCTTGCACGAAATGAACGCCGGTTGCGCGGCGGTCGGTGAGTTCGATCCGGTGCGCCAGCGCGCCGGTTTTGATCGCAAGATTGGCGCGCCCCGCGGCAGGCCCGAGGAATGCCTTCGCCGAACTCATTCTCATGCCGCGATGGATCACGCGTTGATAGTAGCCGACGCCTTCCTGTTCGGCGCCGTTGTAATCGGGGTTGCGTGGGATACCTAAACTCGTCGCACCTTCGATGAAGGCGTCGCAGAGCGGATGAGACCAGTCGATATCGCTGACCACCAGGGCTCCGTCGCGGCCCCGGTACACGTCGTCGCCAGCACCCAGGCGACGCTCGCTGCGACGGAAGTATGGCAATATTTCCGCGTAGCTCCAGCCGCGATTGCCGCGCTGCACCCAATGATCGAAATCGATGTCCTGTCCGCGATTGTAAACCAGGCCATTGATCGAGCTCGACCCGCCGAGGACGCGGCCCTGTGTCGTCGCGATCGATCGTCCCGCCGTCCCCGCAGAGGGTTCGGTGCGGAACGGCCAGGTGAGGTGGGGATTTTGCAGCGTCTTGATGTAGCCCGCGGGCAAATGAATGAAGGGATGCAGGTCGCGCGGTCCCGCCTCCAGGAGACAAACCGTCGCCGAGGCGTCTTCCGACAGGCGCGCGGCCAGAAGAGATCCAGCCGAGCCCGATCCGACGACGACATAGTCGAAGACTTCTTCCGCGTCTGCGGCGCCGCGCGCCATGAGATCCTCCCTGAATTCCTTTTGTCGCCGGCGCCGTTCACGAAGCGCGTCAGCCTCCGGCTCAAATAATGGCGATCGGCGTCAGCGGACTGGCCGTGGCGCCTTCAAGGCGAAGCGGTGCTGCCACGAACATGAAGGCGCTGATTGCGGCCGCCGCGAGCGGCGCCAGCACGAGGCCCTCGAGAAGCGGAACGCCAAAATCGCGGATCAACCGCTGATGGACAGGAAAGACTGCGTCGTTCGGGAAGGGCATTACCTCGATGGCATAATTGTCGGCGCCGATGAGGGCCGCGCCTTTTTCCGCCAGCCAGATCGCGGCTTCGACGTCGAGTCCCGGCTCGGCGTTGAAATCGGCGGGCAGGGTCGCACGCTGCTCCAGCCATCCCGTGCGCAGCAAGACCGCATCGCCTTTGCCAATTTCAATGCCCGCGTTGGCGCAGGCGGTCTTGACGTCGGCAAGACCGATCGAGCGTCCATCGGGCAGGGGGGCACCTTGCAGCGCGCAGAAATCCAAGAGGACTCCCCGGGTCACGATCGGTGGAAATTTGTCGACCCCGCAGCGCGTCGCGCCGCTGTTGCAGCGGACCGCGTTCTGCGAGTGGCCATTATAGAGCTGATCGTCATACCAGACGTGACAGAGTCCATCGAGATGAGTGCCCAGATGGAGCGGCAACACGATGGTGTCCTCGGCAAACTGAAAGCCGCCCGGACGCCGCGCCCCCGCCGCGTAATCGCTGCCCGAGCGCCCCATGAAATGGGTGGGCGCCGGCCGATGGGGCGGCACGGCCATGCGGTCCGAAATCGGCTGCGCGAGGCTGAAGACCTCGCCTGTCCGCACCAGCGCGGCCGCGGCGCGCACCTCCTCGGATCCGATCAGATTGAGCGCGCCGCGCTCGTCCTCACCTCCCCAGCGTCCCCAACGTTCTTTGCTCATTGATGTCGCTTGTTTGCGTCGCCTCGGCGGGTGTGGCGTGCCGACGCAGCCGCTGAATCCAAATTTGGCTACTACATAGTATGAATTGTTATCGATCAGTAGTCAAATGGGGATCGCTCCCGCGAGCAGCGTCTAGATGTGAATCGCATGCCCCAATTGCTTCAGCGCGGCTTCTTGGAAGCCTTCGCTCTGGGTCGGGTGCGCATGGATGGTTGCGGCGATGTCTTCGAGGCGCGCGCCCATCTCGATGGCCAGGCTGAAGACCGCTGACAGTTCGGCGATGCCGGCGCCAACTCCCTGGACGCCGAGCAGCAGATGATTGTCGGCGCGGGCGACAACGCGGATGAATCCATCCTCCCGGCCCAGGCTCAGGGCACGGCCATTCGCCTTCAATGGAAAGATATCCGTCTTGATGTCGAAGCCGTTATCCTTCGCCTCACCGGGCGTCAGCCCGGCGGTGACGATTTCGGGATCGGTAAAGCAGATCGCGGGGATACAAATTCTGTCCCAGGCGCGCCTGCGGCCTGCGATGATCTCGGCCACCATCTCGCCTTGCGCCATCGCCCGATGCGCCAGCATCGGTTCGCCGGTCACGTCACCGATGGCATAGATGCCATGCATTGAGCTGCGGCATCGATCATCGATCTGGATGTACCGCCCGTCCATATCGAGGTCGAGCGCCTCAAGCCCCCAGCCGCCGGTAGCTGGCTTGCGACCGACGGTCACGAGAATCTTGTCGGCGGCGAGCGTCGTTCCCAGGCCATCGGCCGTCTCGATCTCGAGGGCGGCGCCATCAGGTGCGACCCGCTTCGCCTTTGCGCCGGTCAGGATCGTCACGCCGAGCTCACGCAGGCGCTGTGCAATCGGCCGGCTCAATTCGAAATCGTATTGCGGGAGAATGCGCGGCTGGGCTTCCACCACGGTCACCGCAGCGCCCATCTTGGCGAACGCTGTGCCGAGCTCAAGTCCGATATAGCCGCCACCGACGACGACAAGCTTTCCCGGGACCTCGGCGAGCGCGAGCGCTTCCGTTGACGAGATCACGGGGCCACCGAAAGGAAGCTGTGGCAATGCGACGGCTTCAGAGCCGGTCGCAATCACGACCGCTTCGGCATGGATCACCTGCGGACCGGCGTGCGTCCCAACCTCGATCGTCTTGCCGTCGCGAAACCGGGCCGAGCCGATCATGAGCTTGACGCCTGCCTTCTTCAAAAGGCCGGTCACGCCACCGTTCAGCCGCTGGACGATGCCGTCCTTCCAGGCGATCGTCTTGGATAAATCGAGTGCGGGCTTGCTCGCTGAAATACCGAATCCGTTGCTGCCGGCGGCTGCGCGCGCAACTATCTCAAATTCGTCGGCCGCATGAATCAGGGCTTTCGAGGGAATGCAGCCGACATTGAGGCAGGTTCCGCCTGGCTTTCGCGCTTCGACGATAATCGTGTCGATGCCGAGCTGACCTGCCCGGATCGCGCATGTATATCCGCCGGGACCGGCGCCGATCACGAGAAGCTTGCAGGAAATTTCGTCCATTGGCTCATTCATCCAGGAAAATCAGCGCCGGCGTTTCGAGTTGCGTCTTGATCCGCTGCACGAACTGCGCGGCATCCCAGCCGTCGATCAAACGATGATCGAAGCTGGACGACAGGTTCATCATCTTGCGTGGCACGAAGGCCGCGCCGTCCCAGTGCGGACGGATGGCGATCCGGTTGACACCGATGATTGCCACCTCCGGGTGATTGATGATCGGGGTCGTGGCGAGGCCGCCGATGGCGCCCAGCGACGTGATCGTGATGGTCGAACCGGTGAGTTCATCGCGGGTCGCAGTCGCCAGTCCGCGCGGCCTCGGCAAGCCGGCTCACCTCGGCCGCGCAATCCCAGAGATCGCGTGCTTCGGCATGCCGCACCACGGGCACCATCAGGCCGCTTGGCGTCTGCGTGGCGATGCCGATATGGACACCCGCATGCTGATGCACGATGCCGGCTTCGGCATCGAAGCGCGCGTTCAGATTGGGCTGCTTTGCGATCGCCTGCACCATGGCGCGCATCAGGAATGGCAGCAGAGTGAGCCTGGGTCTGTCCGGCCGCTGATCCCTGAGCTTGGCCCGCAATTCCTCGACCGCCGTGACATCAACCTCTTCGACATAGGTGATATGCGGGATTCCAGAACTTGCAAGCGCCATCCTCTCGGCGATCTTGCGGCGCAGGCCGATGATCTTGATGTCTTCAACGGAGGTTCTTGCCTGATAGCGCGTCGCGGCTGTCCCGGCGACTGTCCGCGCGAGATAAGCGTCCAGATCGTCATGGGTGATCCGTCCCGCCGGAGCGGAGCCACGCACCTGGCGCAGGTCGACGCCTGCCTCGCGCGCGCGCAATCGAACCGCGGGTGCAGCTAGCGGCTTTTCCCGGTTAGCCGGTCGGGGCTGCCGGCGCGGAGCCACATCTGCGGGCGTTCGTGTCGGGGACGGCATTACGCCGTCTGCATCAAACGATTGGGCGACAATGACTTCCACCGCATCGCGGGCGGGCGCGCCCGTCGGTTGCGGTGCCGATGGCTTGGCTTCGGCGGACGGCATGGTTTTTCCATCCACGCCGAGGCGGACAAAGTCGGAGCCGATCGCGAGCACGTCGCCGACCTTGCCGGCCAGCCAGACGACTTGACCTTCAACCGGCGACGGAATCTCGACCGTCGCCTTGTCGGTCATGACCGCGCCAAGCGGCGTGTCTTCGCGCACGAAGTCGCCGATTTTCACGAGCCATTCGACCAGTTCGGCTTCGGCAATGCCTTCACCGACATCGGGTAGCTTGATGACGTGCTCGGTCATCTCACTGCTCCAGCGTTTCAAGCAGCGCGCGGCCGACCCGGGCGGGTCCGGGGAAGTAGTCCCATTCCTGTGCGTGCGGGTAGGGCGTGTCCCAGCCCGCGACGCGCACGATCGGCGCTTCCAGATGATAGAAGCACCTCTCCTGCACGAGCGCGGAAAGCTCCGCGCCAAAACCCGACGTCAGCGTCGCCTCATGGACGATGACGCAGCGGCCGGTCTTCGCCACCGAGGCTTCGATCGTCTCCAGATCGAGCGGCAGCAGTGTACGAAGGTCGATGATTTCAGCGTCGACGCCGGTCTCAGCCGCGGCGGCCTCGGCGACATGCACCATGGTGCCGTAGGCAAGAACCGTCACGGCGGCTCCCTGCCGGCGGATCGCCGCGCGACCCAGCGGCACGGCGTAGTGTCCGTCGGCGACTTCGCCGAGCTCATGCTTCGACCACGGCGTGACAGGCCGGTCGTGATGTCCGTCGAACGGGCCGTTGTAGAGCCGCTTCGGCTCCAGGAAGATCACCGGATCGGGATCCTCGATCGCGGCGATCAGCAGGCCTTTCGCATCGCTCGGGTTCGACGGCACCACGGTCTTGACGCCGCAGACATGCGTGAACAGGGCTTCCGGACTCTGGCTATGAGTCTGCCCTCCAAAAATTCCACCGCCCGTCGGCATTCTCACGACGAGCGGACAGGTGAACTGGCCGTTGGAGCGATAGCGCAGGCGCGCGGCTTCGGAGACGATCTGGTCGTAGGCCGGATACATGTAGTCGGCGAATTGGATCTCGACGCAGGGCCGCAAACCGTAAGCGGCCATGCCGATCGCCGCGCCGACGATGCCCAGCTCGCTGATTGGGGTATCGAAGCAGCGGCTTTTGCCATACTTCTCCTGCAAGCCCTGGCTCGCGCGAAACACGCCGCCGAAATAGCCGACGTCCTCGCCGAACACGACCACGTTGTCGTCGCGGCCCATCATCACGTCCATCGCGCTTCGGATCGCTTCGATCATCGTCCGGCGCGGCATGCTCAGACACCCGCCTGTTGACGCTGGCGGCGCAGGTGCGGCGGCATGTCGGCGAACACACCCTCGAACATGTCGCGAGCCGAGGGCCTTGGTCCGGAGTGAAGGGTGCCGTAGCTTTCGGCCTCTTTCTGCGCTGAAATCACCGCGTCGAGGATTTCGGCTTCCGCCTGCTTGTGCCGCTCCTCCGACCAGACCCCGCGCACGATCAGGTGGTTCTTCAACCGCATCACGGGATCTCCCAGCGGCCATGCATCGGACTCGGTCTTCGGCCGATAGCCGGCGGGATCATCGGATGTTGAGTGCGCGCCGACGCGATAGGTGACGTGCTCGATCAAGGTCGGGCCGAGATTCCGGCGCGCCCGTTCGCATGCCCATTTGGCGACGGCGTGAACGGCGAGGTAGTCGTTACCGTCGACCCGGAGCGCGGGAATGCCGAAGCCGAGGCCGCGTGCCGCGAAAGTCCCGGAGCCGCCGCGAGCAATTCCCTGGAACGTCGAAATGGCCCATTGATTGTTGACGATGTTGAGGACGACCGGTGCCCGATAGGTCGAGGCGAAGGCGAGGGCTGCATGGAAGTCGGACTCCGCGGTGGCGCCGTCGCCAATCCATGCGATGGCGATCTTGCTGTCGTTTTTGATCGCGGAGGCCATCGCCCAGCCCACCGCCTGGACATACTGGGTCGCGAGATTGCCCGAGATCGAAAAGAAACCGTGCTCGCGCGACGAGTAGAACACCGGCAACTGGCGTCCTTTGAGCGCATCGTGCTGGTTCGAATAAATCTGGCAGGCCATCTCGACCAGCGGATATCCGCCGGCGATCAATAGCCCTGCCTGCCGGTAGGTGGGAAAATTCATGTCGCCCGGGAGAAGCGCCTTGCGAAAGGCGCAACTGACCGCCTCCTCGCCCATGTGTTGCATATAGAAGGAGGTCTTGCCCTGGCGCTGTGCCATCTGCATGCGCCCGTCGAAGGCGCGCAAGGTCATCATGTGGCGCAGCCCTTCGAGCAACTCGGTGTCGCTCAACAAGCCGGCCCACGGCCCGACGGCTTCACCCTCCCGATCGAGCACGCGAATGATCGAATAAGCGAGATCGCGGATCGTCTCGGGGTCGGCGTCGATGTCGGGACGCGCGACCGAGCCGGCCCGCGGTATTCGAACGTTGGAGAAATCCGGAGTTCCTCCCGGGCGGACAGCCGGCTCCGGGATGTGAAGGCTGAGCGGGGCATATTCGGTCAAGCGCTCAACTCCGTCCGCCACCCGCTGATGTTCTTGCGACGAGCCGGAATTCATGGCGCAGCGGTGCATGGGGTTGCAATGGCGTGCCGACATTTGCTGCTCACCTCGATCGCTGCGACGCCGATCATCGTGCCGACACGTCGGGCGAGCCTGTCGACGATCTCGCGGTCGTCGACATCGATGGAAGCCCGGACCCTGTATTCACCGGCTTCCGCCTGGGCGTTGACGGCCGCCAGTCTGAGACCAGCGACGCGCGTCTGGTCGAGAAGACGGCCGAGCGCGGCATGTATGTCGTTTGCGCGGAGTTCCAGAACAAACACGGCATAAGCCTCTTTCGTTAGTATGTTTGTACTGGCTTATTTCGAAATTGTTGTTCCAATTAACAGCCCCAATCGCTAATTCGTGGTACATTCATTCTGGGTCAAGGCATCTCTATTAGAACAGGATTCTTGGTATGAATGCAGTCCAGCGAAGCGGAGCGCTTGCAAGAGGAGGCCGAAAGGACGCGCAGCGGCTTGATGAGATCGATCGGCGGATCCTGCGCGCGTTGCAGCAGGATGCGCGCCTCACGACAGCCCAGCTCGCAGACAAGATCGGGCTATCCACCACACCGTGCTGGAACAGGCTCAAGCGGCTTGAAACGCAGGGTTACATCGACGGCTATATCGCGCTTCTCAATCAGGAGAAGCTCGGCCTGCCGGAAACGGTGATCATCGAAATCACGCTCGATCGCCACGACGACGAGATCCTGGAGCGTTTTGGGCAACTGCTCTCAGAGCTGCCCGAGGTGATCGAAGCCTATCTCACCACGGGCGGCTACGACTATCTGGTGAAGGTGGCCGTTGAAAGCACCGCAGGCTATGAGCGTTTCCTGCGCGAGAAGCTCTATCGCATCCCCGGCATCCGCCACAGCCGATCGTCGTTCGCACTTCGATGCCTCAAGAAGCTGACGTCGGTCCAAGTCTAGAGCAGGGGCGCTGAGCCGCCTTCGAGGGCACGAACAGTTGGATGATGTTGATAGGGGTGATGTTTTGCACGGCCTTCGTGTTTGCTTTTTGCCAGACCTCAAGCTGAAAACGACCGCGTGCTCGTCAAAGCCGATCGTGCAACCTTGACTGCGGGGAAGCATCCGCTGTCGAATTCGCGCAGCCGTTCGCTCGCGCCGCTAGCGAAAAAAAAGTCGATCACTACGGGCCATCCTGATTAGGACAATAGATTTATTGAAAAGGGGGCCTCTCTAGTCCGAACGGACTATCCGAAGGGGCTGAGGGGTGCGCCAGATTATCCCGCGTCATGAGGACACGGCTGCCTCACAAAGTTGACGGAAATCAACTTCAGCGGAACAGACGACGTATGTCCGGAGTGCAAACAGAGAACCTCGCTCCAAGAGCCGCGCCTTGCGGACCCCACGGCAACCGGTGGCGTGACGATCTTTCGTCAAGGAATATAGCCGGAAGTGAGGCACTGCGTTTCCTGCGATGACCGGATGAAAATCGCGAGTAGCGAAAATCATTCATTCAGCGCGGCACTCACATGGGCGCATGGATCGATGGTGCGCGCCTGTTCTCGCACAAGCGCATTGTATCTGTCGATTTGGCCTGCAAGTCTGGACCAGCTAATAGACAAATTTGCCAGAAGCCGAGCCTGATCCTTGGTCGGCGCCGAGTTCATTATGCGAAGACATTCTTCTGCCTGATCTCTGCAACGTTTTGCGCTATCCATGAACTTCGATGACTCCAAATGCGCTCACCCCGCCAACATTTGGAGTTGCGATAGCATTTCGGGATGACACCGCAACGAAATTCGCTCGTTAAGCTGAATAGAGGCGCTGCGGGTTAATTCTGGAACTTGAGCGCGCTACCGGCTCTACGGAGATCGCGACTGTGGGAAAACGGCGAACATCATGTTTTTCGGACGTCATGCCGCATTTGCTACGACTTAAAATTGCTTAAACTCGCTTCGACACCGGACAACGGAGCCAGGTGTATGAGCAAGCCAACAAAAACGACACGGCAGCTCGAGACGTTGGTCAAACAAGAGGCCGCAAAAACCATGGCCCTGCCGAAGAATCTTGTCGTGTCTGTTTGGCCCGATGGGGATAGTTGGAAAGTCGTGTGCCACAGCCCGAACCCGCGAGAAGACAAAGAGTTCTTCGAGCGAATCCGCAGGGAAGCCGATCACCTGAAGCTGAAATTCGATTTGCGACTGTAGCTTGCCCAGTCGCGCGCCGGATTGTTCTGGTCACCGTCTCTTGCATTCCAGCCGGAAGACAAAGCGATTATCGGCCCAGACTTCGATATCCTGATCGTGAACGAGCCGCTTCGCTCGCATCACGGCTTCACCATCGTCCCGGCAAACGAGTTCTTCGAACTCGATACGCCGCCCGTCTTCCGCGACCCTGCATAGGCGATACTTTTGCATACGAGCAGAGTGAACCGGCTTCGCGACACAAGCAACTTAACCGTTGGTAATCGAGAATCGTTGCGAGAAAATCCCCCCAAAGATGAAGGATTTTTTAGCAACCTATCTGCGGCTGGCTGAAATTTCAGTTGGACAGTCGGCACCGCAGCCACGTGACGCATCTCGATCCACCTTCAGCCATACCGCGAAGCCGATTAGGACGATAACGGTCACAACGAGCTTGGCCAGCGTGCTATCATTCATATTCCCCCGTCCTCGCACACCGAACCTGTCTCACGCGGCCATGGGACCATGTTTCCATACGATGCGATACTACGCCGAAGGATTCCCGACATGAAGCGCTGGTGCCGATTGTTAACCGGCAATTAACCATAAATGGGCGCGCGGGTCTGCCCCTAGCCTAGCGATAATCCTTGTTGTTGATCACCTTGCTGTCTTTGCCCTCACTGGCGTCGGTCGGCATGCATTCGACCTGCACGAGGTCGGGATAGATGTCCCACGACCGCACCAGGAATTTCTTGCGGACGCCGTAGGAGGTGATGATACAGCGGTTCAGCACCGGGCTGACCGCCGCGGCGACGTAGCCGGGATAAAACAGCGAACCATGATGAAGGATGCTCCAGATCTCGTTGAACCAGGTCGAACGCACCCGGAAGGTCACCGTGTTCTGCTCCGTGCAGGGCAGCGTTTCGCAACCGTAGACCTCGTGGATCTCCAGGCCTTCGGTTTGGGAACCCGAGAGGTTCTGGGAGTTGGAAAGATACAGCTGCTCGTCGTGCCGCACAGTGGCAAGGTACCAGGGCAAGGTCGCGACGACCGAAGCGGCGCAGTACACGACGTAGCAGACGGCAATCGTCGCGAGGATCGTGATTCCGCCGCGCGCCTTGCTGAATTCCGGATCGCCATAGGCATCCTTGGCATAGACGCAGCGCGCCCAAAGCGCGCGGTAGCGGGCGAACGCCCACCGCGCCAGGCGGTAGATGCGCCAGGTGACCGGAGCGATCAACCGCAGGTAGATCCAGCCGCAGGAGTGGACGAACTGCGCCCAGAACCGGCCGAGCGCGCTCAATTCCCGGTGCGCGCGCCCGAGGTCGGACTGGTCGTAGGACTTCTTGGCCTCGTAGGCCGTGGCTTTCAGGTCGGACAGCGTCTTGTCGATGCCGTGCAGCAACGCATCGGCGTCGTTATGCGGCTTTTCTGTCATGGGGGATCCAGTTCGACGTGAAATTGCTGCTGGCGGCATCGAACCCGATGTCGAGCCTACCGCTGAAGGCGCCGTCCCCCATCATCTTTTCGACGATCATGGCCTCGATGCGTTTGACGCGGCCGGGCAGGCCGCGCGCGCCGATCTCGGGCGAATAGGTCTTGTCGCAGAACTCCCGCAGCTGCACCTCGGGGAAGCGCACCTCGATCGATTGAGGCGCGTAGAAGGTGTTGATGCGCGAGATTTCGCGGAACACGATCTTCTCGATGGTGTCCATGTTGAGCTTGTGAAACAGGATGATGTTCTCGCGTCCCTCAAAGCGGTTGAGGAATTCGGTGCGGAAAGCCTTCTTCAGGTCGCGGATGGTGAGTTCGTAGGCCTCGTCCTCGCTCAGGTCGCCGGGACCGGTACCGACCCGAAGCGCATGTTCCGCGCCGATGTTGGTGGTCATGGGCATCACGACGTCGCCGAACTCGACCTTGCGGCCCAAATTGTCGCGACAGCGTCCGTCGTCGAGGATGTTGAGGCAGACGTTGAAGATGTCGGGGTGAGCCTTCTCGATCTCGTCCCACAGCATGACCTGATAGGGATTGGCCCGCACCGAATTGGTCATCTCGCCGCCCGCGGCAAAGCCGTCATAGCCCGGAGGCGCGCCGATCAGCTTGGTGACGTCGTTCTTCTCCATGAACTCGCCCATGTCGTAGCGGTTGAGCGCCTTGTCGGTGTCGAACAGGGCCTCGGCCAACCCCTTGGCGACCTCGGTCTTGCCGACGCCGCTGGCGCCGCAGAACAGGAACGGCAGCGGCCGGTCGGTGCGCCGCCCCCGTCGCCAGACCTTGACCGCGCGATCGACGTGATCGAGCACCGCGTCCTGACCGAACACGCGGCGCTTCAGTGCGCCGTGGAGATTGAGAAGCTTGACGGTGTCGTTCTGCTTGAGCTTGGAGGCGTCGATACCGGAGATCAGCGAAAATTCGTCGATCACCATGGCTGCGGTGAACAGCAGCCGGTCGTTGATTTCCTTGGTGACGGCCTTGTATTTCACCCGATTTTCGTCGACGGCCGCCTGCGTCCGCCCGATATCGTCGCGCAGCTTGAGAATCTCGGGCGTCGCATAGCCGGACGCCCTGGCGATCAGATCGAAGTCGGCATCGCCGGCGGACGCCTTGCCGGCGGGACCATCGAGGTGCCGCTTCTTCTCCTCTTCCTCGAGCTCGCGCAGCTGGGCCTCCATTTGCGCGATCGATTTTTCGCCTTCGCGTTGCGCGCCGTAGTAGCCCTTGATCCTGGCCTGGTATTCGGCGAACTCGGCCTTGTGCCGGGCGATGGCGGCGCGCACGGTGGCGGCCTTTTCCTGGTTTCCGGACGACGGCCCGCTGGCGGTGAGACGCGCCAGTTCCGCTTCAAACTCCGCGAGCAGCGGCGGCGTCGAATGTGCCCGCAGCAGGTAGCGCGCCATGCCGCGGTCCAGCAGCGTGCGGGTACGCGCAGGTTGCGCCGCGGTGAGGCCGGTGTCGAGCGAACGGTATTTGCTCGACATGTCGATGGCGGCCTTGACCGCCGCGGGATCGATCCGGACCTCGTAGCTCTCCTCGAGGTCCCTGGCGCCGTGCAGCGCGATCTCCTCGAGTTCGGCGCCGACCGGCTCGGTCAGGTCCATCAGCGTAAAGTGATCCCGGAAGTCGGAATGGCACTTGAGGACCTGTGTCAGGTCGGCTTCGCGCACCTCAAGGAAGACTTGCGTCTTCTTGGCCTTCACCATCGCCGTCAGCGCGTTGACGATGTGCATCAGCCCACTGTTGCGCAGCGCATCGATCAGGTCGAGCGTATCCTCCACAATCAGAACGCTGTCGGGGGTGCGGTTCAGGGTCACAAAGATCGCCTTGAACTGCTTGACGATGGCATCGTTGTCGCCGAGGCCGAACAGGCCGTCGGTGTCGAGCCAGAACAGCCGTTTGTTGACGATGTCGAACGGGGCGTCGGGGTCGGCCTTGCGCGCCTGCAGCGCCAGCGCCAGCGTGGTGATGCCGACGCCGCTCGGACCGGAGACGATGACGCTGTTGGATTCCATCCGCGTCAGGATGGTGCAAAGTTCCTCGAACTTCTCCGCGCGGCCAACCAGCTTGAAGTTCTTCCGGCTGGCGAGCTTCTCGCTACCGGTGATCAGGAAGTTGTCGGCCATTTGGGATTTCCATCGTTCACGCAGTCGGGCTTGGAGCCTCGAAAGGCCGGGCCGGCAGCGCCGGTCCGGGTTCTGGGCTCAGATCTGCCCGAACGTAATTTCCTTGTCGTCGACCGGTTTTGTCGCCGTGGCAGCGGCCGACGCTCCGGGTTCCTTGGCGTCCATTCCGATGCTCTCCTGCAGCCGTGCGCGCACGGTGGCAGTGACATCGCTGAGCTCCCCCAGTCTGCTCTGGATGTTGGAGAGCCCGTCTTCGCGCAGCTTGTTGGCGGCCTGCAGCGATTCGGCGATGTTCGACATCGATTCGACCTTCTCCATGATCCGCTTGGATGCCTCGTCGACCTGAAGCGCCTGGCGAATGACCTCCTTGTTGGCGACGTCGTCGGTCACGGCATTCATCGCCCGCATCGAATCGCGCACGCTCTCCGAGGCCTCGTTGAGCGCCGAGTTGTTGAGCGCCTGAATGGTGGTGTTAAGGCTGGTGGCGACGCTGGCGATGCCGTCGCTGGAGAGTTCGCGCAGGTTGACATTCTGCTTGCCGAGGGCGTCGTGGAACGTGTTGGCGTCGACGGCGTCCTTCTCGAGGTCGGCCACCGTCTTCTTGGTGCTCCGCCCGGTGTCCAATAGCGCGGTGACGTGACGTTCGAAATCGTTCTTCTTTCGCTCGCGCTCAAGACGGGTGAGGGTGTCCTCGCCCTCCCGCGGGGTCGAGAGCGCCTGCACCTTCTCCTTGTTCGCCGCGCAGGCGAGGTCAATGCCCTTGTCGAGGATCGCGACCACCGTGATCATCTGCGAGTTGATCTTGACGAGCTTGTCGGCTTGCCCCTCGATCCCTCCGAGTTCGTCGCGCAACTCCGACACCGTGACCTGCGACTTGTCGATGTAGTCGAGCGCCGCCTTGATGATCCCCTCGACTCGCTTGACGTGCTCGGGACCGGAGATGTCGAGCATCTTGCGGACCTGGTCCTTCTCGGCCTTGAACTTGCCCTGCTTGGCGTCGTGCTCAGCCTTCTCCGCGATGATCGCCAGCGCCTTGTCACGGCAGGTCTTCAGGCCATCCACGCGCTTGGCGATCAGGAGCTCCTTGGCGGCGATCTCGGCCTGCGCGGATTTCTTGATGCCACCGAACATGCCGGTCTGCGTCTTCAGCTTGGCGATATCGCGATCCAGCATCTCCTTGTCGGAGGTAATCTGCCGCGCTTCGGAATCGACTTCCGAGGTGCGATGGTCCCATTCAGCCTCGCGTTTGCGATCGTCCTCGATCTCCGCGAAGGTATCCAGCACAACATTGTCGCCGGCGGTGCGCAGCGTGTAAAGCGCATCCAGATTGTCGACCAGCGGTCGGACCATCTCGCGGAAGTCCAGTACGCCCTTGTTCATGTCCGCGAACGTCTGCTTCATCTTGGCGAAGACAGTCGTCGACGACAACTCGATCAGCTTGCGCTGCATCAGCGTGCGCTGTTGGGCAAGATATTCCCTGTAGGCGTCGAGCTGTTTGATCGACGCCTTGCACTCCTCGGCGAGGTCCGGCGAGAGCAGGGTTCCGACCTGGCGGCTGCGCTCTTCCGGCGCGGCTTCGGGGTTGAAGACGATCTTGGCCACCGGATTGGCGGCGATGTCGACCGGCGCGGCCTGCGCCGCCTGCTTTGGCGCAATCCGCGCCTTGACGGCCTCGTTGACCGCGGTCGATTCCGCGAGTTTAGGGGATGCTGAGGTGGACATGCAGTCGTCTCCTGATCTGCCGGCTCCGAAGGGGAGCCGCATGGGCGGCGCAGGCGTCCGGGCGGCGCCGCGGAAAATCGTCTCTTGGCGGCGAACCTAGATGTGACTCCACTGTCGCGCAACCATAGGGAATTCCAATTCGACCCGTTAACCAAACGCAGTCGTGACATTCTTTATGCATCGTTCAGCGTTTGCTGTGAGTTTCAGCACAGAAGCAAACTCATGGGCTCATTTTTCAAAAGCTTTATTGTCGCTTCGCGGCCGGTCTGGTTCGATCGCAGTTTCGGGTGCGGGGTGTGGATCGATGAAGGCATCTTTCCGTATTGGTCGCTCCAGGTGCGCCTTTTGATTGACGGCCACACGGCGATTTGAACCCAAGCCCGTCGCACTCACCCGGAATCCGTCGTCCTGGAAAGTCTAACTATTTGAATTGTTTCCTGAAACATCCCGCTTTTGTTCAAATCCGAAGCTGATCGGCTGGAACAGCAGCGCAGGGCGCGAGGGTAGCGCCTTGGCGGGATTGCTTCAGCTTCCCGCCGCCGACTGCGTCGGCGTAACGCCGTATCGCGTCCGGTAGCTCGCCGAGAAGTGCGACTGATTGGCGAAGCCGGAGCGATAGGCCACTTCACCGATGTTGATCCGTTCACGTCCGCTGCGGGTCAGGATCATCTGATGCGCGCGCTGCAACCGGGCATCGAGCAGATATTGGCCGAACGACAACCCGTTGGCGTGAAAAATCTTGTGCAGGTAGCGCACCGAGATCCGGTGTTCGGAAGCCGCGATTTCCGGCGTCAGCTCATGCCTGCCGAGGTTGGCCTGGACGAAGGCGCAGATGCGGTTGAAAAGCAGCGAGCTCAATTCGGGGCGCGTCATCGGCGGCATGCCGCCGTCGCGTCCAAGCTCAAGCATCAGGCAGATGAGATCGACGAGCGTCTGCTCCAGCCGGGGAGCGCCCTCGTCGGGCTTCAGACGTAGCACTTGCTCGCTCAGCGTCAGCACGGCCGGGATCAGATACGGGTTGGCGAAGCTTGCCTTGCCGCAGAGATCGTCGAGCGCCGATGTACGATTTAGCAGGCTTTCGCGTTTGATCTTGATGGTGATGTTTTCCGAGCCGTCCGGAACATCGACGACATAGGGCAGCGCCGAATTGAGCAGAAACACGTTCCCGGGCAGCACGATGTCCTGGTGACCACGTTGTTCGAAACGCATCGGCTTTCGGGTTGGAAACAGGAAGACGAAATCCTCGGCCTTGTCGGCCTTCGCGGCTTCCTTCCTGCGGGTGACACGCTGGGCATCCGCCTTGAAGTTCGATATGCCCATGATTTCCGATTGCCAGTCGATCAACTGGCCGTTGAGTTTTTCGCTGTGATCGGATTTGATATCCAGCCGGTAGTAGACCTCGGCCATCGCCTGACGCCAGGCCTCGATGCTTTGCGCACCCGGCAACTGAACGGTCGAGAATGAAAAGCTCTGGGCCATTGGCACCCCTCCGCGCACAAGACCTAAACCTACCCGTATATTCAAGAATTATGCCATCAATGCCGGTCGGCCGCAGCACCAAAACGGTGCGCTTTGGCGATAAAGACCGTGCGCTCTGGCAAAAGACAGCCGTTTCCACATCCCCGTAACCTTCCCGGCATCGTCGGCAATGAGGCCTGCGACCAGAGCACCTTGAGGTTGGGGATGAGTGGGAAGCTGACGCGTCGAAATGTTCTGAATTTGGCTTCGGCGGGCGCCGCAGCGGCAGCCTTTCCGGCGCCCTTCCTGTCGGGCACCGCCCGTGGCGCGTCGTCGGAGCCGATCCTGATCGGGCTGCCCACCGCGCAGACAGCGCAGGCCGGGGTCGCCGATCATCAGGATTATCTCAACGGCACCACGCTGGCGATGGAGGAAATCAATGCCGCCGGCGGCGTGCTCGGCCGCCAGCTCAAGCCCGTCGTCGTCGATATCGATCCGCTCTCGCCCGAAAGCGGTCAGGTCGCGATCAACAAACTGATCGACGCCAAGGTTCACGCGATGTCGTGCGCGTTTGTGTTCACGCCGGTGCCGGTGGCGGACGTGTCGGTGAAATACAAGGCGCCGTTCCTGTGGGGCCTGACGCAGCGGAATTTCACCGATATCCTGAGCAAGGATCCCGAAAAATACGGACACATCTTCCAGACCGATCCTTCCGAAGTGCACTATGGCTACACCTTCCCGGTCTTTCTCAAGGCGATGAAGGAGCAGGGCGTCTGGAAGCCATTGAACAACGGCGTGCACATCGTGCAGGAGCAGATCGCCTATAACCAGACCATCTCAAAGGCGCTGCAGGCCTCGCTGCCGAAAAGCGAATTCAAGCTCGCGGGCATCACCGATATTCAGTATCCGGTACAGGACTGGGGTTCGGTAATCCAGCAAATCAAGAAAATCGGCGCCGGCGCTGTCATGATCGACCATTGGGTTGCCGCGGAATATGCCGCCTTCGTCAAGCAATACAGCGCCGATCCCTTGAAAGGCACGCTGGTCTATCTGCAATACGGTCCCTCGCAGCCCGAATTCCTCGAGCTTTCCGGGCCGGCCGCGGAAGGCTTTGTCTGGAGCACGGTGCTCGGCGTCTACGCCGACGACAAGGGCAAGGCCTTCCGTGCCAAGTACAAGAAGCGTTTCCCCGGAATCATGGGGCTTTGCTACACCGGCAACGGCTACGACGTGACCTACTACCTGAAGGCGGCGTGGGAAGCGGTCGGCGATCCCGGCAACTTCTCAGGCGTCAGCGACTGGATACGCAAGACACCGTTCCGCGGCGTCTGCGGCTACATGAGCATGAACAACCCGTATCAGGAGTGCGCGCATTACCCGGACACGGGTGATGCGATCGGCTCCGCCGATGTCGACAAGGGCATGGCGCAGCTGTTCTTCCAGGTACAGAACAACGAGCACAAGATCATCTATCCCGACGTGCTCCGCGAGACGGCGCTGCGCAAGGCGCCGTGGTGGTGAGGACGGACCGGATCCGATGTCTGCTCCCATCTTCTCCTGCCGGGATGTCGCGCTCGATCTTGGCGGCCGCTCGATCCTGCGCGACATTTCGCTGGGCCTCGGGCCCGGCGAGGTGCTCGGCGTCATCGGTCCGAACGGCGCCGGCAAGACCAGCCTGTTCGAGGTGCTGTCCGGACGGATCCCGCCAAAGCACGGATCGATCTCACTACCGGGGCGAGAATATCACGGCGCTGCCGCTGCATCGCCGCGCGAGACTTGGCATCGGCCGCACCTTTCAGACCCCGGTCGTGCCGGAAGAGATGACCGTCGCCCAGATCCTGAAGGCCGCGCGTCAGGCCTACAAGCCGTATCTCACCCCCGACGATTCCGAGTGGGGAGCGGGGCTGGTCGATCTGCGGGTGCCGGGATCGGCGATCGCCGAGCAACTGGACACGCTGGATCGGCGCAAGCTTCTGCTGACCTGCCTTCTGATGCGAAGGCCCGCGATCCTCATGATGGATGAACCGGCGGCGGGTCTCATCAACTCGGAAATCGACGAGTTCGACGAGATCATGCGCGTGCTGGCCAAGGAGCTCAACATCGCGATCATCCTGGTCGAACATCGCATGGAGTTGCTCGACACCATCGCCGATCGCGTCATGGTGATGGATGCGGGCGAACTGATCGCCGAGGGATCGCTGGATGAGATCCTGCGCAATCCGCGCGTGAAGGCGGCCTATTTCGAAATCGACGCAGCCGAAGGGCTCCATTGATGGGCCCCGGTACCGACCGCACCCGGCAACCGGTTCTCGACGTGCACGGGCTTTCGGCCGGCTGGGGCCCGATGCGTGTCATCCACGACCTCGACCTGACCGTGTTTTCCGGCGAACGTATCGGCCTTGTCGGCCTCAACGGCCATGGCAAGTCGACCTTGTTCCAGGCCATCGCCGGGCTGACCGGCTGGCAGCGCGGTTCGATCAAGCTCAACGGTTTCGAGGTCGGGCGCACCAGGAGCCAGGGCCCCGGGCGCTACACCCACCAGATTGTCCGCCGCGGGCTTGGGCTCATTCCACAAGGCGACGAGATCTTTCATGGATTGACCGTCGAGGAACATCTCGACAGCGGGGCCTTCACCAAGCGGGCCTGGGCGGAGCGCGCCGAGCGCAAGCGGCGCATCCTGCGGATCTTTCCGCCGCTTGAGAAGCTGATGAAGATCGCGGTCGGGCGACTGTCCGGCGGCGAGCGGCGGATGGTCGCGATCGGACGCGGCCTGATGTCCGATGCCGATCTGTTTCTGGTCGACGAGCCGTCGCTGGGCCTGGCGCCAAAGATCGGCAAGTCGGTGGTCGAGGCCTTGATGGCCGTCGACCTCGGCTCGTCCGCCATGGTGATCGCCGAGCAGAACGTCGCGCTGCTGCAGGGCCGCGTCGACCGGATCATCGGCATGCACGCCGGCAAGCTGAAAGGCGAGGCCTCGGCGTCGTCCCGAAGCTTTGGCGCGGAGCGGACAAAATGAACTGGAGCTTCGTCATCTCCAACGCCATCACGCTGGCCTGCATCTATGGCACGCTGGCGATCGGCATTTCCGTGACCTGGTCCAGTCTCGGGCTCGTCAATATGGCGTATGGCTTCATCTTTGCGCTGTCGGGCTATGGCGCCTGGCTCGCCAGCGTCGATATCAGCTCCAATCCGGCGATCGTGATGGCGGCCGGTATCCTGACCGGAGCGGTCGGCGGACTCATCGTCTGCCTGATCGCGTTCATCCCCATCCACGACAAGCCGAACTTTCCGCTGCGGGCGCTGATTGCGACGCTTGCGATCAGCCTGGTCGGAAACCAGGCGCTGCTCTGGTATTTCGGGCCGCGCGCGAAATCCCTGCCGCGCCTGTTCGGCAACTGGAACGCCGATATCTTCGGCGTGATCGTCACATCGGACAAGCTCGGCGCGTCGGTCTCGGCGATCGTGCTGCTCACCGCCATCCTGTTATGGATGCGCTCGAGCCGGCGCGGGCTCGAGATCCGCGCGATGATGATGAATCCTCATGCCGCCTCGATCGTCGGCATCGGCGTGCGCCACACCGGCCTTTCGGTGATGGCGCTCACCGGATCGCTGGCCGGCCTTGCCGCTGTCTTGCTGGCCCAGACCTATTATGTCGCGCCCTTCAGCGGCATCACGCCGATGATCAAGGGGCTGAGCATTGCGCTGGTCGGTGGACTGGGCAGCGTGCCGGGCGCGATCATCGGAGCGGTTCTGCTGGGGGTGAACGAGGCGCTGACATCGACCTTGCTGGGCGGCCAGTATGTGCTGATCACGCAGTTTCTCCTGATCATCCTCGTGCTGCTGGTCCGGCCCCGCGGCATCGCCGGTATTCTCGACAAAGCGCGCGAGGCCTGATCGTGTCGGATGCATCGGCGCCGCGCTGGATTGATCCCATTGCGTGTCATTACCCGGAATATGGCACCCGTGAAGTCGAGACCAATCCGCACCTTGCGCACCAGGTGACCTGGGACGAGACCAGGCAGTTCGGTCCCAGCATGCATCTGGTGGGACGGTTGCGCTATTACTACAAATGGCCGGGCCATGGCGGACGCCTGTGGTGGCGTACGCGATACTGGCCAACGCGCCGGCGCGTGCTCAACATCCGCGGCGAGTACAATCCCAAGACCAAACGCCGCGAGAAGACCATCGTCGACAAGCGTCCGATCTGGTGGGCGCTCACCTTCGCGGCATTTCTGCTGCTGCCATTCGTGGTGCCCGTCGCCTCCTACAACACAGTGATGAGCGCGGCGGCGGTGTTTGCGATCTATGCCTCGATCAATCTCTGCTGGATGCTGATCGTGGGCACCGCCAGCATTTTCTCGCTCGCAAGTTATGCGGTGGTCGGCGCGGCGGCGTATGGCACCACCTACATGGCGATTCACCTGGGCTTGCCGTGGTGGGCGCTGCCGCTGATCGGCTCGCTGATCGGACTGGCCTTCGGGGTCGTGATCGCGCTGCCGGCGATGCGGCTGGATGGATTTTACTACGCGCTGCTCACGCTCGGCGTGGTCGAATTGTGTCGCGTCTATGTCGTGCAGTCGCGCGAATTCGGCTCGGCCACCGGCGGCCTCTATGGGGCACCGAGCTATTTGCCGGCGAGTCTTGGCCAGTCCGGCCGGCTGATGACCGGCTATTACGTCTCGCTGCTGGTGATGACCGCGGCGCTGTTCGTCTACCGCTTCATCGATGGCAAGCGGCTCGGACGGCTGCTGCGCATGGCGCCGGAGAAGAAGGAGGCGTTCGCGCAAGCCTGCGGCGTCGATTTCATTCAGGCCCGGATTATGGTGTTTCTGCTGTCATCCACCGCGCTCGGCTTTATCGGCGGGTTCTATGCCACGCATTTCGGCGGTGCCTCGCCCAACCTGTTCTCGTTCGACACGCTGCTATTGTCGCTGGCCATGATGGTGATCGGCGGAATCGGGCGTTCCGAGGGAGCGGTCGCGGGGACCGTGATCGTGGTTTTCATCGATCGCGTGCTGATCGATCTCGGGCCGCTCCGCTACATGCTGATCGGCGCGATCATGCTCGGCGTGGTGCTGTTTCTCAAAGGCGGCCTGTTCGGCATCAAACAGCAGTTCCGGACATGGCGGAACAAGAAGAAGAGCGAACGGCGCGCGACCCGCGCCGAGAAAGGTGGCGAGATGTTACCCGAGGAGGCAACCGAGATCGAAGACAAGGACCAGGTGTTCTTCCGCCGCTTCGACAAGATGCAGCGCGATTTCCTCAAGCGCCTGGTGACGGACGCGGTGGTCGACGAGCACCGCACCCAACCGCTCGGACAGCACAGCGAAGCACTGGAGCGGCTTTTGATCTATTTCCGCCGCCAGGGGCAGGTCGACAAATATGCGATCATGGTGATGGAGGAGTTCAAGGCCTATCGCATTGTCGCTTTGTCCGGCCATCGCGGCACCGCGCCCCGCGTTGTCGAGGACAACAACTACCCAACGCCCGAGCAGGCCTACCACGCGCTGTTCCTGCGCCGCGTGCAGGATCTGCTCGAGAGCTGACTTCAAGAACCCTCTGACTTCAAGAACCTCTGGAGTAGCCGACCCCGATGGCCGAGCAAAAGATTTTTGGTTACGCCGACAAGATCTCGGTGAAACCCGGCGACGAGATTTTCTTTTTTGTGCACGCCGACGGCACCAAGACAGTCGACGCGCAACTCGTCCGCCTGATTCACGGTGACGCCCATCCCGCCGGTCCCGGTTACAAGGAGGAAGAAGTCGCCTGTGACCTCAACGGCGCCTGGGAGGTGCGCAAGCAATATACCCAGGTCGGATCGTATCTCACCGTCGATGACCCGGAACGCCGCCTTGCGCTCGATGGCAGTTTCAGTCTTTGCACCTTCGTCTATCCCAACAATCCGGGGAAAGGCGTACGGCAATGCCTGCTCGGCCGCTGGGACACGTTCGGCAATCGCGGCTACGGGCTCTGGATGAATCCGGACGGACTGCTCGAATTTGGTTACGGCGACGGCCAGGAGGTTGATTACGTCGACAGCGAAGTGCCGCTGCTAAAGGACACCTGGTATTTCGTCGCCGCGACGTTCGACGCCACGACCGGCGCTGCCACGCTGTATCAGGAAGGCGTTTCCAACCGCTACAACGGTCTCTTGAGCAAGGTATCGAACGTTGACTTCCGCTCCCACGTCCGCGAGACGCTACGCTTTCGGCCGCTCAATCCGCCGGACGTGCCCTTCCTGATCGCGGGCGCGCAGGACTTCCACACCTTGCGCGGCCATTTCGTGACGCAATGCCTGAATGGCAAGCTCGATCGTCCCGGCGTGTTCAACCGCGTGCTCACGCGCGACGAGCTCGATCACTATGCCCGAACCGGCAGGCCGCCGGTCGACGGTCAACTCGCGTTTTGGGATACATCATCGGGTTATGCCGATCGCGGCATCGGCGACGGGGTGATCGATACCGGTCCCTTCGCGCTCCAGGCCGAGGGCTACAATCGTCCTGTCCGCGGCCAGACCGGCTTTAACTGGACCGGCCGCGACGATTGCTTTCGGCTGGCGCCCGAACAGTATGGCGGGATCGAATTCCACGACGACGCGATCATCGACTGCAACTGGGAGCGCACCAAAAGGTTGGTGGTGCCGGAGCTCAAAAGCGGCGCCTATGCGTTCCGCTTGCGCACCGGCGACGGCCGCGGCATGCGGGAAGAATATATCGTGTTCTTTGTCCGGCCTGAGCGCCCGACGGCGGCCATCGTGTTTCTGGTTCCGACCGGTTCCTATCTCGCCTATGCCAATGAGCATCTCAGCTTCGATGCCGAGATCATGCAGCCGCTGGCTGGTCAGTCTCCGATCGTGTCGGAAATCGACGTCGAGCTGTATCAGACCGCCGAATTCGGTCTCTCGCTCTATGATCACCATGGCGACGGTGCGGGCGTTTGCTACAGCAGTTACCGCCGGCCGATTCTCAACATGCGGCCCAAGGCCCGCATGTCCTCGATGGGCGTGACCTGGCAGTTCCCGGCCGATCTTTCCATCATCGCCTGGCTCGAACATATGGGTTATGCCTACGACGTCGTCACTGACGAAGATTTGCATCGGGACGGCGTCGAGCTTCTGAAACCATACAGTGTGGTGCTGAGCGGGACGCACCCCGAATATGTTTCGGAGCCGATCCTCGACGCCATCGAGGACTACATCGCCGATGGCGGCCGCTTCGTCTATCTCGGCGGCAACGGGTTCTACTGGAACGTCGGCTACCGGAAGGACGAACCGTGGTGCATGGAGGTGCGCAAGCTGAATTCCGGCATGCGCGCGTGGCAGGCTCGCCCCGGCGAATATTACCTCGCCACCACCGGCCAGAAGAGCGGGCTCTGGAAGGATCTCGGCAGGCCGCCGCAGAAGGTCTTTGGCGTCGGCTTCATTTCGGAAGGTTTTGATTCGTCGCGGCCGTTCCGCCGCATGCCGGATAGTTGGCACCGCCGCGTCGCCTGGATGTTCGACGGCATCGAGGGCGAGATCATCGGCGATTTCGGGTTGGCGCATGGTGCGGCGGGCGGGCTCGAGATCGATCGCTACGATCTGACGCTCGGCACGCCGCCGCATTCGCTGATCGTCGCTTCGTCGGGTGGACACAGTGACAATTATCAGACCGTGGTCGAGGAGGTTCTCTATCCCTATCCCGGCCTGTCCGGATCGCACGATTATCGCGTACGGGCGGATATCGTCTACTTCACGGCACCAAGGAACGGCGCGGTATTCTCTACCGGGTCGATCGCATTCAGCCAGTCGCTGCCGTACAACAACTTCGACAATAATGTTTCGCGCCTGCTTGCAAATGTCGTCTCCGCCTTCAGCATGCCCGGAAAGTTGCCGGGCTGGGCATGGTCGGCGGAAGAGAAGCAGTGGAGATAGCTGACCAAGACCCTCGACCAGCCATGCCGGATCGGCAACAATAGCGCGGTCAAGCGCGGGCGGATCAGATGAGGCGTGGCGGCAGCAAGACCCCGGCGACCGATTTGGCTGTTTATGCCGAACTGCAGCCGATGGACCGTCATCGCTCGTTCATCGATCATCTCTTCGTGCTCAGGGATCGCGGGCGGCTGACCGGCACCGGACGCAACCTGTTTGCTTCGCCGTTTTCCGAGATTGTGCTGGCGGGGCGGCCCGCGCATGATCACAACAGCGATGGCGACGCGACGGTCTTCTGGAAGGCGTTTCATCTGCCGCCACGCTTCGGACGGCAACCGCGCCAACACAGCTTTCATGGTTGGATGCTCGGCATTCGATACCGGCCGCTCGATCTCGATACCGACGATGCGGCGCTCGTTGGATTGTCCGAGTTCTTCAACGCAAGATGTGAGCGCGTGGGCGAAAATCCGTTCGATCCGATCATTGGCGCGCTGGATGCCTGGATCGAGTATCATCTCAGGCCGCGGTTCAACGCTGCCCGGTCGCCCGTGGCAGAGGGCGTCGCGGCTCTGGACGGCGTTTTATCGGCGATGGGGCCGGATCGCGGCATGAGCGTTGCCTCGCTGGCCGAGACCGCCGGCGTGGTTCCCCGCACGTTGCAGCGTCGTTTTCGCAAGCGCATCGGGCTTGCGCCCAAGCGGTATGCCGCCGTTCAGCGCTTCAACGGCGCGTTGCAGCAAGTTGCCCTTGGAGGTGGAAGTCTGGCGGATATCGCGTCGGAAGCCGGCTATTGCGATCAGGCGCATCTGACGACGGATCTGGGCCGGCACGCCGGCCTGTCGCCGGGCCGGTTTCGTGCGCAGGCCCGGCAGCAGGTCGTGCGCGACGCTGTCCGATTTTTCAAAGACTCCGACCTTCGGAACCGGGTACGCCTCCTCGTCTGCGATTCAGGCGTAACAGATGACGGGGAGACAGATGGCGAGATTCAATCCGAAGGACGCAAACTTCGAGGCACGTGTCCGAACGAGCTTCGCGCGTCAAACCGCCATGGCGACGCTGGGCATTGAAATTACCGACCTGAAGCCCGGCGAGATCGAATTGAAGATGCCCTATGCCATCGCGTATACGCAGCAGCATGGTTTCATCCATGCCGGCATCATCACCACGGCGCTCGATACGGCGTGCGGATATGCCGCTTTCTCGCTGATGCCGGACGATGCGGCGGTTTTGACCGTCGAATTCAAGACCAATCTCGTTGCGCTTGCTCGCGGCGATTATTTCCTGTTTCGGGCCTCCGTCCTCAAACCAGGCCGAACCATCACTGTCTGCGACGCGCAAGCCTTTGCCGTGGAGGAAGGCAAGGAGAGGCTGGTCGCGACCATGACCGGCACCCTGATGGCGTTGTTCGGTCGCGAGGACATCGCGCACTAGACTTGCGTGCCCGTTGCGACGCCGATGCAATCGCGAATATAAGGAGATGCGCGTTACCAGCCCGGGCGGAGCTGCAATGGATCAAGGCATGGCCAAGGCCAGGACACTGCGAGTGGCCGTCATCGGCGCCGGCGCGTCGGGCATCGTAACCGCGATCAAGCTGAGAGAAATCGGCATTTCCGATATCGCCATCTTTGAAAAGGCGACCGATCTCGGCGGTACCTGGCGGGACAACAGCTATCCGGGCCTCGCCTGCGATGTGCCATCACATTTGTACCGCTATTCTTTTGCGCCCAATCCCGAATGGACCCAGCGATACGCGCCGGGTCCGGAAATTCACGCTTACCTGAAAGATGTCGCGAGAAAATACGATGTGAACCCGCTCATCCAATATTCGAGCGAAGTCACGGAAGCGGTCTATCGCGACCATCAATGGCACATTCAAACGAGCCAGGGGAATCAAGGCGCGTTCGATGTCGTCGTCACAGCGACCGGCGTTTTGCATCATCCGGTCTACCCGGATATCCGCGGCCTGGAGGAATTCAAGGGTCCGGCCTTTCACACCGCCCGCTGGGATCACAGCGTGTCGCTCAAGGGCAAGCGCGTCGGGATCATCGGCACCGGCTCGACGGCCTGCCAGATTTTGCCGGCCATCGTCGATGACGTGGAAAGGGTCTTTCTGTTCCAGCGCACCGCGCAGTGGATCATGCCGCAACCCAATGTGCGCTATACTGAGGAAAAGCGGCAGCAATACCGAACCGATCCGCGCCTGATGCAGGCGCGCTACGATTATTTGGCGAAGGCCTTCAACGATACTTTCTGTGCCGCTCTTGCCGGTGAAAGCGCCGAGGTTTACGCGGCGATGGCGCAGGCGTGCCAGGCCAATCTCGACAGCGTCGCCGACCCGGGTTTGCGGGCGCGGCTGACGCCTGACTACAAGATGGGATGCAAGCGCCTGATTATCTCGGATCGCTTTTATCAGGCAATCCAGCAGCCGAACGCCGAGCTGGTCGATACCAGGATCGACCGCATCGAAGCGGCCGGTGTGCGCATGGCGGACGGCCGCTTGCACGGGCTTGATTGCCTCGTTCTCGCAACCGGCTTCAACACCCACAGACTGTTTCGCCCGATGATGGTTTCAGGCCGCGGCGGCCAAACGCTCGATCAGGTCTGGGCTGATGGAAATAAAGCCTACCGGGCCGTCAGCGTGCCTGATTTTCCGAATTTCTTCATGCTGGGAGGACCTCACAGCCCGATCGGAAATTTTTCATTTCTGATGACTATCGAGCGTCAGCTGAATTATGTGCTTCAGCTTGTGCATCTTTTGCAGTCAGGTCAGGCGCGCGAAATCTCGCCGAGGACAGAGCCGACGGAAGCCTATAACGCTGCGCTCAGGGAGAAAGTGGCCGGCTCGATCTGGGCGTCCGGATGCCGAAGCTGGTACATCGACGCCAAGGGAAATGTGGCGTCTTATCCGTGGTCCTTTGAGAGATTCGAACACGACATGCGCGCACCGTTGCTCGGCGATTTCGAGCTTGCGTAAGCAGCGACGTCTGTTTGTCGGCCGCGGCACCGGCGCGAACGCGTGGGCCGGCTGATCATCAACATTACTAAACAACGTCCCCCATCACGGTTCTCTCCGTTTCGGTGAAGATCCTTGCGGTAACGGTTGCAGTGCAGCAACAACTTCGTTTCGCGAAAACGAGCATGACGCCCATTGACTCCCAAAATGTTTAGTGAAAGTCTCTTGCTTAACAATAATACTAAACATCATTCTCGCAGGGCGTTGCCGAGGCGGGATTAGGTCTGCGTGCATAAACGCCGAACGGCGAAGTGTAATCGGCAGGACAAGCAGGCAATCGCCTGCGACAACAGGGAGGTTGTGTAATGATCCAGATGATGCGTGCGTTGGGGGCGACCGCGGTGGTTGTTGCCTCGTGTATGGGAAATCCGGCGGTTGCCGCGGCCAAGCAAATGACCTTGTGCTGGGCGGCGTGGGATCCGGCCAACGCGCTGGTGGAGCTTTCGAAAGACTTCACCGCCAAAACCGGCATTGAAATGAAATATGAGTTCGTCCCCTGGACGAGCTACGCGGACCGGTTTCTCAACGAATTGAATTCCAAGGGAAAACTTTGCGACGTCATCATCGGTGACAGCCAGTGGATCGGCGGGGCCGCCGAGAATGGCCACTACGTCAAGCTCAATGATTTCTTCGCCAAGGAAAAAATCTCGATGGATGATTTCATGCCGGCGACGGTGGTCGGCTATTCCGAGTGGCCCAAGAACACCCCGAACTACTGGGCGTTGCCGGCGATGGGCGATGCGATCGGCTGGACCTATCGCAAGGATTGGTTCGCGCGGCCGGAAATCCAGGCGGACTTCAAGAAGAAATACGCGCGCGACCTTGCCCCTCCCAAGACCTATGATGAACTCAAGCAGGTCGCCGAATTCTTCCAGGGCAGGGAGATCGACGGCAAGAAGGTCTATGGAGCCTATATCTATACCGAGCGCGGCTCCGAAGGCATCACCATGGGCGTCACCAACGTGCTCTATGATTGGGGCTTTCAATACGACGACCCGAAGAAGCCTTATCACATGGAAGGCTTCGTCAATTCGCCCGAAGCGGTGCAGGGGCTGGAATTCTACAAGTCGCTGTACAAGTGCTGCACGGCGCCGGGCATGAGCAACGCCTACATGTCGGAAGGCCTCGACGCCTTCAAGTCCGGACAGGTCGCGATGCAGATGAATTTCTTCGCGTTCTTTCCCGGCCTCTACAAGGATCCCAATGTTGGTGGCGACAAGATCGGCTTCTTCGTCAATCCGAAGGAGAAGTTCCACTTTACCCAGCTCGGCGGGCAGGGGATCTCGGTCGTCTCCTACTCGGAACACAAGGACGACGCACTCGCCTACATCAAATGGTTCGCGCAGCCTGACGTCCAGAAGAAGTGGTGGGCGCTTGGCGGCTATTCCTGCCTCAAGGCGGTGCTCAACGACCCGAGCTTCCCCAAGAGCGCGCCGTTCGCTGCTGACTTCCTGGAGTCGATGGGTATCGTGAAGGACTTCTGGGCCGAGCCCTCCTACGCGACGCTTCTGCTCGACATGCAGAAGCGCGTCCATGACTACGTTGTGGCCGACAAGGGCACCGCGAAGGAGGCGCTCGATCTCCTGGTCAAGGATTGGCAGAAGGTGTTCAAGGAAGAAGGCAAGATCTAGCTCGATCAACACGGGTCTCCCGATCTTTCGCATCGGGAGACCATCTCCTTTGGCGAATCCCGATCTGTGAATAACAGGACTGACATGAGCACTCTCGCCGAGCGGGCCGTCACCCGGACACCGCGCCGCCTGAAAATGCGACTAGGCGGAATGTCCGACAAGGCGATCGCCTGGCTGTTCATTACGCCGTCGGTGCTGCTCTTGCTGGCGATCAACATCTTCCCGTTGTTGTGGACGATCCAGCTCTCCTTCACCAACTATCGTGCCAACCGTCCGAACGCGCCGATCGCCTATGTCGGCCTCGACAACTACCGCAACATCTTGACCGACCCCGACGTGTGGCAGGCGATGCAGGCGACAGCTCACTTTGTGCTGTGGTCGATCGTGCTGGAACTGGTGCTCGGGTTTGGGCTGGCGCTTCTGATCAACCGCCGCTTCCGCGGTCACAGCTTCTGGACCACCATCATTCTATTGCCGATGATGCTCTCGCCGGCGGTGGTCGGCAACTTCTGGACATTCCTGCTGCAGCCGCAGATCGGGCTGTTCAACAGCGCGATCGCGCTGTTGACCGGTATCGATCCGAGCTCGTTCCAGATGATCGGCGATGTGCGGCTGGCGCCGTGGTCGATCATTCTGGTCGATACCTGGATGTGGACGCCCTATGTCATGCTGATCTGTCTGGCGGGTTTGCGTTCGATCCCGGATTACATCTATGAGGCAGCCGAGGTCGATCGCGCCTCGCCCCTGCGGCAGTTCTGGTCGATCACGCTGCCGATGGTGATGCCGTTCCTGATGCTCGCGATTCTTTTTCGGGCCATCGAGAACTTCAAGATGTTCGACATGGTCAATCTGCTCACTTCGGGCGGTCCGGGTTCGACCACCGAGGTGGCGTCGATCACCCTGAAACGCGAGGCTTTCGAGAAATGGCGCACCGGCTATTCGTCGGCGCTGGCCATCATCCTCTTTGTCACCGTCTTTGGCGCCGCCAATATTTATGTCAAAGCCCTCAATCGGGTGAAGCAGCGATGAGAACGCCCGTCACCGCCCATTCCGTAGCCGAGCCGTCGCCACTGTCGAAGATGGTCGCCTCGTTGCTCGTCGTCACCTATGCGGTGGTGACCATCCTGCCGCTGCTGTGGATATTCCTCACCGGATTCAAGACGCCGCCCGATTTAATCGCCTATCCGCCCAAGATTTTGTTCGAGCCTTCGGTTGAAGGCTACGTCAACCTTTTCACGACGCGCTCGCGGCAGACGCCTGAATTTCTGGCCAGCCTGCCGCCGCCGCAGACCTGGTACGAGCGTCTGGTGCGCTCGCGCAACATGGTGATCGGCGGCCCGTCGAAGGTGGTGCCGCGTTTTGTGAATTCGATGGTGATCGGCTTCGGATCGACTTTCCTTGCGGTGTGCTTCGGCACCATCGCGGCCTACGCGTTCTCGCGATTTCGCGTTCCGCTGGCCGACGATCTCCTGTTCTTCATCCTGTCGACACGAATGATGCCGCCCATTGCAGTGGCGATCCCGATCTACCTGATGTTCCGCTACCTCGGATTGACCGATACCAAGCTCGGCATGATCCTGCTGTACACCGCGGTGAATGTCTCGCTGGCGGTGTGGCTGTTGAAGGGATTCATGGACGAAATCCCGCGCGAGTACGAAGAAGCTGCGATGGTCGACGGCTACACCCGGCTTCAGGCCTTCTTCAAGGTGGTGCTGCCGCAGGCGACCACCGGCATCGCAGCGACCGCGATCTTCTGTCTGATCTTCGCCTGGAATGAATACGCTTTTGCGGTTCTGCTCACCAGCGGCGAGGCGCAAACCATGCCCCCCTTCATTCCGTTCATCATCGGCGAGGGCGGTCAGGACTGGCCCGCGGTGGCTGCCGCGACCACGCTGTTTTTCATCCCGATCCTGTGCTTCACCATCCTGCTGCGCCGGCATCTGTTGCGCGGCATCACCTTCGGGGCGGTGCGCAAATGACGGAAAGGATCGCGCATACCGTATCGAAATGGCCGCTGTGGCTCCGTCGCGGCCCTTGCGAAGCCGTCGCCATCGCGTTGATCGGCCTTGGCGTCCTGATGCTGATGCAGCCGTTTTCGCTGGATCTCTACAGCTATTCCTTCGTCACCATCCTGGCCGGGACGCTGGGATTTGTGATCGTCAGCCATTTCCCGGATTAGCGCCATGGCAGAGATCAAGCTCGAAAACGTAGCCAAGACGTTCGGAACGTTTACCGCCGTTAAAGGCGTGAACTTCACGGTCGATCACGGCTCGTTCTTTGTCATTCTCGGCCCTTCGGGCTGCGGCAAGACCACGACATTGCGCATGACCGCGGGACTTGAATTGCCGACCTCGGGGCGCATCCTGCTCGATGGCGAGGACGTCACGGCGTTGCCGGCTTCGGCGCGCGACATCGCATTTGTGTTTCAGCTGTTTGCGCTCTATCCACATATGAATGTGCGCCAGAATATCGGCTTTCCGCTGCGATGCCAGAATTTCCCGCGGGCCGAGATCAGGCAAAGCGTCGAGGAGACAGCCAGATTATTGCGGATCGATCATCTCTTGGATCGCCGGGTCGGCGGGCTCTCCGGCGGTGACCGGCAACGCGTCGCTCTCGGCCGCGCCATCGTGCGCCGGCCCAAGGCGTTTTTGATGGACGAGCCGCTGGGTGCGCTCGATTCGGAGTTTCGCAGGTTGATGTGCGGCGAGTTGCGCGAACTGCACGACCGCATCGATGCAACCACCGTTTACATCACCCATGACCAGCTCGAGGCGATGGCGATGGCGGACCGTATCGCCATCATGAACCAGGGCCGCGTCGAGCAAATTGGAACGCCGCAGGAGATCTACGATCGTCCAGCTACGATGTTCGTGGCCGACTTCATCGGTGCGCCGCCGATGAGCTTTATCGACGTCCGGACTTCGCTGCGGCGCGGCGATCGCCGTATCCAGATCGACGGCGCCTCTCTTGAAATGCCGGAGCTGTTCGAGGATCGCGCCGAGAGCAAGTTCGCGCTGGGCGTGCGGCCGGAGAATGTGTCGTTCGCCGATGCCTCGCCGCTGCGTGGCCGCGTGATTGGCGCCGAATATCTCGGCACCACGCAGATCGTTACCGTCGTCACGGCCAACGGCCGGGTCAAGGCGCGCTTGCCTTCCAGCGAAGCGGTTCGGGTCGGTGAAACGGTCGGGCTCGCATTGCGACCGGACCGGCTCTCGCTGTTCGACGCCACCAGCGGGCAGGCGCTGTATTCGTCGCTTTACGAAGGAGGAAGCCGTGGCTGAAGTCGCGCTGGTAGACGTCAGCAAGAGCTTCGGCGCGGTCGAAGCGGTCCGTGGCCTTTCGCTTTCGGTCGCGGATGGCGAATTTGTCGTGCTGCTGGGCCCGACCGGTGCGGGAAAGACCACGACGTTGCGCCTGATTGCCGGCCTGGAGCGGCCCGATCGCGGCAATGTGGTGATCCAGGGGCGGGTGGTCACGGACGAAGTGCCGGCCGAGCGCGACGTCGCATTCGTCTTTCAGCAATATTCGCTTTATCCGCATCTGACCGTCTACGACAATCTGGCCTTTCCGCTGCGTTCGCCGGCGCGGCGCATGAACGAGGAGGTGGTCCGCCGCAGGGTCCATCAGGTGGCGGAACTGCTTCATATCGAACAGAAGCTTGGCAACCGGGCGACCGCTCTGTCCGGCGGCGAAATGCAACGGGTTGCGATCGGCCGGGCGCTGGTGCGCGAGCCGGCGGTCTATCTGATGGATGAGCCGCTGTCGTCGCTGGACGCCAAGCTTCGCGCCGAGTTGCGGCTTGAGCTCAAGCGCATCCAGCGCGAATTGGGAACGACCATTCTCTACGTTACGCACGATCAGACCGAAGCCATGACAATGGCGGACCGGATCGGCGTGATGAACGAAGGGGCGTTGATTCAACTCGGCACACCCCGGGAGATCTATGAGCAGCCCAACAGTGCCTATGTGGCAAGCCGGCTCGGGACACCGAGCATCAACCTCATTCCGGCGGCACTGCTCGGCAGCGATAGCGTGCCGCCGCACGTGCAAACCGTGGGCTTGCGGACCGAACACATCCGAATCTCTCCGGCAGATCGTCCCGGACCGCTGGCGCGGGTCCATTGGGTGGAGCATCTCGGCGATCAGAACCACGTTCATCTCAAGCTCGCCACCCACTCACTCGTGACGCTTGCGGACCCCGTCCAGGAGCTCAAGGCAGGCGATCAGGTCTCGCTCCAGTTTGCCGAACCGCTTTATTTCGATCAGGCCGGCAACCGGGTAGGCCGCGACGGATACCGGGGGCACGCATGATGGTGGATCGACAGGCCCGCAAACTTCTGTTTGAAACCGTGGCGCAACGTGTCATTGCCAGTGCGGATGAATTGACCGACCTCGATCGCGCCATTGGCGACGGCGACCATGGAATCAACATGCGGCGCGGCTTTGAAGCTGTTCTGGCGACAGTGGATGAGCTCTCCGCCAAGGACCTCGGCGAGTCCCTGAAGGGCGTCGGCACCACCCTTGTCATGAAGGTTGGCGGGGCTTCCGGGCCGCTCTACGGGACATTGTTCATGTCGCTCGGCAAGTCGCTGGCGGACGAGGTGACCCGCGAGCAGGCGGCCGATGCTTTTGCGGTCGCGCTCGATGCCGTCAAGGCGCGTGGAAAGTCCGACGTCGGCCAGAAAACCATGCTCGACGTGCTGTTTCCGGTGCTTGGCGTCTTGCGCGAAGGCGGAGACGGCATGGCGGCGCGGCTGAAGGCTGTGGCCTCGGCCGCCGCCGAAAAAACAATTCCAATGCGGGCGATCCGCGGCCGCGCGTCGTTTCTGGGCGATCGCAGCATTGGTCACATGGACCCCGGCGCGCGATCGTCCGCTTTGATCGTCGATGCGGTCGCAGACGTCATGGAAGGATTCGCATGAGCGAAAATGTAGGTATCGTTATCGTGTCTCACTCGGCGGATGTGGCCCGGGGTACTGCTCTGATGGTCGAGCAAATGGTCGGCCGCGAGGTGCCGCTCGGCTGGTGCGGCGGGGATCCGGGCGGTGGATTGGGCACCAGCGTCGAGGCGATCATGAAGGCGATCGATCAGGCGTGGTCCGAACGCGGCGTGGCGATTCTCGTCGATCTCGGCGGCGCCGAAACCAATAGCGAGATGGCGATCGAGATGTTGCCGGAGGCGCGCCGCGCCCGTGTCGTGGTCTGCAATGCGCCTGTGGTCGAGGGCGCGGTGATGGCGGCGACGGAGGCGGCCTCCGGCGCCACGCTCGAGGCGGTGCGTCGCACCGCCGAAGAACTGACACCGGTCTGATGCGGGGCAAGCGTGATGAATAAGCTTCGGGCATCGGTGCTGATGCGACATGAGGTCGGGTTGCATGCGCGCCCCTCGGTCAAACTGACCAAGCTGGCGAAGGCCTTTGAATTGCGCATCGATCTCGGCCTGTCGCCGGACGGACCGTGGGTCGACGCCAAGAGCATCGTCAAGGTCATGGCCACCAAGGCGCCGAAGGATTCGACGATTTATTTTCGCGCCGAGGGGAGCGACGCGAAGGCCGCACTGGAAGCGCTGGTGACACTGGTCGATGGAGATTTTCAGGATGGACGATAGAACGCATCGAACGGCCCATCGCATCGAGGGGAGGCCTGCCGCTCCCGGAATTGCGCTGGGACCGCTGATGCGTTTGGCTGCCGCGATGCTTGATACTCGTCAGAAACGATCTCCGGTGGAAGAGCATCAGGCCCTTGTCGATGCGCTCGCGGCGTCGCAGACGGATCTCACCGCACTTGCCGGCGAAGTCGAGGACGCCGACGCGGAGGCGATTCTCTCCTTTCAAATAGCGCTTCTCGAAGACGATAATCTTTCGGCACCGGCGTTCGCCCGCATTGCCGAAGGCGAGGTCGCCAATCGCGCCTGGAGTGCCGCGATCGATCCGGAAATCGCGTCCTACGATGAGGCGGAGGATCATTATTTTCGCGCCCGGGCCTCCGATTTGCGCGACCTCCGCGATCGCGTGCTGAGGCATCTGGCGGGTGAAGCCGATCAGATCGTGCCGGCCGGGGTCATCGTCGCGGCCGACGATATCCCTCCTTCGATGTTTCTGGCCAATGATTGGCGTGACGGCGGCCTGATATTGCGCCGGGGAAGCCCGAGCAGCCATGTCGCCATTCTCGCCAGATCACGCGGCGTGCCGATGATTGTCGGCGTAGACGTCGATCATCTCGAAGACGGTAGCGATGCCTTGCTCGACGGCGACGCGGGACTTCTCATTGTCGATCCCGACAGCGATACGCGAGCCGTTTATGGTCAGCGTCGTGACGAACAGTCGAAGCTGCGGCAAGCAGCGGCATCGTTCCGTGGCCCTATGCTGACGGCCACCGGAGAGCTGGTTCAGGTGATGATCAATGTCACGGGCCTCGCCGAACTGGAGACGCTTGATCCTGCCAATGTCGACGGCATCGGCCTGATGCGGACCGAGTTTCTGTTCCAGGGCCGCGAACAACTGCCGACCGAGCAAGAGCAATACCGGATCTACAAGCGCATGGTCGAATGGGCCGCCGGCAAGCCGGTGACGATCCGCACCCTCGATGCCGGAGGCGACAAGCCGATTGAGGGTTTGACCCAGGCCGGCGACATCAATCCGTTTCTGGGGGTGCGCGGCGTGCGGCTGTCGCTGCGGCATCTCGACGTGTTTCGTCAGCAATTGCGGGCGCTGGCCCGCGCTGCCGTTGCGGGAAATCTCAAGGTGATGGTGCCCATGGTCACGGTGCCGGAGGAACTCGACCAGTGTCGCGTGCTGTTTGCGCAAGCTGTCGAGGAACTACACCGCGAGGGCCAGCAAGCAAAATTGCCGCCGCTCGGCATGATGGTCGAAGTACCGGCGGCAGCGCTGACCATTGAGGACTTCAATGCCGACTTCTTCTCCATCGGCAGCAACGACCTGATCCAGTATGTGGCGGCCGCGAGCCGGGACGAGCCTGAACTCGCCGATCTTGCCCGCCCTTCGCGCGCCGTCTTCAACCTGATCCGGCATGTCGTTGACCATGCGGATCGCTCTGGCCGCGAAACCAGCCTGTGTGGCGATCTTGCCGGGGATCCCGCGCACGCCGCAGCACTGCTCGATCAGGGCTTGCGTATCCTTTCGGTCGCACCCGGAGCGCTGGGGCCGGTGAGGGCTGCGATCGCTAGTTATTCCGGCCCTGCCGCATGAGCACGCAAGCGACCCCGGCAGGATCGCAGGATCTGATCGCTGCCTACAAGGCCATCCTTCGCGACGTGCTCGACCGGCGGCCGTCCGGCACGCGCCAGCGCCTGGCCGAAGCGCTCGGCAAGAACCGCAGCTTCATCACGCAAATTGCCAACCCGGCCTATCAGACGCCGATTCCGGCCCAGCATGTTCACCCGATCGTCCAGGTCTGCCATTTCTCGGCGCAGGAGCGGGACCGGTTTCTCGAAGCCTATCACCGGGCCCATCCGCGGCGGTTGCTGTTGCTGAAGGAACGGGAGCGAGGCCGGCGTCTCACCCTGATGCTGCCCGATCTTGGCACAGAGAAGAACCACAGGCTGGACACGCTTTTGAGTGAGTTCGCAGAGAAAGTCGCAAGACTGATCGAGGATAGCTGACGTCGAGGCCACGTTCATGGGGAGGTTCGAATGAAGAAACTGATCAACGACGCCGAAAATGCGATGAGCGAAAGCCTTGCCGGATTCTGTGCCGCGCATGCCGATATCGTGCGCAGGGGCGAGCATGTGCCGTATGTGCTGCGCCGGCATCTCAAGCCCGGCAAGGTAGCGCTGATATCGGGTGGCGGCTCCGGACACGAACCGCTCCATACCGGATTCGTCGGGTTCGGCATGCTGGATGCCGCCTGTCCCGGTCAGGTCTTCACCTCTCCGACGCCCGATCTCATTCTCGCCGCTGCCGAGGCCGCGGACACCGGCGGCGGCGTATTGTTCATCGTCAAGAATTACGAAGGCGACGTCATGAATTTCGAGATGGCGCGCGAGATGTCGGATAAATCGGTTGCGACCGTGATTACTGACGACGACGTGGCTGTGGAGACCTCGACCTTTTCGACCGGACGGCGCGGCGTTGCCGGCACGCTGATCGTGGAGAAAATCCTCGGTGCGGCCGCCGAACAGGGGCGCGATCTTGCTGACCTCAAGGCGCTTGGCGATCGCGTCAATGCGGCGACGCGTTCGATCGGAATAGCGCTGACGAGTTGCACGGTTCCGGCCGCCGGCAAACCGACCTTCGACATTGCCGAGGACGAGATGGAGATCGGCGTTGGCATCCATGGCGAGCCGGGGCGGCGCCGCGTCAAGCTCAAGCCGGCAGCCGCGATTGCCGCCGAAATGGTCAACGCCATCACGGCCGATCTCGGCGAGCGGGGGCGCGGCGAAGCTATCCTGTTGATCAACGGCTTCGGCGCAACGCCGCTTTCGGAGCTTTATCTGATGTATGATGCCGTTCGCAGATTGCTCGAACCGGCGGGCACGATCGTGGCGCGATCGCTGGTCGGCAATTTTGTCACCTCCCTCGATATGGCGGGTTGTTCGGTGACGGTATCGATGATCGACGAGGAGATGAAGCGGCTCTGGGACGCGCCTGTTCACACGCCGGCGTTGCGATGGGGCATGTAGTCTCTAAACTTCGAGCCACTCTTTTCGGACGGACTCGTTGGCCTTGAGTTCGGCGGGCGTTCCCTCAAACACGATGCGGCCGTGGCCCATGACATAGACCCGATGGGATATCCGCATCGCAATCGAGAGCTTCTGCTCGACCAGCAGGATCGCCACCCCGCGGCGGGCGATTTCCGCGATCAGGTCGCCGACTTGCTGAACGATGATCGGCGCCAGACCCTCGGTCGGTTCGTCGATCATGACGAGTTCAGGGTCACCCATCAGCGTGCGGCAGATCGTCAGCATCTGCTTCTCGCCGCCCGACATCACACCGGCGGCGGTATCGGCCCTTGCGGCGAGGTTGGGAAACATCTCGAGCATGTCTTCCAGCCGCCACTTGCCAGCGCGCTTGGTATCCTTGATGCCCAGCATCAGGTTTTGCCGCACCGTCAGGCCTGGAAAAATATCGCGATGCTCCGGCACGTAGCCCAGTCCCAGATGCGCGATCCGATAGCTCGGAAGTCCGGCAATATTCTCACCCTTGAATTTGATCGAGCCGTGCGGCGGCACCTCGCCCATGATGGCCTTGACCGTCGTGGAGCGCCCGACGCCGTTGCGCCCCAGAAGGCTCACGACTTCGCCGGCGTCGATATGCATGTCCACGCCTTGCAGGATGTGGCTCTTGCCGTAATAGGCGTGGAGATCCTGAACCTCGAGCATCAGGCAGCCTCCTCGCCGAGATAGGCTTCCTTGACCTTCGGGTCCGAGCGGATTTCGTCGGGAGTCCCTGAGGCGATGATGTGGCCGTACACCAGCACCGAAATTCGATCGGCCAGGCCAAACACCACGCTCATGTCGTGTTCGACGATCAGCAGCGTTCGGCCTTCCGTCAGGCGGCGAATAAGCGCCACGGCGCGTTCGGTCTCGGCGTGGCTCATGCCGGCGGTAGGCTCGTCCAGCAGAATAACGTGAGCGCCGCCCGCCACGGTAATTCCGATTTCGAGGGCGCGCTGTTCGGCATAGGTGAGCAGGCCGGCGAGAACGTCCCGGCGCGGCATCAGGTTGATATCCCCCAGAATTTGCGCGGTGCGCTCGCGAACCTCAGGCAAATTGTCGACGTTTTTCCAGAATGCATAGCGGTGGCCGGTCGCCCAGAGCACGGCGCAGCGGATATTCTCCCACACGGTCATGTTGGCAAAGACGTTGGTGACCTGAAAACTGCGCGAGAGGCCACGCCGATTGATCTGGTAAGGTGCCAGACCCGAAATAGCCTCGCCTTCCAGAAGAACACTGCCGGACGTCGGCGCGATATAGCCGCTGATCAGGTTGAAGGTGGTCGATTTTCCGGCGCCGTTCGGTCCGATGACCGCATGGCGCTCGCCTTTAGCGACCGTCAAATTCAGGTCATGGATGATTTTGACATTGCCAAAGCTCTTTTGAACATCGCGCAGCTCGATCGCGGGAGATGTCATGCGTGGACTCCCTTTTCGCGTGCCACCGTCGTCGCATCGTCCCATGCCCGCCCGACCCGGGTCCAGGTTTTGCGTGCCAGGAAAAATCCGACGATGATAAGGACCGCGGCCAGCACCCAGGTGATCGGGCTCGACGCATCGAATGGAATACCGAAGGCCTTGGTGTGCGGATCCTCATCGGAGTTGACCGTGTAATGAACGATCGTCTCGATCGCCAGCATGAGGCCTGCAACCATCGCCAGCGTCGGGACAAACGCGATCAGATAGGAAGGCAGAACCTTGCCGAGCGTTCCCGCCTTCAAAAGCGACCGATGCATCATCAGAAGGCCGGTGATTCCGCCCGGTGCAAACATCACCACCGCGATGAAGAATATTCCGAAATAAAGCTGCCACACCGAGGTCAGGTCGCTGAGACCGAGCGACAGCAGGGTGACGAATATGGCACCGACGATGGGTCCGATGAAAAAGCCGACCCCTCCGATGTAGGTCGCGAACAGAACCGTCCCGGATTGAACCGCGCCGAGATAGGCCGAGTTGGCGATCTCGAAGTTGATAGCCGCCAGTGCCCCCGCGATACCGGCAAAGAAGCCGGCAAAGCAGAAAGCCAGATAGCGGACGACATGCGGATCGTAACCGACAAACTGCACACGCTCGGGATTGTCCCGAACGGCATTGCACATCCGGCCCAGCGGCGTACGCGTCAGCGCATACATCGCGATCGCCGCAATCAAGGTCCAGAAGGCGACCAGATAATAAATCTGGATTTGCGATCCGAAATTCAGGTCGAACACCCGCAGCAGTTTGGTCCGGTTGGCGGAAACGCCGGCTTCGCCGCCGAAGAAACTGCGCAGGATCAGCGCGGAGGAGGCGACGAGTTCGGCAACGCCAAGCGAGATCATCGCAAACGCCGTACCGCTTCGACGGGTCGATACCCATCCGAGGATGACGGCAAAGAACAAGCCGGCCAGCGCGCCGATCAGGGGCACCAGCGGAAGCGGCACCGGCAGCTTCAATCCGGCGATCAGGTTCATGCCGTGGATGGCCAGAAAGCCGCCGAGACCGTAGTAGACGGCGTGGCCGAACGACAGCATTCCGGTCTGCCCCAGCAGAATATTGTAGGACAGCGAGAAGATGATCGAGATGCCGACCAGGCTGAACGCCGTCAGCGCGCCGCCTGATCTGAAAATATAGGGCAGCACCACGAGCACTGCGGCGGTAGCGATCCACCAGCCATAGAACCGGAGTTTGGCGGCGCCGGGTGAGCCTGCAGAGGCCGCGACATTGGAGAGATCGCTCATGTTTCACGTTTTCCCAACAGGCCCATCGGGCGGACGATCAGGATCAACACCAGCAGGAAGTAGGGCATGATCGGCGCGATCTGGGCGATGGTGACGTTCCAGATATCGGCGACAAAGGGATTCTGTTTGCCGGGCGCAAGGGGTCCGAAAGCGCTCGCCAGCGACCCGTCCATCGAAACCGCAAATGTTTGAACCAGCCCTATCAGCAACGAGGCAATGAACGCTCCCGGCAGCGAACCCAGCCCGCCGACCACAACGACCACGAACAGGATCGGGCCAAGCAGCCCGGCCATGTTCGACTGCGTCACCAGCGCCGGCCCGGCAATCACGCCGGCGACCGCGGCCAGCGCCGTCCCGACCCCGAACACCAGCATGAAGATACGACCTACGTTGTGGCCGAGATGGCCGACCATGTGCGGGTGGGTCAATGCTGCCTGCACGATCAGGCCGATCCGCGTCTTCTTCAGCGTGATCAGAAGCCCTGCGAAGATGACAATCGACACCAGCAGCATGAACATCTTGTAGGCGGGGTAATTGGTCGAGAAAATCGTGAACGCTGGGAAATCGAGCAGCGGCGGCACCCGGAAATCGACCGGGCTTTTTCCCCAGATGATCTGCACCACCTCTTCGATGGCGAAGGCGAGGCCGAAAGTAAATAATAGTTCTGCGACGTGGCCGTTCTTGTGGACCGGGCGCAGACCATACCGTTCCACGGCCGCTCCAATGGCACCCACCAGCGGCGGCGCAATCAACAGCGCCGGCCAGAAACCGATCCAGCGGCTGATTTGAAATCCGAAGAACGCGCCGAGCATGTAGAAGCTGGCGTGGGCAAAATTCAGCACGCCAAGCATGCTGAAGATAACGGTGAGACCGCTCGCCATCAGGAACAGCAGCATGCCGTAAAGCACGCCGTTCAACGTCGATATCACGATCAGTTCAAGCACGGCGGCACCCCCACCCTGGAGCCTTAAGGCTCCATCTCTTTATTCTGACGCGTTTTCTTGATGCGAACCGGTACCCACTTCGCTGGAAAACGCTCTCGTCCAGAGGATCGTCGAAAGGTCGCCCGCGTTCGTCCCGATATTCAGAGGTGATATTCAATCGGGACGAACGGCGGGTATGTGACGATCAGTTCGGCCTGTCCATCTTGCAAGTGGTCGGAAGCGTGGTTTGCGGCGTGTCGATCTTGGCAACCTGCTTCCAGCCCCAGCCGGTATGTTCCTCGTCGAACGGCTCCTTGTCGGTGCGCTCGCCCAGCGAAGCGATGTAAATCGGCTGGAAGAACTGATGGTCGTCCTTGCGCATGACGCCCTTGCCGCCGCTGAAAACGTCGAACTCCATCCCCTCGAGCGCCGCCGCGACCTTCACCGGATCGAGCGACTTCGACTTTTCCGCGGCCAGCGCGAGCATCCGCATCTCGTTGACGGCGCGAGGATAGAACAGGCTGAAGTCGTACTTTGCGCGCAGCGCCTTTTCGAATTCCCGCGACGGCGCGTTGTCGACATTCGCAAAACCCTCGGCAACCGTGAACACCTGATGGTTGAGATTGGCCTGCTTGATGGCGGTCGGCCCGCCGGTGCCGCCTGCGTAATAGGTGTACCAGTTCGCCTTCAGACCGGAATCGGCAGCCGCCTTCAGCAGCAATGCGAAATCCTGCCCCCAGTTGCCGGTGATGACGGTGTCTGCGCCGGATGCCTTGATCTTGGCAATGTAGGGAGAAAAGTCGGTGACCTTCAGCAGCGGATGGACCTCGTTGCCGACGATCTGGATATCCGGTCGTTTCGCGGCGAGCATCGCCTTGGCGGCGGCGCGAACCGATTCGCCGAATGAATAATCCTGATTGATCAGGTAAACCTTTTTGATGGTGGGAACGTCCTTCATGTAGTTGGTCAACGCTTCCATCTTGATGTCGGAATTGGCGTCCCAGCGGAAATGCCAGAAGTTGCACTTGTCGTTGGTGAGAACCGGATCGACCGCGGCATAGTTGAAATACAGGACTTCCTTGCCCGGATTGCGGTCATTGTACTTGTTGACGAAGTCCGACAGCGCGCCGGCGACCGACGACCCATTGCCCTGGGTGAGGTAGCGAATGCCGGAATCGATCGCCTTCTGCGCCTGGATCAGGCTTTCCTGCGGATTGGTCTTGTTGTCGAACGGGACGATCTCGACCTTCTTGCCCAGAATGCCGCCCTTGGCATTGAGTTCTTCGGCAATGAATTGATATGTCTTGAGGCCGATCTCGCCGACGCTGGCGCCGCCACCCGACAGCGGGTCGATATAACCGATCTTCACGGTTTCCTGCGCCATGGCCGTTCCGCTCATCAGCGGCAGCGCGAAAGCAGCAGCCATCATTAACTTACGCATATCGCTTCTCTCCCTGACTCTACTATCTCGAAGGTCTTGGTTGTCTCGAAGGTCTTGGTTGCCCCGAAGGTCTTGATTGCCGCGAAAGTCCTGGCAGTCCCCGAGGGCTGTCTCGATCCATTTCGCCTGTATTTCGCATGAATGTGATCCATTGTCACGAAGCTCGCCTGCTTCCAAGACCTTCCTTCGTCTGATGAACGCCGCGAATTGCTGATGCGGCGCGCGGATGACCGGGAACGATTGCCGGTCCGCGGTCAGAAGCCAGAATTTTGACAACTGTCAAAGATTCTCTTGACAATAGGATATATTCGGTTCGGAAATGCGGTCAGTCCATCAAGGGGCTCGCCACGCATAAATGCGGGCGCAACATAAATCGGGAGGAAATCTGAATGGCTGACCAATTCAGCTTGGCGGGCCGCCACGCTCTCGTGACGGGCGGTGCCCGCGCCATAGGCGCCAACATCGCAGCGGCGTTGGCTCAGGCCGGCGCGGCCGTGATGATCGGCGATATCCTGGATGATCTCGGTCGTGAAACCGCTGCGGGCCTGTCCGCGAAAGGCGCCAAGGCCGGCTTCGTGCATCTCGATGTGACCGATGAATCGCAATGGGAGAAAGCGGTTCCCGCCGTGATCAAACAGATCGGCGGCTTCGACATCCTGATCAACAATGCGGGCATCGAGGTTTCGGCGCTGGTTGCCGACATCGACGTGGTCGGTCTGCGCCGCATGCTGGACGTGAATGTCGTCGGGCCGTTGCTTGGCATGAAGCACGCGTTCCGCGCCATGAGACCCGGCGGGGCGGCGGCCAAGGGCGGCTCGGTCGTCAACATTTCCTCGGTGGCGGCCACGATCGCGTTTCCCGCCATCGCCGGCTATTCGGCGAGCAAGTCGGCGGTGGACCGCATGACGCGGGTCGCCGCGACCGAAGCCGGCAAGCTCGGTTATGGTGTGCGCGTCAACTGCATCTATCCGGGGCTCATCGCCAACGAGATGGGTGTGAAGCTGGCGCAGGACATCGTGGCACTTGGGCTCGCCCCGGACATCGAGACCGCTGTCGCCGGCGTCGTCGGGCAGACACCGCTCGGCCGGCTCGCCGAGATGCCGGAGGTCGCCAGCGCCGCCGTCTTCCTGTGCTCGGATGCAGCCAGGTTCATCACCGGCATCGGTCTGCCCGTCGAAGGCGGCATGGGAAGCTAGCGTTCTTTCAAGGTGAAATGAGCGGCGGTTTCCATCCGCCCTTGCACAACAAGGGAAACTGACGCGGGCCACTCAACGATCGTCGAGGTCTCCCGCGCCGCGCCGCTGCGTTCCGATCAAGCAATGACAATACCCTGGAGGGTTACGAGATGAGTGCAAAGAAACCTGTCGTCGTCTACGGCGTGTCCGGCTACACCGGCCGTCTGGTTTGTGAATATTTGCGAGAACTCAATGTGCCGTTTGTCGCGGTGGGCCGCGACAAGGCGCGGGTGCAGGCGGTCGTCGACAAGATCCCCGGCATGGAGACGGCGGACTACGAGGTTGTCGGGGTGGAGCACACCGTCGCGGCGCTCACGGAATGTTTCCGCGGCGCCAAGGTGGTCTGCAACATGGTTGGCCCCTTCATCAAATACGGCCCCGAGGCGGTCGACGCGGCGCTGGCGGCGGGGTGTCACTATCAGGATACGACCGGCGAGCAGGACTGGGTGCTCGAAGCCAAGACAAAATGGGGCGACAAGTTTGCCGCCAAGGGTCTGCTGCTTTCACCCGGCGTCGCGCAGATGTACACCACCGGCGAAATCGCAGCACAACTCTGCCTGGAGACGCCCGGCCTCGACACGCTGGACATCCTGACGCTGTGGGGCGGCTTTCCGACCACGGCTTCGACCCAGACGATCTTCACGATCCTCAAGGCGAAATGGTACTACCTCGAGCAGAAGCAGTACAAGGAATGGCCGCTGACGCAGACCTTCGAGGTCAACGTCCCCGGCCAGCACTCCACGTCGCTGGCGTTGCCGTGGGGCGGCACCAGCCATCCGGTCTGGTTCAAGGACGACCCGCGGGTTGCGAACGTCAAGGTCGCCGCCGGCGTGTTCGCCCGCGAAGTCATGGAAGGCGTGGTCGCAACGGTGAAGATGTTTGAGAAAGACATCAAGCCGCTGCCGTTCGCCCAACAGGAGATCGAACTCGGCAAGATCGCGGCGTCCATTCAAAGCAACATGCCGCCGCGCGAGAACCCCAGAGTGAACCGGTCGGTCGACTCGGTTTACGCTTCGGGACCTCTTGGCCGCGTTCATTGCGTCATTCACGGTCACAGCAACTACAAGCAGACCGGGCTGCTGCAGGCTTACGGCGCCTACTCGCTGTTGCAAAAGGCGCCGCTCAAGGCCGGTTTCGCGTCCGGCTGCCAGGCGTACGGGCATCGTGAACTGCTCGGCATCCTGCGCGCTTTCGGCCTGGTGATGGAGCCGACCCTGTCTGTGCACAAGTAGAGGTACGAGCGACCCCGATCAGCCGCCGGGAGCGGCTGATCGGGGCTCGCCGAATTTGATCATGGTGGATCCCGGCGTGTCGCGGGCTTCGAAGATGAAGCGCCGCAAGCGGATCTGTGCCCCGTCGCGGGCCGCCTTGAATCAAGGGAGAATGTCATGGTCAACGAAGGCCAATTGCTGTGGACGCCGAGCCCCGAATTTGCCGCGCGCTCGAATGTCGCTCACTACATGACATGGCTGAAGCGGTCGCATCGCATCGAGATCGCTGACTATGAAGCCCTGCGGAAATGGTCGGTGACCGATATTGAGGCGTTCTGGGCATCGATCTGGGATTATTTCAAGGTGCAATCGGCAACATCGTACAGGCAGGTGCTGGATCGCCGCATCATGCCGGGCGCCAAATGGTTCGAAGGCTCGCGTGTCAACTATGCCGAGCATCTTCTGCGCTACGAAGCAAAGGCCGGCGCATCGGATGTGGCGTTTCACCATCTGACCGAGACGCGGCCGCTGCGGACGATGGGCTGGGCCGAGCTTGGCGGCAAGGTGCGGATCCTCGCCACACAGTTGCGAAAGCTCGGCCTCAAGCCCGGCGATCGCGTTGTCTCCTATATGCCTAACCTGCCCGAGACGGCCATCGCCATGATCGCGACCATCGCCATCGGCGCGATCTGGTCGTCGGCCGCGCCGGAATTCGGCGTCAAGACGGTGATCGAGCGCTTCGCGCAGATCGAGCCGAAGCTGCTGTTCGCGGCAGACGGCTATCGCTTCGGCGGCAAGGACTTTTCCCGGCTCGCCGAAGTCCGCAGCATCGCCGACAACTTGCCCACACTGGAGCACATTGTGTGGCTGCCCTGTCTCGACGAACAAGCCGAGCCGAAGAATATTCGCAACGCCCTGCGCTGGTCCGATCTCATGGACCACCCGGAGGTTGCGCGCGAAGAATTCGAGTTCGAGCGCGTAGCCCACGACCACCCGATCTGGATATTGTTTTCGTCCGGCACCACCGGCCTGCCCAAGGCGATCATGCACAGCCATGTCGGCGTGCTGGTCGAACATTTGAAGCTGATGCACTTCCATCTCGGCCTCGGGCCGGGATCGAACATGTTCTTTTACAGCACCACCGGCTGGATGATGTTCAACCTGCTGGTGGCCGCATTGCTGACCGGCTCCTCGGCGACGCTGTACGACGGCAATCCGGCCTATCCGACGCCCGACCTGTTGTGGAAGCTTGCCGCCGATACCAAAGCGACGTTGTTCGGTGCCAGTCCGACTTTTGTGCAGATGATGGAAAAGGCCGGGCTTGAGCCCGGCAAAACGTTCGATCTGTCGCGTCTCGAATGCGTGATGGCGGCCGGCGCGCCGTCGACGCCGGAGACCTTCGCCTGGTTCTACCAGGGCATCAAGAAGGACTTGTGGGTGACGTCGCAATCGGGCGGCACGGAGATTTGCAGCGGCTTTGTCGGCGCCGTGCCGACGTTGCCGGTATATGCGGGCGAGATTCAGACACGCATGCTGGGCATGGACGTGCATTCGTGGAGCGACGACGGCAAGCACCTGATCGATGAAGTAGGCGAGCTGGTGGTGACCAGTCCGTTTCCGTCGATGCCGATCCGGTTCTGGAACGACGCCGGCGGCAAGCGCTATCATGAATCCTATTTCGAGACCTTTCCCGGCGTCTGGCGGCACGGCGATTTCATCAAGATCAATTCGCGCGGCGGCTGTTATATCTATGGCCGCTCCGACTCCACCTTGAACCGCTTCGGCGTGCGCATCGGAACCGCCGAGATCTATCGGGCGGTGGAGCAGGAGCCGGAGGTCGCCGACAGCCTGATCGTTTGCTGCGAATTGCCGGGAGGCAATTTCTTCATGCCGCTGTTCCTGCGCCTCAAGCCGGGGTTCGAACTCACTGAAGAGGTCCAGGCGCGCATCAACAGGCGCCTGCGCCTGGAATGCAGTCCGCGTCACGTGCCCGACCGCGCCTATGCCGTCGAGGCGATACCGTATACGTTGACGGGCAAGAAGATGGAGGTGCCCATCCGCAAGATCCTGATGGGCGCGGCTCCGGAGAAAGCCGCCAGCCGCGACGCGATGGCGAACCCGGAATCGATCGACTACTTCATCCGATTTGCGCAGGACTCCGCTGACTATTCGTGGCGTGCACCGTTGCCCAGGAGTGGAGAGTCAAAATGACAGTTCGAACATTGCACACGTCAAGAATATTTAATACAGTTGTCAAAGTTCCGGTTGACCAAGGTTTAAGCCGTTTTGCATAGTGTTTCCGCGGCGTTGGATCACGGTCGGGACAGGGCATTTTTGCCCAAAAGACCTTGATATCGTTCGCTTCAATGCTATCCCTGCGGCGGGATTCAATGGCTCGGTGGTGGAGAAGATGGCCTCGGTAGCAAACAAGAAATTTGACCGGGCAAACCGGCCAAGCGTGGACAAGTTCGCCGAGCGGCGGACCGAACTCGCCGAGGCCGCGCTTGTGACGCTTTCCGAACTCGGTTACGCCAGAACCAGCTTGCGTGAGATCGCCCAGAACTCGGTGTTCTCGCATGGCGTGCTGCATTATTATTTCAACGACAAGATCGATCTCATTCTGTGCTGTGTCCGTCACTACAAGGCGCGTTGCGTCACGCGCTACGATGAGGTGGTGGCGAACTCTCGCACCTACGATGAACTGGCGGCGGGATTCCTCAAGGTCCTTGGCGAGACCGTGCGCAATGAAGGGCATCTGCACCGTCTCTGGTACGATCTTCGCTCGCAATCCCTGTTCGAGGAAGCGTTCCGCGCCGATGTCCTGGAGATCGACAAGAGCCTGGAAGACATGATCTGGCGGATCATGAGCCGCTTTGCGGAATTGACCGGCGAGCCGCAACAGATGCCCCCGTCGGTGCTCTATGCGGTCCTGGACGGCCTGTTCCAGCAATGCCTTCTGAAGCATCTGTCGGGTGATCCGGCGGCTGTCGCAGAGATGCAGGCCGATGTCAGGTCGGTCCTCGCCCGGGTGACCAAGGCTCCGGTGACGGCGGACCAATCGCGACCAAAGATCGCGAAACGCCGGTAGCGGCGTGAGCCCGGCATTGAGCTTGATCCTGCGGATCGGAGAGGGTCGATCCGGGCATGCAGGCCGGATTTCGGGGAATTGACCGGGTTATTGCCCAATTGTTGAGTATATGATCTTATCGCGGGCTGGAAACACGCGATGATCAAACCCGACCTCATCATTTTCGATTGTGACGGCGTGTTGGTCGACAGCGAAGTTTTGAGCTGTCACTGTCTCTCGGAAGTCCTGGCCGGGAGCGGAATTGAGGTCGGTGTCGATCAGATACTCGATCTGTTCCTTGGACGAAGCATCGCGGTGGTGCTGGAGCACTACAAGGGATCGGGACTTCTGAATCCGGAGCAATTTTCCACTGAACTGACGGCAAAAGTCCGCGCGGCGTTTCGATCGGGGCTCGGCCCCGTCGCCGGGGTAGATGCCGTGCTGGAGCGCCTGCGGGTCCCCACTTGCGTGGCTTCATCCAGCGATTTCGATCGCGTGACCTTTTCCCTTGCATTGACCGGTCTCAAGTCTCATTTCGGTACGCGGCTCTATACGTCGCAGATGGTGAAACGCGGCAAACCGGCGCCCGATCTGTTTCTTTACGCGGCCGAAAAGATGCGGGCGGATCCTGCTCGCACCCTGGTGATTGAGGACAGCGTGAGCGGCGTCAGCGCCGGCAAGGCTGCCGGCATGACGGTATGGGGATTTATCGGCGGCAGCCATTATCAGTCGCGCGACGGCCGAACTCTTCTGCACAATGCCGGCGCCGATCGCGTTTTTGAGCGGATGGCCGATTTTTGGCCCGATCAACCGGAACAGTTTGATGGTCGCGCCTGAGAGTGAAAAATCGCGCCTCGACGAAGCCGCCCGCGCCGGCTGGCTCTATTTCATCGCCGGGCATACCCAGGACGAAATCGCCAAAATGCTCAAGGTCTCGCGCGCCTCGGCGCAGCGACTGGTCTCGTTGTGCCTGGCCGAGCGTCTGATCACGTTCCGGCTCGAACATCCGATCGCAGCATGCATGGAGTTAGCCGCGCGGTTAAAGGACTTGTTCCATCTCGTCTATTGCGAGGTGGTGCCGACCGATCCGGCGGCACCTCAGGCCGCGGCCGGAATCGCGGAGCGAGCCGCCGGCATCCTGGAATCGACATTGCGCGCCGAGAAGCCCACCATCGTGGCGCTGGGCACCGGCAGAGCCGTGCGTGCCGCGGTCGAGCGCGTGTCGCCGATCGACTGTCCCAATCATCAGATCGTGTCGCTGGTCGGAAACATTTCCGCCGACGGCTCGGCGAGCTTCTTTGACACTGTCGGGCGTCTGGCCGACCGCACCAAGGCGCGCCACTATCCGATGCCGCTGCCGTTTCTGATGTCGTCCGAGCGCGAACGCAACCAGATGCTGCAGATCGATCCGATCGCCAAGGTGCGGGCGGTCGCCGCCAAGGCCGATTTGCGGCTGGTCGGAATCGGGCAGATGGACCAGCGCGCGCAGGTGCATGTCGACGGCTTCGTCTCGCGCGAGGAGCTGTTCGAAATGATGCGGCTCGGTGCCGTCGGCGAGCTGGTGGGTTGGGCGTTTGACGCCGAGGGCCGCATCATCGACGGCAGCACCAATCGCCGTCTCACCAGCATTCCGCTGCAGGTCCCGGCCGAGGCCGTGACCATCGGAGCCGCGGTTGGCCGCGCCAAGGTCGGAGCGATCAGGGCGGCGCTGAAGGGGCGTTTGATCAACGGATTGATCACCGACGAAGTCACGGCAAGCGCAGTCCTCAAGCCGTAACGGCTGCGTCCTCGCGTATTCAAGCCGACAAGGAAGGAGAGCGTTTTGCGGCGGGCCGTACCGCTTTGGGTTCCCTTTTGTCCGTCTGCAATCGGTGGGCGAACGCCATTCTGGCCTTGACAAGTCTCCGACACGGTATGAACATAAGCTCAATGCGTGGGCATATGCTCAAACGCAAAATAGGGAGGTTACCGTGAAACACGTCCTCGGCGCCCTGCTGGGCGCGGTTACCCTGTTGGGTTCGGCCCCCTCGATTGCACAGACAACACTGACGATCGCGACCGTGAACAACGGCGACATGATCCGCATGCAGGGGTTGACCAACGAGTTCAACGCCAAGAATCCCGACATCACCGTGAAATGGGTGACGCTCGAAGAGAACGTGCTGCGCCAGCGCGTCACAACGGACATTGCGACCAAGGGCGGCCAGTTCGACGTGCTGACGATCGGCACCTACGAGGTTCCGATCTGGGCCAAGAAGAACTGGCTCATTCCGCTCGACAATCTCGGGGCGGACTACGATGCGGCGGACCTGCTCCCCAAGATCCGCGATGCGGTTTCGGTATCGGGCAAACTGTATGCGGCGCCGTTCTACGGCGAGAGCTCGATGGTGATGTATCGTACCGACCTGTTCCAGAAGGCCGGGCTGACGATGCCCGAAGCGCCGACCTGGGACTTCGTGGTCGATGCGGCCAAGAAACTCACCGACAAATCGGCCGGCGTTTACGGCATCTGTCTGCGCGGCAAGGCGGGCTGGGGCGAGAACATGGCCTTCCTGACCGCGATGTCGAACTCCTTTGGCGCACGCTTGTTCGATGAAAAGTGGCGGCCCCAGTTCGAACTCGCCGGAATGGAAAAAGACCCTGTCGACCTACGTCGATCTGATGAAGGCAGCCGGGCCTCCGGGCGCAAGCTCGAACGGCTTCAATGAAAATCTGGCGCTGTTCAACGCCGGCAAATGCGCGATGTGGATCGATGCCACGGTCGCCGCCTCCTTCGTCACCAACCCGAAGGATTCCAAGGTCGCCGACAAGGTCGGCTTCGCGCTGGCGCCGAATGCGGGTCTGGGGAAGAACGCCAACTGGCTGTGGGCATGGAATCTGGCGATACCTGCGGGCTCGAAGAAGGTCGAGGCGGCGGAGAAGTTCATCGCCTGGGCCACCAGCAAGGACTACACCAAGACCGTCGCCGCCAAGGACGGATGGGCCAACGTCCCGCCCGGCACCCGAACCTCGCTCTATCAGAATCCCGATTACCTGAAGGTCGCGCCGTTCGCCAAGCTGACCATTGCCTCGATCGACGCGGCTGATCCGAACAAGCCGTCGGTTCAGCCGGTGCCTTACGTCGGGGTGCAATACGCCGCGATTCCCGAATTCCAGGGCATCGGCACCGCGGTCGGCCAGCAATTTGCCGCCGCCTTGTCCGGTTCATCGACCGTCGATGCGGCGCTGGCCGCCGCACAATCGTCCGCGGAACGCGAAATGACACGGGCCGGCTACATCAAGTGATGTAGCCGACTACATCGAGTGATGCGTGTTCGATCGAGGCGGCCGCTCTCTCCCAAGCCGCAAACTGACGGCCATCCACTCCCAGTGACTGGATGGCCGCCCTTATCGGGTTCGCCGAATTGACAGGAGGCGATGATGGCAACGCAGCAGACGCAGGTTCTGGGACGGGCCCTGTTGACCCCGGCTGTTGCTTTGCTGTTCATCTGGATGATCGTCCCGCTGGCGATGACGATCTATTTTTCCACGCTGCATTACAGCCTGCTTGATCCGGACACCAAGAGCTTCGTCGGCCTGGAGAACTATCGTTACTTCCTGACCGATCCCGCCTTTCTGTCTTCGCTACAGAACACGCTGGTGCTGGTCGGCTCAGTCCTTGCCATCACCATCCTTCTCGGCACGCCGCTTGCATTACTTCTCGATCAACCCGTGATCGGGCGCAGCGTGGTCCGGCTGATGGTGATTGCGCCGTTCTTCGTGATGCCGACCGTCAGCGCGCTGGTCTGGAAAAACCTGCTGATGCATCCGGTCTCCGGGCTGTTTGCCTGGATTGCGACGCTGTTCGGCGCAACGCCGATCGACTGGTTCACCAACGCGCCCTTGTTTGCGGTGATCCTGATCGTTGCCTGGCAATGGCTGCCGTTCGCGACGCTGATCCTGCTCACGGCGCTGCAATCCCAGGACGAGGAGCAGAAGGAGGCCGCCGAGATGGACGGCGCGGGCGCCTTCTCGAAGTTCATCTACCTGACCCTGCCACACCTCGCGCGGCCGATCACGGTGGTGATCCTGATCGAAACCATCTTCCTGCTCACCGTGTTCGCCGAGATCTTCGTCACCACGGGCGGCGGCCCCGGCCTGCAGACCACCAACATCGCGTTCCTGATCTACTCGCAGGCGCTGATCCAGTTCGATGTCGGAAACGCCTCGGCCGGCGGATTGGTGGCGGTGGTGATCGCCAACATCGTGGCCTTCTTCCTGGTGCGGATCATCGGACGGAATCTGGAGGCGTAAGCGATGGCACGCAAGGTAACTTCGAAACGCCTGGTAATCTCCACGGTTGCTGCGTGGTTCTTCGGTTTCCTGATTTTCCTGCCGATCCTGTGGATGTTCCTGACCAGCTTCAAGACCGAGCTCGAGGCGTTCGCGATGCCGCCGACGCTGCTGTTCTTTCACTGGACCACCGAGAACTACGCGGCCGTACAGAGTCGCAGCGACTACCTGCACCATGCGCTGAATTCCATCATGATTGCCGGCGGATCGACGCTGATTGCGATGCTGATCGCCGTGCCGGCCGCCTGGTCGATGGCCTTTGCGCCGACCAAGCGGACCAAGGACATCCTGCTCTGGATGCTCTCGACCAAGATGATGCCGCCGGTCGGCGTGCTGGTTCCGATCTATCTGATCTACCGCGACTTCGGAATGCTCGATACCCGCGCCGGTCTGATCCTGATTCTCTGTCTCGGCAATCTGCCGATCGTGATCTGGATGCTGTTCACCTATTTCAAGGAAATCCCGAAGGACATCCTCGAAGCAGCGCGGATGGACGGGGCGACCATCGGCCGGGAGCTCATCTATGTGCTGACGCCGATGGCGATTCCGGGCCTCGCCTCGACACTGCTCCTCAACTTCATCCTGGCGTGGAACGAAGCGTTCTGGACCCTGAACCTTTCGACGCTGGATGCAGCACCGCTCACGGTGTTCATCGCGTCCTATTCAAGTCCCGAAGGCCTGTTCTGGGCGAAGCTGTCGGCGGCGTCGACGCTTGCGATTGCCCCGATCATCATTCTCGGATGGTTCACCCAGCGACAGCTCGTCCGCGGACTGACGTTCGGCGCCGTCAAATAGATCAGCGAAAGGGCTAGACATCATGGGCCAGATCACGCTCCAGGGAGTCCGCAAATCGTTCGGGCCGGTCAATATCATCAAGGATGCGAACCTGGAGATTGAGGACGGTTCGTTCGTGGTCTTCGTCGGTCCTTCCGGCTGCGGCAAGACCACGCTGCTGCGCCTGATCGCCGGGCTTGAAGACGTCACCGGCGGGCAGATCATGATCGACGGCCGCAACGTGGTGGACGTACCGCCGGCCAAACGCGGCCTGTCGATGGTGTTCCAGTCCTATGCGCTTTATCCGCATATGAGCGTCCGCGGCAACATCGCGTTCGGCCTGAAGATGGCCGGGCTGTCGCGCGCCGAGATCGACCGCAAGGTGCAGGCCGCGGCCGCGACGCTGAATCTGACGCCCTATCTCGACCGCAAGCCGCGCGATCTTTCAGGCGGGCAACGCCAGCGCGTCGCGATCGGACGCGCCATCGTACGCGAGCCGAAGGCGTTTCTGTTCGACGAACCGCTGTCGAACCTCGACGCCGCGCTGCGCGTCCAGATGCGCATGGAGGTCACCAAGCTGCAGAAGCAGCTCGGAACCACCGCCATCTACGTCACCCATGATCAGGTCGAGGCCATGACCATGGCCGACAAGATCGTCGTGCTCAACGCCGGCGGCATCGAGCAGTATGGTTCGCCGCTGGAACTGTATGAACGTCCTGCCAATCTGTTCGTCGCCGGCTTCATCGGTTCGCCGAAGATGAATTTCGTATCCGGCGAGCCGGCCAGCCAGCATGGCGCCGACACCATCGGCATCAGGCCCGAACACCTGAAGATCGGCAAGGAAGGAGAAGGCTGGCCGGGGACTGTGTCGGTCGCCGAACATCTTGGCAGCGATACGTTTCTCTACGTCGATGCCGGCAAGCTTGGATTGCTGACATGCCGCTACATCGGTGAACTCAATCTGAAAGCCGGTGACCGGGTCTGGCTGGCGCCGGATCCAGCCCGCTTGCATCGCTTCGACACGGAGGGCAAGGCGATTCGGAGCTGACCGCTGCGCGACGCGACCGGATTTTTCGCGACAAAGAAAACAAAAGAGGCCGCGCCGAGAAGCCCACCATGGTGGAGTTGGGCAGCCGCTTCGGCGGCCCCCAATCGGTTGCGAGCCGATTTGCGAACAGGATGAACAAGAAGATGTATCTGGAAAAATTCAGACTTGGCGGCCGCGTTGCCGTCGTCACCGGCGGCGGGCAGGGCATTGGGCTCGCATGCGCGGAAGCGCTTGGCGAGGCAGGGGCCAGGATCATCATCGCCGATCGGGATCCGAAGGTGGCCGAGACCGGTTGCGCCAGGCTTAGGGCGCTCGGTTATGAAGCCGAGGTCGTCATCATGGATGTGACGGATTCCAGGCGCGTCTCCGAGGTGGCGGATCAGCTCGTGGCCCGGTACGGAAAGATCGATATCCTGGTCAACAATGCCGGCATCGCGCGCAGCGAGACGCCGGCCGAAACGGTCACCGACGAGCATTGGCTGAACGTCGTCGACGTCAACCTCAACGGCACCTTCTGGTGCTGCCGCGCCTTCGGCAAGCACATGCTTGACAAGGGATCGGGCGCCATCGTGAATATCGGGTCGATGTCCGGTTTCATCGTCAACAAGCCGCAGGAGCAATCCTACTACAACGCCTCCAAGGCCGCGGTGCACCATCTGACCAAGTCGCTCGCGGCCGAGTGGGGCGCCCGCGGCGTGCGGGTCAATGCGGTCGCGCCGACCTATGTCACGACGCCCCTCAACGCGTTCGTCAAGAACAATCCGAAGATGTATGATGCCTGGATCGGTGGTACGCCGATGGCCCGGCTCGGGGAGCCAGAGGAAGTTGCATCCGTCGTGCTGTTTCTGGCGTCGGACGCCGCCAGCCTGATGACCGGAAGCGTCGTTCTCGTCGATGGAGGCTATACCTGCTGGTAGAGGCTATAGCTGGGCAGGCTTGCGCGGATCGTGAATGGGACTGGAATGAAGCAGGCGTTCATCGGTGTCGATGTTGGAACATCGAGCGCGCGCGCCGGTGTATTCGACGAGCAGGGAATGTTGCTCGCAACGGCAAGACATCCGATCACGACCTGGCATGAGGCAGGTAGTGTCGTCGAGCAATCGTCTTCCGACATCTGGGCAGCGTGTGTCGCCTCGGTGCGCGCGGCGATGGCGGAAGCCGCCCTTCCTGCGTCCGCTGTCAAAGGAATCGGCTTCGACGCAACCTGCTCGCTGGTGGTGCTCGACGGCGGCGGCCATCCGCTGACGGTCTCCACGTCGGGCGACCCGCGCCGCAACGTGATCGTGTGGATGGACCATCGCGCGACCGCCGAAGCCCGCCTGGTCAATGACACCCATGACGACGTGCTTCGCTATGTCGGCGGTTCGATTTCGCCGGAAATGGAAATTCCGAAGCTGCTGTGGCTGAAGCGTCATTTGCCATCGACCTACCATGCCGCCGGGCATTTTTTTGATCTCGCCGATTATCTCTCGTTTCGGGCAACCGGGTCGACCGCGCGTTCCACCTGCACGGTGACCTGCAAGTGGAATTTTCTCGCGCACGAACAGCGTTGGAGCGGCAGCTATTTCGAGCGCATTGGTCTCGGCGATCTCGCCTTGGACGGCTACGCGAAAATCGGAAAAGACATCGTAGCACCCGGTACGCCGCTGGGAGCCGGCCTGACCGGATCGGCCGCGCTTGATCTCGGTTTGCTGGAGGGAACACCGGTCGGAGCTTCGCTGATCGATGCCCATGCCGGCGGCGTCGGCACGATCGGGGGACGGGTCAAGTCCAATGATTCAGTCGATGTCTGCGGCCGTCTGGCCTACATCATGGGAACTTCGGCCTGCATCATGGCGACCACGGTCGAGCCCTGCTTCGTTCCGGGTGTGTGGGGCCCTTATTATTCGGGCATGGTTCCCGGCTTCTGGCTCAACGAAGGCGGTCAATCGGCCGCCGGTGCCGCCATCGATCATCTCATCAAGTCCCATCCAGCATATAACGAGGTCGCCGCGGCCGCGCGAGGCGCCGGCGTGGAGACTCTCGAATTTCTCGAGCGGCGCATCGTCTCGGGTTCGACAAATCCGGGTGAGGCGGCGCTGGCAGCCCGCGACGTCCACGTACTGCCGGAATTTCTCGGCAACCGATCGCCGTTCGCCGATCCCGACTTTGCGCGCGATCGTCGCGGGGCTCGATCTCGATGCCGACATCGGTTCGATGTCGCGGCTGTTCGCGGCGGGACTGTGTGGGCTGGCCTACGGCCTTGCGGATGTCGTCGATGTCTTTCGGTCGCACGGCGTCGACAGCAGCCTGATGGTGATCGGCGGCGGCGCGGGGCGGAGTTCGCTGGTTCGGCAGATCATGGCGGATACCACGGGCCTGACGGTGGCCCTACCCGAAACCCAGGAACCGGTCCTGCTCGGAGCTGCGATGCTGGGTGCGGTGGCGGGCGGTCTGTACGGATCGATCGGCGAGGCCATGGCCTCGATGTCGGCGATCGGCTGGCTGAGCCAGCCGACCGCGCCGGGAATGGCCGACTTCCACCGCTCGAAGCGGCAGGTCCATGGGCTGATGCGCCAACTGGATCGGGATAGCCGCGATGCAATGCGCGGCATTGATCGGCGCTTCTGACGGAAGATCGAGACCATGCTGTTGAGTTGCGGAGATGCCCTGGTCGATTTTCTGCCCGTGAAGTCCACGGACGGGCGCGATGCCATTGTGCCGGTGGTCGGGGGTTCGTGCCTCAACATCGCCGTCGGCGCGGCGCGGCTCGGCGCCGCAACGGGATTTGTGGGCGGCATCTCGACCGATCTGTTCGGACGCATGATCGCCGACCATGCCGTGGCTTCGCAGGTCGAGCTTCGCTATGCGACCCGCAGCGAACACCAGACGACGCTGGCGTTCGTGCGCAGCGTCGGTGGCGAACCACAATATGCCTTTTATGACGAGGGGACCGCATCCCGGAACTGGACGTATCGACGCGGTTCGATTGCATTCGACGAGATCGACGCCATCCATGTCGGCTCGACAACCCTGATCGACGAAAACACCGCGGCCGAGACGCTGGCGATGGTCGAAGACATCAGCGCATCGGCCACCATCTCATTCGATCCGAATTGCAGGCCCAACCTCGTCAAGCACAAGGCGCGCTATGTCGAGCGGATGGATGCGTTTGCCGCCAACGCAGCCATCGTGCGGATGTCGGATGTCGACTTCGAGTTTCTCTATGGCGGCAACGATTATGCGGGAAGGGCGAAGTCGCTGCTTGCGGCGGGTGCGAGCCTTGTGGTGGTGACGCGCGGCATTCGGGGAGCTCAGGCGTGGCACCGGACGGCTGGCGCCATTGAAGTGCAGGCGCCGGCGGTCGAGGTGGTGGACACGATCGGCGCCGGTGACAGTTTTCAGGCCGCACTGCTGTTCGCGTTGCATGCCATCGGACGGATCAAAACCGCTGCGCTGGCACAGGCCAATTCCGGCGAGCTTCGCCGCGCGCTGTCCTTTGCAGCGATCTGCGCGGCCATCACCTGTGGACGCGCCGGCGCCGATCCGCCGCGACGGTCCGACGTCGGCGCGGAAATATCTCGTCTGTTGCAGGGGCCGTCCGAATGACTGATGTTGCGGCGCGATCCGGGAGGGCTTAAGCCGGGGACTGTTCGATCTCATCAGGAGAACGTTAGTGAGCAACGAAGCGATCAGGACCCACGTCAAGGTGTGCATGTTCGATCAATACGGAACGGTCGTCGACATGCAGGGCGGCTTGACGGCTATCGCCGCGCCGTTTCTCAAGGAGAAGGGCTGGAAGGGCGATGCCAACTCCTTTGTGACCTGGTGGCGCCGGACGCATTTCGAGAATTCGATGATCGATGCCTTGCTTCACCGCGAGCACACGCCTTATCGCGAGATCGGTCACCGTTCGGTCGCTCATGTGATGCAGCGCGCCGGCATCCCGTTCACGATGGATGAAGTCCGCCATCTCGTCGGCGAAATCGAAAAGCTCAAGCCGTTTCCCGAAGTGCCCGAAGCGCTGGCGCGGTTGCAGACCAAATACCGGCTTGTGGTGCTTTCCAACGGCGACCCCGATATGCTGGAGACGGCGCGGCAATATCACAAGGTTCCGTTCGACCGGGTGATATCCGTCGCCGAAGCGAATTCCTTCAAGCCGCATGTGGCGACCTATACCAGGGCCGCGGAGCTTCTTGGCCTCAAGGCGGACCAAATCCTGTTTGTCGCCAACCATGCCTTCGATTGCATCGGCGCGAAATCCGCCGGCATGCGCACCGCCTTCATCGACCGCCGCAGCCGGCCATTCGGTGTGACGCCCCACCAGCCGGACATCCTCGTGCCATCGATGAAGGATCTCGCTGACGCGATCGCCTGAGACGCAAGCGCTTTGGCCGAATTCACCTGATCTGCCATTCCCAGCAATGATCGCCGCGGTCGCGGCGTTGGGTCACCTCGAGGCGAATGAAGCGATCATGGGCGAGCGCGGCACCTACCCATAATTCGTTCCATGCATCGAACACCGCGGGCGACAATGAAGGCCGATCCGCCATCAGTTTCCATGTCGCCTGCCGGATCGTCGAGTTGTCGAGAACCGCGTCGTCGCCTTGTCCCCGGGCCAGGCGCAGCATCGCCATCCTGAAACCAGCCGGCCCCGGGGCAACACCACCCAGCAGGGCCGCGACATCTTCGAAAGTGTGCATGCCGACCAGGCGAGCGGCCGATGCCGCGAGATGTCTGCCTTCATCCGGGCCAAGCACCGCGATGGTCTCCGGCACGATCGAGGTGATGTACTCCATCGAATAATTGCGCAGGACTTTCTGCAGCCGTTCCTTTGGCCAGTTCGTCTCCTCGAGGCGCGGCGCTCGGTCGATCTGGAAAGGCGGGCAGGTTTCGCCGGGAGAGAACTGCAGCCGCTCTTCGGGCGCAAGGTCGTGGTCCCACTCCTTGTAATAACCCTCGAGTCCCGGCTGACCGTCGACGGTTTGTCCGGTGCATACGAATCCGAGGCGCGGATTGCCGAGCACGACGCCGTTATTGGCGTGCCAACCGCGCAGCACGGCGCGAGATACTTCCGAAGGGATGCCGCAGATCGCCGTACCCGACCAGATCCATCGCGGCGGCGGATACCGGACCCAGGCTTTGCGATCGTTTTCGTGGACGTATTCGACCTTCACGCCGCCGACCTGATTGGACAAGTAATGGTATTGCGCGCACGCCACCGCGTGCGGCAAATCCGCGAGGCCGAGCTTGCGGAGTCCGGGCAGGAATTTCGCCAGTTGCTGGCGGCGAAAGGTGCGGAAAACCACCTCGGCGGCCTTTGCCGCGCCGGCGCGCGAGACCAGCATCAGGATCAGGCCGGTGAGGTAGGAGTGATAGATCAGTTCGACTGCCGCAAATGCGGGACCATCGGCCTCGCCGGCGCGATCGGCTTGCTTGCCGGTTGTCAATGTCATTTCCTTATCCAACCGATCGCGTCGGCGAGTGAGTGAGCCAGGAAGCTCAACCTACACCGCACGAGGTAATCCGCAACATGCTGCCCCCGCAGCCTTGGGCAGGCGGAGAGCACGAACTGATCCGAAACGGGATCGGGGCCGCGCTGACCGCTTGACGACGTTGCCGTGGTAGACTGATAAACGGATGTGGAGCCCGGGGCGACATGGCTTCATGCCATGAACGCAATGCTGGCCGTTGAAAAATAGTGTATCGGCAGGTCTCGTTCGGCGCCGTGGGTTTGTTCCCGATCGGCAACAGCCGCGAGCTTTGGAGGAAATGTTCATGTCGGGTTTGCCGCTTTCGGGCATCAGGATTCTTGATCTGACGCGTGTGCTCGCCGGGCCGCTGTCGTCGCAGATGCTGGCCGATCTCGGCGCCGAGGTCATCAAGATCGAACGGCCGCGTGGCGGCGATGATGCGCGCTCCTTTGGGCCGCCCTATCTGGTCGATCCCGACGGCAAGGAGAACAACAACAACTCGTTCTATCTGTGCGCCAACCGCGGCAAGATGTCGGTCACCGTCGATCTCGCCAAGCCGGAAGGCCAGGAGATCATCCGCGAGCTGGCAAAATCTTCCGACATCATGATGGAGAATTTCAAGGTCGGCGATCTCAAGCGCTACAAGCTTGATTATGAATTGATCCGCGCCGTCAATCCCGGCATCATCTATTGTTCGGTCACCGGCTTCGGCCAGACCGGGCCTTACGCGCCCCGCGCCGGCTATGACGCGATCTTCCAGGCAATGGGCGGCTTGATGAGCGTCACCGGCCATATCGACGGCGAGCCGGGCGCGGGTCCGATGAAGGTCGGCCCCAGCATCGTCGATTACATGACCGGCATGAATAGCTCGATCGGCATCCTCGCCGCCCTCTATCATCGCAAGATCAATGGCGGCGCCGGTCAGCATATCGATGTCTGCCTGCTCGACACCGTGATTGCCTCGCTATCGCACTATGCGCAAATCTACCTCGTCAACGGCAACACCCCGCCGCGGCGCGGCACCTGGGGCAATGGCGGCATGCCGGCCGGCGCGTTTCGCTGCGCCGATGGCGAACTGATGCTGGTGGTCGGCAACGACGCGCAGTTCGCGCGAACCTGCGCCGTGCTGGGAAATCCGGATCTCGCGACTGACCCGAGATTCGTCAAGAACAACGACCGCGTTGTTCATACCCAGGAGATCATGGCGATCTTCGCTGGCCTTTTCCTGAAGAAGCCGATGGCCTATTGGCTGGAAGAGCTGGCGAAGGCCGGCGTGCCGTGCGGACCGATCAACGATTTCGCGCAGGTCTTTGCCGATCCGCATGTGCGCGAGCGCGGCATGGAGATCAAGGTGGAACACCCGTTCGAACCGGCGCTGTCGCTGATGCGCAACCCCATCACCTTCTCCGAAACGCCTGTGAAAGATTATCGCGCGCCGCCGCTGCTCGGCCAGAACACCAGGGAAATACTGGCCTCACGGCTCGGCTACGACGATGCCAGGCTCGATGCGCTGAAAAAGCGGGAGATCATTTAGCACGGGATTTTGTAGGCGGCCTCACTTGCCCCGGGGCCAATGCGATGTTCATCATCATGGCTCTCGTTTGCGGTGCGCCTCAGGATTGCCAATCCCGGATTATGATTTTGCTTTCGGGCCGCGCAATCCGCCATAGGCATCCCAGGTCGCGCCGGCAAAAAAGCCGGCATCGACCGGAAGATTGATTCCGGTCACCGCACTGCTCGCCGGTCCCAGCAGCCAGGCGATGGCCTGCGCCACTTCGATCGGCTCGACGAGCCGGCCCATCGCGGCATTGCGCGACAGCCGCTCTTCGTTCATCGCCCCGGAATCGATTCCCGCCTGCAACGCCACCGTTCGCGTGAAGCCCGGAGAAACCGCATTGACGCGGACACCGGACCGGCCCCATTCGGCGGCAAGCGTCAGGGTCAGTTGAATGACGCCGGCCTTGGCCGCGGTGTAGGCGTGGATCGGTCCGGAGGTCATGCCGGCGACGGAGGCGATGTTGACGATCGATCCGTGGCCGCGCTCCGCCATTCGCACGCCGACGGCGCGGTCGACCAGAAAGGTGCCGCGCAGATCGATATTGACCTCGCGATCCCAGTTCTCCATGCGAATGCGTTCGACGCTGTGCATCTTGCCGTAGACGCCGGCCGCATGCACCAGGCCGTTGATGGGTCCGTGCGCCGCTTCAATCGCCGCGACGCCATCGACCACATTGTCCTCGCGCGACACATCGAACGGCTTCGGCCAAAGCGTGATCTTGCTGTTGTCCAGGGCTTCGGGCGCGATGTCGCAAATCACGACGCGGTTGCCGTTTCGCGCCAGCAGTTCCGCCGTCGCCGCGCCGATGCCGCGGCAGCCGCCGGTGACCAGGATGATGCCGTCCGATGCCATGAATTTCCATCCCTTTTCTCGACATTGAGTGCGCGAGCGATCGATTTTCCCGTCATCTTGCGGAACGTCGGGCGTTTGGCAATGCCCAACATCGCTCAGCGGGCCAGCACTCGCAGGATCGCTTTCAATTGTTCCGGGCTGGGGCAGTTGCGCTGGATCGATTTTGTCATGATGATAGCGACCCCACCATTTTCGAAGCCGCGCGGAATTCAGGGTCCGCCACCATGACGGACAGACGGCGATCCCCGATCGGGAGCGGCAACGCAACCCCGGCAAGGTCGCGGCTGAAATCGACGAAAGCTTTTCGGCCTGAAAATCAATAACAGCAACACACAGGATCCAGCACCATGGACTTCGCGCTCACGGAAAACCAGGAAGCCATTCGCGACGCGATCGCGAAGATCTGCGATGGCTTCGATGATGCCTACTGGTTGAAGAAGGATCGCGAGGGCGGCTTCCCGCACGATTTCCACAAGGCGCTGGCCGATGCCGGCTGGCTCGGCATCTGCGTGCCGGAAGCCTATGGCGGTTCGGGTCTCGGCATCACCGAGGCCGCGATCATGATGCGCACGATTGCCGAGTCCGGCGCCGGCATGTCCGGGGCGTCCGCCGTGCACATCAATGTGTTCGGCCTCAATCCGGTGGTGGTGTTCGGCACCGAGGCGCAGCGCCGGCGGATGCTGCCGCCGATGGTGGAAGGCCGCGAGAAGGCCTGCTTTGCCGTCACCGAGCCGAACACGGGTCTCAACACCACGCAGTTGAAGACCCGCGCGGTGGCGAAGAACGATCGCTACGTCGTCAACGGCCAGAAGGTATGGATTTCGACCGCGCAGGTGGCGCACAAGATTCTGCTGCTGGCGCGCACGACGCCGCTCGAAGAAGTCCGCAAACCGACCCACGGCCTCAGCCTGTTCTATACTGATTTTGACCGCCAGCGCATCAAGGTCCACGAGATCGAGAAGATGGGCCGCAAGATCGTCGATTCCAACGAATTGTTCTTCGAGGATTTCGAGATTCCGATGGAAGATCGCATCGGCGAGGAGGGGCGCGGTTTCGAATATATCCTGGAGGGGATGAATCCGGAGCGCATTCTGATCGCGGCTGAAGCGGTCGGGCTCGGCAAGCTGGCGCTGTCGCGCGCCGCCGAATACGCCAAGACCCGGATCGTGTTCAATCGCCCGATCGGCAAGAACCAGGCGATCCAGCATCCGCTGGCGAAGAACTGGACCGAGCTTGAGGCGGCGTGGCTGATGGTGATGTCGGCGGCGTGGCAATACGACAACGGAATGCCTTGCGGTGCGGCCGCCAATGCGGCGAAATATCTCGCCGGCGAAGCCGGCTTCCAGGCCTGCGAGCAGTCGGTGATGACCCATGGCGGCTTCGGCTACGCCAAGGAGTTTCATGTCGAGCGTTATCTGCGCGAGGTGTTGATCCCGCGCATTGCGCCGATCAGCCCGCAACTGGCACTGAGTTTCATCGCCGAGAAGGTGCTCGGCCTGCCCAAATCCTATTGACAGATGTCACAAACACGGAGCGCGATGATGCCGACCGGAGCCGTCTGGTGACGAGCGAGCCAGCCGCGGCGCCATCGCTCGACTTGGCCGGCATCATCAAGGCCGGCGATGTCGTGGTATGCGGGCAGGCGACCGCCGAGCCGCGCACCCTGACCGAGGCGCTGGTCGCGCAGAAAGACCGCTTGCCGCCGTTCACGATCGTCGTCGGTCCGGTGTTTTCCGATACCTTTGCGCCGGAGCGCAGCGGTGGAATCGCGTTCCGGAGCTACGGCGTGATCGGCAACACTCGCGCGCTGGCGAGGACGCGGCAGCTCGATGTGATCCCGAGCAACTACAGCGCATTTTGCGCCGACTTTGCCCAGGGCCGCCATCGCGCCGATGTGGTGCTGGTGCAGCTGGCGGAAGACGAAAACGGCCGGCTTAGCGCCAGCCTGTCGAACGATTACATCATGGATGCCGCACGGCGCGCCCGCGTGGTGATCGCGGAGATCAATCCGGACGCGCCCTGGACCTTCGGCGCGGAATGGCCGACGGATATCGTGCCGCATCGGCGCATCGCCGCGACACGGCCGCCGCTGGAATTGCCGGCGGTGAAACCCGACGATGTGTCACGCCGCATCGCCGACCATGCCGCGGGCCTGATTCCGGACGGCAGTACCTTACAGTTCGGTGTCGGCAAAATTCCGGATGCCATCCTGTCCTCACTGTCGCATGTTCGCGATCTCGGCATTCACTCCGGTATCGTCAACGACGCGGTGGTGGATCTCATCGAATGCGGTGCGGTGACCAACATGGGCAAGGGCATCGATCCCGGCGTCAGTATCGCCAACCAGCTGATCGGCACCCAGCGGCTCTACCGGTTTGTGCATCAGAACCCCGCCGTCTCGGTCCGGCCGGCGTCCTACACCCACGGCCAGCGGGTGCTGGCCGGCGTCAACCGGCTGGTGGCGATCAATTCGGCGCTGGAAGTCGGCCTCGACGGCAGCGTCAACGCGGAGACGCTGAACGGCATCGCCGTCGGCGCCATCGGCGGCCAGCTCGATTTCGTGCGCGGCGCCAACGCGGCTCCGGGAGGCCGGGCGATCATCGCGCTCCCGGCGACCGAGCCGAAGGGCGGCAGCCGCATCGTGGCCATGGTCGAAACGGTGACGACGCCGCGCGCGGACGTCGATGCCATCGTCACCGAATGGGGCGTGGCGGAATTGCGCGGATGTGCGCTCCAGGAGCGCGCCCGGCGCATGATTGCCATCGCAGCACCCCAACATCGCGAAGCGCTTTCCGAGCGCGCGTGGGATCTGGCGCGAAGCCAATGAGTGCCTGACCGCGAGGGGGCACCCTCACTGCTGCCGTGGCCTTACTCTTGGACCGGGTCCGGGCGCATCGCTGGTTTGCCCGTCGAATTTCCGGGTCACTTTTCTGGCGCCCTCGCTGATATCCACCAGCGAGTGGCGGCCTTCTTCCATGAAGACGGCCGAGCGCTTGTTGAAACTCTCGGCCAGTTCGCGAATCGATTTCACCTTCTTGAACAGCTCGCCGTTCTTGCCGTTGGCAAGGCCGGGTATGACGTTATCGATCTTCGCCATCGTGCTGTCGAAGCCGTCGATGGCGCCGTCGGCCGCACGCAGGGCGCTCTCGATCACATCGCCCTGGCTCGCCAGGCTCGCGGTATAGGTCTCGAAATTCAGCATCGCATCCTTGATGGTCGATTCATTGTTGACGAGCATGTGGTCGACATTGTGTAGCGTGTCGCGGATCGATTCGATCACGGTCAGGTCGGCCTTCAGGGTCGGAACACCGTCCGCGTCGAGCGGTGCCGGAGGTGCCGCGGCATCACCGCCCTTCAGCGATATCGCCGCCACGCCGGTCAGCCCCTGAAATTCCAGGCCCACCACGGTGTCCTTGCGGATCGGGGCGCTGTTTTCCACCATCACCAGGGCGACAATCTTGCGCGGGCTTTCCAGCTTGAGCGACGTCACCTCGCCGACCTGAACGCCGTCAAAATTCACGCTGCCGCCCTTGAGCAGGCCGCTGGCGGAACCCTCGAACACGATGCGAAGCGGACCGCGCTGCTGGATGCTGTGGATTTTCCGGTACCCGAGAAAACCCATGAACGCCACGGCGATCACGACCAGCGTCGAAGTTCCGATCATGAGACTGCTTGCCCGCGCCATTATCCCGGAATCCGGCTGCGACGGGCTGAGGTGTGAGGATGGGTGCGCTTCGCCATCCACCCATTGTACGGCCAAAGCCGATCCGGCGAAAGGCCGATGCGGCAAGGCTGATGTCAAGCGGAGTTTCTTGACAGCGCCAAACCGCAAGGCCACCTTCCTGAAAAGGCCACCTTCGTCAAAATTGCGGCCGGCCCACCGGCGGCCAAAGACAAGACGACCAAAGACAAGACAACCAAAAACAAGAAGAGTGAGGAAACCCATGCAAAAAATGCTGAGCGAGGATGAAGTCGACGGCTATCGCGACCGCGGCTATCACTTCCCGATCGATGCCCTGAGCCCAGGCGAGGTCGCCGATTTTCGCCGCAAGCTCGAGGACTATGAGGCCGAAAGTGGGGGCCCGATCAAAGCCGACATGCGCCACCGCAGCCACGTGCTGTTCACCTGGATCGACGAGATGGTCCGTCATCCCAAAATACTGGATGCGATGGAGGACCTGCTGGGGCCCGATATCCTGTGCTGGAACACCAGCTTTTTCATCAAGGAAGCCCACGATCCCGGCTTCGTGTCCTGGCATCAGGACGCCACCTATTGGGGCCTCAGCTCATCGGATGTCGCGACCGCTTGGATTGCGATGTCGCCGGCTAACAAAGTTTCCGGCTGCATGAAATTCATTGCCGGCACCCACCGGCAACAGGTCCAGCACGCCGACACGTTTGACAAGAACAACCTGCTCACCCGCGGCCAGGAGATCGCGGTCGATGTCGACGAGGCCAAGGCGATCTATGTCGAGCTGAAACCCGGCCAGGCGTCGCTGCATCATGTGCTGTTGTTTCATGGATCGGAGCCGAACCGCTCCGACGACCGGCGCATCGGCCTCGCGATCCGCTATATCCCGACCCGCCTGAAGCAGGCGGTCGGCCAGCGCGACTGGGCGACACTGGTACGCGGCAAGGATACCTATCACCACTTTCAACCCGCCCATGTGCCGAAGCGCGACCTCGAGCCGGAGGCGCTAGCCTTTCACAAGGAAGTCTCGGAAGAACAGGTGAAAGTGCTCTATCGCGGCACCGACAAGACCGCGTACCGGGCGTGAGGTAAATGCTGTTGTTACCGGATTGACTTAATTTTTGTCATCGGAATGCGCCTCTTGGCGCAGGCCCGGAATGACGGTTAAGTCACCGTCCACTCTTCGGCGCTGGCGCCGGCGAGCGCCCGGACGCGGGCCTCGTCGGCGGCGAGTTCTTGAGCGGTTCCCGAATAGACCACGATGCCGTCATCCAGCACGTAAGCGTTGTCGGCGATCTCCAGGCTCATGCGGGCGTTCTGCTCGACCAGCAGAACCGAAATACCCTCGGCCTTCATCTGCTGGACGATGCGAAACACCTCGCGCACGATCAGCGGCGCCAGCCCTTGCGACGGCTCGTCGAGAATCAGCAGCCTCGGGTTCAGCAGCAACGCGCGGCCGATCGACAGCATCTCCTGTTCGCCGCCGGAAAGCTGGCGGCCGCGGTTGAGCTTGCGTTCTTCGAGGCGGGGAAACAGTTGATAGATTCGCCGTATCGTCCACGGCCCCCCGCGCTCCAGCGGCACCTTGAGATTTTCCTCGACGCTGAGATTGGCAAAGATGCGACGGCCTTCCGGCACATAGCCCACACCCTGGGCTGCGATACGGAAGGTCGGCCAGCGCGTGGTGTCCTCGCCGAACACGGTAATCCTGCCCTCGCGCGCCGGCGTCAGGCCCATCAGGCTGCGCAGCGTCGTGGTCTTTCCCGCGCCGTTGCGCCCCAACAGGGCGGTGATCTTGCCCTCGGCAACCTCAAGGCTGACGCCATGCAGGATATGGCTCTTGCCGTAATACGTGTGAATGCCTTCGGCGGTCAGGGCTGCGGTCATGCGGCATTACCCAGATAGGCGGCCTGAACGGTTTCGTTGGCGGCAATCTCCTGCGGCGTGCCTTGCGCCAGCATCCGGCCCTGATCGAGCACGCAGATGCGGTCGGCGAGATGAAACACCACGCGCATGTCGTGCTCGATCAGCACGATGGTATAGTTGCTCTCGCGATGCAGCCGGCGGATCAGTTGAGTGATCTGGTAGGTTTCCTGGTCGCCCATGCCGGCGGTCGGCTCGTCGAGCAGCAGCAGATGCGGATTGAGCGCCAGCGCCATCGCGATCTCGGCGGCGCGTTGATCGCCATGGGCGAGTTCGCCGACCAGCCGGTCGGTCTTGGTTTCCAGCGACACCAGTTTGAGCGTCGCTTCGACATGCTGGTGGATTTTTGCGGTTTCCGCGCGGTTGATCCAGGGCCGCAACCGGTATCCACCGGCCACTTCGGCGGCGATGCGGACATTCTCGAACACCGTGAGTTCGGGGAAAATCTCGGTAATCTGGAACGTTCGGGCCATGCCGAGCGTGACGCGCTCATGCGTGGAGAGTCTCGTGATATCGCGGCCGTCGAAATTGATGGCGCCGGAGGTCGGCGGAAAAAATCCGCTGATCAGGTTGAAGAAGGTGGTCTTGCCGGCGCCGTTGGGTCCGATGATGGCGCACAATTCACCCTTTGCCACGTCAAGCGAGACGCCGCTGACGGCGACGAGATTGCCGAAACGCTTGCTGACATTCTGGATTTCAAGAACGTTCATGCCTTGCTCCGTTGCAGGAAGCCAAGCAATCCCCGTGGAAAGAACAGCACCACCAGGATGAACAGCAGCCCGACAAATGACATCCAGTTGACCGTCATGCTCGACAGATAATCCTGCAGCACCACGAACACCGCGGCCCCGAGCAGCGGGCCCCAGAAGCTTCGCATCCCGCCCATCACAGCCATCATGACGAAATCGCCGGACTGGCTGTAATGCAGGCCTCTCGGGTCCGCGAAATTATTCACCAGCGCATAGAGCGCGCCGGCAAAGCCCATGAAGAAGCAGGACAGCGTAAACGCGATCCAGATGTGCCGTTCGACGGGAATGCCGAGGAAGCGGGAACGGCGCTCGTTCTCGCGGATCGCGATCATGGTGCGGCCGAACGGCGAGCGCAGAATGAATCCCATCGCGCCGACCGCCAAGGCAAAGCAGAACAGCACGAAGAAGTAGAAATTCTTCTCGTTGGAGAGGATGTCGAATGTGAAGAAGCCAAGATCGATCGGCTGGCGCGAGAAGCCGCGCAGGCCGTCGTCGCCTCCCGTCACCGAACTCCACTGGAACGCGATGTAGTAGAACACCTGGCCGAAGGCGATCGTCACCATCGCGAAATAGACGCCGCGCCGCCGCACGATCAGGGTGCCGAGGATCGCGCCGCAGATGCCGCCGAGCAGCATGCCCAATAGCAGCGCCAGCGGCGTGCTCGGCGCCAGGAATTTCAGCGTCAGCCCGGCGCCATAGGCGCCGAGGCCGAAATAGGCGGCGTGGCCGAACGACAGCACGCCGGTAAAGCCCAGCAGGAAGTTCAGCGACATCGCGGCGAGCCCGAGCACCAGCACCCGGGTCGCCAGCGCGGTGTAGCCGCCCAGCGGAACCATCCAGTAGGGGGCGAGCAGCAACGCTGCCCAGATCGCTGCCAGCGCGATCAGCTTGCGGGTTTGTTCGGCGCTCAACTCATCATTCCTTCTTCGCCGAATAATCCGCGCGGTCGTATCAGCAGCACCACCGCCATCATGACATAAATCACCGCCTCGCTGGCGGCGGGCAGAAACACCGCGGTCAGGCCAGAGGCCACGCCGATCAGCAAGCCGCCCATCAACGTTCCCGGCAGGCTGCCGATGCCGCCGACGATGATGGCAATGAAGCTCGGCATCAAAAGGCCGGTGCCCATGGTCGGCTCAAGTCCCAATTGTCCGGCGGCAAGCACGCCGCTCAGACCCGCCAGAAAAATGCCGACCGCGAAATTGAGCGTGCGCAGCATTTGCACGTTGATTCCGAGCGCGGCGACGGTCTCAAGATCGAGGGTGCCGGCACGGATACGAACCCCCAGCCGCGTATAGCGCAGCAGCAGGAACAACAGCGCGACCGCGATCATTACCACCGCCACCATGAACAGGCGGTAGCGGGTGATGAAAAACAGATCTTCGCTCAGCGGCAGCGCCAGAAATTCCGGAATGGTGACCGGCTTGCCCTGCGCGCCCCAGATGAAGCGGGTGCCGTCCTCGATGATGAAGGCGAGGCCGAAGGTCAGGAGCAGGCTGTAAAGCGGATCGCGTCCGTAAAGCGGCCGGATCAGCACGCGCTCGACGGCCAAACCGATGATGGCGGTCAATGGCGGCGCCAGCAGCAGCGCGCCCCAGAAACCGACATAGGGGGTGATCGTGTAGGCGATGTAGCCGCCGATAACCAGGAAACCGCCATGAGCAAAATTGATGACGTTGCTGAGATTCAAAATCAGCGAAAGGCCAAGGGCCATCAGCACATAGAACGCGCCGATGATGAGCCCGTTGGTGACGTTAAACAGCAGAAGTTGCGTCATAGATCACCGTCCAGGGACAATTTGCGCGCGACCCGGGCGGGTTTTCAGCTCCCGGATCAGGGAAGTGGAAATCATGGGCTCCATGCTATGCCGGCCACCGAATGGTGCAGCCGGATTCGCCGACAGCGGGCGCTGTCTTGTCGCCCGGGATAACTTCGTCAACACGATACAGATCTTCCGGGTCGCCGGCGCCTTTTGGCTGCGCCTCGCCGACAAAGGCCGAGGTCATCAATTGATGGTCGCCCTTGCGATAGTAGCATTTATTCGGCTGCAGCTTGACATCGTCAGGCAATTCGAAATTCTCCAGCGCCGCCGCGAGCTTGACCGCGTCGATATTTTTCTCCCGGTTCGCAATCAGCGCAAAACTCATGGCCGACGCATAGCCGAACCAGTGCCGCGCGGTGGGGACCTTGCCGCCGTTGACCTTGCGAACATCGGCAACGAACTTGTCGACGCCGGCAACGCCGGGCTGTTTCCAGTACCATTCGAACATCCAGATCCCGATCCGCGCTTCCGGCGGCAGCGCGGCAAGCGATTCCAGCTCCTGCTGGGTGCCGGCGACGTGGATCTGCTTGTTGAGGCCGAACTGCACCACCTGCTTCAGGCAGTTGATCATGTCGGAGCCCTGCACCAGGAGAATCATCACGTCCGGATTGGCGGCCCGCGTCTTGATCAAATAGGCGGAGAAATCGGTGGTGCCGAGTGGCGTCAGCTCGTTGCCGGTCACGGTGCCGCCGAGCTTTTTCAGGTCGTCGGTGCAGGCGTCATAGAGCGTATGGCCGAAGGCGTAGTCGGGCGTGATGAAGTGCCATTTCTTGCCGTATTTATTGAACAACACGTTGGATACCGAATTGGCTTCCATCCGCGTGGTGTTGCAAACCCGGAACACGTTCCATTTGCAATCCTTGCCGGTGATCGAATTGGTGTGGCCACCGGAAACGATGTGCAGGATCTTCTTTTCAGCGGTGACCTGGGCGATCGCGGCTGCGATGCCGGAATTGACGTCGCCGATCATGAAGTTGACCTGATCCCGCTCGATCAGCTTGCGCGCCTTCTGCACCCCGGTGCCGACGTCGTTGGCGGAATCTTCCACCAGCAACTCGACTTGCCGCCCGAGTATGCCGCCCCTGGCGTTGATCTGTTCGACGGCGAGCTTGGCCCCCATCACCTCGTTGCCGGCCTGCGCGGCATAGACCCCGGTGAGCGGATTGACCATGCCGATCCGGATCGCCGTCTCGCCGCGCGCTGAGATGATAAAGGGCGACGCCAGCTGGAAGGCCCCGAGGGCTGCGGCGCCGGTCACGAGCGTGCGCCGGTTTAATCCCGGGTGGAAAGTCTGCGATGTCATGCGTTCTCCTGGTCGTTTTTTCTTATTGGAATTTTTTTGGGCCGCCCGGTGCGTCGAGGCACCGGGCGTCAGCTCGCGTGATGTCAGGCCGGCCATTTTATCGTGCAGCCGGCATCCTCGACCGGTCCGGCTGCTTTTTCGCCGGGCATCGGATTTCGCACCGTGAACATATTGTCCGGATCGCCCTGCGGTGGATGCACCTCGCCGACAAAGACGGTGCTCATCAATTCATGGTCGCCGGCGCGGAACGCCGCTGTCCCAGGCTGCAAGGCGATCTCCGGCGGCAGCTTGAAGCCGGTCAGCGCCCGCGCCAGGGGCACGGCGTCGAGCGTCTTCTCCTGATTTGCAATCGCCGCCAGCGTCTGCACCGAGGCATAGCCGAACCAGTTGCGCGCGGTGGCGGAAAGACCGGTGATCTTCTTCATGGACGCGTTGAATTCCGCGACATGCGGCACGCCGGGCTGATCCCACCACCATTCCATGGTCCACCATCCGACCCGGGCGCCGTCGGGTAACGCGCGGATGCTTTCGATCTCGAGCAACGTGCCGCCGACGGCCATTTGCTTGCTCAGACCGAACTGGACAAATTGCTTCAGGCTCGAGACCTGGTCGGTGCCGCCCATGACATTGATCAGCACCTGCGGGCCGTAGGCTTTGGCCTGGATCAGATAAGCTGAATAATCCGGCGTTCCCAACGGCACCAGCGAGCCCGCCGAAGTACCGCCGGCGGCCTTCAGGAGTTTCTCAAAGACCCCCTGCACCGAGTGGCCATAGGCGTAGTCGGGGGTCAGGAAATACCACTTCTTGCCGAACTTCTCCATCAGGGTCGTGGCGATGGCGTTGGCATCCATCGTGGTAGAGTTGCAGATCCGGAACACATTCCACGAGCAGTTTACGCCGGTGACCACGTCGGAGTGACCGCCCGAGACGATATGAAGCGTCTTCTTTTCGCTGGTGACTTGCGCCATCGCGATCGCGATGCCGGAATTCACGTCGCCGATGATGAAACTCACCTGATCGCGATCGATCAGCTTGCGTGTCTTCTGCACACCGGTGCCGACATCGTTGGCCGAGTCTTCCACCAGAAGTTCGACGGGCCTGCCCAGAATGCCGCCCTTCTTGTTGATCTCCTCGATGGCGAATTTCGCTCCCACCACCTCGTTCAGCGCAAGCGCGGCATAAACTCCGGTCAGCGGATCGACCAAGCCGATCCGCACCGGCGTTTCACCTCGGGCCTGGATGATGTAGGGGGATGAGAACTGCAGCGCAGCAAGGGCGGCGCTCGACTTTAGCACGGTTCGCCGATCGATCGGCGAGGATCGTTGCGCGGTAGCCATACTGTCCTCCCAGACAAGTGCCTAACGTGATGGCAGGCATTCTTCGATGCCCTTGGTGGCCGTCAGCGTAACCTTTCCGGATTGCTTTTGCCAACCATATACCCCGGCGAAAAGATGTAACCTTCGGCTAGGTTCGATATGCACGTGTCGGATAGGCCCTCGGCCCCTCATCGGCCGTCCTCCAACCAGCTTTATGACAAGAAGAGGAAAATCATGGTTCGAAACGCGCGAAGACGCGCTCCTCATCATGAGGGTCCAAGACTCTCCTGACAAGACTCATCCCGAGGAGACCGCTCTTGCGGGCGTTTCGAAGGATGAAGCCAAGTAGAAATTGCGCCTGCTTCTTTAATGCTTCGCGGCGCTGTTGGCGGCGGCGTTGTTGAGAACGATCAGGCCATCGACGGCGACGCCGGTCCTGGTGTTGATCAGGAATGGATTGACGTCGATCGACGCGATGCGCGTGCCGGCATCCGCCATCAGGTTGGAGAGCCCGACGATCGCCTTCACGGCGGAGGCCTCGTGCAGCGCCGGCTTGCCGCGATAGCCTTTCAGCTTCACACCAGCCTTGGTGCGATGGATCAGCTCCCTGGCTTCAGCCGCATCGAGCGGCGCGCCCGCTAGTGCTACATCCTTCATCAGCTCGATATCGACGCCGCCGGTGCCGAACAGCACCACCGGACCCATCTCGGCGTCGAGCGAGGCGCCGACCACGAGCTCCAGTTCGGCCTTGACCTGTTGCGCAATCAGGATGCCTTCGAGCTTCGGCTTGCTCTTGAGCTTCCTGACCCGCGTGGTGATATCGTTGAAGGCTTTCTTGACTTCGGCCACGTTGTTGAGGTTCAGCACCACGCCGCCGATGTCGGATTTGTGCAGGATGTCCGCGCTGACCACCTTGGCGACAACGGGAAAGCCGATTTTCTTCGCGATCTTGACCGCCTCGGCGGCGGTCTGGGCGATCGCTTCCTGCGAGACCGGAATGCCATAGGCCTTCAGGAGCTTCTTGGACGCGACCTCATCGAGTGCCGCACCCCTGGCGTTCTTGAGCGTCCGCTCCAGCGTCGCGCGCGCCGCGGCGCTGGAACTCGATACGGCATCGGGCACTTCCTTGCGCAGCGAGGCGTAGTCGATCAAGGCCTTGATCGCGCCCACCGCCCGGTCGAGACCCTGCATCACGGCGATATGCGGCAGTGACTTGCGCAAGGTCTTGGTAAATTCGGTAAAGCCGATCGACATCGTGCTGATGTAGACCACGGGCTTGCTGGCGGCAGCGGCCTTCTCGTTGACGATGCGCAAATTCCTTTCGCGCAGTTCATGCGGCGCTTTCGGCAATTCGGCATCGATGATGACGATGTCGGTGTCGGGATCGTCGATCATGATCTGGATCGACTGCATGTAGACCGAGGGATCGACCACCGCGGCGAAGCCGGCATCGAGCGGATTGCCGACGATACTGCCGGGGCCGAGCATTTTCGCGAGCTTGCCGCTGGCGTTGCTGGAAAGCTCGGCGAAACTCAGTCCGGCCGCATGGAAGGCATCGATCAGCAGGCCGCGCTTGCCGCCGGACAGCGTCACCGCGGCGAGCCGATTGCCCTTCGGCGGGTCGGCATGGACAAAGCATTCGGTGGTCTCGATCAATTCGTCGAGGCCGCGGACGCGGATCACGCCTTCCCGCGTCGAGATGGCGTCGAAGGTCTCGATCGAGCCGGCCAGCGCGCCAGTGTGCGCCATCGCAGCGGCACGGCCGCCTTCGGAGGCGCCGAGCTTGAGCGCGATCACCGGCTTGCCGGCCGCGCGCGCGGCCTTGCAGGCCTTGCGGAAGCCTGACGTATTTCGCACGCCTTCGAGATAAACCACGATGACGCGGACCGAGGGATCGGCCGCGAAATAGGCCATCAGATCCGGCGTTTCGAGCCCGGCCTCGTTGCCGGTGGTGACCATGTAGCCGACGCCGACGCCGCGATCCTCCAGCGCCTGGCGGATCGCCATCACGATCGCGCCGGATTGACCGGCAATCGCCACCGGGCCTGCCTCCATCGTGACGATACGGTCGTCGATGTTGGTGAACATCTTTTCGCCAGCACTGAGATTGCCGAGGCAATTCGGGCCGGTGACCGCAAGCCCGGTCTCGCGAATGGCCTGTTGCAGCTCGCCGGCGAGCTTCTGGCTTTCCGCGTCCTGCAATTCGCTGAAGCCCGACGTGACGATGGTCGCCGAACGCGCGCCGGCCGCGGCGGCGTCCCGGATCACCTGGACCGCGAACCGCGCCGGCACCAGCACCAGCACATGATCGGGCTTCTCCGGCAGGCTGGCGAAATCCTTGTAGCAGGCAACGCCCCAGACGGTTTCGCGCTTTGAATTGACCGGATAGAGACCGCCCTCGAACTGATACTTGATCAGGTTGGTCCAGATGCGCTCGGCGTAGTTACCGGGTTTGTCGGTTGCGCCCACCAGCACGATGTTGCGCGGATGCAGCATTGCATGAATGCTTTTGACGGTGTCGCTGGCGTCGGACGGGGGCGACCATTTGCCGGCCGAGGTGGATGCCGTGCTGATCTGAGTGTCCATGAACGTGACCTTTACCCTTGGTTTCTTTTGTGGAGTTTCTTTGCGCGGTTACTTTTTGCGCAGTTCTTTTGCGGGAGCGTATTTACAAAATGCGCGATCGACGAGAGATCGCCACTCTCGACGCATCTTCATGCCTTATTATTGATAGTCGGGGAGGGTGGCAACTTGCGCGAAGTAAGGCCAGCTCATCGGTCAGCACATGTCCGCAGCTGTTCCCGGAGCCGTTCCGCAGAGCCGTTGAATTGATCGAAACGCGCAAAAAAAGCTGTCGCGCCCGGCAAGGTTAGGCGTCATATCTTCGGTGGCGGCAACAGGGATGACCACCATGCGTATCTTTATCACCGGCGCGAACGGCTTTATCGGCGGCGCGGTCGCCGCAGGCTTGATCGCCGGCGGACATCATGTTCGCGGGCTGGTTCGCGACCGCGCCAAGGCCGAGGTGGTTCGGGCCCATGGCATCGAGCCGGTGATCGGCTCGCTCGACGATTCGAGCCTGCTGCAGGCCGAAGCGCGGGATGCCGACGGCGTCGTCAATGCCGCCAACAGCGGTCATCGCGCGGCGGTCGAAGCGCTGATCGCGGGGCTCTCCGGCTCAGGCAAGCCGCTCGTTCATACCAGCGGCACCAGCATCATCGCGGACAGGGCGATGGGCGAGCCGTCGGACCGGATATTCCACGAGGCGACGCCGATCAGGCCCGAGCCGGAGCGCGTCGAGCGGGTCGCGATCGACCGGCTGGTGCTTGATGCCTCCGGCATTCGCTCGATCGTGCTGTGCAATTCGATGATCTATGGCCATGCGCTGGGGGCGCCGGCGCAGAGCGTGCAGGTCCCGGTGCTGGCGCAGCAGGCCAGAACCTCCGGCGTCGCGCGTTATATCGGCCGCGGCCTGAACCGCTGGTCCAACGTGCACATCGCCGATGTCGCAGCGCTTTATGCGCTGGCGATCGTGAAGGCACCCTCCGGGAGCTTCATCTATGTCGAGAGCGGTGAGGAAGCGCTCGGAAAGGTGGTCGAGGCCATCGCCGTCAAGTTCGGTCTCGGCGCGGCGCAGTCCTGGCCGGCCGAAGCGGCAATCGAGGCCTGGGGCCGCGAGAAGGCCACGTTCTCGCTCGGCTCCAACAGCCGCGTCCGCGGCACAGCCGCTACCGAAATTCTCGGCTGGACGCCCCGGCATCGTTCGATCACCGAATGGATCGCACGCGAGCTGGTGTGATCTCCCGTTCCGTTTTCCCGCCGAAGGTCGTCGAGAAGCTTGCCACCCCGCGTGACCGCGCTATATCGGGGGTTTCCAGACCTGCCCTACCGCCCGATAGCGAGCCCAATCATGACCACTGATACCGATACGTCCGTCCAGTCACAGCCGTTCCAGGCCGAGGTTGCCGAACTGCTGCACCTGATGGTGCATTCGGTCTATTCGGAAACCGATATTTTCCTTCGCGAACTGATCTCGAACGCGTCGGACGCCTGTGACAAGCTGCGCTACGAGGCGATTGCGGCGCCCGAACTGATCGCCGACGGGGCCGCGCCCAAGATCCGCATCGTGCCGGACAAGAAGGCCAATACGCTGACGGTGATCGACAGCGGCATCGGCATGGACCGGCAGGAGCTGATCGACAACCTCGGCACCATCGCGCGTTCGGGCACCAAATCGTTTCTGTCGCGGCTGACCGAGGCCAAGGATGGTGCCGGGCTGATCGGCCAGTTCGGCGTCGGATTCTACGCCGCTTTCATGGTTGCCGAGCGCATCGTCGTCACCAGCCGTCGCGCCGGCACCGATCAGGCCTGGACCTGGTCGTCATCGGGCGGCAGCGGATTTGAAATCGCGCCGGCCAGCGAGGAAGATGTCAGGCGCGTCACGCGGGGGACAGAAATCGTCCTGCATCTGAAGCCGGACGCCGCGAAATATCTGGAAGCTTACGAGATCGAGCGCATCGTCGGCGCTTACTCCGACAATATCCAGTTTCCGATCGAGTTGCAGCCCGAGGAGGGCGAACCGCGTCAGATCAATTCGGCGAGCGCGCTGTGGCAGCGCTCGAAATCGGAATTGTCGCCGGAAGATTACACGAAGGCCTATCGGTCGATCGCCGGCGCCTTCGATGAGCCGGCGATGACGCTGCATTATCGCGCGGAGGGCCGTCAGTCCTATGCCGTGCTGCTGTTTGCGCCATCGACAAAGCCGTTCGATCTGTTCGAGCCGTCGCGCAAAGGCCGCGTGAAACTCTACGTCCGACGCGTCTTCATTGCAGATGATGCCGAATTGCTGCCGGCCTACCTGCGGTTCATCCGCGGCGTGATCGACAGCGAGGACCTGCCGCTGAACATTTCCAGGGAGATGCTGCAGAACAACCCGCAATTGACGCAAATTCGCAAAGCGGTGACGGGCCGCGTGATCGGCGAACTGGAAAGCCTGAGCGAGAAGGAGCCCGAGAGTTTCGCAAAAGTATGGGACGCGTTCGGGCAGGTCATCAAGGAAGGCATCTGGGAGGATTTCGAACGGCGGGAGAAGCTGCTGGCGCTGTCGCGCTTCACCACCACCGCCGGCGAGAAGCGGTCGCTGAAGCAATATGCCGAGAGCCTGAAGCCGAACCAGACCGAGATCTATTATCTGGTCGGTGACAGCATCGAACGGTTGAAGTCGAACCCCAAGCTGGAGCAGGCCAACGCCCGCGGCGTCGAGGTGTTGCTGCTGACCGATCCGGTGGATGCGTTCTGGACCTCCGCACCGCTGGATTTCGGCGGCAAGCCGCTCAAATCGCTGAGCCAGGGCGATATTGATTTCGGGCTGATTCCGCTGCTCGACGACAAGGCCGAGAACAACGAGCCGTCCGGCGCCGATGAGGCCGCGACCATCGCCGTGATCAAGGATACCCTTGGCGACCGGGTGTCCGATGTGCGGGTGTCGCAGCGGCTGACCACCAGTGCGTCCTGCCTGGTGGCCGGCGGGCAGGGGCGGGACCAGCAACTGGAGCGATTGCTGGCGCAGCAAAATCGCGGCGTCATCACCAAGCCGATCCTCGAGATCAACATGCGCCATCCTCTCGTTGCGGCGATTGCCGGTGCGAAAGACTCAGGTGCGGACCTGTCGTTTCTGCTACTGGAGCAGGCGCAAATCCTCGACGGTGAATTGCCGGAGGATCCGGCCGCATTCGCAAACCGGCTCAATCAACTGGTGCTGCGCGGGATCGCAAAGGAGACCGGCTAGTTTCTTCTGTTCAAGGCGTATCATTCGAACCCAAGTGTCAAATCCGAACGTATCTGTTTGACGAGATTGATTTGAAATTCTGAACTGCGGATCGTCCATGGCCAGCGGCGACACATTCTACGGCGGCATTCCGGTGTTTCGCGGCTTTGCCAGCCTGATGGACCCGGCGCTTTATTCGCCGCTGCCCGAGGACTGGAGCATCGGCGTCGCCGATATCGTGGAATCGACCAGGGCGATCGCCGAGCAGCGCTACAAGGCGGTCAATATGGCCGGCGCTTCGGTGATCGCGGCCGCCACCAACGCGTTGGAGGGGCGGGAATTTCCGTTCGTGTTCGGCGGCGACGGCGCAAGCTTTGCAGTCTCGCCGGACGATCTCGAGCGCGCCCGCGAGGCGCTGGCCGCGACCGCGATCTGGGTCGAGGAGAACCTCCATCTGGTGATGCGCGTGGCGCTGGTGCCGGTCGCCGCGATACGGGCGCAGGGCCTCGACGTCCGCGTGGCGCGGTTCGGCCCGTCGCCGAATTTGTCCTATGCGATGTTTTCCGGCGGCGGCCTCGGCTGGGCGGAAGCCGCCATGAAGCGCGGCGAGTTCGCGGTGCCGGTCGCGCCATCAGGCACGCAGCCCGACCTCAGCGGATTATCATGCCGGTTCGAGGAAATTCCATCGGCGCGTGGCCTGATCCTCTCGGTGCTGGTGATGCCGGCGGCAGCGAGCGATCCGAAGGCCTTTCGCAAGCTGATCGAAGACGTCATCGCGCTGGTCGAGCGCAGTCCCGACTCAGGACGCCCGGTGCCGGTCGGCGGCCCGCCGCTGCGTTGGCCGCCGGCCGGCACCGATTTCGAGGCGCGCGCCGCGCGCGGCGGATCGTTGCTCAGGCGGCGGGCGTTCGTGCTCGCCAACACGCTGTTTGCCTATCTGGTGATGCGATTCGGCATCAGCGTCGGCGGCTTCGTGCCGAAGACCTACGTCCAGCAGGTGGTGGAGAATTCTGATTTTCGCAAATATGACGACGGACTGCGGATGGTGCTGGACTGCACGCTGGAACTGGAGCGCGCACTGACCCAGCGCCTCGTTGCGGCGGCAGCGTCGGGAATCGCGCGCTACGGCCTGCATCGGCAGGATGCGGCGATGATGACCTGCTTCACGCCGTCGGCGTTGCGCAGCGACCACGTCCATTTCATCGACGGTGCCCGCGGCGGCTATGCCTCGGCCGCGACGGCGCTGAAGGCAATGCCGGCGTGATGCCGCAACGATCAGCGCGTCATCGCCCCGCTCGGCTCCAGGTCTCTCCGCCGCAGAATGCGCCGACGCAACCTTCAACCCTCAAACTGCCGGGGCCTAACACCGAAACGCTGCTCGAATAGCTCCTGCCGTCGTCGGCGTCGTAGATCTGGCCGGACCATTTGTTCGGGCCAACGGGCCGCATGCCGGTGAACAGCGGCAGTCCGATCATCGGACGATGGGCCAGCGCCGGGTTGGGATTCTTGTCGTCCACCGCGGGCTTCCCGGTGGCCGGATCGATCGGCTGCCGCAACCAGACGATGACGCCGCATATTCCTCCGCCGCATTTGCTGACGCGCACCCGGGCGTCGCCGGCCTGCGTCAGCCAGACACCGGTCACCTCGCCACCGGCCTGAGCCCTGGCACGCGATGCACCCAATAGCGCCGTCAAAATCAAAAGGACGAAGCCAAATTTGTAAGCCATGGATCTGCAAGTCATGGAGCTCTCCGTGAGAAACACCTCTGCACAGCAATAAGTCAGATTTGTGCAACGCCGCATGCGTGGGTTACCAGGGCAGCCCGCACAGGTCGATGACGCCGCGCAGCGGAGCGCGCTTGAGTTTGTAGACGTAGGGCGCCATCGCCTCGAAACGAACGCGCCTCTGCTCGGGTTGATCGGCATAGACCTCGCCTTCAAACGGCTTCCAGCCGCGGGCCATGTAAAATGGCGCGTTGTGCGGTTCGCAAAACAGCAGCGCGAAATCCGTGGCGCCTTCGTCCGTCAGCGCCTGGATGGCCGCATTGAGCGCGATGCTGGCATAGCCGTGGCGCTGGCTGCCGGGGAGGGTGGCGACGCCGCCGATCCCGCCGGCCCGGATTTTCTGCCCGTTCCACGTGATCTCGCGGCGATAGACGCCGACATGGCAGAGCACGTTCTCCGATTCATCCTGAACCAGCACCCGCAATTCGGCATGGGCAAAGACAATGCCGGCCCAAGGCAGCTTGGCGACGACTTCAGGTGGCCAGACCGCGTCGAACACCGGTTTGGCGAGCGGCCACGATGCGTCTCCGTTCAAAAGGTCGATCTCGATGCTCATTGTCCTCATACCTCTGCCAATTGATCCGCCAAGCCCGGTCCGCTGCGGAGGAATGTGCGCGGCGGCGCTGCGCCTGCCGTTCAAGTCACTGACACTATTTTGGTTTTGGATTTCAACTCGATCCGGCCTGGCCCGACAACATGCGCGCCATGCGAGGGCGGCATTGCTCCAGATTGCGGTGTTTAAGGCCGATGGAACCTTCTATAAGGGTTCCCGTTAAGCCAAACCTCCCAAGCCAGTTCTCCCATTATTGCGGACATCATCCCATGACCTTCACGCTTCCCAATCTGCCTTACGCCCATGACGCCCTGGCGCCCCATATGTCGAAGGAAACGCTGGAATACCATCACGACAAGCATCATCAGGCTTATGTGACCAACGGAAACAACGCGATCAAGGGGACCGAATTCGAGGGCAAGTCTCTCGAGGAGATCGTCAAGGGTTCGTTCGGGAAGAATCCGGCGGTGTTCAACAATGCCGGACAGCACTACAACCATACCCATTTCTGGAACTGGATGAAGCCGAATGGCGGCGGCAGCAAATTGCCCGGCCGGCTGGAAAAGAAGATCACCGAGGATCTCGGCGGCCTCGAGAAGTTCAAGACCGATTTCGCCGCCGCCGGCGTCGGCCAGTTCGGTTCAGGCTGGGCCTGGCTGTCGGTGAAGAACGGCAAACTCGAAATCTCCAAGACGCCCAATGGTGAAAGCCCGCTGGTGCACGGCGCGACACCTATCCTCGGCGTCGACGTCTGGGAGCACTCCTATTACATCGATTACCGCAACCGCCGGCCGGATTATCTGAAGGCGTTTGTCGATCATCTGGTGAACTGGGAATATGTCGACCAGCTGTTCTCGAAAGCCTGACGCAGAGGAGCAAGCGCGGCGACGCGTCAAGTCAGAGCATCTTTCCCAAGGGCGGCAGCTTCAACTGCCGCCCTTTTGTTTGGTCCTTCGCTTCTAAGCAAACCGGAGATGTGATACAGTAGCCTCATGGCTCAAAAACCAACCTCCAAAACTGGCAAGATCACTGGCTTCGTCATTGGCAGCTCGCGCTTTAAAAAGATTAGCGCCGTTGAGGGGATCAAGTATTCACCGGGTATGAAGGGCCAGCTGGCGGTTTCGGGGCTCAAGGAGCCGACGCCGGAGGAGAGGCGGAAAACCATCATTAGGGCTTATCGCAAGAAGGCCTAGCGTAGTCCATGTGTGACGCCGTTGCCGATGACTATTGCTGTCCCGGCACAACCGTCCTCAAGAACAAGCTCAATTTGACAGATGCTGCTGAACTTGCCGCGTTCGAGGCGGAAGTCAGCGACGCCAGGGCGGATGAAGAAGCGCCTGCCGGCGATTTGGACTACGTCCATTTCAAGGCAATTCATCATCACCTGTTTCAGGATGTTTACGATTGGGCCGGCGAAGCCCGAACGGTGCGCATGTCGAAAGACAACAGCATGTTCTGCTTCCCCGAGAATATCGATACCGAAGCGACGAAGCTATTTGCTAAACTGAAGACAGACAAATTCATGCAGGGTCTTGCCCCGAAAGACTTCGCGAAACGAGCCGCTCATTTCCTGGTTGAATTAAACGCCATACATGCTTTCAGGGAGGGAAATGGCCGTGCCCAGCTTTCGTTTTTCCTGCTTCTCGCCGAACAAGCCGGTCACCCACTCGATTTCGACAACTTTGATCCGGATGCTTTTCTGGAGGCGATGATTGTGAGTTTTGGCGGTAACGAGGCGCCCTTGGCGAACCTTGTTGAAGATCTCTTCGCCGAATGACGGTGAGCGTGATGGCAATCCTGTGCCTTGACCGCCTTACCTTATCGATTCGCTTGCTCGAAAACGCCATTGCCGTTTCATCATGCTTGCGGCGATCATGGGCTTGCGGCAAACCTGACGCGCCGGTGGTCTTGTTCTCGGAAAAAGTTAAATGAACTATCTTCTGGTTTTTATCGGCGGCGGCCTTGGTTCGACGCTGCGTTACGTCGTCAACGTGGTTTGCCCGCGCCTGTTCGGAGCCGGCTTTCCGTACCATACGTTCATCATCAACATCACAGGCTCGATCGTGATGGGCCTGATCGCCGGCTATTTCGCATTCAGGACCGACGCCTCGCAGTCCTGGCGGCTGTTCCTGATGACCGGCATTCTCGGCGGCTACACCACGTTCTCGGCGTTCTCGCTCGATGCCGCGGTGCTGTATGAGCGCGGTGAGATCGGGCAGGCGCTGTTCTACGTGCTGGGCTCGGTGGTGTTTTCGATACTGGGCCTGTTTGCCGGCCTGGCGCTGGTGCGCCAGCTGACCTGAAAGCGGACGGCTCTAAACGCGAGGCCGCGGAGGGCCTTGTACAGGCTTGTTATGTTATAATATAACATTCCTGATGGATCATTCCCACAGCCATAGCCATAGCCACGACCACGATCATAGCCATGATCGCAGCCATGGGCATTCGCATGCCCACAGCCACGGGCCGGCTTCGCCGCATCCGGCGCAACCAGCACCCTGGTCGCTCCTGCGCATGACCGTCATGGCCCGGCTTGGTGCTGCGCTCGCGGTCAGTGCGGGCCTGTGGGCCGTGGTCTGGCTTTCGATGAGGTGAGCATGACGGCGCAACTGCAATTCCGTGACGTCACGCTCGGCTATGACCGGCATCCGGCGGTGCATCATCTGAGCGGCGAGGTCGCGCCGGGCGCGCTGCTCGCGGTCGTCGGCCCCAACGGCGCCGGCAAATCGACGCTGTTTCGCGGGCTGGTCGGAATCATCAAGCCGCTGGCGGGTACGATCCTGACCGGTGATCTCGATGTCAGGGATATCGCCTATCTGCCGCAGACCGCCGATATCGACCGCAGCTTTCCGATCTCGGTATTCGATTTCGTCGGCACCGGGCTCTGGCGCACCACCGGGTTCTTTGGCGGCATGGGCAAGTCCGCGCGCGACAAGATTGCGCAGGCGCTCGCCGCGGTCGGCCTCAACGGGTTCGAGAACCGCACCATCGGTACGCTGTCCGGCGGCCAGATGCAGCGCATGCTGTTTGCGCGGGTGCTGTTGCAGGACGCGCGCATGATCGTGCTCGACGAACCGTTCAACGCCATCGACGCCAAGACCTCGGCCGACCTGATGGCGCTGGTGCAGCGCTGGCACACCGAAAAGCGCACGGTTCTGGCGGCGCTGCACGACATGGATCTGGTGCGCGCCAATTTTCCGGAAACCCTGCTATTGGCGCGCGGGCCGGTGGCCTGGGGCCCGACCGCCGAGGTATTGACCGCCGAGAACCTCGCGCAGGCGCGGCGGATGTGCGAGGCCTTCGACGACAGCGCGCCCGCCTGCGCCGTCGACGATCTGCCCTCGCGGGCAGCCTGAACCCATGATCTATAACGCGCTGGTCGCGCCCTTTACCGAATTCGAATTCATGCGCCGGGCACTCGCCGCCGTGATCGCGCTGGCGCTGGGCGGCGCGCCGATCGGCGTGTTCCTGATGCTGCGGCGGATGAGCCTGGTCGGCGACGCGATGTCGCACGCCATCCTGCCGGGTGCGGCGATCGGCTTCCTGCTGTCGGGGCTCAATTTGTTTGCAATGACGACCGGCGGATTGATCGCCGGCTTCACGGTTGCGATTCTGGCGGGCCTGGTGTCGCGCAACACCGAACTGAAGGAGGACGCCTCGCTCGCCACTTTCTATCTGGTATCGCTGGCGCTCGGCGTCACCATCGTTTCCATCAAGGGCACCAATATCGATCTGCTGCATGTGCTGTTCGGCAACGTGCTCGCGATGGACGACCAGACCCTGCTGGTGATCGCCTTCAACACCACGATTACGCTCATCGTGCTGGCGGTGATCTACCGTCCACTGGTGATCGAGTGCGTCGATCCGGTGTTTTTGCGCACCGTGAGCCGGGCCGGCGCGCCGGCGCATCTGGCGTTTCTGGCGCTGGTCGTGGTCAATCTGGTCAACGGCTTTCATGCGCTCGGCACCTTGCTGGCGGTCGGCCTGATGATCCTGCCCGCCGGCACCGCCCGGTTCTGGTCGCGCGATATCACCGGCATGATCTGCATCGCGGTGGCAAGTGCGATGCTGTCGGGCTATGCGGGGCTGGTGCTGTCGTTTCAAACCCGGATCCCGTCGGGGCCCGCGATCATTCTGGTGGCGGCGGTGCTCAATGTGGCCTCGATGCTGTTCGGCAACGTCGGCGGTCTGGTCAGGCAGTTGTTTCCCGGCCGCCACCTCGAAGCATAGAGGTCAACGCCATGCGGCATCTTCGACCCTGGCTGATCTGCCTGATCCTCGTGACGCTCATTCCCGTCGCGCATGCCCAAGATCATCTCGACGTCGTCGCCAGCTTTTCGATCATCGGCGATTTCGTCCGCAATGTCGGCGGCGACCGGATCAGCGTGACCACCTTGGTCGGTCCCGACGGCGACGTGCACGTCTATACGCCGGCGCCGGCGGACGCCAAAAAGATCGCGGATGCCAAACTGCTTGTCGTCAACGGTCTGGGTCTGGAGGGCTGGCTGCCGCGGCTGGTGCAATCCTCGGGCAGCAAGGTCGCGATCGTGACCGCGACCGACGGCATCGCGCCGCTCAGGATCGAGCAAGCTGCCGATCCGCATGCCTGGCAATCGGTGGTCAACGCCCGGATTTACGTCGCCAATATCCGCGACGCGCTGGTGGCCGCGGACGCCGCCGACGCGGAGGCTTTTCGCGCCAATGCGGCGGCCTATCTGGCGAAACTCGATGCCCTGGACCAGGAGGTGCGCAGCTCGGTGGCGCAAATCCCGCCCGAACGCCGCAAGGTGATCTCCACCCATCGAGCCTTCGGCTATTTCGCCGCCGCCTATGGCGTCGAATTCATCGCGCCGCTCGGCGTTTCCACCGAATCGGAGGCCAGCGCGCGCGATATCGCAGACATCATCACCCAGATCCGCAACCAGAAAATCCCGGCCGTGTTCCTTGAAAATATCAGCGATGTCAGGCTGATCCGGCGGATATCGGCCGAGACCGGGGCGAGGGTCGGCGGAACGCTGTTTTCCGACAGTTTGAGCGACGAAAAGGGCGATGCCCCCACTTACATTGAACTGGTCAGGCACAATATAAAGGCACTGACGAGCGCGCTGGCGAATTAGGCGGGGGCCTCCCTGCTGCCGCGGCCCGCCGCAAAGTTCTGTTCCGGAGTTGTTATGCCCGAATCGACGTCCTCCAAAATTCCCGTGCAAAAAATCCCCGTGACGGTGCTGACCGGCTATCTCGGCGCCGGCAAGACCACCCTTCTGAACCGGATCCTGTCGGAAAACCACGGCAAGAAATACGCCGTCATCGTCAATGAATTCGGCGAGATCGGTATCGACAACGATCTGATCATCGGTGCGGACGAAGAAGTCTTTGAAATGAACAATGGCTGCGTCTGCTGCACGGTGCGCGGCGATCTGGTGCGCATCCTCGAAGGCCTGATGAAGCGCAAGGGCAAATTCGACGCCATTATCGTCGAGACCACTGGCTTGGCCGATCCGGCGCCGGTGGCGCAGACCTTCTTTGTCGACGAGGACGTGCAGAAGAATGCGCGGCTCGACGCGGTCGTGACGGTGGCCGATGCGAAATGGCTGAGCGACCGGCTCAAGGACGCGCCGGAGGCCAAGAACCAGATCGCGTTCGCCGACGTCATCGTGCTCAACAAGATCGATCTCGTTTCCAAGGCGGAGCTTGCCGAAGTCGAGGCGCGGATCAGAGCCATCAATCCTTACGCCAAGCTGCAGCGCACCGAGCGCTGTCAGGTCGCGCTGACGGACGTTCTGGAGCGCGGCGCCTTCGATCTCGACCGTATTCTGGAGATCGAGCCGGAATTTCTCGATGTCGGCGACGGCCACGATCATCATCACCATGATCACGACCACCACCATGATCACGATCATGGCCATGGCGGCCTCAAGCACTATCATGACGAGGACATGCAATCGCTGTCGCTGCGATCCGACAAGCCGCTCGATGCCACCAAATTCATGCCCTGGCTGCAAAACCTCGTCGCCAGCGAGGGCCAGAAGATTTTGCGCTCGAAGGGGATTCTCTCCTTCAGCGATGATGACGATCGCTACGTGTTTCAGGGCGTGCACATGATGCTGGAAGGCGATCACCAGCGCGCCTGGAAAGACGGCGAGGCGCGCCAGAGCCGCCTCGTCTTCATCGGCCGCGAACTGCCCGAGCAGATCATTCGCGACGGCTTCGAGAGCTGTATCACCACGTGATGAGGGAATTCGATCCGGGCGAGTCCGCCTCCATCGTCTCGGTCACCGACAAGGTGCGCCGGCTTTCGGTTGGCATGCCGGTTATCGCGGTGCATTTCCTCGGTGAGGACGCCGCCTTTGTCGGCGCCGAGGAAAACGTGGCCGTGGTCAATGCGCAGTGCGAGATTTCGCAGGTCGCCGTTCACAGCGGCGGTATCCTGTGCGTGGCCTCCGATGGCCAGCGCATCGTGATGGGCGGCGATGACGGCAAGCTCATCGCACTCGACAAGAAAGGCGAGGTCGCGCTGCTCGCGACAGACGCCAAACGGCGCTGGATCGACAATGTCGCCCTGCATCCCGACGGCGCGGTGGCGTGGTCGGCCGGCAAGACCGCCTTTGTCCGTAGCGGAAAAAACCAGGAAAAAACCTTCGACATGCCCTCGACGGTCGGCGGCCTGGCGTTTGCGCCAAAGGGCCTGCGGATGGCGGTCGCGCATTATAATGGCGTGACGCTGTGGTTTCCCAACATGACCGCCAACCCCGAATTCCTGGAATGGGCGGGCTCGCATCTCGGCGTCGTGTTCAGCCCGGACAACAAGTTTCTGGTGACCTCGATGCACGAGCCGGCGCTGCATGGCTGGCGGCTGGCCGATAACAGACATATGCGCATGACCGGCTATCCCGGGCGGGTCAGGTCGCTGTCGTGGAGCGCCGGCGGCAAGGCGCTCGCGACCTCGGGCGCCGATACCGTGATCATGTGGCCGTTCGCCAGCAAGGATGGCCCGATGGGCAAGGAGCCGGCGATGCTGGCGCCGCTGCAGGCCCGGGTCTCCATGGTCGCCTGCCATCCGAAGCAGGATATTTTGGCGGCGGGTTACAGCGACGGCACCATCCTGATGGTGCGGCTGAACGACGGCGCGGAAATTCTGGTGCGCAAGAACGGCACCGCGCCGGTCTCGGCGCTGGCCTGGAACAGCAAAGGCACCATGCTGGCCTTCGCCGACGAGGAGGGCGATGCCGGGTTGCTGGAGCTGTAAAGCGGTTTTCCGGCGAAAACCTGCCGACGCTCGATGCGGGGTCAAGCGGTTCCCCGGGAACGATGTGTGGTGATTTCCGTTTATCCCGCGAACAAATCGGGGTGAACGCTATGTCCGAGGACAACAGAAAGCGTAGTTACAGGAACGATCTGCTGCTGGCGTCCGTCATGGTCGCGGCAGGGATTTCGTTGTCCGGCCTTTCGCTGGCTGTTATTGCCGTTCACGATCCGCAGATGGCGCAAGCGACGCAGCCGTTGCAGTCGTCGCCGGGCGCGGAAACCAGGCCGTCAGCGCCCGCCGATCCGGCGTCGACCGGTACGCGCCCAGCCGAGGTAGCACCGCAGCCTGCCCACCCCGATGCCGGCGCCCAGACGACAGGTGTCGCGCCGGCATTGCCGCCGGCGCCGCCGGAAAAGATCGCCCCGCCGATCAAGGAAAGATAAACGGCCGCATACTCCCATGGTTCGAGACGCGCGCAGGGACGCCTCCTCACCATGAGGTTAACTGTGCCTTGACGCGCCTTAGACTGGCCCTGCCGATTCTACAGCCTCGCTTGTGTCACCTGGCTGCTCCATAATCTCTCATCGAGCAGACAACACATGAGGCCGATGATGAAGATCGACGACGTCAGGCGAACCGCTTATTCGATGCCGCTGACCAACCCGTCGTTTCCGCCGGGACCCTACCGGTTCTTCAATCGGGAATATTTCGTCATCACCTATCGGACCGATCCCGAAGTGCTCGCCGCCGTGGTGCCGGAGCCGCTTGAGGTCACGGATTCCGTCGTCAAATATGAATTCATCCGGATGCCGGACTTCCACGGGCTTCGGCGATTACACCGAAACCGGACAGGTGATCCCGGTTCGTTTCAACGGCGAGGACGGCGCCTATACCCATGCGATGTATCTGGACGACGACGCGCCGATCGCCGGCGGCCGCGAGCTGTGGGGATTCCCCAAAAAGCGCGCGACGCCGAAGATCGAGGTCGAGAGCGACGTGCTGGTGGGAACGCTGCATTACGGCTCGGTGCTCTGCGCCTCAGCGACCATGGGCTACAAGCACCGTCCGGTCGATCACGACACTGTCCTGAAAAGCATGAAGGCGCCGAATTTCATCCTCAAGATCATTCCGCATGTCGATGGCACCCCACGCATCTGCGAGCTGGTGCGCTTCTCGCTGGAGGAGATCGTCCTGAAGGAGGCCTGGGCCGGCCCGGCGGCACTCGGCCTGTTCCCGCATGCACTTGCGGATGTGGCGCGGCTGCCGGTGCGCGAAGTCGTCTCCGCGCTGCATTTCAAGGCGGATTTGACGCTGGGGCTGGGCAGCGTCGCGTTCGATTATCTGGGGAAGTGACCGGTGCCGATCAGGCAGAGCCGGACCGGTCGCTTTACGAAGCCGTTCGCTCCCCTAGTTCAGCGGCATCCAGATGATGCTGCAGGCGCCGTCGCACCGGTTGCAGTGCGTGGGTTGGTCGAAAGTGCTGGCCAATTCCCATTGCTGCGATTTATTGCTCCACTGAACCGGCGCGTGGGAGATGACGTCATCGGATTGGCAGCTCGAGCAGACCGGTGTCGATCGCGCTGCCGGCCTATTGACGATCCTGGACGGTTGGGACGATTCCTGGTTCAGGTTGAACGGATTGAGAAGCAAGGCATGTTGCATGACGCAGCCCATCGGTAATTCAGACTCCTACCCAGGCCAAGGATAGCTCTCTGAAGATCGGGACGTCATTACCGGAATCTCTGATACCTGTGGATTGCGGCGATGCAACCGGACAGCTCGTTCTCGATGCGAACCGGTCTCCGCTTCGATTGAAAGCGCGTCAGCAACGCCGGGTCATCGCACCAGCACGTTCCTGAACTGCCACGGATCCGAGGTGTCGATGTCTTCCGGGAACAGTCCGGGCCGGTCGGTGAGCGGGGTCCAGTCGGTGTAATAGCCTTTCACCGGGCCGAGATACGGCCGCTGGATTTCGAGGCAGCGGCGGAAATCCATCTCGTCGGCTTCGACGATACCGGCGGCTGGATTCTCCAGCGCCCACACCATCCCGGCCAGCACCGCCGACGACACCTGCATGCCGGTGGCGTTCTGGTAGGGCGCAATCGCGCGGGTTTCCTCGATCGAAAGCTGCGATCCGTACCAATAGGCGTTCTTGCCGTGGCCGTAGATCAGCACGCCCAGTTCGTCGATCCCGTCCTCGATCTCGTTTTCGTCCAGGATGTGCCATTTCGGCTGCATCTTGCCGGTGGCGCCGAAGATCTCGTGCAGCGACAGCACCGCGTCGTTGGCGGGGTGGTAGGCGTAATGGCAGGTCGGGCGATAGATCACCTTCTGGCCGTCGCGCACCGTGAAATAGTCAGCGATCGAGATCGATTCGTTGTGGGTGACGAGGAAGCCGTACTGCGCGCCCGGCGTCGGGCACCATGAACGCACCCGGGTATTGGCGCCGGGTTGCAGCAGATAGATCGCAGCCTGGCATCCGGTCTCGTGCTTGCGGCCATTGTCCGGCATCCATTTTTCATGGGTGCCCCAGCCGAGTTCGGCCGGCTGCATGCCTTCGGAGACGAAGCCCTCGACCGACCAGGTGTTGACGAACACGTTCCTCGGCTTCGGCTTCTTGGAGCGCTGGGTGTCGCGTTCGGCGATATGGATGCCCTTGACGCCCAGTTTGTGGGCGAGCTGGCCCCAGCCCTCCCGGCTCTTGGGCTCGTTGAAGGGCGTGTTGGTGTCGCGGGCGATGTCGAGCAGCGCCTGCTTGACGAACCACGACACCATGCCGGGGTTGGCGCCGCAGGTCGAAACCGCGGTCGGGCCGCCCGGGCTCTTGTGCTTGGCCGCCAGCAGCGTCTCGCGCAGCGCGTAATTCGAGCGCGCTTCGGGGCCAGCGCTGCGGTCGAAATAGAAGCCGAGCCACGGCTCGACGACGGTGTCGATATAGAGCGAACCGATCTCGCGACACAGGGTCATGATATCGACCGACGAGGTGTCGACCGACAGGTTGACGCAAAAGCCCTGGCCGCCGCCGGCGGTCAACAGCGGCACCAGCACCTCGCGATAATTGTCTTTGGTGATGCCCTGCTTGATGAAGCGCACGCCGTGCTCCTTGGCGAGCTCGCCGTCTTCATGCGGATCGATAATGACAAAACGGGATTTGTCGTAGGCGAAATGCCGTTCGATCAAGGGCAAGGTGCCTTTGCCGATCGAGCCGAACCCGATCATGACAATGGGGCCGGAAATGGTCGCGTGGATTTGCCGGTCGGGCGGGCTCATGGTCGGTCTCCTGATTAAGGCTGTGCTTGGGCGAAGGAGGGTCAGGCGGTGCGTCGCTTCGCGGTCACTTCGATCTCGATCTTCATCTCGGGCTTGTACAGCCCTGCGACGACGAGCAGCGTTGCGGCCGGCCTGATATCGCCAAGCTTTTCACCGCAGACCGCGAACACGGCGTCCGCATCCCCGGCGTCGGTGACGTAGTAGGTCGCGCGGACGACATCGGCGAGTGCGAAGCCGCCATCCGTCAGCGCGCCTTCGATGGTCTTGAAGCAGTTTCGTGTCTGGCTCGTGACATCGGCCGGCATGGTCATGGTGGTGTAGTCATAACCGGTGGTGCCGGACACGAAGGCGAAATCGCCGTCGATCACGGCGCGGCTGTAACCGGCAGTCTTTTCAAACGGCGAGCCGGTGGATATCAGGCGGCGTGGCATGGGGACCTCGATTTGCGGACCTCGGGATTTCGATGGAGCGGGTTTGGTGCGGTTTAGGCGCATTTTCCAGGCGCGCGCAACCCCTTGGCTGACCTAGCGGGAGCGCTCGGTCACGTCAGTGGGCGACGGCGGCGCGGTGCTCCAGCGGCGCACCAAGATGTCCCTGACGATCATGATCGAAATCATGACCAGGACGATGGTGGTAACGACGCTGCGCAGGCGTGGACGCGCGGCATCGCCAATGGTGGGAATGGACTCCGGCATGATAGTGCGCTCACGCCGCGTGCGGTACGGGTCGCAGCGCCCGCTTGGTGCGGGGCGCTGCGGTTTTCGGCGCCAACGCGCCGGTCGGCGCGATCATGCCCCAGGCGCCGTCGAGCGCGCCCTCGCGCAGCTCGAGGCCGAGCAGGCGGTCGCGTTCGAACGGGCCGGGCAGCGACAGTTCGGAGGTCTTGAGGGCCGAGAAGCCGAACCGGGCATAATACGGCGCATCGCCGAGCAGGATCACCGCGCCGTGGCCGCGCGCCTTGGCTGCCGCCAGCGCGTTGGTCATCAGCGCGGCTCCGACGCCGAGTTCGCGGCACGACGCATCGACCGCGAGCGGGCCAAGCACCAGCGCTCGCGTGCCCCCGGCGCTGACGTGCCACAACCGCAGCGTCCCGACCAGCCGGCCATTCCGCTCCGCCGAGAAGGCGAGGCCTTCGGCGGGCGCACGTCCGTCGCGCAGGCGCTGGCAGGTGCGGGCCTGGCGATTGGCGCCAAAGCAGGCATCGAGCAGCGCTTCACGCGCAACGACGTCCGAGGCACGCTCCGCACGGATCACGAACGGGGCGGCGTCAGGGTGAATGGCAACGGGGGTCTTGCGCAGAGGAGTCATGGCACGTCAGTCCCGGCTTCCGACGGCGGTGAGGCCGGCGGCAGCGTTGTCAGCGAATTCGCAGTTGAAAGGGATGGGAGCCGGCGGACCGGCCCCCGATGTTTCTGCTCCCTCTCCCGCACTTGCGTGGGAGGGTCGGGGTGGGGGCAGCCGCAAGCTCAGTGCCTGCGATTCCTCCACCCGGCGCTTCGCGCCCACCTCCCCCGCAAGCGGGAGAGGTGGAGTAAGCGCCGGAGCTACGCGCTTAGATGTGGTAGGTCCGCAGCGGCGGGAAGCCGTTGAACGCCACCGACGAGTAAGTCGACGTATAGGCTCCGGTGCCTTCGATCAGCAGCTTGTCGCCGATCTCGAGCGTCACCGGAAGCGGGTACGGCAGCTTCTCGTACATCACGTCGGCGGAATCGCAGGTGGGCCCAGCGAGCACGCACGGCGTCATTTCCGCGCCGTCATGCGGCGTGCGGATGGCGTAGCGGATCAACTCGTCCATGGTCTCGGCGAGACCGCCGAACTTGCCGATGTCGAGATAGACCCAGCGCACCTCGTCCTCGTCGCTCTTCTTGGAGATCAGAACGACTTCGGTCTCGATCACGCCGGCATTTCCGACCATGCCGCGGCCCGGCTCGATGATGGTTTCCGGGATCTGGTTGCCGAAATGCTTGCGCAGCGCACGGAAGATCGACCGGCCGAACTGCACGACCGGAGGAACGTCCTTGAGGTACTTGGTCGGGAATCCACCGCCCATGTTGACCATGGAAAGGTTGATGCCGCGCTCGGCGCAGTCGCGGAACACCGACGAGGCCATCGCCAGCGCCCGGTCCCACGCCTTCACCTTGCGCTGCTGCGAACCGACATGGAACGAGATGCCACAGGGTTCGAGGCCGAGACGCTTGGCCAGATCGAGCACCTCGACCGCCATCTCCGGATCGCAGCCGAACTTGCGCGACAGCGGCCATTCGGCGCCCGCGCAGTCATAGAGAATGCGGCAGAACACCTTGGCGCCGGGGGCCGCGCGGGCGATCTTCTCGACCTCGGCGGCGCAATCGACCGAAAACAGGCGAATCCCAAGCGCGAAGGCGCGCGCGATATCACGCTCCTTCTTGATGGTGTTGCCATAGGAGACACGCTCCGGGGTCGCACCGGCAGCCAGCGCCATCTGGATTTCGGCCACCGACGCGCAGTCGAAGCACGAGCCCATCGAGGCCAGCAGCGACAGCACTTCCGGCGCAGGATTGGCCTTGACCGCATAGAACACGCGGCTGTCCGGCAGCGCCTTGGCGAAGCTCTGATAGTTGTCGCGCACGACTTCGAGATCGACGACGAGACACGGCTCGGCGTCCTGGCCCTCGTTGCGGCGGTTGCGCAGGAATTCCTGAATGCGTTCGGTCATAGCACCCTCCAAACGGCCCAGCGACGGGACACGTTCAAAAATGATCTCGGATCAAAGCGCTTCGGCCACGTCACGCGATGGAGGCGCGAGGGGGCCAAAAAGCTCAGACCGAATTGTGCTGCCGTGGATTGGTTGGGAGTGATCCCGCCCGCACACCTGGCAATGAAGGACAAGCCTCTTCGGTATTCGCGCCGGCTGGTGGAAAGCCGGCAGAGACCAAAAAAGCCCGATCCGTCGTTGCTTTAAGTCGCGTCCCCCGTTGAGAACGAGGTGCGCCGGTTCGCCTCCGGCTGCCAGTCACGGTTGCAAGGAGCGAAGAGACCTTCAACGGCCCCTCTTGAGAGAGAGGCTGGACGCTCAAGCCTTAACTAAGTGACTTGGGCGACCCTCGGTTCTTCATCCCTTGGCGGCTGTCCGGCCTCTTGTCCGGATACCTACCGACTGACACACGACCACAGGCACGTGCGAAATTGGGCAAGAATGCAAATAGGGCGTTTGCCACCGCCGTGCAACATTTTTTTTAGGCTGACGAGAAATTTCCCTAACGCATGCTTGCAGCAGCGCGCGCACGGCGCGCGCAAGCGGCGTCGAGTGGTGTTGCAGCGGCGATGATTGTGAACAGACGTTAAGATTTTTTGCGAGCGCGAGCTTGCGCGGCGCGGCGGCGTTACGCGCGCCGCGTAAACGGCTCGACGCGCTGGGCGGCGCGGATGAATGCGGCCATGATGAAGACGCCGATCGCAAAGAACACCGCTTGCAGGATGTGCGCGCCGGTGTCGTCGAGACCGAACAGGATCGCGAGCGCCCAGCCTCCGGCGAACGCCGCGCCGAACACCTCGGCGCCGATCAGGATCGCAGCACTGATGACGGTGATGACGGTCGGCCATACGATCTGGCGGGCGGCGGGCGAGTTGGTCTGCAAGCTCATGCGACGGGGTCCTGTTAAGGGGCGCAATCTCTCTGAAAAGGCCCCCGCTATCAAGCGCAAAAGGCCCAAAAAAGCCCCACGGCGTGATATAACTTGGCCCATTCGATCGGGACGCAAACGGGATTTTTTGATGTCAGAAACCTTGCCAGAGACGGCCGCCGTGCAGGCGCCCAACCCGCTCGTGATAGCGTGGCAGACGCCGTGCGAGACGCCGCCGTTCGCCGAGATTGCGCCCGAGCATTTCCTGCCCGCCTTCGAGCAGGCGTTCGCCGATCACGCCGCCGAGATCGCCGCCATCACCCACGACCCCTCGGCGCCGGACTTCGCCAACACCATCACCGCGCTGGAGCGCTCGGGCAAGCTGCTCACCCGGGTGTCGTCGGTGTTCTACGACCTGGTCTCGGCGCACTCCAATCCGGCGCTCTTGGAGATCGACAAGGAGGTGTCGTTGCGGATGGCGCGGCACTGGAACCCGATCATGATGAACGCGGTGCTGTTCGGCCGGGTCGCGCTGTTGCACGACAAACGCGCCAGCTATGGGCTGACCTCCGAGCAGATGCGCCTGCTGGAGCGGACTTATACGCGCTTCCATCGCGCCGGCGCCGGGCTCGACGAGGCGTCCAAGAAGCGGTTGGCCGAGATCAACGAGCGGCTGGCCCATCTCGGGACTTCATTCAGCCATCATCTGCTCGGCGACGAGCAGGAATGGTTCATGGAACTGGGCGAGGCCGATCGCGACGGCCTGCCGGAGACCTTTATCGCAGCCGCCTGCGCCGCCGCCGAGGAGCGCGGCATGGCCGGCAAGGCGATCATGACGCTGTCGCGGTCCTTCGTTGAGCCGTTCCTGAAAAGCTCCAGCCGGCGCGACCTGCGCGAGAAGGTGTTCAAGGCCTTCACCGCCCGCGGCGACAACAACAACGCCAACGACAACAACGCTACCATTGTCGAGATCCTGAGCCTGCGCGAGGAGAGCGCGAAGCTCCTGGGCTATCCGACCTTCGCCGCCTACCGGCTGGAGGATTCGATGGCCAAGACGCCCGAGGCGGTGCGCGGCCTCCTGGAGCGGGTCTGGAAGCCGGCGCGGGCCCGCGCGCTTAAAGACCGCGACGACCTGCAGGCGCTGGTGGCGGAGGAGGGCGGCAATTTCGCGCTGGCGCCGTGGGACTGGCGCTACTACGCCGAAAAGCTGCGGCAGGTCCGGGCCAATTTCGACGACGCCGCGATCAAGCCCTATCTGGCGCTCGACCACATGATCGAGGCCGCCTTCGATTGCGCCACCCGGCTGTTCGGCCTGACCTTCTCCGAGCGCAAGGACATTCCGGTCTGGCATCCCGATGTGCGGGTCTGGGAGGTCAAGGACCGCGACGGCAAGCACCAGGCGCTGTTCTACGGCGATTACTTCACCCGGCCCTCCAAGCGCTCCGGCGCCTGGATGACCTCGCTGCGCGACCAGCAGAAGCTCGACGGCGAGGTCACGCCCCTGATCATCAATGTCTGCAATTTCGCCAGGGGCGCCGAAGGCCAGCCTTCGCTGTTGTCCCCGGACGATGCGCGGACCTTGTTCCACGAATTCGGCCACGGCCTGCACGGGATGCTGTCGGACGTGACCTATCCGTCGCTGTCCGGCACCAATGTGTTCACCGATTTCGTCGAACTGCCGTCGCAGCTTTACGAGCACTGGCAGGAGCAGCCGCAGGTGCTGCGGCAATTCGCGCGGCATTACCAGACCGGCGAGCCGCTGCCGGACGACCTCTTGAAGCGCTTCCTGGCCGCGCGCAAATTCAACCAGGGCTTTGCCACCGTGGAGTTCGTCTCCTCGGCGCTGATCGATCTTGAATTCCACACCCAGCCGGCGTCGGCCAGCCAGGACGTGCGGGCGTTCGAACGCCGGGAACTGGAAAAAATCGGCATGCCCGCGGAAATCTCGCTGCGGCACCGGCCGCAGCAATTCGGCCATATTTTTTCCGGCGATCACTACGCGTCGGGCTATTACAGCTACATGTGGTCCGAGGTGATGGACGCCGATGCGTTCGGGGCGTTCGAGGAGGCCGGCGACATTTTCGATCCCGCGGTCGCCAAGCGCCTGCACGACGACATCTATTCGTCGGGCGGCTCGCGCGATCCCGAGGACGCCTATGTCGCATTCCGCGGCCGCGAGCCGGAGCCCGACGCGCTGCTGCGCCGCCGGGGCCTCTCGGAAGCCTCCGAAGCAGCCTGACGTGAAAAGGCCGCCCCACCACGCATACTCTACGCTGCGCCGGCTGCTCGGTCTGCTGCTCGTGGCCGGCGCGCTGGTCTTCGGCGGCAATGTTGCGCAGGCGCATCCGCATGTCTGGATCACGTCCAGCAGCGAATTGCTCTACGCCCCCGATGGCTCGGTCACCGGCGTGCGTCACGCCTGGACCTTCGACGACATGTTCTCGACCTATGCCCTGCAGGGCCTCGAGACCAAGACCAAGGGCGTCTACAGCCGCGAGGAACTGGGGCCGCTGGCGCAGACCAATGTCGAATCGCTGAAGGAGTACAATTTCTTCAGCTTCGCCAAGGCCGACGGCAAGAAGGCGAAATTCCAGGAGCCGGTCGACTACTATCTTGAATACGGGGATGGCCGGCTGACGCTGCATTTCACCCTGATGCTGAAAGCGCCGGTGAAGCCCCGGGAACTGGTGCTCGATGTGTTCGATCCGGAGTTCTTCATCGACTTCAAGTTCGCCGACAAGGATCCGGTCAGGCTGGTCGGGGCCCCCGCCACCTGTCAGATGACATTCCAGCGGCCGAGCGACGGCACCGCAAATGCCCAGAAGATCGGCGAGCAGAATTTCCTGAGCGGCGACAATTCGAACTTTGGCGCGATGTTCGCCAACAAGATCAGGGTGGAATGCCCGTGAGACCTGAACTCCGTTTCCACTTCATGCGCGGCCTGGCTGTCTGCCTCGCCGCGGTGCTGGTGGTTCTTCTGCTCGACGGTGCCGCCCATCTCCTGATGGCGCAGACGCCGTTCGGCGGGCCCCGCCCGAGCGGCGCCGAGCCGCAGGCCGGCGGCTTCTTCGGATGGCTGCTCGCGAAGCAATCGGAATTCTACCGCCAGATATCCGCGACCATTCGCGCCGCGAAGTCCGACGGCTCGGCGGTCTGGACGCTGCTGGCGCTTTCATTCGCCTATGGCATTTTTCACGCCGCCGGTCCGGGCCATGGCAAGGCGGTGATTTCCTCCTATCTCGTCGCCAACCGTGAGACCGCGCGGCGCGGCATCGTGCTGTCGTTTGCCTCCGCGCTGATGCAATCGCTGGTCGCGGTGGTGCTGGTCGGGATTTGCGCATGGCTGCTCAATGCCACCGCCAAGACCATGTGCGGGGCAGAACGCGCGATCGAGATCGCGAGCTATGCCCTGATCGCGGCGTTCGGCGCCCGGCTGGTCTGGACCAAGGGCGGCGGTTTCCTGCGCGCGCTGCGGCCACAGCAACTGGTGCCGGCGATGGCGGTCGCCACGCCGCAGCACGATCATCATGATCACGATCATGACCACCATCATCACGACCATTCCCATTCCCATGCCCATGCCAGCGTGGCGCATGACCACGGGCACGATCACGGCCGTGATGACCATGTCCATGACGAGCATTGCGGACACTCCCATGGTCCCGACCCGAGCGAGCTGGCCGGTCCCGGCGGCTGGCGGCGCGGCCTTGCCGCGATTTTCGCGGTCGGCATCAGGCCCTGCTCGGGCGCGATTCTGGTTCTGGTGTTCGCGCTGGCGCAGGGATTGTTCTGGGCGGGAATTGCCGCGACCTTCGTGATGGGCCTCGGCACCGCGATCACGGTGGCGACCATCGCCGTGGTCGCGGTATCGGCGCGCGGCCTGGCGCAACGCCTGAGCGGCGCCAGCGACGGCGGCGGCGCCCTGATCATGCGCGGCGTCGAATTCGGCGCCGCAGCATTGGTGCTGCTGTTCGGCGTCGGCCTCTTGCTCGGCTACATCGTCGCCGAGCGGGCGACGTGTTTTTAAGGCGGGGTATTAAATCGGCGTGCCAGCGGGCTCTCTTCACCTCTCCCCGCCGGGGAGAGGTGAACCAAACGTCTGCGCTGGCGATCTCTGCCCACCGCGATCCTATGCCGCGAGGCCGTCCGATCTCGCCGCCTTGTCACCCTGTTGCAGTTCCGCGGGAAGCCCGGCGAACCGGCGCAAGGCTTCGGCCATTTTCACACGTCCGGCCACACCCGTGATCACGACGTCGACCATGGTAAAGGACGAGTGCATGTGGCCGCGCGCCTTGAGTTGCTCGACCGGCACGCCGGCGGCAGCCAGCGCTTCGGCGTAAGCGATACCCTCGTCGCGCAGCGGATCGAACTCGCAGGTCACCACGAACGCCTGTGGCAGTCCTGAAAGCTTGCCGCGCAGCGGCGAGACGCGCGGATCGGTGCGGTTGGCCGGCGGGCAGTACATGTCCCAGAACCAGTCCATCAGCGGCCGTGTCAGAAAATAGCCTTCGGCGTTTTCGCGGTAGGACGGCCGGTCGAAATCGCAGTCGGTGACCGGGCACAGCAAAAGCTGGCCGGCAATTTGGGGTCCGCCGCGATCGCGCGCGAGCTGGCAGGTGACGGCGGCGATGTTGCCGCCGGCGCTCCAGCCCGCGACCAGCACCGGTCCCGGCCGGCCGCCGAGATCGGCGGTATGCTCGGCGATCCACTTCGTCGCCGCGTAGCCATCCTCGGCCGCTGCCGGGAACGGGTGTTCGGGCCCATGGCGATAACCGACGCTGACGAAGATCATTCCGGTGCGCCGGCACATATCGCGGCAGAATGGATCGTCGGATAGCTCGTCGCCCAGGACCCAGCCGCCGCCATGGAAATAGACCACGACCGGATGCGGCCCCGGCGTCGCCGGACGGTACAGACGATACGGCAATGGGCCGTCGGCGCCCTGGAGCGCGCCGTCTCCGACTTCGCCGACCGGCCGGCCGGCCGGACGCCCGGCGTTGAATTGCGCCACAAAGGCGCGCGCGCCCTCAGGCCCCATCGACTCGATCGGCGGCAGGTTCATGCTCGCCAGCAGGTTCAGCACCATCCGCACATCCGGCTGCAGCCGGACGATCTCGCCGTCGTTGCATTGCTCGACGCCGCCGGGGCCGGTGAGCCGGAAGCCGAGCATGCCGCGGCTGACCACCTCGTCGCAGATGCTGCGGTAGGGACCGACGCCGCCGGTATAGGGCATCACGCCCTGCGCCTTGCCGGGAACGTTGGCGCCCGTGTACCAGGTATTCGCCAGCCGATGCAGCGTCAGCGACGAACAGTCGGCCATGTGCTGCGCCCAGCCATCCTGCGCGGTGGCGGTCGCCTCGATCGTGGCGAAGCCGGCCTCCCGCATCGCCTGCAGCCGGTCGACCACCCAGTCGACATGCTGCTCGATCGACACCGCCATGTTCGACAGCACCGACGGGCTGCCCGGGCCGGTGATCATGAACAGATTGGGGAAGCCGGCCACGGTCAGCCCGAGATAGCTCTGCGGGCCCTTGGCCCAGACGTCGGACAGCGACTTCCCGCCGCGCCCCGTGATCGGATGCACGGCCTTGATCGCGCCGGTCATGGCGTCGAAGCCGGTGGCGAACACGATGACGTCGACGTCGAACGAGCGCTTGTCGGTCTTGATGCCGGAGGCCGTGATCTCTGTGATCGGCTCCTGCCGCAGGTTCACCTGGGTGACGTTGGGACGGTTGTAGGTGGCGTAGTAGTTGGTATCGAGGCAGGGACGTTTGGAGCCGAACGGATGGTCGTTCGGGCTCAGTGCTGCCGCCGTCGCGGGGTCCTTGACGATCTCGCGGATTTTCTCGCGGATCAGCCCGGCCACCAGCGCGTTACCGTCGACGTCGACGCCCTGGTCGGCCCAGAGCTGGGTCAGGATATGGACGAGGTCGCCGGCGGCCCACGCCTGTTCGAAGCGTTCGCGGCGCTCGGCATCGCTGAGCTGCCAGCTCACGACCGGTGCCGGCGGAAACGGTACGCCGGCCATTGATTGGCGGGCCTGCTCGCGGTAGCCGGCGCGGTCGCTTGCCAGCATGGCCGCGCGATCCGCCGACGGCGCGCCGTTGTGGGCGGGAAGCGCAAAGCTCGCGGTGCGCTGGAACACGGTCAGATGCGCCGCCTGTTCGGCGATCAGCGGAATCGCCTGGATGCCGGACGATCCGGTGCCGATCACCGCGACGCGCTTGCCGGCGAGCTTGACCTCGTGGTGCGGCCAGCGGCCGGTGAAATAGATCTCGCCCTTGAAGTCCTTGACGCCCTCGATCTCCGGCGGCTTCGGCGAGGAGAGACAGCCGGTGGCCATGATGTAGTGGCGGCAGGATATGCCTGAGCCATTATCGGTGGTGAGCCGCCAGCGTTCCGTGGCCTGATCCCAGGTCGCCGCGGTGATTTTGGTGTGAAAGCGGATGTCGCGCCGCAGATCATAGCGGTCGGCGACGAAACCGAGATAGCGCAGGATTTCGGGCTGGGTGGCGTATTTCTCCGACCATTTCCACGCGGTATCGAGTTCCGGATCGAAGGTGTAGCTGTAGTCGATGGTCTGAATGTCGCAGCGCGCGCCGGGATACCGGTTCCAGTACCAGGTGCCGCCGACATCGTCGGCCTCATCGACCGCGACCGCCGTGAAGCCGGCCTTGCGCAACCGATGCAGAAGAAAGAGGCCGGCAAATCCCGCGCCCACCACCGCGACGTCAACCTGTTGCGTCGCACCGTTGCCCGTTGTTTTTGAAGCAGATGTTTCGGCTATCGCGTCCGACATGTCACGCCTCCCATATGTTTTATTTGGATGTGTTTTATTGTCCCTGAGGCTATCGCCGCGTCCGTGGTTTGTCATCAGCGCAATGCAATCTTCGGTCGCAGCGCCTGCATCTTTGTTTTGACGCATTTTGTTTGCGCGAAGCGGAACACCCCGCGTCAAGTGCGGCGCAAAAACATCACGAAGCGAGATCGGGAAAGGTAAGCCGTTCCAGGTAACGTGCGGCGGTATGCGGTGGTCAATGCGATATCGAACGGGGCGATCAGGCGCGTTGGGTGGATTAGCGTCAGCGTAATCCGCCATCTTTGTTTTAGCGAGGGCGTTTTACATTTGTGATTGCGCCTGCAAACATTCTAATTTTCTATCTCTCGCCCCGCGCGGCAGGCGACCCTTGATTCGTTCGAACCTTCGAAAACGAAATAGAACAAGAGCTTCGATCATTCGAGACGTGTGTATGAGAGCGCGCTGCGGATGAGCGCGCGGTGGCGCTCACCGAAAGAGCGGTTGGCCAAACTATTGAAAGGCCAAGCCAGGGTGCGTTGCTGGTTGGAAGTCCACCGTACTAGACCTTTTCGCAGGAGCTGGGGGTTTATCTCTCGGCGCAACGGGCCTTGGCCCGAAGGGCGGAGCTATGTCTGACGAAAGCGAAATTGCCCAAGCCCTCGCCGGGATTGGTCGGCTCAAGCTTGGAAAAATGAGCACGGCACTGCTTGCCGGGATCGCAATCTGGAAATGGGGGCAGCGCGCAAAGTCTCCCGTGCAGCGGACCTTTAGCTGGGCTCTCGTTGTGGTTGGCGCGGTTGGGATTGGCTATTGGCACTTGTTCTCTAGCTAACCCTTGTGTGTATAAAACGGCGGCTTTTGGGGCAGCGCAGGAAGCGGGAATATGTTCTCCCGCATCTTCTTGGACCTAACCTGGCCTTCGTAATTCACGTATCGCAGTAGGTCTCGAACGTACTGGTAGTAGGCTTGGTGAGGAACCCGTCGCGCAGGCAAGTGTACGTAGCCTGCGTAAACTTGGCTACGATGCGCGTCTCAACCATGGAGCCAGGAAGAAGCGACAAGAATTCAAGCGAACTGGAAAATGCTCTCTAGGCCGACAATGTCGCGGTGGATTGCTGCACCGTTTGAGTGCCGGTCGTGGAATCCGTGACCACCGTGTTGAGCTGCGCCGTGCCTGCCGTCGACGCACGTGTGAAACCGTGAATTCCATATCTTTGCCCGAGAGAGTGTTTCTGAGTGGCCTACTGGATGCGCAAACGATCGCACTTGATTGTTGGAGGTGATTGAAGTACCTTCGAATCATATTGCGCCGGCTGGACTCGAACGATCAAACTTGGCCCGGTTGCCGGCCAGAAAATCGCTTGTGATCTGTGGGCGAAAAAGCTGAACCGAAAGAGGATCCTTGCCGGTCCAGGCGCCATGGGATTTGGTCGGATAGGCCCGGAGAATTGGATGCTTGACGGATTTGAGGCTCCGTGTCTCTCTGCGAGCGTCAAATTTGGCTCGGACAGGATGTCGATGAGGTGGAGTTTGAAATAAGGCTGGAGGTTAGGAACAGCCGAGAAATCGTCACCCGCCTTGTAAAGAGGAATACGCGAAGCAGCGCCCAAATCTCATGCGTTGCAGGCCTGAAAAAGCCCGTCGTAAGCGGCCATGGTTAATTTTGCATGAGTTTCACGGGATGCTCGGCGCCACGAAGGAAGATAGTGGACCTCCAAGAGAGTATCTTGGTTAAGCGTAAATATGGCATCGAACCGGGTGAGGAAGCGGACGACGCCAAGTCGCTTATCTTCAACTTTTTTCGAACGGCGATTGACCGAACGCGAGCCACATGTCGCAGGAGCAGGCGTTCCGAAAGAGATCTCATATTCTGGAGACCGCTCATCCTGCGGGGTGTAATTCTCAACGTACTGCTTCTGCAGCCTAGCCAGCGTCGCTTCGAACCCTAGAGCTTGATCTGCCCACAAGAGCGACCGGAGATTTCATCGACGTGTTCTGTGACGCCAAGCAGGTAGTCGAAGGCCTCTCTGGCTAGATAGCCACCCCAGTTGTAGGAAAAGCCTGCACCGGTCAGGAGAATGTGCGGGATCATCAAGGCATCGCCTCGTGTTCCACCATCCCGAACGATGAGGTTATGGCTTAAGGTTTCGCAGACATGGTGGAAGCGTGCTTTTGGAGCTTCGGGGCACGGTTTGCTTTCAGCGCCCAAATTGTAGGGTGGTAGCAGAGTCTGTGGTTTGAAATGCGCGATAGCCTCCGCGATCTCGGGCGTTTCGAAAGTGATCGGCGCATGGGAGTGGGCGAATGCGTTTCGCAGATGGCGGTGCTAGGTCAAGATTGTGACGGCGTCATCTTGCCGAGATTGCCGAGCTCGATCAGCATGGCTTTGGGGCCAAAATATTCACCGGGACCGCTTCGGCCTCCAAGCTTTGCGAAGTCGCATTGGACTTTAAAAACCCGGCAGATCGATTGGGAAACGCAAGGGCGCAATTCGTGTCACGGCACGTTGCCCACGGTCTTGACGAAGGTCCGAACGTGGCGTTGAAACTCGTGCATTCCGCCATGCGCGCTTCCGTCGGGCGAGGCTGCGGAGCGTCTTGAAGATTGACATGATGTGCGATTTCAAGGTTGAAAAGACGGGTTATACTCTGAGTTGCGATGGCGAAAAAGACCGCTCTGCACGAAAATAAGCTCACAGGACGCCCTTCATTTACTCCAACCCAAATCGCCATATTCACGGCTCTCTGTCCTGGTAGCTTCAGCCAGGGTTGGACCTGCGGCCACCCGCTGAGCCGGCATGTAGCATGACGTATTCTACACTGTGTAGCTGCCCGGGCCGAGGGAAGATCCAGAAGCCACACGCCGCGACTACGCGGACGATCTGCGGCATAACTCAGCGGATATTCCGACGACGCCAGCAATGATTGGTGGGAAACGAAACTGGAAAATTCAGCCGCATCGGCGTCGAGTTCCCACCTCTCGGGTTGAACGGCTCGAAGTGGTTTTCGCGATGACGTTTTACATTTGTGATTGCGCCTGCAAACATTCTAATTTTATAGACCGCGCTTGATGCCAAGCGGCATTGGAAAATGATCGGGCCGATGAGTTCCAGAGCCAGCGGCCGATCAATACGGCGACGCCCATTCCGGCGAGTTGGGCCATGATGAAAGCCAACACGCCTGAGGGAGCGATGCCCGCGAAGGTGCCGGAAAGCGATCGCGCGATGGTCACCGCCGGATTGGCGAACGATGTTGAGGCCGTGAACCAGTAGGCAGACGTGATGTAGAGGCCGACCGCGTAGGGGATGGCGGCAGGCGTCTTCGCCATGCAGCCGAAGATCGTCAGCAGCAATCCGAACGTGGCAATGGCTTCGGCGAACCATTGCCCCGCGCCGGTGCGTGAGGTGATCGAGAATTGCCAAATCGGTAATTCAAACATCAGATGGGCCGCCCATACGCCTGCAACGGCTCCGAGGATTTGTGCGGCGATGTATCCGGCGGCCATCGGCCACGGCAGTTCTCGTCGCAATGCGAAGGCGATGCTCACGGCCGGATTGAAATGCGCGCCGGAGAGCGGCCCGAAGATCAGGATCAGCACGGCCAGAATCGCGCCTGTCGGTATGGTGTTGCACAGCAGCGCGAGCGCGACGTTTCCGCCGGCGAGCCTCTCGGCCATGATGCCGGAGCCGACGACCGCCGCCAGCAGGAACGCGGTGCCCAGCCATTCCGCAAAGATACGCCGCGCCAATGAGGGCATCAGGTTGCCGAAGGCCGTGGATCGACGACCCGTTCGCCGTCTTCCTTGACGAATTCACCGTGCTGAGCCGGTAGCAACTCAATGACGGCTTCCGAAGGCCGGCATAGGCGGACCCCCTTTGGGGTCACCACAATCGGCCTGTTGATCAGGATCGGATGCACCATCATGGCATCCAGCAACTGGTCATCCGTCAAGCCCGGGTCGGCCAGGCCAAGATCATTAAACGGCGTGCCCTTCTCGCGAAGCACCGATCGCACGGTGACGCCCATACGCGCGATCAGTTGCTTGAGAAGCGCGCGTGCCGGCGGCGTCTTCAAATACTCGATCACGTGCGGCTCGACGCCGGCATTGCGGATCATGCCGAGCGCGTTGCGCGAAGTCCCGCAATCGGGATTGTGGTAGATGATGACATCCACGGCTAACAACACGCCGAAGCCTTGGCCGCCGGCTTGGGGAGCGCAGCATGCGCCACTCTGCTTCTCATGCGCGACGCGTGCCGTATTCTCGCCGGTACCGTCGCCATAGGTGATGCTCTCGCCGGTACGTCAGGAACGTCTCCCAGGAGATGCCCGCCGGATCATCGATCCATGACTTCTCCGACTTGGCATAACAGCAAGCGGTCTCGCCCTGCTCGATGATATTGCCGCCGGCTTGCCGCAAGCGCGCGTACACTTCGTTCAATTCGCCGGCATCCTCGACCTGAATGCCGAGATGGTCGAGGCCGGGTTCGCGGCCGCGCGTCGAGATCGCAAAATTCACGCGCGGATCATCAAGCATCCATTTGGCGTAGTCGGATTTGATCACCGCGGGCTTGGCTGCGAACAGCGCCGAGTAGAAACCGATGGATTGCGGAATGTCGCTGACGGAGACGTGAACATGCAGGCGTTTCATGGTGCTTCCTTTCAGGCTGGAATTTTCGCGCGCTTTCGCGCCGGTTTGCATTCGACCGCGGGCGCGCAGGGAACACCGCCGCAGCAATTGTCGGTGAGATAGCCGATCAGCGCGTTCATCGTCTCATACCGGGCCGCATAGATCATCGAGCGGCCCTCGCGGCGCACCGTGACAAGGCCGGCGGTCCGCAGCCGGTCGAAATGAAAGGTCAGCGTGTTCGGCGCAAGGTCGAGCGTGGTTGCGACCGCACCCGCCGGCATGCCCTCGGGCCCGGCCTCCACCAGCAGGCGGAACACATCGAGCCGGTTATCCTGGGCGAGCGCAGCTAGCGCGGCGACAACATCTGTCTTTTTCATAATTCAATGATTATCGAAATGAAAAGCTCGTGTCAATCGACATTTCAGTGATTATTGAATTATGGGAATGGGGCACCTCTGGAAGATGTGACCGCAAAAATTTCCGGAAGGATATGTCGGCACGGCTCGATCCGGTGATTTGCCTGTGTGTGTCCAGCCCTCGCCGCAAAAATATTTCCGTTCCCTTCTGAAGCAAATCACTTCCATATCGTTCGCATCCCGGCCCACACGACAGGGGCGTTTCGCGATCGTCACGAACGTAAGGTTGGGATGCGATGGACGCGGCGTGTCAAAGACGAATGACATTGCTCGCGGACGGCAAAGTCGTGTGGTCCTGACGCCTCGACGCCGGCGTCAAGTTGGTGAAAGAGATTTCACCGGCGACGGTGACAAGAAAGCCCGATCACCGGGGAGAGTACGAAATAAGCTGTTAACACCATCGCGTGCGGGAATGCCGGGTGATCCCGGTGCGACCGTGGTGACTAACGCGTGTGCTTACTACACTTCGCGCACGCGGCTGCGGGTGCAACGGGCACCCGGCATTCCCCGCTCCCCCTTGGGGTAGCGCCCACGCCCTCTTTGGGCGAGAGATTGCAGCCAAGACTCGGACGCAATGCGCCGCGAGAAGGCGAAGGTGTATCTGTGCGTGACGGTGTTGAGAGGTGGCCGTTTGAAAATCGAATCCGCTGCCCGTAGCCCGGATGAGCGAATGCGAAATCCGGGGCCGGCGTCGCGTTCGTTCCCGGGCGATCTAGATCGGCAGATGGCTCCGGATCGCCGGCATGAAGAAGATGGCAATGTTGATCGCAAAGCCGATGCTCCACAGGATCGAGCGCAGCATCGGCCGGTCGCCCAGATAGGTGAGGACATAGGCGATCCGCACGATCAGGAACAGGATGGCGAGTTCATTGATGAGGCGTTGCGGGCCGGCGCGAAATTCCGCCAGCAACACCGCGACGGCGAAGAACGGAAACGCCTCGATGCCGTTCTGGTGCGCGCCGAGCGCGCGGGCGCCAAGCGCATCGTCGTAGAACGCGGGATCGCGCGGTTTGGAATTGTCGAAGCGGCGAAACCCGATCCACTTGATCGGTGCGATGGTCAGCAGATACAGCATCAGCGTTCCAAAAACGCACCATTCGGCGATTGTCATGGTTCCCCCCGAGGGCGCTGGTTTTTGGCTCGATGCTTTGACACTCGACAGTATCGAACCGGCCATTATCTTCACAAGGCGGTTATCTTGACAAGGACTCGGCAACGCGCGAAGCCACGGGCCTCATGAGCACAGTCGTTCCCATCCAGAGTGCAAAGCCTGCGGCGGACGTCAGGCCGCAGCGCGTCGGCGTGCTGCTGGTCAATCTCGGCACCCCCGATAGCGCGGATACCAGGGGTGTGCGGGTTTACCTCAAGGAGTTTCTGTCCGATCCGCGGGTGATCGAAAATCAGGGGCTGCTGTGGAAGCTGGCGCTGAACGGCGTCATCCTGCGCACCCGCCCGCGCCGCAAGGCGCGCGATTACCAGAAAATCTGGAACACCGAGAAGAACGAATCCCCGCTCAAGACCATCACGCGGGCGCAGTCCGACAAGCTTGCGGCATCGATCGCCGACCACGATCATGTCGTGGTGGATTGGGCGATGCGCTACGGCAACCCATCGATCCGCTCGGGGATCGATGCCCTGACGGCGCAAGGCTGCGACCGGCTGCTGGTGGTGCCGCTCTATCCGCAATATTCGGCCGCGACGTCGGCGACCGTGTGCGACGAAGTGTTCCGCGTGCTCGGCGAGATGCGCGCGCAACCCACCTTGCGGGTGACCCCGCCTTATTATGACGACCCTGATTATATCGAGGCGCTGGCGATCTCGATGTCAGCGCATCTCAAAACCTTGCCGTTTCAGCCCGAGCTGATCGTGGCGTCGTTTCACGGCATGCCGCAGAAATACATCGACCAGGGCGACCCTTATCAGGCGCAATGCGTCGCAACCACGAATGCTTTGCGAAAGCGCATGGGCCTTGATGCCTCGAAACTGGTCCTGACATTTCAGTCGCGGTTCGGCTTCGACCAGTGGCTGCAGCCCTACACCGACAAGACCGTAGCCCAACTCGCCAAGGATGGCGTGCGCCGCATCGCCGTCGTCACGCCCGGCTTCTCCGCCGATTGCCTCGAAACGCTGGAGGAGATCGCGCAGGAGAACGCCGAGATATTCCGGCACCATGGCGGCGAACAATTCGCGGCGATCCCCTGCCTGAACGACAGCGACGCCGGCATGGACGTGATCCGCCAGCTGGTGTTGCGTGAACTTCAGGGCTGGATCTGAAGCAAGATCTAGAAAAGTTAGAATCGGTTTTGCTCAAATAATTTGCTCAAATAAAGAGGGCGGACCATGATCCTATTCGCTCGAATCATGATCTGATGGCATCTCAACGTGTCGAACCTTACATCCCCAAAGACGACCAATGGGGATTCGTTGCGCTGCAATACCTGACACATCGCCGCAGTACGGTGCGCCGGCGTAGCAAGCGTTCTGGTTTCAGGAGATTCTCATGGACGGTTTCAGTATTTTCGCCATCGCCATCGTGCTGCTAGTTATTTTCACGCTGTTTGCCGGCATCAAGACGGTTCCGCAAGGATTCGACTGGACCATCGAGCGCTTCGGAAAATTCACCCGCACGCTGACGCCGGGGTTGAACCTCATCATTCCCTATTTCGATCGCGTCGGCCGCAAGATGAACATGATGGAGCAGGTGATCGACATTCCCGAACAGGAAGTCATCACCAAGGACAACGCCACGGTGACGGTGGACGGCGTCGCGTTCTTCCAGGTGTTCGACGCCGCCAAGGCGAGCTATGAAGTGTCCAATCTCAATCAGGCGATCATCGTTCTGACGATGACCAACATCCGCTCGGTGATGGGCGCGATGGATCTCGATCAGGTGCTGTCGCATCGCGACGAAATCAATGAGCGGCTGCTGCGCGTGGTCGATGCCGCGGTGTCGCCATGGGGGCTCAAGGTCAACCGCATCGAAATCAAGGATATCGTGCCGCCGGCCGATCTGGTCGAGGCGATGGGACGTCAGATGAAGGCCGAGCGGGTCAAGCGCGCCGATATCCTGCAGGCCGAAGGCCAGCGGCAATCGGAAATTCTGCGCGCGGAAGGCGCCAAGCAGGGCCAGATCCTGCAGGCCGAAGGCCGTCGCGAGGCTGCGTTTCGCGACGCCGAAGCGCGCGAACGCTCCGCCGAGGCGGAGGCCAAGGCAACCCAGATGGTCTCCGAAGCCATCGCCAAGGGCGACGTCGCCGCGCTGAATTACTTTATCGCTGACAAGTACATCAAGGCATTCGGGCAGCTGGCTGACTCGCCGAACCAGAAGATCATCATGCTGCCGATCGAGGCGATGAGCATTCTGGGATCGCTGGCCGGCATCGGCGAGATCGCCAAGGCGACGTTCGGCGAAAGTGCGGCATCGGCGCAGGCGGCCGCGCGCCGCCCGTCCGGCGCCGTGCCGCCGGTCCCGCCCCCGGGTTAGAGATGGACCGATGAGTGAAATGTTCTCCACGCTTGGCACCTGGAACTGGCTGATCTTCGGCGTCGTCCTGATGGCGCTGGAACTGATCGCGCCGGGGGTCTTCCTGTTCTGGCTCGGGCTTGCGGCGCTATTGGTCGGGCTATTGTCGTTCGCGATCCATCCGTCATGGGAGGCGCAGATCCTGATGTTCGCGGTGTTTGCCGCCGCCGCGGTGCCGCTGTGGCGGCGCATCGCGCGCAGCGGCAGTGCCGTCAGCAAAAGCAATCCGTTTCTCAACAAGCGCGCCGATGCGCTGGTCGGCCGGGTGTTTACGCTGGAAAAGCCGATCATCGACGGGTCAGGCACGGTAAGAATCGACGATACGATCTGGCGCGTCGCCGGTCCCGACGCGCCGGCCGGCAGCCGTGTCAAGATCGTGCGGGCCGATGGCGCGAGCCTGACGGTGGATGCCGCTTAAGCTCAGTGGCTATGCTTGCTCCAGCGCTCGGCGAAACGATGCAGCGGCAGGAAGTGTTCGTGAAGTTCCCGGCCGAGCGCGGTGAGCTGGTAGCCGCTGGAGGGCGCGAGTTCGACCAGGTTCGCCGTTCGCAGGTCGGAGAGCCGGGCCTGCAACACGGTGGGGGAGGCGTCGTCGCAGGCGGTGCGCAGCGCACGTGACGTCAGCGGCTGGTCGCGCAGTTCCCAGAGGATGCGCAGGCTCCAGCGCCGCCCCAACAGGTCGAGCAGCGCCATGATCGGCCGGCCTGACGTGGAGCCGCGGACGCTGCGTTTTTTCATGGCTGAGGTCTGTTTCGGCACTGAAGAGTTTCCTTGCCCTTTGCTACAGATAATGTAGCGTATCGCTACGTTTATTGTAGCACAGGAGCACGACATGTCACGTATCGCCGCGCTGCAACCGCCCTATGCGCCGGACATTCAGCAGCAGTTTGACCGCATCATGCGCGGCGCCCCGCCGCTGATGCTGTTTCGGGTGATCGCCGGTAACGCCCGCGCCTGGGAAAAATTCCGCGCCGGCAGCCTGCTCGACCGCGGGCCGTTATCGTTGCGGGAGCGCGAAATCGTCATCGACCGGACCTGCGCGCTGACCGGGTGCGAATACGAATGGGGCGTGCATGTCGCGACCTTCGCGGAGGCCGCCCACCTCACCGGGGAGCAGATCCGCGCCACGGTAGAGGATGGACCCGACGCGGCATGCTGGTCGGCGGCCGAGCAGGCTTTGGTCGCAGCGGTCGATGCGCTGCATCACCGCGCCACGCTGGGAGAAGCGGAATTCAAGGCGCTGGCGGCGCACTACGACGAGGCGCAGATCTTCGAGATCATCCTGCTCTGCGGCTTCTATCGCACCGTGTCATATATTGCGAACGGGCTCGATCTGCCGCTGGAGGCCAAGGCGGCGCGGTTTCCGGCGGCCGTCAACTGAGGAAAGCCGCGGCTACGCTACGCCTGCGCGCAGGATGTCGTGCAGATGCACGATGCCGGCCGGCTTGCCGGCCTCGGTGACGATCAATGCGGTGATCTTCGAGGAGTTGAGAATTTCCAGCGCTTCGCTGGCCAGCAGGTCGCCGCGAATCGTCTTCGGATTTTTCGTCATCACCTCGTCGACCAGCGCGGTCATCAGGTCGGGCCGCATCATGTGGCGGCGCAGGTCGCCGTCCGTGACGATGCCGACGATCTGTCCGCGCGGATCGACGATGCCGACACAGCCAAATCCCTTGGAGGTCATCTCGACCAGCGCGTCGGACATCCGGGTGCCGAGCGGCTTCAGCGGTATGGCGTCGCCGGTATGCATCAGGTCGCGGGTAAATTTCAGCATCGCGCCGAGCTTGCCGCCCGGATGCAGCACGCTGAAGTCGACCGAGGTAAAGCCGCGGCCCTCCAGCAGCGCGATCGCCAGCGCGTCGCCCAGCGCCAGCAGCATCAGCGAGGAGGTGCTGGGGGCAAGGTTATGCGGGCAGGCCTCACGCGCCTTCGGCAGCGTCAGCGCCACATCGGCGGCCTGGCTCAGGGTGGAGTCGCGTTCGGCCGTCATGGCGATCAGCGCGATGCGGAAGCGCTTGGCGTAGGTGATCAGCGCCTTCATCTCCGCCTGCTCGCCGGACCACGACAGCGCCATGATGACGTCGTCGGCGGTGATCATGCCGAGGTCGCCATGGCCGGCCTCGGCGGCGTGGACGAAGAAGGCGGGCGTCCCGGTGGAGGCGAGGGTGGCGGCGATCTTGCGCGCGACGTGGCCGGACTTGCCCAGCCCAGTCACGATCAATCGACCCTTGGCGTTGCGAATGACGTCGGCGGCGGCGGCAAATGCCACGCCGAGATCGGATTGCAGGGCGGCGGCGAGCGCGGCAATGCCGCTGCCATCGGCCTCCAGCGTGCGCAGCGCCGAAGCAACGGCGGCGTTCGCAGGTTCGGTGCCGGATGAATCTGTCATCAGCGGTTTCGGCTTGGCCATGTCGCGTTCCAGGGAGATCGGGGCATTGGCTTTCGCCCCAAAGCCCTCCTTAGCACGGCCAAATCCGTGATGCGACGCAGGCCGCCGTTCTCAACGGGTCATTAACCATAATTGTTTTAACTCCGTTAACGACGTTTTCCGCGCCTGGGTCGCGCGTGCACGGAACCCGGTCGGCAAGCGTATGGATTTGTTGGGGTATTTTGATCGTGATGACGGGTCCAGCCTGGGGCCGCCGCAAGCGCGCAACGATCGCACGCGCGGCTTTGGCATGCCTCGCGCTGATCGCGTTCGAACACGATGTGGCGCAGGCCCAAACGCTGACCCCCGATCTGTTCCGCCCGGTGCCCGGCGGCTTCGTCTCGCCGCAGGATATGCCGCTGCGCAGGACCCGCAACAACACCAGCGTCGACCCCACCGACAATGCCATTGATCCATCCTATGACGAGCGGCTTCGCGGCAGGGACACCCGCGCGCCGTCGCGGATCGGGCAAGTCCCGTCCTATGGCCTTAACGCGGCCAGCGGCGCAGCGGACACCGGCTACAACTCGCTCAACCGCAAACGCAAGAAGCCGAAATTCTATCCGGGCCAGGCCAGGCCGAAGCCGCCGCCGGGCCCCGGCAGCCGGCCGCCGGGCGAATCCAAATTGCCGTTGCGGTTGTCGATCCCGCCGTCCGAATCCGCCAACAAGACGCCACTGCCGCCAGCGATGGCGGGCACCGTGGTCGGCCAGCCGACGCGCAAGCGCCTCAGGATCGATGAGGACCCGTTCGGCGCGGTCGGCGATTATGCCGGCAGCTTCCTGATCAAGTCCGCGGTTGAACTGAGCGGCGGATACGACACCAATCCCGGCCGCCTCTCCATCGAATCCAAGGGCTTGCCGTTCTGGGTGGTCGCGCCGGAGTTTCTCGCCATCTCCGATTGGGAGCGCCACGCTTTGGTGGCCGATCTCAGGGGGTCGTACACCGGCTATGGCGGCAAGCTTCCGGCCATCATCGATGGCGCGGCCTCGCCGGCGCCGACCAATATCGACCGGCCGAATTTCAACGGTCACGTCGACGGCCGTCTCGATGTCACCGAAAACACCCATCTGCTCGCAGAGGCGCGGTTGCTGCTCGCAACCGACAATCCCGGCAGCCCGAACATCCTGGCCGGCCTCGCCAGATATCCGGTCTATACGACGTTCGGCGGCACTTTCGGCGTCGACCAGAAGTTCAATCGCCTGGAGATTTGGGCCGGCGCCACCGTCGATCGCACCGTCTATCAGGAATCCACGCTCACCGACGGCACCACGTCAACCAATGACGACCGCAATTTCAATCAATATGGCGGCGTCGGCCGCGCCAGCTACGAACTGACGCCAGGGGTGAAACCGTTCGTCGAGGTCGAGGGCGACGCCCGCGTGCACGACCTGCCGCTTGACCGCAACGGCTACGCGCGCGATTCCACCGGCGGCTATGCCAAGGGCGGCACCTCGTTTGAATTCTCGCGGCTGCTGACCGGCGAAATCTCGGTCGGCTGGGCCTCGCGCGATTATGTCGATCCCCGCCTCGGCCGGCTGGATGGCTTGCTCACCGCGGGTTCGCTGGTGTGGACGGCGACGCCGCTGACCACGGCCAGATTTGTCACCTCCACCTCGATCGACGAGACCACCGTGCCCGGCGTCTCCGGCGTGCTGACGCATCTCTACACCGTCGAGGTCGATCACGATTTCCGCCGCTGGCTCACGGCGATCGGCAAATTCACCTACGGCACGCTCGACTACCAGGGCGACGGCCGGTTCGACAAGATCTACTCGATCGAGGGCGACCTGATCTACAAGATGACCCGCAACCTGTGGATCAAGGGCACACTGCGCCGCGACGTTCTCAATTCCAACTTCATCGGCTCGAGCTCGGCGTCGACCGTGGTGATGCTCGGGGTGAGGGTGCAGAATTAGATTGTTTGGTGCGGCCTTGCACCCGTCATTGCCGGGTTTGGTGATCTGTCCGAACACTTGACCCGGCAATCCAGCCTCTTCGGAAAGTGACTCTTCTGAAGATTGATCGATACGCGGGTCAAGCCCGCGTATGACAAGTTGTGAGCGATACTCGCTCACCCTCAAGGGACAAAGAACTACCGCGGCAGGCTCGTCGAACCCATCAGGAACTGATCGATGGCGCGGGCGCAGAGCCGGCCCTCGCGGATCGCCCAGACCACGAGCGACTGTCCACGGCGCATGTCGCCGGCCGAGAACACCTTTGGCAGCGAGGTCTGGTAGTCTGACGTGTTGGCGCGGACATTGCCGCGCGGGTCGAGATCGACACCGAGGGTTTTCAAGAGCCCCTCATGCACCGGATGCACGAAGCCCATCGCCAGCAGCACCAGTTGCGCGTCGAGATCGAATTCGCTGCCCGCGATCGGCTTGAACTTGTCGTCGACCTGCACGCAATGCAGTTTTGCCACCTTGCCGTCGGCGCCTGAGAATTTCTGCGTCAGCACCGCGAATTCGCGCCGCGCGCCTTCGGCCTGGCTGGATGAGGTGCGCATCTTCAGCGGCCAGTTCGGCCAGGTCAGGCCCTTGTTCTCCTGCTCGGGCGGCGCCGGCATGATTTCAAGCTGCGTCACCGAAAGCGCGCCCTGCCGGAACGAGGTGCCGATGCAGTCCGATCCGGTGTCGCCGCCGCCGATCACGACCACATGCTTGCCACCGGCGAGAATGTCGGCCGCCTTGCCGAGCGGTTCCTCGGAGACGCGACGGTTTTGCTGCGGCAGGAAATCCATCGCGAAGTGAATGCCCGACAAGTCGCGACCGGGGATCGGCAGGTCGCGCGCCGCTTCGGCGCCGCCGGTCAGCGCCACCGCGTCAAAGCCGTTGAGCATTTCGCGCGGATCGAGCGCGGCTTTGCCATTCGCTGGTCCGCCGACATGGACCCCGTAATGGAAGGTGACGCCCTCGGCTTCCATCTGCGCCACCCGGCGGTCGATGATATGCTTCTCCATCTTGAAATCCGGAATGCCGTAACGGAGCAAGCCGCCGGCCTTGGCGAATTTCTCGAACAGATGCACGTCGTGACCGGCGCGCGCGAGTTGCTGCGCGCAGGCCAGACCGGCCGGGCCGGAACCGACCACGGCGATCTTCTTGCCGGTCTTCTGCGCGGCGATCTCCGGCTTGAGCCAGCCATTGTCCCAGGCACGGTCGACGATGGCGCATTCGATGGTCTTGATGGTGACGGGATTGTCGTCGATGTTGAGCGTGCAGGAAGCTTCGCACGGGGCGGGGCAAATCCGCCCGGTGAATTCCGGGAAATTATTGGTCGAGTGCAGATTGCGCGAGGCTTCTTCCCAGTTGCCGCCATAGACCAGATCGTTGAAATCCGGAATCTGGTTGTTAACCGGGCAGCCCGGCGTGCCCGGCGCCACCGAGCCGGTGCCGTGGCAATAGGGAATGCCGCAATTCATGCAGCGCGCGGCCTGGTCGCGGGTGTCTTTCTCGCTCAGGGGAACGACGAATTCGCGATAGCTCTTGATGCGCTCGGCGACCGGCTCGTATTTGCGATCGTGCCGGTCGATCTCCAGAAAACCTGTAATCTTGCCCATTAAACCTGACGCCCCTGCGACCTTACTTCGTCTTCGTTACTTCCCGCCATTTCCCCGTCATTGCGAGGAGCGGAGCGACGAAGCAATCCATGTTCTGCTTGCGACTTCTGGATTGCTTCGCTGCGCTCGCAATGACGATCTCTGTTTCTCTTATACCTACGCCCCGATCGCGATTTTCGGCTCGGCGTCGGCATTGGCCTTCATTTCCTTCAGCGCGCGGCGGTACTCCACCGGCATCACCTTGCGGAATTTCGGCAAATAGCTTTTCCAGTTCGCCAGAATCTCGGCGGCGCGTTTAGAACCGGCGAGCTTGGCGTGGCGCGTGATCAGGATGTGGAGCCGCTCGACATCGGAATCGAGCAGGTTCTCGAACACGTCGACCCGGCCATGGGCCTCGAGATCGCCCATCTGATGATAGGTGTTCTCGTTGATCGTCTCTTCCGACAGAACCGGCTCGAGCTCGACCATGGCCATGTTGCAGAGTTTTGCGAAGTCGCCGGCCTCGTCCAGCACGTAGGCGACGCCGCCCGACATGCCGGCCGCGAAGTTGCGCCCGGTCTTGCCGAGCACCACGACGATGCCGCCGGTCATGTATTCGCAGCAATGATCGCCGGCGCCTTCGACCACCGCGACCGCGCCGGAGTTGCGCACCGCGAAACGCTCGCCGGCGATGCCGCGGAAATAGCATTCGCCCTCGATCGCGCCATACATCACGGTATTGCCGACAATGATGGATTCCTCCGGCACGATGCCGGAATTGCGCGGCGGCTTGACGATGATGCGGCCGCCGGAAAGGCCCTTGCCGACATAGTCGTTGCCTTCGCCTTCGAGATCGAAGGTGACGCCGCGCGCAAGCCACGCACCGAACGCCTGGCCCGCGGTGCCCTTGAAGAAGACCTGGATGGTGTCGTGCGGCAGGCCGGCATGGCCGTAGATCTTCGCCACCGTGCCGGACAGCATCGCGCCGGCGCTGCGGTCGGTGTTGTTGATCTCCATCTCGATTTTGACCGGCGCGCCGCGGTCGAGCGCCGGCTGCGCCTTGTCGATCAGGGTGCGGTCGATGACGGCCTCCAGATGATGGTTCTGGCCCTCGGCATGATAGATCTTCTGCCCCGGCAGTTCCTTCTGGCGGACGAACAGTTTGGAGAAATCGAGCCCCTTGGCCTTCCAGTGCGCCACCAGCGTCGACTGGTCGAGCATCTGGGTCTGGCCCACCATCTCGTTGAAGGTGCGATAGCCGAGGGCTGCCATGATCTCGCGCACTTCCTCGGCGACGAAGAAGAAATAATTGATGACGTGCTCGGGCTGGCCGGTGAAGCGCTTGCGCAGCACCGGATCCTGGGTCGCAACCCCGACCGGGCAGGTGTTGAGATGACACTTGCGCATCATGATGCAGCCGGCCGCGATCAGGGGGGCGGTGGCAAAACCGAACTCGTCGGCGCCCAGCAGCGCGCCGATCACCACGTCGCGTCCGGTGCGGAAGCCGCCGTCGACCTGGACCACGATACGGCTGCGCAGCCGCTCGCGCACCAAGGTCTGGTGGGTTTCGGCGAGGCCGATTTCCCACGGCGAACCCGCGTGCTTGATCGAGGTGAGCGGCGACGCGCCGGTGCCGCCTTCGAAGCCGGCGATGGTGACGTGGTCGGCGCGCGCTTTGGCGACCCCGGCCGCGACGGTGCCGACGCCAATTTCGGAGACCAGCTTGACCGACACCTGGCCGTCCGGATTGACGTTCTTGAGATCGTAGATCAGCTGCGCCAGATCCTCGATCGAATAGATGTCGTGATGCGGCGGCGGCGAGATCAGGCCGACGCCGGGCGTCGAATGCCGTACCCGCGCGATGGTGGCGTCGACCTTGTGGCCGGGCAGTTGTCCGCCTTCGCCGGGCTTGGCGCCCTGCGCCATCTTGATCTGCATCATGTCGGCGTTGACGAGGTATTCGGTGGTGACGCCGAAACGCCCCGAGGCGACCTGCTTGATCGCCGAGCGCATCGAATCGCCGTTCGGCATCGGCTTGAAGCGATCGCTTTCCTCGCCGCCTTCGCCGGTGTTGGACTTGCCGCCGATCCGGTTCATGGCGATCGCCAGCGTGGTGTGGGCCTCGCGCGAGATCGAGCCGAACGACATCGCGCCGGTGGCGAAGCGCCGCACGATATCCTTGGCCGGCTCGACCTGGTCGAGCGGGATCGGCTTGCGCTTCTCGTCCTCGGCGGACTTGATCTTGAACAGGCCGCGCAGCGTCAACAGCCGTTCCGACTGTTCGTTGAGGATTTTGGCAAACGCCTTGTAGCGATCCAGCGAATTGCCGCGCACCGCGTGCTGCAGCGTCGAGACGGACTCGGCGGTCCAGGCGTGATCCTCGCCGCGGGTGCGATAGGCGTATTCGCCGCCGACATCGAGCGCGGTCTTGTAGACGAGGGAATCGCCGAACGCTTCCGAATGACGGCGCGCGGTTTCCTCGGCGATCTCGGCGAGGCCGACGCCTTCGATGCGGGTGTGGGTGCCGACGAAATATTTCGCGACGAAATCCGCCTTCAGCCCGACCGCGTCGAAAATCTGCGCGCCGCAATAGGACTGGTAGGTCGAGATGCCCATCTTCGACATCACCTTCAACAGGCCCTTGCCGATCGACTTGATGTAGCGCTTGACGATCTCGTAATCGTCCAGCACCGCCGGCAGCCGGTCCTTCATCGCGATGATGGTCTCAAACGCCAGATAGGGATTGATGGCTTCGGCGCCGTAGCCGGCAAGGCAGGCGAAGTGATGCACCTCGCGCGGCTCGCCGGATTCGACGACCAGCCCGACCGAGGTGCGTAAGCCCGTGCGGATCAGATGATGATGCACGGCGGCACAGGCGAGCAATGAGGGGATCGGAATCCGGTCCGAGCCCGCCATGCGGTCGGACAGGATGATGATGTTGACGCCCTCGCGGACGGCGGCTTCGGCGCGCGCGCACAATTCGTCGAGCACCTGCTCGAGCCCGGCGGCGCCAAACCCGGCATGGAAGGTGGTGTCGAGCGTGCGCGACCTGAAATGGGTGTCGGCGATCTCCGAGATCGAGCGGATCTTCTCCAGATCGGCGTCGGTCAGGATCGGCTGGCGCACTTCAAGGCGCTTGGTGCCGGCCAGGCCCTGCAGATCGAACAGGTTCGGCCGCGGCCCGATGATCGAGACCAGGCTCATCACCAGTTCCTCGCGGATCGGGTCGATCGGCGGATTGGTGACCTGCGCGAAGTTCTGCTTGAAGTAGGTGAATAGCTGCTTCGGCTTGTCCGACAGCGCCGAGATCGGCGTGTCGTTGCCCATCGAGCCATTGGCCTCTTCGCCGGTCGAGGCCATCGGCGTCATCAGGATGGTGACGTCTTCCTGGGTATAGCCGAAGGCCTGCTGGCGATCGAGCAGCGGCAGGTTCGACCGCATGCCCTTGGTCGGTGCGTCCGGCAATTCCTCCAGCACGATCTGGGTGCGATCGAGCCACTGGCGATAGGGATGGCTCTTGGCCAGTTGCGCCTTGATCTCGTCGTCCGGAATGAGCCGGCCCTGTTCGAGATCGACCAGCAGCATCTTGCCGGGCTGCAGCCGCCACTTGGTGACGATCTGATCCTCGGGAATCTTCAGCACGCCCATTTCGGACGCCATCACGATGCGGTCGTCGCTGGTGACGAGATAGCGCGCCGGGCGCAGCCCGTTGCGGTCGAGCGTGGCGCCGATCTGGCGGCCGTCGGTGAAGGCGATCGCGGCGGGGCCGTCCCACGGCTCCATGATGGCGGCGTGATATTCGTAGAACGAGCGGCGCTGCTCATCCATCAGGGGATTGCCGGCCCAGGCTTCCGGAATCATCATCATCACGGCATGCGGCAGCGAGTAGCCGCCCTGCACCAGGAATTCGAGGCCGTTGTCGAAGCAGGCGGTGTCGCTTTGTCCTTCATAGGAGATCGGCCACAGCCGGCTGATGTCCTTGCCGTACAGCTCCGAATGCACCGAGGCCTGCCGCGCCGCCATCCAGTTGACGTTGCCGCGCAGCGTGTTGATCTCGCCATTATGCGCGATCATGCGATAGGGATGCGCCAGCGACCAGGCCGGGAAGGTGTTGGTCGAAAAGCGCTGATGCACCAGCGCCAGCGCGCTTTCGAAATCCGGCTCGCTGAGGTCGGGATAATATTTGCCGAGTTGATCGGCGAGGAACATGCCCTTGTAGACCACAGTCCGGCACGACAATGACACCGGGTAGTAGCCGGCGAGGCCGCGGTCGCGGCGCTGGTAGATCGCCTGCGAAATCGACTTGCGCAGGATGTAAAGCCGGCGCTCGAATTGCTCTTCGGTCTTGATATGGTTGCCGCGGCCGATGAACACCTGCATGTGGGCGGGCTCGGTCGGCTTGACGGTTTCGCCGAGCGATGAGTTGTCTGACGGCACCTCGCGCCAGCCGAGCAGCATCAGTTGCTCGTCCCTGATCTGGTCGGCAATGATGCTCTTGATGACGTTGCGCCAGGCGGTCTCGCGCGGCATGAACAGCGCGCCGACTGCATAGTCGCCGGGCTTGGGCAGCTGGAAGCCGATCTCGGCGGCCTTGCGTTTGAAGAAGGCGTGCGGAATCTGCACCAGGATGCCGGCGCCGTCGCCGGCGCGCGGGTCGGCGCCGACCGCGCCGCGATGTTCGAGATTGCAGAGAATGCTGAGCGCGTCGGAGACGATCTGGTGTGACTTCTTGCCCTTGATATTGGCGATGAAGCCGACGCCGCAGGAATCCTTTTCCAGGCTCGGATCGTAGAGACCCTCAGCCGGCGGCCGCCAGTCGTGCTCGCGCGCGGGCTCCGCCGGTTTCGAGGCCGCGGCCGCCGACAGTACATCCGTCACGATGATTTCGCGCTCGAAGTCCGACCCGCTCATCTCAGTCCTCTCAATAAGGCGAAGGGCCTCACCGTCATCGGCGCACCTTGGGCGTTTGCGGCACCCACCGGGCCACCGCTCGTCCTCCGCGAGCCGCAATTTCAGAATTCGGGCTTGGGCGTTCAACGTCCCCGAGGAACGGCCTTGCCTTTATACTTCCGGGCGCCTGAGCACCCAACTTTCGTTGCAATCCCTGTGCCGGGTTTGCCCCATAATTGAGACAGTGATGCTGTCCTAACTCCGACCATGCCAAATTTTTTTCTATCACACAAGCGCGTGAGAGTCGCCGGTTGCATGTCGATCGGGGACGGCGAGCCGCCCCGGATTTGAAGCAAACGTGCCGCGATCCGGCCCAAGGACCGCCGGATTCCGCGACGAGGTTGCTGTCCTGGCCAAAGAGCGAAAACGCTCGGGGCATGCGGGGCGTTACAGGAGCGAATGGGCGATGAAGCTGTTTTCAGGATGGATGATGTCGGCCGGGCTGGTTCTCATGGCCGGGGCCGCAAATGCTCAGATGTTGGCGCCGTATGATGCCGGCAGGTCGCCGTATGCGGCGGTGTCCGACTTCGACGGTCCTTATGCGGCAATGCCGCCGGACGAAGCGCCGCCCCGCGCCGGGCCGATGCTGCTGCCGGCACGGGAGGTCTACACGGTGGTCCGCGAGAACGGGTTTTCACCGCTTGGAATCCCGCAGCAGCGCGGTGTGTACTTTACGATCGCCGTGATCGATCGCGGCGGCGCCGACGGCTGGCTGGTAATCGACGCCCGCAACGGGCGGATGGTCCGCATGATCCGATCGGACCGGATGGGCGACAATGCCAACGGCGAACTGACGCAACAATATGGTCCGGTCGGGCCGCAGCCAACGGTCAGCCACGTCAGGGGCGGGCCGCGGCCGCCGGCGTCGATTCCCAGGGTTGCCAGCCGCACGCCTTCGGTACCGATCCCGAAAGCGGCGCCGCTGCATGCCGATGAGCCGAAGGCGCTCGCCGCCAAACCCGCTGCCGAGCCCGCGCAGCCATCCGGGGCGGCGCAGCCGTCCCAAGCGGCGCAGCCAGCTGATGCGGCGCTGCCAGCTCAACCGCCGCAGCAATCCGCGGCGGTGCAGGTCAAACCGGCTGTGACGGAAACAACCCCGCAGGCCGCGGCACCCGCGCCTGTCGAAGCAAAGCCCGCCGCGACACCGATCCAGCCGACGCAGGAAATGCCGAAGGTGCAGGGGCTGGAGTAAAGCGCTGAAGATATGCGCGTCGTCCTCGCGTTGGCGAGGACGACGACAGGCAGGCGGGCTATTCCGCGCGCCCGGCAGCGGCCAAAATCAGATCGGCGATTTCTTTGGGGTGGGATACCAGAGACAGGTGCCCTGCATCCAGTTCGACCGTGGTCGCATTCATGCGCTTGGCCAGGAATCGCTCGAGGTCAGGATTGATGGTCTGATCGAGCTTCGACACCGCATACCACGAAGGTTTGGAGTGCCACGCCGCCGCCGTGGTTCGTCCACCGAACAACGAAGCCGCGGTCGGCTCCTGCACGGCATAAAGCACCTTTGCCTTTTCGGGCTCGACGCCATTCGCGAAATATTTGAGGAAGGACTCCTCCGACAATTTGGTGAAACCGTCATGTTGCTGGACGCCGGCACGTACCGGTCCCGCGGGGAATTTTCCGGAGAGTGCGACAAAGTCCTCTCCGGCATCGGGGCCGCGCGCGGCCACGTAAACCAGCGCGGAGACCTTCGGATCAATCCCTGCCTCGCTGATGACGGTGCCGCCCCAGGAATGGGCAACCAGCACCGTGGGGCCATCCTGCAACGCCAGGGCGCGGCGCGTCGCGGCGACGGAATCTTCCAGCGAGGTCAGCGGATTTTGGACGGCGGTGACCTTCAGGCCCGCGGCTTGAAGATAGGGAATAACCTCGGCCCAGCTTGAGCCGTCGGCCCAGGCCCCATGCACCAGTACAACATTCTTCGCCTCGACCGGCGCGGTGGTTTGAGCGTGTGCCGCCAATGGACTAAATACGCCCGTGAGTGTGGTAACGGCGAACGCCATGGCGAACCGAGCTAACTTCATTGAACCAACTCCGTGATCTCTGTTTGTGTGAAGCTCTTGCTTCAAAGGAGTTTCGGCGCAGCGGCGGGCAACGTTACGGACATCACGGCACTGTGTATCCGGCTTTCCGGCGACAACAAAAAACGCCCCGGTCTCCCGGGGCGTTTTCGCATTGATAAGTCTTACGCGAACAAACCGCTTAGGCGGCGGCCTTCTCGGCCGAGCCGTCGACGACCTGCGGAGCAACCGCGTTGGTGGTCGTGATCGGAATGCTGCGGGGCTTCTTGGCCTCGGGAATCTCGCGAACGAGATCGACGTGAAGCAGGCCGTTCTCGAGCGAAGCGTTCTTCACCAGCACGAAATCGGCAAGCTGGAATGCCCGCTCGAAGGCGCGCGCGGCGATGCCGCGGTACAGCACCTCGGACGTGTCCTTGCCATTCTCATTGGCGGATTTCTCGCCCTTGATCGTCAGCGTGTTTTCCTTGGCGACGATCGAAAGCTCGGCCTGCGAGAAGCCGGAAACCGCGACGCTGATGCGGTAGCTGTTGTCGCCGGTGCGCTCGATATTGTAGGGCGGGTAGCCGGGGCTGCCGTCCGCCGTGGCCTGGTCGAGCAGGGAAAAGAACCGGTCGAAGCCGACGGTGGAACGATAAAACGGGGCGAGATCGTAAGTACGCATGGGTAGTCCTCCATTGAGCGACTGTTAAATTAACCCGCCCGCCATCGGGCCGGGCTTTCGTCTGTGTGCAGCCTTGTGTTTCGAGTTCGAAGCACTGGTAGCGGCCTGCACGAAGGTGATATGGGAGGAGACGCGGGGGCGTTCAAGAGGGCCGGAACGAGCCCCTTTTTTCACGCTTCCGTCCTTGATTTTAAGCGCTTTTCACCTATCCGGTCCCCAATATGACGCTCGTCTCGATTCCCGCCAATCCGGTTCCTGACGATGTCGTTTCCGGCACCATCACGACGCCGGATGGCGCGGAATTGCGTTTCGCGCGCTGGGCGCCGCCGGCCAATCGCAAGGGCACCGTCTGCGTCTTCACCGGCCGTGCGGAGCAGATCGAAAAATACTTCGAGACCGTGCGGGACCTGCGCGACCGCGGTTTCGCGGTGGCGATGATCGACTGGCGCGGGCAGGGCCACTCGTCGCGGCGCTTGCGCGATCCGCGCAAGGGATACGTCCGCGATTTCTCCGATTACGAGGTGGATGTCGAAACCTTCGTGCAGCAGGTGGTGCTGCCGGATTGCCCGCCACCGCATTTTGCGCTGGCGCATTCGATGGGCGGGACGGTGATGCTGCGCGTCGCGCATGCCGGCAAGCGCTGGTTCGACCGCATGGTGCTGTCGGCGCCGATGATCGATCTTCCCGGCCGCCGCACCTCGTTTCTGCCGAGCGCGCTGTTGCGGGTGATGCGGTTCGCCGGGCAGGGCGGCCGCTACATTCCGGGCGGCAGTGACCAACTGCTCTCGTCGTCGTCGTTCATCAACAATCCCCTGACCAGCGATCCCGTGCGTTACGCCCGCAATACCGCGATCCTCGAGGAAGACCCGACGCTGGGCATCGGCGCGCCGACGGTGGCCTGGGCCGATACCGCGTTCACGGCGATGCGCGGTTTCCGCGCCTTCAGCTATCCGTCGGAAATTCGCCAGCCGATCCTGATGCTGGCCGCCAGCAACGATGCCGTGGTTTCGACCGCGGCGATCGAGGAGTTCGCCTATCATCTGCGCGCCGGCTCGCATCTGGTGATCGCCGGTGCGAGACACGAAATCCTGCAGGAGCAGGACCGTTATCGCGCGCAATTCTGGGCAGCGTTCGATGCGTTCGTGCCGGGCACGCCGCTATTTGGGTGAAGAGCATTCACACAAGTCTCACCGCCTACAGCGTCTTCAGATATTCGATCAGATCGTAGCGCTCGTCATCGGTCAGCAGGCGGCCGATGACGCCCGGTTTGCCCGGGCCCGGCGTTCCCTCCAGCGAGTGACCGAGATTGCTGTTGCCGTGGATCGCCGTTCCGTCCGCGGCCACAGCCGAGAACAGGGTCTCGCCTTTCTTGCAGCGCTGTGCCTCGCCGGCCACCACGCGCAGGCCGACCTGCTGCGGATCGAAGTCGCGCGCGCCGAGGCAAAATTGCCGGGGACGTTCGGCCGCGGGCCTGAGCATCCAGTACAGCGACGGCACCGAGCCGTTATGGAGGTACGGCGCGGTCGCCCAGACGCCGTTCAAGGGGCGCGCGCGGTAATAGGTTTCTGGCGCGGAATCGCCGCTCTTCGGCTTCTGCAGGGCATGGGGATTGGGACAGTTCTTTCGCGATCCCCAAAGGGCCGCGCGATCAGCATCCGAGACGCCGTGATCATCCATCCATTTCCGGCTGGTGCGGTCGACCACGATCATCAACGCGATCGAGAACGGCATCTCGGTCGAGGAAAGCGTCGGCAGATCAGGGCAGCCCCACACCGTGCCGAGGTCGCGCGCCGGCTCCAGATCCAGGAAGCCGGGAACCTGGACGCTGCGCAACGCCAGAATGTCGGCCTGCGCGCGGTCCGTGCCCATGCCGGCGACGCCCTTCTGGACCGGATTGAGCACCGCGCCCCTGGCGTCCCATTGCCTGGCGGACCAAAAACTCTTGTCCGGATATTGCTGGTCGAACTGGGGATCGTCGACCGGTCCAAGGTGGCACTCGGCGCAGATCTCGGCATAGGTCGCCCGGCCGCGCGATACGCGGGCCGGATCGATCTTCCATGCCGGATCGTCGGGGAAAATTTGCGACGGCCATTTCGGCGGCTTCAGTCCGCCGAAGCCGATCGGCTTCTGGCTGGACGGATCGGGGCCGCGCAGCATCGCTTCGATGCGGACGAGATTTTCAAGCGCGACCGACGAGCGGAACAGGGTGTCCGGCGCATAGTCCGGCGACAGATTAAGCAGCGCCGTCACCCCGAGCGCCTCGCCGGCATTGCGGATCAGGGGCTGTTCGATTGACGCGTCATATTGCGCAAACTGGAACCACGGCACGGTCCAGATCGGCGGAAAACTGACCGGCGCATCGCGGGCGTGCAGATTCTTTTCAAATCCGGTGAGGCCGGATAGCGCCAGATCGGTCGAGAAAACCTGATTGCCGATCCGGTTGAGCGCGTCGAGCCGCCCGAACCCTTCCTCGGTTTCCTTCTGGTGGTTGTCGGCAACCGCCTTGTCGAGGCTGTTTTTCTGGTTGAGCAGTTGGGCGCCGGTCGCGGTCAGTTCGCTTTTGAGCTTGTTGTATTCGGCGAGGCTTGGGGTCCGACCCAGCACGCGCGCGGCGAAGCGTCTGAAACGACCCGGCACCTTCAAGGTGTAGAGAATGGATAGACCGGTCACGCTTTCGAGTTTGGTCAGCTCGACCATGCCCGGGCCGCCGTCGTAGCGCACGCTGACGCCGTTGTAGCGGATGCTTCCGGTGTGACAGGCTGCACAGGTCAGCCCGATCATGTCGGCTTGCGGCAGGCCGGTGCCGGGATTGGTGACGCCGGTCAGCCGCGCGAAGCCGACCGGCAGGCCGTCGAAATTCTCGACCGGCGTCGGGCGCAGGCCTGCGACTGATACCGGCGCCGGCGCGGCCGCGGGCGAATCCAAATAGCCGAAGCGGCGCAGGGTCGCTTGGTCGGCGTGGACGGTTTTCGGACTGGGCAGGAAACCGAACCGTTCCAGGTAACCGTTTTCGATCAGCAGGCCGGGTCGCCGGAACGGACGAAGCCGTGGCTGTTCCAGCGCGACAAACCAGGCATAGGGCACCTGAAAGGTCGCGGTGCCCTGGCTCGCATGGTGGAACCAGTGCCGGTCTTCGGTGGTCCAGTTCTGGTCGAGCCAATAGGCCGCCTTGGTCGCAGGCAAGCTCGGCAACGGCGGCGGCAGCAATTGCGCGAGTTTTGGCGGCAGGATCGCGCTGAGCTGGTCAGGAAATTCCGTGACCGCCACGATCAAGGCCAAGGCTAATGCAAAGGCCAATGCGATGAGCCCGAGCCCGGCTTTGACAATCCTGCGAAGCGGGCTGCTAGGCCGGGCCAATTCCTGTAGCCGCGCGGCGATCCGGTCCGGCAGCCGCCGCTCGACGAACAGCGTCCTGACCTCGGCGACGCTGAGATAGCGGTCGTCGCCCGCACCCTTGCCCATGACGCGCAGCAGGACCGGCCATTCGCCGTTCATCAACTGACGGTCGATCGGACGTCGCGCGCCCTTGGCGCGATCGAAATTCGCGTCCATGTAGCTCGTGATCTCCGGCAGCGTCAGCCCGCGCTCCGATCCGCCGGACGGGTTCGGCCGGTCCTTGCCGAACCCGGCGAGGCGCTCAAGCTCGCTCTCATTGACCTCGGCGGTGACGCCGAGAATGCGCGAGCCGCTGCCGTGCTTGTCCAGTGGACCGTCGCGCAGCGCATCGAGTTCCGCTCCCGACCACCAGCTTCGCAACAGGCGCAGCGGACCGAGGCCGTTGGCGATCAGGGCGACCAGGTAGGTCTTGATGCCGGCCGATGTTTGCTTCAGTCCCTTTTCGCCGCTGGCGGCCCCGATGGTTCGGGAGAGTTTCGAAAGCGGGACAAAGTGGCCCTCGACGACATCGGTTGCCACCAGCGCCCGCAAGAACGGGCACGGATTATTGGGTGAAACGGTGGTCTGGGGCGTAGCGCCCGAAGCTGTCCCGACGTTGTCGTCTGGCATGGACCTTGATCCCAAAAGCATCGATTGACGAAGGCGAGCCCAAAGCTAAACCCGCGCCTTGGCGGAACGCTTGGAGGACTCGACCAGCGTCAGATTGCGCAGGGGTACGCCGGCTTTCAAAAGTCCGTTCCGGTAATGCTCAGTGTCGGCCGCCATTTTCCAGCGGAAATTCTTCAGATGCCGTTCGACGGTCAGGTCGGGGTAATGACAGAGCAGGACTTCGGCCGCCTTGGCCGCCTCTTCGGTTCGTTCCAGTTGCGCGAGAGCCGCCGCCCGCACCGCGAGCACCTGAAGATGGTTGGGATTCGCATACAGGGCTTCACGCGCCCAGGACAGCGACGCATCATATTGCTTGAGCAAATAGTGGCTGAACGCGTTCAGTGCCGCCCACTTGTATCTGGGATCACTGTTGCCGCGTTGTACGGCGACCGAGAATAATTCGACGGCCTGTCGATGCTCACCACTCACAAGGTGGCAAATTCCAAGAACGCCGCGCGCGCCCATATCGTACGGGTTCAATTCGACCGCTCTCTTTCCGGCACCCATCGCGTCGTCGTGATTGCCCTCCATCGCATGCAAAAAGGCCAGAATCGAAAATGCGAACGACGAACGGGGATCGAGCCGTATGCTGCTCTCGGCAAGGTTCATCGCCTCGCGCCACAATTCGCTGGTGCTTCTGGCCCATCCGTATTGCACGCTCTGCACCAGGATGGTGGCGAGATAGGCGCGCGCAATGGCAAGCGCCGGATCGAGCGCGATGGCCTCCCGGAGCAGGGCGATCGAGGCTTCGAAATCCTTCTGTGTCTGCCGATAGTAATGAGAAAGCGCCCTGAGAAACCGGTCCCACGCGGTTAAATCGGTGGTCGCCGACCGGGCGGGAGCGGAAGCTTCCGCGCGAAATATCTCCGGGGCCAAAGCAGCGGACAGGCTGGTGACGATTTCATCCTGCATCGTGAACAGGTCGTCGATGTCCCGGTCATAGCGGCCGGTCCACAATTGCTCGCCATTCTCCGGGGCGATCAGTTCGGCGGTCACGCGCACCTTGGTTCCGGCCCGCCGTACCGAACCCAGGATCAGGTAGGTCGCGTCGATCTCCCGCGCGATCAGGCGCGTGTTGAGGCTCTTGCCTTTGAACGCGAAAGTCGAGCTTCGGCTCAGCACCCGATAAAACGACTGCAACGAAAGCGCGTGGATCAGGTCCTCGGTCAGTCCGTCGGAAAAATATTCGTCGGCACTGTCGCTGAGATTGGCGAAGGGAAGCACGCCCACGATCGCCGTTCGATATTGCGCCGGCAGGTTCGACAGGCCCCCGGAGTCCGTGTCTTGAATCTCGAAGCCGCCGGGTGTCCAGGTCCAGACATTGACCGGCTGGGCGATGTTCTTGAAACGGTGCGTGCCGGCATCGACAAAAATGGCGCTGAGGTGCTTGCTGGCCTCGGTGCAGGCCTTGGCCGAAATCGCCACGCCGCCGGGAACGGCGACGGTTTCCAGACGGGCGGCGATGTTGACATCGTCCCCGAATAAATCGTCTTCGTCGGCCATCACATCTCCCATGTGGACGCCGAGTCGAAATTGCATGACGCGGTCCGCGGGGAGCTGGCTGTTCCGTTCGGCCATCAATGCCTGCATCTCGGTCGCCGCCTCGATGGCGCCGACGATGCTGGGAAACTCCAGCATGAAACCGTCGCCGGTGTTCTTCACAAGCCGGCCACCGTGATTGAGAACGATCGGGTACATCGCGCTTCGATGGGCCTTGAACGCGGCATGGGTGCCGGCCTCGTCGGCGCCCATCAACCGCGAGTAGCCGGCGACATCGGCGCAGACTATGGCGGCTAGGCGTCTTTCCATCTCCCGAGCTCCTGAATCAACGAGAGACCACGGTAGGTGGTCGTGCTGAACGAATCCAACGATTTAAAGCAAACTGCCAGCGGCGGAAACCATCTCCGATGCAGAGGTAATTCAATCCTCCAGGATGCGCGGCCGCGGTATGCGGCCGATGGTCGCGACGGGCGGGTGTCCGCAAGGCTCGCTTTTTAAGCGTCGGAGATGGCAAATACCTGACAAGCGGCCGGAAAAGACGAAATCCTGCGGAACGGAACCGCTATCGCACGGTTCCGGCGGCGTTCGATGCCTTCATGCCGGGCACGCCGCGGCTGGGCCGTTGGTGCTGTGGTTGCCGGACTTCGCCCGGCAATCCAGCGGATCAAAAAAATCTTGTAAAAAAGCGGTGGATGCCCGGATCAAGAGCGGGCCGCGACGGCGCTATGACGCCAGCACGTTGTAAATCGCGCTCGCCACCAGATAGATCCCGAGCAGGATCATCGCGATCAGGAACCAGCGGCGGAAGGCTTCCGGCTGCATCCGCGAGCGCACCGCCTGTCCGATGAACATGCCGATGAACGCGCCGGCCATTGCCACTGCGCCCGGCAGCGCGGTCGAGGCCGTCAGCAATCCCGCGCTGGTGAGATTGAAGGCCAGCGCCATGGTCGCGACCGTGAAGAACACCCCGAGCGCCTGCACCAGTTCATCCTTTTCCATGCCGATGGCCTGCATGTAGGGCATCGACGGGATCACCTGCACGCCGGTGGCGGCGGATACCACGCCGGTGGTCAGTCCCACGATCCCGCCGATCCACTTTTCATCGCGGCGGGCGACGTGCAGAGTGAATTTGCTCAAGCCGACGATCGCATAGATCACCAGCAGTACCCCGAGCACGATGGTGCCGTAGCGCGCATAGGGCCCCGTCAGCATGCCGGCGTTCAGCCAGATACCGGCGACCGTGCCCACCATCAGCGGCCACAGCCGCCGGATGATGTCGCGCAAATAAGGGCCGCCGAAGGTCTGCCAGATATTGGTGATGATCGCGGGCACGATGACGATCGCCAGCGCATGCGCCGGCGGCATCGATACCGCGAGCAGGCCCATCGACACCGTCGGCAGGCCAAGCCCGATGACGCCCTTGATGAAGCCCGCAATCAGGAACGCTGCGGCGATCAGCAGCAAAAGAGGCTCGAACATGCCGCCACATTGACCGATCGGCGCGATCGGCACAATCTGGAGGTTACGGACCTAGCCTTCGGAATTGACGAAGGCACAGCCAGCGGAAATCGCCATGCGCTTCGATCTGGTCGACCTCCAGCTCTTTATCGCGGTGGCCGACGCGCGCAGCATCACGCAAGGCGCGCTCCGCGCCCATCTGGCGCTGGCCTCCGCCAGCGCGCGGATCAAGGGCCTCGAAGCAGCGCTCGGCGTGACCTTGCTCAAGCGCGGCCGCCGCGGCGTCGAGCTGACCGCGGCAGGCGAAAGCCTGCTCGATCACGCCCGCATTGTCATGCACCATGTCGATGCGATGCGCGGCGATCTCGCCGCCTTCGCCAGCGGCGCCAAGGCCAGTGTCCATTTGCTCGCCAACACCTCGGGCCTGTCGGAGCATCTGCCGAAGGCGCTGGCGGCTTTCCTGCGCGAACATCCCGATATCAACGTCGATATCGAGGAGCGCGAAAGCACCGATATTGCTGCGGCGATCGTGGCCGGCGCCGCCGATATCGGCTTTGCCGCCGAGCACGCGCTGCCTGAACATGTCGAACGGTTTCTGTTCAGCGAAGACCGGCTGACGCTGGTGGCGGCGCGGCGCAGCGCGTTTGCCGGCCGCCGCCAGATCGACTTCGCAGAGGTGACCGCCTGCGATTTCGTCGGCCTGACGAGTTCGACCGCGCTGCAAAGCCATATCTCGAAGCATGCCGCCAGCCTCGGCGCGCGCCTGAGGTTCCGGGCGCGGCTGCGGGATTTCGACGCCATCTGCCAGATGGTCGGGGCCGGCGTCGGCATTGCGGTGGTGCCGGAGGCCGCAGCAAGGCGTTGCGCGCGGTCGATGCCCATCATGATGATCAGGATCCGCGATCCCTGGGCCAACCGCAGGCTCGCGATCTGCGCCCGCAGCTTCAAGACGCTGCCGCGGCCGGCCAAGCAATTGGTGGAATTTCTGCGCAAGATCGAGCGGTGATGCCGGCTCAAAAGGTGCAGCGGGGAAACGCGCTAACCGTTGAGCAGTTTCAGCGCTGCCTCATGCACGCGGGGGTCGCCCGCGGCGATGATGCGGCCGCCGCCTTGGGCGGCTTTGCCGTCCCAGGTGGTGACGATGCCTCCGGCGCCGGTGACGATCGGAATCAGCGCCGCGATATCGTACGGCTTCAGTTCGGTCTCGACCACCAGGTCGAGATGGCCCGCCGCGAGCATGCAATAGGAATAGCAGTCGCCGCCATAGCGCGTCAGCCGCACCGCTTCTTCGATGCGGCCGAAGGCGGTGCGATCGGCGTTGTTCATCAATAGCGGACTGGTGGTGAACGACGTCGCTTCCTTCAGCGACGCGCAGCGTCGCACCGCCAGCCTCCGTTCACCGGACGGTCCCCGGTAATGCGCCGAGCCGCTGTCGCCGGAAAAGCGCTCGCCGATGAACGGCTGGTGCATCATGCCGAACACCGGCGTGCCCCGGTGCAAGAGCGCGATCAGCGTGCCCCAGATCGGAAAGCCCGAGATGAAGGATTTGGTGCCGTCGATCGGATCCAGCACCCAGACATATTCGGCGTCCTCGCGCTCGTTGCCGAATTCCTCGCCGACAATGCCATGCTGGGGAAAATTGGCCTTGATCAGCCGCCGCATCACGGCTTCGGCGGCGCGGTCGGCTTCGGTTACCGGATCGAAGTCGTGGCTGGTGCTTTTGTTGTCGATGGAGAGCGAGGTTCGAAAGAACGGCAGGATGGTCTCGCCGGAGGAGGTCGCGAGGCGGCCGATGAAGGCGGTAAAATCGATGACCGTCACGGTTGTTCCTTGGGCTCTGAGCGCGGGGAGAAGATGCTGTTCCTGCCTAGCCCAATCCGGCAGGTCGCGCACGGATAACGGACGTGATCGCCGTCAGAACCCGGCATTTTTCAGCTTCGAATCTGGTTGCGAATCTGCTTGCGAAACGGTGCATTTTTTGGCGACCTCGTCGATCACGAATTCGAGAGCCTGGTGATAACGGTGCGGCGTTACAGCCGATCGAATCGATGGTCGATCTCCAAGTATTTGAAATAACGTTAAAAAAACGTCTGCATTAAACTTTTGGCCGATCGCCGGCCTTAATGAATTTTGCACCGGAAATGATGCGAAGGCCCTTGCCTTTTGTGCAGCGCGGTCGCATATTGTTGCGGTGCGGTAGCGCCTCGCGCTATCGCTGCCCTCCTTGGGCGTTTCCTCCCTAGACTTGGGCCGCTTGCCAACGCAAGCGGCCCTTTTTTCTTTCTTGTTTCTTTCTTGGCGCTGTCATTTTTCCAGTGCCTGTTTCCCGCGGCCGTCATTTTCCTTCGTTCGCTGTCACGCCGCCTTCACGCGAAAACGCATCCTTGAAATTTTTGCGATCGGGAGTTTGCGATTCCGGTTTTCGTCCGGGGCACGACGACAGGGAGGGACGATGCCAAGAATCCATCCTCAAGAGGATCCATCCCTGAAAAGACCCATCCTCGATCTACTCGGCGGCGGCCTGGAACGGCCCGAGATCGCCGAACGGCACGCTGGACAGCGCCTCGGCCAGCGCTCCAAAATCAGCGGCCACCTGCGCGAATCTGGGGCCGCGTTCGCGGCGCCGTTCGTCCATGTAGATCGCACGGTTGAGCTCGAGCTGGATGGTATGCAGTCCGGATGCCGGGTTGCCGTAATGCTCGGTGATGAAACCGCCGGCATAGGGTTTGTTGCGTCCGACCGAATAACCCAGCGCGCGCATGGTTTCCTCGACCATGTCGGGAAGCAGGGCAGCGCAGCTGGTGCCGTAGCGGTCGCCGATTACCACATCCGGCCGCCGCGGCTCGTCACGCGATACGCCGATCGAGGGCATCGAATGGCAATCGACCACGATCACCGTTCCGAACGCCTGATGCGCCTTGTTGATCAGCCGGCGCAGCGCGCGGTGATAGGGCTTGTAAAGCGCCTCGATCCTGCCGAGCGCGTCGTCGACGGACAGCCGTTCGCGGTAAATCTCCTGGCCGTCGCCGACCACGCGCGGGATGGTGCCGAGGCCGCCCGCCACCCGCATCGATCGGGTATTGGCGAAGCTCGGCAATCGTCCATTGAACATCCGAGGGTCGAGTTCATAGGGCTCGCGGTTCACGTCGACATAGGAGCGGGGGAAATTGACCCGCACCGTCGGGAAACCGCGATCGCTCAAATCCCCGATCAACTCGTCCATGAACGAATCCTCGGAACGGCGCAGCGCGACCAGATCGATACGCGACGCGTTGAGGAATTCGTCGGGATAGGTCGAGCCTGAATGCGGAGAGTTGAAGATGATCGGCGCCCGCCACTCGGCCGGCTCCACGATCACGAACGGAGGCGACAGTTCGCCATCAAACTGGGTCATCGTCGGGCGCCGTCCCTGGAATCCGCGGTTCTGGACATCTTGAATTCTGCCAGAAAAACGGAGGTTTTATGAGAACCATTGTCGGTAATCGCGACCGTTCTGCCAAGCGAAAAAACTGCTAAAGCACTTGGAATGCGTCTTGCGCACCGAAAATGCGGCTTTCGAACCTAAAAGGCCTAGGGTTCATTGATTCGACGTGCATTCCAGTACAAATAGGGTCGCAAGCCGCCGACCGCGCCCGGTCATCTTTCACCTGAAATTTACCCTCTGCGGGCTTAGTGAAGGGATTGATCCTCTCATTGGGATTCGACGACCAACCGCCATGCATAAAATCCTCCTCGCCGAAGACGACAACGACATGCGCCGCTTCCTGGTCAAGGCGCTGGAAAACGCCGGTTTTCAGGTCTCGTCCCATGACAACGGCCTGTCGGCCTATCAGCGGCTGCGCGAGGAGCCGTTTGAAATGCTGCTCACCGACATCGTGATGCCCGAAATGGACGGCATCGAGCTGGCGCGCCGCGCAAGCGAACTCGACCCCGACATCAAGATCATGTTCATCACCGGCTTTGCCGCGGTGGCACTGAATTCGGATTCGGAAGCGCCCAAGAATGCCAAGGTGCTGTCGAAGCCGGTCCATCTTCGCGAATTGGTCAGCGAAGTGAACAAGATGCTGGTAGCCTGATTCGCGGCTCGAATTCGGGGTCGGATTCCTGGCCGCCGGATTCCTGCGAAAATCCGGGCCAGTTTCTGGCCATCCTTCGGGCCTGGTGTCCTTGCCTGCCCGCTTTGGAGCCGTTATACGGACCCAACCCGTCATCTCAAGGTCTTAGGGCGCGTAGCTCAGCGGGAGAGCACCTCGTTGACATCGAGGGGGTCACAGGTTCGATCCCTGTCG